>JAKVCO010000001.1:0-180685 GCA_022448245.1 Paracoccaceae bacterium
ACCGACAGCGTGCCCACCACGGCGCCGCTCGCGTTCTCGGCTACCGTGCCGCCGGTCATCTCCAGCGCTTCGGGGCCTTCGTTCACATCCGCCACGGTGATCGCAAAACTCTCGCTCAAGCTGGCACCGGCGCTGTCAGTGACGGTCACCTCAACGTTGATCTCGGCGGCGGCCTCGTGATCGAGGCTGACCCCGGGCTTGAGCTGCAGATGGCCCTCGACCACCTCGAAACGGTCGTCGGAGACCTCAAAGCTGTGGCTGTCCCCGGCATCCGGATCGATCACCGACAGCGTGCCCACCACGGCGCCGCTCGCGTTCTCGGCTACCGTGCCGCCGGTCATCTCCAGCGCTTCGGGGCCACGATTGAGGATTTCTTCCTGGCTGTCGGTGGTTGGGGTTGCAGGAGCGACTTGCGTGGCGAAAGGCGATGCATTGGCATTCATTTCGGCGCTTGGCGTCGCGTCCATGTCGTGACTAGCGATTTGTTCGGATGTCCCGGCAAGCTGATCTGGTTTTTCCAAAGGTGCGTCGCCCGACAATACGCGACCTGAAGTGATATCTGCCTGAAAGACCTTTGCGCCCTTTGAACCGTCAGCATCGCTTGACTCACCTGCTTGTGGCTCTCCGGCCACTTCCACCTTGTCTGAACCATGGGTCTGATCATCCAGATTCGGTGCTTCGCCGTCATGACCCCACCCGCCTTGCGGATCCGTCTTGCTTAGTGTCCCATCCTCATCATTGCCATAGTGCAGTGTGCTGCGTGTCTGGTCTTCTTCAGAGACGACACCCGCATTTCTGAAAGCCTCTGCGACCTGCTCTTTGTCGTCTGAACCGTCCTGATTCGTGGGACCTTCACCAAAGGTGTCATCAGGCGGAGTCGACATTGAAGACCTCACAGAATTCATGACTTGAGCGGAGGTCGAGATATCAGCAGATCGTTTAGAAACGGTGCGAAAAACCAGAACCAATTGATTGAAACGCGAACGATCTCATTGGCGCGGATTTACCAAAAGGTAACGGCTGGAATGCGAAACAACTGCAGTTTTTCGCGTGGGATTGAGAACATGTCTTATGAAGTTTGGAAAGGCCGCGTCGTCGGCCCCAAAACAGACGGTCCTATTCTTGCCGCGTCTCTGGCGTTCAATGTCCTGTCTATGCTAACGCCGCTCGTCATCCTGCTGATCTTCGATCGCGTCATTCCCTTTCAGTCCTTTGAAACCTTAACGCTGCTCACGCTGGTGCTGTGTGCGTCTGCCGGGTTGGAACTTGTGTTACGCTGGTCGCGCTCCGCAGTCTTGAGTGCGGCCGCGGAGCAGGCGGCCGTTGAAAACCAAATGCGCTTTCTTGATCGTATCACTCAGGCCAATGTCCGTGATTTTGCCAGCACCGCGCCTGCTTTGCACATCGAACGATATGGCGCCGTGGCGCGGTTGCGCGATCATTTTTCCGGCCAGAACCAGACGCTTGCGATCGATTTGCCGTTCACGGCCGTGTTTTTCGTCATGGTGGCCTTGATCGGTGGCTGGTTGGTGCTGGTCCCGCTGGCCTGCCTTTTGGCTGTGCTGGTGTTTGCTGCGGTCATGAAGTCCACCCAGGGTTCAATATTTGACAGACGCAAAGCCTTGGACGAGCGACGCTATGCGTTCCTGTCCGAGGTTTTGGCCAAGATCGCGACTGTCAAATCCAACACAATGGAGCGGCAGATGACTCGTCGCTTCGAAAAACTACAAGATCAGACGGTGAATACGAGCCACAAGCTGATCCTGTTCTCTGGCTTTGCTCAGAGCTTTGGAGCGTTTGTGTCGCAATTGTCGATTGCAGGTATCGGCCTGTTCGGCGCATTTCTGGTAATCCAAGGTTTCATCGGCGTAGCGGAACTGGCGGCCTGCATGATGCTGAATGGTCGCATCATACAGCCCCTGACACGCTTGGTGTCGCTGCGTGTCCAATCAGAGATGCTCGATGTGTCGCGGCGTATGCTAGCCAAAATGGATGCATTTCAACTGCGCCATGTGCCCGCGCAACCTGCGCAAGCCATGCGTGGAGATATTGAGCTGCGCAAAGTCAGATTTGCCAAAGGTAGCAAGACCGCGCCCGTTTCAAAGCGGATCCCAGCCGGATCAACCGTTCTGATCGACGCAAGCCATGACTGGGTCATGCCCGCTTTGACCGATGCGATCACCGGTCAGGCGTCGCCGCACAGCGGTACCATACTGGTTGATGGGCTCCTGCCGATTGACCGGATCGCAGAGCGTGGACCATCCGCGCTGGTTGTGCTCGAGCGGAGCCCAGCGATTTTCTCCGGCACGGTGCTCGATAACATCAGCGCATTTGGGGACTCCGCGCAGGTGGAACGGGCCAAATTTTTCGCGCAGGCGCTCGGCCTTGAGCGTCGTATCTTTCGGCAACCGGCGGGTTACCTGACCGAATTGAATACGAACAATATCTTTGAAAGGGATCGAACCAATCGGCACCTTATCGCATTGGTCCGGGTCCTGGCGCTGCAACCAAAAATTCTGCTGCTGAATGAACCGACAAGCGTTCTGGAAACGGCAGAACGCGAAGCGTTGAGCCGGTGCCTCGCAAACCTGTCATGGAAACCCACAATCGTCATGGCGAGCCCGGATCCGCGCATGAAGCGGCTTGCGGATGATGTGCTGCCAATTCGATTGGCCGATGGAACGGCGATTGCGTCCTGGGAGGCGGATGCGCGAGCGGACGCGCGGGCAGCGGGCCTGCTTGAAAGAGGTGCAGCATGACAAGTGTTGCGATCCAGCACGCGAGTTCGCTTTTGCAAACTGTACTGTCCGCGGGCGGATGGCGCAGCGACGACACGACAATACTTGAGGCTCTCCCGCACATGTCGGAAGAGCTCGACGTGGTGGAGCTGCGCCAGACCTTCGACAACATACGGATTCCGTATTCCGAGGTGCGGTGCCGCGAAAGCGACATCACCCAGGAAGAATGTCCCGCTCTGGTCATCCCTGAACAGGCCTCGGCCTACGTCGCACATGCGCACTCCGCCGAGGGCCTCGTGGTTGAAACGGCAGGCCAGGCCAACAGGCACGTGCATGCCGCGACGCGCCGTTGGGTTCATTTGTTCCGGATCGAACCGCACGAGCGGCAAAAGGTGGACCGGCGCGTCACAAACGTTTCGGAGACTTTTGGTGCGTTGCGTCCCATGGTGCCCTGGCTCATCCTTGTGTCTTTCCTGACCAACGTTTTGGGTCTGCTGACCCCACTTCTTATCATGGCGATCTACGACCGCGTTATCCCGGCGGGATCGGTTGATCTGCTTGTTTCCATGGCAGTTGGCGTTTGCATCATCCTTGTGACGGATTTCAGTCTCCGCTCGGCGCGCTCTGCTGCCATCGCCTATGTGGGTCGCGGGGTGGAATACGATCTTTCCGTTGCGCTGTTTCGCAAGTTCATGGCCTTGCCCTTGCAACAGTTACAACAGTCCGACGTTACCCAGCAAATGGCGCGGTTTCGTCAATTCGAGGCGCTCCGGGATATCTTCACCGGGCAAGCGATGAGCAGCCTTCTTGATCTGCCGTTCGCCCTGATCTTTCTTGGCGTCCTGATGTACATCAACATAGAGGTTGGCGTGCTGACCTTGTGTGTCGGCGCCTTCTTTACCGTGCTGAGTTGCGTGGTCTTGCCGATACAGCAACGGCTTGATGCGCGCGCAAGTGCCGCGGCCGAGGCCAACAGCACCGTTTTGCACGATGCGATCAGACATCAAGCTGCAATCGCCAACTTGGGTCTTGCTGAAATTTGGCACTTGCGCAATGTCCCACTCGCGCAGGCGGCAGAACGCGAGACGCAGCGTGCACGTCAGTTCCAAACGTCAATGCAGTCGCTCGCGCAAACCGTAATGTCCCTGGCAACGGTCGCAGCGATAGTGCTGAGCGCCCAAGCGGCGTTGGTCGGGGAGCTCAGCTTTGGCGGATTGATTGCCGTGATCGCCCTGGTGTCAAAAGTGATTGCACCGTTGCACGCAATTCACGCGAACACGGCACAGATCATCGGGTTTCTGAAAAGCCAGAAACAGGCAAATCGTGTCCTTTCCTTGATCGAAGAATTCGAGCTTGAGCAGATAAGCCATCATCAAAAAACACTGAAAGGGCCCATACGGTTTTCCAGCGTTACGTATCGCCCTGACCCGTTGACGGCCCCGCTGCTCAATCAAGTCAGCTTTGCCACTGTACCTGGCGAGTTGGTCATTGTGATGGGCAGTGCTTCAGGGCGTTCTGCACTGCTTGACCTCGTGAACGGTTTGTTCGTGCCTCAGGCTGGAACCATTGAAATCGAAGGAATAGACATCCGTCAGATTGCTCGGAACGAACTGAGGCGGTCAATCACGTACGCGCGCCAAGACGATGCAATTTTCTACGGCACGGTCGCGCAAAACTTTTCTCTCGGCGCGCCAACTTTGTCGGAACATGACATGACTTCAGCCTTGGCGCATTTGGGTCTAGATGTTGCGCATATTGACTTGCCCGATGGGCTTCAAACCCGGCTGCGTGACGACATGGACAGCGTGATGTCAGAGCACACGCTGAAAGCCCTCCTTTTAGCACGCAGCATTTCGCGCCGCGTGCCATTCCACCTGTTCGCCGAACCGACAGAAGGATTGAACGACGAAGGGCGCGCATGTTTCAAGGCTTGGCTGGCGCAACAAAGGGGCAATCGGACTGTCTTCGTTGCGACTTCTGATCGATCGCTTCTGCAATTGGCGGACCGTTTCGTGTTTCTCGATGACGGCAGGCTTACTGTGAATGACACAGGCGCACAGGGCTTCAAAAAGATTACGGCCGCGCTAAAAAACCTTGAGGAAAACGGATGACACATCGATCACAAAAGCCGAGGGCGATGGGTGCAATAAACCGTGCAAAGCACAAGGCTCTGACCCGCCGGCCGCGTGTGGCCGCTCGCATTGCGGTCAGCCTAAGTGCCATGGTCATCGGTTTGATTGTTCTGGCGGCCACGACAAGTATCCCGAATGTCACGCGTGCGCCCGGTGCAATCCTGCCGCAAGGGCACTATAGCCAAATTGAAACGATTGAAGGTGGGATCGTCGAAGCCATTCACGTCAGCGAAGGGCAGATTGTCGAAACCGGCGCTCCTTTGATCGAACTGAGACAGCCCGATTTGGTCCGCATTATCCAGACCCTCAGCGCCCAGGTTGCACACGAGCAATCCCGTCTGGCAAATCTTCAGGCTTTGCAGGCTGCACTTGCCGCTCCTTCGCAGGCAACCTCAAAAACCGTCGATCAGTTGCGGAATAGCGGCTTTGAAAGTGCGGCGGAACAGCTTGATCTGCACGTTCAGAGTCAGCGAGTCAAAGCACTAGAGATCGAACGGCAGTCTGAAACGATCGACATATTGGCGGCTGCTCTGGCCTTTGCAGAAGAACGTGTCGCGGCCCGCCTAACCCAGATGGAGACAACGCGCGCCTTGCGCGATCAAGGTCTAATGACCAAGCGCCAATTCCATGATGAACAACAACAATTGAATACGCTTCGGGCTTCGGCAAACTCAGCGCGGGTGGAGTTGGCCGAAGCACGAAGTGAGCTTACGCGCAAAACCAGCGAACGGGAAACCGCGCAATTGACGCTTCAGGAAAAGACGCGCGCCGACATTCAGGGCAAAAGCGATGTGCTGATGGAACTGGCCACTACGCTGACGGAAAGCAATGAGCGCGCTGCGGATCTGTCGATCGTGGCACCCGAAGCAGGTCTGATCCAATCCGTTGCAATGCCCAACCTCGGCGAGGTGATCGAACCCGGTGAAACGCTGTTCGAAATCGTTCCAGCTGAAAGGGGATTAGTGGTCGAGGCGCGGATTCCGGGCAATGACATTGGCCATGTTGATATGACGCAGCCAATTTCTGTTGGCATTGACACGTTTGATCAGCGTCGATTTGGCAGGGTGTCTGGGCGACTTCTTTCGCTGTCACCAGCACCTCTGACAGACGAAGCGACTGGCGAACACTACTTCCGCGCTGCCATCAGCCTGGATCGGTCTCAAATCGGGCAAGGTACACAACTGCGTTCCCTGCGCTCCGGCATGACCGTTGTCGCAGAGATCGTCACCGGAGAGCAGACGGTGCTTGCATACTTCTTGAAACCCATTGATGCGACACTGAGAAACTCCTTTCGCGAAAGGTAGTCGTAGAGCGGCGAAATGCTGATCCCTCGATCACACTGCCCATTTCCATTGTTCTGCGGTCTCGAAGGTTGAACTCAAAGCGGCGAAAGCACTCTATGGCGTAGAGCCAGATCGGCATGATTGAAGGACCGGTTCTGTGACATACGTTGCAAAAGCACAGATGATATGCTGCGGCTTCGAAATTGTGCGACGTCAGCACAGGTCGAATCTCCAACGGCTGCAAAGTCCCGCATTGCTGATATTTGCCCCCCTCGAAAGACGCACACAGGGGGGCATCAGGGCGTCTATGTCTTCGCCACGGGCGACCCTTTCTTAAGCTAAAGACGTTGGGTCCGATGTCTCTCGACCCGAAACCAATTTTTTTGGACATGCGGGCAGATTTATATTTGTTCACGAATGAACATATGCAATATGTTCACACATGAACACATATTCGCGCCCCCAAAGCGATAGCGATGATCAGCTGTTTCGGCTGCTGCACCAGCTCGACGCCGCCCCCGGCGCGTCGCAGCGGGTCATGGCTGAGACGCTCAAGATCTCTTTGGGCCGACTGAATGCGCTTCTCAAAGAGGCGACTGCGAAAGGCTATGTGGACATCGCGGAACGCCCAGGCCCAGACAAGCGTAAGCGATTTGCCTATGGGCTCACCGCGCGGGGTGCCGCGCACAAGAACTCCCTCGTGGACGCGTTTCTGGCCCGCAAATTCGCGGAATACGACGCGCTGCACGAAGAACTCACCGGGGCCACGACGGGCCTCGACCCCCAAAACCTCCTGAGCAGGACAAGACTAATGCAAAACAACCTCGCCCCCATTCCGGAGCTCTATGTCTCCTATGACAGCGCCCAGAAGATGAAGTTGGAGGCCGCTGACCTCACCTCTTGGGATCTCACGCCGCGCCAGATTTGTGATCTGGAATTGCTGATGAACGGCGGGTTCAACCCGCTCAAGGGCTTCCTGAGCGAGGAAGATTACAACGGCGTGGTCGAGAATATGCGCCTGGCCGACGGTCAGCTTTGGCCCATGCCGGTTAACCTTGATGTGTCCGAGGCCTTCGCCGAAGGCCTTGAGATCGGGCAAGACATCGCGCTGCGTGACCAAGAGGGCGTGATCCTCGCCACCATGACTGTTACCGACCGCTGGACGCCCAACAAAGCGCGCGAAGCAGAGAAGGTCTTTGGGGCCGATGACGATGCGCATCCGGCGGTGAACTACCTGCACAACCAAGCGGGCAAGATCTACCTCGGCGGCCCTGTGACGGGCATCCAGCAGCCCGTGCACTACGATTTCCGCGCCCGCCGCGACACGCCCAACGAGCTGCGCGCCTATTTCCGCAAGCTGGGCTGGCGCCGCATTGTGGCGTTCCAGACGCGCAACCCGCTGCACCGCGCGCATCAGGAGCTGACATTCCGTGCCGCAAAGGAAGCGGAAGCCAACCTGCTCATCCACCCCGTGGTGGGCATGACGAAGCCCGGCGACATCGACCACTTCACGCGCGTGCGCTGTTATGAGGCGGTGCTCGACCAATACCCGGCTTCCACCACCTCCATGAGCCTTCTGAACCTTGCCATGCGCATGGCGGGCCCGCGCGAGGCCGTCTGGCACGGCATCATCCGTAAGAACCACGGCTGCACGCATATGATCATCGGTCGTGACCACGCGGGTCCGGGCAAGAACTCCGCAGGCGAGGATTTCTACGGGCCCTATGATGCGCAGGAGATGTTCCGCGAGCATCAGGCGGAGATCGGCATCGAAATGGTCGACTTCAAACACATGGTCTACGTGCAGGAGCGCGCTCAGTATGAGCCTGCCGACGAGATCAAGGATAAAGATGACGTCACGATCCTGAACATCTCCGGCACGGAGCTGCGCCGCCGTCTGCAGGAAGGCCTTGAGATCCCTGAGTGGTTCTCCTTCCCCGCCGTGGTGAACGAGCTGCGCAAGTCGCGCCCACCGCGCGCCAAGCAGGGCTTCACCGTCTTCTTCACGGGCTTCTCAGGCTCTGGCAAATCCACCATCGCCAACGCGCTGATGGTCAAGCTGATGGAGATGGGCGGGCGTCCGACGACGCTTCTGGATGGCGATATCGTGCGTAAGAACCTGAGCTCTGAGCTCGGCTTCTCCAAGGAGCACCGCGATCTCAACATCCGCCGGATTGGCTATGTGGCCTCCGAGATCACCAAAAACGGTGGCATCGCGATCTGCGCGCCCATCGCACCCTATGCCACGACGCGCCGCGCCGTGCGCGAGGATGTCGAGCAGTTTGGTGCCTTCTGCGAAGTGCATGTCGCGACCTCCATCGAGGAATGCGAAGCACGCGACCGTAAGGGTCTCTACAAGCTCGCGCGCGAGGGCAAGATCAAGGAATTCACCGGGATCTCTGACCCTTATGACGTGCCTGAGAAGCCTGAGCTTCGCATCGATACCGTAGGCACGGATGTCGATTACTGCGCGCAGCAGGTCCTGCTGAAGCTGCAAGAGATGGGGCTGATCGCGGCCTAAGTCGGGATCGCGTCTGACGCAGCTTTTGGGCTGCCCCTCCGGGGGAAGTACAAAGCACGAAGAAGGTGGGGCGGCGCGCCAAGCGTCGCCCTTTCGCTTTACTGCGCGTTCGGGATGAAGAGCTTTTGACCTTCGAGCGCATAGGCGCCGATGACCTCTTGGCCGGGGCCCGTGAGCCATGCCTCGAAGCGCTGGGTGGCGGGTGTCTCTTCCGTGGGAAGGAAGGAGTATTGGTTGAAAAGAGCCGAGTCGCCTTCGAAAAGGATCGCGTGATCGCGCCGGTTGCCAAAGGTGAGCCAACTCGCGCGGTCGCTGAGCACATATGCATCCATAGCGACGGCCGCGTTGAGCGTTGCGCCCATTCCGTTGCCGATTTCACGGTACCAGCGACCCGAGGCGGCGCCGGGATCGCGGTCAGCGGTGGCCCAGAGCGCGAGTTCGGCCTTGTGCGTGCCGCTGTCGTCGCCACGGCTGGTAAAGAGGGCGGCGGCGTCCGCAATCCGTGCAAGGGCATCTGCAGCCGTCGCAGCAGAGCGCGCCATTGCCGGATCATCTGCTGGGCCCAAGAGGACAAAATCGTTGTACATGACTTCCGTCCGGCGGAGGAAATCACCATCCTCGACCGCTTTGTCTTCGGCGGCGGGCGCGTGGGTCAACACGGCATCAACGTCCCCGGCAGCGCCGAGAGACAGCGCACGCCCCGTACCCACCACGATCAGGCGCACTTCGTCGCCGGAGGCCGCCTCGTAGGCCGGTATCAATTCGCCGGCGAGGCCCGAGTTCTCGAAACTAGTGGTCACGGCAAGGCGAAACTCATCGGCTGATGCGGGCAACGCGAGGCAAAGCCACAACAAGAGTGATCTCATGTCTGGGTCTCCAGAAACGCCTGAGCGGCCTCAGGCGGGGAATTGAAAAAATCTTCGGGGGTGAAGGGGCCCCTCACGCTGCCGTTTTCGACCCAAAGGATGTCACTGGCCAGCCGCTTGGCCTGACTGGCGCTGTGGGTCGACATGAAGAGGCGCAAGCCCTCGGCTGCTCGCTGGGCCACAAGCGTTTCCATCGCGCGCACAGTGGGTGCGTCCAAGTTTGCGGCAGGTTCATCGAGGAAGATAACCTTGGGGTCAGTGATGAGCGCGCGTCCGAGCGCGAGGCGCTGTGCTTCGCCGCCTGAGAGGCGGGGCGCGTGTTGATCGAGAAGGTCCGTCAGCTCCAACTCGAGGGCGATCTCTGCGCCATCGCCCGGCAGTCCCCGCAGCTTGAGCGGGAGAAGGAGATTTTCGCGAGCAGAGCGGCGCAGAAGAACAGGACGCTGAAAGACAAAGGCCTGTTCGTCGGGCGCAACGCCGTCCCAGACGACGGCGCCACTGCGCGGCCTTTCGAGGCCATGGAGCAGCTTTAGGAGCGTGGTTTTGCCCGCCCCATTGGGGCCCATCAGGACGGTCACGCCTTTGGGACCCAGCTCGAGCGTCACAGGGCCGAGCATGGCTGCATCGCCGCGCGCGACGAGGGCTTTTTCAAGTCTTACCATGGGCGCGTTCTCTCAGCTCGCGTGAGCATATGGAGAGACACAGAGATCAGAAGCGAGATCGAGATCAGCACAGCCCCGAGTGCCACCGCAAACCAGAGATTGCCCTTGGAGACCTCGAGCGTGATGGCCGTCGTGAGAACGCGCGTCAGGTGATCGATATTGCCGCCGACGATGAGGATGGCTCCCACTTCGCCAACGGCGCGCCCGAACCCTGCGAGCATGGCCGTCAAAAGCGAGCGGCGCGCATCCCAAATGAGAACGCCCATGCGCTGGCGACGTGTTGCACCAAGCGACAATAGCAGGTCTCGGTACTGAGCCCACAGATCGCGCACGACCTGGTGCGCCAGGGAGGCCACAAGCGGCAAAACGATGATGACCTGCGCCAGCACCATCGCCCAGGTCGTGAACAGAAGTTCCAGCACGCCAAAGGGCCCGGACCGCGACAAAAGCAAGTAAAGGACGAGGCCCACCACCACCGGCGGCAGCCCCATGAAGGCGTTCAGCACAGCCACGAGGATGCGCCGTGCCTTGAACCGCGTGACCGCAAGCCACGCGCCAAGTGGGATGCCCAATGCGGATGCGATGATCACCGCGCTCACCGAAACGATGAGCGAGCGAACAGTAATTTCAACGAGGTCTAGAAACCAAGGCGCCATGGCTTGTCCAACTGCCAAGGCCGGACGCCGAAATCAAGCGGCGAGGATACGATCGGTCACGCCACCAAGCATCTGGTCGAGCGTCATCTCGGGACCTTTCTCCGCCAGCTGAGGCACCATGGACAGATAAGACAATCCGTGGACGAAGCACCACAGGTAGTAGGAACGCTCCACCACCAGCGGGGTGATCTCGGGTTCGCCCAGCGCGGCGCGGACTTCTTCCTGCACGAGGCCGTAGACGAGTTTGCCGGAATTCTGCACTTCGTCATCTTCATTGCTGTCCATATTCGCAAAGCGCAGCTGAAACATACCGGGCTCTTTCAAGGCGAAGGTCACATAGTTCCGCCCCATGGCGATGATGCGTTCGCGGGTGCCTTTCTCGTGGGCTGACAGATCGTCTTGGAGCTCCACGTAATGGCGCGCCATCGCATCGAGGACCGCGCCCTCAACCATTTCTTCTTTGTTTTTGAAGTGCTTGTACGGCGCTGCAGTGGACACACCAGCCAGACGGCATGCATCCGAGACCGAGAAATTGTCCCGCCCCTTTTCTTCAATCAACTGCCGCGTCGCACGGATCAGCGCGCCGCGAAGATCGCCATGATGATAGGAGCTTCGCTGCTCTTTAACCTGCTCTTCTGCCATTTTTGCAATCTGCACAGAACTTTTGCCCTTGTCAAAGTAAGAGGCTCTTACATATGTAAGCCTATCTAACATTCAGGGAGATCGGCATGGCTCGCTTTGAACGCACGGGACGCTTCTTGAGGCAGGCGCTACGACTGACCCTCAGGGTAGTAATCACTTTGGTTGTCATTGGGGGCGCGGGTGCCGCGGTCTTTTATGGCCAGTCCTTCCTGGAGGCGCGTGCCGCTGCCGTGCCGGAGCCAAAAGCCGCGCCGCTGACCATCGTCTCAGTTCGCGAGCTGGAGCTGCGCAATGGCTATCGTCAGACACGTGCCTTCGTGGGCCAGATCGAACCGCAGCGCACTGTCGCGGTCTCCTTCGAACTGGCAGGCAAGCTCATCGACATCGCAGTCGACGAAGGTGACGAAGTCGAAACCGGTCAGCGCATCGCTTCCCAAGATGTGGATCTCCTGACCGCCGAGCAGAGCCAGTTGCAATCGTCCCGTGAGGCGCTGGAAGCTCAACTCGATTTCGCCTTGCAGCGCCTCGAGCGCGCCGAAAGCCTGCTAGAAAGCGGCTTTGCGAGCCAGGAACGCCTCGATCAGGCGGTTTCGTCCCGCGATGAACTTGCCGCCCGTATCCGCGAGACCGATGCCCGCCTCGAGACCATCGCCATCCGCCTTGAGAAATCCACCATTGAGGCGCCCTTCGATGGCCGCGTCACGCGCCGCTTCCTCGACGGGGGCGAAGCGCTGAGCCCCGGTCAGACTGTACTCGAGATCGTTGAAACCGAGGCCCCGCTTGTCCGTGTCGGCGTGCCTTTGTCGCTAGCTCCGGAAAGCCTGCGCGACGCCGTGCTCGTCCTCAACGGTGAGGAGTTCGAGGCCGAGTTCCTGACCCTGCGCCCCGACATCGATCCCACGACCCGCACGCGAACAGCGCTTTATCGCCCCACAAGCCCGATCCCTGCGGCCTTTGGCCAAACCGCTGAGATTCGCGTGGAAACCGACGTGGCAGCAAAAGGTACTTGGGTGCCCGTCGCCTCGCTTAAGGAAGGCGCGCGCGGCCAGTGGACGCTTCTCGTGATCAACCAAGCGAACGTCGTCCAGCGCGCAACGGCCCTTGTGATCTACGCCGAAACGGACCGTGTGTTCGTGCAAGGCTCATTCCCCGAAGGCACCCGCATGATCGAAGAAGGCCCGCAACGCGTGGTCCCCGGTCAGCGCGTCTCCGTGGTGGAGGGGTAAGTGGAAACGCTCACCTACCGCTCCCCTCGCCTTGTTGTCCTCATCGTTCTGACGATGGTCGCGGCGGGTGTCGCTGCCTTTCTGTCGCTTGGTCGGCAGGAAGACCCCTCCATCACCAACCTATTCGCTACCGTCACCACCCAGTTCCCTGGCGCCGACCCCGCCCGGGTGGAGGCGCTCGTCACCGCTGAGATCGAAGAAGAGGTCCGCACTATCGCGGAGGTTGACCTTGTCACCAGCGTCTCGCGGACGGGCGTGTCCGTGGTCTCGGTGGAGCTTATCCAGACCTTGGGCGAGACAGAGATCGAGCAGACATGGACGGACGTGCGCGCCGCTGTAGCCCGTGCTCAGACGTCCTTCCCCGCCGACGTGCTGGCGCCTGAGATCGATAGCGAAGGCATCAGCGCCTATTCGGCGGTTATCTCGGTAACACCAACGCATGATGACGTGGCCCCTGCCCTTATCTCGCGCCACGCAGAGGTTTTGGCAGACCGTTTGCGCAACATCCCCTCGACCCGCGCGGTGGACCTCTTTGGTCTGCCTGAAGAAGAGGTGCTGATCTCCGTCGATCCGATGCGCGCTGCTGCCCTTGGCCTCTCGGCCACCGAAATCAGCCAGCTGATTACTGCCGCTGACGGCAAGGTGCAGGCTGGCCGTCTGCAGGACAACGCAGACCTTTCGATCACTGTCTCGGGCGAAATCGAGGCCATTGACCGGCTGCGCGGCATAGTGCTGCGCGAGAATGCGGATGGTGTGACGGTAACGCTCGCCGATGTGGCCGAGATCAGCCGTGGCATCCGCACGCCGCAGTCCGAGATGGCGTTCGCTAATGGTAAGCCCGCCGTGCTCGTGGGGGTTTTGGCGCAAGACGGCGTGCAGATTGATGTTTGGATGGAGAGGGTCCGCACCTCGTTGACGGAGGGGACGGCGAGCGTCCCCTTCGGCCTCCAGGAAACGCTGCTCTTTGATCAGTCGACCTACACGGTCGAGCGTCTTCAAAGCGTGGCGCTAAATATGGCCATTGGTATCGGCCTCGTGGTGGCGGTGCTTCTCGTGACGCTGGGCCTGCGTGCGGCGATCATCGTGGCGCTGGTTTTGCCCGTGGTGTCCTTGGCCACGCTGGCCACGCTCAATTTCATGGGCATTCCGCTGCACCAAATGTCGGTCACCGGCCTCATCGTGGCGCTTGGGCTTCTCGTCGATGCAGCCATCGTGATGTGTGACGAGGTCCGCAAACGTCTGGCTCAGGGTATGGACCGTGAAAACGCGGCGGGTGACGCGGTGCGCCGCCTTGCTGGCCCGCTCCTGGCGTCCACTGTCACGACCGCGCTGGCGTTCACGCCCATGATCCTGCTGCCCGGACCTGCGGGCGACTTCGTAGGCTCGATCGCGATCTCCGTCGTTGTGATGCTGATCTGGTCGCTCATCGTGGCGCTGACCGTGACCCCAGCGCTCGCCGCTTGGTTCATCAAAGCTGTGCCTGCGCGCGAGGGATCGGGCCTCTTTGAGCGTTTCATGGGCCTCGTGTTGCGCAACCCGCTGCGGTCGCTGGCGATCTCCCTCATCCTGCCGGTGCTGGGCTTCATGTCCATGTCGACGCTGACGGCCCAGTTCTTCCCCGGCGTCGACCGCGATCAGTTCTATCTCGAGGCGGATATGCCTGCGGGCACCAGCATCTCGGAAACGCGGGAAGCCGTGCTTCAGATGGATAGCTCCCTGCGTGCAGATAGCGGTGTGGAGAGCGTCTATTGGACCGTGGGCACTTCGGGCCCTGCCTTCTACTACAACATCACCGGCGGGCGATCGCAGGAGCCTGCTTTCGCGCAGGCGATGATCACGACGACCACGGACGCAGATGCTGCGCGCCTCGTGGAAGCGCTGCAGGAAGAATTCGGCGCGGCCTACCCGCAGGCGCAGATCGTGGTGCGCGGCATCGTGCAAGGCCCGCCTGTGGCCGCGCCTGTTGAGCTGCGAATTGAGGGCCAGGACCCTGCAGAGCTGCGCCGTCTAGGGGACAAGCTGCGCGCGATCATGGTCGCCAATGAGCTCGTTACGTCTGTCCGGACCGGCACAAACGGCGGTGCGCCGCAGGTCCGCTTCGAGATTGACGAGGTGCAGGCACGCCTCCTCGGCCTCAACGTCACGGACGTGGCTAACCAGCTGAACGCGGCCCTCGTGGGTGTGACGGGCGGGTCTCTCGTGGAAGGGACCGAACAGCTTCCGGTGCGCGTGCGCATGGGCGACGGCCTGCGCAGCGATCTCGCCGCAATCTCGGACATGTCAATCCTTTTGCCCGGGGCCGCGAGCCTAAGCGCGCAGGGCACCTACCCTGCTGTGCCGCTTTCGGCCTTGGCCACCCCAGTGCTGGAGCCCGCCGAAGGCACCATCATCCGCCGCGGCGGCCAGCGCGAGAATACGGTGCAAGCCTTCCTCGTGCCCAATGTGCTGCCAGAAGAGGCCCTTACGGAAATCGGTGCGGTCCTCGATGAGCAAGGATTTGAATTGCCAGAGGGCTACCAGCTCAAGATCGGCGGCGACGCAGATGCCCGCGATGACACGGTAGGCAGCCTCATGGCCTCGGTCGGTCTGATCGTGACCCTTACAATCGGGACCATCGCGCTGACATTTAACAGCTTCCGCCTGACCGCTGTGACGCTTGTCGTTTGCGGCCTTTCGGCGGGTCTTTCGATCCTGTCGCTGGCGATCATGCAGTATCCGTTTGGCATCGTGGCCATCATCGGTGTGATTGGCTCTATCGGTGTATCGATCAACGCAGCGATCATCATCCTGACAGGCCTGCAGGCCGATCCGGCTTCCAACGCGGGCGACCGCGGGGCGATGGCCAAGGTGGTGGCAGGGTCCTCCCGGCACATCATCTCTACCACGGTCACCACGTTCGGCGGTTTCCTCCCGCTGATCCTCGACGGAGGCGCCTTCTGGCCACCGTTTGCCGTGTCGATCGCAGGCGGCGTGCTGTTGAGCACGGTGGTGAGCTTCCTCTTCACCCCGGCGGCCTTCGCGCTCATCCACCGCAAAGTGCCCATGCAATCGGAAGAAGACGCAGAGACGGCGCCCGCTGACAGCCCCCTCCCATTCCCACTGGCTGCGGAATGAGGCGCCGCGCCGGGCATGACCAGCTGCCTTCCCACAGGCGCAGCAGGTCGGGCCCGGCGCCATCGAGATTGTGCAAACGTCGGGCTAGAGGCGCTCCATGATCGGCATCGATCGCAGCGTGCCCACGGGATAGGCGCTGTCAAAGAGCCTTGTTTGATCAAAGTCCGGCTCGCGCACGCGAATTTGGGACTGCGCAATCGACGCCTGCTCCATCCGGTCGGACGCCGCGTGAAGGGCGTAAAGGAAGCGTCGGATGGCCATGAAGTTGGGGCTCAGCGTGCTTGTCATCGTGGCGTCCAGCGTCGCGCGCGAATAGTCCCCCGCCCCGGTACGCGCCATGCGGGAAATGGCGTGCGGAAGGGCTTTTCGCTGCGACCGGATGCAAGCGAGAGGCCGCGCTCCGCCGACCCGATTGCCGCCTCGTACTGGCCAAGCGCCGTCTGGTAGTTGGCCCGGAATGCCCACGAGATCGGATTGGCGTCATTGGCCTCGATGGACTTCTGACACAGGTAATCGCCATGGGCCGCGTCGTGCGTGTGCACGAAGCTGTGCCGTGCCGCGAAGGCCAGCACCATGGAGTTGTTTGGGTCCTCGCGGAACGCCTCAAAGATCGCCTGCTCGTTGTCGATCGGCTCAAGAAAATCGTCCGTCAGGTGCTCGAATACGGCTGTGTTTCGCACGAAGGCGCGCCACGCGGCGTAGGCAGCTTTTGGATCAAGCCTGTGCCCCTGCGCGAGCATCCGATCCGCCGCGATCAGTCCATGGCGCGAGAAATCGAAAAGCTGTTCACGCCCCACCATGGCCAGCGCCAACCGTAGATCCTCAAGCTTTCGGTCCGCGTGGCCCTTGGCAAGGAATTCACCAATCGCCTGGCACGCGTGGTTGCCGATGCAGCTGAGAATGAAATGGCTCTCATCAGACATGGGCACGCCGATCTTGGACAGATCACTGCGCCAATGGGTCTTTTTCGTGGGGTCCTTCAGCCGGGTTGAGGTGTAGGACACGCCGCCACTGGAGGAGATGTCGATCGTGATGAAGATCCACGGCTTCACCCGATTTAGCACACCCGCAAAGCTCGGATCATCGATATCAATGCATTCCACATCTCCAAGTTCGAGCGCAGTGGCAACGATCCTCTCGCGCAGGAAATGGTAGATCCATTGATCCTCCAGCCTGATCTCCGGGCCGAAGCGAAACACAAGAACAGGGCTGATCCGCGCGGAATCCGCGCGTCGCTGCGCCGGGCGCGACGGCGTGATCGAGGCCTCGACCTCAACGGTATCCGACTGCAGCAGCTCTCGGATCCACATCAGGAAAGCGGGATCGCAGACATCGATATCCTCGAACAGCTCGGCGCCAGCGTCAGGAATCCGCACCACATAGACTTTACGGGTCGAGCTGAACGTTCCCTCGCTCACACAAAAGAACATCGCTCCATTCGCCGAGTTCACACCGAATTTCCGACAGAACCTGGCGAAGCGAGCCTGAGGCTTGCTCGGGTTCGCGTGTACTCCAGAGCTTTTGTTGCAAGTATCGGCAGGAGCGCGTGAAGTCGCGCGCCATCAACAGCAACGCGATTAGCCCGCGCGCCTTGGCACCGCGTGGCGTTAGCACTTTCCCGGTATCGTCCGAGATTTTTTAGTGGCTCATCAATCTCAATGCGCAGCATAGCACCCTCGTTAAGGTTACGTAGGGGAGGTTAGACCAACACCTTTGTGCGTAACGGTCGCCAACCGTGAAATATGTGTGACTGCAGCTTAGGCACTTGGCGCCAAAGGGGGGGGGCGCCGCTACCGTTACCCGTGCAATCACATAGCGGAAGTGAGCGAGATGAGTGCTGCTGGCTTGGGTGGCCTTGGCGGTCTCGGTGGACTGGGTGGATTGGGCGGTCTTGGGGGCCTCGGCAGACTAGGAGGTCTGGGCGGAACGCAAGGACACGCAGGGTCTCCGAACTCGCCTTATATGTCTTCAGCTTTGACGATCGCGATCGACGGGATCATCGATCCTGGCTCGATCACCTCGTTGACGCCATCAGACTATGGACCCGGGCCGATGTCGCGCATCGCGCGCACTGACCCGCGCTACGTGCGCATCCTTTTGGTGGAGCAATTGCGCAAAGGCATCGATGTCTCGGGCGATGATGCGTCCAACGTTGTGGTCAACTTCGACAATGGCACCCAACACAAGATCTTTGCTGTTACGCGGCCCACTGCAGCGGTCTATGACGGGCTACAGATCGAACAGGTTCTCGCCTCGGTCGACCAACGCGCTGACCGGATGGCCGAGATCATCCTTCAGCAGAACGACATCCTGTCCTTCCTCGGCTCGACGATGAGGATCCACGATGTCTCGCACGGGTGGTCCCTTGAGATGCTGCGCGCCACGCAGGATGTGGCGACTTTGGTGCATTCGCAGATCAAACACCGGCTCAGCACGCGCCGCCCGGTGGAGCTGTTCCCGGAAACCGCACCGATCACCCAAACGCCGCAACACAGTTCGCTGCCAAGCGGGCACTCCGTCGAGGTCAGCGCCGTGGCCTACATGCTGTCGCGGATGTCCGGCAAATCCGAAGCCGAGACGCTTTCGCCCGACAACCTCATCATGCGCATGGCCGAAAGGATCGCGGTGAACCGCCATGTCGCCGGCGTGCATTTCCCGTTCGAAAGCTTTGCCGGCTTCTTGCTTGGCGTGACGTTGGGCCGGATCTGCCACGCGCGCCTCTTTGACCAGCCAGAGACGCTGTGGGGGTATGACATCACGACCGACGACATGGCCGACGAGAGCTTCTCCATGCGGCACTTCGCAGAGGTCTTTGACTGCGGCACTGCTGCAACATGGCTCACACAGAACGCCATTTCCTTCACGCCGACAGCCACGCCCGAGCTGCAGGAAACCGCAGCCCGTGTCGCAGGTGAGTGGACGCGAGGAAGGCCTACTGGGAAGAAAAGGACGCGCGCTTCGATCAGACGGTGCTCGGACTGCCGAGCGAACTAGCTCAGCTTTCAGCGCCCGAAGCCGCGACCTACGCCGCCTTCGACGCCACGCGCTTGCTCGACATTCTCGAGCGAGGTTTTCGCGGTCGCAGCCGCGAACGCGGTGGGGCCTACGGGCTCGAAGATGTGGCGCGTCGGTTTGTAGATGCCTTTGCAAAGGTGCCCGCCGAACGTCTCAGCGAGCAGCCCTTTGGCGATGATCGTCGCAAATGTGGGGACACCGTTGATCCCGAGGCGGGCCCGATCATTTGGCTGGGCCCACGCACCCCAAAACGGCTTGAGCGCCGAGGCCCAGATGTGGAGCGTTTCTTCAAAGCCCTCCTCAAAGCGCAGGAGAAGGCCGAGGTGGCTCTTGGCGTGGCCGATACGTCTATCGCATTCGCCCATCACAGGTTCCGCAAAGTCGGCCCAAGCGGTGAGCATCTTACGCGATTCAAGATGCTGTGGATCCAAGACAGGCTCCGCCGCAACGATCCGTCATCTTATTCCGGCATCTTTGCTTTTGGAACGCTACTTCTGGAAAGCGATATCAACGATCCGTTCGCCGCGCATACGCACAACGGGGCCCTCGACGAAAAGGCGGTCTATGCCGAATTCGCGTCTGTCCGGAACTTTGGCCGCGATCTTTGGTCCCTTGAGGCGGGGCACGGCACGACCGTCCTTGATCTGATGGGTGGGGCGGTTCCGGGCGAGGAGGGTTCGGACCGGCCGATCTATGGCGTGGAACTTCCAACGGCGGTTGTCGCGGACACCTCAGGCGGGCTCTTTCACGGGCCGCTCGTTGCGGGGCTGGCCACGATTTCGCTCATGTTCCTGATTATGAGCCCCAGCGCCGCAGTCGTAATGAATGCCAGCATGGGCTTCGTTGGCGGGCCGCATGGCGGCAAACGATGCAGGGGCAAGGAGCATCCGACCGCCCATGCCCTTGCACGGCTGTTGAGGATCTCGAACAACCTCACGGGGCGCGACATGCGTTTGACGTTGCCGTCCGGCAATCGCCTTCAAGACCAGCTCTTTGCTGAAGGCAGTAACGTGACATGGGTTGTCCCGCCAAACGACCGAACAGCCAGCTCGCTCGAAATCTGGCTAGATGGCTTCGAGACCTGGAGCGCTGTCGGGAACTTCAAGTTCTCGGTTAGGGCCCCCGGTGCCAAAGCGGCGGAGCTTGATGTTGCGCCTTCGCCCGGCACGTACCGAGGCCTGATGATGGACGGGCAGGAGGTTGGGCGGCTCTACCGCATCTCGGTGCCGGGATCCGTAGAAGACCATCTGAAGTTCGTCGTCTATCCAACCCACAGCTTTGACCCCGTACAGCGGATTTCGCCCGCTGGCTTTTGGGAGATCAGCACCTTCGAGACCAATGCCCTCTTCTGGAGCTTGCGCGATGACACGCTCTCAGGCCTGCCTGAAGCGGGCCAGCAAGCGCGGCTGCGGGCGGGCCCCTACCGCAAGTTCGAAGCCTTGGGTGACTTTGAGACGACGAGCGACTTCGGGCGCCGTGGCGTGCGGCGCGATGGCTCGCTTTCGGTTCTCGCAACGCCTGACCGTTCCAGCAGTGGCGGCACCAAAGACGCCCCCATCGTCGTCTCCGAATGGGAAGGGTCGCGCCATGAAACGGCGGTGGATTACCGATACTCCGGCCTCGATCTCGATCTGGTCGAGCATGAGAACGGTGGGACCTCTCAGGAAGCGTCATTCAAGCCGCGGGCCGAAGTGTGGCGCGCGCTCGGCGGAGCGCTTGCCGCGCGACGAACCGGTCGATGGACGGTGCGCCTTGCGGGGACAAGCATGGCCTCGGCCATCTTCGCCCGCCACATCGCCGACCAAATGACCGGGACCACGACCGGAAAGGCCGAAGGGTACCGCGAACCGGAGTAGGCAACCTGCCTGCGGTCCGGCCGTCTTCAACGTAGGGGGAACTTTGCGGGCTGGCAGCTTCAACTGTCGTCGCAGCACGGCGCAAAACTGCGCCGTGCGATCAGCTTGAACGCCCCCAGAATGTGCCATAGTTTCCGCACTCACAGCGTCACTCTGGCTTGGCCTGATCGGTGGCAAACACTCACGCAATTTGAGACGGTTGCTGGTCATGAATGGCAGTTCGGGAATTGTGCTTTTCGGCGCTAAGAGCCCTTTCATCGTTGAACATGAAGAGACGTTGGCGCGTTTGAAGACACCGATCGCGGCGATCGTTTCACTTGGCGGGCCAAGCCGCGCGATATCACGCGACAAGCTCGTCGACATGAGCGCGGTCACCAGCACGCATCTCGACTATCCGTTTCTCCCTTGTGCCTTTGCGACGGGCAACCGGATGGAGCTCGTCCGGAAGGCATTCAGCCTTGGTTTCGCGCTGAGCGATGCCCTAATTGATCCGTTTGCGGCGGTAGCCTCGTCCTCCAAAGTTGGGCCGGGCAGCTACATAAACGCAGGCGCGGTGATCGGGGGCGTGTCCATTCTGGGCCAATGCTGCGTGGTCAATCGCAACGCGAGCATCGGGCACCACTGCCTGATTTCCGAATTCGTCAACGTGGGTCCCGGCGCGATCCTCGCCAGCAATGTGGTTGTGGGCAAAGGCGCCTCCATCGGTGCAGGCGCCACAGTATTGCCGGGCGTTCGGATCGGTGAAAACGCCGTCGTCGCGGGGGGATCGGTTGTGCGCAAGGACGTCGCCGAGAACTCCCTGGTGACCGGCAACCCTGCGCGTCCCTCACGGCTGCGCCCCTCTCAGACTGCCTTTTCAGAGAACGATCAGGAATGAGCACCCCGACGTCCGAGCTCTCCGCGCGCCTTTGGAAAGCGATCCAGCAAGAGCCTGAAAAGACTTTCTGGAAGGGCCGCTCGGCCTCGTATTCCTACGCCGCCCTCGAGACCGAGGTGCGCCGCGTCTCGCTGGCCTTGCAGAACCGTGGCATCGACAGTGGGCGCATCGTGCTGCTGGTCGGGCTGGATGACTGGGCGTCGTTCAGCCTTTGGACCGGCTGCCTTCTGAACGGCGTGGTGCCGGTGCTTCTGGCGCCCGACAGCTCCCAAGATCGCGTTTCGAGCATTGCTGCCCTGGCCAAGCCCGATCTCATCATCACACCGGATCAGGACATGGCAGGCGCTTTGGGTGCGGCAGGGCATGAAGTCACCGACCCCGATACCTTCCTGCCAAACACCCCCACCGCTGGCGGAGAGGGCGCGCCGGCGCTCGCACTGCCTGCCTCGGACAACGCCTATATCCTCTTCACCTCGGGCAGCACGAGAGCGCCCAAGGGCGTGGTGATATCCCATGGCAGCCTTGGTGCCCAGCTCGCCACGGTTGCGCGGGTGTTTCAGGTGGATGAAGGCTCAAAGGTCTACAACGGCCTCGTCCTTTATCACGTGGATGGCCTCATTCAGGGCCCGCTGCTTGCGGCCTACCAA
Source organism: Paracoccaceae bacterium (assembly GCA_022448245.1). Lineage (GTDB taxonomy): Bacteria > Pseudomonadota > Alphaproteobacteria > Rhodobacterales > Rhodobacteraceae > Shimia_B. Next base: position 22,236 of record JAKVCO010000001.1, read on the forward strand.
TCTGCGACGTTGATCCGCCCCGATCCTATGCGCGTAGACCGCCTAGCCGATAATATGGCGTGGCTGTCCGAAGAGGGCGCAACACACATGGTGGCAGCCCCTACCCTTTTGGAACTGATCGACCGATCATGCCCGCGTGACGACTACTTTGCGCGTCCCGAATTCGTGGCCATTCTATCGAGCTCTGCCAAACTAAAGCCCGCGCTGTGGGATCGGATCGAGGCGCGCTTTTCGACGACCGTGATCAACGAATACGGCATGACCGAAACGGTCGCGGCCACCCATTTCGCAGGCGCCCTGCCCGAGATGGGCGCACGCCACACCATCGGCCGCCCCATCGATTGCGAAGCCCGTGTTCAGGCCGAGGGCGATGCGGACGTGGGCGAGCTGCAGCTCAAAGGCCCCAACATCTTCACCGGCTATTTCGGCGACCCCGCACGCACCGAGAGCGTTTTTGAAGACGGCTGGTTCAAGACCGGCGACTTGGCGCGACGCACTGCCGATGGGGATTACGAGATCGTCTCCCGCCTGGGCGAGGTCATCAACTTCGGCGGCTTCAACATCTTCCCAGATGAGATCGACGAAGTTCTCAGCAGGCATCCTGCGGTCAAGGACGCCAAGACAATTGGCGCCCCCGATGAAGTGTTCGGCCAGGTCCCCGCGACGATCTTTGCCTCCGACAGGCAACTGCAGCCAGACGCGCTTTTCACGTACTGCCGGGACCACCTCGAGGCGAGAAAAGTGCCCAAGAAGCTGGTTCAGGTAGAGGCCCTGCCCAGAACTGGGTCAGGCAAGCCTGACCTCGCCGCGCTTGAACGCATCGTCCGCGAGGCCGAGCAAAGCGCGCAATCAGGGGAGACGCTGGAAGACGACGTCCTGGCCCTTGCGGCTCAGGTCTTTGGCACAGGCCAGCAAGCGCTGTCGCTCGATGACACCCAAGACAGCGTCGCGGCGTGGGACAGCTACGCGCATACGGTGTTGATGCTCGAGGTCGAGCGTGAGTTTTCGATCTCAGTTCCCGTGGCAGACATGATGGCCGTTGGTTCGCTTGGTGATCTGCTGAACGTCGTCAAACGCGAGTTGGGGGAGCCTGAGGCGGAACCCGCAAAAGCCCTGCCAGACCGCCTACACTTGATCCGGAAGGGGACGGGGGATGTCTCCCTCGTCGCGCTGCCGGGGCTGACTGGGCAAGCCGCACATATCAAATACATCGAACGCTCGCTTGATCCGGCGTTGAGTGTTTACGCCTTCTCAGCCCAACCACGCGATGCGGCCAAGCACGCGGGCCTTTCCATGCGCGAGCTCGCGGAAGGTTACGCTGCCGACATCGCCGCAGCGGAGCTGCAGGGGCCCTTTGTCCTCTTCGGCGCGTCCTACGGCGGCTTTCTTGCCTATGAATGCGCGATCGCCCTGCGCCGCCTGGGGCACGGCGTTGTGGGCACCATCGTGAACGACACTGCCGTGCCGTGGCCCTACCGGCGCGCAAAGACCATTCACTGGGTCAGCCAAAAGATCCGCGATCTGATGGAAGGGCCAAAAGCTGCGCTTGGCAGCCAAAAGCCAACAGGTCCCGCGCTGTTTCTGAGCGTGCGCGGATTTGGCAAGTTGAGCCTGCGCAAGATCCCCGAAATCTACCACGAGATGGCACGTCAATCGTACCTAACCCTATCGAAGTACAAACCTTCGCGGGGGGATTTCCCCATGCTGATCTTCGTCGCCGAATACAGGAAAAACGCGAAGATCCCGTTCGAGAGCCATCTCGCATGGGGCCGTTTCAATGCCGGGGAGCTTCAATCGATCAGTCTGGGTGAGACCCATTTTTCGGTACTGGGCGAACCAGATGTCTCGGCAAAAGCAGCCGATCACATGAACCAATTCATGGCCGCACAAGTTGCGCGCTGAGCGTAAACCGATTGTTAGGTTTTCTTGGAGATCCCTGAAGGACTCGAATCCTCAACCTGCTGATTAGAAGTCGACTTCGACTGCTTCTCCTGACTACGCCCCTCTACCCTAAATGTCTACGATTAAACGATTTTCGTTGATCGTCTGCGCGCCTGCCTTCTACCGCTTCCTCTGAGGTTGCGGCCCCGGCTATTCCAAAAGGTTTCCGAAGGGCGGCGCGTTTTAGGAGATGGTGGCATGTCGAAGCTAACCAAAACATATGTTGAAAAGCTCGAGCCTCGGAAAACCTGTTTCTTCATTTGGGATAACCAGGTGATTGGTTTCGGTGTCCGGGTCATGCCGAGCGGGGCACGCACCTACCAAGTGCAGTATCGAAAGGCGGGGCGCACACGTCGGTCATCCATCGGTCGCCACGGCGTAGTGACGACGGAACAAGCGCGCAGTCGGGCGCGGGAACTTCTGGGCCTCGTCGCAATGAGACGCAACCCGATGGAAGACATTACGTAGGAGAGACGGCAACCGACTGTTGCTGCGCTCTGCGACCGCTTTCTGGCGGACCATGTCGCGCAGCATTACAAGCCAGCCACCCAGCGTAACTATCGCCAGATCGTCGAACACTTCATCAAGCCGAAACTGGGGTCGCAGAAGGTTCGTGCGGTGGAACGCCAGCAGATTGCGGATCTCCATCATGCGATGCGCGACCGGCGATATCAGGCCAATCGCACACTCTTAGTGTTGTCGAAGATGTTTAAACTAGCTGAAATTTGGGGGCTTCGGCCTGACGGTTCCAACCCCTGCCGACACGCAAAAAATACAGCGAAACGGGGCGCAACCGCTTCCTCACGCAGGCAGAATTTGCGCGTCTCGGCACAGTGCTGTCCGACATTGAAGCTGAGGAAATCGAAACACCTTTCGTCGTTGCTGCGTATCGCTTGTTGCTGCTCACCGGGTGCAGGTTAGGCGAAATCCAACAGCTGCGCTGGGATTTTTTGACCGAGTTCGGCATCGAGCTGCCAGATAGTAAGACGGGCGCACGGCGCATCCCCTTGCCACCCGAGGCGAGATCAATCCTGGCCTCGCTTACAAGAACGCTTGGCAATTCGTGGGTGATCGAAGGACGTTTGCCTGGAACCCATATCACGGACTTGCAGCGCCCATGGCGCCGGATCAGGGAGCGCACAGGCCTAGAAGGTGTCCGCATCCATGATCTTCGGCACACCTACGCGTCCCACGCTGTTTGCTCAGGAATGCCCATACAGATGGTCGGGCGACTGCTGGGCCATACTCAATTGCAAACAACTCTACCCGGCTCGCAGGCGGCAGCGCGATGCGGGGGTGCCGCCCTTCGCGGTGCAAGAGGGGGGTGGCTGTAGCACCCCCCTCTCGAAATACATCAATAGAAGATTTGTACCGATGAGACTTATCCCGCCAAGGTTTTGACTCGCTGTACTTTGCGATCAAAACAACTCTGCCACCCAATACAATCCGGGAACTCGACGTGGTGCGGGCCATCGCGGAAGAAGCAAAGCAACCCCACCTCTCCCAATTCAACGGCGTCGATCTCGATGTCCAGCCTTTCGGGGCAAACGGCTTTCAGTACATCCTCAAGGGCGGCGACTTTCAGGCTAAGTATCTCTTCGAAAGACCGAACCAACGCGATCCATGGGGAACCTTCATCGAAATCGGCTCCCTTCTCCTTACCTGTGAAGGCCTCGCCCGATCTCTAAACTTGGTAGACGACACGCTCGCTGCACTCGGCGTAAGATATCGAGCTGACCAAGTGAGCCTAAACCGCGTCGACTATTGCATAGATATCGAGGCTTCCGAGTTCGTTCTCGATCCAGACTGTTTCGTGGCTCATAGCAAGTCCAATATTGGAGAGCATCTAAACCTTGAGGATCCCGCAAGTGTGAACGGTCGTTCTTCCGTGCGGACATCGTGCACAGTTTGAAAGATGCCTGGCCGGCAAGTGACAACCTACAACAAAACGAGGGAAATTGCCGCAAAGGGCAAGCCTGAGTGGTTCAACATCTGGAACGCCCATATTCAGGCCCGCGACGACGACGCGGCCAAGTTTCTCGACTTCTCCAGCCAAGTTTGGCGCGTAGAAATCCGCGCGGGAAAAAAGCATCTGAAAGACCATTGGAAGATCCGCACGTTCGTCCAGTTCTTCGAGAAGTATGGCGATGTCGTGCTAAGCGCCTTGGACGCCACTAGATACGCTATCCCCAATCCGAACGATCCCAACCGAGCAAGATGGCCGAACCATCCCATGTGGGAACTTGCGATCGATGCTTGTCGGTCTGATCTTGCCGAAATGACCACTTTCGTGCCGCCAGATAAGATTAAAGAGGTGATAGGGGCCGAACAAAGGCAGATTATCTTAGCGCAGCTATCCGGACTAAGCCTGCATATGGCGGCTTTGGACGGTATCTCCACAAGCGAGGTCGCGGACTACTCCGAAACACTCGCTTGCGAGCTGGAACAGCGCTTTGACGAGGATCCGGACGATACCAAGGCGAGGCCAGGCCGGATTCACGGGCGCTATCCCTTCCTGTAAAGATGATATTTCATCTTGGGCGGAAACCGGACCTTCGCTGCATGCTCAAGCTGACTCGGGTGAAACATTACAAGCGGACATACACAAAGCATCTGGCGGCTGGTATGCCTTAGGGTCAGGACCCATTGATTTCCGGCTGACAGCGTGATTCACGGTTCAAAAATCGAGCGGTGACCCTGTCTGATCTTTTCTGGTTGAGCGACGAGCAAATGGCGCGTCTTGAACCCTTCTTTCCCAAGTCACATGGCAAGCCACGTGTCGATGATCGGCGGGTGTTGAGCGGGATTATCTTCATCAATCGCAATGGCTTACGGTGGCGCGACGCTCCGGCAGCATATGGCCCGCATAAGACGCTTTACAATCGTTGGAAGCGGTGGAGCGATAAGGGCATCTTCGCCGAGATGATGATCGGTTTGGCGGCCGGGCACGGCGAAGACAAGACCGTCATGATCGATGTGAGCCTGCGCAAGCGCCACCGGTTCGAGCGCGCAGGCGCAAGTACCTGAAGGCCCACCGCACCGCGACCAGCATGGGCTTCAAAAAGGGGGGCGTGGACGTCTGATTCACTGCCCGGCAGGGTATTTCCGAAGGAAATGTCCCGAGAGGGGCCGCACCAAGGGCGGGATGAACACCAAGCTGCATGCGATCTGTGATAGCCAAGGACGCCCTCTCAACCTGTTCGTCACCGCAGGTCAGGTCAGCGACTACATCGGGGCACGGGCGTTGCTCAGCAGCATACCCGATGTTGACTGGCTCCTCGGGGATCGCGGTTATGACGCGGATTGGTTCAGAGAAGCTTTGAAAGACAAAGGGAGCAGCGCAAGAAGGCCGTCAAATACGACAAGCGTCGCTACAAACGGCGCAACCGCATTGAAATCATGTTCGGCAGGTTGAAGGACTGGCGGCGGGTGGCAACTCGATACGACAGGTGCCCGAAAGTATTCCTGTCCGACATCGCACTAGCGGCACTCGTCATTTACTGGTTATGAGTCCTGACCTTAACATACTGCCCGGATTGAATAAAACGTCAAGTGTTCACTCATAGTTCGACGAATTGGCACACTTTAAGTGAACGGCTGGGGGCTGGCGCCAACCGCAGTCCTGAAGAGGGCGCCGATACCGCCATTTGGCTCGCCACGCTTCCTGATAACGGGCCCACCGGCGGCTTCTTTCGGGACCGCAAACCAATCGAATGGTGAGACCTCAAGGTTAAGGGCTTCCCAAAGGAATTCGGGGAGGTAGTGTCCCCGCTGGGAAAGGGGCCTTGATGCAAGAATACCTGACGATTGTGCAAGAATGGCTCATCGCGGAGGCGCGCTGGCTCATCCCAGGAACAGGCCTCGTCGGGGCAACCGCGATTTTTGTTCGCTTCGTCGTTGTCCCGTTTCAGCGTGCGTCGAAGGTGCGTCTGACGCCCGACAGCATCGCCGCCATCAAGCCAAGCGACGAGGCCAAGCTATCAGTCACGGAATTCATCGCGCTCAGACGCGACTTGAAACAGGATCTTGAGGAAGAGCTGGCCGAGGCCGCAGATACGGAGAAAGCGCTGCTGAATGCCCGGATCGCGGCCCTTCAAGCGCAGATTGCCTGCCCAGATGAAGAGCTGGCAAAGGCGCGCAAACGCATCAGCGATCTGGAAGCGCTGCTGGATCGTACCTCCAACGAGATTTCGGCCGAACGCGTGTCCGAGGCGAAGGACAGGCTGAAGAAGGGCGGTTACTCTGCCGCAGACGGGATCTTTGCTGAAATCGAAGCGCAGTCCGAGCTCGCTGTGAAAGCGGCAGCGCGCGCGGCCTACGGGCGGGGCGAAGTGGCCGAGGCCGAGGTGCGCTGGTCCGACGCAGCGGCCGCCTATCGCCGCGCGGCTGAACTCGATCCCTCCTACCACACGCTCACAAAAGCGCATGAGTTTGCCCACTGGTCCGGTGACTTCACTCGTGCGCGGGCGCTGGGGGAAGACCTGGTGAGGGTTGCTGGCGAAGAGGGCAACGATGCCAACACCGCCATGGCCTGGAATGACTTTGCGATGACAATGCGCGCCGTGGGTGAGCTCGATGCCTCAGAGAAAGCGTATCGAACGGCGCTCGAACTTGATCGTGGCAGCATTGGTGAAGATCACGCGGACTACGCCGTTCACCTGAACAACTACGCGCGCCTCAAGCGCGAACAAGGCGCGCTGAACGAAAGCGAAGCGCTTTACCGGGAGGCTTTGCGCATCGGTCGCGCGGCCAAGGGTGAGGATCACGCGCAACACGCCAACCACCTGCACAATCTTGGCGGCATCCTAGAGGCGCAAGGCATGGACAAAGAGGCGGAGCCTTACCTGCGCGAAGCGCTTGAGGTTGATTTGCGCACCATCGGGGCGCGGCATCCGCATTACGGGCTGCACCTAATGAACCACGCCAAGGTGCTTGGAAAGCTGGGCCGCATAGACGAGGCGCGTGACGGGCTTCAGCGCGCTGTCGATATCTTTTCGGCGGCGCTGCCGGTGGATCATCCGTACCGCAAAGGGGCTTATACGGCCCTCGCCGCGCTCAAAGAGCCAGCCTAGCGCATGGCCCGCCCTTGCGGGCTGCGCGCCTGCGGGGCAAATTGTGCGTCAAAACATCGAGGGCAGTCATGATCGTCGCAACAGGATTTCAGGGACGCACAGTGGGGGTGCTCGGGCTGGGGCGTTCGGGGCTTTCGGCGGCACGTGCGCTTGAGGCTGGCGGGGCCGAGGTCATCTGCTGGGACGATGGAGCAGCCGCACGCGAACGCGCGGAGGCGGAGGGGCTGATCATCGCTGATCCGCGCCGCGATGGCCGGATGGAGACACTGGCATGCCTCGTCACCTCCCCGGGCATCCCGCATCTGTACCCCGCGCCGCACCCAGTGATTGCGGCGGCTCTGGAGGCAGGTGTGCTCGTCGACAATGATATCGGGCTTTTCTTCCGCTCCTTCGCGGCGGAAGGGTGGGAGCGTTTCGATACGATTCCGCGCGTGATTGCGGTGACCGGATCGAACGGCAAATCGACGACGTCGGCCTTGATCCATCACATCCTTGAGGCCTCCGGCCGCCGGGCGCAGCTGGCAGGCAACATTGGGCGTGGCGTGTTTGACCTTGAGCCTGCGGAAGATGGCGAGGTCGTGGTGCTGGAGCTGTCGTCCTACCAAACGGAGCTTGCGCGCGCATTGACGCCCGATGTGGCGGTCTTCACCAACCTTTCTCCCGACCACCTCGACCGGCACGCTGGTATGGGCGGGTACTTTGCCGCAAAGCGGCGCCTGTTTTCCGAAGGGGGGCCAGATAGGGCTGTCATCGGCACGGATGAAGCCGAGGGCCGGTACTTGGCTATGGAGCTCACTGCCGGGCCCGCGGACGACCGCGTCATCCGTGTGGTGTCCGGCAAAGCAAGCGGGGCCGGTTGGACCGTCGCCGCCCGCAAAGGGTTCTTGTCTGAGACGCGAAAGGGCCGCCAAGTGGCCTCCATCGATCTGCGCGAGGTGGCGTCGCTGCCTGGCGCGCATAACCATCAAAATGCCTGCGCCGCCTATGCCGCGTGCCGCGCGCTCAACATCGCCCCGCGCGAGATCGAGGCAGCCTTCCAGACCTTCGAGGGTTTGCCGCATCGGTCACAGGTGGTCGGCGAGGCCGGCGGTGTCCGTTTCGTCAATGACAGCAAAGCCACCAACGTGGACAGCGCGGCGAAGGCTCTGCAGGCATTCAAAAACATCCGCTGGATTTGCGGCGGGTTGATGAAGGAAGGCGGGCTCGAAGCCCTGCATCCGCATCTGGGCAGCGTCACCAAAGCCTATGTCATCGGGCGCGAGGCTGAGGCCTTTGCGCTCGGCCTGCCGGGGGTTGAGGCGTCGATTGCGACAACGATGGAAAAGGCCGTCGCGGAAGCCCTGGCCGATGCGGAGCCGGGGGACACGATCCTCCTCGCACCCGCGGCGGCGAGCTTTGATCAATATGATAGTTTTGAGGCCCGTGGCCGCGATTTCATCGAGCAGATCACCGCGAAGGCAGGGCTCTAAGCTGCTTTCAGCGCCTGTCCTGCGGCCCAGCCCGACGACCAAGCCCACTGGAAGTTGTAGCCGCCGAGCCAACCGGTCACGTCCACCGCTTCACCAATGAAATAGAGGTCGGGGACGGCTTTTGTCTCCATCGTCGTGGAGGAAAGCGCGTCGGTATCGATCCCGCCCAGCGTAACCTCTGCGGTGCGGTAGCCTTCCGTGCCGCCGGGGCGCACGCGCCAATCGCTTAAGCTTGCTGCGATCTCATCGATGCGTTTGTCTGACATGTCGCCCAAACGGTCAGTCAAAGGCATCTCGCCCGCCAGATGGTCCACCAGACGAGAAGGGAGAACCTCGCCCAAAACGGTGGTCAGTAGCCTTTTGCCCTGCACCTGACGCGCCGCTTTTAAATGGCCGCCGATGTCAGTGCCGCCGGAAAGGTCGACGGCCACGTCTTCGCCTTCGTGCCAATAGGATGACACCTGAAGCATCGCCGGGCCGGAAAGGCCGCGGTGGGTGAAGAGCATCGCTTCACTGAACGCGCCGTCGCCCGCCACGGCGCGGACTGGAACCGAGACGCCCGAGATGGGCGAGAACCGCCCCTCGGGGAAAGTGAAGGGCACAAGGGCAGGGCGCGTGTCGGTCACGGCAATGCCGAACTGTCGCGCGATATCGTAGGCGAGGCCCGTCGCGCCCATCTTCGGGATGGACTTGCCGCCCGTGGCCACCACGATCGCGTCGCAAGTCACGCGAACTTCGCGGCCTTCGCGTTCGACGCGCAAGGCGTAACCGCCATCGCGCGCTGAAAGCTCTTTCACGGAGGTCTGGAGCCAAAGCTGTGCTGCACCCATTTCGGCCTTCAGCATCTCGATGATCTGCGTGGATTTCCCATCGCAAAAGAGCTGACCCAAGGTCTTCTCGTGCCAGGCAATCTCATAGCGTGAGACGAGCTCGATAAAGTCCCACTGCGTGTAGCGCGCGAGCGCCGATTTCGCGAAATGCGGGTTGGCTGAAAGAAAACGCTGAGGCTCCACCTCGAGGTTCGTGAAGTTACAGCGCCCGCCGCCCGAGATGCGGATTTTCTCGCCCGGCGCCTTGGCGTGATCGATGACCAACGCGTCCGCGCCCAGCTGAGCCGCGCACATCATGCCGGCTGCGCCCGCACCAAGAATGACCACCTTCACATGCATGCTCGCGACCTGCCTCAATGGAGGCAAATATCCAAGCCTTTTTCCTAGCCCGCAGGCGCGAGAGCGCGTATACTAAGGGCCAGACCGCGCAAAGCGGCGATTTAGAGCAGGCAGTAGTTCAATGACAGAGATGGTCCATGGCGCGATTCCGGTCGCGTCCACCGATCCAATAATTCCGCGCTGGTGGCGCACACTCGATAATTGGTCCGTGGCATGCGTGTTCGTCCTTTTCGGCGTCGGTATGCTCTTGGGTCTTGCGGCTTCTCCGCCGCTCGCCGCCAAGAACGGTTTTGACGCGTTCCACTATGTCGAGCGCCAGGCGGTCTTTGGCGGGCTTGCCTTGATCACGATGGTCATCACCTCGATGATGTCGCCGAACCTTGTGCGGCGCCTCGCGGTGATTGGCTTCTTTGTCAGCTTCGTGGCTCTGGCCCTGTTGCCGTTCTTCGGCACGGATTTCGGTAAGGGGGCAGTGCGCTGGTATTCGTTGGGCTTTGCCTCTCTCCAGCCGTCCGAGTTCCTGAAGCCCGGCTTTATCGTCATGGCGGCCTGGCTCCTTGCCGCTGGGCAAGAGATCAACGGCCCGCCCGGACGCACCTATTCCTTCGTTCTGGCCGTGATTATTGCCTTCTTCTTAGCTATGCAGCCGGACTTTGGTCAGGCCTGCCTGATCCTTTTTGGCTGGGGGATCATGTACTTTGTGGCTGGCGCGCCGATGGTTCTGCTGCTCGGTATGGCGGGCCTCACGATCGCGGCGGGCACCTTGGCCTACCGCTCGTCCGAGCATTTCGCGCGCCGCATCGATGGCTTTCTGAGCCCTGATGTCGATCCCACCACGCAGCTTGGCTATGCCACGAACGCCATCCGCGAGGGCGGGTTCTTCGGCGTAGGTGTCGGCGAGGGGGAGGTGAAGTGGTCGCTTCCTGATGCGCATACGGACTTCATCATCGCGGTGGCGGCTGAGGAATACGGCATGGTCCTCGTCCTCACGATCATCGCGCTTTATGCGGCTCTCGTCTGCCGCGCTTTCCTGCGTCTGATCAAAGAGCGCGATCCGTTCATTCGTCTCGCCGGGACGGGGCTTGCGGCCATGTTCGGGGTGCAAGCCATGATCAACATGGGGGTCGCTGTGCGCCTCCTGCCTGCAAAGGGCATGACGCTGCCATTTGTCAGTTACGGTGGGTCATCTCTCATCGCTGGAGGCATAGCGCTCGGAATGCTCCTTGCGTTCACCCGCTCGCGGCCTCAAGGCGACATCGGTGATATCCTCAAGGGACGCAGGACATGAAAACCCTCGTGATGGCTGCCGGTGGGACTGGTGGCCACATGTTTCCAGCGCAAGCTTTGTCCGAGGCAATGCTGGAGCGCGGCTGGGCGGTGAAGTTGATGACCGACAGCCGCGGCGCGCGATACACAGGCGCATTCCCGGAAGCGGTTGAGATTGAGGTGGTCAGTTCGGCCACCTTCGCGCGTGGCGGTATCGCGGGCAAACTGGCGGCGCCTTTCAAGATTACAGGCGGCGTTCTTTCTGCCCTGATGGCGTTCCGACGCCTGAAGCCAACGGCTGTCGTGGGTTTTGGCGGCTACCCGTCGATCCCAGCCATGGGCGCGGCAACGCTCCTGAAGCTCCCGCGCCTCATCCATGAACAGAACGGCGTCCTTGGCCGCGTGAACCAGCTTTTTGCCAAGCGCGTGGATGCGGTGGCCTGCGGCACGTGGCCGACGGATTTGCCTGAAGGCGTTGAAGGCGTCGACATCGGCAACCCCGTGCGCGGCGCAATCCGGGCCCGCGCGGGTGCGGCCTATATCGTGCCCGGCGATTATCCGATGCAGATCCTTGTGCTGGGCGGCTCCCAAGGGGCTCGGATCCTGTCGGATTTCGTCCCGCCTGCGATTGCTGCGCTTCCGCATGAGATCCTGACCCATATCCGTGTCAGCCATCAGGCGCGCGAAGAAGATCTCGAGCGGGTAGAGCTTTACTACGCCAACAACGGCGTCACCGCCGATGTGCAGAGCTTTTTCGACGATGTGCCGTCGCGCCTGTCGGAGGCACAGCTGCTGATCTCCCGCTCCGGAGCCTCTACGGTGGCGGACGCGAGCGTGATCGGGCGCCCCGCGATTTTCGTACCCTTCGCCGCAGCCACGGCAGACCACCAGACAGCCAACGCCCGTGGCCTTGCCGAAGCCGGGGCCGCCGAAATTATTCAGGAGGCCGACCTCGAAGTCGCGCCCCTAACAGACGCCATCACCGCCATTCTTGGCGACCCGGCGCGCGCGCTCGCCATGAACCAGGCCGCCACTGCCACCGGTAAACCCGACGCCACCGAGCGCCTCGTCGCGCTCGTCGAACAGATCGCAGGAAATCCGTCATGAACTCAGCAACCAAGCTTCCCGGCGACGTTGGACCTATCCACTTTGTGGGCATCGGCGGGATCGGCATGTCGGGCATCGCCGAGGTGCTTTTGAACCTGGGCTACTGTGTGCAGGGATCGGACCTGAAGAGCTCCAAGATCACCGACCGCCTCGCCGCCAATGGCGCGCTTATCTTTGAAGGGCAGAAGGCTGAAAACCTTGAGAATGCCGAGGTGGTCGTGATCTCCTCGGCCATCAAGCCGGGCAATCCGGAGCTTGATGAGGCGCGCCGCCGTGGCCTGCCTGTCGTGCGCCGGGCCGAGATGCTGGCCGAGCTCATGCGCATGAAATCGAATATCGCGGTGGCAGGCACGCACGGCAAAACGACGACCACGACCATGGTCGCGACACTGCTCGCCCACGGCGAATTCGACCCCACCGTCGTCAACGGCGGTATCATCCACGCCTTCGGCTCGAACGCGCGCACGGGGCAGGGCGAATGGATGGTTGTCGAAGCTGATGAGAGCGACGGCACCTTCAACCGCCTTCCTGCGACCATCGCCATCGTCACCAACATCGACGCGGAGCACATGGAGCACTGGGGCGATTTCGATACGCTGCGCCAAGGCTTCCTCGATTTCGTCTCCAACATCCCGTTCTACGGGCTCGCGGTCTGCTGCATCGACCACCCCGAGGTGCAAAGCCTCGTGGGCAAGATTACTGACCGCCGCGTGCTGACCTACGGCTTTAACGCTCAGGCCGACGTCCGCGCCGTTAACCTGCACTACAAAAACGGTGAGGCGTTCTTTGATGTCGTCCTTCAGGCCGAAGGGGTGGTGCTTGAAGGTCTGACGCTGCCGATGCCGGGCGACCACAACGTTTCAAACGCGCTGTCGGCCATCGCTGTCGCGCGGCACCTCGGCATGAAGCAGGACGAAATCCGCACAGCGCTGCAGAACTTCAAAGGCGTGAACCGCCGCTTCACCAAGGTGGGCGAAGTGGGTGGCGTGACCATCATCGACGATTATGGCCACCACCCGGTCGAAATCGCGGCCGTGCTGAACGCTGCACGGCAAGCCACCGAAGGCCGCATCATCGCCGTGCACCAGCCGCACCGCTACACACGTCTGTCATCGCTCTTCGAGGACTTCTGCACCTGCTTTAACGATGCTGACGTCGTGGCGATCGCCGAGGTCTTTGCCGCGGGAGAGGACCCAGTCCCCGGCGCATCGCGCGATGATCTGGTCGCGGGCCTCATCCGATCTGGCCACCGCCATGCCCGTGCAATCGAAAGCGAAGCGGACCTCGTGCGCCTCGTCAAAGAGCAAGCAAAAGAGGGCGATATGGTCGTTTGTCTCGGCGCTGGTACGATCAGCGCCTGGGCCAACAACTTGCCTGAAAACCTTGGCTGACTTTGTGATCATGGGCATCCCGGCGCTTGTCGGGTTTTGCATAGGCTTCCTGCCTTGGCGTTACGCGCTGGCGATCCTTGCCGGCGTGATCGTACTGGAGGGGGGCGGCATCGTCCTTCTCGGACGACTTTTCAGCCCGGAAGACCCGAACGCGGGCCTCCTGCCGATCCTTATGCTCATCCCCTTCGCGATGACGCTCTTTTTCGCAGGGGCGATGGGCGCGGGCATGCTGGCACGGGATTTCTTTGAGCAGGTTGAGCACTGATGGGATCGCTCGTCGCCGCCTGTCTTTGGCTTATCGCTGCCAACCTGCGCGCGATGTTTCCGAGCCGCGACCATCTGTGGCGCTTTGCCTATGTGATGATTGCCCTCGCAATTCCCGTGGTGATCTGGCTCTACATGGAGCAGGGGATTTGGATCACGCTCATCTTCCTGATCGCCGCCGCCTCGCTTTTGCGCTGGCCGCTGATCTACCTGTGGAGATGGCTGCGCACGCGCAAGGGCTGAGCTTGGCCTGTCCCGGGCGCACAAGGGCAGTAGACAAAAGCGCTTTCGGCTTCCCGCAAAAGCGTACAAAACGGAGCCAAATCGGGCGGAGGGGCGCATGACGCTGCCAGAGGTAAGAGGAAGGCTGACACCGGGGCGGGAGCTTGCAAAGCTCACTTGGCTCCGCGTGGGTGGCCCGTGTGATTGGCTCTTTTCGCCGGCGGACACTGAAGACCTTGCGCACTTCATGCGTAACTTGCCCTCCGATGTGGTCGTGTTCCCGATGGGCGTTGGCTCAAACCTCATCGTACGCGATGGCGGCATCCGGGCCGTGGTGGTCAAGCTCGGGCGGGGCTTCAACGGCATGGAGATCGACGGGACGCGCGTAACAGCTGGTGCGGGCAACCTCGACGCGCAGGTAGCAAAGAAGGCCGCCGAAGCGGGGCTCGACCTCACCTTCTTGCGCACGATCCCGGGCTCTATCGGTGGGGCAGCGCGCATGAATGCGGGCTGCTACGGGACTTACACGGCTGATGTTTTCGTGTCCGCACAAGGGGTTACGCGGGCAGGGGAGGTCGTCGAGCTTTCCAGGGACGACATGGGTTTCGCCTACCGCCAGACCGAGCTGCCCGAAGATCTCACGCTCACCTCCGTCACGTTTGAGGCGCCTCGCGGTGACCCGGGGGAGCTCAAACAGCGCATGGTCGACCAACTCGCCAAGCGAGACGCAACGCAGCCCACCAAGGAGCTAAGTGCAGGTTCCACCTTCCGAAATCCGGCTGGGTATTCCTCGACCGGGCGGGCCGATGACGTCCATGATCTCAAGGCCTGGAAGGTCATCGACGAAGCCGGAATGCGCGGGGCCACGAGGGGCAGTGCGCAGATGAGCGAGATGCATTCCAACTTCCTCCTCAACACCGGCGGCGCCACGGCGGCGGATCTTGAAGGATTGGGCGAAGAAGTCCGAAAAAAGGTTTACGAAAATAGCGGTATCACGCTACAGTGGGAAATCATGAGGGTCGGCGAAACGACCCCAGAATCAGGCGCGTAAACCACGCAAAACTAAAAAGAATTCCGGCGCATAGGCGCATGGGATCGAGAGGCAGTAGAGGGCATGTCGAGCAGGGCATCCCAGAAGGTCGCCGTCCTGATGGGCGGTTTGTCCGCCGAACGCGAAGTGTCGTTGTCCACCGGGCGCGGCTGCGCTGATGCTTTGCGCGGTGAGGGCTTCGATGTGGTTGAAATCGATGCTGATCAAACCGTATTCGTAAAGCTCGCCGAAACCCAGCCAGACGTGGTCTTTAACGCCCTTCATGGTCGCTGGGGCGAAGATGGCGCGGTGCAGGGCATCTTGGAGTGGATGCGGCTGCCTTACACCCATTCGGGTGTTTTGAGCTCCGCCCTCGCCATCGACAAGGAGAAAACCAAAGAGCTATATCGCCGCGTGGGTTTGCCTGTCGCTGACAGCTGCATCGCCACCGCCGAAGAGGTTCGCGCGCGCCACGTCATGGCGCCTCCCTATGTCGTAAAGCCTTACAACGAAGGGTCTTCGGTCGGCATCTATATTGTGCCGGAAGGCGTCAACACGCCGCCTGATCTTGCGGCGGATATGCCCAAAGACGTCATGGTCGAGGCCTACGCCCCGGGGCGCGAGCTCACCACCACTGTCCTCAACGGCCGCGCTTTGACCGTTACGGATATCATCACTGACGGTTGGTATGACTACGAGGCGAAATACGAAGATGGCGGATCGCGCCACGTCGTGCCTGCTGATGTGCCCAAAGAGATTTTTGACGCCTGCCTCGACTACGCATTGCGCGCCCATGAGGTGCTCGGGTGCCGGGGGCTCAGCCGCACCGATTTCCGGTGGGACGAGGAGAAGGGACTCGAGGGCCTGATTCTGCTCGAAACCAACACCCAGCCGGGGATGACGCCCACTTCGCTGACGCCCGAACAGGCCGAAGCCTGCGGGATCACCTTTGGCCAGCTCTGCGCCAGCCTTGTGGAGGATGCCTCATGCGATCGCTGAGGATCGATCCCTCCTCGCGCTGGGGCTACCGCCTGCAACGCATCTGGCTGACACCGCTCTTTCGCGCGTTGCTGCGCACGGGGCTGCCTTGCCTGATCGTAAGTGCCGGAATTCTCACGTATATCAACCAGCCGCATGTGAAGCTGCGCATAGCCGAAGCCGTGCTCGACGCCAAGATGTCCCTGCAAGAGCGCCCGGAGTTCATGGTCAAGCTCATGGCGATCGAAGGGGCAGCACCCGAAGTGGCGGAGCGCATTCGCGGCGCCGTTCATGTCGATTTCCCAATCTCGTCCTTTGATCTCGACCTCGATCAGTTGCGTCTCATCGTTGAAAAGCTGCCCCCCGTTCAAAGCGCGACATTGCGTGTGCGTCCGGGTGGGGTGCTTGAGGTGGGAATCATCGAGCGAACCCCCGCATTGGTGTGGCGCCGTCCCGAAGGCCTGGGGCTTATCGATGTCGAAGGCAATCTAGTGAGTGGTCTCGATAAGCGCGCTGATCGTGCGGATCTGCCGCTCGTGGTGGGCGAGGGCGCGCATCATGCGGCTGAAGAAGCGTTGGAGCTGATGATGGCTGCCGCACCAATCGCCGATCGTGTGCGCGGATTGCGCCGCATGGGTGAGCGTCGTTGGGACGTGGTGCTCGACCGAAATCAGGTGATCCAGCTACCCGAGGAGGCGCCTGTACCCGCGCTTGAACGCGTGATCCTTCTGGACAAGGCGCAGGAGCTTTTGGCCCGCAACATCACCCACTTAGATCTTCGCAACCCGCGTCGCCCGACGCTGCGGCTTGCGCAAAGCAGCCTTGAAGAGCTGCATATTATCAGAGGTTTGGAAATCGGAGTGAATGTGAATGAGTGACCTGTACGCCGCTCAACGCGCGATGCGGAACATGCGCAAGGCTGCCATGCAGCGAGGGGTCATCGCGATCCTCGATGTGGGCACCTCCAAGATTGCCTGTCTCGTCCTTCGTTTCGATGGCCCCGACCAATTCCGCGAACAAGACGGTCTTGGCGCCATGGCCGGACAATCCGCCTTCCGCGTCATCGGTGCAGCCACGACACGCTCCCGCGGGGTGCGGTTTGGCGAGGTCGATGCCATGGCAGAAACCGAGCGAGCGATTCGCACCGCCGTCCAAGCGGCACAGAAAATGGCCAATGTGCGCGTAGATCACGTCATCGCATGCATGGCCGGTGCCGAGCCGCGTTCTTACGGTCTCAACGGCGAAATCGAGCTTAGCGAAGAGACGGTGACCGAGCAGGACGTGAGCCGCTGCCTGGCGTCGTGTGACGTGCCGGACTACGGGGCAGGGCGCGATGTGCTGCATGCTCAACCGGTGAATTTCGCGCTCGATCATCGCTCTGGACTGGGTGATCCACGCGGCCAACTTGGCAACCGTTTGGCCGCCGACATGCACATGCTGACGGTCGATTCCACGGCTGTTCAGAACCTTGCCTACTGTATCAAGCGCTGCGACCTTGAGCTCGCGGGGCTTGCCTCCAGCGCCTACGTTTCCGGCATCTCAGCCCTCGTGGAAGACGAGCAGGAGCTCGGCGCAGCCTGCATCGATTTAGGCGGCGGCGCGACCGGGGTGAGCATATTTATCAAGCGTCACATGATCTTTGCCGACAGCGTGCGGATGGGCGGTGAGCACGTCACCAGCGACATCAGCATGGGCCTGCAAGTACCCGCCGCGACTGCAGAAAGGATCAAGACCTTCTACGGTGGCGTCCACGCAACCGGCATGGATGATCGGGAGATGATCGACATCGGCGGCGACACCGGCGACTGGGAACATGACCGTCGTCAGGTCTCCCGTTCCGAGCTTATCGGCATCATGCGCCCCCGCGTGGAAGAAATTTTGGAGGAGGTCCGTGCGCGCCTCGACGCGGCCGGTTTCGACCAACTGCCTAGCCAATCTATCGTGTTGACGGGCGGTGGTAGCCAGATCGCGGGCCTCGATGGATTGGCCTCGCGCATCCTCGGACAACAGGTCCGGCTGGGCCGTCCGCTGCGGGTTCAGGGCCTGCCTCAGGCAGCCACCGGGGCGGCTTTCGCGAGCGCCGTAGGCCTCAGCCTTTTCGCCGCGCATCCACAAGACGAATGGTGGGATTTCGAGCTTCCCGCCGACACCTATCCGGCGCGCTCCCTGCGCCGCGCGGTGCGTTGGTTCAGGGAGAATTGGTGACCGCTTTATATTGTGGGCAGAACCACATGCGGTGAAATCCGGCGGAAATGCGCCAACATTATGTAGGTTCTTGGCAGAATTTTCGTGACGAAATGGCAACATCCGGTTAGTGTCGGGCGCGACAATAAAAGCCCTCAGACGGCAATTGCGTGCGACGGGCCCAGTTAACAGGCGGAATGATAAAATGACTTTGAACCTTTCGATGCCCGGCCAGGAAGAGCTGAAGCCGCGGATCACGGTGTTCGGTGTTGGTGGCGCCGGCGGTAACGCGGTCGACAACATGATCGAGAAGGAGCTCGACGGCGTCGAGTTCGTGATCGCGAACACGGACTCTCAGGCCCTGGCAGGTGCACAGGCACCTCAGAAGATCCAGATGGGCATCAAGGTCACCGAGGGTCTCGGCGCAGGCGCCCGCCCGAACGTCGGCTCCGCCGCCGCAGAAGAGAGCATCGAGCAGATCGTCGATCACCTCGCTGGCGCGCACATGTGCTTCATCACCGCCGGTATGGGCGGCGGCACCGGTACGGGCGCGGCTCCGATCATCGCACAGGCGGCACGTGAACTGGGCGTGCTGACCGTGGGCGTAGTGACGAAGCCTTTTCAGTTCGAAGGCGGCAAGCGCATGCGTCAGGCGGAGGAGGGCGTCGAAGCGCTCCAGAAAGTCGTCGACACGCTCATCATCATTCCAAACCAGAACCTGTTCCGTCTCGCCAACGAGAAGACGACCTTCACCGAGGCGTTTTCCATGGCAGACGACGTGCTCTATCAGGGCGTGAAGGGCGTGACCGATCTGATGGTCAAGCCGGGCCTCATCAACCTCGACTTCGCCGACGTCCGCTCCGTCATGGACGAGATGGGCAAAGCGATGATGGGCACGGGCGAGGCAACGGGCGAAGATCGCGCGATCCAAGCCGCCGAGAAGGCCATCGCCAACCCGCTTCTGGACGAGATCAGCCTCCGCGGCGCACGCGGTGTCCTCATCAACATCACGGGCGGCTACGACCTCACGCTCTTCGAACTGGACGAGGCCGCAAACCGCATCCGCGAGGAAGTGGACCCGGACGCAAACATCATCGTGGGCTCCACGCTCGACACGGCTATGGAGGGTACGATGCGTGTCTCCGTCGTCGCCACGGGCATCGACGCGAGCACGGTTGTCTCCGACATCCCGGCACCGCGCCGTTCGCTGGCATCCCCGCTGCCGACGCCTGTCGTCGCCGAGGAAGAAGTCGAAGTTGCAGCGGAAGTCGCAGCTGAGATGACCGAAGCCGTGGAAGAAGCCGCACCTGAGGCAGAGGTTGCGGACCTCTTCGGAGAGGCACCTGCCGCTGCCGCCGCAGACGACCTTCCGCCCCCAGCCTACCAGCCGGAGCCGCCCGCGTTTGAGCCGTCGATCGAAGAAGACGAAGCAGCCGCCTTCGTGGCCCCTGCGAAGCCCGCACCGGGCACGCCGTCTCCAGAGGCAATGGCGCGTCTTCAGTCGGCAGTCGCCAAGCAGCCATCGGCGCCTCAGGCAGCCCCTCAGGCCGCTGAAAAGCAGCGCTTTGGCATCAACTCCCTCATCGGCCGTATGACCGGTGGTGGTGAAGCTGCAGAGCCGCAGGCCGTGCGTCGCCAGCCACCAGTCCAGAGCTTCGAGGAAGATCAGGACACGGCTGAAACGGATGAGCGCATCGAAATCCCTGCGTTCCTGCGCCGCCAAGCAAACTGAAACACTCTGTAGTCGTGAGTGGAAACGCCGCCTCAGGGCGGCGTTTTTTATTGTAGATCAACGCCTTAACATCATGGCGAGAATCCGCGCAAAACATGTAACTGTTTCATGGCGTTACAAAGCGTGAGTTGAGACCCGGCGTTACGCTTTCTAGCTATCGACCAATCGGTCTGGCGTAGGTACGCCGAGCCACTCGCCGATTCCGGCGCTGGGATGGGACAATGCAAGCGACTGTAAAATCACCAGCCATCTTTACGGGCGTAGGCCTGCACACCGGCAAGACCGTGCATCTTGTTGTGCGACCGGCGTCTGCTGAGCATGGCATCTGGTTCCGCCGCACTGATTTGGATCGCGACGCACTCGTTCCCGCGCTGTGGAGCGCGGTTGAGCGTTCGCCGCTCTGCACCAAAATCGTCAACGATACAGGCGTCTCCGTTTCGACGATCGAGCACCTGATGGCCGCTCTGGCAGGCTGCGGCGTGCGCAACGCGCTTATCGATCTCGATGGGCCCGAGGTCCCGATCCTCGATGGTTCCTCCGCACCGTTCGTTCGGGGCATCCTCGAGAAGGGCATCCTGGTCCAGCACCAGGCAGCACGCGCTCTGCAGATTTTGGAGACTGTCGAGGTTCGCGAAGGTCTCGCATGGGCACGCCTTGAGCCTGCCGACGGTTTCGCGATGGATTTCGACATCGATTTCACGGACGAGGCAATCGGTCGTCAAAGCCGTCACATGGACCTCGCCAATGGCGCCTTTGTCCATGACCTCGCAGACAGCCGCACGTTCTGCCGTCAGTCCGACGTCGATACGATGCGCGCCAATGGTCTCGCCCTTGGCGGTACGCTTGAGAACGCCGTCGTTGTTGACGGTGATCAGATCCTGAGCCCGGGCGGCTTCCGTCACATGGACGAGCCCGTGCGCCATAAAATGCTCGACGCCGTGGGCGATCTGTCGCTCGCAGGTGCGTCGATCGTTGGTCGCTACGTTGGCCACCGCGCAGGACACGGTATTACCAACCAGCTTCTGCGGGCTCTGTTTGCGCGTCCAGAAGCATTCCGCATGGTCGAATGCACCCCGGCCATGGCCTCGCGCCTTCCCGGGGCAGGGGTCACACGCGCGGACGCGAACACTCTCCATTGATCGCAAAGGCGATTTGCCTTGTTCACCATCTGTGATAACCCATTCTCAAAGCACGGCGCACGCGTGACGCACGAGAAGAGGCGAAGGTGATTCAGGGCATGTCGGTGAGAACTCTCGCAGCTGTTTTGGCGCTGACCGGACTGGTTGGATGCGGTATTAATGACACGCCCAACGTCCCGCTTGAGAACTTCTCCGCGAAAGAGATCTATGACCGTGGGGAGTTCGAGCTTAACCGTTCGCGCCCCGATGAAGCGGCCTTCTATTTCGGCGAGGTGGAGCGGCTCTATCCCTATTCCGAATGGGCCAAGCGCGCGCTTATCATGCAGGCGTTTTCCTATCATCGCGACACGGATTACCCCAACAGCCGCTCGTCTGCGCAGCGCTACCTTGATTTCTACCCTGCCGACGAAGATGCCGCCTACGCGCAGTATCTGCTGGCGCTCAGCTACTATGATCAGATCGACGAAGTGGGTCGCGATCAGGGCCTGACGTTCCAGGCCCTTCAGGCCCTTCGCATCGTCATCGAGCGCTATCCAGAGAGCGAATACGCCGAGACGTCGGTACTGAAGTTCGACCTCGCCTTCGATCACCTCGCGGGCAAGGAAATGGAAATCGGTCGTTATTACCTCAAGCAGGGTCACTACGGCGCCTCGATCAACCGCTTCCGCGTCGTGGTTGAGGATTTCCAGACAACCACGCACACGCCTGAAGCGTTGCATCGATTGGTGGAAAGCTACCTTGCGCTTGGCCTTGATGCCGAAGCGCAGACCGCAGGCGCGATCCTGGGGCACAACTACCGAGGCACGGAGTGGTATGAGGATAGCTTTGCCCTTCTGCGTGGCGCCGGTCTCGACGCGCGCTCCATCGGCGATAACTGGTTGTCTGCGATCTATCGTCAGGTGATCCGAGGCGAATGGCTTTGAGGAGAGGGGGGCGCTAGCCCTCTTTGCACAACCATGCTGCGCGGTTTGGATATCCGGGACATGTTGATCATCGACCGGCTGGAGCTTGAGTTCCAGCCCGGCCTCAACGTGCTGACTGGTGAGACCGGGGCCGGCAAATCGATCCTTCTTGATTCACTTGGGTTTGTTCTGGGCTGGCGGGGCCGCGCTGATCTCGTGCGGGCAGGGGCTGAACAAGGCGAGGTCACCGCGTGGTTTGAGTTGCCTGATGGCCATGCAGCCTTCGATGTGCTCGCCGAGGCGGGCTACGAGACCGATGGGGAGCTTGTGCTACGCCGGGTGAACACGCGAGACGGACGCAAGGCTGCCTGGGTGAACGACAGACGCGCGTCTGGTGAATTGCTGCGTGCCTTAAGTGAAACCCTTGTCGAGCTCCATGGGCAACATGATGATCGGGGGCTTTTGAACATACGCGGCCACCGGGCGCTACTGGATGAATTCGGCGGTTTTGATGCGGCACGAGCCAGAGTGCGGGCGGCCTGGCGAGATAAAGCCGCGGCTGAAAAGGCGCTAAATGCAGCCCATGCGGCGGCGGCTGAGCTTGCCGAAGAAGAAGATTTTCTGCGCCACGCTGTGGCCGAGCTTGAGGCGCTGCAACCCGAAGCGGGCGAGGACGAAGCGCTCGACGCGCGCCGCCGTCTCATGCAGGGCGCCGAACGGATCCGAGAAGATATTACACGGGCCTTTCAGGCGCTGGGTATGGACGGTGCAGAAGGTGCGATGAACGATGCGTCCCGTTGGCTGGAGGACGCCGCGGGTCAGGCAGAAGGCGGTCTGGACGCGCCTTTGACGGCGTTGTCGCGCGCGATGGCAGAGCTGGGCGAAGCGCAATCTGGTGTCGAGCAGGTGCTCGACAGTCTCGCCTTCGACCCACGCGAGCTGGAAGAAACCGAAGAACGTCTTTTTGCGCTACGCGGGCTCGCACGCAAGCATCAGGTACTGCCGGATGAGCTTGCAGTCTTGATGGCGGAGCTTCGAGGAAAGCTCGATGCCTTCGAGGCCTCGGGCGCCGATATCGCAGCCCTAGGGGCGGGCTCCCGCGCGGCTCAGGACGCCTATGACGCGGCCGCCGGCGCGCTGACTTCCGCTCGTAAAAAGGCTGCAACGCGGTTGGATAAGGCCATGGGCGCAGAGCTCGCGCCTCTCAAGATGGAGCGGGCCGTCTTTAAAACGCAGATTACCGAGACTGAGGCAGGCCCTGACGGGGCTGACATGGTGGCCTTTACCGTCGCTACGAACCCGGGCGCGCCGTCCGGCCCCCTCAACAAGATTGCTTCCGGCGGTGAGCTGAGCCGTTTCTTGCTGGCGTTGAAAGTCTGCCTCACGGGCGGTCGGGCCGGCCAAACGATGATCTTTGACGAGATTGACCGTGGCGTCGGCGGCGCGACCGCAGATGCCGTGGGCCGCCGCTTGGCGAGGTTGAGCGAGGAGGGGCAGGTCCTCGTGGTGACGCACTCGCCGCAAGTGGCGGCACTCGGCGCGCATCATTGGCGCGTAGCGAAGCGGGTGGAGCAAGACTTGACGTTCTCACAGGTCGACCCGCTTTCAACGCAGGCACGGGTGGACGAAATCGCTCGGATGCTCTCAGGCGACACGATCACCGACGCGGCGCGGGCCGCTGCTGAAGAACTCCTGCGAGGCTAATGGTCGGAGCGCGCTCTGTTTCTGCGCGCGCCATGCGGCGTGCTCGAAAGGCGCCCGCCCACCGACCCGGACCTGTCTTCTTCGTGCCGATGTACTTCCGCCGGAGGCATGCGGGCCTTGCGGGGGGACAGGTTCTTCAGTTTTGCCGCACAAGTTTGCCGGGGTTCATAATCGCGTTTGGATCAAGGGCGCGCTTAATGTCGCCCATGAGCCCCCATGCTGCGCCGTGTTCGGCTTCCATGTGATCGAGCTTGCCCATGCCAACCCCGTGTTCGCCGGTTGCGGTGCCGCCCAGAGCGAGAGCGTTCTCGACCATGCGTTTCTGAAGGTTTAGCGCTGTGTTCTTATCTTTAGGGTCTTCCGGGTCGATGAGCAGGATGGCATGGTAATTGCCGTCACCGACATGTCCCAAGATCGGGCCGGGGATGGAGCTCTGTTCGATATCATCCACTGCGGCCTCCATGGCCTCTGCCAATCTTGAAATGGGGACGCAGACATCCGTCACCACGGCCCGCGCCCCCGGGCGAGAAGCAAGGATCGCGTAGTAGGCCGCATGACGCGCCGCCCAAAGGGCGCGTTTGTCTTCTTCCTGAGCAGACCATTCGAACCGCGCACCGCCGTTGCCCTCGGCCAAGGCGCCAAAGGCCTCCGCTTGTTCCGCGACAGTGGCTGGAGATCCATGGAACTCTACAAAGAGGTGGGGTTGGGGCGGGTCGTCGCGTCCTGCGTGGGCGTTGACAGCGGCAATGGAGGCCGCGTCCAACACTTCAATCCGAGCCATGGGGATGGCGCATTGGATCGTCTCGATGACGGTCTCCACAGCCGCCCCAAGGCTCGGGAATGCGCAAACGGCTGCGGCGGTGGCCTCTGGTATCCCTTGCAGCCGCAGAGTGAGCTCCGTGATCAGGCCGAGTGTTCCTTCTGAGCCCACAAAGAGCCCTGTAAGGTCGTAGCCAGCCGACGACTTTCGGGCTCGTGTGCCTGTCCTGATGATCTCACCCTCGGCAGTCACTACCTCAAGAGCAATGACATTGTCCTTCATGGTACCGTAGCGCACCGCCGTTGTCCCGGAAGCGCGCGTTGAGGCCATGCCCCCGAGCGATGCATTGGCGCCCGGATCGACAGGGAAGAAGAGCCCCGTCGCACGTAGCTCTTCATTCAGCGCTTCGCGGGTGACACCAGGCTGAACCACCACATCCATGTCGGCAGCATTGATCGCCAGCACGCTACTCATCTTGCTGAAATCGACGCTCACACCACCCCGTGGCGCGGCCGTATGCCCTTCAAGCGAGGTGCCCGCCCCGAAGCCGATCACCGGGCAACCATGTTCACGGCAAATCCTCACGGCGGCGGCGACTTCCTCGCTAGAGGTCGGATAAATGACCGCATCGGGCGCCATCACCGAAAAATGCGTCTCTGACGCACCGTGGAGGTCCAGATCGTGCTTGGACCGCGACAAGCGATCTCCTAACAATTCTCCAAGGGCAGAGAGGGCGGCAGGAATGGTCATGAGGTGCTCCGACGGGGTGACCTCACCAGTCTAATGCAGCGCGCAGCCCAGTTGAAGCGGTGGACGGTGATGGAGCGGCTACGTCAACAGCTAAAAAAAACCTGGCAGGAAAGCCGGGCCGTTCTGCGTGATAAGGGGCCAAGCCAGATCCAGTTCTGGTTCATCGCCCTTGCTGTGGGGATCGCGGCGGGGTTTGCTGCCGTAGGCTTCCGACTGGCCATTGAGGCGCTCCAAGGGGCGATCTACGGCACCGATGATATTGCGATGCTCCATTCATGGGCGCGCACGCTGCCTTGGTACTTCGTTCTCATCACCCCCATCTTGGGCGGGCTCGTCGTGGGCCTGATCCTCGACCGCTTCACGAGCGATGGTCGGGTGCGATCCGTGGCAGATGTCATCGAGGGCGCTGCGCTGAAAGAGGGGCGTGTGGAAACCAAGGAGGGCCTCGCCTCGGCGGTGGCCTCGCTCATTACTTTGTCGTCGGGCGGCTCCACCGGGCGAGAGGGGCCGGTCGTTCACTTGGCGGCGACGATTTCCACCAAGGTGTCGAATATCATCCGCGCTGACGCAATCACGGGCCGTGACCTGCTCGGCTGCGCCGTGGCGGCAGCGGTCTCTGCTTCGTTCAACGCGCCTATTGCGGGCGCTCTCTTCGCGCTCGAAGTGATCCTGCGCCATTTTGCGATGCACGCCTTCGCCCCGATCGTGATCGCCTCCATGGCGGGTACGGTCGTCTCGCGACTCTATTTCGGGGACATCACAGAGTTCTCGCTGCCCCAGATGAACATGCTGGCCTTCTATGTGGAACTGCCTGCGTTCATGATCCTCGGCCTTCTCTCGGGCCTCATTGCGGTCGTGCTCATGCGCACGATCTTCTGGTTCGATGATCTTGGGACCCACGCGCACGGGCGCACGGGGATGCCCCGCTGGACACGCCCGGCGATGTCAGGCGCCATGCTTGGCGCGTTGGCCATTTTCTATCCGCACATCATCGGTGTGGGGTACGAGACGACCACTGCCGCGCTGTCAGGGAACTTGCTGCTGCACGAGGCGATTGTCTTCTGCATCCTCAAAGTGATCGCCGTGGCAATCACCATGGCCGGACGCATGGGGGGGGGGTCTTTTCCCCCTCGCTCATGGTGGGGGCCTTGCTCGGCATCGCATTCGGGATCGTGGCTACGGGCATCTTCCCGGATGTCTCGGGCTCACCTACACTTTACGCTCTGGCTGGCATGGGCGCGGTCGCGGCCGCTGTCATGGGCGCACCGATCTCCACCACGCTCATTGTGTTTGAGCTGACCGGCGACTGGCAAACAGGCCTCGCCGTGATGGTGGCTGTTTCCCTGTCGTCGGCTGTCTCTGGAAATCTCGTCCACCGTTCCTTCTTCCTGAGCCAGATTGAACGACGCGGCGTGCATCTGGCCGCAGGCCCCCAGGCTTACCTCCTGGCCACGTTCGGCGTGATTAACATCATGCGACGCCCCAATCACCCGCGGGCCGCGCCCGAGGAGAGGCTGAAAGCCATGATCGACGAGGGGCTCTACGTCACAGATACCGCAACGCTAGAGACGGCCATGCCTCTCTTTGAGACGACGAACGAGGTGTTCTTCCCGGTGGTGAACCTGAAGGACGATCAAATGACTCTCGTCGGAGCGCTATTCCAAGTCGACGCCCTGAAAGCCTACAACCGGGCTCTGGCGGCCACCGCCGCCGAAGAGCATTCCTAGATTTTCTCGACCGTGACGTCGTCGTGCCCAAAGGCGAGGTAACCTGCGATTTCGATTACGCCTTCTTTCGGGGTCTCATAGGACCAAACCGCCGCTTCCAGCGTGGTGGATTTGGTGACGATGTCGAAATAGGACGCGTCGCCCTTGTGGGGGCAGTGGGTTGTCTTGTCGGAGGCATCCAGAAACGCCATCGCGATGTCTTCACGTGGGAAGTAGATCACCTCGGGGTAAGACCCTTCGGCCAGCTCCAGCGCGTTCTTTGATTCCCCGATGACAGCCCCGCCAACGCGGACCGACCAGGTTCCCGGTGCTTTCCTGATCTTAATGTGGTCTGCCATGGCTGCCTCCTACGTCCCGCGCGTCCAATATTGTCGACTGTATATGACACTAAAGTGTCAGAGCGAAAGGGTCGCCTGTCCAATCCACGCCTCGGCACGGGGGCTGATCTGTCCTTCCAGCCGACGCACACATTCCATGTGATAGGCATCGATCCACGCGCGTTCTTCGCGCGACAGCATGCCCGGCACGATGAGGCGGCGATCGATGGGCACATAGGTGAGGGTCTCAAAGCTCATAAAGTCGCGCGCATCGCCACCGGGCAGGGGCTGCGCCTCCTCCACGACGATTAGATTTTCGATGCGAATGCCGAAGGCGCCTTCTTTGTAGTAGCCCGGCTCGTTCGAGAGGATCATGCCGGGCTCGAGCGGCAGGTCCGAAACCCGGCTGATGCGCGCCGGCCCCTCATGGACCGACAGGTATGACCCCACACCATGGCCCGTACCATGGTCATAGTCTTGGCCGGCCATCCAAAGCGGCGCGCGAGCGAGCGTATCAATATGCGAACCCGCGACGCCCTTCGGGAAGCGAATGCGCGACAGGGCGATCATCCCTTGCAGGACCCGCGTAAACGCCGCCTTGGCATCGCTCGGCGGCTCGCCAAGGGCTACCGTGCGCGTGATATCCGTTGTGCCATCGACATATTGCCCACCTGAATCAACGAGATAGAGCTCTCCTGACTTGAGCGACCGGTTCGTTTCTTCCGTCACGCGGTAGTGCACCACCGCACCATGCGCGCCTGCGCTAGATATCGTCTCAAACGAGATATCCTGCAGTGCATTCGTCGCGCGCCTGAACCCTTCGAGGGCTTGAGCAGCGCTGATCTCGGTCACATCTTCGGGCTTTTGCTCATCAAGCCACGCCAGAAACTCGACCATCGCGACCGCATCGCGCGCATGGGCCGCCCGCGCGCCTTGAAGCTCGACCTCGTTCTTGGTGGCTTTAGGCAAAACACAAGGATCGGCCCCATGTGACACGGTCGCGGTCAACGCCTCGACCACCGCAAGAGGGCAAGAGGCCGGATCAAGCCTGACACGGCCCTCCAACCCAGCAACGACAAAGATAAAGGCCTCAGGTGGGTGAATGCTCACCCCCGTGCCAAAGATCAGATCCACGACCTTGTCGGCCTCGACAAAAAGGTCAACGCGGCCATCTGCGCGAAGAATAGCCAAGGATTGCACGATCGGAATGCGCGGGATGTCGGAGCCACGGATGTTCAAAAGCCAGCAAATGGAATCCGGCAGGGTCAGGATTGCAGCACTTTCGCCCGCCTCTGCGAGCACCTTGCCCAGACGCGCGGCCTTATCAGCCGATGCCTCTCCTGCCAGCTCGACAGGGTGTGCAAAGACACGTCCCTCGGGTCGGGCAGGGCGGTCTTCCCAAATGGCATCCACGAGGTTCTCAGTGGCCACAAGCTCCAAACCCGATGCGGCGAGCGCTTCGATCTGTTTGGGCGAATGCAGCCAAGGGTCATAGGCCACTTTCCCGCTCCCGTGCTCTGCGAGCCAAGCGCTCAAGGATACCTCAGGCCAGTCCACCGGCGTGAAGACATCGGTCGACACCTGCTCCTTCACTTGGACCCGGTACCGGCCATCCACAAAGACCCCGGCCTTGTCAGCCAAGACTATGCAATATCCCGCAGACCCCGTGAATCCCGTCAACCAGGCCAGTCTCTCGTCGCAAGGCGCAACATATTCACCCTGCCACGCATCGGCCCGCGGCACGATGAACCCGTTAACGCCCACCTCCGCCATCTTCGCACGAAGCGCGGCCAGCCGCGGCGGGCCCTGTTCCGGGCTCGTTGAACTCTCGAAAGTCTGAAACATCGCGCAGCCCCCGTCTTTTTCGTGCTTTGTACTTCCGCCGGAGGCATCCGCCCCCGTCAGCTCGCGCGTTTCATCCCCATGACGCGTGCCCGTGCCCGCGGATCAGAATCAAAGAGCGATGCCAACTGTTCAGTCATAGCACCTGCCAGCTGTTCGACATCGGTGATCGTGACCGCGCGATCATAATAACGCGTCACATCGTGGCCGATGCCGATAGCAATGAGCTCAACCTGACGCTTCTTTTCGACCATGGCGATCACGTCGCGCAAGTGCTTCTCAAGATAATTGGCCGGGTTCACGCTCAGGGTGGAGTCGTCCACCGGCGCGCCGTCCGAGATCACCATGAGGATCTTGCGTGCTTCAGGCCGCCCGACCATCCGCTTGTGCGCCCACTCAAGCGCCTCGCCATCGATGTTCTCCTTCAGAAGGCCTTCCTTCATCATAAGACCGAGGTTCGGGCGCGCGCGCCGCCACGGCGCATCCGCGCTCTTGTAGATGATGTGGCGCAGGTCGTTCAGACGCCCCGGTTGTTGCGGACGCCCTTCAGCGAGCCAGCCTTCCCGGCAAAGCCCGCCTTTCCAGGCCCGCGTCGTAAAGCCCAAAATCTCGGTCTTCACCGAGCAGCGCTCCAAAGTACGGGCAAGAACATCCGCGCAGATAGCGGCAATAGAAATCGGACGCCCGCGCATGGAACCGGAGTTATCCAACAACAAAGTCACGCAGGTGTCGCGGAACTCCGTGTCCTTTTCGACCTTAAAGCTTAGTGGCGTCGTCGGATTCGCCACGACACGCGCCAGACGACCGGCGTCCAGCATCCCTTCCTCGCGGTCAAACTCCCAGCTCCTGTTTTGCTGGGCCTGAAGGCGCCTCTGAAGCTTGTTGGCCAGCCGCGACACGGCGCCTTTCAACGGGTCGAGCTGTTGGTCGAGATAGGCGCGCAACCGCTCAAGCTCTGCCGGCTCGGCCAGGTCTTCGGCGCGGATCTCTTCGTCGTTCTTGGTCTCGTAGACCGTGTAGTCCGGGTCGGCCTCGGAATGGGGCGGCGGGCAAGGGGGCTCGAGTGGGGCATCCCCGTCCGGCATCTCCGCCTCTTCGGCCATTTCCGCCTCGGCCATGTCATCGAGTGTCACAGATGCCTGAGCGGCGTCCTGTTGTTGCTCCTGGCTCTGCTCGGGCGCGGCATCGACGTCGTCTTCGCTGTCGCTGTCATCGTCGCCCGAAGAATCGGGCTGATCCTGATCGTCAGGATCGCCCTCGGCCTCGTCCTCTTCGGTATCGTCCAGCTCGTCGGGGTCGTCCCCCAGCTGATCGCCGTAGCCGAGATCTGAGATCACCTGCCGTGCGAACTTCGCAAACGCCGCCTGATCGCTCAGCATGCCGTCCAGATCTTCGAGCGTACCGCCCGCCTGGCCTTCAATATAGCCGCGCCACAGCGCCATGACGTTAGCCGCGTCTTTGGGCAGGTCACGTCCCGTCGCTAGATGGCGGATGAGATAGCCTGCCGCCACCGGCAAAGGCGCCTCGGCAGCCTCTTTGATATCGCCATAGCCCTTGCGCAGGGCCTCGTTGGCGATCTTGTGGTCGATGTTCGAGGCCGTGCCCGGCATCGCTTCTGCGCCCACAGCTTCACAACGCGCGGTCTCCATCGCCTCATAGAGGTCGCGGGCCATGTTGCCCGGCGGCAGGTAGCGGTCAAAGGTCGCCGCATCATGATACTTGTGGCGCAGCGCCAGCGCGTCCGCCGTGCCCCGTGCGAGCAAAACCTCTTCCCGCGTCATCCGGCGCGACACCTGAGGCAAGCGCAGCGTGTCATTCGTGGCGCCCGGAGGGTCCACGGAATAACTCACCGTCAATTCCGGGTCGTCGGCAATAACCTTAGCGGCTTCGGCCACGGCCTTCTTGAACGGATCGGCTGGGTTGTCGTTTTGTTTGCTCATCTTTCAGTCGCCCATTCGCACTGCAAGGGTTGTGCCCAGGATGATAGCCGGGCCCGTGCCGTTCCGACTAATCCAAAGCGCACCTTCGCGTTCGTACCACGCCGACACCGCGGGCTCTTCAATATTGAGAAACAGGTACTTACCTTTCGGAGTGTTCAAAAGCTGGCCCCGTTCGTTTATGGCGATAGATGTATTTGGGTACTCTGCCTCGAGGTCCAGGTTTGTTCGTAGTAACACTGCACTGTATCGGACTTCATCGCCCGATGCCGTGGGTCGAACTATAGTGTCGATCGTTGCGCTTGAGCAAAAGTCAAAGCCGGAAATACCTCCATTTGGGAGGTCCCTAAAACTCTTTAAGGCGAAGGTTCCTTTTTCGGTACCCTCGAAGACAACTGCCGCAATCTTAAGAAATGACAATGCAGGAAGGTCCACAAATGGGCCAGTGACCCCCGATTGGACATCCAAAGTCTCGTTTCCAAACTCCGGGAGAGCACAGCCTTCAATGCGCCGCTGAATCTCCTTTTCTGTCGCTTCGCGTTGGGACAGGGCGGCCTCTTCGCTCGGCGCCAACTCCTGCGCCCAAAGCGGGCTCGCCATAAGGAGAATGGCAAGGACGAGGCGTGTCACGCCGTGATGTTCGCCGCGCTTTCGGGCAGCTCTTCGTCGAAGCACTTCTGGTAGAACTCGGCCACGGTGGCGCGTTCTAGCTCGTCGCACTTGTTCAAGAAGGACAGGCGGAACGCGTAGCCCACGTTGCGGAAGATCTCCGCGTTTTGGGCCCAGGCGATCACCGTCCGGGGCGACATCACGGTCGACAAATCCCCGGCCATAAAGGCGGTGCGGGTCATGTCGGCCACGGTCACCATGCGCTCGATGGTCTTACGGCCTTCGGCGGTGTTGTAGTGCGGGTTCTTGGCCAAAACGATCGCGCTCTCAGCACCAACGCTCAGGTAGTTGAGCGTGGCCACCAGCGACCAACGGTCCATCTGACCTTGGTTGATCTGCTGCGTACCGTGGTAGAGGCCCGTCGTATCGCCCAGACCAACCGTGTTGGCGGTCGCGAAGATGCGGAAGAACGGGTGGGGCGTGATCACCTTGTTCTGGTCGAGAAGTGTCAGCTTGCCGTCGGTTTCCAGCACACGCTGGATCACGAACATCACGTCCGCACGGCCCGCATCGTATTCGTCAAAGACGATCGCGCAGGGGTTCCGCAGCGCCCAAGGTAGGATGCCTTCCTGGAAGTCAGTAACCTGCTTGCCTTCTTTCAGCTTGATGGCGTCCTTACCGATAAGGTCGATCCGGCTGATGTGGCTGTCGAGGTTCACACGCACCGCAGGCCAGTTCAGGCGGGCGGCGACTTGTTCGATATGCGTCGACTTACCGGTGCCGTGGTAGCCCTGGATCATCACGCGACGGTTGTTGTTGAAGCCCGCCAGGATCGCGAGCGTCGTGTCGGGATCAAATTTGTATGTGGAATCAACCTCAGGCACGCGATCGCTGCCATCTTCAAAACCACGCACGACCATGTCGCTGTCGATACCAAACACATCACGCACGGAAATTTCGCGGGTGGGTGTCATATCGAGATCGAGGGATCCGTCGGCCATACTACTTTCCTATTTGTTCTCGCCTCAACGGCGCCACTCGTGCCTCATATCTTGGGGCAGGGCAAGGGGCCCACGGGCGTCTCGTCGCTTTCGGGGCCAGATAGGGCCGCTGTCCTCTCCGCCCACCCATGAAAGCCTTTGAGCGCCGAATATTTGTGCGGCGTCGCGTAGCAGGTGGCATGGTCGGGGGCCAAAGCCAAGATGGCGTGAAACCCAGCTGCTGGCTTGCGCGGTGCCCAAGCGCCCGCTACCGATGCGGCATGGATCTGGGCCACGAAATCGAAAGCTGCCTCGCGCGGATCGCGCTTGGGGAACAATCAGCGTTCGACCAGCTTTATTCCATCACGGCCGCGCCTCTCTACGCTATGTGCGCCAGTATCACCGCCGATGACACCACGGCCGCCCGGGCCTTAGAGGACGCCTACTCAACTATCTGGAGCGAGCCGGACGGCTTTCGGGCGCAGGGTCTTGGCGCAGCTGCGTGGGTTGTGTCCGTCGCGCGTGACGGCGCCGTGGCGACCTTGCCCGGCCAGCAGGAACAGAGCACGCAAGACGCGCATCTAGAGGCCGTGCTGAGCACCCCGGGAAAAACGCCGCCAGATACGCTCAAGCCCGCCCTCGATCGCAGGCTCTTTGGAAAGCTCTCCGCAGGTCGAACCTTGCTGCGTTGGGCTCTTGGGGCGATCATCGGGGCAGCGGCAGCAGGGGCGGTGGCCTTCGTCAGCGTCTTCTACGTAATCCCATCAATGACCCAAACTGTGCTGGAAGCGCGCCTTGAGGGCGACGGCGGCGTGGCCTTCACGGCTAGGTACGAGAGCAGCAACGGATCGCTTTCCGTGGCGCGCGTCGAAGGCGCAGGGGCCGTTGGTCTCAGCAGACAGCTTTGGCTGGCAGTGCCGGGACAGGCGCCATTCGCATTGGGCAACTTTGACGCGCAGGGCCGCCTCGTCGCTGACCTAAGCGCCGCCCCATCAGGTGCGCTTGCGGGGGCTGTTTTGCTCGTGTCAGAAGAGGCGCCCGGTGGCTCCGAGCCGGGCGCAGAGCCCAGCGAAGTCCTTGCCGCAGGCCACCTCGCAGCCCGCTGACCGCGCCAAGCACCTCGTTTACCGAAACGTTTTCTCACAGAGAGTTTCATTTCGCCAAGCGCCCAGCTTGCTTATCTCAGGTTTAGCAAGGAAAGGGACCTAGCATGACTTCTGATCTGACGCGCCGTGGGCTGATCGCCTCTGCTGCTGCTTTTGCAGCCGTTGGCGGGGTGGCTATTTCCAACGCTGGTGCTGCCGCGGGCCCGTTTGAAGTGACCCGGACCGAGGCGGAGTGGAAGGCGATGCTGACCCCGCTTCAATACAAGGTCATGCGCCGCGAAGGGACAGAGCGTCCGTTCTCCTCGCCGCTCGACAAGTTTTACGAGGCTGGCACCTATCACTGCCGCGGCTGCGACTTGCCGGTCTATTCCTCCCAGACCAAATACGACAGCGGCACCGGCTGGCCGTCTTTCTACGATGCGCTGCCGCGTGCTATCGGCACCAAGGTTGACCGAAAGCTTATCTTTGCGCGCACGGAATGCCACTGTAGCCGCTGCGGCAGCCACTTTGGGCACATCTTCAACGATGGCCCGGCCCCCACCGGGAAGCGTCACTGCCTGAACGGTGTCAGCCTCGTTTTCCGCGCCGCGTGAGAAATTACCAAAAATGATCGCAGCTGCCTAAATTTCGCCGAAAGTTGCCGGTATTCCCCGACTCGGGGATGATCTGAAGACGAGTTGCGAATGTTGTTTACCGCGTTCAGTCCGGCTGAACGGACTGTTTTAACGGCTTATGCCGGCCTTTCTGCTGCCGGTGCCCTGCTGGGTTTTGATGCCCTTAAAGAGCTGCAAGCCATGGACGAGCTGGTCGGCGTCACCGCCGGGAACTGGCTGTCTACGGCGCTCGCAGCGTTGGGCGCTTTGCTTGCCGCCATCATTTTGCGTGAGAGCTTTGGGCGCCCTGGCGTCTGGGGCGCGTGTCAGGCGATCGTGTCTGGCGCAGTCGCGACCTGCCTGATGGGCATCATCGCGGGCACAATGCTGTTGCCGGTTTACGGGACGATGTTCGGACCTTGGTTGATCATCGTCACGATCATCGTGAAGCCCTGGCTAATGGTGCCGTGGTCGCTAACGCTATACGGATTTCACAAGGCGCGTGCCGAATACGCGGCCGAGCAAGACACCATCTACCGCTACGTCCCCAAGATCGACGCTACTTGAAAAAGCGGCTGTCTTTGATCTGATCCCACGCCCAGACCACCTCGGAGAGCTGTTCCTCCTGAGAGCGGTCGCCGCCGTTCATGTCAGGGTGCAGAACCTTGATGAGGGCTTTGTAGGCTTTGCGAACCTCCGCCTTGGTGGCGTTGTCCTTGACCTCGAGGATCTCAATCGCGCGCCGCTCGGTGGCGGGCAGGCGGCGTGACCCGCTCGTGGCTTTGCCGGGGTTGCGCGTGGCGTTCGAGCCCAGCACTTGATGTGCATCGTCGATGCCAAGCCGCGCCCAGGCGCGTTCTTCAGCGGATTGCTTGAAAGGCTTGGTCTCGCGTTCCCAGACACGGTCCTTGTCGACCTGGTCCATGTATTCCTGTTCGGTCGAGCCGTCGAAGGCGTTCCAGTTCAGGTTATATTCGCGGACGTGGTCCTTGCAGAACCACCAGTATTCATCAGTGCTATCGGGGCTCTTGGGCGCGCGATATTTGCCAGGCTCGTTGCAGCCCGGCTTATCGCAGACACGCGTAGATGTCTCGAACGCACCAGACATGCCCCGGCGCCCCCGGGTGTTTTTCTTCTTCGCGGAAGACACTGACATGTCGAAACCGAACGGATCGTCCTTAGACATCGCGGCACTCCTTTCCGACTCGGAGAGTGGAGTTTAAGGTCTATCGCGCGAGGATAAAGAGGCGGGGACGAAAAAGTTGGGGATTGCAGTCGAGATGGAGACGCGCCTGCGTGATGCGCTGGCGCCAACCGAGATGCAGCTGATCGATGAAAGCGAAAGCCATCGGGGTCATGCAGGCTATCAGGAAGGCGGCGAAAGCCACTGGCGCCTTGTCATCGCAAGTGCCGAACTAACGGGCAGCCTCGTTGCAAAGCACCGCGCGATCTACGCAGCGCTTGGCAAGGACATCATGGCGCGCATCCACGCGCTGGCCATAGAAATAAGGTAATTACTCCGCCGCGATCTTGCGTGCGCGCACCTGCGCGGCACGCACAGCCGAGGCAGGGTTCACCACGCGTGGCGTCATCGGTGCCGTGGGCATCAGATCTTTGACAAGCTTGTCGATGCTCTGACGCTTGGGGTCAGGGGGGGCATGGGGGCCCGGTTCCGCAGTCTGCGTTTCGGTTGTGACAGGCGCCTCTGTCGCCGTGACCGGCGTCTCGAGGAGAAGCGGGCCTTCCTCATCAGCTTTTTCGTTTAGGCTGGAAGTCGCCGGTGCACCCGTGCGTGCGGCCTCGTGCGAGGTTGCCTCTGCCCGTACTTCATCCGGCAGGTTCGCCGCAGCGGGCCCCGGGATGCGGCGCCTAAAGATCAGTACGTTCTGATAGACGGTATGCTTTGAGGCAAAGCCCACACGCTCTTCAGCAGGCATGGTGTCTGCGCGGACGTAATGCCAGCCTTCTGCACCAAGCTCATTCATCGTGGTTTCGATAGTTTGAGCAAAGCTCTCGCCGCCGTCGCGTGCGCTGCTATGGCCCTTCGTTTTTACTGGCGTTGGAACAACGCGGTACTGATACTTGTCCATAACGCTCCCCCCACGACGTGCACGGTAGACAGATTTACAGCGGCTGCAATTTCACCTGCCCGAAACGGATCGTTGCCAAAACGGGAACAATGGATTCCGCCGTAAAAAAAGGCGACCAGAGCCGCCTTTTTCGATGCTATCGCCTGTCGCTCAGACAGCCGCGTTGCGGCGGCGCACGCCGAAGACAGCGCCGAGACCGGCGAGCAGCAGCAGACCACTAGCAGGAAGCGGAACAGGCGCGATCGCGACCGTGTCAATCAGAGCGCCGCAATTGCCGCAGCCTTGGTACTTGGAGCCGCCATCGGCGCCGAAGGTCAGTGCGAAGGAGCCTGCGTCGAGGACGACGAAGGTCGTCGTTATCTCGGTCCACACGCCCCACGGATAGTCGTCATTCGGCGCGCCGGTGACTTCTTCCGAGAAGATTTCAGAACCGTCTTCCGTGTCCGTTAGGCTCCATACCAGGTCGTTGGTCGTCGTGTTGAGGTCGTTGACCCGCGGGCTGTACCAGAAGGTCAGTTCCCACGCACCACGCGTCAGATTGATCAGCTGAGTGATCGAAGAATCCTGGTTGGTGTCGAGTTCGACATAGTTGTCGTGCGTGTGAGCATCCACAGCACCGATCGTCGGATCCGTCTGGATCTCAACGTTGGGACTGCCGGTCCAGCCTGGGACGCCCGGGAAGATTTCCCAGTTGCCGTTGATCGTCTGGCCACCCAGATCCTCAAAGCTGCCGTTTGTGATAGTCGTTGCCGAAGCTGGCAAAGCAAGAGCGACGACGGTCGCCGCCGCAGTGATAATTTCACGCATGAGTTCACCCCTTAAAAGAACGTGGCGAATATATGGCCGATTCAGGGCGTCATTGGAACGGTCAAATTGCCCGAAATTTCCCCCTATCTCCCGTTCTTGTGCTCGAACGGGAAACAGTAAGGACGCAAACCAAAAAATGGTCCGCGCAGCGCATCAATCGCTTTGGACCTTTAGAGGCCGAGTTTCGCTTTGACGATCTGGTTCACGGCGGCCGGGTTGGCCTTGCCCCCAGTGGCCTTCATCACCTGACCCACGAACCATCCAGCGAGCTTCGGGTTGTCCTTGGCCTTTTCGACCTGGGCAGGGTTGGCGGCGATGATCTCGTCCACGGCGGTCTCGATCGCACCAGTATCAGTGACCTGCTTCATGCCGCGGGCTTCCACGATCTCGGCCGGGTTACCACCTTCTGTATAGACGATCTCGAAGAGGTCCTTAGCGATCTTGCCCGAGATATCGCCCTTCTTGATCAGCGCGATGATCCCTTTGAGCTGGGCAGGCGACACGGGGCTGTCCGAGAGCTCCCGGTCGTCTTTCTTGAGGCGCCCAAAGAGGTCGTTGATCACCCAGTTGGCGGCCAGCTTGCCGTCGATCTCGGCCACTTCCTCGAAGAAGGCGGCGGCGTCGGTTTCGGCGGTCAGCACGCTGGCGTCATAGTCCGACAATCCGAAGTCCGCGATGAAGCGGGCCTTCTTGGCGTCGGGCAGTTCTGGCAGCCCGGAAGCGATGTCGTCGACCCACCCCTGCTCAATCTCCAAAGGAAGGAGGTCAGGGCAAGGGAAGTAGCGATAGTCATGTGCTTCTTCCTTGGAACGCATGGAGCGGGTTTCGCCCTTCACAGTGTCGAAAAGGCGGGTTTCCTGAACGATCTCACCGCCGTCTTCGACGATGGCGATCTGGCGGCGCGCCTCATATTCGATGGCCTGCTGGATGAAGCGCATGGAGTTCATGTTCTTGATCTCGCAGCGCGTGCCCAGATGGCCGAAATCACCGGTTTCATAATAGCGTTCGTAGGCACCGGGCATGCAGACGGACACGTTCACATCTGCGCGCAGGTTGCCGTTTTGCATGTTGCCGTCGCAGGTGCCCAGATAGCGCATGATCTGGCGGAGCTTGGCCACATAGGCGGCAGCTTCCTCAGGGCCACGGATGTCCGGGCGGGAGACGATCTCCATCAGCGCGACGCCTGTGCGGTTGAGGTCCACGAAGGACATATGCGGATCCATATCGTGAATGGATTTACCGGCGTCCTGCTCGAGGTGGATACGCTCGATGCGCACCATGCGCGCGGTCCCGTCGCCCAGTTCAACCAGCACCTCACCTTCGCCCACGATCGGTTCGTAAAGTTGGGAGATCTGATAGCCCTGCGGCAGGTCAGGGTAGAAGTAGTTCTTGCGGTCGAACGCGCTCTTGAGGTGGATCTCAGCCTTCAGGCCGAGCCCTGTGCGCACGGCTTGGGCCACGCATTCCTCATTTATGACGGGCAGCATGCCGGGCATACCTGCGTCAACGAAAGCCACGTTGGAATTAGGCTCTGCACCGAAGGTCGTGGACGCGCCGCTGAAGAGCTTGGCGTTCGTGGCCACCTGGGCATGGACCTCCATCCCGATGACGAGTTCCCAATCCTGCTTTGCGCCCTGAATGGTGCGCGGCTTAGGCGGCGTGATGTCGAGCATGGGGGCCTCCGGTCCGATCTGACCCGCGCGGTGTATCCTCAGCCGCCGGAACGCTCAAGCGCGTTTGGCGAGGTTTTGTCGCCCGATTTTGAGCGGGTTTTCTGCAGGCCGCAGGGCAGAACGGCAGGCGCCCTTGCGCCACGACTGCACGCGGGTGTCCGCTGGCGGCGCCGGGCCCAGACTTGCCTAATGTCAGTTTTTTTGTGCAGATTCGTTCGGTTCGCGACCGGGGTGTGCGCAATATGCGGTTGTATTTGTTGTTTTGGGCGGCGTTCTTGCCGTCTGCCGTCTGCCGTCTGCCGTCTGCCGTCTGCCGTCTGCCGTCTGGCGTCTTTGCGATTGAAGAGATCAGACCGAAGATACGACCAGTCCATGAACCAGTGATTTTGCCGGAGGGGGTGGAAAACATCCGGCCCAATCTGCGCGATACATCGCTGCCTCATACGCGCTGGGCGCATCTGGGCGGGTCTGATGTTTGGACACGGGTGCTTGAGGCGTCGCTCAAAGGTCACGGGGCCTCAATGGTCTCCACAGTGCCAAGCGATATTGCCAGCTGGTGTCCTACCTACCGCGAGAACGGGCCTGAGAGGCGTCGGGCTTTCTGGGGGGGCTGATCTCGTCCTTGGCGAGACACGAGAGCACCTACCGGCCGCGTGTGTCCGGTGACAACGGGCTCTCATAAGGGCTGCTGCAAATCCGGTCCGGGACGGCACGGCTCTATGGTTGTCGGGCGCAATCGCGGTCAGCGCTGCTTGACCCGACGGAGAACCTGAGCTGTGCGATCACCATCATGGCCCGCACCGTGGCGCGCGACGACGCTGTTGCGCGCAAAGCCGGCGGCGGACGCGGAGGGCCGGGTGCCGATTGGGGGCCCTTTGTCCAACGCGCCAAGCGCGAAGACATGCGGGCGTGGGTCCGGCGGCAAAGCTATTGCACACCGCTCGCTTCCATTAGGCATCGTGCACGACCCTATGACGTAGCTGACGCTGGGTAAGACTTCCCGCTTTCGGGCCAGCCGCCTAGGCTGAGCACGCAAAGGGAGATCTAGTCAGATGCAACGTATCCTGATGGGCCTTGGTGTGCTCGGCCTCTTGGCCGCCGCGCTGATCGTGGTGCTCTTCGTCAATTACTTCCGCTACCAGCTGCCGCCTGCGCCCGAAGGGCTGCCCGAGGTAGACGTGGCCGAGGTTGACGCCGATGCAATCGCGTCTCGGATGAGTGCCGCGCTGCAGTTCAAGACGATCTCCAACAGCGACTACGACCAGGTAGACTATGCGCCCTACGAGGCCTTCCTTGATTGGCTGGTAGAGACCTATCCCAACGTGCATGCCACGATGGAGCGTGAGTTCATCAATCGCACGCCGATCTATCGGTGGCCGGGCGCTGACCCGTCACTGCCGCCAGTTCTGTTCACCGCGCACTACGATGTGGTGCCTGTGCCTGACGAGACGCTTGCCAACTGGGATGTGGATCCATGGGCTGGCGAGATCAAGGACGGCTTTATCTGGGGCAGGGGTGCCCTTGATGACAAGCAATCCGTGATTGGCCTGCTCGAGGCGGCAGAATCCATGATCGCGGACGGCCTCATGCCCTCGCGCGATATCTGGTTCATCTTTGGCGAGGACGAAGAGGTAGGCGGCCAGAAGGGCGCCGTATCTGCAACGGCGGCCCTGCAAGAACGCGGTCAGCGCTTCTCCTGGATACTCGATGAAGGTTCCATGATCTTTGATGGGGTGTTGCCGGGCCTGCCGGCGCCTGTGGCCTCGATCAACGTGGCCGAAAAGGGCTACGTGACGCTCGACCTTATCGCCACGGGGCAAAGCGGGCATTCCTCGCTGCCGCCTGCCGAGACTGCCGTGGGTATCCTCGCGAACGCCATTGCGCGGCTTGAGGCCGAGCCCGTTCCGGGCGGTCTCGAAGACGCCACCAAAGCCTTCTTCGACGGCCTCGCACCCGAGTTTGGCTTTGTGAACCGGATGCTCTTTGCCAACCAGTGGCTCTTCAAGCCGGTACTCGAGGGCGAGTTGTCGAAAACCAACACGACTAACGCGCTGATGCGCACGACGACCGCGCCCACCATGCTGCGCGCCTCGCCTCAGGAGAACGTACTGGCCGCTGAGGCCGCCGCCACGGTGAACTTCCGCATCCATCCGCGCGACACGGTTGAGGATGTTGTGGCCCACGTGAAAAGCGTCGTCGCCGATGACCGAGTGCGGGTAGAGCAACGCTCCTTCGCGGTGGCGCCATCGCCAGTCTCATCCAGCGAAACGCAGGGCTACGCGGCGATCCGTGCTGCCACCGAGGCCGTCTATGGCGACGTCATCGTGGTGCCGGGCGTGACGATCGCAGCCACGGATGCCCGCACTTACGGCGTGCTAGCAGATGATGCTTACCGCTATATCCCGTTGCTCTTCGGTCCGTCCGACGTCGCACGCCTGCATGGCGACAACGAACGCGTGGGCGTGGCTGAGATGGCCAAGATGGTGCAGGCCTATCGAGGGATTTTTGAGAGCCTCTAGCGACTTAGGTGCTGATTCCGCTTAGAAATACGCGCTCGCCGGGCGTAGCTGGCGCGAGACCAGGCTGAGATCAGGCATGCCGAGACGCAGTGTCTCGCGACGCAGGATCTTGATCGCCTCTTCGGAGTTCTTTGTCAGCGACGCCGCTGAAATAGGCTCACCCACCGTGATGTGGTAGGGCTGCACATCCTTGTTCAGCGTCTCGTAGAACAACGTGATGTCGCGCAGCGTCGGGTGGATGAAATCGAAGAGGTAGAACAGCGCCGAGTTGCGGGCGCGGATGTTCACCGGAATGACCGGTAGGTCGAACTTGCGCGCGATCATGGCGGCAGAGGCCATCCACGGGCGCTCGTAAAGACGCAGGCCACGGCGTTTCGCGAGGCGGCCAGACGGGAAAATAACGCCAAGGCGCCCGTCGTCCACGGCCTTGCGGGTGAAGGACATCGTCTCCTTCATCTTCGCGTG
Organism: Paracoccaceae bacterium; assembly: GCA_022448245.1. Taxonomy (GTDB): domain Bacteria; phylum Pseudomonadota; class Alphaproteobacteria; order Rhodobacterales; family Rhodobacteraceae; genus Shimia_B. The sequence goes on from JAKVCO010000001.1 coordinate 63,981, forward strand.
GGACCGCTTTTCCAGCCGCCATTCCACGGGCGCAATCATCGTCTCGAACTGCGGCATGACCCGCATGATGTCGCGATTGGCGAAGTAATACGCGTCCCGCCGGATGGGGGAGAGCGCGTGATTGAGCATGATCGCGTCCGCGATACCCGTGGGGTGGTTTGCCACGATAAGCGCCGGCCCCGAGGCGGGGATGTTGGACAGCCCCTTGAGCGTGACACGCTGGCTCAGACGCTCTTGCATTTTGGCCATGATGTCCTCGGCCGAAAACGGATCGAGCGCCTCGCCCAGGTCAACGCACTCACGGTAACGCAGCACGCGATCAAGCAGAGGTTTCACGAGGCTGGAGCGGACACCCGGGCGGAACAGCCAAGGAGCACGTTCCTCAATCAATGGGCTCAAGCGGTCTTCCATGGCGCGCTTCCATCATAGTGAGGTCACAGATGCGTGACGTGGGAGCTTTGACCCTAATTGGCCACGATCAGACGTTGTTGCAAGTGCGCAATCCGCGCACCCCTTTACGCGCAGGTAACTGCCGACACGCTGGTGCCGCCAAAAGCGCTGAAAAGAGGTGGATGAGGCGCCTCAGCCGAGGAGACGCCCCACCATTTCGCCGGTGTCTCGCGACAGGCCCGGTTTGGCGGCGATCTTCTCCAACGCGCCTCGGATCAGGTCTTGCCGGTCGGCGTCGTAACGCTTCCATGTCGAGAAGGCCGAGGTCATGCGTGCGGTGGTCTGGGGGTTGATCCCATCGAGCTCGATCAACGTGTCCGCCACCAGCTCGTAGCCTGATCCATCCGCGCGGTGGAAGGCGCAGGTATTGCCGATGAAGGACCCGAAAAGAGCCCGGAAGCGGTTCGGGTTTTTCATGGTGAAATCAGCGTGCTGCATGAGATCTTTTAACTTATTCGCAGCCGTGGCGGGCGGAGCGAAATTGACCTGCAGCCCGAACCAGGCGTCGATCACCAGCCGCTCATGCTGCCATCGGTCATAGAAGGTGGCGAGCGCATCATCGGCCACGCCTGCACGACAAAGGAGGGCCAGCGCCGAGCGGCTCTGGGTCATGTTCTCGGCCGTGGCAAATTGCGCAGCTGCAGCTGTGCCACCGTCCACCCAAGTCAGCATCGACAGCGCCGCGTTCCCAAGGTCACGACGTCCCGCAGGGTCGGCATCCGGAGAATAGGGTCCGGGTACGTGCATTTCCTCAATAAGGCGGCGCGCCGTGGCTTCGAGATGCTGCGCACGCTGGGTGGCGATATCGCGAATTGCCGCGTGAATCGCGTCAGGATCTGGCGTTTGACCCTCCTCAAAGAGCGCTTGAGCCATGTCGTCCTCGGACGGAAGACCCATCGCCAGCGACCGGAATGCAGGATCGAGCGCATCATCGGCAAGCACTGCGCCAATTGCCTCGAGCCATGAGGCCGCCGCATCGGAACCGCGTTGAATGCGGGCCAACAGAACCTCTTTCGAAAGCGCCCGCGCGGCCTCAAAGCGATTGAACGGGTCACTGTCATGGGCAAGGAGCGTCGCGCGTTCTTCGCTCGATTGCTGGAAATCGAGTATCACGGGAGCGGAGAAACCACGCAACAGCGATGGGATCGGCTTGGCCACATCCGCGCCTGCGTCGCCGGTATTGGCAGTGTCGGCAGGAGCCCAACCCGCGGCGGTATGGGCGAAATGGAGCTCGGTATCGGCCTCAGTGAGCTCATAGGTCGTGGAGGAGACATCCTCTTGACCCTCTGGCGTCAGCAGGCCAAGTGTTAGGGGGATATGCAGCGGCGCTTTGGTATCCTGGCCGGGCGTCGGCGGCGTCGCTTGCGCGATCTTGAGCATGTAGCGCCCGCCTTCGTGGTGTTCTTCGACCTTCAGGCGCGGCGTGCCCGCCTGACTGTACCAAATCTTGAATTGTGTGAGATCGCGCCCGGTGGCGTCTTCAAAGACCTGCAGCCAATCCTCGATCGTGGCCGCATCGCCGTCGTGCCGACCAAAATAGAGATCGACCGCTTTGCGATAGCCCTCGGCCCCCACCAAAGTGCGCAACATCCCGATCAGCTCCGCGCCCTTTTCGTAAATCGTGGTCGTGTAGAAGTTGTTGATCTCCACAAAGCTCTCAGGCCGCACCGGGTGGGCGAGGGGGCCCGCATCTTCGCGGAACTGCCGCGCGCGCAGCATCTGCGCATCCCCGATGCGTTTGACCGGGGCGGAGCGCATGTCAGACGTGAACTGCTGGTCGCGGTAGACCGTCAGACCTTCCTTCAAACATAGCTGGAACCAGTCGCGGCAGGTGATCCGGTTGCCGGTCCAGTTGTGGAAGTACTCATGCGCGATGATGGCTTCGATCCGCTCAAAAGCGCCATCGGTTGAGGTGTCCGGCGAGGCCAGGACAGCGCTCGAATTGAAGATGTTGAGGCCCTTGTTTTCCATCGCGCCCATGTTGAAGTCGTCCACGGCCACAATGTTGAAAATCTCTAAGTCGTAGGGGCGCCCGTAGACATCTTCGTCCCACTTCATCGACTTTTCTAAAGCCTCGAGCGCGAAATCCGTCTTGTTTTGGTCCCCGTCACGGACCCAAATATTGAGTTCTACCTCGCGGCCTTCCATCGTCGTGAAGCTGCCGGAGGTGGCAAAAAGCTCGCCCGCGACGAGGGCAAAAAGGTAGGCCGGTTTCTTCCAAGGATCGTGCCATTCGGCGAAGCCGTCGCCTGTCTCGCCGGGGTTGCCGTTCGACAAAAGGACCGGCAGATCACCTTCAACGCGCACGGTGAAAGGTGCCATCACGTCAGGGCGGTCCGGGTAGTAGGTGATCTTGCGGAAACCCTGCGCCTCGCACTGGGTGCAGTACATGCCGTTCGACATATAAAGCCCCTCGAGAGCCGTGTTCGTCTCGGGCGAGATCTCCACCTCGGCCTCCCACGTGAAGGGCGCATCAGGCACCGCGCAGGTCAGCCCTTCGTCCGTCAGCTCTGGCGTGACTTCCTCACCGTCGATCTTGGCCCAGATCAGCGTCAGCTCCTCGCCGTCCAGCGTGAAGGGCCCCGGCGCGTCTGCATTCGGCGTAAACCGCACGCGGGAGATCACGCGCGTCTGCGTGGGGTGCAGCTTGAAGGTCAGATGCACATCCTCGACCCAATGGGCCGGCTCCCGATAGTCTTTGAGGTAGATGGTCTGGGGGGCCGCGCCGCGCATAAGTCGTCTCCTTAACTTGCCAGGGAACCTAGCTTTCCGACAGGCAGACGCAAGATGCTGACAGGACGGTGTCAGGAGGGCTGTGCGAGACAGGCTTCATCTTGTTAGAAGGAGAACCAAGATGTCATTTCAGCCTCAAAACGCCGTCGTTTGGTCCGAAATCCATGTGCGCAACCTCGATGCCGCCGCTGACTTTTACGGCCAGGTCACCGGGATGGACCCCGCCCGGATGGAGATGTTTGGCGCGCCCGTCGCCATCTTCGGCTGCATGAACGGCGCGGGCTTTGACCTACAAGAAGGCGAGCCCGGCAACGGATCAGTCGTGTATATCGCCGCCGAGGGTGCGCTCGCGGCCACCATGGACCGTGTGCGTGCTGCAGGCGGCGAAGTCCTCAGCGACGCTTTTGAAATCCCCAGCGGTGCCTTCTTCAAAGCCAAAGATCCTGACGGCAATGTCGTTGGCTTCTTCGAGAACGCCTGAGGAGGGTCCATGAGACGCGCAGACCGCCTCTTCGAGATCATCCAGCTCATGCGCGGCGGGCGGCTTGTGACCGCCCGCACCCTCGCTGAACGGCTCGAAGTGTCAGAGCGCACCATTTACAGGGACGTCGCCGACCTCATGGCCAGCGGCGTCCCCATCGAAGGGGAGGCTGGCTATGGCTAAATCCTGCAAGACGGCTACGATCTGCCACCGCTCATGTTTACGCGTTCTGAGATCGCGGCCCTGACCGCTGGCGCGCGGCTCATCCGCGCGTGGGGCGGGCTCGAAATGGCGCGCGGTGCCGAAGAAGCGCTCGCCAAGATAGATGCGGTCACCGACGACGACCTGCGCGCGCGCTCGCGCCAGCTGCAGGTGCATTCCTTCGGCACCCAGCAATCTGATGAAACCCGTGCAGCTCTGGACACGATCGAGGGGTGCATTGAGGCGAAAAAGAAGCTCAGCTTCGATTATCTGGATGCCGCGGGGCAGGCGACGGCTCGGACGATCCGCCCCTTGGGCCTCTGGTTCTGGGGAAAGATCTGGACCTCTGTCGGCTGGTGCGAGTTGCGCGATGATTTCCGCATGTTTCGTGTGGACCGGATGGCCGCGCTCTCGGAAGGCCCGGCCTACAAACCCCGCCCGGGTCAGAGCTTGCGCGATTTCTACCGTCGTCCCGATTCCGGCCGCCCTGATATTGACCTGCCGCCTGCCTGTCGCCCTGGGTGTGACAATCGCTGACCTTTGACCTCTCTGAGGCCGCGTTAGGTTGGAGGCGATGACGAATGTTCTCTGGTTCAAACGCGACCTGCGCATCACCGACCACGTGGCCCTTGCGGCGGCGGCTGAGGCGGCCCCGGCAGTAGCGCTCTACGTAGTGGAACCTCACTATTGGGCGCTGCCCGATACCTCCGCGCGTCAGTGGGAGTTCACGCGCGAGTGCCTTGAGGACCTTTCTCACCACATCCCGCTCGTTATCCGAACAGGACGCGTCACCGATGCGCTCGAGGAACTCGGCGCCACGGCGCTCTACTCGCACGAGGAAACCGGCAACGCCTGGACCTTCAGCCGCGATCTGGCCGTGAAAGATTGGTGCGCCGCGCGCGGCGTGCCTTGGCGCGAGTTCCCCCAATCAGGTGTCGTGCGCCGCCTCAAAGGCCGCGACGGCTGGGCTGCCCGCCGCGAACACTACGTGCGCCAACCTCAAATCCCGCCCGTCGCGCTTAAGCCGCCCGCACATAGCCTAGGCAGTCTCCCAACCTCAGCTGACCTCGGTCTCGCGCCTGATCCCTGTCCAGACCGCCAGAGGGGAGGGCGGGGCGAGGCGCTCAGCCTCCTTGGCAGCTTCCTCACCGATCGCGGCCAGACCTACCGCAAAGCGATGTCCTCCCCGGTGGAGGGCGAATGGGCCTGCTCGCGCCTCTCACCCTATCTGGCGCTGGGCGTGATCTCGGGTCGCGAAGCCGCCCAAGCCGCCGCCGCCCGCAAAGCAGAGGTCGCCGGCACCCGCGATGGTTGGATCGGCAGCCTCAATTCCTTCACCTCGCGCCTCGCTTGGCGCGATCACTTCATGCAGAAACTCGAAGACGAGCCAAGGATCGAAACCCACTGCCTCCACCGCGCCTACGAGGGCATGCGCGGCACTGATGAGGTGCGGCTCAAAGCCTGGGCTGACGGCCAAACCGGCATCCCTTTCGTCGACGCCTGCATGCGCTACCTGACACACACTGGCTGGATCAACTTCCGCATGCGCTCCATGCTCCAAGCGGTGGCGAGCTACCACCTCTGGCTCGACTGGCGCTCAAGCGGCATGGTCCTCGCGCGCCGCTTCACAGATTACGAACCGGGCATCCATTGGTCGCAGGCACAGATGCAATCGGGCACGACCGGCATGAACACCGTGCGCATCTATAACCCTGTCAAACAGGGCAAAGATCAGGATCAAACAGGGGCCTTCACCCGCCGTTGGGTGCCCGAGATCGCGCATCTCTCCGACGCTGACCTGCAAGAGCCTTGGCGCGCAGGCAGCACGCCCGGCTACCCGGAGGCCATCGTCGACGTGACCACCGCTGCCCGCGAAGCACGCGAAAGGATCTTCGCCGTTCGCAAAGGCACGGCCTTCCGCCAAGAAGCAAACGCCATCGTCAAAAAACACGCCTCCCGCAAAAAGGACCGAGGCTTCCAGCGGGACCCCATGCCCGGCGAAAAGCGCCGCCGCCCCTCGAAGCCTGACGACAAGACCCAGCTCTCCTTTGATCTTTGATCCCAGCTTCTCTGTGCCCCGTACTTAAAACACACCCTCACCACGCCGACTGCGGCCAGCAGCAAAACGCCACGATGCCCAAGCAACGCAAGAAATCCGATCTCCCCTCGAAAACCTGTGCCACCTGCGGGCTCCCATTCACGTGGCGCAAGAAGTGGGAGAAAGTCTGGGACGAGGTAAAATACTGCTCAGACCGCTGCAGACGGGCGAAGTCAGTTAAGAAATCCTGATGCGAGGCTCAAATCTTCCTTGGCGACAGACCCGGAAACGGAGTTGCCGATAGGAAACACGCCCCCTACGTTCCCCCGCACACAAATGTATACGGGAGAGATCACATGGCCGAGCGCATCGATACCCACGGGCTGAGCGTCGCAGCTGAATTGCATGCTTTCATCGAAGAACAGGCCTTGCCGGGCACTGGCGTTAGCGCTGAGACGTTCTGGGCGGGCTTTTCCTCTCTCGTAGAGAGCTTCGGCAATCGCGGCCGCGCGCTTCTCGAAAAGCGTGAAGAGATCCAGAAGATGGTCGACGATTGGCACATTGCCCGCCGTGGTCAGCCCCATGACGCAGCGGCCTACGAGGCGTTCCTGCGCGACATCGGCTACCTGGTCCCCGAAGGCCCCGATTTCGAGATCGAAACGACCAATGTAGACCCAGAGATCGCCGCCACACCCGGCCCGCAGCTCGTGGTGCCGATCATGAACGCTCGCTTTGCACTCAACGCCGCCAACGCGCGCTGGGGCAACCTCTATGACGCCTTCTACGGTACCGACGCGCTGGGCGATCTGCCCGCGGGCAAAGGTTACGATCCCGAGCGTGGCGGCCGCGTGATTGCCGCCGCAAAGGCCTTCCTCGACGACGCGGTGCCGCTTTCAGGCAGCTGGGCTGATGTCACCGACATGGACGCGCTTGACCTCGCCAACCCCGCACAATTCCTCGGCACGCGTCAAAGTGGCGCCGCAACGGGCTACCTCTTCGAAAACAATGGCCTCAAGATTGAAGTGCTGACCGACGCAGGTCACGCCATCGGTAAGGACGACCCGGCCAACATCGCGGCGGTGAACCTCGAGGCCGCGCTCTCGACCATTATGGATTGCGAGGACAGCGTCGCGGCTGTGGACGCTGAAGACAAAGTGCTAGCCTATTCGAACTGGCTTGGCCTCATGAAAGGTGACCTCAAGGAGACCTTCCAAAAGGGTGGCGAGAGTGTCACGCGCGCACTCAATGATGACCTGACCTACACCGCAGCTGATGGCGCGGAGTTCACGGTCAAAGGCCGCTCGGTCATGCTCGTTCGCAATGTGGGCCATCTGATGACGAACCCGGCGATCCACGACGCTGCAGGCCGCGAAGTGGGCGAGGGGCTCATGGACGCCATGTGCACCGTGATGATCGCCATGCACGACCTCCAGCGTGAGGGCGGCAACTCCGAAACCGGCTCCGTCTACATCGTGAAGCCAAAGATGCACGGCCCCGATGAAGTGGGCTTCGCCAACGAGATCTTCGGCGCCGTCGAAGAGATCCTCGGCCTGCCGGCGAACACAGTGAAGATGGGCATCATGGATGAGGAGCGTCGCACCTCGGCCAACCTCAAGGAATGCATCCGCGCTGCCAAATCTCGCGTGGCCTTCATCAACACGGGCTTCCTCGACCGCACGGGCGACGAGATTCATACCTCCATGGAAGCAGGCCCCATGCTGCCCAAGGGTGTCATGAAGGGCACGCCGTGGATTTCGAGCTACGAGGATCGCAACGTGGATATCGGTCTGGCCTGTGGCCTCAAAGGCCGCGCGCAGATCGGCAAGGGCATGTGGGCCATGCCGGACCGCATGGCCGACATGATTGAACAAAAGATCGGCCACCCGAAAGCAGGCGCGACCTGCGCATGGGTCCCATCGCCCACGGCTGCGACGCTTCACGCGATGCACTACCACAAGGTCGATGTGATGGGCGTGCAGGACGAGCTAAAAGCTGGCGGCGCCCGCGGCAAACTCTCCGATCTGCTGACGATCCCGACGGCGGATGGACAGAACCTCTCCGACGAGGAGGTCAACTCCGAGATCGAAAACAACGCGCAGGGTATCCTCGGCTACGTGGTGCGCTGGGTCGATCAGGGCGTCGGCTGCTCCAAGGTGCCGGACATCCACGATGTGGGCCTCATGGAAGACCGCGCGACCTGCCGGATCTCCTCGCAGGGCCTTGCGAACTGGCTCCACCACGGCGTGGTGAGCGAGGATCAGGTGATGGCGGCCATGAAGAAGATGGCAGGCGTCGTTGATCGCCAGAACGAGGGCGATGCGAGCTACGAGCCGATGGCGCCCGGTTTCGACGGCATCGCGTTCAAAGCGGCCTGTGACCTCGTCTTCGAAGGCCGCGTCCAGCCTGCGGGCTACACGGAGCCTGTGCTGCACCGCCGCCGCCTCGAAAAGAAAGCGGCCTAAGGACCCAAGGCTGCGCGGCACCACCCCGCGCGGCCACAACACTGACGTTACAACGAGGGGTCGCAGAGGCTCCGTGGAAGGAAAACACTATGGCAATTTCGCTGAACAAGGCGCGCACGATCATCTCCAAGGCCCGCGCCAAGGGTAAAGAGATGGGGCTCAAGCCGCTTTCGGTCGTGGTGCTCGACGAAGGCGGCAACGTGCTCGCGTTCGAGCGAGAGGATGGCGCGGCACCGGGCCGTTTCACCATCGCGCAGGGCAAGGCCTATGGCGCGGTGATGCTCGGCATGCCGGGCTCCGCTCAGATGGCACGTGCTGAGGCGCAGGCCTACTTCATGCAGGCCGTGAACGGCGCCTTTGGCGGCCAGGTTGTGCCTGTGCCGGGCGGTGTCCTCGTCGAAGACAAGCGCGGCCGTGTCGTTGCAGCAGTTGGTGTCACCGGCGACACCTCTGACAACGACGCAATTGCTGCTGTTGCAGGTATCGAGGCTGCGGGCCTCATCGCGAAAGCCTAAAGCGCTAGAGCAAGAGAACTTGCAGGTCGGTGGGCACTGGTTCAGCGCCCGCCGCCGTCAATATCGCATGAACCTGCCCGCGATGGTGCGTTTGGTGGTTCATCATATGCTCGATGTTAAAGCCCGCAGGCGTCTCCATCCATTCATCCCCGCGAAGCCAGCGCGTTGACTGGGCGATATCGGCCTCGGTCAGCTGGGCAGCCCATTCTGCAATCCGGACATCCGTTTCCACGCGGAGCGCTCTGAAGGCGTTCCAGTCGCGTGGCACGTCGGTGTAGGGAAATTCGCCACTCAAACGCAGCGCTTCCGCCTCATCCCCGGTTAGGCGCGCAAGCCACGTCAGATCGTCTCCCAAGATATGGTTCAGCGTGGCCGCGATCGAACTGAAGAAGGCACAGCGATCCTGCCTCCGGGCAGCCTCATCCAATGTGCTCACCGCCGCCACATGCGACCTGCTCTGCCAAGCGTTGTAGCGCGCCATGGTCTGCGCGTAGTCAGGCGAGATCTTTTGATGCGCCTCCGGGGATATATGCCGAAATAATCGGCTTGAGCCTTCTTGCACAGGCGATTGTGCGCGCCGATGACTGTCCTCCTTGCACATGGGCCGCTAAATATCCCCGAAAGGAGACCAGGAATGGACCCATCGGGAACGCGCCGACCGCTGATCGGCATAATTGGGAACTACTATCTCATCAATGATGAGTATCCGGCCTATGCCGCCGGGCAGATGAATGTGGAGGCCGTGCACGAGGTGTCTTGCTGCCAGCCTTCGATTGTCCCCACTGATCCGGCCTACGTCAGCGCTAACGAGCTTGCCGACACCTATGATGGCTTCATTTTCACCGGGGGGCGCGCGAACGTGCACCCGTCTGAATACGGTGAGCCTGAGACAGAGGCCCACGGGACCTTTGACCTGGGCCGTGATGGCGTGACCTTGCCTCTGATCCGCGCATTGGTGGAACGCGGCCAACCGATGCTGGCCATTTGCCGTGGCTTTCAGGAATTCAACGTGGCGATGGGTGGCTCTCTTTACCCAGAGATCCGCGATCTGCCGGGCCGCGACAACCACCGCATGCCGCCCGATGGCACGCTGGAGGAGAAATTCGCGCTGCGCCATGACGTGACGCTGACGAAAGGCGGGCCGTTTGCGCGCCTCATTGGGTCAGACGTTGTGCGCACGAACACACTGCATGGTCAGGGGATCAAGGCGCTCGCGCCCAGTCTCGTGATTGATGGCACAGCACCCGATGGCACGCCTGAGGCGATCTATGTCGCCGGCGGCGCAGGGTTTGCGCTGGGCGTGCAGTGGCATCCTGAGTATCGCGCGGCGGAAGACCCGGTGTCGCGCCCGCTCTTTGAGGCATTCGGTGAGGCGGCCCGCGCGTGGGCAGCCGGTGCCCGCCCGCAAGAAAACCGCGCTGCGTCCTAAGCGATCAGGCCGCGAGCAAAGCGGCTTCAAATGCCTTCAACGACCGACGGGCCGACGGACCAACAGTGCTGCTCCGCAGCTCCGGGAAGATCCCGAAAAGCTCATCGCGCGACCCATCATCGAGCGCCGTCAGCCCCTGATCCGCAGCCAGGAAGCTCTCGGTGAGCAGGCCATTGGCCGTGATGATCTGATGGGCGTCAAACATCATATGGATGTAGGTGACATGGCTCCGTGGGCTCACGCGCACGGCTTGCCCATCGACGAGGTGCTTTGCCGCGACGAGGACTTCGCTTTCTCCGAAGAGAAGCTCTGACCGATAACCAGAGAAAAGCATGCGATGCTGTGGGGAGACCAGGAGCGATCCTTCGCCCTGCACGCGGGGCCCGACTTCGATGGGCGCAAAGCGGCCATCGGCAGGCACCGTGCGTTGGCCGATCCAGCGCAGCGGCTGGGGGCCATGGTCGCGTGTCAGAACCATATCGCCTGCCAGCAGCGTCTCAATCGGGCGGGCGCCATAAGGCGTTGCGATCATCGTGCCGGGCGTAAAGCAAATGATGTTCTCGATGTTCGAGAAGGTAACGAGCGTCCCGTCGGTGAGCGTGATCGTGCCGCTCTCTGGGTTGCCAACGTCGTAGACCACATCCGTCAAAGCGGCCTGACCATTGAGGGCGATCGTATCGCCGCCGGTCTCGCCGTCTTCACTGCCGTCGATGAAGATCGCGGCGTTCGCTTCAGCCAGATCGGTCAGTGTGAAGAGGTCGTCGCCCGCACCGCCGGTGGCGCTGTCGCCGTCCGAGACGACAAAGCTGTCATTGCCGCCGCCGCCGAACATCTCGTCAGCGCCAGTGCCGCCAACCAGCGTGTCTTCGCCATCGGGCAGGGGGATCCGATCAAAGCTGATGTCTGAGACCCACGCGCGCTGACCGCCCGTGTTGTCGTTGCCGTAGATGATCTCGAAGGAGGCAAGCGGTCCCTCGATCTCCACGAGAACGGAACCTGACGCATCATCGGCGCCACCGTTGGCCACGCCTGCAGTCACCGTGTTGCCCGAAGTCGTGTTCAAAACGTCTTCGGCAGTAATCTCTACGGTGACTGGGTTTCCGTCTGCATCGATGGCGTTGATCGTGATGCTGTCAGTCCAGGAGCCTGTGTCCACGTCATTGAGACGGAAGCTGACGTTTTCGACCACGTTCTCGGTGTCGCCGTCGTCGCTGGAAGCAAAGCTGAAGTTGACGGTCGAGGTGTTCGCGCCGCCGTTGCCCACAAGCTCGAGCGCGGAGTTCGTCCCGAAGACTTCGCCGGCTTCCGTGTATTGCGTTGTGCCGGTGTCGACCTCGGCCGAGGTCAGCGCGCCGTCATTTGTAACGGAGACTGTGACTTCCGTGGTGCCGGTGACCTGTGTGAAGCCGCCGGAGACGTCCTCACCGTTACCACCAGCCGCCGACCAATCAAGGAGCTCGCTTGCAGGGGCGCCCGGTTCTTGATCGCCATAGATCGTGTCGTTGCCGGTACCGCCTTCGAGGCTGTCGTTGCCTGACCCACCGACGAGAACGTCTGCGCCACCTTGGCCATCAAGCTCATCGTCGCCTGCGCCGCCCACGACAGTATCGCCGCCACCGCCGCCGTCGATCGTGTCGTCGCCGTCGCCGCCGTCAACACTGTCTGCACCGCCATCGCCGTCGAGCACATCCGCGCCGTCGCCGCCGAGGATGGTGTCGCTGCCGGTGCCGCCGGAGATGTCGTCAGCACCAGCCTCGCCATCGAGGCTGTCGTTATTGGCGCCACCGTCGATCGTGTCGTTGCCGATACCACCGAGGATCGTATCGTTGCCTGCGTCGCCAAGGAGGCTGTCTGCCCCATCTTCGCCATCAATCAGGTCGCCGCCGGTGCCGCCGTCGACGATATCGTCACCTTCGCCGGCATTGATCGTGTCGTTGCCACCGAATCCGTCGATTGTGTCGTTGCTGCCGAGGCCATCGATGAAATCATCATTGGCTGTGCCGTCGATGTCATCGGGATCTGGGGTGCCTATGAGGGCCGAGAACGTCGGCGCCGAGGTTACCGTGGCCGAGGTAATCGTCGTAACTGGCCCTAAAGAGGGGACAAAATAGACGTTACCATCTAGAGCGAGAATATACTCGCCGGGCTCGGGTTCATTGGTGTATGTCGTGCCGCCGAAGGTGCCGGACCATTCCCAGTTGCCCGAACCGAGGACTTGGTCGGTCGTGAACGTCACAAGCGGGTCGACAATGAAGTCGCCCGGATCGAGACTGCCGTCTCCTAATTGGACCAGATACCCGTCAGGCATTTGTCACCACCATCAATCTGTCACCAAACCGCGCTTTGTCCGCGAATTTGAAACAGTTTGTAGGTGTTGGAACGGGCGGAAATTCGCCTGAATTGGGGCGTGCCAGGGGAACCTTTAAGGCTAGGGCGTGCCCCCTGAAATCTCGATTGTGGTGCCCGTGACGGAGCCTGAACCGGTTCCGCAGAGCCACAATACTGCCTCGGCGACTTCCTCGGGGCTGATCAAGCGTCCATGGGGATTGAGGTCCGTCATGATCTTGAGAGCTGCGTCTTCATCGATCTTCAGCCGCTCGGTCAGGCGGCCTACATTCTCGCCGATGATGGGCGTGTCGACATAGCCCGGGCAGACGGCATTGAAGGTCACGCGGGCGTCCGAGAAATCTGCGGCCAGCCCTTTGATGAGGCCAACGAGCCCGTGTTTCGAGGCCGTGTAGGCGTGGGCCCCTTTGAGCCCCCGCAGCCCCGCGATGGAGGAGATCGCGATCACGCGCCCCCAATCCTTCACCGGCATACGGCGCAGCCCTTCGCGCATTGTTAGGTAGGCGCCATCAAGGTTCGTGGCCATGATCTCCCGCCAAAAGGCGGTGTCAGAACCCAGGATGTTCTGCCCACGCGCGATGCCCGCATTCACAACCAAGATGTCGAGCGCGCCCACCGCCGCAAAGCCTGCGGTCACGGAAGCCTCATTCGTGACATCCATCACGAGTGCCTCAAGGCCGTGCGCTTTTGCGGCGTCTTCAAGCACGTCTTGGCGCCGCCCTGTTATACAGACCCGCGCGCCAGCGCCTTTCAGCGCTTTGGCCGATGCTAACCCGATACCTGTGCCGCCGCCCGTGACGAGGGCTGTTTTGCCGTCTAGAACTGTCATGTCTAAAATCCTAGCTGCGAGCGCGCCGATGCTCAAATGGATCGATCTACCGCCACTGTGGCTCCTCGCGTTTCTCGTCATGGGCTGGTTGCTGCCGGTCATGACGGGTGCACCAGCGTGGCTCGAACCCCTGGGCGGGGCCCTTGCACTGGCGGGGGTGGTCTTTGCCGTTTGGGCGGTGATGGAGATGGGCCGCGCCCGTACGACACCCATTCCGCATCAACGCGCAACCGCGCTTGTGACCAGCGGCCCCTTCGCGTGGTCGCGCAACCCGATCTACACGGCCGACCTCGCGATCCTCCTCGGCGTCTATGCTTGGTGGGGGCAGTGGGTCTGGGCGCCATTTGCGTTTTTGGCCCTGCAATGGATCCTCACGAAGCGCTTTATCGAGCCAGAAGAAGCGCGTTTACGCGAAGACTTCGGCATCGCCTTCGGGGATTGGTGCTCAAAAACTAGGCGCTGGCTCTGAACTTTCCTCGTGTTAGCGCAATATTCTTGCGCAAGACGGTTGGATTCTTTCGTCGCTACGGCTAGATGCGCGCCACTCCTGCGCCACATCAGGCAAAAGCATCGAAAAGGGTGGGACACGTGAAAATCGGAACGCCGAAAGAGACATTCGAGGGTGAAGCCCGCGTCGCCATGACGCCGGACAGCGCCAAGCAGCTGCAAAAACTAGGCCATGAATGCCTCATCGAAACCGGGGCAGGTGCGCTTGCCGGGTTCTCTGATGCCTCCTATGAGGAAGCCGGGGTGACAGTGGTCAAGAAAGCCACAGATCTCTTCAAGCAGGCCGAGATTATCGCCAAGGTGCGCCCGCCGAGTGACGCGGAAACCAAGCGCCTGAGCGAAGGTCAGACGCTGATCTCTTTCTTCTACCCGGGCGGCAACGAGAAGCTGATGAACCTTGCCAACAAGCAAGGTGCCACGGTTGTGGCGATGGACATGGTCCCGCGTATTTCCCGCGCGCAGAAGATGGACGCGCTGAGCTCCATGGCCAACATCGTGGGTTATCGCGCAGTGATCGAGGCCGGTAACAACTTTGGCCGCTTCTTCACCGGTCAGGTGACGGCTGCTGGTAAAGTGCCTCCTGCCAAAGTCCTCGTCGTGGGTGCCGGTGTGGCGGGCCTCGCCGCAATTGGTACCTCCACGAGCCTTGGGGCCATCACCTACGCCTTCGACGTCCGTCCCGAAGTGGCAGAACAGATCGAATCCATGGGCGCCGAGTTCGTTTTCCTCGAGTTCGACGAAGAGCAGACCGATGGCGCGACGACCGGTGGCTACGCGGCCCCGTCCTCGCCTGAGTTCCGCGAAGCACAGCTCGCCAAGTTTCGCGAGATGGCGCCTGAGGTTGATATCGTCATCACCACCGCGCTTATTCCGAACCGCGACGCGCCGATCCTGTGGACCAAAGACATGGTCGAGTTGATGAAGCCGGGCTCAGTCATCGTGGACCTCGCCGCTGAGCGTGGCGGCAACTGCGAACTGACCGAGATGGACAAGAAGATCGTCACCGACAACGGCGTGACGATCGTGGGCTACACCGACTTCCCAAGCCGCATGGCCACCCAGTCCTCCACGCTTTACGCCACCAATATCCGCCACATGATGACGGACCTGACGCCCGAGAAGGACGGCGTTGTCGACCACAACATGGAAGACGACGTGATCCGCGGCGCCACCGCCACGCACAAAGGCGAAATCACCTTCCCGCCGCCGCCGCCGAAAGTGAACGCGATCGCGGCGCAGGCGAAGAAAGAAGCCCCGAAAGAGCTGACACCCGAAGAGAAGGCCGCCGAAGAGGCTGCAGCCTTCAAAAAGCAGACGCAAACGCAGGTGGCGCTTCTGGCCATCGGTGGCGCGCTCGTGCTGGGTGTGGGCCTCATTCCGGGCATGCCGGCGAGCTTCATGCAGCACTTCATCGTGTTCGTGCTGTCTGTCTTCATCGGTTTCCAGGTGATCTGGAACGTGGCGCATTCGCTGCACACGCCGCTTATGGCTGTAACGAACGCGATCTCGTCCATCATCATCCTCGGCGCTTTGATCCAGATCGGATCGTCAGGTGCGCTGATTACCATCCTCGCCGGGCTCGGCGTCCTCATGGCCTCCGTCAATATCTTCGGCGGCTTCCTCGTGACACGGCGCATGCTCGCCATGTTCCAGAAATCCTAAGGAGCCCCGGCCATGGAATTCGTCTTTACCGTCGCGGCCTATGTCGTTGCCGCTGTTCTTTTCATCCTCTCGTTGGGCGGTCTTTCCGGTCAGGAGAGCGCGAAACGCGCCGTCTGGTACGGCATCGCGGGCATGGCGATTGCCGTGCTGGCAACGCTCATGGGCCCCGGGCAGGGCCTTGCGGGCGCCTCTATTGTCTTGATCGCCATCGGCGCCGCGGTGGGCTACCAGCTCGCCACCAAGGTGCAGATGACGCAGATGCCCGAGCTTGTGGCCATCATGCACTCCCTCGTGGGTCTCGCGGCTGTGTTCGTGGGCTTCAACGCGGACATCATGATCAATACTGTAGCGAACTTGTCCGCTGCGGCTCCGGTGGCAGCCACCGGTTTGGCGGCGGTTGATGGTTACGTTGTACCAGCGTATCCGCTGGTGCTTGAGGCTCAAAAAGAGCTTTCCACCTTCGGTCAACTGATCGCCAAGAAGACGCCCGTTGAGATCGGCATCTTGCGGGTGGAGCTTGTGCTCGGCATCTGGATCGGCGCGGTGACCTTCACGGGCTCTGTCATTGCTTATGCCAAGCTTGCAGGCGGGTCCTCGCTCCTCCCGTTCAAGATCTCCACCAATGCCGAGCAGCTGCCCGGTGGGCACATGCTGAACGCGGCGGCGGCGGGCCTCTCTGTGCTGCTGATGTTTGCCTACCTCGGCGGCTCTGGGTCCGGCATGCTGGTGCTTCTGACACTTCTGGCGCTCTTCATTGGTTACCACCTGATCATGGGCATCGGCGGCGCCGACATGCCTGTGGTGGTCTCGATGCTGAACTCTTACTCAGGGTGGGCAGCAGCGGCGATCGGCTTCTCGCTGGGCAACGACCTCCTCATCGTGGTCGGCGCGCTTGTGGGCTCGTCGGGTGCGATCCTAAGCTACATCATGTGTAAGGCCATGAACCGCAGCTTTGTCTCCGTGATCCTCGGCGGTTTCGGCGGCGGCGCAGGCGGTGAGCAGATGGCTGTTGAGGGCGAGCAGATCGCCATCGACGCCGACGGCGTGGCCGCAGCGCTCAACGACGCAGACAGCATCGTCATCATCCCGGGCTACGGCATGGCCGTGGCTCAGGCTCAGCAGACCGTGGCAGAGCTCACGCGCAAGCTGCGCGCCAAGGGTAAAGAAGTGCGCTTCGCGATCCACCCCGTGGCGGGACGTCTGCCGGGCCACATGAACGTGCTTCTGGCCGAGGCGAAGGTGCCCTACGACATCGTGCTGGAGATGGACGAGATCAACGACGACTTCCCGGAAACGGACGTGGCCATCGTGATCGGCTCCAATGACATCGTTAACCCTGCCGCTCAGGACGACCCGAACAGCCCCATCGCCGGGATGCCTGTTCTGGAGTGCTGGAAAGCCAAGCAGGTCTTCGTGTCCAAGCGCGGACAGGGTACCGGTTACTCCGGCATCGAGAACCCGCTCTTCTTCAAGGAGAATACGCGCATGTTCTACGGTGACGCCAAGCAGAGCTTCGACAAGCTCGTGCCGCTCATCGACTGATCGAGCGCCCTATCTAACGTCGAAAGGCGGGCCATTGCGGCCCGCCTTTTTTCGTTAAGGCACCCGATTCCCGCGCGATTTCAACGCGAAGTTGCACCTTAAGCAGATATAAATTTCCAAAGGCATTTGCCATGAGAAGTCATCTTTCGCAGCCCCTTTAGATCGTTCTTTTGTACGACAACGCCCGCGTCTTCGACCGACACTTCAAGAACATGGGAGCTCTTCTCGGGCCCATTGGCTCGGCTCTTTCGGCCCACGGAAACTGGCAGCACCTGCCGGGCTATGCCGCGCCTGACATGGTGGCGATGGCCTCTGACACGCGTCACGTCATCCTCACCCGCAAGGACGCGCCGATGGCCCTCGAAGGGTTCGCGAGTATCGTGACGAACCCGATCAACGGCGCGTTCAGGAAGAACGAGATGGCTGCGATCAAGAAACACAAACGCGCGATGTTGATCGAAGTGTACGCGGGCTCAGTACCGGGCTTCGGTCAGGCGCTTGCCGGCATGGAGCTTGCAAGCCTGCTTGGTGATCTGGGCCCGCAAGTTGGCAGCGAAACCCAGGATCAGCACGAAGAGCGTCTCCCGATCACGCAGCTTGTCGGCGCCGCGTTGGTGGACGAGGTCATGCCGTCCGCCGTGCACTGGAGGCAGTCCCAGCAGATCTTTGACGGGGCCACCTTCCAAAAGCTTGCCCTCGGTGGCTTTTCCCCGCTGCTTTATGCGGGGCCGTATGTGTACGGCGGTGAAGAGATGCCGGACGGCCAAGCCAAGGCTGGCGTCCGCGCCCTGGGATCGCAAAACATCCTCGGCAAGATGGTTGTCTTTGAGCCTCACGTCCAAGACTGGGCGCAGAGCTATCAGCAGTTGATCGCCTTCATCACCTATTGCGGGTCGCTGGGCCGCATCCTGAAAGAAGACGAATGCCTGTCGATGGGCGAGGGCGGGCCAACTGTCCGAACGCTGCACAAAAACGATATCCCGCAGCTTACCGATGGCTACATTTCGCTGGAGCTGGTTGAGGGCGACGTCACCGCGCGCGAGAAACGCCATGTCGATCCCGCCCAAATCCAGAGCGCGCTGAAAGGCAAACGCGCGCGATTTGCCGAAGCAAAGCTGGGCACTGCCCGACAAGCCGCCGCGAAGCGCCAGGGTGGCACACCCATGGCTATTCCGAACTGGATTGTCGCGCCGCTGGCTCTCTATGTGGTGGGCTATGTCGTCCTTGAATTCGTGGGCTAGGCGACCTTGGCCAAGCTGGGCTTGAGCTGGTGTCGATGATCGCGGGCAGCGAGCCTAACCTGTGATCGCGGCGGCCGGTACACAGCCGCATGCCCAAAGTCCTGTAAAATAACGCTTTCCTCGTGCCGTCTCGCAGCTATATGCAGCGGCAAAGACGGAAAGCGCGCCCATGGCCCCCATTGAAGATCACCCCCTACGCTATGCGTTGGCCAACGAAATCCATGCGCGACCTTTCCCGGCGCTACAGTCCCCGTCCACTGGCGCCTATTTGGCGATCAAGCAGGCCGAGAATGCGTCCTCGCGGGACCGCGAACTCGACCGTCAGCACCTGATCGATTTGCTCGACCGCCACGGCGCGCCGCATCCGTCGCCGGGGGCCACGCATTACTACGGCCAAGTGGGCCGGTATTGGCTGAAGTGGGAAAGCCATGCGGAGTTCGTGACATACACGGCCTTTAGCGAGGGGCTGGGCGAGCGTGCCTTTGACCCGGCGGATTTCGAAGCTTTCCCTGATGATTGGCTGGAAGCCGCCCCTGGGTCGCGCCTGACCTCGGCCCTGATCCGCGTTCAGGAGGAGCCCGCGCCCGAAGCGCAGGCCGCGTTGATCGAAGACTGGTTCGTTTCTGAGAGCCTCGCCGTCAGCGATGTGGTCGACAGGTCTGTAACTGTAGCCAGTGACTTTCGCATCGATCCCGCAGGTCACATGCGGTTTGCTGTCTTCACCCGGCCTGACACCGGCAGCAGACGCATTGGCCGCGTCGTGCAGCGCTTGTGCGAGATCGAGACCTACAAAACCATGTCCATGCTTGGCTTTGCGCGCGTCCAATCCATGTCGGCCCGCCTAGGCGAGATCGACTCGGCGCTGTTGCGGCTGGTGGATATGATGTCCAACGGGCCGTCGAGCTCGGAAGGGACGTTGCGCGAATTGATCGCGCTGAGCTCGGAGCTTGAGAACATGTCGGCCAAGGCCGCGTTCCGCTTTTCAGCGACCCGCGCCTATGAGGCGATTGTTGCCCAGCGGATCGAAGTGCTGCGCGAAGAGCGCTTCAATGGACGCCAGACCTTCCGCGAGTTCATGATGCGCCGTTACGATCCCGCCATGCGCACCGTGGCTGCAACCGAGAGGCGTCTGAAGGGAATGTCAGAACGCGCGCTCAGGGCAGGGGACCTCTTGCGCACGAGCGTGGACGTCGAACGTCAGGCGCAGAACCAGAAGCTTCTTGAGAGCATGGATAAGCGCGCCGATCTGCAGCTGAGGCTGCAGAAGACGGTCGAGGGGCTGTCTGTGGTGGCGATCAGCTACTACGCCGTTAATCTGGTTGTGTATTCGCTTGGGCCAGCGGCCTCTCAGCTCGGGCTCACGCAATATGTGCTCTTTGGGATTTCCACGCCTCTCACCGTGCTTGCGGTGTGGTGGCTCGTGCGACGCATCCGCCGATCGGTGGAGTAGCCCTCCGCCTTGCCTCGTGAGCTGGCCCTGACTAGCCTTGGGGTGCTCGCGCGCAGAGGTCTTCCGATGGCAAAGCTGACCCCATTCGAGACACCGTCTGAGGACTTTTCCGGGTCACTCTCCGATCCCAGCCGGTGGGACGGGCTTGCCGTCCGTGAGGGCGATATCGTCGTCAACACACCTGCGAAATCCGGGGCAACATGGGTGCAAAGCATTCTGGCGATGCTCATAGCTCAAGACACCAATGTGGCTGCGCAGATCTCGCTGAAAAGCCCTTGGATCGATATCAAGTTTCGGCCCTTGGAAGACGTCGCCGCGCGGCTAGAGGCGCAAGATCACCGGCGCCAGTTCAAGTCACACACTTCCTACCAAGGCCTGCCCTGGTGGTCAGAGCTGCGTTACATCTCGGTCTACCGTCATCCGCTCGACGTGCATTTCTCCTACCGAAGGCACGTGGCCAACATGTCCTTTGGTATACTGGGGGAGTTCTTTCCTGACGACCCGAGGGAGAGCTGCACCCTCTTCCTTGAGGGCGACAACCCTGATGCCATGCCCCTGAAAACGATTGTGGCGCATCACAAAGGCGCGCTTGCCCGACGAGGGCGCGAGAACCTCTTGATGCTGCGC
The DNA here is from genome assembly GCA_022448245.1 of Paracoccaceae bacterium. Classification (GTDB taxonomy): domain Bacteria; phylum Pseudomonadota; class Alphaproteobacteria; order Rhodobacterales; family Rhodobacteraceae; genus Shimia_B. The sequence goes on from JAKVCO010000001.1 coordinate 84,494, forward strand.
TACAATGACATGCAGCGCGATTTTGGAAAGGCCGTGAGGCAGATCGCGGGCATGTCGGCCTTAAGCTATCTGACGCTTTCCTAGGGCGCGTTACCGAGGCCGCAACGTTTGAAAACATGCGCGCCAATTGCGACCGCTTCGTCCTGGGAGCGGGACAGGGGTTTTGGCGCCAAGATGCGAGCTTCTTTGACAGCGCCTCGTCGCGCAAATGGGAAGGCGTCCTCGCAGAAAGGAACATCACGGCCTACGAAGCGGCGATGGCCAGCCTGCTCACTGAAAAAGAGAGAGGCTGGCTCGAAAACGGTACCGTCGCTCAGGCCGCGCGTTTGAGTGCCTGCGCCATGCAATGGATGCCGCCGCCTGTCTTCGAGATTTCGGCCGTTTCGACTTCCGTCACATCAAAACCCCGAGCGCGGAGTTCGCCAATCAAGTGCTGAGAGGTCGCCGGCGCAATGGCGCGGTCCCCGCCCAACGACATGAGGTTGCAGCCCAAGTTCATCGTATCCTGGAAGGGGACATCGATGATTTCGTGCCCTTTGCCCTTCAACCATTCCACGATCGCAGGATCAGTGCAGGCGGTGCAGACGGCCGTGAGCTTTTCTGCGATCGGCACGACCATCAGGTCGATGTGCACATAGTATTCGTCGATGAAGGCAAGGCGGACTTCCCAACCTTCCTTTTCGAACCAACCGGCAACTTGGCGCGCGCCTTCTTCTTGCGTGCGGGCGCCGCCGCAGCCGATCAGAACGCAGCCTTCCTCGATGACGTTGAAATCGCCACCCTCGAAGGTACCTGCGGTGACCATGTCATAGATCGGGATGCCCAGCTTTTCGTACATGCGGATCGCGGCGTAGTTTTCGCCCCGGCGCCACCACTGCGCCATCGCTGTGATGATCGCCCCATAGGGCGTCATGACGGAGCTATCGCGGCTATAGACCTGCATCGTCAGCTCCGGCTCGGGCGGGGTCATGTGGACCTGAACGCCGAAACTCTCGTAGGCGGACACGAGCTCTGCATGCTGAGCCTGTGCCATCTGGATATCGCAGGGGGCCTCGCGCAGGTGCTTGCGCGACAGGCTCGACGTGGCGCGATGGAAAAGGTGCGCCGGCGATCCAAGAAGGACGTCCCTTAGGGGGTCGGTCTCATTCCGGAAGCCCCAATTCGTCAGTGGGGCTGTGCCGCCGCCGGGCGCGCGTCTTTGGAGGGAAAAGCTGTCTGTCATGGGCAAAGTGAACACCGCCCCCCGCCGCTGATCAAGGTTTTCATTGTGGCCTTCAGGATACGCCGAGCCTAGTTACGCTTTTGTGAGGTGCTCAACCCTCGCCCCAGACCCTCGGGCGCGCTAATTTGCGCCCGTTATTCGCACATTGTTAGGACCAGGCCCATGTTGACCCGCCGCCATTTCCTTTCCACGAGCGCCGCTTTGTTTTCACCGGCCTTGCCGCTTCTGGCGCAAACCGCGGAAGAACCGCTCGTTGACGTGACCGAACCCATTGCGGGTGCGGCGGCTGAGGAAGTCGCGGTGCCGCGCCGGCCAGTGTCGAACCGCGCAATGTGGAACGCATGGGACGCGCGCGTGACGCCTGCCAACTATGACCCGTTCACCTCCAACCCTTGGGGCTTTCACCCGCGGTTTCTGCCGCAGCTGGTGGAACACAAGGCGGGCCTGAAACCGGGTGACATCCATGTGGATGCGATCGGACGCTATCTCTATCATATCCGCACCGATGGCACGGCCATGCGCTACGGCGTGGCGATCGCCAAGGGCAACCTTTACGAGCCCGGCAGCTACACGATCCGCCGCAAGACCAAATGGCCGACCTGGCGCCCGACGGACGCGATGATCGAGCGGGAGCCGTGGAAGTACAAAGAGTTTGAGAACGGCATGGACGGTGGCCCGTCGAACCCGCTGGGCAGCCGCGCGCTTTACCTCTTCGAAGGCAACCGCGACACATATCTGCGCATTCATGGCACGACCTCGCCACGCTCCATCGGTGGGCGCGCGTCTTCGGGCTGTGTCCGTATGGTGATGGCCCATATCATCGGGCTCTATGAAGAGGTTCAGACCGGCTCGACGGCGTACCTCTATGACGTGGAACGCGCCTGACGCGCTCCCCATCAACCTAACTTTCTAGGTTAGATCAGCTCGCGGCGGCTGCAGCAGCGGCCGCACGCTCTTCCGCCGTTTGTGCGCAAATCGGGCGGCCATCGCGCGTACGGAGCGGCAAGAACGTGGTCTCAACCGCGTTGTCATGCACGTACCAATAGCAGCCATCTTCACGAAGGCGGGCCGTGGCGACAAAGCGCGGGTCAGCAACAGCGGCAACTTCTTCTGGCAACGGCGCCTGTTCTGGCACGGGCTCACAGGCCGCCAACGCTGCTAGTGCTGCAACAACGATTACCGAACGCTTCATAACATTTCTCCGAATGGCTTCTCTGTCGTAGTGCCTCTGCACCGGCAAAGGCAAGTGTCGTTCGGGCCCGATACTTGGGCGATGGGCCGCTCGGAACCGCGCGAAACCGGGCCCAAGCTAGGAAAAACTTGTTTTGAGGTACACTGATCTAGGGGACAGTGAGAAACGCAGGGCTTCGGCCAGGCAGGGGAAGATGCAGAGCGACACTCCGGGGGGAACCGGGACGCCCCCCAAACATGATCAAGCGCCCTCCGATCCGAGGGGCAAAGCCATCGTCGATCGCGTGCTTGAGGAAGTCGGCGAGACTGTCGCTGACCGAGACTTTGTGGCCTTTGCTGCGTATCTTGGGCTACCCTACGCCGTGTCCACGTCCGAGCGGAGAGAAGTGATCGAAGACCTTGCTGGGCTCGAGAAGATGTACCGGCGCAGCATCGAATACCTTAATCACGATGGTGTTAGCGAGATGTGCCGGCGCACCGTGAGCGCCACGTTCGTAGATGTCGCCACGATATGGGCCTTGGTGGAAACGCGCCTCGTTCACTTTGGAAGCCAGATCAGGCGCGAGCCTTATTTCGTCCATTGCGAGCTATACCGACGGGCCGACAAGTGGCTCTTCACGTCGCGCCACTATGCCATCTCGGACGATCCACTGCACATGGCAGCTCTGGTTCCAGGGCCTTAGCGGCCCCGGATCCGTGGATCGAGCGCGTCGCGCAGGCCGTCACCGATGTAGTTCACGCAAAGCACCGTCAGCGAGATCATCAGGCCGGGCCAGAGCACGCGCTCCGGGAAGCTGACCATGCGGTCCACGCTGTCGTTCAGCAGGCGGCCCCAGGTGGGGAAGTCCGGCGGGAAGCCGAAGCCGAGGAAGGACAGGGCGGATTCAGTGATGATTGCCGTGGCGATCCCGAGCGTTGCCGACACCATGATGGGCGAGAGCACGTTTGGCAGAACGTGACGGCGGATCAGGCGACCGGGCCTGGTGCCCACGGACTTTGCTGCTAGCACGAACTCACGCTCTTTCAGCGCGAGCACATCGCCGCGCACGATCCGTGCAGTCTGCATCCAGCTGGTGATACCAATGAGAGAGACGATCAGGACGAATGTCCCGCCCTCGACCCCGAATGCGGCTGACAATGGCTCCCGGAAGAGGAGGGAGGCCACAAGGATCAGCGGCAAAAGGGGCAGGGCAAGGAAGAGGTCCGTCAGACGCATGAGTGGCGAATCGAGGCGCCGGAAGTAGCCAGCAAGAACGCCCACCAATGCACCAAGTACGATCGACAGCGCCATGGCCAAAAGACCCACAGCGATTGACACGCGGCCGCCGTACATCAGGCGGGCGAGATTATCGCGTGCGAGATTGTCGGTGCCCAATGGGTTCGCCCATTGAACCTTAGCGCCACTGTCCCAGATCGACGTGTAGATCGGGCGCGCATCGCGCTGCTTGATCATATCGAGTGTCGACGGAATGGCTTGCGGATCAGCCCGCCAGATAAGGGGCCCGAGATAGGTACCCGCCACGATTACCACGAGGATAAAGAGCGAGATCATCGCGCCTCGGTGACGGCGGAACTGGCTCCATACTTCCTCCCACTGCGAGCGCGGTGGCTTGTCCGGGATCGGATCTGAAAGCGGCGAGTTGTGTGCTGCATCAGTCATAGCGGATCCTCGGGTCGAGCAGGCCGTAGAGGACGTCTGCGATGAGATTGAAGACAACGATCAGCACGGCGAAAATGAAGGTCAGCGTCTGCACCATGGGCAGGTCGTTGGCCTGGATCGCGGTGATCAGAAGCTGGCCGATGCCGTTCACCTTGAACACCTGTTCGGTGATGATCGCACCACCGAAGATCTGAGGCACCGACAAGGCCATGACCGTGATCACCGGGATCATGGAGTTGCGCAGCACGTGCACCATCACAACCGCCTGCTCCCGCAGGCCCTTGGCGCGAGCAGTGCGCACATAGTCCTGATTGAGGTTGTCGAGCATGGAGGAGCGCATGAAGCGCGAGGTCTGCGAGGTGATCTGCAGCGCCAGCACCATCACCGGCAAGAACATCTGGTTGAGCTGTTTGACGAAGCTCTCCCACGAATTGACCACCAGCGTGGTGTCATAAATCGAAGGGAACCACCCGAGCTGAACCGAGAAGATCACGATAACGAGGACGCCCGAGAAGAACGGCGGGACCGAAAAGCCCACCATCGTGATGAACGTACCCAGATTATCAAAAAGGGAATATTGCTTGTAGGCCGAGTAGATCCCCACCGGGATCGCGATGGCAAAGCCCACGATATAGGCGACACCCACTACCCAGAGCGTTTGCGGCAGGCGTTGGACCACGATGTCCATCACCGGCGAACGCGTCTGCCAGGAGATCGCGCGGAACTGGCCTTCGCTGAGGCTCGTGCCGAAGTAGTAATCGATCATCACCATCGGCTCGATGACGAAGAACTGGTAGAGCCACTTCGGGAAGCTGATCCAGATTGGCTGACCCACTCCGAGGGCCTCGCGCATCTGCTCCTTCACCTCGGCAGGCACGGTGAGCGGGACCTGCGCCATCGGATCGCCGGGGGCGAGCTCGAGCAGCAGGAAAATGACGAGCGAGATAAACAGCAGCGTCGGAACCGCGAGTACCAGTCGTCTGATCGTATAGGTCAGCATCGGCTTCTCATGTCGGGAAGAAAGGGTAGGGCGCGCACGCGGCGCACCCTACGATTGGTTGGCTAGACGGGTTTAGCCGTCGACGCGGTACCAGTCCGCAACGTTCCAGAGCTCGCTGTCCCAAACGTTGAGGACCACGCCGCCCAGCGTGTTTGCGTGGGCAGAGAGGCGACCACGGTGCACGAGCGGGATCATCATCCCGTTCTCGACAGCCATGTCGTTCAGAGCGCGGCCGATTTCGGCACGTGCCTCTATACCTGCAGTTGCCTGCAACTGAGCATGCATCTCGTCGTAGCCCGGGATACAGGTACGGGAGATGTTCTCACCTTGCCACTGGCTGTCCGGACGCGGAGCTTTGTCGCACAGCGCGTTGCCGAGGTAAGCCTGCGGGTCGGTGCCGTTGAACGTGTTGGCGTACATCTGCACGTCTGCATAGAACTTCTGGAAGGTGTCGGGGGAGCCCGGGTCACCGCCGAAGAACACGGAAGCGTTCAGGTTACGCAGCTCGGTCTCGATGCCGATCTGGCTCCACCACTCCTTGATGAGCGCCTGGAAGTCCTGACGGACGGCGTTCGTGGAGGTCTGGTAGAGGATGGACATTGGAACGCCATCGGGCGTTTCACGCACACCGTCACCGTCGGTGTCCATGTAGCCAGCTGCGTCGAGCATGGCGTTGGCACCAGCGATGTCCTGCGTGTCGCAGGTCAGCGCGGTGGAGTTGAACGCGTCAGGTGCAGGCACCCAGTTACACGTCACTTTACCAGCCTGGCCGTAGCCCACTTCCACAAGGAGCGGACGATCGATGGCCATGGACATGGCTTTGTAGACAGCCGGATCGCCGAGGAACGGGTGCTCGGACGGGCCGTTCGGGTCAGCTTTGACCGAACGCATTTCGCCGAGTGCCGGATCAGGGTTGGCGTTGTTGAGCATCAGACGCTCAACGAGCGGGCCAAAGCCTGCCACTGGCGTGCCGAGGCCGCCTTCTTGCATCTGGCTGATCACGTCAGGTGCGAGCTGGAGGTTCCAGGCGTAGTCGAATTCGCCGGTTTCCATGACCGCGCGGCCAGCAGCCGTTGCGTCGCCACCACCTTTGAAGGTGACCTTTGCGAAGGCAGGCTTCGCCGGGTCACGGTAGTTCGGGTTTGCGGACATGACGATAACGTCGTTGGGCTTGAAGTCGTCAACGACGAACGGGCCAGTGCCGATCGGGTTGAAGTTCTCTTCGGTGCAGGTGGATGCAGCCGCGCCCTTACAATCAGCGAACTGCGCTGCCTGCAGGATCGGGCTCTCACCGCCAACGAAGGGGCCGTAAGGGTTCGGCGTCGGGCCGGAGAAGTTCACCGTGACGGTCAGGTCGTCGGGCGTGTCGACGCTGTCTACGCCTTCAAACTTAGTGACCTGTGCACAACCGCCATCGGGGTCGGTGCAATATTCGTAGGTGAATTTCACGTCTGCGGACGTGAAAGGCGTGCCATCGGACCACGTGAGGCCCGGCGTGATTTTCCAAGTGATGGAGGTCAGGTCAGCGCTGACGCCGCCGTTGTCGACCGTGGGCACTTCGTCAACGAGCCAAGGGACGAGTTCGCCCTTTTCGTTGTAGCGCGCCAGCGGCTCAATGATCATCGAGGCCGATTCCAAGTCCTTCGTGCCGCCCGAGAGGAACGGGTTAAGGATCGATGGTGCCTGCCAATAAATAATACGGACCTCTCCGTCCGAGCCACGCTCGGCAAAAGCGGCCGGTGCAAGAGCCACAAGGGCTGCGGCACCCATAAGGGCGGTTTTGAACGTCATTTATTTCTCCCAGTTGGTAGTTGTGGTGTGGGTTGGGCGCGCGACCGCGACGCAAAAATCGCCCAGGCTTCGTGGGCCTGAAAGGCTGAGATTTGAGACAATGGCGCGGACCCCCCGGACACTCATGCCACCATGACGCAATGCTTTTCTCTCGATTGCAAGCCTTCCGTGCGGGCCAACTGGCTGATTTTTAAACGACTGCCATTTTTCGAGGCGCTTTTTTCGAGGCGATGTTTGACACTGCTGGATTGCCCCGCCACGTTCGAACGCGAGGGGAGACACCATGCTCGATCAGACACCAGTCGCCGATATTCGCAATCTGCGCGTTGAATTTCAGACCAAAGACGGCCCTGTCGTTGGCGTCAAAGACGTCAGTTTCACGATCAATCCCGGTGAGACGGTCTGCATCGTGGGTGAGTCGGGGTCGGGAAAGTCGGTCTCTTCGCTCTCGCTGATGCGGCTTGTTGAGTTTGGCGGCGGTGAGATCACCAAAGGCGAACTTCTCTTTGATCGCGGGCAGGGGGCAGAGGACGTTGCCGCCCGGTCGCTGATGGATATGCGGTCGCTCCGCGGCAACGAGATCGGGATGATCTTTCAGGAGCCGATGACCTCGTTGAACCCTGTTTTCACAGTGGAACGGCAGCTGACCGAGGGGCTCATCATCCACAAGGGGATGTCGAAGGCGCAGGCCTCCGCGCGGGCGCTGGAGCTTCTCAAACAGGTGCGCATTCCGGAACCTGAGCGCCGGCTGAAGCAATACCCGCACGAGCTTTCTGGCGGTATGCGCCAGCGAGTCGTGATCGCCATGGCGCTCGCCTGCGAGCCGCGTCTCTTGATCGCGGACGAACCCACAACCGCCCTCGACGTGACCATCCAGGCCGAGATACTTGCGCTTATGGATCGCCTAAAACGCGAAACGGGCACGGCGGTGATGTTCATCACGCATGACATGAGCGTTGTGGCCCAGATGGCCGACCGCGTCGTCGTCATGTTCCGCGGCGAAAAGGTGGAAGAGGGCCCGGTGGCGGAAATCTTCGCCAACCCGCAGCACCCTTATACACAAGCGCTTCTCGCCGCGGTCCCGCGTCTGGGAGAGATGACCGGCAAAGACCTGCCGGAGCCCATGAAGCTCATGGGCGCTGAGGTGGAGCCGACGCCGATCCCGGGCCAAGACAAGGTGCTTCTCGAGGTCAAAAATCTCGTCACACGCTTCCCCGTGAAAGGCGGTTTCTTCCGCCGCACGGTGGCTAATGTGCACGCCGTGGAGGACGTGAGCTTTTCGATCAAGAAGGGCCAGACGCTGAGCCTCGTGGGCGAATCGGGCTGCGGGAAATCCTCCTGTGGGCGCTCCCTGCTGCGTTTGGTGGAGCCGCTTGCCGGGTCGGTCATGCTCGACGGCGTCGATGTGATGGCGCTGTCTGAAACAGAGCTTCGCGACGCCCGCAGAGACATGCAGATGATCTTCCAGGACCCGTTTGCGAGCCTAAACCCGCAGATGCAGCTCGCCGACCAAGTCGCTGAGCCAATTGAGAATTACGGTCTTTTGTCCGGCAAGGAAAAGATGGATCGCGTTGCGGGTCTCTTTGACCGGGTGGAGTTGCCACGCTCCTTCATGCGCCGCTTCCCGCACGAGCTATCGGGCGGTCAGCGACAGCGGATCGCCATCGCCCGCGCCTTGGCACTGAACCCGAAACTGATCGTGGCAGATGAAGCCGTCTCGGCGCTCGACGTCTCCGTTCAGGCGCAGGTGCTGAACCTGCTGATGGAGCTTCAGGCGGAACTCGGGATCTCGCTCCTCTTCATCTCTCACGACATGGCGGTGGTTGAGCGTGTCTCCCACACGGTGGGGGTCATGTATCTTGGCCGCATCGTGGAGATGGGCCCGCGCCGAGCGATCTTTGAGGACCCGCAGCACGAATACACGCGCTCTCTCCTCAAAGCCGTGCCGGTGGCCGATCCAACACAGCGGAAATCCGAGAAAGATCTCAACTTCCGTCCGATCCCGTCACCGATTCATCCGCTGGAATACACGCCAGCGCCGTCTAGCTATGACGAAGTATCGCCCGGGCACTTTGTGCTCGAGGGCGAATGGGCCGGATACAAGCGAGCAACCGAATGAACCTCAGCGCACGTGAGATGCTAGACAGGCTCATCGCCTTCCCAACGGTGAGCCGCGATACTAACCTGCCGCTCGTTGATTTCATGGAGGAATATCTGACCTCCCATGGCGTCACCTGCCACCGCGATTACGATGAAACGGGGCAGAAAGCCTCGCTCTTCGCCCATATCGGGCCCGAGATCGACGGTGGCGTGATTCTGAGCGGGCACACCGATGTCGTGCCCGTCGATGGGCAGGATTGGGTGACCGACCCTTGGACCGTTGTTGAGAAAGACGGCAAGCTCTACGGGCGCGGCACGACGGATATGAAGGGCTTTGTGGCTCTCGCTTTGGCTGCTGTGCCTAAGATGAAGGACCTCAAGCGCCCGATCCAGCTGGCATTTTCCTACGATGAGGAAGTGGGTCTGCTCGGCGCCCGTCCGCTGGTTGATGCCATGAAGGAGGCGCTGCCCCGCGCGAATGCGTGCATCGTAGGAGAGCCTACGGGCATGAAGGTCGTCTCCGGCCACAAAAGCTGTGACGCCTGTTTCGTCGATGTGCGCGGCTTCGAGGTGCATTCCTCGAAGCTCCATGAGGGGGTCAGCGCCACGATGGTGGCCGCGCGCCTCGTCAATTGGCTGCGTCAGCGCTCTGACGCCAACCGCGACGCGCCGGTGAAGGACGAAGATGCAGCATTTGATCCGCCTTACACCACGCTGCACGTGGGTATGCTGAACGGCGGCACGGCGCATAACATCACGGCGAAGGACTGCTCCTTCTCGGTGGATGTGCGCAATGTTCCTTCTGACATGGATGGCAAACATTTCCAAGATTTCAGAGACTTCTGCGGAGAAGTGGATGCGGAGATCAAGGCGGTGCACCCTGAGGCCTCGGTCACCTGCCGCATTCTTGCCCCGGGTCCGGGTGTTAGCCCCGAACCCGACAGCCCCGCCGAAGAACTCACCCGCCGCATCACCGGCGATAACTCGCAGAACACCGTGCCCTATGGCACCGACGGGGGCTGGTTCCAGCTCGGCGGCTACTCAACTGTTATTTGCGGTCCGGGCGATATCGCCCTAGCTCATCAACCGAACGAGTTCATTACGGTTGAACAGTTCGAGGCAGGCGAGGCCTTTCTCGACAAACTCATCAGCCACCTTTCCTGAAGGACGCCACGACCCATGCCCATCAAGAACCGCTTTGCCGAGCTTCTCCCCGACATCACCGAATGGCGTCGAGACCTGCACGAGCATCCCGAGATCCTATTTGAGACGCACCGCACGTCGGGTGTCGTGGCCGAGAAGCTGCGCGGCTTTGGTTGTGACGAAGTGGTCGAGGGAATCGGCCGCACGGGTGTTGTTGGCTTGATCAAGGGCAAGGGTAATTCAAGTCGTACGATTGGCCTGCGCGCCGACATGGATGCGCTGCCGATCCTTGAGGGGACGGGGCTCGATTATGCTTCGAAGACGCCAGGTGCGATGCATGCCTGTGGCCATGATGGCCACACGGCAATGCTTCTCGGTGCTGCAAAATATCTGAGCGAAACCAGAAACTTCGACGGTGATGTACTTGTGATCTTCCAGCCCGCCGAAGAAGGCGGCGGCGGCGGTAAGGAGATGGTCGATGACGGTATGCTCGACCGTTGGAATGTCGAGGAAGTCTACGGCATGCATAACTGGCCGGGCATGGCGACGGGCGAATTCGCCATCCGCTCCGGCCCGTTCTTCGCAGCCGCTGACCAATTCGAAATCGTGCTTACCGGCAAGGGCGGTCATGCCGCCAAACCGCAGGAGAGCGTGGACACCACGGTCATGGCCTCCCACATCGTGATCGCGCTGCAATCCATCGTCAGCCGCAACGTGGACCCGGTGAAGCAGGCAGTGCTGTCGGTGACCTCTTTCCAGACCTCATCGAACGCCCACAACGTGATCCCACAGCAGGTGACACTGCGAGGAACAGTTCGGACGCTGGATGCGGAGATCCAGGACCTCGTGGAAGAGCGTCTCAAGACCATGGTTGAAACTCAAGCCGCGGCCTTTGGTGGCTCGGCCGAGGTCAACTACATGCGCGGATACCCTGTGATGACCAACAGCGATGAGCAGACGACCTTCGCCGCTGATGTCGCCGCCAAGGTCTCCGGCTCCTGCCATGACGCGCCGCTGGTGATGGGGGGCGAGGATTTCGCCTTCATGCTGAACGCACGGCCGGGCGCCTACATCCTCGTGGGCAACGGCGATAGCGCGAGCGTCCACCACCCCGAATACAACTTCAACGATGATGCAATCCCCGCCGGGTGCTCCTGGTGGACCGAAATTGTTGAGCAGCGCCTGCCGTTGGCCGGCTAAAGCGCCAAAGCCTCTCTCAAGTCGCGCTCGATTCCATCGAGCGCGTCCCCCTGCAGTGCCACCACCTTGCGCGCAGCCTCGCGTCGCGCGTGAAGGAGGGGCGGGTTGGCCATGAGGTTCGCCACCTTTTCCAATAGGTCATTCGGGCGCCCCACGGATTGAGCGGCGCTGTGGGCGAAGAACTCCGCGAAGGCGCCTTCGAAATTGTGGATGTGAGGGCCGGTGATGACAGCCGCGCCGGCCATGGCGGGCTCATAAGGGTTATGCCCGCCCACCTTGGTGAGTGATCCGCCGAGGAAAACGATCGGTGCAGCTGCATAGAGGCTGCCGAGTTCGCCAAGCGTGTCCATCAACCAGACCTGGCCTTCCGGCCCTTCGCCTTTACTTCGGCGGCGCACGGGCCAGCCGCGTCGTGCAATGAGTTCGGCCACGTCGTCGCCCCGTGTCGGGTGGCGGGGGGCCAGAAGCAGCGTTGCTTCCGGCATCCGCTCCAACAGCATGCCATGGGCGCTTAGCACGAGGTCTTCTTCGCCCGGATGGGTGGAGGCCGCGACCCAAGCGCGCTCAGGGATCATCGCCATCAGATCAGGGTCCGTCGGCAACGCTTTCGCCATAGCCTTCAGGTTCGGGGCCGAGCGTGCTTTGGGCGCGCCAAGCGCCCGGAGCGCGGCAGCGAGGTCGTCTGTTTGCGTGAGGATCAGTTTGAACTGGCTTAGAAGCGCTTCGGCTGACTTCCAGCGTTTCTCCCAACGTGCCAGGGACTTATCCGATATTCGCGCGTTCACCAGTGCTAGCGGCAGGCCCCGGGCGGCGATGGCTTGGATCGTGTTCGGCCAAAGCTCACTTTCGACGAAAAGGCATGCATCAGGCCGCCAGTGATCGAGGAAACGTGCGACCGGGCCCGGCGCATCGAGCGCGGCAAAACGGTGAAAGGCGTTCTCGGGCAGACGCTTGGCCATGAGCTCCGCCGAGGTGGTGGTCCCCGTGGTCACCAGCACCTGGCCATCCCGCGCAAAGCGTTCGATCAGGGGCAGGGCGGAGAGGCTTTCCCCCACGGAGGCCGCGTGCAGCCAAAGGAGCCGCCCGTCAGGCCGCGCCCCAGACGCGCGCCCCATCTTCTCGGGCACCCGCTCTGCCATGCCAGATTCCGCCAGCTTGCGCGCCTCCGTGCGGGCAACAAACGGCAAGGCGAGGCGTGTCGTCCCGCTGTAGAGCCGCAGCAAAGCCGTCATTCTAGCCGCCAGTGTGGGACATGTGGCGCGTCATCTGGCCGTCGGCCACGCCGCGCGAATAGTCGAAATCGTGGCCGCGGGGCTTGAGCCCGATGGCCGCGCGGATCGCTTCTTCGAGCACCGCGTCATCCTGGGACGCCCGCAGGGGTGCGCGCAGGTCAGACATACCTTCCTGGCCTAGGCAGGTGTAGATTTCGCCCGTACAGGTCACGCGCACGCGGTTGCAGCTTTCGCAGAAATTATGCGTCAGCGGCGTGATGAAACCCACCTGCTGCCCCGTCTCATTCAGGCGCATGTAGCGCGCCGGGCCGCCCGTGCGGTGGCTAAGGTCGGTAAGCGTATATTGCTCCTCAAGCCGCTTTCGTAGGTCGCTCAGTGGCCAGTATTGGTCGAGGCGGTCTTCATTGCCGAGATCGCCCATAGGCATCACTTCGATGAAGGTGATGTCCATTCCGCGCGCCTCGCAGAACTCGATCAGCTGGAAGAGCTCTTCTTCGTTGAAGCCCTTCAGCGCCACTGTGTTCAGCTTTACCCGCAGGCCTGCCGCTTGGGCCTCATCTAGCCCGTGCAGGACCTGCGCCAGACGGCCCCAACGGGTGACATCTTTGAACTTTTGCTCGTCGAGCGTGTCGAGCGAGACATTGATCCGTTTTACGCCCGCTGCCGCCAGATCACGCGCAAAACGCGACAGTTGGGAGCCGTTGGTCGTGACCGTCAACTCCTCCAGTGCACCTGTCTCCAGATGCCGCGACATCGCGTTGAAGAACTGCATGATGCCCTTGCGCACGAGGGGTTCACCGCCCGTGATACGCAGTTTTCTGATGCCCAACCGGATGAAGGTTGAGGCCATGCGATCGAGCTCTTCCAACGTCAGAAGGTCTGACTTGGGTAGGAAGGTCATCTGTTCGGACATGCAGTAGAGGCAGCGGAAATCGCAGCGGTCGGTGACCGACATGCGCAAATAGCTGATCGTCCGATGAAACGGGTCAATCAAAGGTGCCAAGGTGGGTGCCTGATCAGTCGCCATGTAAGGGTTGTAGGCGGGCAGTGGCGCAGTGCCAAGGGGCAGCCGTTGCCAAGGGACCGTTGGAGCCATAACTCTTTCGTATGCGTATCCTGATTTGCCTCCCTTTCGTGCTTTTGGCTGGCTGCGGCCAGCTTCCCGCTGTGTTTCAACCCGGGCCTCCGCCTGTCGTGGAGCCTGCCGCGCCTGAGCTGGTGTTGGAAGAAGAGGGGGCCGAGATTGAAGAAGCGGTCGCCGAGCCGGTGCCCGCAGCTAGTCGCGAGACGCTCGTGACGCTTGGCAACGCGGCGGAGCCTGGTCTGTGGGTGAAGACCCCGCTGGTGAGCACGCAGGGCCAAGGTCGCGTCACAGCAGTCGAAAGTGGGCGGTCCATCGAGGTGACGCTCATTCCGATCGACGGGCCTGCCACCGCCGGGAGCCGCGCGTCGCTGGCGGCACTTCAGGCGCTAGGGTTGCCTTTGACGGCAGTGTCACCGCTGCGGATCGATACGCTTTAAGGCGCTATTCCACGGTTACCGATTTGGCGAGGTTGCGCGGTTGGTCGACATCCGTGCCCTTCGCGATGGCCGTGTGATAGGCCAGAAGTTGAGCCGGCACGGCGTAAATGATAGGCGCCCAAAGCGGGTCCACCTCCGGCATGATCAGCGTTTCCCACACACCGTCACCGGCCTCTTTCGCACCGGCGGCGTCGCTGACCAGGACCATGCGGCCCCCGCGCGCCATGACCTCCTGCATGTTGGAGATCGTCTTGTCGAAAAGCGCGTCTTGCGGAGCCATCACGATCACTGGGACGCTTTCGTCGATCAGCGCGATTGGGCCGTGCTTGAGTTCCCCGGATGCATAACCTTCGGCGTGTATGTAGCTGATTTCCTTCAGCTTTAGTGCGCCTTCCATCGCGAGAGGGTAAAGCGACCCGCGCCCGAGGAAGATGATATCGCGGGCTTCGGCAAGTTGCCGGCAAACCTCCGGATAGCGGGTGCCAAGCGTCAGTGCCTGCTGGATAAGGCCGGGCGTGCGCTGAAGGCTCTCCAACGCATTGTCTGGGATGCTCTCACCCCGTTTGGCAGACGCCTTAAGCGCGAGGAGCGCAAGTACCGTCAGCTGACAGGTGAAGGCCTTGGTCGACGCGACGCCGATCTCGGTGCCCGCGTAAATCGGGAATGTAATGTCTGCCTCCCGCGCTATCGTGGAGGTGGTCACATTGACCACGGCGCCGATTTTCGCGGCTTTGCCATCCATGTAACGCAGGGCGGCAAGGGTGTCGGCTGTTTCGCCAGATTGGCTCACAAAGATGGCCAACGTACCTGCGGAGACGGGAGGCTCGCGATACCGGAACTCTGACGCGATATCGACCTCGACAGGCATCCGCGCGATCTGTTCGAACCAGTATTTCGCCACGAGGCAGGCATAGAATGCGGTGCCGCAGGCCACGAGAGTGATGCGTTCGATGCCCTCGAAATCGAAGTCTTCCGGCAGCGCGACGTCGCCTGCCTTGATGTAGTTGCCCAAGCATGTGTCGATGACGGCCGGTTGTTCGGCGATTTCCTTCGACATGAAGTGCTTGTGGCCCCCCTTGTCGGCCTGCGTCGCCTCGACCTGGATGCGTTGGACCCCGCGATTGGCCAGGGCGCCACGCTGGTCGGTAATCTCGACGCTCTCGCGAGTGAGAACAGCGAAATCGCCTTCTTCGAGATAGGTGATGCGGTCAGTGAGAGGCGCCAGCGCGATGGCGTCCGACCCGATGTAGACCTCACCCTCGCCATGGCCGATGGCCAGCGGGGACCCCTTACGCGCCGCGACCATCAGGTTCGGCTCACCGTCGAAAAGGAACGCGAGGGCGAAGGCGCCCTCAAGGCGGCTGACCGTCTCGCGGGCGGCATCAACCGGCGAAAGACCTTCATCGAGGTAGTGCTGGCAGAGCAGGGCGACCGTTTCCGTGTCGGTCTGCGTCTGATGTTCGGTGCCTGCTTTCTCAAGCTCGGTGCGCAGGGCGCGGAAGTTTTCGACGATGCCATTGTGGACCACTGCGACGCGTTCACCGCGGTGAGGGTGGGCGTTCTGCTCAGTCGGGGCGCCATGGGTCGCCCAGCGGGTGTGGCCGATGCCCGCAAAACCTGCGAGCGGTTCATGCACCAGTTTGTCCGAGAGGTTCACAAGCTTGCCGACAGCGCGACGGCGCTCCAGCTTTCCATCATTGAGGGTGGCGATCCCCGCGCTGTCATAGCCGCGGTATTCCAGCCTGCGGAGCCCTTCCACGAGAATGGGTGCCACTTGGTGTGAACCCAAAATGCCAACGATGCCGCACATTTACCTGCTCCTCTTAATCTCTCGTAGCCGTGCCATGAGGCGCCGGGCGAGGCCGGATTTGTTCTCTTGCCGGGTGCGGGCCACAGCCAAATCGCCGTCTGGCACATTTGATGTGATGACTGATCCTGAGGCCGTCATCGCCTCGTCTCCCACGCTCACCGGCGCGACCAACATGGTGTTCGATCCGATAAAGGCGCCTTTCCCGATCTCGGTACGGTGCTTCATGACCCCATCATAATTGCAGGTGATCGTTCCCGCACCGATGTTGGCTCCAGCGCCCACGGCGGCGTCGCCGATATAGCTGAGATGATTAACTTTCGCGCCTTCTGCCACTTCGGCGTTCTTGATCTCGACGAAATTGCCGACGCGCACGTCTTCGGCCAACTCGGCGCCCGGGCGCAAGCGCGCGTAGGGGCCCACGATAGCGCCGCGTGACACGTGGCAGCCCTCCAGATGCGAAAACGCCCGAATGCGCGCGCCTGTCTCGACCGTCACGTCAGGCCCGAAGACGACGTTGGGCTCCACAAGGCAATCGCGCCCCAGAAGGGTGTCGTAGGCAAAGTAGACGGTCTCGGGGGCGTCCATCGTGACGCCCGCCTCAAGCGCGGCAGCGCGGGCGCGTGTCTGGAACGCGGCTGATGCGGCCGCCAGATCGCTGCGGGAATTGACGCCCATGGTCTCGGCTTCGTCGCATCGTACGACGCGGCTCACAAGGCCTCGGCTGGCCGCGATGGCGGGCAGGTCAGTCAGATAGTATTCGCCCGCTGCATTATCGTTCGTCACCTCGTCGAGAAGATCGAAAACAAGGCCGCTTTCGCCGGCTAAAACGCCAGAATTACAGAGCGTTATGGCGCGTTCCTCGTCGGAGGCGTCTTTCCATTCGACGATCTTTTCCAGCTTTTCGCCGTCGGTCACCAAGCGCCCGTACCGGCCGGGGTCTGCTGCTTCAAAACCTAGAACCGCCAAGGAGGCATTATCCAGCGCTTTGGCCATGTCCGCCAAGGTGGCGGGCTCAATGAACGGCGTGTCGCCGTACACCACAAAAACCGGCCCTTCGTGGGCTTCGAGCGCTGCTTTGGCTTGTTGAACGGCGTGCCCGGTGCCCAGCTGTTCGTCCTGACGGACGAACTCAACATGCTCACCAAGGTCGAGGGCTTCTACGGCCTCAGCCCCATGGCCGGTGACGATGACCACGCGTTCAGCCTCAAGCTCAGACGCGCTGCCGAGAGCGTGCACCAGCAAAGGCGCCCCTGCGACTTCGTGCAGGACCTTCGGCATATCCGACTGCATGCGCGTGCCGCGACCTGCGGCCAAAACAATAAGAGCATTGGGCATGGCTGCTCCGCCTTCCTTTTCTTCGTGGTAAGCCCCAAAAAGGCGCCGCAAGCAAGAGTGGAGCCTGTCACGTTGGATGACGGCCTGAAACGGAGAGTGGCGGAATGACGCGCAGTGTGATCTTTGATCTCGATGGAACGCTGGCAGATACCTCGGGGGATCTCCTGGCGGCTGCAAACGCCTGCTTTTTGGGGCTTGGGCTGGGGGAGCTGCTGACGCGCGCTGATGCGGGAACTGCTCTGCGAGGCGGGCGGGCGATGCTGAGGCTCGGGTTTTCGCGCCTCGCTGGAGGGGAGGCCGATGAGGCGGCGGTGAACGCTGAATACCCCAAGCTCTTGCGCCACTACGACGATGCAATTGACGTCCACACCCGGATGTATCCTCGCGCTATGGAAGCGGTGGAGGCTCTGAAGTCAGCAGGCTTCGCCGTTGCGATCTGCACCAACAAGCCCGAAGGCCTCGCCGAGAAACTGATGCGCAGCCTTGGCCATCGCTCGGCTTTTGGCGCGCTGGTGGGGGCGGATACGACCCCCGTGCCCAAGCCCGATCCCACCCCCTATTTCGAGGCCGTCGCTCGGGTGGGCGGGGATCCGGCGCTGTCATTTCTGGTGGGCGACTCGATGACGGACGAACGCACAGCGCGGGCGGCGGGTGTGGCGAGTGTTTCGGTCTCGTTTTCACCTGATGCCGCCAGCCGGGCGGAGATGTCGCCTGACGCATGGCTCGATGATTATGCCGATCTGCCCGCTTTGGCCGCGCGCCTTATTACGTAATCAACTTAAAGAGATCTGAGGCGGGCCGCGTCTCTAGCGTATCGATCACGTCGATGATCTCAGGCGCCTGCGGCACGCCATCTGCATATTCGAGGAACTTCGCTTCGATCTCGCCACGTGTGGCGGGGGCGGTGGCGTCCCATTGGGCCTCGTGCCAGTCGCTTTTGTGGGCAGTGCCATTCTTCAGCACAATACGCGCCCGCGCGATGCGCTTGCCGGGGAACAGAGCGTTTGCGTGGTGGTCTTCTTCCATCCATGTGGCCAGCGACAGGCGACGGACCTCCGGGTGAAAAAGAAGCTTTCCCTGAACTTCGTTCGGTCCGAGCTTGCCATACGCCAACGCCAAAGCGACAGGGAAGGACGTTGAATACTGCACCTCTTCCGTCGTGGTGGGCGACACGGTGGCGAGCCTTGTGCTCTCATGGAAAGTAGTGATCACGATCTCGGCCACGTGTTCGGCTTTGAAGCCATGCGCGCGTTGGAGCGCAAGGCAGGCCTCCACCGGTGGCTGGGCCCAGCGGCAGACCGGGTAGTTCTTGATGTATTGCTCTTCCATGTACCAGCGCGAGCCAAGGTTGGCCCAATGCGGCCCCTCGAGGATGGCCGCCGGGGCGCCGGTGAAGCCGGCGCGCGCCAGTTCGACCGCGCTCACGCCCGCCATGGCGCCCCAGCCTGACCCGTCTTTGAGCATTGTAGGATGATCAATCACCCGCATCATGGGGGACCTTGGGCCGTGGTATTCTGCGATGCCAGCCGTATGGGCCAAGGTATCGCGGTCAAGGCCCGCCAAATGTCCCCCTGCGAGCGCCGCCGCCACGGCGACCCAGGCGCCGGAAGTGTGGTAGTCACCGGCCGTGTCGTGAAGTGTCACCGACAGGCGTGTTCCCAGCTCGTAGCCGGCCACGAAGGCCTCGAGAAATGCCTTTCCACTCGCGTCCGACCCGAGCGCATAGAGCGCCGGGAAAAGCCCGCATCCCACGTTCCCCTTGGCGGGGTTCCACCCGTCATGGGCGTCGATCGCATCAATCGTCATCCCGCCCGCCAAAGCCACACCCGGCGCGGACGCCGTGCCCGGTTGAAAGAGGAGGGGCCGAGCGCCACCGAAGCTCGCCCGCGCATGGGCGCTGATGATCTGTGAAAGGTCCGTGTTGCGGGCTGAAAAGCCCACGCCGATCAGGTCGAGAAGACTAAGCTTCGCGCGCAAGCGCGTCTCTTCGCCGAGGGTGTCCCAGCTCAGATCGCGCAGGAAATCGTAGGCATTCATCCGTCCAGTATTGCGTCTCTTAGCGCGCCCGCGCGCCCACCTGCGACGTCGCGCGCCGCGAATGCTCATTGACCACGCCCGCCACGCGGTCCTACCTCTCTTGCATGGATATTTTTACCGGCTCCTTCACCCAGCAAGAACCCATCCCCGACGAGGGGATTGAGGCTGCACTTGCGGTCCTGCGCCACGGCAGGCTTCACCGCTATAATGAAGCCCCCGGCGAGATCGCGGAAACCGCCGCGCTGGAAGAAGAATTCGCCGCACAGATGGGGGCGAAATACTGCCTCGCTGTAGCGTCGGGGGGCTATGCCTTGGCCACCGCTTTGCGCGCCGTCGGTGTGAAGCCGGGTGACCGGGTCCTGACCAACGCCTTCACGCTGGCACCGGTGCCGGGCGCCATAGCGAGCGTCGGCGCCAAGCCGGTTTTCGTGGGCGTCACTGAGGATTTGGTGATCGATTTCGACGATCTGCTCGCCAAGGCCGATCAGGCCGATGTGCTGATGCTCTCCCATATGCGTGGGCACATCTGCGATATGGACGCGCTGGTGCGGCTGGCCTGCGATAACGGACTGAAGATCATCGAGGATTGCGCGCATACGATGGGTGCCTCCTGGAACGGAACGCTGTCCGGGCGACACGGGATGATCGGCTGTTACTCCTGCCAGACCTATAAGCACGTGAACTCGGGTGAGGGCGGTCTGATTGTCTCGGATAACGCCGAGGTCATGGCCCATGCGACGATGCTCACGGGTAGCTACATGCTCTATGGTCGCCACCGCGCTGCGCCGCCGCCTGAGGCCTTTGAAGACATCCGCCTCGATACGCCCAATATCTCGGGCCGCATGGACAATTTGCGTGCCGCGATCTTGCGCCCTCAGCTTAAAGCGCTGGACGCGCAAGGGGCGCGATGGAACGAGCGCTACGAGGTGATGGATGCAGGCCTTGCCGATACGCCGGGCCTCAAACTGATCGAGCGCCCTGAGGCCGAGGATTTCATCGCCTCATCGCACCAGTTCTTGTTGCTCGATTGGGCCGACGACGCGATCCGCGAAGTGGTGCGCCGCTGCGGTGCGCGCGGGGTGGAGCTCAAGTGGTTCGGCGCGCCTGAGCCTGTGGCTTTCACGTCCACCTACCATTCGTGGCGCTATGCGGAGCCTGAGGCCATGCCCGCCTCCGACCGTATTTTGCGCGCCGTGATGGACATGCGCCTGCCGCTGACTTTCAGCCTTGAGAACTGCGCGTTGATCGCCCGTATCATCCGGGAAGAGGTCTCGGCGGTCTATCAACAGGGGTAAAGCCACCGGCGGGCCGCGGTACGTTGGCTATCTTCATTCAGGTCACTTTATGGTCGCCGTAGGGCTTCGGTAGTTGGTTTGAGCGCTACTGTTGCCAAACCGACGTGCCGGGGGGCGGCCCGCCGGTGGCGCGGCGCGCTTCGCGCTTGTTCCTCGCCGATGCTAACCCGTTTCATTCTGTTTCAACTTCTCTAGACAGAACTCGCCCGCCGGACTATTATCTGAACAAGTGTTCAATTAACGGAGCGACAGGCATGTTCTACCACTCCATGAGGTTTGATTTCGACGAGGATGCCGAGGCGATCCGCGATACTGCTCACCGTTGGGCGCAGGACCGCGTGAAACCCATGGCCGCCGAGATCGACCGTGAAAACAACTTCCCCGCCGAGCTCTGGAAAGAGATGGGCGATCTGGGCCTGCTCGGCGTCACCGTGGGCGAGGAATACGGCGGGGCAGGCATGGGCTATCTCGATCATACGCTCGCCATCGAGGAGATCGCGCGCGCCTCCGCCTCGGTTTCGCTCTCCTACGGCGCGCATTCGAACCTATGCGTGAACCAGATCAAGCTGAACGGCACGGACGAGCAGAAATCGAAATACCTGCCCAAGCTCGTCTCCGGCGACCATGTGGGAGCGCTGGCGATGTCGGAGGCTTCTGCGGGTTCAGATGTCGTCTCCATGAAGCTCAACGCAGAGAAGCGGAACGATCACTACCGCCTCAACGGCACCAAGTACTGGATCACCAACGGGCCGGACGCCGACACTCTGGTCGTCTATGCCAAGACCGATCCGGAGGCGGGCTCCAAAGGCATCACCGCCTTCCTGATCGAGAAAGAGATGACGGGCTTCTCCACCTCGCCCCATTTCGACAAGCTCGGCATGCGCGGCTCGAACACGGGCGAGCTGATCTTCGAGGATGTGGAAGTCCCCTTCGAAAACGTGCTGGGGGAGGAGGGCAAGGGCGTCCAAGTTCTCATGTCTGGCCTCGATTACGAGCGTGTGGTGCTTGCGGGCATCGGGCTCGGCATCATGGCCGGCTGCCTCGATGAGGTCATGCCCTACGTGTCCGAGCGCAAGCAGTTCGGCCAGCCCATCGGGAACTTCCAGCTGATGCAGGGCAAGATCGCCGACATGTACACGGCGATGAATTCGGCCCGCGCCTACGTCTATGAAGTGGCCAAAGCCTGCGACCGGGGCGAGGTGACGCGCCAAGACGCCGCCGCCTGCTGCCTCTATGCCTCAGAGGCTGCCATGACCCAAGCGCACCAGGCGGTACAGGCCATGGGTGGGGCAGGGTTCCTCTCTGACAGCCCCGTCAGCCGCATGTTCCGCGACGCGAAACTGATGGAAATCGGCGCGGGCACGTCCGAGATCCGACGCATGCTCGTGGGCCGTGAGCTCGTGGGAGCCATGGGATGAGGCTCGCGCTGGCATTAGTGCTGATAGCTGGTGGCGCCCAAGCGGGCGTGGCCGCCTATGAGCAATGCATCGGCCCGGACTACGCCGCCAAGGTTAAAGCGAAGTTCGCCGAACGCTTCCCGACGACGACCTGCGAAGGCGATTGCGACCCGTGGCTCATGAAGTCCGTCGAAGGCCTCGTGCGGGCCGACTGCCGGGCGCTGGCCCTCGGAGACTGCCTCAGTGAAAAATGTCGTTTGGGCCTGCAAGGTCGCTGGACCGCAGATGAAACACTAGTGCGCATGCGCATTGCGGAGCTTTTGACGGCGATTGACACCGACGCGCTGCCGCCGCTGCAGGCGCGGCGTCTGAATGATCCTTCGCGCTGGGCCACAGCCTTTACTTGCACGGGCGACGCCACCACCTGCGCAGCTGCCAAGCAAGGCCAAAGCCTGGGCGATGCAGAGCGTATCCTGACCGAAGTCGAGGCGCTCCGGTGATCGCCCGGTGGCTCTATTTCGCGCCGCTGGGCGTGCTGGTCCTGATCGTGGGCTACACGGGGCTCAAGCTCGGTATCGAGCGGGCCAATGTCACGGAATCCGCAGTGATCGAGTACTATGCGGCCGAATATCTGAAAGACCACGCCGAGCTCATCGGACCGGGCGCCGCTGTCACCGATTGCGTGGGCGTGCCGGGTGAACAGGGCCGCATCTGGATTGAGGTCCGCTGCGCACCGCCCGGCGGCGAGGCGGAGTTTCTCTACGGCGCGAACCGTGGGGGCGGTCTCGAATACGCAGCCCGCGCAAATGAGGTGCCTGAGGTATGATACGTGATATTCGAAGCCTTCAGTTTGGCTTGTTCTTAGCCTTCGTGGCACTCGCTTTGCCGGCATCGGCCGAGGAGGAAGACGACGGCATTGAGGCATTCTTCACCTGCGTTGACGCGGTGGAATGGGCGGTGCCCACGACGGCGGGCTACGCCGAGCCGTCACCCGCCCAGCATTGCTTTGACGCGCTGGATGCAGCCGTTCCCGGCTGGTGCCCCTTGATGGACAATCAGATCCGGACCCGGCAAGGCGACGCGCTCTTTGGGGCTGCGGCTGAGCTTATCGCGCCCGGCGAAACCAAAAGCCTTTTCATCAACGGCATCGAATGGACGATCTCGCCTGACCCGGATTTCGGGACCTCCAGCTTTGAAGACTGCCCGGGCGTGGAGGCGATGTCGGTCGCCCAAGGCGTCTCGAAAGAGGCGATCTGCCACCAGCAAGCCGGGTGGGCGAGCTTTTCGGTGATCCGCTACCTCGCGGGTCCTGAAGGAGGAAGCTGATGGTGAGAGTATCACTCGTGATCGCGACGGGCCTCGCGCTTGCTGGCCCGGTCACCGCGACTTCCGCGCAGGCCCAAAGCCTGAACTTCGATGCCAGCGCGACGACGAGCTGCGTTCTCGAAAAAGGGCCGGGGCCAGAGGCGCTGATCTGCATTGGGCGATCGGCCGAGATTTGTATGAACACCTCGCCGGGCGGCGGCTCCACCGTTGGCATGTCCGGGTGCCTCAACGGCGAATTCGAGTTCTGGGACGCGGAGCTGAACAAGGCCTATCAACGCGTCTTGGCCAATGCCAAAGAAGTGGACGCAGAAGGATACGGGCCGCCCGGTGTCAGCCAGGAAGAAGCGCTGCGCGAGATGCAGCGCGCTTGGATCACCTTCCGCGACGCCCGCTGCGCCTATGAAGCCTCGACATGGGGCGGGGGCACTGGCGCGGGACCCGCAACCGCCGATTGCTTAATGGAAGAGACCGCGCGTCAGACGCTGAAGCTCCTAAGACAGGTGGGGCTTCAATGAGCCGAACTGACCACGAACACGCCCTTGCCTTGGTGCGAGAGGCGGCAGCCCACGCAGCCGAAGGGGGCGGAGAGAAGTCCCGCGCGCGCCACCTGAGCCGGGGCAAGATGTTGCCGCGCGACCGTGTGGCAGGCGTGCTCGATCCGGGCTCAGCGTTTCTCGAGGTTGGTGCTTTAGCGGCCCATGGCATGTATGACGGCGCCGCCCCCTGCGCGGGCGTGATCGCGGGCGTGGGCACAGTGCAGGGCAGGCTATGCATGGTCATGGCCAACGACGCCACCGTGAAGGGCGGCACCTACTACCCGATGACGGTCAAAAAGCACCTGCGCGCGCAGGAGATCGCTGCTGAGAACAGGCTGCCGTGCATCTACCTCGTCGATAGCGGCGGGGCGAACCTGCCCAATCAGGATGAGGTGTTCCCGGATCGCGACCACTTCGGACGCATCTTCTACAATCAGGCCCGTATGTCCGCTGAGGGCATTCCTCAGATTGCCGCCGTTATGGGATCTTGCACCGCGGGCGGGGCCTACGTGCCTGCCATGGCTGATGTGTCTATCATCGTGAAGGAGCAGGGGACGATCTTTCTGGCGGGTCCGCCCCTAGTGAAAGCTGCAACCGGCGAAGTGGTGAGCGCCGAAGAGCTCGGCGGGGGCGACGTGCATACGCGCCTCTCAGGCGTGGTCGATTATCTCGCTGAAGATGATGCCCACGCGCTTGCTCTGGTGCGGGAGGCGGTACGCAATCTTGGCCCCCAAGACACGCCTCAGACGGCTGACTTCACCGCCCCGCGCAAAGGCATGGATGATCTCTTTGACGTCATCCCCTCCGACCTCCGCACGCCTTACGACATCCGCGAAGTCATCTCCCGCATCGTCGACGGGGACGGGTTCGACGAATTCAAACCCCGCTTTGGGGAGACATTGGTCACAGGCTTTGCCCGCATCGAGGGCATGCAATGCGGGATCATCGCCAACAACGGCGTCCTCTTCTCAGAGGCAGCCCAAAAGGGCGCGCACTTTGTAGAGCTCTGCTCGCAGCGGCGCATCCCGCTGATCTTCTTGCAAAACATCACCGGCTTCATGGTGGGCAAGAAGTACGAAAACGAAGGCATCGCGCGGCACGGGGCCAAGATGGTGACGGCGGTGGCCTGCACGAGCGTGCCCAAGATCACGCTCATCGTTGGGGGCTCCTTCGGGGCGGGGAACTACGGCATGGCGGGCCGCGCCTACCAGCCGCGCTTTCTGTGGACATGGCCCACGTCGCGCACAGCTGTCATGGGCGGGCCGCAGGCGGCGGGTGTGCTCGCCACCGTGCGCCGCGACGCCATCGAGCGGAAGGGCGAGAGCTGGTCTGCCGAGGAAGAGGCCGCTTTCAAACAACCCACCCTCGACCAGTTCGAGGAGCAATCGCACCCGCTTTTTGCCTCGGCCCGGCTTTGGGACGACGGCGTTATCGACCCGACAGACAGCCGCCGCGTCTTGGCGCTGTCGCTCCGCGCCGCGCTCAACGCCCCCATCGAGGAAACACGCTTCGGCGTGTTCCGTATGTGATGGATCTTACAGCGAAATATCCCGGGGCCGTGACCTTCAAGTTCGGCGGCAGTGAGTGGCTGTGTAACGATCTCGCGCAACGCGTGATCGACGGCAAGAAGCGCGCCACCTGCGGCGCGATGCGCGACTTTCAGGAGGGGGGCGAGGCGCTTCCCGTCGAAGGCCGCTGTGATATCGTGTTCTGGTGGGACGACACGCCCGCAGCCGTCATCGAAACGCGCCGCGTATTCTACCGCAAGTTCAAGGATATGGACGAAGACTTCGCGCTTAAAGAGGGCGAAAATGATGACCTTGCGGGCTGGCAACGCGACCACCGCGCCTACTTTGAACGCAACGGCGGATGGTCCGAAGACATGGACCTCGTCTGCGAAGAATTCGAGGTGGTGGAAGTGCTATGAGCGACAAGAAAACGATCCTGACTGAACCCGATGCGATGGGCCGTCACTGGGTCTACGTGACCCCGGCCGAGGCACACGCGCACCCCAAGGGCGGACCGGGACCACTGGAATACGGCATGGCGCTTTGGTTCGCGCTCATTGCCGCGTTCGAGGCGGTGATTAACCTGGGCTATGGGCAGTTTGGGATCGTCCAGCTGGTCTTCACGGCGCTCATGGTGAGTTGCGCTGTGGGCCTCATCCTGCGCACGCCATGGGCGATGGTGCTCGCCGTGCTTTTGGCCGTGCGGGAGATGTTTGGCTTTGTTCAGCTGATCGGTGGAGGCGCCTTTGAAGTGCCGCCGCTGCTGGCGCTTTACGGCGTCATCAACGCCATCATTGGCATCGGCATCGTTTTCTACATGGTCGAGGGCGACCGACCGAACTTGACTTACAGGCACCGCTACCGCTCGTACCGGGCCGAACGCGAGGCTGGCGATGATTAAGACACTCCTCATTGCAAACCGTGGTGAGATCGCGGTGCGCATCGCGCGAACAGCGCGGGAGATGGGGATCCGCACGGTCGCGGTATTCTCGGATGTGGATCGTGATGCGGCCCATGTAGCGGCCTGCGACGCCGCCGTCGCGTTGGGCGGCCAGACCCCGGCGGAGAGCTATCTGCGCCAAGACGCGATCCTCGAGGCCGCAAAAGCAACAGGCGCCAGCGCCATCCACCCGGGCTATGGCTTCTCGTCAGAAAACCCCGACTTTGTTGAAAAATGTGAGGCGGCGGGCATCACGTTCGTGGGTCCATCGGCCAAGGCGATCCGAGCGATGGGCCTCAAAGACGCAGCCAAGAAGCTGATGGAGGAGGCAGGCGTGCCCGTGGTGCCTGGCTACCATGGCGCAGACCAAGACCCAGCTCTGCTGGCCGGCGAAGCCGAAAAGATCGGCTATCCCGTTTTGATCAAGGCTGTCGCTGGTGGCGGTGGCAAAGGCATGCGGCTCGTGGAACGCAGGGCCGAATTCTCGGAGGCGCTCAAAGCGGCGCAATCAGAGGCACAGGGCGCTTTCGGCAACGCGGACGTGCTCATCGAGAAATTCGTCAGCACCCCGCGCCATATCGAGCTGCAGGTCTTTGGCGATGGCACGCGCGCTGTTCACCTCTACGAGCGCGATTGCTCCCTCCAACGTCGGCATCAGAAGGTTATCGAGGAGGCGCCTGCGCCCGGTATGACGCCCGAGATGCGCGAGGCCATGGGGCAGGCCGCTGTCCGTGCAGCCGAGGCCATTAACTACAGCGGCGCTGGTACGATTGAGTTTATCGTCGACGCCTCTGACGGCCTGCGCCCCGACCGCTTCTATTTCATGGAGATGAACACCCGTCTCCAGGTGGAACATCCCGTCACCGAGGAGATCACGGGCATCGATCTCGTGCGTTGGCAGCTTGAGGTCGCAGGCGGCAAGCCGTTGCCCGCAGAGCAAAGCGATATCACCATCAAGGGTCATGCTTTCGAAGCGCGCCTTTATGCAGAGGACGCAGCGGCGGGGTTCTTGCCGGCAACAGGTCGTCTAACGCGGTTGAAGTTCGCGGGCGCCCGCGTCGATTCCGGGGTGCGTGAAGGCGACACCATCAGCCCTTTCTATGATCCCATGATCGCGAAGGTGATCGAGGTTGGCCCGGACCGTGCACAAGCGCTCGCCGCGCTCGACCAGACGCTCAGTTCCATCGAGGTTGCGGGCGTGACGACAAACCTCGGATTCCTACGCCGTCTTTCACGTGTTCCTGCCTTCGTTGCCGGTGAAGTCGATACGGGTCTTATCGCGCGGGAGGGGGAGTCGTTGATGGCGAACCCGGTGCCTTGCGAGAAGACCCGCGCCTTGGCAGCGCTCGGCGCGCTTGGGTTTGCGGACGGGCTTGAGACAGGCTTGGGTTTTGCTATCTGGCAGCCGATGCGACACAAGGTAGAGCTGCGCTTTGCCGATGAAACCATTGAGTTGGAAGTGATTTTCCACGGCGACAGGGCCAGCGTGAATGGTGTGGACGTCGCATGGCGGGGCGATCGCTGGTGGATCAATGGCGCACCAACCGCCGCCCGCATTCATCGCGATCCTGCTCAGGTCACCGTTTTTTTCGGGACATCTTACGTCTTTGAGCTGCCTGATCCGCTGGCGCGCGGGGGCGCGGGAACCGGTGCTGATGTGATCGAGGCACCCATGCCGGGGCTTTTGCGCGATGTCATGGCTCAAGAAGGACAGCTCGTCACGGAAGGGGACCCTCTCGCCATTTTTGAGGCGATGAAGATGGAACACACGCTGCGCGCGCCTCGCGACGGCGTGGTCTCAGAGGTGCTGTCGCAGGCCGGAGCGCAGGTTGAGGCCGGCGCTCCGATCATCCGGTTGGAGGACGCATGATCCGTCTTCACCATTGCCCGCAGACCCGTTCCATGCGGGCGCTGTGGCTCCTTCACGAGCTGGGCGTGGATTTTGAGGTGCAGGAATGGCCTTTCGACAAGACGCTGCGGTCGCCGGAGTTCCGCGCCCTCAATCCTGCGGGTCGGATTCCAGCTCTGGAACTCGATGGTGAGACGATCTGGGAATCCGGTGCGATGATCGAGGTCTTGTGCGAGCGGTTCCCGGAGGCGGGGCTGGGCCGCGACGCTGGTCACCCCGAACGGGCACGTTTTCTGACGTGGATCCACTTTGCGGAGACGATCAGCCAGCACGCCGCGGCCTTGACCCAGCAACATGTGGCGTTGCGCGACGATGCCATGCGGTCGCCCATCGTGATGCAGCTCGAGGCTGCGCGCATTGGCAAATGCTATGCCGCGCTTGAAGAACACTTGGGCGAGTATCTCCTTGATGCGTTCTCGGCGGCCGATATTGCCGTGGGGCAAGCCGTCTACATGGCGCGCCATTTCAAAGCGTTGGACGGCTACCCTAAGACCCTCGCGTGGTATGATCGCATCACAGCGCGTCCGCCTTTTGCGTCCTCTCTGCCGGGCGAGGCGAAGCTTTACCCTCAAGACTTCTACGAGGCTTGGGAGGTGGTGGAATGACCGCCAAGGCAGGTCAGGACCACGTAGAGATCGTGGAGGTCGGCCCCCGCGACGGGTTGCAGAATGAGAAGGCTGTCATCTCGGTCGCTCAGAAGGCGGAGCTGATCCATGCCTGTGCGGCTGCCGGGCAGAAATCCATCGAGATGGGGTCTTTCGTGAACCCTGAACGTGTGCCGCAGATGGCCGATACTGGCGCAGTGATGCGCGCGGTGGGGGCGCTTGAGGGGGTACGGGGTATCGTTCTTGTCCCGACGGTGCGGCGCCTGCAGGAATATATCCTTGTGCGCGCTCAGGCGCAGTTCGACATGGGCGAGATCGCCGTTTTCGTGAGCGCTACGGAGGCTTTCAGCCAAGCAAATCTGGGATGTTCGGTGGATGAAAGCCTGTCGCGTGTGGCCGCGATAATGGACAAAGTGCCCGAAGACGTTGCCGTGCGCGGCTACATCAGCTGTGTGACCGATTGCCCGTTTGAAGGGTTGGTAGACCCCGTCGTCGTCAGTGCCATTGCGGGCCGTCTGCAGGACTTAGGCTGCGATACCCTCGCGCTCGCTGATACGATCGGAAAGGGCACGCCGGACAGGGTAGGCACCGTATTTGAAGGGGCGCTGAAGCATTGGTCGCCCGGTCAGGTGGGCGCGCATTTTCACGACACGGTCGGGCTGGCGCTTGCCAATGTGGATGTGGCCTTGGGGCAGGGCGTGCGATCCTTCGATAGCTCGGTCGCGGGCCTTGGCGGGTGCCCCTACGCGCCCGGTGCGCCGGGGAACTTGGCCACGGAGGCGCTCTTGGCGCATCTGAGTGCTGCGGGCTACGAGACCGGGGTTGATGCTGAGAGATTGACGGATGCGGCCGGAATGGCGCGACAAATGGTGGGACGCTGAGATGGTGATTGAGGTCGATACTGACGCCCGTGGGGTGATGACGCTTTGGCTGAACAGGCCCGATGTGCACAACGCCATGAGCGCCGAGATGATGGATGCGATCTCCGACACGATCGCGCCGCTGACGCCTGGGGGGCACGTGCGTGTCGTGGTGCTTGCTGGACGTGGTGAGAGTTTCTGCGCGGGCGGCGATCTGGGCTGGATGCGCGCGCAGTTCTCTGCGCCGCCCGAGGCGCGTTTGTCCGAGGCGCGACGGCTCAGCAATATGCTCGGGGTGCTCCATGGCTGTGATCTGCCGGTTATTGGTCGGCTGCATGGCAATGCGTTTGGCGGTGGCGTCGGATTGGCCTGCGTCTGTGACTCAGCCTTTGGCGCGGAGGGCGTGCTCTTAGGGCTAACGGAGACGCGCCTTGGCCTTATCCCCGCGACCATCGGGCCCTATGTCGCGGCGCGGCTGGGCCCGCGCCTGCGGTCAGTCTTCATGTCATCGCGCGTTTTTGGGGCGCAGGAGGGGGCTGGGCTTGGTCTGTTGGCGGAGGTGGTGGCCTCTGATGCATTGGAGGCGCGCGTGGAAAAGGAAGTGCGCGCTTATTTAGGATGCGCGCCGGGGGCAGTGGCCGATGCCAAGCGGCTTGCGCGGATGCTAGCCCCTGGGCCGGACGCGGACACGATTGAGAAAGCGCTGCGCGCATTGGTTGCGCGCTGGGAGAGCGAGGAAGCTGTCGAGGGGGTAGGGGCCTTCTTTGAAAAGCGCCCGCCGGCCTGGAAACTTTGATTTTCGCCAGCGTTAGGCGCAGTTGTTCCTGTCCGGGGCGGGTCGGCTCCCACCCACCCACCCCGCCGACCCGCCCCGGATGCGGCCGCGCCTAGGCAGATATGCTTTGACCCCGCACTTGGGGCGCGACATCCTCACGGCATGGATCAGGCATTTCTCTATTGCGTTGGCGCCACGAAGGCGGGGACGTCGTGGCTTTACCGCACGTTGGCGGATCGACCGGATGTCGCGCTGAGTGCAGTCAAGGAGACGCATTTCTGGGATACCCGCGACCCTGACGCGCGCCGTGCGCAGATCGAGGCCTTTGAGCGCCAGTTGCGCCGTTTCGGGACGTTGTGCACTGAGGCTGAAGAGCGCGGGCAGGGCTGGAAAGTTGCCAACATGAGCCGTCGCATGGCGGACATGAACCGGTTGATCGCGATGATGCAGGACGGCTCTGAGGAGGCGTATCTGAACTATGTCACGGCACCAGCCGTCGCTGAGACGCGTCTCGTCGGGGATATCTGCCCTGCTTACGGGCTTTTGTCTACTGGGACGCTGTCGGAGATGTTGGGGGCGGTGCCTGAGGCGCGGTTCCTCTATCTCATCAGGGAACCCGTATCGCGCCTTTGGTCGGCAGTGCGCATGCAGGCAGATCGCCAGCTGCAGCCGGGGCAGACGGTAGAGCAGAAGGCGCACAACATCTTGCATCGCGTCCTCAACAAGGGCGTGGAGACGCATCTGACGGCCCGTGGTGATTACGCCGGAACCGTTGCGCGCCTGCGGGCGGTGGTTCCCGCAGAGCAGCTGCGCGTGATGTACATGGAAGAGCTGGTGACAGATGCAGGCTATGCGTCATTGTGCGGCTGGCTCGGGTTGCCCGAAGTGCGCGCGCCCGTCTCAGAGAAGGTGCACGAGGGGCAAGCCATCGTCATTCGACCCGATCTCGCAGAAGAGGCGGCGCGCCAGCTGGCGTCGCAGTATGCCTTTGCGGAGGCCGAGGTCGGCCCTTTGCCTGATGCGTGGCGGGCGAGAGCATGAGTTGGTCCTTCGCTCTTGCCGGCGCGATGACGCTCTTGGCGCTGGCGCTCATTTTCCAACTGATCCGGTGTTGGCTGGTTGATCCCGAAGCCGCCAAGCGGTTGAGCAGTCACGACCCAACACAATTCGCTGAAGTGATGGCGGGACGCTATGCCTTCATGGCGGTCATGCTCGTGGGAGGATTTCTCCTAGGCGGATTGGCGATGCTGGCCTTCGTCTTTGCGGCTTTGGGCGCTGTCGGCTTTTACGACGGGTGGGTCTATCACCGGGTGGGCAAGCCAACAGGCAAGCATCTTCAGGCAGGGGCCGCAGGCATTGCTGCCTCGATTGCCTGTCTTGCACTTTGGATTGCGGTCGCATGAACACACCGCGCCATCAACGCGTGCGGTGATGCTTGACGGCCCGAGCCGCTCGGGGCAGGGCTCAAGCATGTCTATATTTGCTGCCATTTACGCTTTCGTCGCCATTGTGACCCTTACCGTCACAGGGGGCATCTTCATGCTCATGCTGCGTGACCCCCACGGAGGTCTCGAAAAGCTCAAGCACAGGGCCGAGGATTTGCCTCACGTCATGACGGGGCGCTACCTGACCTTCTTCACGCTCACCGTTATGACCGTGCTTTACGGGGACTTTCTGGTGATGCTGGGACTGCAGCTTGCCTTCATTGTCGCCTCACTTGCGGATACCTTCATCTATGCCCGCCGTGGCCATCCCTATGGCAGCCACCTGATGGCGGCCTTTGCCTCGGCGGTTGCTGCGTGCCTTTGTGCCTACGCGCTGACCATTAGCTGACAAAGGGCTTAGATCTTTCCCCGTGTCAGGGGGAGAGACACAACAACCTTCACGTGCTAAAAGCCGCACAACGCAGGGCGAACCAAGTTAAGGAGAATGTCCCATGAACAACGATACCGGTGGCATGAACTGCACGTTCAGCTCCTTTACTATGGCTGCAATCATCGGCGCTTTGGGCGTGGTGATCATGCGCTTCTTTGCCGGCCTTTCCTGGGAAGGCGCAATTTTCGTCGGCATTCTGTTGGCCGTCGTGCTCGGTTTCGTCTTCAACTACATCTTCTGTCGCGAGCTTCCGTCGCTTGACGAGGTCAAGGCACCCGGAGCTGACAAGGAAAGCGCGCCTGCGCCTGCGCCGGCGGCAAAAGCAGCCGCACCAGCAGCAGCCGCACCAGCAGCAGCAGCAGCCGCACCAGCAGCAGCTGCGGCCCCAGCAGCAGCACCCGCCCCAGCGCCTGCTGCTAAGGCAGAGCCTGCACCCAAACCTGCACCAGCGCCCGCAGCCCCGGCATCTGCCGAAGGTGCACGCCCCGAGGCCCTGACAGGCCCCCGCGATGGCAAGGCCGATAACCTCAAAGAGATTAAAGGCGTGGGCCCCAAGCTTGAAAAGCTGTGCAACACCATGGGTTTCTACCACTTCGACCAGATCGCTGCTTGGAGGGCGGACGAGGTCGCATGGGTCGACCAGAACCTTGAGGGCTTCAAAGGCCGCGTCACGCGCGACGAATGGGTCGCACAGGCTAAGATCCTGGCCGAAGGCGGCGAGACCGAGTTCTCGAAGAAAGTGGACGAAGGCAAGGTCTACTAAGACCACGCTTTCACGAGACAGGGCGCGCTGATCAGCGCGCCCTTTTCATTGGTGGGGGAAGAGACCAATGGCGCGCAAACCGCAAAAGGTTGAATACAGCGAACGCGATCTGGCGCGTGCGCGCACAGGGCGGATGCTGGCGCTGGTCATCGCAGGGGTAACCCTGGTGTGGCTGCTGGCGCAGGCCATTGGGCCTCGGATCGGGATTGCGGGCGAATACGCCTTCTTCTTCGATCTCGCGGCCATGGCGGGCTACCTTTGGGCCTTCATCATTGCGGTGCGGTTGTGGCGCGCGCGGTAGAGCGGATTGCTGCCGCTAAAGCCTGCAACACGCAGCGTCATCGAACGCTGCTATTGCATAACAACGCGCGAAACGCCCATTCAGCAGCAACTTCATTGAAAGGCTTCCGCACATTGCGACCGGCACTTCTTGTTCTTGCTCTTGGTACGTCCGCTGCGGCTGAAACCGCGGCGCCTGATTACTATTCCGAAGCGCTCTTTGCGGTCTCGACCGCTGAGACGCTCGTGAATTTTTGCCCGGGGATCGGCCTCGATACCGCTGCTTTGAACGCGGCGGCTGAGGCGGTGCTCAACCGGCTCGCAGAAGACGGGATCGCGGGTGATGCCATCGTCAGCCTCAGCGGTGTTCAGCCTGCGGTGGCCGTGCTCCAAGCCGCGTTCACCGAGCGCCATGGTCTTGCTGAGCCGAGCGAAGCCGCAATCTGTGCTGCGGCGCGCGCCGAGATGGCTGACGGCAGCGCCATCGGACAGATCCTGACGGAGGCTGAATGATGCTGCGGGTTTTGCTGACAATTGGACTTCTCGTCTCCCCGATGGGTGCCCCCCTTGCGGCGCGCAGCCCCGGCGATGTGGCCGAGGTTCGCAACGGTCTGCTGGCCGTGGCGGTAGGTAATCTCATTCAAGAAAACTGTGACGCGATCACGCCGCGGCTGATCCGTGTCTTCAGCCTGCGGAACGCACTTCTCGCAGCGGCGCGGTCAGCCGGATTCTCCGAGGCTGAGATTGATGCCTATGTGGACGACGATGTTGCCAAAGCAGCGCTCGAGGCCGAAGCCGCTCTTTATCTTGCGCAGAACGGCGCGACGCCGGATGATGCGGCAGCCTACTGCACCGCCGGCCTGCGTGAGATCGCCGACGGCAGCGCCGTTGGGCGCCTGTTGAGGGAACGGTGAGGGCCTTGGGGCGCGCCGCGCTCATTCCTTTGCTGATGGCCTGTGCGGGCTGCACGATGCCGCCCACGTCGACTAATCTCGCCACGTTTGATCCGATCTACGAGGGCGTTGAAACGCGTCTTCTGGATGCGGATCTGGTGAACTTCACGCTCTCTATGCGCCAGGCGCGGTCCCCCGCAGATCTGCGGTCCTACGGCGATTGCGTGGCGGCCCAATACGCTTTGATCCGCGGCTACCGCTTTGCGCGCCATGTGCGCACGAATGTCGGGCAGCAGGGCGATCGCTGGACCAGCGATGCCGTCTACACAATCTCCGCTTATCTACCGCGCGGCACCCATACGCTCGACGCAGGGCTCACCGTCTCGATCTGCCAGCGCGAAGGCATCCCCACGATCTAACGTGCATCCTTGCGTGTCTGCGCAAGGCGCCTCTCGACGCAAAGTGGTGTGCGGCCTAGGTTCTTCGTGACGGCAGCACGGGGCATCCCATGACAACGATCAACTGGCCTACGACGGCGCAAAACGCGCTCGCTGGCATGCGTGTTTTGCAAGCGGCGCTCGCTTTCACATCGCGCAGGCGTCAGATTCAGGGCCTTGCAAGTCGCTTTGAAAGAGGGCACCCAAACGGTCTGACGTGGCACGCCTCGGCGGCCTTTTGAGCGGAGACTACGCCCCTTGGAGCTGACACTTCTCCTCGCCCCGCTTGTGGCGGCGCTCATCGCCAGCCCACTTGGCGCAGCGCTTGGCGAACGCGGCGCTTCGGTTTCCGCGCTTCTGCTAGGTCTTTTTGCTGCCTTTCTAGGGTGGGTTTTCGCGCTCTCTGACGGCTCGGCAGTGCCGGTCTATCTGGCACCTTGGGTGGAGAGTGGGACGCTCTCCGCCGAGATTTCACTGACATTTGGGGGCTCTGCGCCCATATTGGTCGTGCTCATGCTGACGAGCGTGGCGCTTGCGCAGATATTTGGCATCACGCTGTCCACGCCGAAGCGGCTCATGAAGGTGGGCGACAGCCAGGCCATGCGCCTGCAATCGACTCTGAGTTCTCTGTCGTTCTCGATGCTTCTGGTGCTTTTGGCATCGGGCACTGTCCTTCTCGTGGCAGGCATATTGCTCTTTGCCGTGGCCGCCTATCTCGCGCTGGATTTCAATTTACGCAGCGTAGGCGCAGGTCGCGCGGCGGGGCGGGCTTTGCTCGTCGTCACGTTTAGCGGCGTGCTGGCGCTCGTGGCCGGCGCGGCGCTTTTCCAAGCAGCTGACGCCGATGCCTTCGATATTCTGTCAAATGTGCCGGATACTGAGGCCCTGCGTGCACCGCTTACGTTGGCCTTTGGGCTCGGAGCTTTGGCGCTCATGGGCGCCTTGCCGTTCCTGCTGTGGTCGGTGGCCGCAAAAGAGGTGCCCGCACCGTTGGGGGCCGTGATTTGCCTTCTGGGCCCGATTGCTGCTGTGAGCCTTGCAGGCCGTGCCTTGCCGTTTCTTGAGACAGCACCGGTCATCCTCTTTTGGCTTCTTCTGGCGA
Organism: Paracoccaceae bacterium; assembly: GCA_022448245.1. GTDB lineage: Bacteria > Pseudomonadota > Alphaproteobacteria > Rhodobacterales > Rhodobacteraceae > Shimia_B. Next base: position 120,236 of record JAKVCO010000001.1, read on the forward strand.
CGGCGCTGCTTGCCCCGCTTATGTCACTTGCCAAACCCGACTCGAACGGTGCTTTGGCTGCCGCCGCGATCACGCCGGGCGTCTTGGCCCTTCAAGTCGCGTTCATGGGGTCGATGGCGGCTGCATTCCTCGTCCTTGCGGGGCAGGCGGTGGCGCTCCTCTTGCTCTTTGGCAGCTACATGCGTGCCGAGCGAGCGGGCATCGCGCGGATCGCAGCCCTTGTGGGGACGCTGTCTTCTACCGGCATTGGCCTGCCGCTGGCGCTGGGGCCCGTTCAGTTTTCGCTGGCAGGGTTTAGCGGGCAAGGTGCCTCACTGAGCCTCTTGGCCGCCACGGATTGGCTTTATTGGGGCTATGTCGCAGCCCTCGTGCTCCACGCACTCGCGCTCTGGAAGCTCTACTTCACGCGCTTCCACGCGAAGCAAAAGAAACCGATGAACGAAGCCGAGCCCGCCTCAGCACCGGAAGGCGAGATGCTGATCGCCCGGATATCGCTGGGCCTCTTGATGGCTGCGGCGCTGATCGGCGGCGCCGTCGCTGGCCAAAGCACCGAGATCATGCCGCTGATCGCGGGACTGATCGGCGCGGTCTTGGCGGCGATCCATGTCTTTGTCGCAGCGGTCGGTGATGCAGCGCGGCGGGCATCTTCCCCGCTGCAAGGCGCGCTCACCGGCCCGCTCTTTTTGCCAGACGCCGCACGCCTGCTACTCGATGCTCCAGCACGAGCGATCGGAGGCTTTGTTGCGGAAAGACTGGATAAGTCCCTTCTGGAAGTGGTGTTCGAGCCGCTTACGGCACGGCTGTTCCCGGCATTGTCGCGCCAGGCGGCGCAGGCACAGCGCAGCCGGTTCTTTCCGCTTGTTCTTGGCGCCGTTGTTGCTGCCGCTCTTGTCGTGACGATCGTCACCATGGCGGGGAGCTAAGCGACCATGGATAACCTTCTCTCGATCCTGACCTTCATTCCGCTTCTTGCGGCGCTCATCCTTGCGGTGTTCCTGCGCGGGGATGACGAGGCCGCGCAACGCAATGCCAAGTGGTTGGCCGTGACCGCCACGGGCGCCACTTTACTTGTGGCGCTCATCCTGTGGTCGGCTTTCGATGCCTCGATGGACGGCTTTCAGTATGTTGAGGAACGGAGCTGGCCCCTCGGTCTGAAATACCGGATGGGCGTTGATGGTATCTCGCTCGGCTTCATCGTCACGGTGACGGCCTTGGCGCCATTGGCCGTGGCGGCAAGCTGGCGGGTTGCAGACCGTGTCCGCGACTACGTCATCGCCTTGCTGACGGCCGAAACCTTCCTTCTGGGTGCGTTTTTGTCGCTCGACCTGGCGTTCTTTGTCGTCTTCTTCGAGGGCGCCTCGATCCCGGTTCTGCTTTTGGCGGGCTTTTGGGGATCGAAGGGGGCAGGGCACGCGGCTTTCAAAGCTTTCCTTTATGCGCTGCCGGGCATGGTGCTTTTGGTGGTGGCGTTGGCGGCCTTGGCCCGCAACGCGGTGACCACTGATATCTCTGCGCTCCTGCGCCACAACTTCCCGGATGAAAGCCAGACGCTGATCTTGCTTGGCCTCGCATGGGCCATCGCCGTGAAGTTGCCGCTCTGGCCGCTTCATGCGTGGCTTCCGCCTCTGGTCGCGCGGGCGCCTGCAGCGGTTACTCTGGTGCTGACCGGGATGAGCGCGACGCTGGGACTTTACCTCCTGATGCGGTTTGCGCTGCTGATGTTGCCGCTCGGCGTGATTGAGCTTTGGCCCTATGCGATAGCCCTCGTTCTGATCACTTTCGTGCTCGCCGCACTGGCCGCCTATGTGCAGGAGCGTGTGACACAAGCGATCGGTTATCTCGCTATCGCGACGATGATGCTGCCGGTTCTTGCTGCGCTTAGCCTGACGGCCATGGGCCTTGATGCGGCAATCCTTGGGGTTGTGGCGCGAGGGCTGACACTCGCCGGGCTCTTGCTGGCGCTCACGGTGGTCGAGGTGCGACTGCGCTCGGACGCTTTCGAATATATGGGCGGCATCAGGCTGCGCCTGCCGGGATTTGGCATCTTGCTCATGCTGTTTTGTCTGGCCAGCTTCGGCCTGCCGGGTACGCCGATGTTTCCCGCGCTTGCTCTGGGTGCCTTTGGCAGCTTTGCAACCGCGCCGTGGCTGACGCTTACCCTTGGGGCGGGCGCACTGGGCTTGGCGGCGATCGGGGCGGGGCTTTACCGCCAGATCGCCCTCGGTGACCTACTGCGCGAGGACGTGCGTACCATGCCTGCCATGGATGGCCGTGAGAGGCTCGCGCTCTTGCTGGCAGCGGGGGCTCTCCTTGTGATGGGGCTCGCACCAAGTCTCATTCTGGAGCCCGTCGGCGCCTCAACAGCGGCCCTTGCTGAGATCATTGGCGCTGAGATCGCGGAGGCCTCTTCCGTCGAGGTTGACGCGTCTCAAATCGACGTTGTTCCCACCGAATGACAGACCGGATCGTCTTAGACGAGGTCGATAGCACCATGGCTGAAGCGGCCCGCCGTGCGGCAGACCTCGCAGGCCCGACGTGGATTCTTGCGCGGCGCCAAACCGCCAGCAAAGGAAGGCGCGGTCGTCCGTGGTCTATGGGCGAAGGGAATTTTGCGGCCACCCTCGTGATGCCTGCAGAACCGCGCGACTCGGCGCTTCGGTCCTTCACTGCGTCGCTGGCGCTCTATGAAGCGTTTGAAGCGCTCGGCGTCCGGGGGCTCAGCCTGAAATGGCCCAATGACGTGCTGCTAAAAGGCGGCAAAGTCGCGGGTATCCTGTTGGAGATGCACGCCCACCGTCTCGCCATCGGGATCGGAATCAACTTGCGTCACGCGCCTGATCCCGCCGATGTGGAACCCGATGCGGTCACACCAGTGACGCTTGGCGTGGAGACGGACCCGGAAGAGGTTCTCGACCTCCTCGTAGCCCAGTTCGACGCATGGGAGGCTCAGTACCAGGCGCAGGGGTTTGCACCTTTGCGCACCGCCTGGCTCGCCCGTGCCGCCCGTCTGGGAGAGGTAATTCGTGCCAGAACCGTCACCGAAGAGCATCACGGCACCTTCGAGAGCATCGACAGCGAAGGTCGCCTCGTTCTATCCACCGCGCGAGGCCCCGTGACGATCGCGGCGGCAGATGTATTTTTCTGAGAAGGGGGCGGCCCATGCTGCTCTGCATCGACTGCGGCAATACCAACACCGTTTTCTCCCTGTGGGACGGTGAGAGCTTTCTGGCGACGTGGAGAACCTCCACCGAGCACCAGCGCACGGCTGACCAGTATTATGTATGGCTCAAGACGCTGATGAACCTGCACGGGATCGACCCGGATATCGATCAGGTGATCGTCTCTTCCACGGTGCCGCGCGTTGTCTTCAATCTGCGCGTCTTCGCGGATCGCTACTACAACACGCGCCCTCTTGTGGTGGGCAAGCCTGATTGCCTCTTGCCCGCGGACCCGCGCGTGGATGAAGGCACCATCGTTGGCCCCGACCGTCTGGTGAACACGGCAGGGGCCTATGATCTCCATGGCGGCGATCTCATCGTGGTAGATTTCGGCACGGCGACGACCTTCGACGTCGTGGCTGCCGACGGCGCTTATGTGGGTGGCGTCATCTCTCCCGGCGTGAACCTGAGCCTTGAGGCGCTGCATATGGCCGCCGCCGCGCTGCCTCACGTCGACATTACGAAACCGCAGAAGGTCATTGGCACCAATACCGTGGCCTGCATGCAATCTGGCGTCTTCTGGGGGTACGTGGGCCTCATTAAAGAGATCACGCAGCGCATCCGTGCTGAGCGTGACCGGCCGATGAAAGTCATCGCCACCGGCGGGCTTGCCCCGTTGTTTGATCAGGCCGAAGACCTATTTGACGCTTTTGAGGACGATCTCACGATGCACGGGCTGACCGTCATCCACCGCTATAACAAGGATAACATGTGAGCGAGCGATTGATTTACCTGCCCCTCGGCGGCGCCGGCGAGGTAGGGATGAACTGTTACGTGTATGGCTATGGCCCGCAGGATGCCGAACGGCTGATCGTGGTCGATTTGGGTGTGACCTTCCCGGACATGGATGGCAGCCCCGGAGTTGATCTGATCCTGCCTGACCTTGCCTGGCTCGAAGAGCGTAAGGCGATGATCGACGGCGTCTTCATCACGCACGCGCATGAGGATCACGTGGGCGCTGTTGGCCACACGTTCGAGAAACTCGGCGCGCCGATCTTCACCCGTGCGTTCACGGCCAATATCGCCCGTCGCAAACTGGAAGAGTTCGGCATCGGGCCTGAGGCCGTCACCACCGTGTCGCGATATCCCGAGGTGGTCGAGGTTGGCCCCTTCAAGGTAAGCTTCGTGCCGGTATCGCATTCGATCCCCGAAAGCTCCGGCCTTCTGATCGAAACGCCAGCTGGGCGCGTCTTCCACACGGGCGATTTCAAACTGGATGAGACGCCCGGCGTGGGTGAACCGTTTGAGCCTGCGCTTTTTGAAGACATCGCCAAAGGCGGGATCAAAGCGCTAATCTGCGACAGCACGAATGTCTTCACCCGCAAGGAAGGTCGCTCGGAGGCCACCGTGGGCCCGGAGATCGAGGCGCTCGTCAGCGAGGCGGAAGGCATGGTCGTGGCCACGACGTTTGCCTCGAACATCGCACGCGTCAAAACGCTCGCAGAGGCGGGCGAACGGGCAGGGCGATCTGTCTGTCTACTGGGCCGTGCCATGCGCCGCATGGTCGAGGCAGGGATCGAGACCGGCGTTCTCACTGACTTCCCGAATGTGGTGAGCCCGGAAAAAGCACAAGACATTCCACGCGGGAACCTGATGCTGCTCGTGACGGGATCGCAAGGCGAACGCCGCGCGGCCTCTGCACAGCTTGCCAACGGTAAATACCGTGGGCTGCAGATGAAAGAAGGGGATACGTTCCTCTTCTCATCCAAAACGATCCCCGGCAACGAGCGTGGCGTGATCCGTGTGATCAACGCCTTCTCCGAGATGGGCGTCGACGTTGTCGATGAACATAGCGGCGGGCATTACCACGTCTCTGGCCACGCGAACCGACCTGACCTTGAGCGTATGCACGCGCTGCTCGAGCCGCAGTTCATCGTGCCCATGCACGGCGAACACCGTCACCTGCGCGAACACGCCAAAGTGGCCGAAGCCGGTGGCCGGGCGAGCGTCGTGGCAGTGAACGGCACGATGGTTGACCTCGCAGGCAATGCGCCGCGTGTGGTGGGATACGTGGAGACGGGGCGCACCTATCTCGATGGCTCCACCCAGATCGGCGCGCTAGATGGCGTGGTCCGCGACCGCATCCGCATGGCCTTGAATGGCCACGTGATGGTCAGCGTGATACTGGAAGATGACGAACCCGTGGGCGAGCCGTGGTGCGAGGTCATGGGCCTTGCCGAGACGGGATCGTCCAACGCGCCGCTCATCGATGTGCTCGAAGAGGATCTGAACCAGTTCATGATGCGTGCTTCCGCCAAAACACTCCGCGATGACGGCAAGCTCGAAGAAGAGCTGCGCCGCATCACCCGCCACACAACACAATCTGAGCTCGGCAAAAAGCCAGAGGTCACGGTCGTTCTGTCGAGGCTTGGCTGATGCGCGGGGCAGGTGGCAGCGATGGCGGCACGGGCCAGTTTCTTCTGGGGCTGGCGATGATGGTGGCGGGCGGTTATCTGCTACTCAACTCGATCATCATCCGCCCGCAATTCGGGCTTGGCATGGGCCTCTTCCGCATGGGCGGTGTACAGGTGACGACGGGGATGGTGCTGATCCCCTTCATCTTTGGCATCGTGATGATCTTCTACAATTCCAGGCTCTGGGTGGGCTGGGCACTTGCCGCAGTATCGCTCGTTGCGCTCGTGGCGGGCGTCATTGCTTCGATCCAGCTCACAATGGCCGGGATGAGCGCCTTTAACCTGCTCGTGATCCTCGTCCTGTTCTTCGGCGGCCTTGGCATCTTCCTGAGGTCGCTACGGGCCAGCCGCGAGGGCACATAGACGTAGCTTTCGTAAAGATCGAAGTCCTTCGGGAAGAGCGCTTCGATCTTTGCCATCTGCGCCTTTGTTGGCTCCAACACCATTCGCTCCGTGGTGTTTATACGGGCTTACTGAGGCGTATTGTCCGGCAGGCCGAACCGTTCCCTCACAGAGGCGATCGCAGGCCCAAAATCCTCCAGCCGGTAGATCGCATCCAGAAGCACTTGTCCGTCTTCATCGACGACATCATCCCACATGGCCGCAGTATGCGTTTGGAAGTGCAAGCTATGGGGGCGGTGGAACGAAGGAGGCGCGCGGGCGGAGGCCACGGTGTCGAGGAAGAGGTCAAAGCGGTAAGACAGGCTTCTCAGGCGGGGCCGTAGAACCGGCTCCTTGTCGTGCAGCTAAGAAAACTGGCTGAGGCAGCGGTCAACAGGTTCGCGGACGAAGGCGAACTTGAAATAGCGTTAGAAATCATCGGGGTAGAGGGGATTCTTTGCGAAAAGTATGCGCCGAAGTTGGTGCGGTCCGAGGGGCGTCAGATAGGTGTTCAGGAGGTCGTTGTAGTCCTCAACGGGCGACTGAATGAAGTTCGCCAGCTGCGCGCTACGATCCACTTCACGATAATGCGGCGCCAGAACGTTGCGCGTGCTTTGGCCAGCACTTTTCTTCACGTGCAGCCAAAACAGACGATCTTGCACTTGGGGCTCCCCGCTCTTTCAGGGTCGCGTTAGGCTGCGGCGTCGTCGGCGAGGCGTTCCTCAAAGCTCTTGGCGATGAAGGTGGGCATGTGATCGCCCATGCCCATGGGCGTCGGGCCACCACCGCCGTCGCGGTTGCGTCCGCGCCCCCCGCGGGAGCGACGTGGCTTTTGCTCCTCAGAGGAAGTCTCCTCCGGCGCCGGAGCAGGTGCCTTTTCCGCTTCTGCTTCGACCTTGGGTTCTTCTGACTTCTTGGCGCGAGATCGGGAGCGGGAGCGCTTGGGCTTCTCTTCCGTCTTCTCCTCAGAGGCCTCTGGCGCTTCTTTCGTGGCCACCATCGGATTGTCGAGGCGCGGGATCGCGTGTTCCACAAGACGCTCGATATCGTCCATGTTCTTTTCGTCGCGCGGCACGCAGATCATCATCGCCGTGCCTGTGCGCCCGGCGCGACCCGTACGGCCAATGCGGTGCACATAATCCTCTGCGTGGGAGGGGACGTCGAAGTTGAACACGTGGCTCACGTTCGGAATATCGAGCCCGCGTGCGGCCACGTCGGAGGCCACGAGCAGCTTCAGGGAGCCATCGCGGAACCCGTCCAGCGTCTTCATGCGGTGCGATTGGTCGAGATCACCGTGTATGGCAGCCGCGTCATAGCCGTACTTTTTCAACGACTTAGCGGTGATATCCACGTCCGACTTTCGGTTGCAGAAGATGATCGCGTTCGTCAGCATCTCGCCCTCGCTATCGATGAGTGCGCGCAGAAGCTTGCGCTTCTCGCTGCCTTCGCGATCTTTGCGGGAGGCTTTGAACATGACCACGCCCTGCGTGATGTTCTTGTTCGTCGTCGCCGCGCGCGCCACTTCGACCTTTGCCGGATTCGACAGGAAGGTGTTGGTGATGCGCTCGATCTCTGGCGCCATGGTGGCCGAGAAGAAAAGCGTTTGCCGCGTGAACGGCGTCAGGCTGAAGATACGCTCGATATCCGGGATAAAGCCCATGTCGAGCATCCGGTCAGCTTCATCGACAACCATGACCTGCACGCCCGTCAGCAGCAGCTTGCCGCGCTCAAAATGGTCGAGCAGACGGCCCGGTGTTGCGATCAGAACGTCAACGCCGCGATCGATCAGCGCGTCTTGTTCCTTGAAGCTTACGCCGCCAATCAACAGCGCTTTGGTGAGCTTAGTGTATTTCGTGTAGGTGTCGAAGTTCTCGGCCACCTGAGCTGCCAGCTCACGCGTCGGTGCCAGCACCAAGGATCGCGGCATCCGCGCCCGTGCACGGCCACGACCCAAAAGCGTGATCATCGGCAGTGTAAAACTTGCAGTTTTGCCAGTACCCGTTTGGGCGATCCCCAGAACATCACGGCCCTCGAGGGCAGGGGGAATGGCGCCAGCCTGAATTGGGGTGGGCTCTTCATAGCCCGCCTCTTCGACGGCTTTCAGGACCTTCTTATCAAGGTTCAGATCAGTAAATTTTGTCATCAGCGTCCAAAGCTAGGGGGCCTTGCCCCGGTTTGGGCGCTCATCCCGTCGCGCCCGGCGTAGTCTGCAGACCGCGTGTCTGCTGCGGTGCACCTATTATACTAGGGCAGCGGCGTCAATTATCAGGCATTTTAAGGGCTAGTCCACGGCCCTGGCATCGACCATGCGGAACATCTGGTAGGTCTCGGGGTCTTCGATGAGCTCTAGTTCGCCCCGGACACGGATCTGTGTGAACTCCGGCTGGGCAGGGATTGCCTCTGCCAGATGCACTTCCAGCACGGGCGCATAGCCTGATCCGGTGCCGCAGAAGGGACAGTTCTCCGGGTCTTGCACCAGCATGAAGGCGCTCAGCTCTGCCTCGGCCCAGATGGGGATCAGAAAGCCCTGCACGGTAAAGTCTTCCGCCGCGGCGCGCAGCGGGTCGGGGAAATCCTTCACCGCTAGGTAGAGATCGTTTTCGATCTTCTCGCGCACCGTGGCGGTGTTCAGAAGGTTCCACGCCTCGTCACTGTCAAAAGGTCCATCAGTGGCTGCAGCAGGTGCCGCCAGAAAGGCCAGGGCGAGAAGGGTGGATCGCAACATGCCCGCAGTGTCCCAAAGGAGGGCCCGGCGCGCAAGGCGCGTCAGACCATCATCTCTTTGGTTGCCGACAAGGTGAGATCGGGGAAATCACGCTCCACGCGGTCAATGTCCCACTGGAGGCGCGTGAGAAAGACGTCGTCACCGTCGTTATCGGTCGCCATGTGCTGCTTGTTCGATTGCGCGAAAGCCTCCACCTTTGCTTTTTCACCGTGAACCCAGCGGGCGGAGGTGAATTGCGAGGGCTCAAAGCGCACCGGCAGTCCGTATTCCTGCTCGATCCGGCTCGCCAGCACTTCAAACTGCAGCTGCCCGACGACGCCCACCACAAAGCCCGAACCGATCATCGGCTTGAACACTTTGGCCGCGCCTTCCTCGGCGAATTGCATCAGGGCCTTCTCAAGGTGCTTCGTCTTCATCGGATCGCCCGAACGGACGCCCTGCAAAAGCTCCGGCGCGAAGGAGGGGATGCCTGTCACTTTCAGCGCCTCACCTTCGGTGAGCGTATCACCGATGCGCAGCTGGCCGTGGTTCGGAATGCCGATGATGTCACCGGCCCAAGCCTCCTCAGCCAGCTCGCGGTCAGACGCGAGAAAGAGCACTGGGTTCGAGACCGCCATGGGCTTTTTCGTCCGCACATGGGTCAGCTTCATGCCGCGCTGGAAGTGGCCCGAGGCCATGCGCACAAACGCCACGCGGTCGCGGTGCTTGGGGTCCATGTTGGCCTGCACCTTGAAGACGAAGCCCGAGACTTTCTTTTCTTCCGGCGCGATCTGGCGGGGCTCCGCGCTCTGCGGCTGCGGCTCAGGCCCGTAGGTGCCAATGCCGTCCATGAGCTCTTTCACACCGAAGGAGTTGATGGCAGAGCCGAACCAGATCGGCGTCAGCGTCCCTTCAAGAAGCGCTTGAGGATCTAGCGGGGGCAGCAGTTCGCGCGCCATCTCGAGCTCCTCAAGGAAGGTATCGAGCAGCTCAGCAGGGACATGCTCGGCCAGCTTCGGATCATCCAGGCCTTCGATTTGCACGCTTTCGGCAACCTTGTTGCGGTCCGCGCGGTCCATCAATTCCAGACGGTCGCGCAATAGATCGTAGCAGCCGATGAAGTCCCGACCGCGCCCGATAGGCCAAGCGGCAGGCGTCACGTCGATCGCGAGGTTTTCTTGGATTTCGTCAATAATCTCGAAAGTATCGCGGCTTTCCCGGTCCATTTTGTTGCAGAATGTCAAGATCGGGAGGTCGCGGAGGCGGCAAACTTCAAAGAGTTTCTGGGTCTGGCTCTCCACACCCTTGGCGCCGTCGATGACCATGACGGCCGCGTCCACAGCTGTCAGCGTGCGGTAGGTGTCTTCCGAGAAATCGGAGTGGCCGGGCGTGTCCACGAGGTTGAAGCGGAAGTCGCCATAGTCGAATGCCATGGCCGATGCCGAGACCGAGATGCCGCGGTCTTTTTCCATCTGCATGAAATCTGAACGCGTGCGCCGCGCCTCACCTTTGGCGCGCACCTGACCGGCCGTCTGGATCGCACCACCATACAGGAGGAACTTTTCAGTCAGCGTCGTCTTGCCTGCGTCCGGGTGCGAGATGATCGCGAACGTCCGGCGGCGGGCAATTTCAGGGGGAAGTTCAGGTCGGTTATCGAGCATGCGGGGGAGGTACCTGTGTTTGTGCGCGCGAGCAATCCGCATGGGCGATTTCTTGTTCTCGATCAAAGAATGGGCCGCTGCGACGTCCTAGGCCGGAGGTGAGCTGTAGGAGGAGGAACCCATGACTATCGGAACCATTACCGTCGCCACCGACCTATCTGAGCGCTCGGACCGAGCGGTGCGCCGCGCTGCAGATCTTGCGCGCACATATGGCGCGTCACTCACGGTGCTCAACATCGTGGATGCCGATCTTCCTGATGATCTGGAGGAGATCATGGTCGCCAAGACCCGCGAAAGGCCGCAAGCTTCGTCGCGGCGCTCGATACGGGCGCAAAGATCGAAGTGGATGTCCGCGCGGATTGCGGCCATCTTGGCGCCTGGGATCAAGCTAAAGCCCGTGAATGCGATACATGCGCCCTATCAGGGCAGATTGGGTGCGGGCGTTGCAGCCCCCCTCGAGGCAGCCTGTATGAAAGACGCGGAAGTCGCGGCGGCGAGTTGGCGCGCGGCGCTCTCGCTTGATGACGCGGTATGCGGTTCGGTGAGCATCAAGAACGGGTCGGCCTAAGGCATCATAAGGGCTGCGTTAGAGGACGAAAGCGCCCCCCTTTTTGCGCTTGGGGCCCACGGGCGTGCCGGCGGTTCAAGGTTCAATTGCCAACGATCTGCTGCGCGAGCCGCCGTGCGATATCTTGATCCTTAGGTAGGGCTGCGCGCCTTAACGCGTAGAGGCGCGGCGGAGCTTTTCGGCCGCGTCTGCGCTCAGGAGGCTCTCGCTCACCTCATATTCAAGGTGCAAACGGTCCTCGTGGCCGGGAAGGGTCTTGGCCAGCGCTTCATCCACCTCTTGGGGCAAAGCGGCGCGGGTGCGCGGGTCCACCAAAAGCGACTCAGCGGCGATGCCTTCTGCATAGATGATCTGGTGGCGGTCGAAGAGCAGCTGGAAGTAATCGACAAAGCCACCCTCAAGGCGCTTCACGGTGCTGCCGTTGATCAGATGGCGCACTTTCACGAGCACCTCTGAGCGGCCCGCGCCGATTTCGTCGTCGCGCTGATAGATGAAGAGCCGGTGGTCCGGCGAGACGATCAAATCGTTCTCGTTGTTCAGGGTGCCTTTGCGGATCAGCACGGGGGCAAAGTCGCCCACGGCGCGGCGCGTGTTCTGACCGATCCAGCGGATCTCCTGCGGGCCATCATCGCGGGTCAGCACCCGGTCGCCCACTTTCAGATCCTCAATGCCGACCTGGGCGCCGGAGGCCATGGTGATGTGCGTGCCGCGCGTGAAGGCCACGCAGGCGGCTTCCGCAAAGCGGCGGCGCGCGTCAGAGGTATCGACGCCCACCAGAGTGTATTCGGTTTTCGGTTCAAGATGCGCGAGCGGCATAAGGAAGAGGTCAATAGCCTCGTCCCCTTCAACTTCCACGAGGATCAGCCCCTCAATCGTTTGGCCCTGAGGGCTCATCAACGTGATCGTGCAATCGACGATGATCGAGCCGTTGACCGTGCCGACTTTGCTCAGCTGAGAAATGCGCAGTTCATCGTGATCGCTGGCAACGACGAGCTTGGACGGCTTTGCGCCTTTGGCCAATTCGTAGATGTCATCGAGAACAAGCTCGCTCGCAAAACCGAGCGCATCGCCGGAATTCACACCGGACAGGACGAAGAACTCTTCCGCCCGGTAGACGGGCAGCGCCTGGGTTGCGCGCAGTTTCTTGCGACGGGTTTGAGCCATGGCGTTCATCGTACTCTCACTCTTACTCTGCCACAAATGTACCAAGAGCATGGTTAATACACGATTGCGGCAACAGGTTGGCGCGCAGACGACGTTGTCGGGGTAACACTGGGGTGCTACGTGCGCTTAAGAAACAAAAGGAGATCCCAATGGACCTTGGAATTCGCGGCAAAAAAGCGCTCGTATGTGCTTCCTCTAAAGGGCTTGGAAAGGGCTGCGCGATGGCGCTTGCAGCTGAAGGGGTTGATCTGGTCATCAATTCCCGCGGCGCCGAGGCACTTGAGGCGACCGCTGAAGAAATCCGGGCGCTGGGCGTCTCTGTCACGGCGGTGGCCGCCGATGTGACCACGGCTGAAGGGCAGGCCGCAGTTCTCGAGGCCGCTGGCGACATCGATATTCTTGTCACGAATGCCGGCGGCCCGCCTCCGGGTCTGTGGAGCGATTGGGACCGCGACGACTTCATCAAGGCGCTCGATTCCAACATGCTCACGCCAATCGCGCTGATGAAGGCCTCGCTGCCGGGCATGATGGAGAAAGGTTGGGGCCGTGTGGTCAACATCACCTCGCAGTCCGTGAAGGCACCGATCCCGGCGCTGGGCCTCTCGAACGCGGCACGCACGGGCCTGACGGGCTATGTGGCGGGCACCTCGCGCCAAGTGGCGGAAAAGGGCGTGACCATCAACAACCTGCTTCCCGGTATCCACGCCACCGACCGCGCCATCGCGCTCGACACTGGCGTTGTGAACGCGCAGGGCATCACGATGGAGCAAGCCAAGAAAAACCGCGAGGCCACGATCCCCGCGCGCCGCTACGGCACTGCCGCCGAATTCGGTGCCGCCTGCGCCTTCCTGTGCTCGGTGCACGCGGGCTTTATCGTCGGCCAAAACATCCTAGCTGACGGTGGTGGCACCAACGCAACCATCTAGGCCTCTTGGCAGTGCCCTCGCGGCACTGCTAAATGCCGACTGATTTAGTCAGGAGGGCCGGGGTGCCACGTCTGGAGATCAAAGGGCTCAGCCGCAGTTTTGCGGGTAAAGAGGCCGTGCGCGATGTGGCGCTTGCCGTCGATGCGGGGCAGGTGACTTGCCTGCTGGGTGCCTCTGGCTGCGGAAAATCCACGACACTGCGCATGATCGCGGGCGTCGAGGCCATTGATGCGGGCGATATCCTCCTCGACGGTCGCTCTATCGCGGCCCTCCCTCCTGAGGCCCGCGGGATCGGCCTGATGTTCCAAGACTTCGCGCTCTTCCCGCATCTCAGCGTGGGCGACAACGTGGCGTACGGGCTCAAACACCGGCGCACCGCAAAAGCGCGCGTTGAGGCATTGCTCGGCCGTGTGGGGCTAGCCAGCTATATGGACAAATACCCTCACGAGCTTTCAGGCGGCGAGCAGCAGCGCGTGGCGCTGGCGCGCGCGATTGCGCCAAAGCCCGCCGTGATGCTGATGGATGAACCCTTCTCTGGCCTCGATGAACGGCTGCGAGATGAAGTGCGTGATCACACGCTCGCGGTGCTGCGGGAGGAGGGGACGGCGATTATCCTCGTCACCCATGATCCTATGGAGGCCATGCGCATGGCCGACGAGATCACTCTGATGCGCGAGGGTCGTATCGTGCAGCAAGGCGCGCCCTATACGATCTTCAACGCCCCCGGCGATCTGGAGACCGCGCGCTTCTTCTCGGACCTCAATGTGATCAGCGGTGTCGTCGAAGGCGGGCTTATCTCGACCCCCTTCGGCCCATTCCTCGCACCAGGGCGTCAGGAGGGGGAGACCGTGGATATCGCCGTTCGACCGCAGCATGTCGGCGTAGACTTCCACCGGGCCAGAGGGGCGCCGCGCCCATCCGATGATGAGGGCGAAGTTGCCGAGGGCACCGTGCGTCGCGCGCGCTTTCTGGGGCAATTGTCCGAGGTTGAGTTCGACGTGGCGGGACAATCGATCAAGACAACGCTGCCGGGTGTCTTCCTGCCACCAGAGGGCCGCGTCTTTCACCTGCGCATCCCGCGACGCCACTGCCACCTGTTTTCGCGCTAGCGGGCTTCGAAATCCTGTAGCCGCTTGCCTTCTTCTTCCGTGAAGATCGCTGGCAGCACGCGCAACGCCTCGATCTTGTCGACGCGAAAGGTGCGAAAGTCGCTGCGCAATTCGCACCAAGCTGTCACCGTCCAAACCCGTCCCCAATAGTCGAGCTGTAGCGGCCGTATTGTGCGGTCTGTGCGCTCGGACGTTTTGGAGACAAAGGTGATCGCCACCTTCTGACGGGCGCGGATTGCGCCCCGCAGCGCTGGCATGTGCTGAAAGCCAAACGCGGCATCTGCAAAAGGATAGACCGCGAAGCCAAAGCCAGACGGCGCGGCCTTGCGGTCCTCGGGCAGCACAGCGTCGATCTTTGCGGAAAGGGAGGCGGCGGCCTCCTTTAGCTCCTCGTCTCGCGCATCGCCAACCACAGCCAAACCCAGATGCAGCGCCTCAAGCTCGATCTTGCTCAGGTTGAGCGGGGGCAGCGTGATGGCGGCCGTGATCCGGTAGCCAATGCCGCGCGTGCCCTCAACCGGCAGCCCCGAGGAGGCGAGCGTGGTCATATCTCGGTAAACGGTACGGGGCGAAACCTTGAGCCGTTCGGCAATGTCTTCGGCCCGATGAAGGCGGCCATCCTTGAGAATCTGGATGAGGTCTATGAGACGGTCAGGGCGTGCCATGGCAAATAGATGCGCTCCTGACAGGATAATGGCAAGAAAAACGCATCCAAAGCACTAGATGCCCTTTTACAGGCCCGGATAAGCGCGTAGATCAGCCCCCTGATACGCGCCCGCCGGGCGCTTTGGAGGAACTCGACATGACACCGATGTTTGTCACCAATATTCCGCCCGTGGGCTGGCTGCTGATCGCAGTTGTGGTCCTCGTGCTTTTCGGCCGCGGCAAGATCTCGTCGCTGATGGGCGAAGTGGGCAAAGGCATCACGAGCTTTAAGAAGGGCGTGAAAGAGGGCGCGGAAGAGCTTGAGCAAGCTGAAGCCGAGGCCGCGCGCGACATCACGCCGGAAGAAGACAAAGACAAGGCCTAATCGGCCCCTGGGAGTATAGCCCATGGGCTGGAGTGAGCTGATCCTCGTTGGCGTAGTGGCGCTGATCGTGGTGGGTCCGAAGGATCTACCCGTGATGTTCCAGGCGCTTGGCAAGATGACCGCCAAGGTGCGCCGCATGGCTCGAGAGTTCTCGAGCGCAATGAACGAGGCCGCTGACGCCTCGGGCGCGAGCGATATTGCCAGCGATCTCAAAGGGATGTCGAACCCGAAGAACTTCGGGATGGACGCTCTGAAAGACGCCGCCGATCAGTTTGACAAGTGGGAGCCTGGCAAGCAGGCCAAGGCCATGGGGCCCGAGACAGCCAAGCTTGCCCAGGAGCGGGCAGAGGCCGCGCGCAAGATACACGAGGCCACAAAGGCCAAGCAGGAAGCGCGCCGTGCCGAAGAGGCGGCGGTAGACACCGCCGAAGCATTGCCCGAGCCGGAGCCCGTACCACAGCCAAAAGCTGACGCTGAGCCTGCGGAGAAGAAAGCATGAGCAACGCGGAAGACATCGAAGACAGCTCCGCCCCGCTGATTGAACACCTGGCCGAGCTTCGCTCGCGCCTGATCAAAGCGGCGATTGCTTTTGTTATCGCGATGTTTGCGGTCTTCACGATCGAAGTCTCGCCCAGCCTCGACAAACCCTTCTTCAACTTCCTCGCCGCACCCGTCTGCGACACGCTGATCGCGCGGGGCGAGGATTGCTCGCTGATCTTGATCAAGCTGCAGGAAGGCTTCTTCGTTACGATCCGCATCTCAGTAATGCTGGGTTTCGCGCTCTCGTTCCCGTTTATCTCTTACCAGCTTTGGCGCTTCGTTGCACCGGGCCTTTACCGGTCTGAGAAGTCGGCATTCCTGCCGTTCCTTCTGGCCTCGCCCTTCATGTTCTTCGTGGGGGCATCGTTCGCCTATTACATCGTGATGCCATTGGCTTACGACTTCTTCCTCAACTTTCAGCAAGCGGGAGAGGGATCATCGGCCCAGGTGGATTTCCAAGGTTCGGCCGGTGAATACCTGTCGCTTACCGTGACCTTCATCCTGGCCTTTGGTGTCTGCTTTCAGCTGCCGGTTCTGCTGAGCCTTCTTGGCAAGGCGGGCCTTGTCAGCGCCCGTGGTCTGGCCGCTGTCCGTAAATACGCTGTCGTGGCGATCCTTGTTCTTGCTGGCATCGTGACGCCGCCCGACATCTTCACGCAGGTGATCCTCTTCGTGGCGGTCTACGGCCTCTATGAGATCTCGATCCAGCTCGTTAAGCGCATCGAGCGCAAGCGCGAAGCCGACCTCAAGGCGCAAGGCCTTTGGGACGAGGACATTCACGGTGAAGGTGCCTTTGCCGACGACGAAGAAGAAGACGAGGCTAAGTGAACGACGACGCTCTAGGCCGCATCGCCGAGGCGCTGGAGCGCCTCGCGCCGCCCCCAGCCGAAGCCCCTGATTGGAGCGCTGCCGACGCGTTTGTTTGGCATGCCGATCCCGACGCAGTTGTGCCCGTGGGGCGCGTGAACGCCGTCGATATATCTCTCCTTTTGGGCGTTGATCGGTCTCGCGACACGCTTCTTGCCAACACGCAGCGCTTTGCGTCGGGGCAAGCGGCGAATAACGCGCTTCTCTGGGGCGCGCGGGGCATGGGCAAATCTTCGCTGGTAAAGGCGGTCCATGGCTCGATCGTTGAGTCCGGGCTGCCGCTCAAGATCGTGGAAATCCAACGCGAAGACCTGCCCAGCATCGGCCGATTGCTCGACCTGTTGCGTGGCACCACCGAGCGGTTTGTGCTTTTCTGCGACGACCTCTCGTTCAGCCATGACGACGCGCATTACAAAAGCCTGAAGGCCGTTCTGGACGGCGGTATCGCGGGCCGGCCGGAGAACGTGGTTCTCTACGCCACATCGAACCGCCGCCACCTGATGCCGCGCGACATGATCGAGAATGAGCGGTCCTCGGCCATTAATCCCTCAGAAGCGGTGGAAGAGAAGGTTTCCCTCTCAGATCGCTTTGGTCTCTGGCTGGGCTTCCATCCGTGTACGCAGGACGAATATCTCGCCATGATCGAGGGCTATTGTGACTCCTATGGTGTTGAGATTGATGCGGAGACCCTGCGCGCTGAAGCCATTGAGTGGCAGGCAACGCGCGGTTCGCGGTCGGGCCGGGTGGCCTGGCAATACTTTACGGACCTCGCGGGTCGTAAAGGTGTCTCGCTGGCCTAGGAGGCCAGCGAATTTCTTAGACGAATGAAATCTTTAGAGGTCCAAGTAGGACGACGGATCCACGCTTTCGAGGCCGTTTCTGATCTCGAAGTGCAAGAAGCTGGGGCTACCTGCGCGGACGGCGGCGATGGTTTCACCCCGGCGCACCGTGTCGCCCTTTTCGACCTTGAGGCCATCAACCTGCGTGTAGACCGTCAGTAGATCACCGTCATGACGGATCACGATGATCGGGACGCCCGCGGTGTTGCGGGTGATGGCCGCGACGGTGCCAGCCTCTGCCGCTTTGACGGCTGTGCCAGCGGGCGCGCCAAAGTCGATGCCCTCGTTGCGGCCCTTGGAATAGCCACGAATTACGGTGCCTGCGACGGGCGTCAGGAACTCGCCCGTGTCTGCGACTTCGGCCACAGGTTCGGGATCAGGCGTCGGTGTCGGCGCGCGAACCTGATCTTCTGGCGTCTCGTCCTGCGCCGGAACCGGCGTGGTGGACGAGGGCGGCGTCGGCGTTGCAGTGCCATTGCCGGGCGCAGTGACAGGGGCGGGCGGGGCTTGGCTGACCACAGGGATCAGCAAGAACTGGCCTTCGCGCACGCCAAGATCAGCTCCGAGCGCGTTCCATTCCGCGAGGCTGCGCACCGGTACGCCGTAGAGACGCGCGATGGTGAAGGCTGTTTCGCCGCGTTCAACCTTGTGTCGCACAGGCTCCGGACCGGTGGGGAGTGCTGTGGTACCTACGGCTGCAGGCGCACGTACGGCGTCAGCAGGGGCTGCGTCGATGGCGCTGCCGGCCAGGCTTTCGATATCAACGGCACCGTCGGCGCCGATGACCTCTACACGGCTGGGCAGGGCAATGATCTCACCCGGACGCAAGAGCACATCAGGCTCGAGCCCGTTGAAGCGCGCCAGCTCACGGGCGCTTAGCCCAAGGCGGGTGGCGACCGCAGCGACCGTATCGCCCCGTGATGCCACGACGACCTGGTAGCCCGGATAGGAAATCACGCCCCGGCTATCAGGTTCGGGCCTCGGGCTTGTGGCGCCCTGCGCTGCGCGGGAGGTATCGAACCCGCCCAGGCCATCGCGCAAATCAAAATCCAAGCCCTCATCACAGGCCGAGAGCCCAAGCACGCTCACTAATGCTATCGTCTGCGGAAATCTTGTCATGCCCGCCACCTCATCTCTCAAAACGCCCTGTCTTAACGCAGGGTCTTTAGGGGTCGCCCAGCCCCTCTACGAGCGGCACAAACCGCACGGGGCGAAGCTCATCATATTCGTAACCAGTCTCAGTACGTTGCACTCGGATCAGGCTTTGCACGGCATCGGACTGCCCGACCGGCAACACCATGATACCTCCGATCTTGAGCTGCGCCAAGAGCGGGCCCGGTGGGTCCTCGGCAGCTGCCGTGACGATAATGCGATCAAACGGGGCTTGTTCGGCCACGCCGTGGGATCCGTCCTTCGTCATCGCGATGATATTGGTGATGCCCAGCGTGTCAAAGACCTCGCGCGCTTCTTGCACCAGCCGCAGATGACGGTCGGTGGTATAGACCCGCCGCGCGAGCACCGACAGGATCGCAGCTTGATAGCCCGAGCCCGTGCCCACCTCGAGAACCTTGTCCCGGCTCGTCACGTTCAGCGCTTGGGTCATGAGCCCCACGACTGAGGGCTGCGAGATCGTCTGCCCGCACGCGATCGGCAGCGGCGTGTCTTCATAGGCGCGTTCCGCGAAGAGGCCCGTAACGAAGGCGCCGCGGTCGATCTTTTCCATCGCTTCCAGCACAGCCTTGTCGCGCACCCCGCGCGACCGCAGCTGGAAGAGAAACTGCATCTTGCGTTCTGCGATGGCGGCTGCCTTTTCGGGGTTCATCTTAGTCGAAGGCCTCCGAAACCTTTGCAAGCGCGTCGTAGGCCGTGAGATCCGCGCGCATGGGCGTCACAGAGATCATGCCAGCGAGGTTTGCGCCCGCGTCGCTGTCTTCCGCGACGGGTACATGCTGGTTGCCGCCCTTGATCCAAAGATAGGGGCGCCCGCTTGGGGAGGTGTCAGTCACAGCGCCAAAGTGCACGCCTTTGCGCACGCCTTGGCGGACAACGGCAGTGCCTTTGACATCGGCAGCCATCACCGGCGGGAAATTCACATTGTAAAAGAGCGGGTAGTCCGCGCCCGTCTCGAACCCGGCCTCCACAATGCGGCGCACGACGTCTGCACCGTGCACGCGCGAGGCCTCGAACGGATCGGCAGCACGCGCGTTGGCGGGGCCGTAGTACTGGGAAAGCCCAATCGCAGGGATGCCCTGCAGAGCACCTTCGATGGCAGCCCCCAGCGTGCCCGAATAGAGCGTGTTCTCGGCTGAATTGTTGCCCCGGTTCACGCCAGAAAGGATCAAGTCAGGCGGGTCTTTCATCACATCGCCAATGCCCGCAATCACGCAATCAGCCGGGGATCCTTCCACCGCCACGCGGCGCGGCCCGTGCTCAGCGATCATCAAGGGCCTTGTGTAGCTGATGCAGTGACCCACGCCCGACTGCTCAAAGGCGGGGGCGATCGTCCAGATGTTCTCGGGGGCCGTCAGGCTTGCAGCGATGACTTCCAGCACCTTGAGGCCGGGAGCATGGATGCCATCATCATTTGTCAGCAGAATACGCATAAGTCCTGCTAGCGCGCGGGCGAGGAGGGGGCAAGCACGCCTGCACCCCTGACGCGATGGTCCTTACCCGATGAGAGCGACAAGGGTGCTCGCCGCGGCGGGCACACGAGGTTCAAGAGGCTGGTCACTTGGCCCGAGAAGGACGTCGATGTCAGGTGATGAAATGCACCGCCCACCCGAGCTGCCCGCCGGGCGATATGGACCTTCTTGCGCGACATCCCGGGCCTCGCTTCGTGTTCCTTGAAAGGATCAGGCACTGTCGGAGTTTTATCGTCTTGCCCTTCGGACAGCGCGACACTCACATACTTTCCACCCCACAGCCCTGCCAAGGCGTGGGTCTGGGTCTTCTTTTACCTCGCAGGCTCTGGCGTCAAATCATCTTCGGCGGCAACGAAGGGAATAAGGCGCTACACCGATCTGACATATGCGGCGGCCAAGAAAAGAAACGCGCCAAAGACGGTCGCGGTCAACCAGGCGTTGATGGAGTTTCGTACGGCCGCGGAATAGGCGGGCGCTTCTGCGATGGCCGTCTCGATTTCCAGCGACTTTAGCCAAAAGCCCGCCAGCAAAATTTTCGCCACCAGCACGATAGCGTAGAGGCTGCACAGGCCGTTGACGAAGGCGAGGCAGGCTTTGGGCATCATTGTCGTGCTGATCAGCGGGTCTCCGACGCGCCAATTCGGGGCAGCTGAGCCGCCCATATCAACGGTCTGCAGAATTTTCATCCCACCGCCGGGTTGCTCTTCAGCTTCTGCAGACGCTGCGCCAGGCACTGCATTTGATCTCCGCTTCATATGCGGCGACCAGCCATTCGTTCTTTGATCGGTCGAGGGTGAGCCTCTAACGCGAAATTCAGTGCTATATCCGCGCTAAGCCCAAGCTTTTTGGCGCGTTTGAGCTCCTCGTCCAAGGCTTTGGCCCATTCCACCTGCATGAAGTTCCATGCAATGAGACGGCTGCCTTGCAGTGTGACGGCTGACAGTGCTGCGGTTAGCGAAATCGCCAATGTGGCTGCGACATACCACCAATTCGGGATCGAGATTTTCAGCGGACCGGGCAGATCAAAGCCATCCACCTTTATGGCGATGAACGCCCCAGTGAGGACAGCGCTCAGGATGGCCGCCGCGAGCGGAACGAACGCTAGATTTCCGCGTGGCGAGGCATCGATCCGCCGTAGATAGCGCAACAAGAGCCTAAGCTGCGCAAAGAGCGCGTAGACAAGAAAGAGACCAACAAGCACCGCTAGAGACCCGAAACTGAGGCTGTCGGCATATTCTTCGTAGTCGTCGTCCGCTTGATCGATGATGCCTGCTGAGGTCTTGCGACTGGCCTCCCGCGCCTCGTCTTGAACCGGAGGGCGCAAGTTCTCGCGCATCTCTTCGGTGATCCCTTCCAAGCGGCCTTCTGGTGCATCGCCCAGAAGCGCGAACGCCGGGAAGATCGGAACCAGAGCGATGACGGCATAGATGAGCGCCGTGCCTCCGAGAAGCGACGGATATGCGCGCACGGGGCGCCGCATCACAGTGTCAATGATCCAGAGCGAACGGAGGGCCGCTCTTTGTGGTTCGCCGGTCTGTTCGGGGGGGAGGTGTCGTCATCTGAATGCCTCGGATCCCTCGGCACCGGATAGTCCAGCGCGCCGAGGGGATGTAAAATACGCATAATATGCGTCCGAGGCTAAACGGCGCCGGGCCGTTATTTCAAGCGGCTCGGTTACCCTGCCGCCATCTGGTTGTGCTTGCGCGCAACGAATTCCTTGGCTGTTTCCACGGCCACAGCCGCGTCACGGCAGTAGGCGTCGGCGCCAATGGCTTTGCCGAATTCTTCGTTGAGCGGCGCGCCGCCCACGAGCACGATGTAGTCATCACGCACGCCGGTCTCGACCATCGTGTCGATAACGACCTTCATGTAGGGCATCGTCGTCGTCAGAAGCGCCGACATCCCGAGGATATCAGGCTCTTCATCTTCGAGCGCCTTCATGTAGTTCTCGACCGGGTTGTTGATGCCGAGGTCCACAACTTCAAAACCTGCGCCTTCCATCATCATGGAGACGAGGTTCTTGCCGATGTCGTGGATGTCACCCTTCACGGTGCCGATGACCATCTTGCCCACGCGTGGGGCGCCGGTTTCAGCGAGAAGCGGCTTCAGGATGGCCATCCCGCCCTTCATCGCGTTCGCCGCCAGAAGCACCTCTGGGACAAAGAGAATACCGTCGCGGAAGTCGTTGCCGACGATCGTCATGCCGCCCACGAGCGCTTCGGTCAGAACCCGGTAGGGGGCCCAGCCGCGCTCGATCAGGATGTTCACGCCCTCTTCGATCTCTTCCTTGAGACCGTCGTAGAGGTCGTCAAACATTTGAGCGACAAGTTCTTCGTCGTCGAGTTCCGACAGGATGATATCGTCTTCTTCATCGGACATCGCGCACAGCTCCTTCTGCGATCACCGCCACTTACTATCTCGGGTTATCGTTCGCGGAACCTAAAGAGGCTGACACAATAGCGACAGAGGGGAGAACGGGCGCGACTCATGCAAATGCAGCATATCTTTATGAAGCATTTACGGTGTTCGCTAAATGTTCTATTTTGCGGTGATGCAGAGTCGCCGTCCTCAAGATGTCTTTTCTCGTGCGCTGGGGCGCGGGGCGGCTAGGAACCCTTCTGGCCGCTTTCAATCGCAGGAGGCTGAGGCCGCCGACACGGGCTGGGATCTGGAAGAGGGGCCCATTCTGCGAACGGAGCTGCGCCACGAGAAGGCGCGCAAGATCATCACGCGCAATAGCTCTCCTGATTTGAGCTTTGATCGCTCTATCAATCCATACCGAGGGTGCGAGCATGGCTGCATCTATTGCTTTGCCCGACCGAGCCACGCGTTTCTCGATCTTTCGCCGGGGCTCGATTTCGAGACGAAGCTGAGCGTGAAGCCCAATGCGCCGGAGCTTCTCGCGAAGGAGCTTTCCGCGCCCTCTTACAAGCCTCAAGTCATGGCGATCGGGACGAATACTGATCCTTATCAACCGGTGGAGCTGCGCACGGGCGTGATGCGCAATTGTCTGAAGGTACTGCGCGATTTCAAGCATCCAGTGGCGATCACAACGAAAGGCGCGCTCATAGAGCGCGATATCGACATCCTGACGCAAATGGCGGCAGAGGGGCTTGTGGCCGTGGGCATCTCGGTCACGACGCTTGATCCCGCGCTTGCCCGAAAGATGGAGCCACGCGTGCCTGGGCCAAAGAGACGTTTGGCGAGTATCGAGCGTCTTAGCGAAGCCGGCATCCCCGTGCGTGTTTGCGCCTCGCCAATGATCCCAGGTCTCACAGATCACGAGTTGGAGGACATCCTAAAAGCCGGTGCCGACACTGGGGCGGTCGCGTCGAGTTGGATTTTGCTGAGGTTGCCTTACGAGGTGTCGGCATTGTTCCGCGACTGGCTCGAGCGCGAGGTACCTTCGCAAGCCGCCAAGGTGATGGCGCGGGTCCGCGATGCCCATGGCGGAAAAGACTACGACGCTGCGTGGCACAAGCGGATGCGGGGCGAGGGGCTCTATGCCCAGATGATCGCGCAACGCTACAAGGTGGCGATCCGGCGGTTGGGGCTTCGTGAGAAGATGGATGATCTGCGCTGCGATCTCTTCAAGGTGCCCCCGCGGGCAGGGGATCAGCTGAGCTTGTTTTAGCCCTGGCGGTGGGCCGCGGTGCGTCGAAACACTCTTTAGTGCAACGCGCTTTATGGTTCAGCTTTAGCTACCAACGGAGATTTCCGCGCTGGAGTGGCAACATCGAGGTGCCGGGGGGGGGGCGGTCCGCCGATAGGGTGGAGCGCTGCGCGCTTGATTCCGCCCCTAGTGCTTGTCTGTACCTACGCAGCAGTCCGGCGGCGGCCACGGCGCTGCCGCTCTGGGGCAGGGCCATCGGTGCCGTCTGAGGCGCTGGAGAACCCACCCAGTGCCGCCTCGATGGCGTCCAGGGTGGGGGCGGACCCTTTGGGTGTCTCTTCAAGCGCGGCACGCATCTTGAGCAGATGGTCAGGCGTCGTGCCGCAGCAACCGCCGACGATCGTGGCGCCAGCATCGCGGGCAAGCACGGCATATTCTGCCATGAGCTCGGGCGTGCCATCGTAGTGAATGTGGCCGTCATGGTACTTCGGGATGCCCGCGTTACCCTTTGCGATGATCGGACGTTTGGCGTCGTCGGCAAAACCCAGCACCGTGCGCAGCAGATCAGAGGCGCCCACACCGCAATTCGCCCCGAACGCCAAAGGCGGGTTCGGTAGGCGCTCGACCAGGCGCGCAAGCTGCGGCGCCGTGATGCCCATCATTGTCCGGCCTGCGGTGTCAAAGCTCATCGTGCCACACCAGGGCATATCGGCGCGCGCAAAGCCCTCGGCCGCGGCCTTAAATTCTTCCGCCGCAGAGATGGTTTCAAGCCAGAGAACGTCGGCGCCGCCCTCCTTCAAGCCTTCGGCCTGTTCGTGAAACATCTCCACGGCTGTCTCATGGGTCAGGGTCCCCATGGGCGCCATGATATCTCCAGTTGGGCCGACCGAGCCTGCCACGATGACGTCGCGGCCCGAGGCATCCGCCACATCGCGCGCGATCTCTGCGGCCATGCGCGACAGCTCCCGCGCGCGCTTTTCGGCACCGTGAAGCTTCAGGCGCGAGGCGTTGCCGCCGAATGTGTTCGTCAGGAAAAGGTCAGAGCCCGCGTCCACCGCGCCCTTGTAGAGCGCTTCGATCTTGCCGGGCTCATTTTCGTTCCAGAGCTCAGGCGCGTCGCCGCTTTCCAAACCCATATTGAACAGGTTCGTGCCCGTGGCCCCGTCGGCCAGCACCCAACCTTGAGTTTCGATGAGCTTGGTGAGTTTGGCAGACATGAAGCGCGCTCCGAAATGAAGAAAATGGGCCGCCAGTGGCAGCGCCGCTCGTATACGCGCGCGCGGGAATCAAATCTAATTCATAATCCTCAACAAGATTATGAGCTGAACTTAGGCTTCATCCATGATCTGCGCTTTGGCTTGCACCATGAGTTCGCCCATTTTCACACGGATATCCGCCTCGGAGGCCTTGTCGCCCAGATCGCCGGCGACCTTGCGGAAGACGTCTTCATCGCCTGCTTCCTCGAAATCGGATTTCACGACTTCCATGGCGTAAGCTGCGGCGTCATCGCCAGATTTGCCCAGTACCTCTGCGGCCCAAAGCCCGAGCAGCTTGTTGCGCCTTGCCTCCGCCTTGAATTGCATCTGGGCATCGTGGGCGAACTTGTTCTGGAACGCGTCTGCGCGGTCATCGAAACTGGACATCGGGCGGACCTCATCACCTTGTCTTCCCAATAAATATCAGTGCTTAGGCTCGATCCCGCAAGGGGCGTTCGACGCCGCAGGGCGCTGAAATCGCGGCAAAGGCGCCCGCCAGGCCCCTCATAGCGCTCCGGCCAGCCGAGTGCCCTTGCCGCTAACGTCCCCATGGCCTAAGAGCTGGGTGCGCGTCGCACCGACGCGCCTTTGACCCGGAGGGCCGCCATGGCACGTCGCAAAAAGGTCTACGAAGGCAAGGCCAAAATCCTTTATGAAGGCCCAGAGCCAGGTACGCTCGTCCAATACTTCAAAGACGATGCCACCGCCTTCAACGCCGAAAAGAAGGACGTGATCGAAGGGAAGGGCGTGCTCAACAATCGTCTGAGCGAGTTCTTCATGAACGGTCTCAACGCCGTCGGCGTCCCTACGCACTTCCTCAAGCGCTTGAACATGCGCGAGCAGCTGATCCGTTCGTGCGAAATCATCCCGCTCGAGGTCATCGTGCGCAACGTGGCGGCGGGCACCATGTCCAAGCGCCTGGGCATCCCGGAGGGGGAGCGTCTGCCGCGCCCTATCATCGAATTCTGCCTGAAGGACGATAACCTCGGTGACCCGCTCGTCGCCGAAGAGCACATCATCGCCTTTGGTTGGGCCAGCCAGCAAGATCTCGACGACATGATCGCCCTCGCGCTGCGCGTGAACGATTTCATGTGCGGCGTCATGTACGGCGTCGGCATCCGCCTCGTCGACTTCAAGATCGAGATTGGCCGCGTCTGGGAAGGCGATTTCCAGCGCCTCGTCATCGCGGACGAGATTAGCCCTGACAGCTGCCGTTTGTGGGACATCGAAACGAACGAGAAGCTCGACAAAGACGTGTTCCGCCGCGATCTGGGCTCGCTGACCGATGCCTACACCGAAGTGGCCCGCAGGCTGGGCGTCATGCCCGCCAATTCCGCGCCGCTTGGCAAACCCACGCTCGTGAACTGAGCGTCGGGCAAAAAAGACAATTGAAGAGACAAAGGTACGACAATGCGCGCCACTGTGACCGTTTCGCTCAAGGCAGGCGTCCTTGATCCGCAGGGAGAAGCCATCAAGGGGGCCCTTGGTTCCATGGGCTTTGAAGGCGTCGATGGCGTACGTCAGGGTAAGGTGATCGAGCTCGATCTCGCGCCGGGTACAAGGGAAGATACGGTCCGCGAGATGTGCGAAAAGCTCCTCGCGAACACAGTCATCGAGAGCTACCGCATTGAGATGGGCGCATGAAGGCGGCTGTCCTCGTCTTTCCGGGATCAAACTGCGACCGTGACATGGCTGTGGCGCTCAGCGCCGCGGGTGCCGATGTTTCCATGGTCTGGCACAAGGAAAGCAAGCTGCCTGATGGCGTTGATGTTGTCGCCGTTCCGGGCGGGTTCTCCTTTGGCGATTACCTGCGTTGCGGCGCCATCGCCGCGCGGTCCCCGATTTCGCGCGAGCTGAAGGCCCATGTGGAGCGCGGCGGCTACGCGCTTGGCGTCTGCAACGGTTTTCAGGTTCTGACGGAGACAGGCATCCTGCCGGGGGCTCTCGTCCAGAACGCGTCCACCAAGTTCATCTGCAAAACCGCGACGCTGCGGGTCGAGACGTCATCGTCCGCCTTTACCGCGCGCTACAACGCCGGTGCCGAGATTGACGTGCCCATCGCCCACCACGAGGGCAACTACCGCGTGGATGAGGGTGGGCTCGCCCGCCTTCAGGACGAAGACCGGATCGCCTTCCGCTACACCGACACGCCCAACGGCGCGCTGGACGATGTTGCGGGCATTCTCAGCGACAATCGTCGCGTCCTTGGCATGATGCCTCACCCCGAGAGGGCGGCGGATGTGGCGCTGGGGCTGACGGACGGGACGCCGCTCTTTGCATCGCTGGCCGAGGCGCTCGTCACCGCTTAACCGCGCATTCCAAGGCTTTAAGGGCGCAGCTTGCGCAGCATTGTGAGCGTCGTTTGCCTTGTCGTGCGAGGTCGCGCCGCGTACCCTGTGGACATGTCCGATGAGGAACAAGAAAAGCGCCCAAGCGGCATACACACCCGCGTTGTGCTGGGGATTTTCATCCTCATGGCGGTGGGGATCGTCTATGTCACGAACCTCTGGCTGACCGAGCGCTTTACCGAGACGACGCGCCAGCGGGCGCAACTGCGCCTCGCGCTCTATACCGGCAACCTGACGAGTGAGCTTCAGCGATCCTCGATCGTGCCTCAGTTTCTCAGCCGTGACCCGGCGTTGATCGGCGCGTTGAACTCCGCTGATTTTCAGCAAACCTCGCAGCGGCTTTTGTCTTTCGCGGAAGAAACCAACCTGCGCGGGCTGTTGCTCCTCGATAGTGAAGGGCGCGTGGTGGCGGCCTCCAATCGGGAGCGTCTGGGCGAGACGCTTGGCAACTACCCGTATTTTATGGACGCGCTCGACACGCCCGAGACGATTTTCACCACCTACGCGAAGGAAGGGGAGCCGATCGAGTTCACCTACTCGCGCCGCATTTCCATCGGCGGGGACGCGATCGGGGTGATTGTTCTTGAGGTCAACCTACGCCGGTTCGAGCGGACATGGGCCGGGATCGCGGATGCGGTCATGGTCACTGACAATGACGGCAAGATCATCTTGGCCACGGAAAGCGCCTGGCGCGGCCTGACGGAGGATGCAGCCCTCGAGATCCGGGACGTGCCCTCCGCTGTGGAGCGGGCGCTGCGCGCGATCCCGGATTGGACGGCACTTCCTGCTGATGCCTACCTGCTGGGCCGCGGTGTGCTGAGGCAAGAAATCCGTGTGCCTTTCGATGGTTGGTCGATGACCTCCTTTACCACCTACGCCTCGGTTCGGCAGCGGGTGAACACGGTTCTAGCGCTCGAGATCATGGGATTCGCCATCCTTCTGGCCGGCGGCTTCTACGCATTGAACCGCCGCACGCTGCTCCGGCTGCGCATCTTCCAGCGCGAGTCGGCAGAGCTTCGCCAGTTGAATCAGAGGCTGCAGCGGGAAATCGCCGAGCGCCAAAAGGCTGAAAAGTCTCTCGAAGTAGCAGAACAAACGCTGGCGCAGAGCTCGAAACTCGCCGCCATGGGCGAGATGTCGGCGGCGGTGAGCCACGAGCTCAACCAGCCGCTCGCGGCGATGAAGACCTATCTCGCAGGCGCAAAACTTCTGCTCCAGCGCAAGCGCCCGGATGAGGCGCTGAGCTCCTTCCAGCGGATCGATGATCTGATCACCCGGATGGGGGCGATCACCCGCCAGCTGAAGTCCTTTGCCCGCAAAGGGGACGATGCGTTCGAGCCTATAGAAATAAAGGCTTCCGTGTCTGCGGCGCTCGAGATGATGGAGCCGCAGCTCAGGCGCCGCGACGTGCGCATCACGAAGACCGTGCCGACCGAGGCTGTCTATTCCAACGGTGACCGCATTCGACTGGAGCAGGTGATCATCAACCTCCTACGCAATGCCATCGATGCCACCAGCGAGGTCGATCGGCCCGAAATCGGCATCCTGCTCGCCGTGGGCGAGGAGATCCTCTTAACCATCCGCGACAACGGCGCGGGTATCGAAGATCTCGATAGCCTATTTGAACCTTTCTACACGACCAAGGCCGCCGGCGACGGGGTCGGGCTCGGGCTTGCGATCTCATCTTCGATCGTTAACGGCTTGGGCGGAAGGCTCACAGCACGGAACGCAGAATCCGGCGGAGCTGTATTCATGCTCACACTTCCCTTAATCGCCGGGGCAGAGTCTGCTGGGCAGAGCACGGAGGCGGCGGAATAGGATGGCACAAGCCATGAAGATAGCGATCGTCGACGACGAAAAAGACATGCGCCAGTCGATCAGCCAATGGCTGGCACTGAGCGGATTTGACACCGAGACCTATGCCAACGCCGAAGAGGCGTTGAAGAAGCTCGGTCCCGATTACCCGGGCGTGGTGGTCAGCGACATCCGCATGCCCGGCATGGACGGGATGCAGTTCCTGAAGCGCCTCATGGGCGTCGACAGCGCGCTGCCCGTGATCATGATCACCGGACACGGCGATGTGCCAATGGCCGTCGAAGCCATGCGGGTAGGGGCCTACGATTTCCTCGAAAAGCCCTTCAACCCGGATCGGATGACGGAGCTCGCCAAACGCGCGACCCAGCGCCGCCGCACCATTCTCGATAGCCGCGCGCTGCGCAAAGAGCTCTCCGACGGTGGCGCGCTGATGAAAAAGCTCATCGGCACGAGCCCCGTGATGGAGCGTCTCAAAGAAGACATCCTCGATCTGGGGCAGGCCGATGGTCACGTTCTGATCGATGGCGAGACCGGCACCGGCAAAACCCTTGTGGCGCACGCGCTGCACGCGGTTGGCTCCCGGTCGTCTAAACCGTTTGTTCTGGCCTCTTGTGCCGCTCAGGAAGAGGAGGCGCTGGCCTCGCGCCTCTTTGGCCCTGTGGGCGAGGGCGATGATCGACCGCTGATCGAAGCGGCCCGTGGGGGTACGCTGGTCCTTGAGGACATCGAGGCGCTGAGCCCTGCGCTCCAATCGCGCCTGCTCAGCACGCTGGATGCGCAAGGCACACCGGCCGAGACGCGGATCGTGGCGATCTGTAACCTGCAGGAGCAGGGCAAAAGCTGCGAAGACGCGCTGCGCCCCGACCTCTTCTACCGTCTGGCGGCGCTGCGCATCACCGTGCCACCGCTGCGCCAGCGGGGCGAAGATATCTTGATGCTCTTCACGCGCCTCTCGGATGATTTCGCAGAGGAATATGGCTGCGATGCCCCCGACGTGACCGCGCAGGAGGCTGCTCAGCTCCTCCAGGCGCCGTGGCCGGGCAACGTGCGCCAGCTCATCAACGTGGCTGAACGCGCCGTGCTTCAAAACCGTCGTGGCTCTGGCACGATTGCCTCACTTCTGATGGCAGACACCGAAGAAGAGCGCCCCGTGATGACGACCGAGGGCAAGCCCCTCAAGGAGTACGTCGAAGCCTTTGAACGCATGCTCATCGACAACACGATGCGCCGCCATAAGGGCTCCATTGCCTCGGTGATGGAGGAGCTGTGCCTCCCACGCCGGACGCTGAACGAAAAAATGGCCAAATACGGCCTCCAGCGATCGGACTACCTTGGCTGACATCCATGGCGCGCTGTTCGATATGGACGGCCTGCTCCTCGACACTGAACGCGTAGGGCAAGATGCCTTCGTTGATGTCATGACCCCCCGTGGCGTGGCTGAGGCGGAGGCGCGCGCCGCGTTCTTGAACTTTGTCGGCGGCAACCATGCCTCGTCTGCTGCGCGGCTGCGGGACCTTCTACCGAACCACGACGCGTTAGAGGCGCAAGCCGCCTGGATCAGTGCCTTTGAGGTGCGGATCGCTGAGGGTGTTCCGTTAAAACGCGGGGTGTTTGAGACGGTCTCCTCGCTGCATGCGGCAGGGATGCCGATGGTGGTCGTGACTTCGTCCCACCGCGTCCATGCGGAGCACAACCTCGGCGCGACCGGGCTCTTGGATTTCTTTAGCGCCATCGTCCCCGGTGATGAGGTGACCCATTCAAAACCTGATCCGGAGCCTTATGTGACCGGGGCAGGGCTGCTTGGCCTCTCGCCGTCCGACTGCGCGGCGTTTGAGGACAGCGACGCTGGCGTCACGGCGGCCATGGCAGCTGGATGTCGGGCCGTTCAGGTGCCTGACCTGCGACCGCCGGGCAAACCCTTCCCCGCGCTGGGGCAGGGCCACGCGACAACGCTGCGCGAAGCAGTCATGTCTCTTGGGCTTTTGGCCGTCTGAGCCTACTCAGCCGCGGATTTCGTGGCCTCGTCCTCGCGCTGCCATTCCTCAAGGATCTCTTCGAGAAGCTTTTTGCGCGCCGCGCCCAGCTTCACGTCAGCATCGTCTTCAAGAATGCGGGCCGTGCGCTCAAGGGCGCGGGTGTTGCGGTTCTGGACGGCGGGCATCAGCTTTAGCGGCAGTTTCTGCGTCGCGGCCTGCGCTTTGACCCATTGCTCGGCCAGATTGGCGCGGTCGCCTTCGTTCACGCACCAGACCTCCTCGAACTGCATCATGACGAAATCGAGCACGGTGCGGTTCAGGTGCCTGCGGTCATTGTCGAAGGGGGCATCAAAGACATCCATGATGATCTCGTAGGACGGCCAGTACCAGGCGTGCCCCGCATCGCGGTTGGCGCGCATGAACTCGTCTACGGCCACGCGTAGCACAGCCTTCGACACCGAGTTTGCCGAGATGCACGAGACATCGCGGAACGAGGCCGCGAGCGGCACGGGCGACAGGGTGAAGATCACCTTCGCTTCGGGGCGGCGCTTGCGGATCAGGGCGTAGATCGCCTCGATATTGTCGCGGTTTTCCTCGACGGTGGAGACACGGAACTTGTGGCGCTCCGGGTCGTAAACATCGCGCGGGATCGTGCGCCAGAAGACACCGCCTGTGACCTCATCGTACCAGACCTCGCTTAGGCCCAGCGTCAGGATGAAGACGTCCGTGGTGTCAAAAAGCTCTTTGGTGGCACGCTGGACTTCGGGGTCATAGCCAAAGTCTTCGGCCTTGTAGCCGTGCCAGAGCGGTTCGTCGTAGACCTTGTTTTCCCAGGCCCATTCGAACTGCTGGCGGATGACAAAGGTATTCACCATGCCTTCGCCGATGCGCACGACATAGGTGTCTTGGGCGGCCTCATCTTCGCGGCTCACGCGGTAGTTCCTGCCGCCAAGCCAGCTCGAGATATGATCTGCAAAGCAGGAGCCAAAGGCCGTGACGCGCGTATTGCGATCGATCATCGGCTCTTCCGGCACCCAGCCATCAAGCACCCAGCGCCGCACGGCGTCGGCAGGCGTCAGGCGGGCGAGGTCTGGTGCAAACTTTCGATGTTCGCCGCGAAACCATTTGCGATGCTGTCCGTCGGCGGGCTTCACCTCGAAATGGGTCAGACCTTGCGTGTGGCGACGGTTGCGGGTTTTGCCCATTTCAAAGCTCATGGCTGCCTCCTTTGGACGACAAGCCAACATAAAGCGCCACGGGGGTGGGGTGTGCCAAACACTGCAACGCGCGCGGGGCGCGGGCTGCAAAGCCATTGTTGCTCATCACTGCCTCAGATATTTTTATCTGTTTCTTATCCGCGACTATGAATCATCACGCGGCAATGACGCAAGCGTGCTCGCACAGGTCTCTTCGCATTTTCGCCATTGTAAAGGACCGCACCCAACCACTATGCTTATTGGAGGCCGACGATTTCGCGGCTTACGCAAGTTTCTCCTTGGTCGTCCGTGTCAGGCAGCCAACTGCCACCGGGGCCAAAGGACTGAGAGTTAAGCCTTTCGAGGCTTCTGAAATACCGAAAGCGCCCCCACACGGGCAGCCTAGGACATGAACGGGCGCCGCGGCCGCACAGGCAGGGGCGCCGGAGACGTAAACGCGATGTTTCGCGCCGAACACCATACCGCTCAAGGGCGGGAGACTGTATCAGAGTACCTCAGGGCCTCGAGCCCTAAACTCGTTCTGTCGGCGCAGCACGCTCACACCAGACATTCCCGCGGCCCCCAGGATACC
Source organism: Paracoccaceae bacterium (assembly GCA_022448245.1). GTDB lineage: Bacteria > Pseudomonadota > Alphaproteobacteria > Rhodobacterales > Rhodobacteraceae > Shimia_B. The sequence goes on from JAKVCO010000001.1 coordinate 153,095, forward strand.
CTCGTGGCCTTAACCCCGGAAACGGATGGCACGGGTCCTCCCGGCGCGCGCGAATGCAATAAGGCACCATGGCAAAGAAGATGCTTATCGATGCCACCCACGCGGAAGAGACCCGCGTTGTGGTGGTCGACGGAAACAAGGTCGAGGAATTCGACTTTGAAAGCCAAAACAAGCGGCAACTAGCCGGAAACATATACCTCGCAAAAGTCACCCGTGTGGAGCCATCGCTCCAGGCGGCCTTCGTGGACTACGGCGGTAACCGCCACGGCTTCCTCGCCTTCTCGGAAATCCACCCGGACTACTACCAGATTCCCGTGGCCGACCGCGAAGCCCTTCTCGCAGAGGAGCGCGCCTACGCAGAAGCGCAGCGCAAGAAGGAAGAGGAAGAAGAGCCCAAGAAGAAGAGCCGTTCCCGTTCCCGGTCTAAGGCCAAGGCGGCCAAGACCGACGACGCTGTGACGTCCGAAGCGGTCGAGAGCGATATCGACGGCATGGAAACCATCGATGTGCAGACCGAAGAGGGCTCCTCGCCGATGGAACTCGTCGCCGAGACGCCCGTCGATACGCCCGCATCCGGTGAGGATGAGGCGGACGCTACCGCTGATGCCCCTGAGGCCGCAGAAGAAGCGCCCGCAGCAGCCGAGCAGGCGGAAGACGCAAGCGACGACGCAGCCGCCGTTCAGGGCGAAGACGACGCGGAAGAGGGCACCAAAGCCAAGGGTGCTGATGCCTCCGAGAAAGACGACAGCATCGAATCCGTTGCCCAAGAGGACGACGAGGAAGAGGTGCGCCCGGTCCGCAAGCCGCGTCCGCGCCGCTACAAGATCCAGGAGGTCATGAAAGTCCGCCAGATCTTGCTCGTGCAGGTCGTCAAGGAAGAGCGCGGCAACAAAGGCGCGGCACTGACCACGTATCTGAGCCTCGCAGGCCGCTACTGCGTGCTCATGCCAAACACCGCGCGTGGTGGCGGCATCAGCCGCAAGATCACCAACGCCACCGACCGCAAGAAGCTCAAAGAGATCGCCAACACGATCGAAGTGCCCGATGGCGCGGGCCTTATCGTGCGCACGGCAGGGGCCAAGCGCACCAAGACCGAGATCAAGCGTGACTATGAATACCTGCAGCGCCTGTGGGAGCAGATCCGCGAGCTGACGCTGAAATCCACTGCGCCCGCCAAGATCTATGAAGAGGGCGACCTCATCAAACGCTCTATCCGTGATCTTTACGGCAAGGAGATCGACGAGGTCATTGTAGAGGGCGAGCGCGGTTACCGGTCGGCCAAGGACTTCATGAAGATGATCATGCCGTCCCACGCCAAGAACGTGAAACACTACCAGGACGGTCTGCCGCTCTTTGCGCGCCATCAGGTGGAAGGTTACCTCGACGGGATGTTCAACCCGACGGTGCAGCTGCGGTCTGGTGGTTACATCGTCATCGGCATCACTGAGGCGCTTGTGGCGATCGACGTGAACTCCGGCAAGGCGACGAAAGAGGGCTCCATCGAGGAGACCGCGCTCAAGACGAATATGGAAGCGGCCGAAGAAGTGGCGCGCCAGCTCAGGCTGCGTGACCTCGCGGGCCTCATCGTCATCGACTTCATCGACATGGAAGATCGTCGCAACAACGCGAAGGTCGAAAAGCTGATGAAGGACAAGCTCAAGACCGACCGCGCGCGCATTCAGGTGGGCCGCATCTCGGGCTTTGGCCTCATGGAGATGAGCCGCCAACGTCTGCGCCCTGGCATGCTCGAGGCATCGACCCAGCCATGCCCGCATTGTCATGGCACGGGCCTCATCCGGTCGGACGACAGCATGGGTCTGACGATCCTGCGCCAGCTCGAGGAAGAGGGAACCCGCCGCCGGACGCGCGAAGTGCTCGTCACCGCGCCGGTCAAGATTGCGAACTTCCTGATCAACCAAAAGCGCGAATACATCGCGCAGATCGAAGCGCGCCACGGCATGTCGGTGCGTGTTGAAGCCGACCCGCATATGGTCAGCCCCGATTACACGGTCGAGAAATTCAAGACTGCCACGCGCGTCGTGGCCGAGGCGCCGGTTGTTACTGGTGACGCCTCGCTGATGGATGACTGGGACGAGGCCGAGGAGGCAGCCGCCACCGAAGCCGAGACCGAAGCACCATCCGAGGACGCCGCAGACGCGGCACCCAAGAAGAAGCGCCGTCGCCGGCGTCGTCGTCGCGGTGGCGGCGGTGGAGCCAACGGTGAAAACGGTGCTGAGGGTCAGTCCGCTGAAGGTCAGTCCGCAGAGGGCGCCGAGGGAGAGGCTTCCGCAGAAGCTCCCGCCGCGGAAGAGGGTGCCGCTGAGGCCGCTGAGGCCACGGAAGCCGCCCCTGAGGGCGAGGCGCCTGCTGAGGAAGAAAAGCCCAAGAAGAGCAGCCGTTCACGCTCCCGCAGCCGCTCCAGGAAGGCAGCTGACGAGGCTCCCGCAGATGAAGCCGCTGAGGCACCTGCTGAAGCCGACGCCCCTGGGGAAGCGGAAGCTGAGCCGGCGGCAGAGGAGAAGCCTGCTCCGAAGAAGCGCACGCGCTCTCGGAAGAAAGCAGCCCCGAAAGAGGAAGCTCCAACTGAGGCAGCAGAAGCTGAGGCCCCGGCAGCAGAGGCGGAAGCCCCGGCAGAGCCAGAGCCTGCACCAGAACCCGTGCCTGAGCCTGTCGCAGAGGCAGCAGAGGCCGCGCCAGAGCCTGAGGCAGCCGCTGACGAGCCTGCCAAACCTAAGCGCAAAGGCTGGTGGTCGCTCGGCCGCTAAGCCACGCACCAAGAACACCATAAGGCCCCGCCAACGTGCGGGGTCTTATGCTTTCCGGATCAGGAAAATCAGCTCGGGGCCGTCGATGTCGGAGCTCACCAGCTCGTGCCCGGCCTCGGCGCAGAAATGGGGCATGTCCACCACAGCGGCAGGATCATCAGCCACGACGCGCAAGACCTGCCCAGGCGCTAAAGACTCCAGACGTTTACGTGCCTTGAGCACTGGCAAAGGGCACAACATCCCCAAAGCGTCGAGTTCAGCATCCCATTCCATGACCCGCAGGTAGGGCGCCCTGTTACAAAGGTCCACAGAGATGTGAGGGATCGGCCCGTGACTTTCGCGCGCGCCCCTGCCATCTGTGCATCAATGCTAGGCATCGATCTCATTGACGCAGCGCTGCTACCCGCCCTCGCCATCGCCCTCTTTGGAGGGCTGATTTCGTTTGCGAGCCCTTGCGTGCTGCCGATCGTGCCGCCTTATCTGGCCTATATGTCGGGCGTCTCTGTGACCGAGATGTCAGAGGTACGCACTGCGCGCCGCAAGGCTTTGGTGGCGTCCGCGTTCTTTGTCTTCGGGCTCTCGACGGTGTTTTTGCTGCTGGGCTTCACGGCCTCAGCTTTGGGACGGTTCTTCTTGCAAGGGCAGGATTGGTTCGTTGTGGGCGCGGGCATCGTTGTGATGATCTTCGGCGCACACTTTATCGGTGTGTTCCGCATTGGCTTCCTCGATCGCGAGATGCGTATGGAAGCGGGCGACCGCGGTGGATCGGCCTTTGGGGCCTACGTCCTGGGCCTCGCCTTTGCCTTTGGCTGGACGCCGTGCCTGGGCCCGATCCTCGGCGCCATCCTGTCGATCGCCGCAACGGAGGCTGAGGCCGCTAAAGGCACCGCGCTGCTGGCGGTATATGCACTGGGTCTTGGCCTGCCGTTTATCCTCGTGGCGGCGTTCTTTCCCTCGCTCACGGGCGTCATGGCCTGGATGAAGCGTCACATGGAGCGGATTGAGCGCGTGATGGGCGTGCTCCTCTGGACCGTTGGCCTCATGATGGTCACCGGCCAGTTCACCGATTTCTCGTGGTGGCTGCTCGAGCGTTTCCCGGCTCTCGGCGCCATTGGATAAAGGGCCACAGGGCCGCGTTAACTTATTTTTGCCCCTTTCCCGCGATACCTTCGGCCCGCTAGGAGGGTGCTATGGGTACGCAGCGACAGGTCAAACGACGCCGGGTGTTTTACCTCCCGGGCTATGACCCCATTCACCCGCGCCGCTACCGTGAACTCTACCGCAAGGAAGGCCGCGATCAGGCGTCCATCAGCGGGTATGAGATTTCGCTGAGCCCCAAGAGCCACGACAGCGCCAACTACGGCTGGCACGTGGACGCAGTGATCCAAGAAGAGCCCTGCACCGCAGATGTCGATGTGCTTGTTTGGTCCGATATCGTGCGCAACTCCATGGAGACGGGCATCCTTGGCACCTACGCACAGCTTGTGCGGACATCATGGACATACATCGCGCCCGGTGCGCTGCGCCGCCTCATGTGGCTTCGGAAGGGCCCCGTGATCGCGGCGCTCTATCCGATCGTGATGCTGCTTCTGCAGCTCCTGGCCGCGTGCATCGTCGCTGGCCTTGCCGCCTGGGCGCTAAGCAGGGCGCATCCGCTGGCGGCTTGGGCCGGGCTCGCGGCTATCCCGGCGGCACTGATGTGGTTTCGCTCGAAGGACGCCAAGCTTTACGCGTATTACCTGATGCACGACTACGCCTATTCTGCACAGCACGGCGGGGCCAACCCGCCCGAGCTTGAGGCGCGTATGGCTGAGTTCGGGGATATGATCGCCGAGGCACTTACCTCGGGCGACACCGATGAAGTGCTCGTCGTGGGCCATTCCTCCGGCGCGCATCTGGGCGTGTCGATCCTGGCGGATCTCATTCGCGCAGGCAGGGTGCCCGCGGGCGGCCCGGCGCTTGGGTTCCTAACACTGGGGCAGGTGGTGCCCATGGTCTCCTTCCTGCCCGAGGCGCATCGCCTGCGCGCAGATCTGCAGTATCTGAGCACGCGGGAGGAGCTCGCCTGGGTGGACGTCACAGCACCCGGCGATGGCTGTGCCTTCGCGCTCTGTGATCCGGTGGCCGTTTCCGGCGTAGCACCTTCGGATCAGAAATGGCCGCTCGTCTTCTCGGCGGCCTTCACGCAGACCCTTTCGCCTGAGCGGTGGGAGGAGTTGAGGCGCCAGTATTTCCGCCTTCACTTCCAGTATCTCTGTGCCTTTGATCGGCCCAAGGATTACGACTACTTCCAGATCACGGCGGGCCCCATGACGCTCGCAGATCGCTACCGGGGCCGTGTGGCGTCCCGCAGCCGCATCGACATCCCAGCCTCTAAATTCACGAGCGTGGCCGCATGATCCCGCCCAAGCCCGAACCCCGCTCGGGCGAGGTGAGCCTGCGCCGCTATGTGCGCCTTTTCCGCGAGGACATTCTAAGCGCGCAGCCCGCGCGCCTCTACCGCGCGTGGATGGCGGAATTCAAAACGCCGTTCTTTCGCAGCTTTCTCGTCAATGAGCCGCCGCTGGTGAAACGTGTGCTCAGCGGGCAGGTGGGGGAGTTCCCGAAGTCCACCCGTGTGAGCGAGGGCCTGCGACCGCTCCTCGGCAACTCCGTCTTCCTCACGAACGGCACGGAATGGGAACGTCAGCGCCGCATCATTTACCCCGCCTTCGAAGGCGGTCGCCTGAAGGAGACGTTCCCGGCGATGTGGGACGCTTCGAAGGCCATGGTTGCCCGTATGTCTGCAGGGGAGCAGGAGATCGAAGAGGCCGCCAGTTTCGCAGCCGCCGATGTCATCTTCCGCACGCTCTTCTCGCTACCGATAGAATCCGAGATCGCGGCGCGCACCTTTTGGGAGTTCCGCGCCTACCAACGCACGCAGCCCGTCGTGAACCTTGCCGCCTTCATCCCGCTGCCGCGCTGGATGCCGCGCCCTCACAAACGCAACACGCGCGCTTCGGCAGCAGCGATCCGCGGGCTGATCCGGCAACTTTGCGAGGCGCGTATGGCTGAGATCGCAGCTGGCACGGCTCCAGACGACCTCGCCACCAAGATTATGACCACGAAGGATCCCGAGACCGGTGAGACCTTCACGACCGAGGAGATGGTTGATCAAGTCGCGATCTTCTTTTTGGCGGGGCATGAGACCTCTGCCTCTGCGCTCGGCTGGGCGCTCTATCTGCTCGCCACCAATCCCGAGTGGCAGGAGAGGGTGGCCGAAGAAGCCAAGGACCTCACCGGCGACTTCGCACAGATCAGCAAGCTGCGCGTGACGCGCGATGTCTTCCGGGAGGCGCTGCGCCTGTATCCGCCTGTACCGATGATGGTGCGGGAGACGACGCGCCCACACACCTTCCGGGATCGTGCTGTGCCCACCGGCAGCCAGATCGTGCTGAGCCCCTGGCATCTGCATCGACATGAGCGCCTTTGGGACAATCCTGACGGCTTTGATCCCGCGCGGTGGAGCACTGAGAACGGCAAAGAGTGCATGCGTGACGCCTTCATTCCGTTCTCCGCCGGACCGCGTGTGTGTACCGGGGCGGGGTTTGCGATGGTTGAGGGGGTCTTGCTCTTGGCGCAGGCGGTGCGTGCGTTTCGTTTTGAGGCGACCGAGAAAGTGCCTGAACCTGCCGCGCATCTCACGGTGCGTGCCAAGAACGGCATTTGGCTGCACCTGACACGGCGCTGAAATCTGACAATGTAGGGATGTGTTGCTGGGCCCCGGGGCTCAGCCAGACGTCGTGCGGGAAAGTAGATCGCGGAGCACGTAAAGACGGATCGCGGAAGCCAGCCCGCAATCGGTTCCACGGTCGGCATCGATTTCAGCAGCCAGCACGTTCAAAGGCTGCTTGTCGCGTGCGGCGATGGCCCGGAACTCCACCCAGAACTCATCCTCCATCGAAACCGAGGTGCGGTGGCCCCTCAGCGTCAGGGAGCGTTTCTTGGGGCGTCCTGAATTCATGCGTCCGGTAAAACCCATCTTTGTCGACCTTCGGCCTGCAGATCCGCATAGGCGGCCAACAAACGCGGAAGGCGTGCCTTCGGATCCGCCATGTGCCGGCGCGCTACTTTCAGCGCCCGGCGGGAACGGCGCAGACGCCGCATTTCGCGAGTTGGTTTCTCTTTCAACATCACACAACCTCTTACCTTTGAGACTTTGCTAGCTGGTGAATTCGTCGAAAGAGCGCAGCGATCAGGGCGAATTTGTCTTAATTTTCGGGAATCCCGTCCCGTTTGTGGCCGTCCAGATGCGCTTTCTGCGCGTCTCGGCTGGCGCGATCAGCCTCCCTTTCGGCCTTTGTTCGGCCAAAGGCCACAGCATTGGCATCGGCTTTCGCACGCTTTTCGTCCTTAGCGCGCGCCTTGCGGGCTTTGTTGAGGTTCACCACCGTCATGCCGCACCATACCGCAATTGCCACGAGATCCCAAAACGGTCCTCCACCTAAGCAAATCGCTCTGCAAAGTCATAGGTATCGGGCGGCATCAGAACAGGCCCGCCATCTTCCAGCACGCTGTACGCGGCATCCACGGCTTCAGCCGTGTCTAGGTCCACCATGAAGGACCAAGAGGGCGTCAGCGCAAACTCATGGGGGGCAGGGCTGTCGAGGAGGGTGAAGTCCTGCCCGCCAATCGAAAGCTGCCACAGCATCGCTGGCGGCGATGGAGGGGCGGCCGAAAGGCCCGGAAGGGCCTTTGACCAGCGTTCAATGGCGGCCTCAGCCACCCCGGAATGAAGCATTATGTGAGGGCGGACCCTCATTTTGGGCCGATCATCTTTTCGGGGCGGACGACCTCGTCGAAACGCTCAGCCGTGACAAAGCCGAGGCCCACGGCCTCTTCCTTGAGGGTGGTGCCGTTCTTGTGCGCGGTCTTGGCCACTGTGGTGGCGTTGTCATAACCGATCTCAGGCGCCAGCGCGGTCACGAGCATGAGGCTTTCGTTCATGATTTTGGCGATACGGTCTTCGTTGGCCTTGATGCCAACAACACAATTGTCGGTGAAGGCTTGGGCCGCGTCACCCAGAAGCTGCATGGATTGCAGCACATTGTAGGCCATCATGGGCTTGTAGACGTTGAGTTCGAAGTGACCCTGCGAGCCCGCAAAGCCCACAGCGGCGTCATTGCCGAAGACGTGCGCGCAGACCTGCGTCAGCGCCTCGCACTGCGTCGGGTTCACCTTGCCCGGCATGATGGAAGAGCCGGGCTCGTTCTCTGGCAGCATCAGCTCACCCAACCCGCAGCGAGGGCCGGAGCCGAGGAGGCGGATGTCATTGGCGATCTTGAAAAGCGATGCGGCCACTGTCTTCAGGGCGCCCGACATCTCGACCATGGCGTCATGGGCGGCCAGCGCCTCGAACTTGTTGGGGGCTGTCACGAAGGGCAGGCCGGTGATATCGGCCATGTGGGACGCGACCGTCTCTCCCCAGCCGTGGGGCGTGTTGAGGCCCGTGCCCACCGCCGTGCCACCTTGGGCCAGCTCATAGATGCGCGGCAGCGCCGCTTCGACGCGGGCGATCCCCATGGCCACCTGATGCGCGTAGCCGGAGAATTCCTGCGCGAGCGTCAGCGGCGTCGCGTCCATCGTGTGGGTGCGGCCGATTTTGATGATGCCCTCGAACTCCGCGACCTTTGCTTCAAGCGCTGCATGGAGGCTGCGCAGACCCGGCAGCGTCACGTCCCGCGCCGTCATCGCGGTGGCGATGTGCATAGCCGTGGGGAAGGTGTCGTTCGAGGACTGCCCCATGTTGCAGTGGTCGTTGGGGTGGACGGGCGTCTTCGAGCCGATCTCACCGCCGAGGATCTCGATCGCGCGGTTCGAAATGACCTCGTTGGCGTTCATGTTCGACTGCGTCCCGGACCCCGTTTGCCACACGACGAGAGGGAAGTGATCATCGAGCTTGCCGTCCACGACCTCACGCGCGGCCTGCTGCATCGCCGCACCGATCCCATCGAGCTTACCGGCTTCGCTGTTGGCGCGCGCACAAGCTTCTTTGATGACACCAAGCGCGCGGACAACCGCGACAGGCTGCGTTTCCCAACCGATGGGAAAGTTCATCAGAGACCGCTGCGTCTGCGCACCCCAATACCGGGTGGCGTCCACCTCAAGAGGTCCAAAGCTGTCGGTTTCGGTACGGGTCTTGGTCATGGGGGCGCGATCCTTTACGATTTGGTTCCGCATACAAAAGGATACCGCCGCCCGCAACGCGGGTTGCGCTAACTCGCGATCAACTCAGTGCTTGCGGAAGTTGTCGAGACTGACGACATCGCCGGTCTTTGCGTCGGGGGTGGGTTCATCCTTGGGCTCTTGCGCCGGGATTTCTGCGCCTAGCCGAGGTTCTGGCAGCTGCTCGACATCCTCGTCTTGGCTTTCAAAGCGCAACCCGAACTCCACAGAGGGGTCCACGAAGGTCTTGATGGCGTCAAACGGGATATAAAGCGGCTCCGGGCTGTCGCCGAAGTTCAGCGTCACCGAGAAGCCTTCGTCAGTCACCTCAAGATCATCATACCAATGCTGCATCACCACGGTCATTTCGCCGGGATAGCGGTCAGACAGCCAGTCAGCGATCTCAACATCGGGATGCATCGTGTCAAAGGTGATGAAGAAATGGTGGGCCCCCGGCAGATTGCCCGCCTCCTGCACCTCGCTCAGCACCTCATGGATGAGGCTCCGCATCGCGCGGTGCATCAAGGCGCCATATTCGATCGTGTCAGACATGGGTGAATCCGATTGAGATGGCACTACCATAAGGGATTCGGCGGGAAGCGAAAGGGCGTCAGGCGAGCATTGCGACCATCAAGGTGATCGGGATCATCACGGCCAAAGTCGTCAAAACACCTCGCCCAAATCCAAGCATCAAAACACCTGCTATCCCGGTGAGCAGGACGGCCACGGGCCGAAATGTCTCAAGCACCGGAAGGACATAGTTGCCGTTGCCGGGCTCTACCTCGCCAAAGAACACATGCATCGCGAAAAAGAGGGACAGGCTTAGGATCACACCCACGACCGCTGCCGTCACTGCTCTGAGTGCTGCGGCAATGCGCGGATGCGAGGTGAGGCGCTCCAGATAAGGCGCACCGGCGAAGATCCATAGAAAGCAGGGCAGGAAGGTGACCCAGAGTGTCACCAAGCCCGCCAAGAACGCCAGTGGCCAGCCGCCTTGGGCGTGGCCGGCAATGACTCCTACGAACTGGGTCACAAGGATCAGCGGTCCGGGGGTCGTCTCCGCCAAGCCAAGGGCGTCGATCATGGCGTCAGCGCTGATCCAGCCGAAATCCTGAACTACGGTCTGGGTCATGTAGGCGAGGACCGAATAGGCGCCGCCGAAGGTGACAACCGCAAGTTGGCTGAAAAACAGTACGAGGCTGAGCAGGAACGTGGCGCCCGCGGCCCAAAAGATCACGATGGGCAGCCCCCAAAGCCCGGCGATCGCTGCGAGCAACCCGGGACGTGGGGCGCGCTGGGGCGGGACCTTGGAGACGCCCTTGGCGCGAAACCACCCAAAGAGGCCCGCGCCGAGGATGATCAGCGGGAACGGCACACCCACAAAGAAGATCGCAACGAAGGCCACGCCTGCGATCGCGAGCCCCACATTCCCTTCAAGCTTGCCTGCGATTTTGCGCAGCGCCGTCAGCACGATCACGATCACTGTGGCCTGAATGCCTAGAAAGAGGTCTTGAACGATCGGGGCCGCGCCGAATTCGATGTAAAGCGCCGCCAGTGCGAAAATGATGATCGCGCCCGGCACCACGAAAAGGGACCCCGCCAGAATACCGCCCCACACGCCCTTCAGGCGCCAACCCGCATAGGTGGCCAGTTGCATCGCTTCGGGCCCCGGCAACAGCATGCAGAAGCTGAGTGCCCGCAGGAATGCCTCCTGGGAAAGCCAGCCTCGGCGGGAGACGAGCTCTTCTTCCATCAGTGCGATCTGCGCTGCAGGCCCGCCAAAACTAAGGCATCCGATGCGACCGAATGCGCTGAACAACTCACGATACGACGGGCTCATGCTGCGCCCTCGCGGTGGCTGTGCGTCTCGGCTTGGCCATCGCGTGCCCAGCGGTAGAGCGCGTCATAGAGAGGGAAGGTGGCCTCCATCTGCTCGTGATCGTTCTTGAACATCTTGGAGAAGCCGACGGAGGCTGCGAGCAACCCGGCGGCCTGCGGCTCTGCGGCCAGGTCATCAAGGTCTGCGGCCCGAACCATGTCCGCGACCTTGTTTAGCGCAGGGATGTAGAGCTGGAATTCAGCGAGCAGTGCATCGAAACTTGATTTCTGGTCAGCGTCCCGGAAGGGAGCGTTGGGGCAATCGAAAGCCGTTGCGCCAAACCGTTCGGCCACGGCCATGACCTCCTTCGGGGGGACGAACATGACCTCGGCCCGCGGGTCTACGAACCGGCGCAAAAGCCAGGGGCAGGCGATCCGGTCGATCTTTGGTCGGTGCCGTGTCACCCAGAGCTTGCCTCGTAGCGCAGCCGCCGGGGTTAGGGGCAAGCCTGCATCCCGCCAGCCGTGAATACCGCCCTCGAGGACTTCGGCCTCGATGCCTTGCGTACGCAGAAGGGCCGCAGCCCCATGCGAGAGTTTCTTGCCCTTTTGGCAGATGACGACGATCCGTGCGGCGCCCGCGCAGGCCTGCGCAATCTCCAGGTAGGGGACCCGTTTGGACGTTGGTATCAGACGCGGATCCTCGGCGAAATCGTCGTCGATGCAGACATCGATCAGACGTGGTGCGACGGGCGTACCGATCAGGCGCATGAGTGCTGCGGGGGTGATTTCGTTGAATTGGGCCATGGGGCATCCTTCCATCGGGTCTCGGAAGATGCGCGCTTGAGCCTAGGCCTCACGGGGCGGCGCGTGCCCCTTGACGTCGACATATCCGTTGTGTCCTTGAGGGGTCAAGGGAGGGGGCGGTTCCACAAAAGCGGTTCAGAGAACTCAATCGAGTTCTGGTCGGGGTCGCGAATGTAGATCGATCGTGCTCCCGTCGGCCATTCGAAGTCCGCTTCGATTTCGAGCCCGTTATCCTCAAGATGGCTGCGCCAGGCATCGAGCGCATCGCGCGATACACGAAAGCACATGTGCCCCGGACCATCTGCGCCGTGGGTGGGCACGGGGAAAGGCCCGGATGCCACCCGGGTGGCCTCAGCCACGAAGAGCAAGAGCATTCCGGGTCCGCAGCCGTAGAAGCGATGCCTGCCGGGGACGTGTAGGATCTCCTCGAGGTTCAGGATGCCGCCATAGAAGGCATGCGCGGCATTGATGTCACTCACGTAGAGAGCCGTCTCCAGGATCGCGTCGGGTTTGAGCATGGTGCAGAGCCTCCCCAAGGGTGCTTTGCTTTATACAAAGCAAAGTCAGGGCCTAAAAGCGGGTCTGTGGAAGGGAGGAAAGTGCAGGCTTCTGTTGCCAGGTGCCTGCGGACCCCGCCTAACGCGGCTAGGCGCTAGGGCTTAAGTTCGGTTCTACCCGGACCGCTTACGCGGCCAGAGCAACCGGAGCACGATTGTCGTTTGCAATTGTACTTTTCGGGCCGGTACGGTGGCACCCCGCCGAGACAAAGCTAACCCCTTTAGACGTCCGTCGATCCTATTTCGGCCCCTAAGCCCTGCAAACGACAGGGGTTTTGGTGGAGCCGCCGGGTACCGCCCCCGGGTCCGATCCGCTTATTACGAGCGCGTTTATGTCCATAGTTCTTGCGAACATTGCTAATATAAGGACGACAGCGCCGGTTGCAAAGGCGCGATGCCTCCGGCGGGAGTATTCTTGGAAAGATGAAGGGGCGCTAAGGGTTAGGTCGGTCTGTTGAGGTAGATGAGGACCACGGCAAGCGCGATTTCGATCCCGCCGAAGACCGCCACCTTCATGAAAGGTGGCGAGTCGAGCGCCAGAGACACCACGCGACCGAGCGCTGCGCCGACGAAGGCGATCCCGATGAAGAAGAAGGCTTCTTTTTGTTGGGTGGCTAAGGCGTGGGCTCCCATCACCACAAAGAGGCCGCCAACGGAGGCGCGCATTTCGCTTAGTCCCATGGTGCTCGCTGTCGTCGCGAGATCAAGTGCGCCGAGCGTGTAGCGGGGGGCCAGGAACCCGAACGCTCCAAATGCGATGGTGAGGATGGCGCAGATATTGCTGACGATCATGGGAGGCTCCGGTCGGTCTTTGATCTTTGATGTTTGGCATGTCGAACTGGACCATTCGAGGGTGAGCTGTCTGGGTTAAGTAATTATAAGTGAGAAATATTTTATTCTACGCGCGTCTGTGGTTCGCATACATGCGGCGCACCAAAGCAAGGCTTGGGCGTTTTGCCCAACCGGCGCAATCTGCGGCCATTAGCGGGGGCGGCGTCAGGTTCTTGTAGACGGGATGCTCGGGTGGTTGTGCCAAGGGCGCGAGCAGCGCGGCGGCGGTCAGGTCGGCCCGGTTGGGTGTTTCGCCCCCGATATAGGGCCTGCCATCGGCGAGGAGATCATCGAGCCAATCGAGTTCCCCCAGAAGGTGGATTCGTGTGCGCTCCCGGCGTTCGGGGCCAAGTTTCAATCCAGCGATCATCAAACGTCGGATGACTGGCCAGAAAAAGCGAAAACTGCGCGTTTTCAGGGGGCTGAGATCCGTTGTGAAGAGCGGGGGGATCTTCTGTGGGGTCGCGATCGCGGCCTCGCTGTAGAAATATGGGATGATCCGAGGGCCGACCTTGCCATCAAGGCGTGCTTCGATTTCGGCGCCACCTGTGGGCAGTGGAGAGCCTTGGCTTGCGGCCCAGTCGAGGATGGCCGCCGACCCTTGAATTGCCGGCTGGCCGGGGCGTTCGAGGATGGGCACGCTCGAGGCTGGGGCTTTGAGGCGCCGCGCGTTGAGCATGTGCAGGAACGGGATCGTGGGTTCGAGCTTGTACGGGATGCCCGACCAATCGAGGCCCCACCGGGCCTTTTCGCTGAAGTGCGAGATTGAGAATGTGTGCAGGATAGGGAGTTGGCTCATGGTCGGATGCGATGGCTCACTCGCTATTCAGGGCCTTAATATTGAGTCCTTTGGAGTGCTTCCGTCCAGCAGTTTCGCCGGACGGAATCGTTTTTAAACAGATTCTTAGAAGCCTGCTTTGATCTTCTCGAACTCTGCGATCATCTGCTCGCGGAGCGCGTTGTCCATGGGCAGCTGTGCGAGGATCGGCACGTCCACCGGGCCAAGACCCACTTCGGTGAGCGTCTCGGCATCGATGTTCGCCATGTTCTCGGCATTCGCGTGGCCGTAGCCCCATTCGTTGACGATGTAATCGGTCACTTCTGGTGCTAGCCAGGCCTCCATGAAGTCATGGGCCTTTTGCTCGGAGCCGGGGCCGTCGACGAGGTTCACATAGCCACAGAACCACGCAGAAGAGCCTTCCTTTGCCTCACGCTGGAAGGCGATGGGCTGGCCTTCTCCGGACATGGTCACGGGCGTTTCGTTCCAGGACCATGCGACGAGGACTTCGCCGGTGCCCATGAGCTGTGCAAGCTCTGCACCGTCGGCCCAATAGGCGCGGTTCAGCTGGTGTGCCTGTCGCATCCATGCCGAGGCGGCCTCGAAGTCTCCTTGGGTGGCGGTCGTCCAGTCGGAGACGCCGGTGGCGAGATAGGCCAGGGCGTAGGCGTCATCGACGTTGTCGGGCAGCGAGATGCGGCCTGCGTATTTCGGGTTGGTGAAGACCTGAAGCGACGCCACATCTTCTGCCGGCACCTCATCAGAATTGTAGGCGATGGCGGTCATGCCTGAGTCGGCAGGGATGAAGTAGACACCGCTGTCGTCTGCGAAGATTGGGTTGTCTTTGTAGGACGCTTCCACTTTCGCGTAGCTCGGGATCTGGCTGATGTCCCAAGGCTCGATGATGCCCGCGTCACGCCATTTCTGGACGGATTGCGAGCAGGGGTGGCCGACATCGGCACGGAAGCCGGAGCGCAGCTTCTGGAACGCTTCTTCTTCTTCACCAAAGAAAGCATAGGACGGCGCGACGCCGTGTTTCTCTTCGTATTTGACGTAGAAGCCTTCTTCTTCGAAGCCGGACCAGTCAAAGACGAGCAGTTCCGGATCAGCAGCAAAGGCGCTTGTTGCCAGCGTGACAGCAGCTGCGGAGCCTAGATACTTGGCGAGTTTCATTTAGTCTCTCCCGATTAACACTCGCGAGAGGCTAGGCGGGGTGAGGCTTTCACGCAAGATGATTGCGCGCGTCGAGGGGGCGGGCGCCCTGTGAGGGCGCATGATTTGGCGTTGTGATCGGATAATTGGCGGCCGGTTGGCGCTCTGTTTCTGCGCGCGGCGTGCGCCGTGCTCGAAAGGCGCCCGCCCGCCGACCCACATGAATGTCGCTCATAGAACAGAAGTGGCGCGAAATGGGTTGAATGAGGCGCATGTTGGGATAGCTGCGGTCCACGGCATGGGACAGCCGATCGGGGAGAAAGATATGTCACAGATTTCACCATCGCGCCGGGTACGGCGCACGCCCTTTTCCGATGGCGTGGAGGCCGCGGGCGTTCAGGGTTACACGGTCTATAACCGCATGCTCTTGCCGACGTATTTTCAGAGCGTCGTGGACGATTATCATCACCTTAAGCGCCACGTGCAGATTTGGGATGTCTCCGTGGAGCGCCAGGTTGAGGTGCGCGGGCCCGATGCCGGCCGTTTGATGCAGATGCTCACCCCGCGCGACCTTCGGGGGATGCTGCCCGGCCAGTGCTATTACGTGCCCATGGTTGATGAGACCGGTGGCATGCTCAATGACCCGGTCGCGCTGAAGTTCTCCGATGATCGCTATTGGGTGTCGATCGCTGACAGTGACCTGCTGCTCTGGATCAAGGGCATTGCATATGGCTTCAGGCTCGATGTCATCGTGACCGAGCCCGATGTGGCGCCTTTGGCGGTGCAGGGGCCCATGGCAGATGATCTTGTCGCCCGCATCTTTGGGGACTCGGTGCGGGACCTTCGATTCTTCCGCTATGGCCTCTTTGATTTCGAGGGCGTCGAGATGGTCGTAGCGCGCTCTGGCTACTCTAAGCAGGGCGGTTTCGAGATCTATGTCGATGGTTATGACATGGGCATGCCGATCTGGAACGCGCTGATGAAAGCGGGTGAGGACCTGAATGTGCGCGCGGGCTGTCCCAATGGCATTGAGCGCATCGAGGGTGGGCTGTTGAGCTATGGCAACGACATGACCATCGAGAACACGCCCCACGAGGCAGGGCTCGGGCGGTTCTGTTCCACGCAAACGGCCATTGGCTGTGTGGGGCGTGATGCGCTTCTGCGCGTGGCCAAGGAAGGCCCGATCAAGCAGGTGCGTCCGATCTCGATCACCGGCGACTTGCCGCTATGTGACCGAGGCTGGGACATCGTGGCGGGCGGCAAGCGCGTGGGCATGGTGACGTCGAGCGCTCTGTCGCCCGACTTTGACACCAACGTCGCGATCGGCATGGTACGCATGACGCACTGGGATCCGGGAACCAAGCTTGAGGTCGTCACTCAGGACGGGACATTCCCGGCGGTGGTGCAGGACAAGTTTTGGAACTGATCGCCAGCCGGGACAAAACGCGGAGACAAGATGCCCACGCTCATAGCCATCATCATCGCGATTGCGATTTTCATTTGGTGGGCGCGGCGTCTTGGAGCCCCCGGTGCCGCCCCTCAGCGTAAGAAGAAATCCTGTGATTGGCAGCGCGTGAACCCTGAGGAGACGCGCGCCATGAAGGAATATCGGTGTGCAGCTTGCAACGAAGTAGCCTATGGGCGGGGGGAGAACTTGCCTGCCGCACGCTCGTGCCGGGCCGGATGACACGAAAGGAAAGCCTATGTTCAATGCTCTGATCGTCGAGAAAGATGACGAAGGGAAAAGCTCTGCCGCCGTGCAGGAGATCAGTGAGGACAGGCTGCCTGAAGGGAATGTGACCGTCGCGGTCGAATATTCCACGGTCAACTACAAGGACGGTCTGTGCATTGGGCCCGGTGGCGGGCTGGTGCGCAACTATCCCCATGTCCCGGGGATCGATTTCGCCGGCACTGTCGAGACGTCTGATGATGATCGCTATGCACCGGGCGACAAGGTCGTGCTGACCGGTTGGCGTGTTGGTGAAATGCACTGGGGCGGCTACGCGCAGAAAGCCCGTGTGAGTGCGGATTGGCTCGTGCCGCTGCCTTCGGGCATGACGACGCGACAAGCGATGGCCGTGGGCACGGCGGGCTTCACGGCGATGCTGGCGGTGCAGGCGCTGGAGGATCACGGGATCAAGGATGGCCCGGTGCTCGTAACCGGTGCAGCGGGTGGCGTAGGCTCTGTCGCCACGGCGATCCTTGCCGCCAAAGGCCACCAGGTGGCCGGGGTCACCGGGCGTCCTGAGACGGCCGACTACTTGAAGAGTCTTGGTGCAACTCAGATCGTGGCCCGTGAAGAGATCAACGAGACGACGAAGCGCCCGCTCGAGACGGAGACATGGGGCGGCTGCGTCGACGCCGTGGGGGGCGCAATGCTCGCACGCGTGTTGGGCCAGATGCAGTACGGCGCCTCAGTGGCGGCTGTGGGTCTTGCCGGTGGGGCAGGGCTGCCCGCGACGGTTATCCCGTTCTTGCTGCGCGGTGTGAACCTTCTGGGCATCGACAGCGTCATGCAGCCATTTGCAGCGCGCGAACGGGCATGGGCTGATATCGCGACCACGCTGCCGATGGACACGCTTGAGGCAATGATCCAGCCTGCAACGCTGAGCGATCTCCCCGGTCTCGGCAGCGACATCCTCAAAGGCCAGGTTAAGGGCCGCGTTGTTGTGGACGTGAACGCTTAAGAACACACTCAATTGGGGTGGCGGTCACGGCCGGCACCTCTCTTCTAATCGGCGCATGGTGGGCGATGCGCCGCACCCTTCGTATTTTGCTTGATAATTGGGCACAGGCAACGCAACCCTTTGGTATGCAACTGGATACCGGGTTTGTCCGCGCTCAGTTTCCGGCCTTCGCAGAACCAGCACTGCGTGATCTTGCGTTCTTTGAGAACGCAGGGGGTAGTTACGCGTGCCGGTATGTCGTTTGGCGGTTGAGCCGGTTTTACAAGGAACGAAAAGTCCAGCCGTATGGGCCATTTCCCGTCTCTGATCTTGCTGGGTCGGAGATGGACGAAGCGCGTGAGCGCTTGGCGCGGATGTTGGGCGTCTGGGCCGAGGAGGTCTCTTTCGGGCCGTCTACCACAGCGAATACCTACGTATTGGCTCAGGCCTTCCGCCAATGGCTGCCCGAGGCGTCCGAGGGGCGCCCCGCGATTATTGTGACCAATCAGGACCACGAGGCGAACACCGGGCCGTGGCGCCGTCTTGCGGATGCGGGCATTGAGGTGCGCGAGTGGCGGATGCGCGATGATGGGCATCTCGATATTGAAGATCTAGAACCTCTGCTCGATGGCGCGCAGCTTCTGGCGTTTCCACATGCTTCGAACGTGGTGGGCGAGATCAACGACGTCGCTCGGATTTGCAGGCTCGCGCAGCGTTACGGCGTGTTCACCTGCGTAGACGGGGTGAGCTACGCGCCCCATGGTCTGCCAAACGTGCGCAAGTTGGGCTGCGATATCTACCTCTTCTCGGCGTACAAAACCTACGGCCCGCATCAGGGCATCATGACGATCCGGCGAGAGCTTGGCATGGCGTTGCCAAATCAGGGGCACGAATTCAACGGTGCCAACCTGTGGCAGAGGTTCACGCCTGCCGGTCCGGACCACGCGCAGGTAGCCGCCTGTGCAGGTCTGCCGGACTATGTCGACGCGCTCTACAAGCATCACATGCGTGCAGGTCGCGATGGGACCGGGCGGGCCGAGGTCATCCACGATATGATGCGCGCCCGCGAGCGGGATCTTACGGCGCCCTTACTCGACATGATTGAGGAGCGCGGCTTGCGCCTCCTTGGGCCTGCCACAGTGGACCGAGCTCCGACGCTTGCGCTCGATCTTGGGCCCCATGCGTGGTCGGTGGCTCAGCGCTTGGCCGAGCACGGCGTCATGGCCGGGGCAGGGGATTTCTATGCGGGTCGCGCCCTGTCGGCGCTGGGGATTGAGCCCGAAGAAGGGGTCCTTCGCCTGTCTTTCACACACTACACCAGCGATGATGAGGTTGACCGGCTGATCGGGGCCCTAAATCGAGTGCTCTGACCCGGGCAAAGCGCCCGCAACTAAGAGCAGGTGTCTATGACTGCCCCAACCCTCATGTGGTTTCGCCGTGACCTACGGCTTTCTGACAACAACGCGCTTCTGGCGGCTTGCGCCGAAGGGCCCGTTATTCCGGTCTTTATTCAGGATGAGGTCGTCGCGACACTGGGCGCCGCGCCCGCTTGGCGCCTCGGGCTTGGTGTTGGCAAGTTGGCTGAGGCGTTGGACGCGCAGGGCTCAAAGCTGATCTTGCGCTCCGGCAACGCGCTTGATGTGATCAAGGAACTCGTCGCCGAGACCGGCGCCAAATCCATCCATTGGTCACGCGCCTACGATCCAGACAGCCAGGCCCGCGATACGGCCGTCAAAGCTTGGACCAAGGAAGCAGGGCTCGCGGCAGAGAGCCACAAAGGCCATCTCCTTTTTGAGCCATGGACCGTGGCCACCAAAACGGGCGGTTTCTACAAGGTATACACCCCCATGTGGAAGGCTGTGCGTGGGGCCGAGCTGCCTGAAACAGCTCCGGCGCCAGCAAAGATATCTGCGCCCGAAAGCTGGCCGCAATCCGACAACTTGGCCGATTGGAACTTGGGCGCAGGCATGCGCCGCGGCGGCGCGATCGTGCGCCCTTATGTGCGCCTCGGGGAAGACGCCGCACGCGATCGGCTGGACTATTTCTGCGATGCGTTGATCGGTGGCTACGACACAGCCCGCGACGATCCTTCGGCTGATGGCACATCGAACCTTTCCGAGAACCTCGCGCTGGGCGAAATCTCGCCCCTGACATGCTGGTGGGCGGGCATGCGCGCCATGCAAGAGGGCAAGCCAGGCGCGGAGACGTTCCTGAAGGAGATCGTATGGCGCGAGTTCGCCTATCACCTGCTCCATCACACGCCGCATATCGCAATCGGCAACTGGCGCGAGGAATGGGACGCGTTTCCGTGGAATGAAGACGAAAACCACCCCAACGTGGTGGCTTGGAAGCAAGGGCGCACGGGTATCCGTTTCGTCGATGCGTCCATGCGCGAGATGTATGTAACTGGCCGCATGCACAACCGCGGTCGCATGATCGTGGCGTCCTACCTGTGCAAGCACCTGCTGTCGCACTGGAAAATCGGCAAGGCGTGGTTCGATGACTGCCTAATTGACTGGGACCCGGCCTCGAACGCGATGGGGTGGCAGTGGTCGGCCGGGTCGGGCCCGGATGCCACGCCATACTTCCGCGTGTTTAACCCGGTGACGCAGCGCGAAAAGTTCGACCCCAAGCGCCACTACGTGACGCGCTGGATTGCCGAAGGGCACCGAAATCCAACGCCCACGTCCTTGTCGTACTTCGATGCAGTCCCGAAAAGCTGGGGTTTGTCCGCAGAAGATGCGTACCCCGCGCCGATCATAGATGCTGCGCAAGGGCGCAAACGTGCTCTCGATGCCTACGAAAACAGGGGCTTCTGAGCGCTGAACGCCACGAAAAGCTTGTCGGGACGAGCGCTTGGTGTCTAAAACTTCTGACAAGAACGGTGCGCGTTACAGGAAGCGGGCACATGAGGGGAGAACGCATGATCCTGACGAGTACACGCGGACAGAAAAATCTGCCGCGCTATTTCACACACGTCTTCGATCTGGCTTTGGTGGCCGAGAACGGGCGTCTGGACATCCGGCTCCCCGATGATCGCGTCTTCCGCGCAGACACCAAACGCCCGGGCCCCGTGGCCGAGGTGGTCGTGCACGACAACGACGTGTTTGCGCGCATGATCCGCGAAGGTCAGCTGGGGTTCTGCGATGCCTATCTCGAAGGGCAATGGTCTACGCCTGACCTGCAGGCGTTCATGGATTTCATCCACGCCGACAACGATGACATGTTCGACGGCTTCAAAGGCCAAAAGCTCGTCCAAGTGTACGAGAACTTCCGCCACTGGTTGAATCGGAACACCAAGAAGCAGGCCAAGAAGAACATCTCCGCCCACTACGATCTGGGCAACGATTTCTACGAGCTCTGGCTCGATGACACGATGACGTATTCGAGCGGGATCTTCACCACAGGCCAAGAGAGCCTCGAGGCCGCTCAGATCGCCAAGTACAAAAGCATGGTCGACCAGATGGGCGCCAAGCCCGGGGACCACGTGCTCGAGATCGGCTGTGGCTGGGGTGGCTTTGCGGAATATGCGGCTGGCGAACGCGGGCTGAAAGTCACGTGCCTGACGATCTCGCAGGAGCAATACAACTACGCCGTGGAGCGCATCCGCAAAGCGGGGCTTGAAGACAAGGTAACCTTCAAGCTGCAGGACTACCGCGACGAGACGGGCACCTATGACGGCATCGCCTCGATCGAGATGTTCGAGGCCGTGGGCGAAAAGTACTGGCCTGCCTATTTCGAGACCGTGCGCGAGCGCTTGAAGCCCGGCGCACAGGCCACGCTTCAGATCATCACGGTGCAGCACAAGCGCTTTGAGATCTATCGCTCAAGCGTCGACTTCATTCAGAAGTACATCTTCCCGGGCGGCATGTTGCCGTCGCCCATCGTGCTGCGCGAGCAGGTGGAGAAGGCGGGTCTGAACGTCGTGAAGTCCATCGAATTTGCCGAAAGCTACTCGCAGACGCTGCGCCGCTGGCATGATACATTCAACCAAAAGTGGGAGACCATTCACGCCATGGGCTTTGATGATCGCTTTCGCCGGATGTGGAATTTTTATCTGACGTCCTGCGCGGCCACGTTCCATTCGCGGAACTGCGACGTGACGCAGATCACGATCTCGAGGCCCACCTGATGCCCACGGTTGGCAAAGTCGTCGCTGCGATCTGCTTTGCGGCAGCAGCGTTCTACGTCTCGCTCCTTGTCCAAGACATGTATGCGGAGGAGCGCCCCTTTCATAACATCGCTTGGATCAACGCCTGTCTCGGCGTGATCGTGGGCTGGCGTGTGGCCGGTAGCAAAGCGGGCACAGGCTGGAACGCGGCCATCGGCTATTGGTTGACGACGACGACCGCGCTCTTCGTAGTGTGCCTCTTTGCCAACTCCTTCGGGGAGATGATCCGCCAATCCATGCGCATGCAATATGACGGCCCGATCGAAGGCATCGTCGATATCGCGTCGATCATGTGGAAGTACGGCCAGGAGATCGCCACGCAGGAGGTGCTGGGCAGTGCTCTCGTCGGCGGCCTGATCGCCGCGCTCGCGACCGAGTTCTTTGGGCGCCGTTTTCCGTGAAACCAATCTTTGTTTACGGCACGCTTCGGCATCTGCCGCTGCTTGAGATCGTCGGCGGTGATGCTGTGGCGACGCCTGCGGTGTTGCAGGGCCACGGGGTCTTTCACGCGGGCGAGAACGATTGGCCCTGCATTTCCAAGGCCGATGGCGCAGCGGAGGGGCTTCTTCTGGAAGGGGCCAGTGCCCGCGCACGCATCGATTACTATGAGGGCGGGTATGGCTACGCGCTCGTGCCGGTGACAGTAGAAACTGACGATGGCCCGGTTGAGGCGGAGGTCTACTGGCCCGGCGCGAGTGTCCCGGCCCCAGGCGCGGCGTGGGTGCTGGACGATTGGGTCGCGCGCTGGGGGGCGTTGACGCGGCACGTGGCGCGCGAGGCGATGGAATACTTTGGCGAAATCGACGCGGAAACCCTCGCACGGCGGATGCATGTCATCCGCGGGCGCGCCAACGCGCGGCTGACCGCTGAAAGGGCAGCCGCTCAGACAACGTCCTTGGGTCCGATCCCCAATGTCCGTGCGGAGCATGTCCGCGAGACGCGCCCCTATTCGAACTTCTACTCGCTGAAAGAAGGGGATCTGCGCATTCCTTGCTTTGACGGGTCCATGACCGAGCCCGTCAATCGGGCAAGCCTCGTAGCATTCGATGCCGTCGTAGTCTTGCCCTACGATCCGGTCCGGGACCGTGTTCTCCTGATCGAGCAATTCCGCGTGGGGCCCTCTTTTCGGGGCGATCCGCAATGCTTTCTGATCGAAGCGCCCGCCGGCGCGGTCGATGGGGGCGAGACGCCCGAAGAAGCCTGTCACCGCGAATTGCGGGAGGAGGCGGGTGTCACGGCGCGTGCCCTTCATCTCTGTTCCGGGTCATACCCCACGCCCGCAGCCTCGACGGAGTTTCTGACGATCTACGTCGCCATCTGCGATTTGCCGGATGATGCCAGCGGCATGGGCGGGCTCGAGACCGAGTATGAAGACATTCGATCCACCGTCGTTGACTACGCCCGCTTTAAAGAAATGCTCGATGCAGACGTGTTCAAGGTAGGCCCGCTCGTCATTGCGGGTCATTGGCTTGCGCGCCACCGGGCGCGATTGCGCGGATAGGCTTGTGGCGCCGCTCCGGCGCGCGTAGCACAGAAGTCGAAAAAGGAGCTCACCCCATGCGCGTTTACGAAGATCTGCCCTCTGCCATCGGCAACACGCCCCTCATCAAGCTGAAGCGCGCGAGCGAGGAAACGGGCTGCACGATCTTGGGCAAGGCTGAGTTCCTGAACCCCGGCCAATCCGTGAAGGATCGCGCCGCGCTCTTCATCATCAAGGACGCTCTGGGCAAAGGGACACTGAAGCCCGGTGGCACGATTGTTGAGGGCACCGCAGGCAACACGGGCATTGGCTTGGCCCTCGTGGGGGCTGCGCTGGGCTTTAAGTGCGTGATCGTCATTCCTGAGACGCAGAGCCAGGAAAAGAAAGACATGCTCCGTCTCGCAGGGGCCGAGCTCGTGGAGGTGCCAGCCGCACCTTACCGCAACCCCAACAACTATGTCCGCTACTCCGAGCGGCTGGCCAACAAGCTCAACGAGACGTTGCCGGGTGGCGCAGTCTGGGCAAACCAGTTCGATAATGTGGCTAACCGTCAGGCCCATATCGAAACGACGGGCCCCGAGGTCTGGGAACAGACTGGCGGAAAGGTCGACGGCTTCATCTGCGCGGCAGGGTCTGGCGGCACGGTGGCGGGCATGGGCGCGTATCTGCAGCCCAAAGGCGTGAAGGTGGGTCTGGTAGATCCCTATGGCGCTGCGCTCTACAGCTACTACACCGACGGTGAGCTCAAATCCGAAGGCGGCTCCATCTCCGAGGGGATCGGGCAGGGGCGCATCACGGCCAACCTCGAGGGCTTCACGCCCGATTTCGCATGCCGCGTCTCTGATGAGGTGGCCGTGCCGATCGTCTTCAACCTGCTTGAAGAGGAAGGCCTCTGCATGGGAGGTTCCACGGGGATCAACATCGGCGGCGCCATGGAGATGGCCCGGCACATGGGCCCCGGCCATACCATCGTGACGATCCTGTGCGACTACGGCACCCGCTATCAGTCCAAGCTCTTTAATCCGGAGTTCTTGCGGTCGAAGAACTTGCCGGTGCCAGAGTGGCTAGAAGCCCAAGCAAACATCCCGCAGGTGTTCGAGGAAGCATGATCCGCGCGTTTCTCACGCTTTGCCTGGTTCTGTTCGGACTGCCGCTCTGGGCACAATCCGAGCCGGACTATGAAGCATGGGAAAGTGTTGCAGCACGGGCCGAAATGGCCGTGTCCAATGCGCGTGCCTCAGATTCTGCGTTCGAGGTTTTGCGCGCTGAGATCGAGGTCTTCAGGGCGGAGTTTCTGGATGCCCAAGGGATTAATACAGCGCGCCTCGTAACCCTGCGCGAGCAGCTCGCGGCGCTGGGCCCTGTACCTGCTGAGGGCGAGAGCGAGGCCGACGGCGTTGCCGCCCGCAGGGACCTTCTGAACGCGCAAATCGAGGAAGCCGCCGCCCCGGGTATCCGTGCGGTGGAAGCCTTCACGCGTGCTGATGGCATCATCGGCGAGATCGATGCAATCCTGCGCGAGCGCCGCACAGCGGCCCTCCTTGCGCGCGGGCCCACAGGCATCGACCCCGCGAGCTGGGCGAGCTTTTCCAGCGACCTCGGAAATTCCTTCAACGAGCTCTCAAGCGGCGTTTCCATGGCATGGCAAAACGGGTCAGCTGAGGTGGCGCTGCGCCAGAACTTGCCTTTGATCATGGTCCTTCTGGTCGTGGCGCTTCTTTTTGTGCTGCGGGGCCGGTTCTGGCTGGTGCAACTAGGGCGCCGGCTCGAGGCGGATGCCAGCGGCGCGGGGCTTAGGCTCTCTGGCTTTTTGGTTTCGCTGGGGCAGGTGATTGTCCCGATGATCGGGCTTTTGGCACTGTCACGTGCCTTGCTGCTGACGGGTTTCTTTTTCTTCTATGGCGCCGATCTCGTAGCTGCGATCCCGGCCTTTGGTTTCACGCTCTTCCTGTCGCGTTGGCTGGCGGGGCGGCTTTTCCCCTCGCTGGAGGGTGTACCGGCTCTCCTGAGCATTCCCGAAGACAAACGGGCCGGCGCGCGCTTCACGTTGCTTTGCATCGGTGCGGCGCTGACGATCTTTGCGGTTCTCGATGCGATCGCTCGGCAAGACGGCTATGGACAGGCGAGCATGGCGGCCCTGTCGCTGCCGTTCTTCGCGGCGATTGGCTATCTGCTCTACGTCGCAGGGCGCATTCTCGCGACCCACGCTGTCACTATTGGCCCCGAGGGCGAGCCGCAGCCCAGCGTGCTGGATCGTCTGGTGGCCCTCCTTTCGCGCTTTGCGAAAGTCATCGGCGTGGCGGCGCCGCTTATCGCGGCGTTTGGCTATGTGAATGCGGCAGGGGCGGCGCTTGTGCCCACGCTGCAGTCGCTGGCGGTTTTTGCGATCCTGGGTCTTTTGATCGGCGTCGTGCGCGATGCTTTCGTCTTCCTGACCAGAGGCAAAGCTGCCGAAGAGAGCCTTGTGCCCGTGCTCTTTGCCATGGTGATGTTTGTGGCCGCGGTCCCGATCCTTGCCTTGGTCTGGGGCGCCACGATCAACGATTTGCGCGAAATCTGGGTAACGATCCAGAAAGGGGTCACGGTGGGCGAGACGACGATATCGGCCAAATCCTTTGGGGTTTTGATCTTTGTCTTCGCACTCGGCTTTGTGCTGACCCGGTTCGTGCAATCGGCGCTTCGCACGTCGGTCTTGCCTAAAACTCAGCTTGATATTGGCGGTCAAACAGCTGTTGTCAGTGGGTTGGGGTATATCGGTGTCTTCGTCGCGGGCCTTCTGGCCATCTCTGCGGCTGGCATCGACCTCTCCAGCCTCGCTTTTATCGCGGGTGCCTTGGGCGTGGGCATCGGCTTTGGCCTGCAAAACATCGTCTCGAACTTCATCTCCGGGATCATCTTGCTCGTTGAGCGTCCGATCTCCGAGGGGGACTGGATCGAGGTGGGCGGCAACATGGGCTTTGTGCGCGATATCTCGGTGCGCTCCACGCGGATTGAAACGTTCGACCGCACTGATGTGATCGTACCCAATGCCGATCTGATTTCGGGGACCGTGACGAACTACACCCGCGGCAACACGGTGGGCCGCGTGATCGTTCCGGTGGGCGTGGCCTACGGCACCGACACACGCCGTGTTGAGAAGATCCTGCAAGAGATCGCCGAGGCCCATCCGATGGTGACGCTCAAGCCCCCGCCCTCGGTCTACTTCAAGGGCTTCGGCGCAGACAGCATGGACTTTGAGATCCGCGCCATCTTGCGAGACGTCACCTGGATGATCGTCGTTCACACCGAGATGAATCACCAGATCGCGGAACGTTTTGCAGCCGAAGGCATAGAGATTCCCTTCGCGCAGCGCGACGTGTGGTTGCGTAACCCCGAGGCCCTGCAAGTGGCAGGGGCCCCAACCACCTCTCAAACGCCCCAGAGCCCAGACATAATAGAGGTTTCTGAGACCGCGCACCCTGAATTTGATGACACTTCCGACCCAGATGGCGAGGCAAGTTCAAGTTAGTAATTTCCATGCTTGCAGCCGGGCCCGGTTTTGCCTAGACCCGCCGGCGGACAGGTGGCCGAGTGGTCGAAGGCGCGCGCCTGGAAAGTGCGTAGGCGGGAAACCGTCTCGAGGGTTCGAATCCCTTCCTGTCCGCCACAAACCATTTGCGAACCCGAGGCGAGGCCCCCACGTGGACCTTGTTCGTTGTGTCTCAAAGGGGTTTAGCGACGTCATCCGGCTTTCAGAGGCTGGCCAATGACCCAAAATCTGTCTCCGAACGCCCCGCGTCTCGTTCCCCCCGCCCTTCATCCAAATCGAGGCGGATTCAAAACTTACGTATTTTCAGATGCTTATCAGAAATGGTCTGCGCCGCAGTTGAGGCAACTTCGACCGCTATCGATGCAACCAGAGATACCCGGAGGCGGCGTGGTAGTGCGAGGTGGCGAGAAAGCCTTGGTACGTTGGGCCACAATCAAGTTGGGCGACACTGCTCCCGCGACAGAAGTCGACGGATCCCAGACCAGTCGTTTGCTGCAGCTTGTAGCATGGACCGAGATGCGGACCGCTCTGCCGTATGCCGCTTGTGCAAGAAGCAGTTAAGAAAGCGTCCAGTTACGGGGAAGCCAAAAGAGTCTCAAGGAGGCTCCTTAAGTCTTTTCGCAAGTCTGCTAATCCGGCGTGTGCCAAGGCTTCCATTCCAATGAGCGCACTGTAGAGAATGATCGAATTTGTGCGGCCAACTGTTGGATCTGCACCGCATTCCCGAAAGAGCGTCTCCAGATACTCAATCCGCAGGATGTTCACTTCATTGACCATTGCAGCGGCCAGTTCGTTGTATCGCGCCCAATCCCGAATGGCCGCCTCTACCAACA
>JAKVCO010000001.1:180785-182122 GCA_022448245.1 Paracoccaceae bacterium
GCGGCCAGTCCGTTGTATCGCGCCCAATCCCGAATGGCCGCCTCTACCAACAGTCCGCCATAAGGCTCATTTGCATCGCCGGTTACGATCTCCACCAGAAATCGCAGCTTATCCGCGCCACTCCCTCCATGACTTTCAACCGCAGCAATACTGGCTTCGGATGCCTCCGCTTTCCACTGCTCGAGCATTTGCGCCTGCAGAGAGGCCACATCCCCAAAATGCCAGTAAAATGAACCTTTGCTGGCCTTCAAGTCACGCGCAAGTGCCTCTGCACGAATGGCTTGGTGACCGCCTTTGGTCAAAGCGCGAAATCCAGCTTTGATCCAAGCGTCTGGCGTCAGGTCTTTCTTTGCTTTCATGAATTATACGGCACCGTATTGACGAGGTTGGCTCAGGGTTTTATACGGTACCGTATATTTTTGACCGAGGCTTGTCTATGACCAACAAAACGATTGCTGTTGCAGGTGTTCTATCTTTTGGATTGTTCGCTCTGCATGTCACTGGGGGAAGCCAGAGTGCCCTTGTCCCAGCACTCGAAAGTGATGCATCCGATTTAGTGAAGGCTTTTATTGCCGTCTCATTTCATGGCGTTACCGTCAATCTAATCATATGTAGCTTCATGCTTATGATGGCGGCACGGTCAGTAACGCATCGCACGGTTCTGACAAGCTTGGTGATCGCAGATTATCTAGCATTTGCCGGACTGTTCCTCTTCTACGGCATGACCCGGCTGGGGACAGTTTTTCTCATGATCCCATGGATCATTTTTCTGCTGATTGCCGTTGTCGCAACCGTTGGCCTATTGCAAACGCGGGGTTTTCGAAATGTTCATGCGCAAGCCTGACGTCATGAGTTTGAGTTCTGGATCAGAGCCTGAAGGAGCCTTTATCAGCCAGTATTCAACCACACACGGTGGCTACTCAGACTGTTATTATGTTGATATTCAAAAGGACGTTGCGCTGTCTGACTACATATTGGCATTTTTCAGCACCCCCATCTTTCGGATGGAAAGGTTGATATTGAACCTCGTTCCTTCAGGCCGTTCGAACGAACAGTGCGTCTTGGACCTCGCTTCTGGCACTGGCGACAAGATGGCTGGCTGGAAAACCGAAAAAAGAGACGAAAATCAACTTCTCTTGGCAGTAGGAGACGGCCCAATACGCACGTGGTTGATGGTCCAAGGGAAGCAATCCTCCGAGACAACGCCCACAAAAACAACAAGGCTCTACTTTGGGTCCGCAGTTCTACCAACCAGTATGACAAAAGAGGGTCACCCAAAAGTGGCTATCGTCTTCCGGTTGTTTGCTGGCCTCCACATTTTCTACTCACGCCTTCTT
>JAKVCO010000010.1 GCA_022448245.1 Paracoccaceae bacterium
TTCGAATTAAACCACATGCTCCACCGCTTGTGCGGGCCCCCGTCAATTCCTTTGAGTTTTAATCTTGCGACCGTACTCCCCAGGCGGAATGCTTAATCCGTTAGGTGTGTCACCGAATAGCATGCTACCCGACGACTGGCATTCATCGTTTACGGTGTGGACTACCAGGGTATCTAATCCTGTTTGCTCCCCACACTTTCGCACCTCAGCGTCAGTATCGAGCCAGTGAGCCGCCTTCGCCACTGGTGTTCCTCCGAATATCTACGAATTTCACCTCTACACTCGGAATTCCACTCACCTCTCTCGAACTCTAGGTTGCCAGTATTAAAGGCAGTTCCGGGGTTGAGCCCCGGGATTTCACCTCTAACTTAATAATCCGCCTACGCGCGCTTTACGCCCAGTAATTCCGAACAACGCTAACCCCCTCCGTATTACCGCGGCTGCTGGCACGGAGTTAGCCGGGGTTTCTTTACCAGGTACTGTCATTATCATCCCTGGCGAAAGAGCTTTACGACCCTAAGGCCTTCATCACTCACGCGGCATGGCTGGATCAGGCTTGCGCCCATTGTCCAAGATTCCCCACTGCTGCCTCCCGTAGGAGTCTGGGCCGTGTCTCAGTCCCAGTGTTGCTGATCATCCTCTCAAACCAGCTATAGATCGTAGGCTTGGTAGGCCATTACCCCACCAACTACCTAATCTAACGCGGGCTAATCCAATTCCGATAAATCTTTCCCCCGAAGGGCGTATAAGGTATTACTCTCAGTTTCCCGAGGCTATTCCTTAGAACTGGGCATATTCCCACGCGTTACTAACCCGTCCGCCGCTCACCCGAAGGTGCGCTCGACTTGCATGTGTTAGGCCTGCCGCCAGCGTTCGTTCTGAGCCAGGATCAAACTCTCAAGTTGAAACGCATTGCTGCGTATCCTTGACGTTCGAACCTCTGCACATATTCCCGACCGGCTAGGTCGGGACATCAACATCAGAGCTTACTGAAACTCTGATGCGTCTCTGTTTGTTGTGCTTCAGGTTACCGAAGTAACGCAAAGCCGTCCAAACAGTGAAGCTGACACTAGATCATCGGCCGAAGCCTACTAGCGTAGATATGTGCAGTTGTTTGTTCATCGAATGAACCAAACCGCCCACATATCTCTTCAGATACTATCGATTTCAAATAGCGTAGAGACAAAATTGACTGGATGCGCCCTAACTTGTTTGGCGCGCCCCGCCTCAGTTACCTCAGTTTTTGTTTCCGTCTGGACCGTCTGGCTGCTGCCGTGTTGTCCGTCTGGCGTTCCGTTGTGCGCCTCAGCGCCGCCGGTGAGGGGGCTTTTACGGAGAGTGGTTGGGGGCCGCAACACCTTTTTTCGCAGAAAACGCATTTTTTGTGTCTTTTCCTGTTTTTCCCATGTTTTCAGTGGTTTGGGGTAATTTTTGTTCGGCGCACCCACGTCACTTCGCAGCAAAGTTGCTTAGTGACCTTGGGCGTCACCCCATATTTTGTGCTTATCCCCGACTTACCCACAGGCCGGCGTGTGACTCACCCCCGAGTCATGCTCGAGTCACCCGCGATTCAGCCCCAAAAAACTTCAGATTCCTCGAATGAATCGGGTGACTCGCCAAATCACACCCGATTCACCCCAATATCGGGCGCCTCAATGCTGCTTCGGCATCGTGATTTCTGGCTATTATTCGGAAATCCGGCTTCCAGCCGACTTAGAGTCCCTAACCTCGAGACTCGGGGCGTTCAAAAGAGGCACTCGACCCCTCTCTATATACACACAAGCAACAGCTCGGCTCAGGGGCCGGGCTCTCTCAGACTCCCTTTAAGATGTCAGGCTTTGAGGCCGCTTGTTGCCGGGCGCCACTTCATGCGGGCGAGCAGAAGCACGGCAATCACAACGCTGTAGATGATCGGCTCCCACTGAAAGCCTTTCACAAGGAGCAGCCAATGCAGCGCGCCAAGGATAAGAACCGCGTATGTGGCTTTATGGAGCTTGCGCCACGCGGCGCCGCCCATCTTGCGCAGTGACCAGTTATTGGAGGTCAGCGCCAAGGGCGTCATGATCGCGAAGGCTGCCATGCCCACAGTTATATAGGGACGCTTCACAATGTCGGCCCAGACGTTCTGGAACTGAACATCAAGAACGAGCCACGTCAGCATGTGGGCCATGACATAGAAGAAGGCCGTCACACCGATCGCGCGGCGGTACTTCAGCAGGTTCACACCCAGATGCTCGCGCAGCGGGGTGATCGCGAGACCGGCGATTAGGATCCACAAAGACCAAAGGCCGAGCTGATGCTCGATCTTCTTGGCCGGGTCCACGCCCAGGCCACCGGTGATGCCTTCATAGTAGATCCAGATCACCGGCAGCGGCGCCAGCGCGTAGATCGGCCATGTGGGCACATGCCGGGTCAGTCTGTTGATCGCTTTTTTCATCATGCGGTCCTGCTTGTTCCTCCTCTATATGCGTAGAGAAGCCGCCCAACCAAGAAAGGTTGCACGGCCTCACCGTATCGTCATGGGATGAAGGAATGGTCGACGCCGAGCGCGCGGACACTGCCCGCCCTACTCAGGGATCACGAAATCGACTTCGCGGAAGGTGTAGTTGGCTTCATTGAAGTTAGCGATGTTCTGATCCGCCCACGTATGGATCGAGAAAGAGGTGGCAGTGCAGTTGAAGCTGCGGATCACTGCCACACTAGTGAGCTCTCCGGCCGCGAAGGAAATATTGCGGAAGTAGTAGATCGGATGAGGACCGGCGTTCAGATCGCTGCGGTCTGCGATTGGGGCGAAGGGATTGAAGCCCACTGCTGCTTGGCGAATGAAGAAGCATTCCGTCGGCGCGAAACCTGCGCGTACAGTCAACCCGCTCGCCGGCGCCTCGCGTGTCAGCTTAAACTCCACGGTGCGGCGTCTCCCTTCCGAACAGGAGTGCTGAGGCTGATAGTCTCGACTTTTAGCGGCAGGGACGCAGTATCGAAGGGTTCAATTACCCAGGTAGGCTCTTTCACGCCGTCATTGATTCCGCCGCCACCGAGGAATTCGAACTTGAGGGTCTTGGTTTCATTGATTGTCTGCAGCCATGCATCCGTGAGCGTGCAGCGACCGAAAGAGATGTCCGTCGTGTCCAGGTAGTTGCGTTTGTAGTTGCTGCAATGAACCCACAAGCCAGCCGTGCCCGTCGGCAGAACAATTACGAGATCGAGGTGATTGCCGTTGGGCGAGAACTCGAAGTCGAAGTCGACGGTCAGCGGACCTTGAGCATTTTGCGTCAGCTGCGTCTTGATCCGCGTGGGATCTGCGACGGACCAGGTCGACATGCCGTCGTGCTCGGGTTCTCGGAAGATAACCTCATCAAGCACACCGAACTGTTGGGCCGAGACTGAGGTGGTGAACAGCACGCCGAAAGGGCCGCCCCAAAGAGCTTTCGCGTAATCATTAGGTTCTCCAAAATGGACTTTAATTAATCGAGAGAGATTACGCCGAGACGCCCTGAAAATCGCCTTTAGGGTGTGTGAGCGGGAGCGACCGGCGACAGATGGCGGCCGCTCCTCACCGGGATCAGTAGAACTCAGACAGGTCCATGCCTTCGTAAAGGCTGGCGACTTCATTCTCATATCCGTTGAACATGAGCGTCGGCTGACGCTGGGCGAAAAGGCCGCCGCCGATGACGCGCTCGGATGCTTGGCTCCACCGCGGGTGATCCACGTTCGGGTTCACATTACTATAGAAGCCGTACTCGCGACCGTTGGCCATGTTCCACGAGGTGGGCGGCTCTTCATCGGTGAGCGTGATGCGCACGATGCTCTTAATCGACTTGAAGCCGTACTTCCACGGCACCACGAGGCGGATCGGCGCGCCGTTCTGGTTTGGGATCGTCTCGCCATAGATGCCGGTGGCCATAATGGTGAGCGGGTGCATCGCCTCATCAAGGCGCAGACCTTCGCGGTAGGGCCAGTCGAGAACTGCGCGGCGGACGCCAGGCATCTCTGATGGACGCACGAGGGTCTCGAACGCCACGTATTTCGCGCCTTCTTGAACACCAACACGCTCGAGGATGTCTTTCAGCTCGATCCCGTTCCACGGGATGACCATCGACCATGCTTCGACACAGCGGAAACGGTAGATGCGTTCTTCCACGTCGAGCCGGTCGATGAGATCTGCGAGAGCATAGTCACCCGGATTGTCGACCATGCCATCGACCTGGATTGACCACGGCTGCGTTGTCAGCTGCCCGGCATAGCGCGCAGGATCTTCCTTGGAGGTGCCGAACTCGTAGAAGTTATTGTAGGTCGTGATCTCTTCGAAGGTGTTCGGCTGGAGATTGTCGTTATCCACCTGAGCGGCCAGCGGCCCACCAATGGAAGCGGCGCCAGCAGCGCCCAGAGCCCCGGCTATGATTTGGCGTCGATTGAGCCAGTGCGACTTGGGCGTCACATCATTCCAGGTCAAATCGTTGGTCCAACGGCGTGCCATGCATGCTCCTCTTGTTCATGTCAGGCATATAGAAAGTATGAGGGGGCTGTCGCGCAACTCACCTGACGTGGACGTGCACGGCTGTAACACGCCCAGCGCGTTCACGCGTACTGACGAAACGCTGACTTTTCCGTGATTGGACCAGCGCTCGCGCCGCCGCTTAGACCACAAAGCATTGTAATCAAGCGACAAAGCTCCGCGTTCGGCAGCCAACCGCGCATTTCCTTGCGCTCATGACGCGCCATCTGTGGGACACGGCGCAACCGCGTCCGCAATTCCTCTTTTAGTCAATCAGGAGACTGACATGGTCCGGAAGACCCTTTTCGCCCTCACCGCGTCCGCTGCAATGGCGACCACTGCCTTCGCAATGGCTGAGAAAGACATCGTTGATACCGCAGCTGAGGCCGGTTCCTTCGAGACGCTTCTCGCTGCTGCAACAGCTGCTGGCCTCGTCGACACGCTCAAAGGTGACGGCCCGTTCACTGTATTTGCCCCAACGGACGACGCCTTCGCCGCGCTGCCCGAGGGCACTGTTGAAACTTTGCTGAAGCCTGAGAACCAGGATCAGCTGGTTGCTATCCTCACTTACCACGTGGTGCCCGGCAAAGTGATGTCGACGGACCTGTCAGACGACATGACAGCCGCCACCGTCCAAGGTGGTGAGATCACCATCGATCTCGACAACGGCGTGATGATCAACGAGGCGAGCGTCGTCTCCGCGGACATCGAAGCCTCCAATGGTGTGATCCACGTTATCGACGCTGTGATCCTGCCGCCGGAAAGCTAAAGCGCAACGCGTTCTTTGCGAAGGCCTCGCCCCAAGGGCGGGGCCTTTTTCTTTTGACTGGTGAAACCCGGTGCCCCAGCATCCCTGGGCGACAGGAGATGCGCCATGCCCCTAAGCCTTAAAGCCAAACTCGCCGAGGCCACTGACCGGCTGACCGCTCAAATCTGTACGATCCCCTCGGCCATCGTTCCCCAAGTCATGGCGGCGGCTGGCAGCGACGCAGTGATTATCGATCTCGAACACGGCGCAGTGGACTACGCGTCAGCCCACGCCATGATCGCAACCACCCAAGGCACGACATGCGCCCCTCTGGTGCGCGTGGCCAAAAACGATCCCGCCCATGTAAAGCGCGTGCTCGACTTGGGCGCCGAAGGGGTCGTGTTTCCGCTGATCCGAACTGCCGATGATGCCCGCGCCGCGGTCGCCTCTCTCCGGTACCCGCCAAACGGAACGCGCGGCTTCGGACCGTTAATTGCGCAGAGCCGGTGGGGCACAGATCTGCTCGGCCATCGAGAGGCGGTGGACAGCGGGCTTGTTTGCTGCCTTTTGATCGAAACTCGCGACGCCGTCGAAAACATCGAAGAAATTTGCGCCGTGCCGGGCATTGATCTGCTTGTGCCTGCGCAGTTCGACCTCTCAACCGATTTGGGCGTCTCAGGGCAGTTCACCCATCCCAATTTCACATCGGCCTTGGACAAGGTGGAAGCGGCAGCGAACAAAGCGGGCATCCCACTGGGCAACGCAGCCCTCAACAAAGCCCAAGCTGACGCCTACTTCGCGCGCGGCTACCGCGTGATCGCGGGCTTTGACATTCTGTGGATCCGCGCTCAGGCAGCAGAGGCACAGAGTTGGACGAAAGAGGCGTAAGCATGACGAAGAAAACAGCCCTAATCACCGGCGGCGCGCGGGGCATCGGCCTCGCCACAGCAGAGCTCTTTTTGGAAGAGGGCTGGAACGTCTCGATCGTAGATTGGGACAACGACGAACTCGCGAAAGCCACCCCTGCCGGCACGCTCGCGCTGCCGCTCGATATTTCCAACCCGCAACATGCCCCCCAGATGGTGCGCGAAACTGTCGAACGCTTTGGCCAGATCGACGCGCTC
This sequence comes from Paracoccaceae bacterium, assembly GCA_022448245.1. Lineage (GTDB taxonomy): Bacteria > Pseudomonadota > Alphaproteobacteria > Rhodobacterales > Rhodobacteraceae > Shimia_B. The sequence goes on from JAKVCO010000010.1 coordinate 6,368, forward strand.
GTTAACAACGCGGGGATTGCAGACTTCGGGCCCATAGAAGCAACCGACTTCGAACGTTGGCGACGCATAATGAGTGTGAACCTCGATGGCACCTTCCTTGTCAGCCAAGCCGCAGTACCCGAGCTCAAGAAATCGCAAGGGGCCATCGTCAATATTGCGTCGATCTCAGGCCTTCGCGCCTCGACGCTACGTGTGGCCTACGGCACGTCAAAAGCGGCGGTGATCGCCCTGACCGAGCAACAAGCGGCAGAGCTCGGCGAATTCGGCATCCGCGCGAACGCCATCGCTCCGGGCCCGGTTCGCACAAAACTGGCCATGGCTGTGCACACCCAAGACATCATCGATGCCTATCACGATGCGCTCCCCCTCAACCGCTACGGCACCGAACGCGAGCTCGCCCAAGCAATCGTCTTCCTCTGCTCAGACAAGGCCAGCTACATCACGGGCCAGACTTTGGCAGTTGACGGCGGCTTCCAGAGCACCGGCATCGGCCTTCCAACTCTCCGTCAGTAAGCCCGGCGAACACTGGATGCCTCCGGCGGCCCTCCGGGGGAAGTACTCAGCACGAAGAAGGCAGCTCAAGATTCGCGCGTCTTCTTTGTGCCGCGTACTTCGGGGAGCGCGAGGGGCAGCGCCCCTCGCACCCTTTCTTGCGTGCTAGTGAATGACGGCGTCCCCGGGGCGAGGACGCTCTGAGGTACTCAGTCGGTCGCCAACAATGAGCCCATCTGCGCCGGCAGAGACCGTGATGACGGACCCGTCTTTGACGTCACCGGACAAGATCATCTCGGCAAGCTGGTCCTGCAAGGCACGTTGAATGACGCGCTTCAGGGGGCGGGCACCGAAGACGGGATCGTACCCCTCATCGGCAAGCCACGTGCGCGCGCCCTCATCGAGCTCCAGCGTGATTTTGCGTGCCTGGAGCCGTTTCTCGAGCCGTTCGAGCTGGATGCTGACGATACCGTCCATATCCTTACGCGCGAGACGATCGAAGATGATCGTTTCGTCCAGTCGGTTCAGGAACTCGGGTCGGAAGTGGGCGCGCACGGCGTCCATCACGTCTCGGCGTGCTTGTGAGGCGTCAGCGCCGTCTGGCAGCTGAGACAGCGCCTGCGCACCGAGGTTAGACGTCAACACGATCAGCGTTTGCTTGAAGTCAACCGTTCGGCCCTGGCCATCGGTCAAGACGCCGTCGTCCAGCACCTGAAGGAGCACGTTGAACACGTCGGGGTGCGCCTTCTCGACCTCGTCGAAAAGCACCACCTGGTAGGGCTTTCGACGCACGGCCTCGGTGAGAACACCGCCTTCGTCGTAGCCCACATATCCCGGGGGCGCGCCGATCAGGCGGGCCACTGCATGTTTCTCCATGAACTCGGACATGTCGATGCGCACCATGGCGCTGTCATCGTCAAAGAGGAACTCGGCCACAGCCTTCGTGAGCTCGGTCTTGCCCACGCCCGTGGGCCCTAGAAACAGGAACGAGCCCAGCGGGCGGCCTTCATCATTCAATCCAGCCCGCGCACGGCGCACCGCGTTGGCCACCGCGCGAACCGCCGGTTCCTGACCGATCACGCGGCCATGGAGCGCCTCTTCCATGCGCAGGAGTTTCTCACGTTCACCTTCCAGCATCTTGGAGGTGGGGATGCCAGTCCAACGCTCGACGACTTGGGCGATTTGTTCCGGACGCACGGCCTCTTCGACCATGACATCTTCGGCATCTTCAGCCTCGCCCAGCTTCTTTTCGAGATCGGGGATGATACCGTAGGAAAGCTCCCCCGCCTTGGCGAGGTCCCCTTCGCGCTTGGCGCGGTCGAGATCCGCGCGCGCGCGGTCGAGCTCTTCTTTCACTTGCTGGGCGGAGGCCATCTTGTCCCGCTCGGCCTGCCACTTCGCCGTCATCTCGGCGGAGCGGTCCTGCAGCCCTGCGAGTTCTTTCTCGAGCGTCGCAAGACGATCCTTGGAGGCCGCATCATCCTCTTTCTTCAGCGCCTCGGCTTCGATCTGAAGCTGGAGGATCTGGCGATCGAGGGCGTCGAGCTCTTCAGGTTTGGAATCCACCTGCATGCGCAGGCGCGAAGCCGCTTCATCCATCAGGTCGATGGCTTTGTCCGGTAGGAAGCGATCCGTGATGTAGCGGTGCGACAGGGTTGCTGCCGTCACCAGCGCGCTATCGGCGATACGCACGCCGTGGTGCAGCTCGTACTTCTCCTTGATGCCCCGCAGGATCGAGATCGTGTCGGGCACCGTGGGCTCGGCCACCATGAGCGGCTGGAACCGGCGGGCGAGCGCGGCGTCCTTCTCAACATGCTTGCGGTATTCATCCAGCGTCGTCGCGCCAACGCAGTGCAGCTCCCCACGTGCCAAGGCAGGCTTGAGGAGGTTCGAGGCATCCATGGCCCCGTCCGTCTTCCCGGCGCCAACAAGGGTGTGCATTTCGTCGATGAAAAGGACGATCTCACCGGCGGCGGTCGTCACCTCGGACAGCACGGCTTTGAGGCGTTCTTCGAACTCACCGCGATACTTCGCGCCCGCGATCAGCGCGCCCATGTCGAGCGACAGGAGGCGCTTGTTGCGGAGGCTCTCAGGCACGTCGCCATTGATAATGCGCAGCGCGAGGCCTTCGGCGATCGCGGTCTTACCCACGCCCGGCTCGCCGATGAGCACGGGGTTGTTCTTGGTCCGGCGCGACAGAACTTGCATGGCGCGGCGAATTTCCTCGTCGCGGCCAATGATGGGATCGATTTTGCCTTCGCGGGCCCGCGCGGTCAGGTCGGTGGCGTATTTCTCGAGCGCTTCATAGCTGTCCTCGGCAGAAGCGCTATCGGCGGTTCGGCCTTTGCGGAGATCATTCACCGCCGCATTCAGCGCTTGGGCCGTGACGTCGCCTGCTTCCATGGCAGATTTTGCGGCGGATTTGACCATGGCCAGCGCCATGAGCACGCGCTCCACCGGCACAAAGCTGTCACCTGCTTTCTTGGCGATGGTCTCGGCCTCGGCGAGCACTTTGGCGAGGGTCTGATCCACATAGACCTGAGCGTCGCCCGTGACCTGGGGCAGCTTCGAGACAGCCATGTCTACGGCCTGGCCCACAGCCTTCGCATTGCCGCCGGCGCGGTTGATCAGATTAGAAGCAAGGCCTTCGCCATCGTCGAGCAAAGCCTTGAGAAGATGTTCGGGGGTCAGCCGCTGGTGGCTTTCACGGGTGGCGATCGTTTGAGCGGCCTGAATAAAACCACAAGCTCGTTCGGTGAACTTCTCTAAGTTCATCGGTCTCTCCTTCTATAAGCGCCCTGGATGCGCCCGCCTTTTGCAGCACGCCTTCTGAGCCTCAGTAGAGAGATGGGGGTGCGGAAGGCCCGGCGCAAGATCACAGCGGTTTGACGCGAATGTTAGCTGCTCGTGCGCGCAACCCTCGTCCGGCACACCCATATCTTGTGGGCAGAGCAGCATCAGACACCAGAAGGAGCGCAACATGCTGAGCAAAATCGTGAGGATCGAACAGGTCACCTTTGATCCGCAGAGCAGCCTTTATGGAGCGCGGATTACCTATGCCGCCCCGCAAGGGCCCGTTGAACGCCAGTTGCGCGTTGCTGGCCACCGCGCCTGGGGCCCGCACAAGATCATCGCAGCACTAAAACAAAGTGCAAAAAGTCACTGATCGCTTCACCAACCGTTAACTGCGCGGTGCCACACTGCTGCCTGCAAAGGTCAGGAGGCATCATGAAGGTTTTCGACATCCTCATTGTAAGCATGGGCTTCAGCCCCGATGGGAAGGACGTTGTCGGAGACGTGAGGTTCATGGTGGAGGATCCTACTGGCGGTACGCGAAGCATGACCATTCAATGTCGCTGCACCGCCTCCCAACGCATCCGGCCCGATGCGTTGCTGATCGGGGAAGGCGTGCGCCAGCTCCGCCGCATCCCTGAGGTTCGCAGCGGGCAGGCTCCACTAAGCTTTGCGCGCGGCCTCAAGCCCCTTCAGGAAGCCCGCGCCGCCTGACAGCCCTTGCCAAGACAGGCCCCGCCGCCTAGGCGCAGGGTATGGATGACAGACTTATCGTTGCAATGGATGTGCCGAACGCCCTGGCGGGGTTGAACCTCGCCGAGCAGCTGGGCGACGCGGTTTCTTTCTACAAAATCGGGCTTGGCATGCTGACGGGCGGCGGGCTCGCTCTTGCCAACGAGCTAAAGGAAGAGCACGGGAAACGTATCTTCCTCGACATGAAGCTTTTCGACATCGGCGCGACAGTTGAGGCCGCCGTGCGCGGGCTCGCGCAGTTCGATCTCGATTTCCTAACCGTGCATGGTGACCCCTACGTGGTGCGCTCCGCCAAAGAAGGCGCGGCGGGCAAGGACCTCAAGATCCTCGCCGTAACGGTGCTGACCTCGCTTGATCGCGAAGATCTGGACGGGGCGCTCATCAAGGATGGTGCCATCCCCGACCTCGTGACCGAGCGCGCGGGCAACGCTTTCGACGCAGGCGCCGATGGCGTGATCTGTTCACCGCAAGAGGCATCCCTGATCCGGGCGCTGCCTGAGGCCGACGGTCGCTTGATCGTGACGCCTGGCGTGCGCCCCGCAGGTGCCGACAAAGGGGACCAGAAGCGCATCACGACCCCAGCCGATGCCATCGCCTCGGGCGCCGATCACGTGGTGGTCGGGCGACCAATCTGGCAGGCCCCCTCCCCACGGAACGCGGCCGAGGCAATCCTCGCTGAGATGTCCTCACCACAGGCCCAGCGCCCCAACAGGTTGCACTAAGCGGCCACATTGCGCGGATTTTTCCGCGCGAGCCTTGCTTTGTGGCCAGCATCGGGGCCTCCTGCGCAAAACAGGATGGACCTATGGACCTTCTCATTGGTGTTGGGCTGCCCCTTTCGCTGGCATTCATTATGTTTTCTTTGGGAGTGGGGCTCACAGGCGCAGATTTCGCGCGCGTTATACGTGCCCCAAAAGCATTCATCATCGGGGCCGTTGCCCAAATCTTGCTGCTGCCGCTGGTGGCATTTGGCCTTTTGCACGTCTTCTCTTTGGCCCCCGCCCTGTCAGTCGGTGTCATGATCCAGAGTTTTATGCCCGGCGGTGTCACAACCTCGATCCTGACGTGGCTCGCTGGGGACACGGTGGCGGGGCTGATTTCGGGTGTTACGCTGGGAACATACGCATTGCCCTCAGGCGTTTACGCGATCACAGCTTACCTCGTGACGATCCCCGCCATCTTCTTATTCTTGCGCAAGCACTAGTCGTTGATGTCGGTCTCCCAGACCTTCACCTGCTGACCGACGCGCAGCCGGAAAACGTAGCGAAGCACCAACCACGCCACGAGAGAGGTCGCCGCGAAGATCACGATCATCCAAGGCACGGTGCCGCCCACAAAGGCGGCGCCGCCCAGCGCCAAGAGCAGCGCAACCACCCCGGCCCCGATCGCGAAGCCCAAGAGCACGCCGACCGGCAGAACGATTTCTAGGATGCCTAGGACGAGACCGAACGCGGCCCAAACCCACCATGCGAATGCAAAGTTCATGAGGATTTACCTCCAAGCATTTTGAACGCGTCACCGAAGGCTTCAAGCGCGTTGGCTGGCAGAATGACCGTCTGTTGGCCTTGGCCGGCACCCAGCGCATTGAGCGCCTCAACCTGCTTCAGCGCGACCTGGTACTGCGCCGCCTCCTTGCCGTTATCAGCGATGGCTGCAGCCACCACGGCGGTTGCGAAGGCTTCCGCTTCGGCCTGCACGCGGCGCGCTTCGGCGGCGCGTTCGGCGGCATAGAGCTCTGCATCAGCAGCAAGCTCGACCGAACGCTTTTGGCCCTCGGCCTCGGTCACTTGCGCCCGTCGTGCACGTTCTGCGTTCAGCTGTTGCAGCATCGCCTGGCGCGTCTGCGCATCGAGGTTCACATCGAGCAATTCGGCACGCGTCACCTCGATCCCCCATTCGTCCACCACGCTGGCGAGGGAATCCTTGATCGTGGCAGTCAGCGTCGACCGGTTCGTCTGAACCTCATCCAGTTCGAGCCGACCGATTTCGGAACGCACGATACCTGCAACCGTCGTCTGGATGGCCGCGTCGATATCACGAATGCGGTAAACCGTCTTTTCAGGCTCGGTCACGCGGTAAAAAACGCTGGTTTCCACCTGCACGAGAACGTTGTCCGTGGTGATGGCATCTTGGCTCATCGTAGGCAGCTGGCGCTCTAGAACGCTGACGCGGTGAGCAACACGGTCGAGAAACGGAATAATGAAGTTGATGCCCGGCCCAAGAACCGAGCGCAAACGCCCAAAGCGTTCGACGACGAACTTCTCGGACTGCGGCACAATCCGCACGCCCGCGAAAACGGTGACGATAATGAAAACGGCCAGAACCAGCAAAAAAGCATTTTGGCCCAGAAATTGCAGAATGAACTGCTCGAAATCCATGTGATGTGTCCCTTGTGTTTTGATCCACGATATAGGGACACATCACGCTTTTTTGAAGGTTTACGCGAACTGCGCGCCACCTAGCCGCACGGAAGAGGATGGCCTGCGCGTGCGCGCCACGTCCGCAGCGACCATCTCTGCTGTAGCGGCAGATAGCGTCCATCCCAGGTGCCCATGGCCTGTGTTGTAAAACACCCGCTCCGAGCGGCCCTGCCCCACACGAGGCATCATCGACGGCATCATCGGCCGCAGGCCCGCCCACGGCACAACTTCCTCTGTGGACACATCGGGGAAGTGCTGTTCGACCCAAGCGATCAGGGGCTTCACACGGTCGGCACGGATATCGCGGTTGTCGCCGTTGAACTCCGCCGTTCCCGCAACGCGGAACCGGTCGGGCCCAAGGCGCGAGGTCACGATCTTGGCCTTGTCATCGAGCAATGAGACCTCAGGCGCGGCTTTCTGGCTCTTGGCATCGCGCAGCATAACCGTGATGGAATAGCCCTTCACCGGGTAGATGTTCACGCGGTCGCCAAGCTGGCGCGCCAAGTCGCGCGAACCGATCCCTGCCGAGACAACCACGGCTTCGGCCCGGTGCGTTTGATCTCCAGCGTCAATCTCGATCCCGCGCTCGGTCTCGCGCATAGCGTCAACAACCGCGCCATATTCGAAACGTACCCCCTGGCGTTCAAGCCAGTTGGCAAGACCAACCGTGTATTTATGGATGTCGCCCGTTGCGTCGGATTCGGTGAAATAGCCGCCTGTGTAGTGCCCAGCCAGCGTAGGTTCGATCTCCGTGATCTCTTCAGGTGTGAGCGCCCGACGCTCAAGACCCGCTTCGCGGTAGAGCTCGGTCACACGCGCCGCTGCTTTGAGGTCCTTCTCGGTCTCATAGAAATGTAGAATGCCCTCGGGGGAGAAGTCGAAATCCACGCCCGCCATCTCTGCCATGTCTTTGTGCACGCGGCGCGCGGCAATCGCCATGGCCGCCGTTTGGACCGTGTGTTTGCGGTAGTTCGGAATGTTGCCGAGGAACTCCGCCATCCAGGAGATCTTGTGCCAGGATGGTTTCGGGTTCACGAGCAAAGGCGCGTCGGATTTCATCATCCATTTCAGGCCCTTGAGCACCGTGCCCCAAGACGTCCACACCTCGGCGTTCGAGGCCGACAGCTGCCCGCCATTGGCGAACGAGGTCTCCATCGCCGCGTAGCGCTGGCGATCAATAACGGTCACGTCAAACCCGCGCTGATGCAGCTGAAAGGCAGTGGTGATGCCGGTGATCCCGGCTCCGATAACGGCAACTTTGGACATGGGGCACTCCTAACGGCGCCAAAGCGCCTCTTCGTGCCCCCTCCGTTCTGGACCTGAGCGTTTTCACGGGAACGGTCCCGCTTGCGCCGTCGGTGCGCCCAGTGTCCAGCCGGGCGGCTCTCCGGAGTGCTGCCCCCGCGTCGGTCCTTTTGCCTGAGAGTTTACCGGGGCGGTTGCTCCTTCGGCGGCAGCCTGCGCTGCGCTCTCCCGACGTGGGGTTGATACCTGGAAAATGCCCTCAGACGCGGCACAACACAATTCAATTTGAGTCATATAATTTATGATAAATCGTGATGATTAGCGGCTCTCCAGATAGTTTTTCAGCCGGGTCTGAAACTGCGGCACAGCCTTGGGATGGCTCAGAAAGTCATCAACAGACCACAGCTCCCACCGCTGTCCTTCCTCCCCAAAAAACCACGTCCGCCTCAGCGCCCGCAGACAGATGACAAGCAAAGAAATAGGAATGTGCCCGCTGGAAGTCTCGTAAGCCCGCTTCCCGCGCAAATCAGGGGGCAAGAGCTCCAGCCCCACCTCTTCAAAGGTCTCGCGGATCGCCACCTCTTCCGGCGTCTCACCAGGCTCACGCCCACCTCCGGGAAAGTCCCAATGCCCGGGCCACGGAATAGGCCGATCATCATCGCGCAAAATCACCAAAAGGCGCTCGCCCACAAACAGCGCCACTTTAGCCCCTATGAACTCCTGATCCGCCATCGACGCGTCATCCGCCTTTCTTCGTGCTCATGTACTTCCGCCGGAGGCATTCCGCTCTCCGCCCGAAGCGCGTATCCTGCACGCCATGCCCGCCCTCTGCCGAGATTGCCTTACCACATTCGAAGACGGAACCCGTTGTCCGTCTTGCGGTCGGCCGCGCATCGTCTCGCATCCCGAACTCTTCGATCTCTCTATCGCGCACATGGACTGCGACGCCTTCTATGCCTCGGTCGAAAAGCGCGACAATCCGGAGCTCGCTTCAAAGCCCGTAATCATAGGTGGGGGGCGGCGCGGCGTGGTTTCAACCGCCTGCTACGTCGCACGCATCCGCGGCGTCAAAAGCGCGATGCCCATGTTCCAGGCCCTCAAACTATGCCCCGAGGCGGTTATCGTGAGGCCGCGCTTTGAGGCTTATGTCGAGGCAAGCCAGGCGATCCGACAAATGATGGAGGAGATGACGCCTTCCATCGAACCCTTGTCGCTCGATGAGGCCTTCATGGACCTCTCGGGCACCACAAAACTCCACGGCGCGCCGCCTGCCGTGATGCTCGCACGCCTCGTCAAACGCATGCGCACCGAACTTGGGCTCACAGGCTCCATCGGGCTCAGCCACAACAAGTTCCTCGCTAAAGTAGCCTCCGAACTCGAAAAGCCCCGCGGTTTCTCAGTGATCGGTGAGGCTGAAACGGCTGAGTTCCTCCATGACAAACCTGTCCGCCTGATCTGGGGCGTGGGCGCGGCCGCGCAAGGCTCGCTTGAAAAGGCGGGCATTCGCACCTTTGCTGACCTTCTGCGGTGGGATCGCACCGATCTCCACGCCCGCTTCGGTTCCATGGGGGAACGTCTTTGGCATCTGGCGCGCGGACAAGACAGCCGCCGCGTGGCGCGCGACCCCAAAATGAAGAGCATCTCGAACGAGACGACCTTCAGCGAGGACACCGCCGATCCAGATATCCTCCAAGGCCACATCTGGCGCATGGCCGAGAAGGTCTCCGACCGCGCCAAGGCCAAGGGTTTGGCCGGGCGCGTTGTGATCCTGAAACTCAAGCGCGCCGATCACAGCCTGATCTCGCGCCGTGTGACCCTGACGGAACCCACCAACATCGCAGACAAGCTCTTCCGAACGGCCCGCGACCTCTTTCAGGCGGTCGATCACACAAGCCCCTACCGTCTGCTCGGTGTGGGCCTGTCTGACATCAGCCGCGCGCCCTCTGGAATTGCGGGCGATCTTCTGGACCCCGATGGCGAGAAACGCGCGAAGGCAGAGCTCGCGACAGACAAAATCCGGGAGAAATTCGGCTCGGACGCGATCCTCAAGGGCCGGGCGCTCAGATGATCAGACGTGCCGCGCCTGAGGACACAGAAGTCTGCGTCGGCATCCTAAGCCGCTGGATCGAGGAAACACCTTGGATGCCCATGGTCCACAGCCGCGCCTCGATGATCTCCTTCTGGCGCGGGCGCCTCACAGAGGCAGAGGGCTGGATCGTCAACGAAGACGGCTTTGCTTTGCGCGACGGGAACTTCATCAGCGCGCTCTATGTCGCAAAACAAGCGCGCAACACAGGCGTTGGCACGCGACTGTTGGAAACCGCCGCAGGCGGGCGCGGCACAAAGCTCTGGACGTTTCAGGCCAACACCGCCGCACGCGCATTCTACCAGAGGCGCGGTGTTTCGGAGGTGTTCCGCACGGATGGTGACAATGAAGAAGGCCTGCCGGACGTCCTTTTGGAGCGCCTAGGCTAGCCCCGTTCGTTACTCTGCAGCGAGCTGGTGCTGCAGCGGGCGACCGATCTCGGCGATGTCTTCAATCACCTGCGTCAGCAGTTTGCGGAAGGACGCAAAATCAGCAGAGGGCGTGACCGAGGCCTCGTCCATGTAAAGACCGCGATCGATCTCGACCTGAATCACATGCTGGCCTCGCGATGGGCGCCCGTATTGCTGGGCAACATAGGCCCCGGCAAAAGGCGCATTCCGCGCAACGCGCAGTCCTGCCGCGGTAAATGTGCTTTCAATCGCATCCACCACGCCCGAGGCCGCAGCCGCCCCAAAGCGATCCCCGAGCACCACGTCAGCGCGACGCGCGCCACCGCGAGAATGCTCGATCGCCTCGTGCGGCATGGAATGGCAATCAACAAGGATCGCCCGGCCGAAAGCAGCGCGAGACGCATCCATCAGTTCTTGGAGCTTGTCGTGATAGGGCTGCCAGTAATTGGTGATCCGCGACATCGCCTCATCGAGGGTCAGCTTGCCCCGGTAGATCGCACGCCCGTTCGAGACAACGCGCGGCACAACACCAAGGCCCGAAGCCACGCGCGGGTTATGAGCTATCTTGCGCAAGTCAGCGATCAGCGCGGGATCAAGTTCGTCGGCGGCGCGATTGAGGTCCACGAACGCACGCGGCGCCCCCGCAAGCAGAAGCGGAGCACCAAAGCTGGGCGCACGTTCGAACAACCGATCAACAAACGCATCCTCAGACGACCGAATCGCTCGCTCATCGAGAACAGATTTCCGAAGGAACCAAAGAGGATAGTCGCGACCAGAGTGCGGAGAGGCGAAAATAACGCTCGTCGTCCGCTCTTTTGGGTTCAATAACGTGTAAGCGTTCTCGGGCACGGGGCATCCTCTTCGATAAGAGGGAACATAGCACGACGTTTGCATGCCAAAAGCCCTTGATCCCTCAGGCGCGTCAATTTATACGCCGCATCCTGACACGGGCGGTTATTTGACCGCTCGTCTTGCATTAACGGACGCGTAGCTCAGCGGTAGAGCACTTCGTTGACATCGAAGGGGTCACTGGTTCGATCCCAGTCGTGTCCACCATGAAACAAACGGGCTCCACCGCGGCCCGATGGAGAGGAGAGGACCATGAAGGTCAAGAACTCGCTGCGTTCTTTGAAGAACCGCCATCGCGACTGCCGCATTGTGCGTCGCAAGGGCCGTGTCTACGTGATCAACAAGACCCAGCGCCGTTTCAAAGCGCGCCAGGGCTAAAGAGCACTGATATCGACGAAAAAGCCGCCCTCGGGCGGCTTTTCTTATTTCAGGACAGTGTTTTCGGATAACCGGCTCCCGAAGGTCGGAGGCCGGTCAGACCATCAGCGGTTATTGACGCTGTTGAGCAATGCCACAGCCGTGGGACGCCCCAGATAGCTTGTCGCCGGGATGTTGCGGCTGATCTGGAACGCACGGATTGCGCGTCGCGTGCCCTCGGTGAAGCGCCCGTCAACGGAGCCCGGGTTAAAGCCCAGCGCTGCGAGCTGTCGCTCCGCCAGAAGCCGGGTGATCGGATTCTCCAGAACCTGCGCCTCTTCCGAGCGGGCCTGAGCGATTTGCCGATCCGTGGGGCCTGCTGGCTCCGTGGGTGCGGTAAGCGCTGCGAGACGTTCGCGGGCTTCGATCGCAAACCCACCATTGGGGTACCTGCGCAGGAAGTCGCGATAGGCGGCGGCCGTATCAACACGGCGCGCCTGTTGCCACGCAACCCTCTCGGCGCGGCGTTCGTCGTCAAGGTGTTCTTCCTCGATCGCGGCCAGAAGGCGGCGCGCCTCGTCGGCGTGGATGCCGTTCGGATAGCGCTCCAGATAGCGGCGCAGGCTGGCGACGCCGCCCCGTGCCCCGGTTTGCTGCCAGAAGGCCTCGTCTTCTTGCGAAATCTCGTTCCGACGGCGGTCAGCCTGATTTTCCAGAGCATTCACCTGATTGCCCGACAGGAAGCCGGTGGGCTGGAAGCCGCGGCTCAACTGCCAGTCACGAATGGCCGCACGGCTGCCTGGGCCAAAGATCCCGTCGACACCCCGAGGATTGAAGCCCAGCACCTGCAGATTGATCTGAACGCGGGTCCGCGTGTTGCGGTCAAGGTTCAGGGCATCTTCGATCTCGGCGGGTGTTTCCGGCGCCTTCGGCTGCTCACGCAGTTCGGCAATCCGCGTCAGGGCCTCGGAAAAGAAGAAGCCGTCGGGATAATCGCTCATGTACGCGAGGTAGGCCGCGATGGTGCCGACGCGCTCCGCCTCACCCCATGCGCGAGCTTCGCGCGGGTTCGGGCCGCCGGGTGCTGGCGGCAGGAACGCCTGCCCCGATGCGGGTGCCGCGCGCACCTCTGATCCGCGGAACGCTTCGCGCACACTCACGCGCTGATTGGCCAGTTTGGCGAGGCCGAGCATGAGATCAGTGCCTTCGCCTTCCACATGAGAAACATCACGTGACCCCACAGCCGGGAAGAGCGCCGTCCGGCGCGGATTGCGCAGCAGGCGGGGGGCTTTGTCGGTGCTAACCAGAAGCAGGGCACGGGGGCCAAAGCGCTCCATCGTCTCAAGCACAGGCGTCAGATCAAGCGCGTTGAGGCCAACGTTGAACGGGTTCAGCCGCGCCCGGTTTTCAGCATTGAGCAGATAGGCGCGCCCGTTCGAAACGACGATATCGCCGCGAATGTAGACGATCACCCGATCCTCGCGCCCAACCTCAGAGAAAGCCGCCTGAAAGCGGTTCGCCAGACGGGCGGGATCGGTTTCGCGCGTGCGATCCACCACAAAACCCGCCTGTTCGAGGGCGGTCCGCGCCTGGAAGAACGGGGCGTTGGCAGATTGTGTCACCGAGAAAGGGGACACCATCACGGCGACGTCTGCGGCCATTGCGGGGCTTGCAAACATCAGCGTCAGGGCAGCGAGCAGCATTTTCACTGTGGTCTCCTTGCAGCTTTGTCCCATGTGCGGGTTCTGGCGGCGTTATGCGATATCAGCCGCCGTAAGAGCGTGTATCTTCGATGAGCACACCGTCACGGGGAAGTTCGCCTTCGCTGACTACCTCGATCGTGGCTCGCAGCTTGAGAAGATCGGTCACGGTGGCACCGTAGGCCTCTGCCGCAGCGGCATTCCCTTCGACGCGAACCGTCATCGTATCCGCCTCTCCGTCGCGCCCCGCGACGACACGTGCGCGGGTCACTTCGGGGTGCTTGGCGACGAGAGCGGCTACCTGTTCGGGGCGCACGAACATGCCCTTGATCTTGGTCGTCTGGTCCGCGCGGCCCATCCATCCCTTGATGCGCATGTTGGTCCGCCCACAGGGGCTTTCGCCCGGCAGCACCGCGCTCATGTCACCTGTGGCAAACCGGATGAGCGGGTAGTCAGGGTTCAGCGTTGTCACCAGTACTTCGCCCACCTCGCCCGGAGGGAGCGGGTCACCGGTGCCCGGCGTCACGATCTCAACGATTACGCCTTCTTCCACGATCAGGCCCTCCAGCGCGTCGCTCTCATAAGCGATGTTGCCGAGGTCGGCGGTGGCGTAGCACTGGCGGCAGGTGATACCCCGGTCGCGGTAGTAGTCTCGTAGCGACGGGAAAAGCGCCCCGCCGGAGACAGCCGCCTTTTTGAAATAGGTCTCAAGACCCAGCTCATCGGCTTTCTCGAGGATAACCTTCAGGTAGTCAGGCGTCCCGGCATAGGCCGTCGATCCAAGATGCGCGGCGGCCTGAGCCTGAAGCTCTGTCTGGCCGGTGCCCGCAGGGAGGGTCGCCGCACCGACGGCGCGCGCGCCGTTCTCAAACATGATGCCCGCGGGCGTGAGGTGGTAGGAGAAGCAGTTCTGCACCACGTCGCCCTCCCCGATGCCCATGGCATGGAGGAAGCGGGCAAAGCGCCACCAATCGTCAGCAAATAGGCCCGGTTCATAGAGAGGGCCGGGCGACTGGAAGACATGGGTGAAGGCCGTGCCAGCAGTGTAGCCGCCGAAGGGAGGATGCGCTTTCTGCGCCGCGCCGAGGTCTGATTTTCGGAGGACAGGCAAGGTGGCAAGGGTCGCTCGATCCGTGATCGTGTCTGCGTCCGCCTCAATGCCAGCGTATCCCGGCAAGGCTTTTGCGCCTGCAATCAGCGCTGGCAAACACTCAGCAAGGCCTCGTGCGCGCTCGTCCGCGCTCCGCGTTTCGAGCTCGTCGTAATAAGTCATGGTCGTCCTCCCGAGCTCAGCTTAGGCCGCATGGCGCCGCAGGGGCAATGGCGATAGGGTCTCGCCCATGGACCCCTTCTCACACGACGCCCTCGACGACCGCATCACGATGCATGAAGCCGCCGAAGTGCTGGAGCTCGATCTCTCGGGTCTCGTCTTCAAAGAGAGCGATCACGCCAACGCGTGGTACGACCGCGTCGAAATGCGGATCGCTGAATCGGGCGAAAACCTGTGGTTCTTCCTCGTCACCGGGGGTGGCTACCGCGTGTGGGATGAAGCCTGGTTCGCCTTCACGCGGCGCGGCAAGGAAACCCACGCCGCGCATTCCATGGCCACGGTGCGCTGGGACGACAGCGACCTGACCCGGAAGCAGATCGAAAAAACGCGCGGGACCGACCTTTTCGACCCCAACCTCTTTGCCGCCCGCGACGACGCGATGGCAGCTCTGAAGGAAATGCACTCCAAAAGGCGCGAGCGTATCGTGCATGTGCCCAACTACCGTCGCTTCTCCTTCACCAAGCGCTTTGTCTTTCGCCCGCGCGAAGACCGGCTCGATATCGATTTCAGCCACGTCACGATGGAGCACAGCCGCGATGTGCACGACATCTACAACTGGCTCGAACACGCGATCCGCGCCACGGGTAAAAGTTGGTGGTTCTTGATGGATTACTCGCACTTCCGGATCGAACAGGGCGCTTGGGTGGCCTACGACCAGCGCAACACAGCCTGCGAAAGCACCTTTGCCAAGGGCGTCGTGCGTTTCGCTCCCCGCGCGGAGACAGAAACAGATATCCGCCTGCGGATGGAGGCGCGCGGCACGCGCCCCAACATTCGCAACACGCGGGACGAGGCGCTGGCGCGTCTGGCGGAGCTTTTTTCCTAAGCTGGCGGCAGCCCCTTCGTGGACCCTGCCCGATCCACGGCACGTTTCAAAAGCCCTAGATAGAGCCTCTGCAGCGGTCCGCCGCTGCGGGTGCGGATGACCCAAGATCGGTTGATATCCCACGCCCGGCTGACTTGGCTGTTTGGATCTTCGCCGCCATTCGGGAGATGCCCGCTTTGATTGTAGATCGTCATTTCGGACAGGTAGAGCTTCCCTCCCGCCTCCATGAAATCCACCCGCATGTGATCGAACGGCTCGCCCAGCGTGCGTGCCAGATCAACCGCATCCGCGAGGAACCCTTTGATCGGCACATCGAGCACGAAGTCACACACGGATGGAGGCCGCTCCAGCCGCAGGTACTCCCCCGTCCCGTCAGGCACAAAGACCTGCCCATGACGCCCGTCCGCGCGATCCTCGATATGAACGATCCGCTCGATCCTGCGCCCAAAGGTGTAGAGCTTGAGATCGCTCACCACATCCTCGTCAGAACCGATGCGCGCCTCCGCAAAGATGCGCGGCGCCACCTGTTTGTAACCCCACTCGCCCCAGCGGCGGCTAAAGTCGCTGGCGAGTGCATGCTCCATCTCGCGAAGCAGCACATCTGGCTCTGGCGGGTTGTTCCACATGGGCCAGTTGCTGCCGGAATCGTGGTTCGCCTTGATCATCACATCGGCGCGCTGAAGCTCCTTCGGCATCGCGCGTGGCGAGAAGCCCGACCAAAGGACCGGCGTCATCTCGAGATCGACACCCGTTTCCTTTATCCAATCGCGCAAAACCAACTTGTCCGACAGGCGTGTGAACGCGGGATCATGGTCAAAGATCTTTCGCCAAGTGAACTTCTCGTCGACGGACCGGGGGAAAGCGTGGAACGGCAAGCGTCCCTGAGCGCGCGCACGGGTCCATGACTGAAAATACGTCTTGGGGTGGGAGACGATGACCCATAGCTCCACTACCGCGAAGACGAGCGTCGCAAAGACCTGTTCTGCTATCGTAAAGCCTACGCGCATTGTGATGCGGACCTCAGCTGTTGAGCGCTCAAAAATGCCATCGCTGGAAAGGGATGGAGTATGGGTGAAAGCCCTAGGCCGGAGGCAGGTTCGTTGAAGCGCTTGCCCGGTCAACAGCGCGCTTCAGAAGCCCCAAGTAAAACCTCTTGAGCGGTCCACCGCTGCGCGTGCGGACAACCCAGGAACGCGTGATGTCCCATGCCTTGCTGACGTTGCTGTCAGGGTCCTCGCCTCCGTTGGGAAGATAGCCGCCAAGGGTGTAGACCGTCATCTCGCCCAGAAAGAGCTCGCCATCGGCTTCGATGAAATCGACGCGCATGTGGTCAAAGGGCTCCGCCAGTGTCCGCGCGAGTTCGACTGCGCGGGGCAACACGTTATCGACCGGCACATCCATTTCGTAGTCAAACCCCCAAGGCACTCGGCCCAGCCGAGAAAAGCCGCCTTCGCCATCAGGCACAAAAACCTGACCGTAGCGCCCGTCTTCGCGGAACTCGCTGTGCAAGATCCGCTCAATCCGGCGGCCAAAGGTGTAAAACTTGAGATCGCGCAGGGGCACGCCGTCTTTGCCAAGCCGGGCCTCGGCGAACACGCGAGGTGCCACGCCCTTGTAGCCCCATTCCCCATGGCGACGGCTGAAATCCACGCTCAGCGCTTGCTCCATCTCGGCGATGAGCACATCCCGCTCGGGCGGATTGTCCCACATCGCCCATGTGCTGCCTGAATCGTGGTTCGCCTTGATGATGACGTCGCCTTGCTGGAACTCAGCAGGCATCGCGCGCGGCGAAAACCCTGCCCAAAGGACGGGCGCCATTTTGACGTCTGTACCCGTTTCCTTCAGCCAGTCTCGCAGCCCCAGCTTGTCCGACAGGCGCGTAAACATCGGATCATGGTCAAAAATTTTCCGCCATGTCAGCTTTTCATCCATGGAGCGCGGAAAGGCATGGAACGGAACACGGCCTTCGGCCCGTGCACGTTTCCAGGACTGCAGAAAAGTCCCTGGATAGGTGACAACGATCCAAAGCTCTACGAAGACGAACACTATAGTTGCCAGAAAACGTTCTAAGATCACACGCATCACCTGCATTTCGGCCGAACAATACCCTAGAGGTCCTTAAAAAGACCGAAAAGTACAGGGAAGTGTATTCTAGCTGAGCCAGCGCTTTCGGCGGCGGTATGACCGAACATCACGGAACGACTTGCGGCCTTCTTCCGAAACGCCGAGGTAGAATTCCTTCACATCCGGGTTCTCACGTAGTTCGGCCGCTGGGCCGTCCATCACCACGCGCCCGTTCTCAAGGATGTAGCCGTAGTGCGCAAAGCGGAGCGCGACGTTGGTGTTCTGCTCGGCCAGAAGGAAGCTCACGCCCTCTTCTTCATTGAGGGCTTTCACGATCCCGAAAATCTCCTCCACCAACTGCGGCGCAAGGCCCATGGAGGGTTCGTCCAGCAGGATCGTCTCAGGCCGGGACATCAGCGCTCGACCGATGGCGCACATTTGCTGCTCACCGCCTGAAGTATAACCTGCCTGAGATTTCCGACGCTCCTTGAGACGCGGGAAGTAGGTGTACACGAGGTCGAGATCTTGGGCGATTTTGGAGGAACCGTCGCGGCGCGTGTAGGCGCCTGTCATGAGGTTCTCTTCCACAGTCAGATGCTGGAAGCAGTGACGCCCCTCCATCACCTGCACCACACCCTTCTTCACCAGCGCTGCAGGGTTCAACGATTGCACCCGCTCGCCACGATAAAGCACGGAGCCCTTCGTCACCTCGCCCCGCTCGTTGTGCAAAAGGTTCGAGATCGCCTTCAGCGTCGTGGTCTTGCCCGCACCGTTGCCGCCCAGAAGCGCGGTGATGCCGCCCTTTGGCACGCTTAGTGAGACGCCCTTCAGCACGAGGATCACGTGGTTGTAGATCACCTCGATATTGTTCACCTCGAGGAGGGTCTCTTCCGTCACCATGTCTTTCATTGGTCCACCCTTCCCGCTTCCAAAGCACGTTCGAGTTCAGCTGCAGTCATCCAAGGATCATCGCTTCTGGCGAGCTCATAGCCCTGCTGAAAAAGCGCATCCGTCACACATGCGGAAAAGAGCCCTTCCGTCAGGCTCCCCGCGCTGTCGCTGCCGCAGCTTGGCGTCTCTTTGATGGCTGCAGCGCGCAAATTGTAGCCCCGGAAGCGCGCGCCATCGAGGACGCGCAGGATCGAGGCACGCATTATTTCGTCGGAGACAATCTCAAAGTTGCGCCCAACAAGGTCAATCAAAGACGGGTCGATCTCGCTCTCGGAGAACTCAAGGGCGCCGTTGATCAACAGATAGACCTCTGCCCGCGGGCGACCGCGCGTCTTGTCTAGTGTCTCGATGATCTGATCGAGGAAAATCGACCGGCGCACGCCAGCATCGCTATAGAGCGCGCCGTTGATGAGGCGCGGTGGGAAGAGGCCGGGTATGGCCGAAGATGCCAGAACGCTCTTTGTCAGGCAGGCGCGTTTGACGTCATCGTCTTCGTCAGATTGCAGGAGCTGCGCGAGGTCGAAGCGGCGGAACTTGCCTGAGTTGAGCTCGGTCGCGCCAATCAGGAGGAGCCGGTTGTCTGCCGTCTGCTCGGTGAGGGCTTCAAAGATCGCGTCTCCGTCATAGAATCGGCGCGGCATCCGTTCGAGCGGGCCCGTGTTGGAGAGTGATGTCGACAGAAGCGCGCCGAGCGGCCCGCGCCGCTCAAAGACGTCGTCTTCGGAGATGCCCGTGTTCTGGCGAAGCTCGCCATCGAACTCCGAGCCCGCGAAGGCCACCGGGGCCACGATGGCCCCTGCGCTGCCGCCAGTGACGATATCAAAGACAGGGCGGGTGCCCGTTTCGGTCCAGCCCGTGAGGAAGCCCGACGAGAAGGCGCCGTTCTGGCCGCCCACCGAGATGGCGAGGATATGTTTCTTGCCGAAGCTGCGGTTTTCGAGGATGGCCTCGGCGGACGGACCACGCAGAGCATCTTCAATAGTCCCGCTCATCTCCTCGGTGACTGGTATCTCAGGCGCAGCTTCGATGACGGCGGAAATTGTTGGGGCGAACCCTCCCAGAGAGTCCTGCTCGGCAGGCGCGCCCACGCCCAAAGGCGCAAATGGCAAGCAAACCGGCCCTGACACGCGATAGCCCGTGGCGCCGCAAGCTGTCACCAGACAGAGCGCGAGAAGGGCGAAAAGGCGCGGGAGCATGGGTTTTCCTTGCTGTGCCGGAAATCAATGAAACGGCGGGACGCGATCGCCCCGCCGCAAGCTTTCAGGTGACGATTAGCTTGCGCTATCGCAGCTTTCGTTCACAGCCCAAGGTGCGTTGGCCTCGGCGTACTCGGAAGCCTTGGAGGCTGCGAGATCAGCATAGGAAGCCACATCAGGCGAAAGGTGATCGGACACTTTCTCAAAGCTCGAGCCGTTCCACTGCAGCATCCAGCCACCGGAGTGACCGGTGTGATCCGCGCAGGACGTTGAGAACGGAGCAACCATGCCCGTCATGCCGAGCTCGGCCAGACGCTCCTCGGTGATGTCGAGGTTCTCAAGGCCCCAGCGCAGCTGGGAGGCGTTGATCATCGGCGTGCCGTACTCTTCCTGAGCCGTGCGGATGCCTTCAGCGAGAACCATACTCATCACGATGCCACGCTGATAGAAGACGCCGCCCATTTCGGACTCGTTGGAGAGCGACTTGCCCGTGTCGACCACGTGCTCCTTGATCGCGGCCATGACAGGCGCGTCATTGTCCGGGAAGGACCAGGAGATGGACTTGTAGCCCGCGCCGTCCTCACCGACGAGACGCAGGTCTGCGTCCTGACCGGACCACCAGACACCAATGAAGTTCTCCATCGGATACTTCGTCTTCACGGCCTCGGTGATCGCGCCCGCGTTCATGGCACCCCAGCCCCACATCACGACATTGTCGGGACGCTCACGGCGGATTTGCAGCCACTGTGCGGACTGGTTCTGCATCTCTTTCAGGCCCACCGGGATCGGCAGGAGCTCAAAGCCCTTCTGCTCGGCAAGCGCTTCAAGGATCGGAAGCGGCTCTTTGCCGTAAGGGTGGTCGAGGTGCAGGAAGGCGATCTTCTTGCCTTCAAGCGAACCTTGGCTTTCGAGGTACTGGACGATCATGTCCGCGCCATCCCAGTAGCCGGACGGTGCGTTGAACGCCCACTGGAACGTCTTACCGTCAGCCATCGGCGAGAAGCCATAGCCCGGGGCAAGGATCGGGATTTCGTCCACATTCGTCTTCGGCAGAACCTGCAGCGTGATACCGGTGGACCACGGCTGGGTCACGATGGCCTCGCCTTTGGTCTTCTCGTAGCACTCAACACCTTTTTCGGTGGAGTAGCCGGTTTCGCACTCTTCGAAGTCGATCTTGACGCCGCCAATGCCGCCATCGCGGGCGTTCAGCATTTCCATGTAATCGCGCTGACCGTTCATCAGCGGAATGCCGGTGGAGGCGAAAGGCCCGGTCCGGTAGCTGAGGTTCGGGACGTAGAGGCTCTCGGCCGCGGCAGCGACGCCCGAGCAGGCGATCACGGCGGCAGCAGCCAGTGTGGTAAAGTGCTTCATTTATGTCTCCTCCCTGAGACTGTGGTTAGCGGCTTCCCTTATTTTTAGTGTGGGAATGGCCAGATGATGAGTTTCTCGCGGATAAGCGCCCAAAGACGCGCGAGGCCGTGGGGCTCGATGATCAGGAAAAAGACGATCAACGCCCCCACGATCATGATGTTGTAATGCTCCACCGTGGCGGATTTTATTTCAAGTCCGAGAGCCTCGGGTACGGTATTGAGCACAACCGGCAGCCCTACGATCAGGATCGCACCGAGATAGTTGCCTAAAATCGAGCCCAGTCCGCCGATGATCGCGATGAAGAGGATGTCGAAGGACAGCGGGATGTCAAAGAGGTTAGGCTCCGCCGCGCCACGCCACATGAAGACGAAAAGCGCGCCCGCAACGCCCACCAGATAGGACGAAATCGCGAAGGCCGTGAGTTTGGAGCGCATGAGGTTGATGCCAATAAGCTCGGCGGCGATATCCATGTCGCGCGTGGCTTTCCACGTCCGCCCCAGCGTGCCGCGCGTCAGGTTGATGCAAAGCACGGTCATTAGCGTCACGATCCCAAGGATCACGTAGTACTGCGTGACCGAGCTCGCCTGTGGCCCCGTCACATAGACCCCGAAGGTCTGCAGATTCGGCACCTGGATCGCGCCCGAGGCGTTGTAGTTGTAGAGCCACGCCCATTTCTCAAAGAGCCACACGAGGAAAAACTGAGCCGCCAGCGTCGCAATCGCCAAATAGAAGCCTTTGATGCGCAGCGACGGGATCCCAAAGATCACCCCGATCCCGGCGGAGAAGACGCCGCTCAAAAGGATCGCAAGGATAGGGTCCATCACCTCGATCAGCTTGTAGCAAGCGTAGGCACCCACCCCCATGAAGGCGGCGGTCCCAAGACTTAGCTGCCCGGCATAGCCCGTCAGGATGTTGAGCCCCATGGCAGCTAGCGAATAGATCAGGATCGGAATGAGCAGCGTCTGGAACGCGAATTCCGAGGCCGTCATCGGGAAGATGACCCAGGCAAAGGTCAGAATTATCGCCAACAGCACGGCATCCTGCCTAATGGGAAAGAGGGCCTGATCGGCCTTGTAGGACGTCTTGAACTGACCTGCGGTACGATAGAGCATCTACTTCTTCTCCGCCTGTTTGACCCTGAGGTAGGCCACGCCCGCGCACATGGCGGCGAGGCCGATCGATAGCGACACGCTGCCCATGTCGCCGTTTTGGTAGGCGAGCCATCCAACGCCGAGGTTAGCCACGACACCAACAAGCAGAAGCACGATCCAGATTTGCCGCATTACGAAATCCCTCGCCCGGTGGCTTTGGTTTGATCACACGCGCTCAATGATCTTCTCCCCAAAGAGACCCTGCGGGCGGAAAAGCAGCACGACAAGTGCAAGCATAAAGGCGAACCACGTCTCGGTGTTGCCACCCAGAAGCGGCTGACCCCAGTAGATCTCGAAGAGCTTCTCGAGCATGCCGATCATGAGCCCGCCAATGATGGCGCCGGTGATCGATTCAAGGCCGCCCAGCATCAGAACCGGCAGCGCCTTGTAGGCAATGACTTCAAGCGCGAAGGACACGCCCGCGCGGGCGCCCCAGGCGATACCTGTGACCAGCGCGATGATGCCTGCGATGAACCACACGAGCACCCAGATCGTCTGAAGCGAGATACCGACCGAAAGTGCGGCTTGGCTGTCATCGCCCAGCGCCCGGATCGCGCGGCCCATGCGCGTGTAGTTGAGGAAGGCCAAAAGCCCGACCACGAGCATCGCCGCCGCGATCACGGCCGTGACGTCCTTTTGCTCAAGGATCAGGAGGCCGCCCCAGGGCTCAAGCACCCAGCTGTCGGTGGGAATGCCGAGCTCTTCGGTGATCATGACCTTGTTTTCACCGCCAAAGATGATCTCGCCAAAGCCAATGAGGAAAAGCGTGATACCGATGGTGGCCATGAAAAGGATGATGTCTGGCTGGCCGACGAGGGGCCTGAGAACCACCCGCTCGATCGAGACCGCCAGCGCCAGCATGACGCCCAGCGTCAGCGCCACGCTGGTCCAGGCCGGGACGCCCATGGCGTGGAACCCCACGAGCGTCAGCGCCGCGAAGACTACCATGATGCCTTGGGCAAAGTTGAAGATCCGGCTTGAGCGGAAGATCAAAACAAAGCCCAGCGCGATCAGCGCGTAGAGAATGCCGGACACGAGGCCTTCCCAGAGCACCTGCAACAGGAAGTCGGGGGCCGCGAACATGTCCACGAAGGGGGTGATGAAGATGTCTTTCATGGTCTCACTCCTGCGGCACGCCGAGATAGGCGTCGATGACTGTCTGGTCGTTGCGCACTTCGTCGGGCGTGCCGTCGCCGATCTTCTTGCCGTAATCCATCACGACGACCCGATCTGAGAGGTCCATGACCACGCCCATATCGTGCTCGATGAGCGCGATGGTGGTGCCGAATTCGTCGTTCACGTCGAGGATGAAGCGGCTCATGTCCTCTTTCTCTTCGACGTTCATGCCTGCCATTGGCTCGTCCAGCAGCAGGAGCGATGGCTCCGCCGCGAGGGCCCGGGCGAGCTCCACCCGTTTTTTGAGGCCGTAGGGCAGACGGCCCACCGGCGTTTTGCGGATCGATTGGATCTCGAGGAAGTCGATGACACGCTCCACATGCTCACGGTTCGCGATCTCCTCGTCGCGGGCTTTGCCCCACCAGATGGCTTGCGCGAGAATGCCCGCCTTCATGTGGTTGAGGCGGCCCGTCATGACATTGTCGAGCACCGTCATCCCTTCAAAGAGCGCGATGTTCTGGAACGTGCGGGCCACGCCCATGCGTGCCACCTCATAGGGCTTCATCGCTGGACGCGGGGCGCCTTTGTACCAGACCTCGCCCTCCTGCGGGGTATAGAAGCCACTGATAACATTGAGCATTGAGGACTTACCGGCGCCGTTCGGTCCGATGATCGCGCGGATCTCGCCCTCGTGGATATCAAAGGAGATGTCCTTGATCGCCGTCACACCGCCAAAGCGCAGGGTGATGTCTTTCATCTCCATCAACACCCCGCCGATCTGGCGGCCGTCAGCGGTGACGTATCCTTGGGACTGGTCAAGCATCAAAGATCCCCCTTGGCGCAGATCGAGCTCGCATGCGCCGAGAAAATTGCGACGTTTAGTGTGATTTCGTCACCCTGCGCGCCCTTTGCCTCACCCGAATAGATGTGGCCCTGAAGGGTGCCGCCGTCCTCTGTTGAATAGGCCCAGCTTCGGACGAGGCTTACGTTCGGCAACGTTGGTGCGGCGAGGCAAGGCTGGGAGCTTTCCGCTTCAGTCAAAGCCAGGCCCGTAATCAACATCTTCTCGGCTTCCGCGATCTGCAGGGAGGTGTGGGCAAAGTGATCGTCTTGATAGGGAGCGCCGTTGAGGTTGGCTGCGTTCAGCTGCGTGAAGCAGACCTCAGGGTAGAGACCGCTAACTGTGACGCTGCCCAGCATGAGCTCGAAGTGTCCATCTTGGTCCAACTCGGGATCGATCTGCCAAGCTGAGTTTGCGACAGTTGGTGCTGCACAGCCAAAGGCGAATGCCTCGAAAAAGCCGTCGGGCGCCCCAGCATTGGCTGCGAGGGGCATCGCACCCCCAAGCCAGACGCAAACCCCAAGTCGGCGCGCAAGCGCCATGCCCGACCTCCCCCCCGGGAGGGCATACTCGGGCGTTGCACGCAGTACCGACGACTGACGCTTGGAAGTTGCCGCACATGAATGCAGACCGGCGGCCCTCCCGAGGTCGGGCATGTCGCTTGCGCTCCTCACTCTGCGGCCTCCAAGGTTTTCACCTGAACGGGCACGGTGGCGGCGTCCATCAGGGTCAGCGTGGCTTTGATGGAGCCTTTGCGACCGTCCTCATAGGTCACCTCCGTCTCGGTGCTCACGGTCTCGGAGCCGTCGTAGAGCGCGGTGATGAGGTCGTCATATTTCTCCTCGATGATCCGGCGGCGCACTTTGCGGGTGCGGGTGAGTTCGCCATCGTCGGCGTCGAGCTCTTTGTGGAGCACGAGGAAGCGGTGGATTTGGCAGCCGTTGAGCATCTCGTCCTGGGCCACGCTCTTGTTCACCTCTTCGACGTGCTCGCGGATGGTGTCGCGGACTTGCGGGTGCTGGGAGAGCTCTTGGTAGCCGCCGTAAGCGATGTTGTTGCGCTCGGCCCAGTTGCCGACGGCGGTGAGGTCGATGTTGATGAAGGCCACGCAATTGTCGCGCCCGTTGCCCAGCACCACGGCCTCGAGGATGTTCGGGAAGAACTTGAGTTTGTTTTCCACGTACTTCGGCGCAAAGAGCGCGCCGGAGGCCATTTTGCCCACATCCTTGGCACGGTCGATGATGCGCAGGTGGCCCGTGTCGCTCTCCAGGAAGCCTGCGTCCCCGGTGGCGACCCAGCCTTCGTCATCCTTCGTGCCGGCGGTGGATTCCGCGTTCTTGAAGTACTCCACGAAGACGCCGGGGGAGCGGTAGAAGACCTCTCCATTGTCGTCGATCTTGATTTCGACGCCGGGCGTAGGCGTGCCCACGGTGTCGGGACGAACTTCATCATCCTTTTGCTGGGTGATGAAGACGGAGGCCTCCGTCTGGCCGTAGAGCTGCTTCAGGTTGATGCCGAGCGAGCGGTAGAAATCGAAGATCTCAGGCCCGATGGCTTCACCAGCGGTGTAGCCCACGCGCACGCGGCTAAGGCCGAGCGTGTTCTTCAGCGGCCCATAGACGAAGAATTCGCCCAGGCGGTACATCAGCCGGTCCATCAGCCCCACGGGCTTGCGATCGAGGAGCTTCGGGCCAACGGTCTTCGCGCGGTCCATGAACTTTTGGAAGATCCAGCGTTTGAAGCGGCCTGCGTCCTCCATGCGGATCATGACGCTGGTGAGCTGTGTCTCAAACACGCGCGGTGGGGCGAAGTAATAGGTGGGCCCGATCTCACGCAGGTCGTGCATCACGGTCTCTGCGCTTTCAGGGCAGTTCACGCAGAAGCCTGTCCAATACGCTTGACCGATGGAAAAGATGAAGTCGCCCACCCATGCCATGGGCAGATAGGCCAGAACCTCGTCACCGGCCTTGAGGCGGTCGAACTCGGCGGAGTTCTTCGAGGTCTCGATGATGTTGCGGTTCGACAGCACCACGCCCTTGGGGCGCCCGGTGGTGCCCGAGGTGTAGAGCATCACGCATGTGCTGTCGTAGTCGAGGGCGGCCGTACGCTCCGCAAGCTCCGCCTCGAGGCCTGAAGCACGGCCTGCCTCCTGCACCTTGTCGAAGGGCGTCAGGCGGGAGTGATCGTATTTCCGCATGCCCCGCTGATCGAGGTAGACGATATGTTCGAGCCCCTCGAGCCGATCTTGGATGTCGAGGATCTTGTCCACCTGCTCCTGATCGCCGGCAATGATGAAGCGCGCGGCGCAATGGTCGAGGACATAGGCTACTTCTTCGCCCACCGCGTCCTGGTAGAGCGGTACGGGCACAGCGCCCACGGATTGCGCGGCGACGATTGACCAATATAGGTAGGGACGGTTGCGCCCGATGACGGCGATATGATCGCCCGGCGACACGCCCAGCGTCAGCAAGCCCAGCGCGAGCGCTTCGATTTCCTTGGCGCTTTCGGCCCAGCTCCAGCTTTGCCAGATGCCCAGCTCTTTCTCGCGATAAGCAGCCTGCGCGCCAAACGACTTCGCATTGCGAGCCAATAGCGCGGGAACAGAGACGTATTGCGCCGCCGAGGCGGCTGAGCCAGCGGATTGAGCCAAATTTTCCTCCCTGCCCCAGTGCCGCGTTTTCCCGCGGCTTAGAGGGGACTAAGATATATGATGACGGTGGTGGCCGTTACGTCAACAGATTTTAATGAACGCCCGTTCAATTTCTTCATCTTGGCAGCCGACCCACGCGCAGCTAAATCGAAGGAACGGTCGGCAGACACCGAGGCGTCGCTGCCCCCACCGGGGGAGCTAAACCTGCCATCACACGATCAGGCATCGCTTCCATTTCAGGGTGCGCCGCCGTCAAGCCAGCGACCAACGGCCCAAGGCTCCGCACCCGCAGGAGACAGCGATGACTCGCACGCCCCTGCCGCTTTATGCGGCTGATCTAACAACCTTTTCCCGCGCCCTTGCGAGGCAGCTCGGGGAGGAGGCCCCTTCTCACCTGACGCTCATGAATATGCTGGCCCGCGCCGCAGGGTTCGAAAACATCCAGCACATGCGATCTGCCCAAGCAGCCGCCCGGCGCCTTGAGCGCGAGGAAGAAGCACGGCCGCTCGACGCCCGCATCGTGGAACGGGCGCTTCAACAGTTCGACGCCGACAGACGCTTGCGCGAATGGCCATCGAAGCGCGCCATCCAAACGCTTAGCCTTTGGGTACTCTGGGCACGGTTGCCGGCGCAGCGTGATATGACCGAGAAGCAGGTGAATGCCGCGCTGCATACAGCCCATGCGTTCGAAGACCCCGCCACCCTTAGGCGGACCATGATCGCAGAGCGCCTTTTGACGCGGGAAACCGATGGCAGCGTCTACCGCCGGATCGAGGCCCGCCCACCGGAAGAAGCGCTCGCCCTGATCAGGCAGCTCGACAAGCGCTGCAGGTGAAAGGCCGCCCTGCCACGTTTTGTCACTTGTGACGCGCGGCAGGGCTTCCCACGTGAATTGTGGGACGTGCAACAACGGAGGGCCAACCATGCTCACCATCACCAAGCCCGCACCAGACCGCCTCGACCTGAATATCGAAGGTCAGATCGACAAGGATGCCATGAACGAAGGGCTCTCAGCCCTGATCGAAGGCTCTGAGGGGATCGAGAACGGCAAGATGCTCTACACCATCACCGGGCTCACCATGCCCACGCCCGCTGCTCTGGCAGTGGAGTTCGGCTATTTGCCTCAACTCCTGTCCATGGTGGGGCGTTTCCGACGCTGCGCCGTGCTTTCGGATATCGGTTGGGTCCGGACAGCTGCCGAGTTCGAAGGCGTTCTCCTCCCCGGCCTAACGATAAAGGGCTTCGACCTGGATCAGGTCGAAGCTGCTGAGGAATGGCTGAAGGGAGACGACTACGAGGGGGGAGCGCACTCCCTCCCCATTTGAGCCGGATTACTCGGCTGCGATCGTTTGCTCTTTGGCGGGTTCGACGCGGACAGCGGAGTATTTGAACTCCGGGATCTTCCCGTAAGGGTCGATCGCGGGGTTCGTCAGGATGTTGGCCGCTGCCTCTACATAAGCAAAGGGCAGGAACACCATGTCCGGCGCCACAGCGCGGTCCGACCGGGCCATGATCTCGATTGAGCCTCGCTTGGTTGTCAGCCGCACGTGATCGCCCGCCTCAAGCCCCATCTTGCGGAGCGTCGAGGGGTGGAGAGAGCAGTTTGCCTCAGGCTCCACCGCGTCAAGAACCGTCGCGCGGCGGGTCATCGACCCAGTATGCCAGTGTTCCAGCTGGCGCCCCGTCGTCAGGATCATCGGGTATTCTTCATCGGGCGTATCATCGGGCGGAATCACTGCTGCCGGTGTGAAACGCGCACGGCCTTCCGGGCGCGGGAAGCCGTCCCCGAACACCACCGCTTGGCCGGGATCTTCCGGAGAGAGCGAAGGATAAGTCACCGCCTCGCCTTCCAGCCGCGCCCATGTGATGTTCGAGAGCGACTTCATGTTCAAAGACATCTCATGGAACACCTCGGAAGGGTGCGTGTAGGCCCATAGCAGACCGCACCGCTTGGCGAGCTCCACCTCGATCCACCAGTCTTCCTTGGCCTCACCGGGAGGTGCCACCGCAGGGCGTACCATCTGCACCGTGCGGTTGGTGTTCGAAACAGTGCCCGACTTTTCATAGAGCGCGGAGGCCGGAAGGATCACATCAGCGTAGTTGGCCGTTTCCGTTATGAAGATATCCTGCACAACGAGGTGGTCGAGCTTGGCGAGCGCGTATCGGGCATGTTCCACATCCGGGTCGCTCATCGCTGGGTTCTCACCCAGAATGTACATCGCCTTGATCTTGTCCTCATGGACCGCGTCCATGATTTCCGTCACGGTAAGGCCCTTGTCGTTCGAGAAATCGCCACTATTCCAAACTTCGGTGAAGGCAGACCTCACACCATCGTCCATGACGCTCTGATAATCCGGCAGGAACATCGGGATGAGGCCCGCATCCGAGGCGCCCTGGACGTTGTTTTGACCCCGTAGCGGGTGAAGACCCGTGCCCGGGCGGCCCACATGGCCACACATCAGCGCCAGCGAAATCAGGCAGCGCGAGTTGTCGGTGCCGTGGACATGCTGGCTGACGCCCATGCCCCAGAAGATCATGCCCGCTTTGGAGGTGGCCCACAGCCGGGCAACGGCGCGAAGCTCCTCCGCAGGGATGCCGCAGATCTCCTCCATCTTTTCCGGCGGGAAGCCTGCCAGATGCGCTTTCTCGGCTTCCCAGTTCTCGGTGTAGGCCTCGATGTACTGCTGATCGTAGAGGCCTTCCTCGGCGATCACATGCATGATGGCGTTCAACATGGCCACGTCTGCGCCGGGACGGAACTGCAACATATGGGCCGCGTGTTTCTTCATGGCGTGACCGCGCGGGTCCATAACGATCAGCTTGCCGCCACGCTTTGCGAACTGCTTGAAATACGTCGCCGCAACGGGATGGTTTTCGAGGGGGTTACAGCCGATGGCGATGGCCACGTCGGCATTCTCGATCTCATTAAAAGTCGCTGTAACCGCGCCGGAGCCGACGTTCTCAATCAGTGCGGCGACGGAGGACGCGTGGCACAGGCGCGTGCAGTGATCGACGTTGTTGTGACCAAAGCCCTGACGGATGAATTTCTGGAAGAGGTAAGCCTCCTCATTGGTGCACTTGGCCGATCCAAAACCTGCCACCTCGCGCCCGCGGCCTTTAAGGCCACCAGCTGCGAAATCGAGCGCTTCTTCCCATGTCGCCTCGCGGAACGTCGCCTGCCAATTGTCTGGGTTGACGTTGAGCCCCTTCGCCGCGCCCTCCTTGCGAATGAGCGGCTTTGTCAGGCGATGCTGGTGGTGGATGTAGTCGTAGCCAAAGCGCCCTTTGACGCAAAGACGTCCTTCGTTTGCAGGACCATTGATGCCCTCGATGTATTTGACCTTGCCGTCTTTGACCTTAATCGAGATCTGGCAGCCGACACCACAGAACGCGCAAACACTCTCGGTCTCGCTGTCATAGTCAGCGCGGTCGCCGACCTGTCCTTCGCCCACGACGCTCGAAGGCATCAAAGCTCCCGTCGGGCAGGCCTGCACGCATTCACCGCAGGCAACACAGGTCGACTCGCCCATCGGATCGGCCATGTCGAAGGTCGGGTAAGCATCGGCGCCGCGCCCAGACATGCCGATCACATCGTTGACCTGCACTTCGCGGCAGGCGCGGACGCAAAGACCACAAGAAATACAGGCATCGAGGTTCACCGACATCGCCACATGGCTGTCGTCGAGCAGTGGTATGCGACCGTCTTCAAGCTTCGGAAAGCGCGGCGCTTCCGTGCCCTCCGCCATATCCCAGAAGTGGGAGGACTTGTCGTGCGATACGTCGCGCTCAGGCTGGTCGGTGACGAGCATCTCCATAACCATGTCACGGGCCATAGTGGCGCGCTGGCTGTCGGTGGTGACAACCATTCCCGGCGTGGGCTGGCGAATGCAGGACGCCGCAAGCGTCCGCTCCCCCTCAATCTCTACCATGCAGGCGCGACAGTTGCCGTCCGAGCGGTAGCCCGGCTGGTCCTTGTGGCACAGGTGCGGAATGATGAGACCGCCGCCTTTGGCGACTTCCCAGATGGACTGACCCGGCGCTGCTTCGACCTCTTGGCCGTCGAGCATGAACTTGATGGTATCGGACACGACTGCCTCCCTGACGGGCAGGTTAGACCACGCCGCCGGGCAGTGATGAGCCCTCGTATGCGACGGCACGCGTCTCAAATCCGCCATGCGCCGAAAAGGCGTTTCCGATCGTAGCCACCGCTCCCGTGATGGCGTCGGAAGCGAGGGGTCTCCCCTCGCGCTCCCCGACGTACGAGGCACGAAGAAGGAGTGCCGGCGCGCGCCTTCTCTGTGCTTCGTACTTCCGCCGGAGGCATCCTTGGTTGCAGCCACGCGATGCGTCTGAAAATAAGCTGCCATGGGTGAGATCATTCTTATACGCCATGGACAGGCGAACTCTGCGGCAACCGACGAGGAAAGCTATGACAAGCTATCCGAGCTTGGTCATCAGCAAGCGCGCTGGCTTGGGGAACACCTCAGGCTGCACGGCGAGGAATTTGATACAGTCCTTTCTGGCACTTTGATACGTCATCAAGAAACAGCTGCGAGCATGGGGCTGGTGCCTGACCAGATGGACGCGCGTCTCAATGAGCTGGACTATTTCAATCTGTCGGACGCTCTGGAGAAGGCACGCGGTGTGCCGCGTCCTGATAGCAGTTCTGGCCCCACTGGATTTGCTGAACACATGCCTAGGGTGATGAAAGCGTGGCATGATGCCGAGATTCAAGGGCAAGAAAGTTTTGCCAATTTCGAGTCGCGCATCAAAGCCGTTCTTAAGGAAGCCGAACAGCCCGGACGGCGCGTGATTTGTGTAACCTCCGGCGGCGTTATCGGCATGGCTTTGCGTCACCTTCTGGGGCTTGATGCGTTGAGGATGGCGCACATCCTGCTGCCAATCTTCAACACCTCCATCCACCGCGTGGCCGTGCGACCGCAGGGCGCGATGCTTGCAGGCTTTAACGCGACGCCGCACCTTGATGCGAAGGATCGCGTCTACGCAAAGACACATTACTGAGGACGCCCCATGAGACTCTATTTTGCTCCCGGAACGATTGCTGTCGCGTCGGCACTGGCTCTACTTGAGGAAGGTGCCGCGTTCGAAGTGGCCACTGTCGATTTCGCCAGCCAAGGGCAGCGCAGCGCGGCTTATTTGGCCGTAAACGAGAAAGGCCGCGTGCCTTCGCTCGAAACCCCGAATGGCATCCTGACGGAAACCATGGCCATTCTGGAGTACGCGGCGCCGTCACTAATCCCTGCGGGTGCATGGAGCGCCGCAAAGATGCGCGAAGTCATGACCTATCTGGCGACGACAATGCACGTCGCGCATGCGCATAAAATGCGGGGGCACCGTTGGGCGCGTCAGGAAAGCTCCTGGGCGGATATGAAGACCCTCGTGACCGAGAACATGGCTGAGGCTGCGGCCTATCTCGAAACGAAAATCGCGGGTCCGTACGTTTTGGGCGACACTGTATCGCTCGCCGATCCGTATCTTTATGCGGTCACGTCCTGGCTTGAAGGTGACGGTGTAGCAGTGGAGGCGTATCCGCGGATCGCAGCCTTGCGCGCGGCTTATGAAACCCGCGCATCCTTCGGCGAAGCACAGAAAAGAGGGTTCGTTTGATGACGCACCTTTGGGTCCGCGCTGAGCCCCGCGCCAATGAAGCGAGGGTCGGGATCACGCCTGAGGGTGTTGCAAACCTTAAAGCACAGGGGTTGCGGGTCAGCGTTGAAGAAAGCACGTCGCGCGCCATTGGGATCGAGGGCTACCGGAACGCTGGTGCTGAAATCGTTCCTGAAGGTTCTTGGACAGATGCCTCCCACGACGCCGTCATTTTCGGCCTCAAGGAGCTCCCAGACGACGGCACACCGCTGCCTCATACGCACATCATGTTTGGCCATGCCTACAAGGGCCAACCGGACGGGCAGGTTCTGCTAAGACGTTTCCGCGAAGGCGGTGGCACGTTGCTCGACCTCGAATACCTGACCGACGATACGAACCGACGCGTTGCTGCCTTTGGCTATTGGGCAGGCTATGCGGGCGCAGCTGTGGCGTTGAAATGCTGGGCCGCACAGCAACGCGGCGGGATGGCCGGTCCGGTCCATGATTATTCCAGCGCTCCGGCCCTCCTCGCTGATTTGCAGGCTGATCTGAGCGGGATCTTCACGCGTCCAACAGCCATCATCATTGGCGCAAAAGGCCGTGTGGGAAGCGGCGCCGGTGACCTCTGCACCCACATGGGCGTTCCGACGACCCTTTGGGATATGGCGGAAACAGCGCACGGTGGCCCGTTTCCAGAGATCCTGTCCCACGACATCATCATCAATGCGATTCTGGCGCGTCCGGGCACCCCTGTCCTTGTCCCTCAGACCGCGCCCACAGCCGCCCGGCGCCTCAGCGTTATCGGCGATGTGGCCTGCGATCCGGGCAGCGATTTTAACCCGATCCCGGTCTATGACCGCGTGACGAACTGGGAGGAGCCCGCGCTGCGTGTTCACGAGGCGCCGCCGCTCGACGTCACAGCCATCGACAACCTTCCAGCGATGCTCCCGACTGAGTCGAGCGAGGATTTCGCCGAGCAGCTTCTGCCGAGCCTGCGAAAGCTGCCCGAAATGCACGACGAATGGGCACGCGCGGCAGAGATGTTCCGAAAGGCGCTCCACACGCTTGCGTAGTCCGTGAAAAAATTGGACACTTTTTCACAAACGCGACGTCAGAAGGCGTAGGCGCGTCGATTCTTCTCTATCGGCGCGCTTTGCGCTTCGGTACACCGCCGGAGAAGCCATTCGCGCCAAGGAGCACCCCAGGCGCAATCCAACTAGGAGATGCACCATGAAGGTCCTCGTGCCTGTTAAACGCGTCATCGACTACAACGTGAAAGTTCGCGTCAAAGCGGACGGCAGCGGTGTCGATCTCGCCAACGTCAAAATGTCGATGAACCCCTTCGACGAGATTGCTGTAGAAGAAGCGATCCGCCTGAAGGAAAAGGGCTCGGCCTCCGAGGTCATCGCCGTATCCGTCGGCGTCAAGCAAGCCCAAGAAACCCTGCGCACGGCCCTAGCAATGGGCGCAGACCGCGCGATCCTCGTCGTGGCAGCTGACGACGTCCACCAGGACATCGAGCCGCTCGCCGTCGCCAAGATCCTCAAGGCGATCATCGACGAAGAAGAGCCGGGCCTTGTTCTCTGCGGCAAGCAGGCGATCGACAACGACATGAACGCCACGGGCCAAATGCTCGGCGCGCTGACCGGTTGGTCCCAGGCGACGTTCGCCTCTGAGGTTGCAGTGGAAGCAGACAGCGCCACCGTGACCCGCGAAGTCGACGGCGGCTTGCAGACGATCAAGGTGAAGATACCGGCGATCATTTCCGTCGACCTGCGTCTGAACGAGCCACGCTACGCGTCGCTGCCCAACATCATGAAGGCAAAGAAAAAGCCACTCGATGAGAAGACCGCAGCCGACTACGGCGTGGACGTGACCCCGCGCCTGACGGTGGTCCGGACGACCGAGCCCGCGGAGCGTTCCGCAGGAATCATGGTGGGCTCCGTTGGTGAGCTCGTGGAGAAACTCAAAGAAGCAGGTGCTGTCTAATGTCCGTTCTTCTCTTTGCAGACGTATCCGATGGCCAGCTGAGCCTCGACGCAACCGCCAAGGCGATGACTGCCGCCAAGGCTCTAGGCGATGTGACGATCCTGTGCGCCGGCAACTCTGCCGCTGCAGCGGGCGCCGAAGCCGCATCGCTGGGCGCAACGAAGGTTCTGGTGTGCGAAGACGCCGCCCTGACGCGCCAGCTCGCTGAAGCGACGGCCGACCTGATCGTGTCCCTCGCAGGTGACTTCACGCACATCGTGGCGCCTGCCACGACAGACGCCAAGAACGTAATGCCGCGCGTTGCAGCGCTCCTCGATTCTATGATCATCTCCGACGCCACCGCCGTGGTCGACGCCGACACGTTCGAGCGCCCGATCTATGCCGGTAACGCGATCCAGACGGTGAAGTCTTCGGACGCCAAAAAGGTCATCACCTTCCGTACCGCGACGTTTGACGCGGCGGCGACGGACGGCTCCTCCCCCGTTGAGACGGTGGCGATGCCTGCTTCCGGCGGCCTGTCCGAGTGGGTTGAAGATCGTCTCGCCGAATCCGATCGCCCTGAGCTGACGTCCGCTGGCGTCGTCGTCTCCGGCGGCCGTGGCGTGGGTTCCGAAGAAGACTTTAAGATCATCGAAGGCCTGGCGGACAAGCTTGGCGCGGCTGTGGGTGCATCCCGCGCCGCTGTCGATTCCGGCTACGCGCCGAACGACTGGCAGGTGGGTCAGACCGGTAAGGTCGTGGCACCTAACCTCTATGTCGCGGTGGGCATCTCCGGCGCCATCCAGCACCTCGCTGGCATGAAGGACTCCAAGATCATCGTCGCGATCAACAAAGACGAAGAAGCACCGATCTTCCAGGTGGCCGATTACGGCCTCGTGGCAGACCTCTTCGACGCAGTGCCTGAGCTGACGAACGCTCTGGGCTAAGCCTTCCGAAAATCATCTAAGCGGCCCGTGCCTACCCGGCGCGGGCCGTTTGCATTTCGGACCCCAGAATCTCTACGAGCAATTCTGCGGCTTCATAATGCGCCGACGCGCTCAGCATCTCATGCGCTGCGCCACGCTCCTGCGGCTGAAAGATCATCTCTTCCGTGCCTTCGGAAATCGCCGCCGCCGAGGGCGTGAAGCTGGTGACACTTGCCGCATGGGAGTTCAGCGCCGCGAGCATGTTGGGTTCAACCAACCGCGCGTGAGTCGCCCCACCGGCCACAAGCATCACGAGATGCACTGGTTTCTCGATCAGCTCAACGAGCCGCTTCATGCGGATAACCCACTGCTCCCGCAGGACGGCGGTGACTTCCGCCAATGCCTGGCGCGAATGGCGCCCGATCTCGACCATCAGGTGACCCGTGAAGTGAATGTCCGTCGTGTCGAGCTTGGGCACCAGATCATGGAGCGCCTGATGGGTGCGAATGACGCGGTCATTGCGACGCGGATGCACTTTGAAGAACATGTTCGACTGGTTGGTGGCACCCATCACCTCCATCACCACGGCATCGGCGCGTTGCGCGATGCGGAGCAGCTCAGGGTCCTTCAGGAAGACATCCGGGCCCGCGTTTTTGATCCCGAGGTTCGCGCATCCGATGCTCAACGCCTCGGACGTAATCTGCGGGTAAGGCCGTGTCAGAAAGGGCCCCACCGTCTCCGTCGTGCCGATGAAGGCCAGATACGGTTGTTCGGTATCCGCAGCAGGACCGCGGAACGTTTGACGTGAATATCCATATTGGCACGGCTCGAGTTCGAGCAGCAGCCGCCCCAGACCAATGTTCTCCATGGTCCATCTCCTTTTTCACCCGTGCTCAGGGATAAGGAAGTTGGGTGAGCGAAGTGCTAACGCGTTAGGCCAATTTCCCTGCAATTCGGTGCAAATCGACAAGGCGGGGTTTTGCCTGCCGCGGGGCGGGTATAGGCTTTGTCCAAGCGAAGGAGACGGCCATGGACGTTGCAAGCATCGGAGTGATCGGCGCAGGACAGATGGGCAACGGAATTGCTCATGTCATGGCGCTTGCAGGTTACGAGGTGCGCCTGACGGATGTCAGCGGAGACGCTCTCAGCGCCGCGCGCGGGAAGATCGAAGCCAACATGAACCGTCAGGTCAGCCGGGAGAAGATCACCGAGGCGGATCGCGACGGCGCCCTAAAACGCATTATCCCGGTGAAAGGTCTGGCTGATCTCGGCTCCACCGACATCGTGATCGAAGCCGCCACCGAGCGCGAGATGATCAAGCAGGCGATCTTTGAGGATATCCTGCCCCATCTGAAGCCGGACACCATTCTGACGTCGAACACGTCCTCGATTTCTATCACTCGGCTGGCGTCGCGCACTGATCGGCCTGAACGCTTCATGGGATTTCACTTCATGAACCCGGTTCCAGTGATGCAGCTCGTGGAGCTGATCCGCGGCATCGCCACGGATGAACCGACGTTCCGGACTTGCGAGGCAGTCGTTGCCAAACTGGGCAAGACCTCGGCGTCAGCCGAGGATTTCCCGGCCTTCATCGTGAACCGCATCCTGATGCCCATGATCAACGAGGCGATCTATACGCTTTATGAGGGTGTGGGATCGGTACGGTCGATCGACACTTCCATGAAGCTTGGCGCCAACCACCCGATGGGGCCGCTGGAACTCGCTGATTTCATCGGGCTCGACACGTGCCTTGCGATCATGAACGTGCTGCATGACGGGCTGGCGGACACCAAGTACCGCCCCTGCCCGCTTCTGACGAAGTATGTCGAGGCAGGTTGGCTGGGCCGCAAAACGCAGCGCGGTTTCTACGATTATCGTGGGGACGAGCCGATACCGACGCGTTAAGGCGCGCAGCCTAGCCCTTAAGGCCCATCGTGCGCTCGCGCAGCCAAGCCATGAAGTCGCGCGGGTTTTTACCCTTTTCTTTCAAGGTCTCAGGCTCGATCGCCTCGCCAATGATCGGACGCTGCGGCTTGCCGAAAGCATGGGCCACCTCGTGGATCAGCAGACCCTGGCGCAGTGTCGCCGAAATCTGATTGGCGATCTGGTAGGGGCGGCTGTTCTGGCCGGGGAACTTAACCGGCACAACCGTGGCGCCTGAACGCTGGATCATCTTGGCGGTGAACGGGTTCCATTCGCCCTCGATAGCCGGGCCCCACATCGTCTCGGACGCAGCCACGGCGCCGGAGGGGAATACCACGATCACGCCACCGTCGGCGAGGTGCTGCATAGCCTCCTTGCGCATGTCGAGGCTCTTTTGAAAGCTGTCTTCCTCGTGCGGGAAAGGCACGGGGATCATGTACTGAGAGACTTCATCCACGCCTGTGAGCAGCGAACGCGTCAGGATCTTGTAGTCGTTGCGGCGCGCGCCGATGAGTTCAGCCAGCATCATGCCGTCGACTAGACCGTGCGGGTGGTTCGCCACCACGACAACGGGGCCGCTTTCCGGGATATTGGCGATCTCTTGTTCAGGGGTCAGAAGGTCGATGCGCATCAAACCGCGTGCTTGGGCCCAGAACTCCTGACCCGTCGCCGGGCCCATGCGTTCAAATTCGCGGATGCGACGCAGAAGCGTAATCTTACCGGTGCACCATTCCACGGTGCGGATTACGAAGGACTGCCACGGGTTCGTAAACGTGCCCGCGTAGCTCAGTTTTCGTTTGTCGTAGGGAACGTTGTCCGTGCCTGCGGTAGCTTCGGCCTCGTCTGCCTGCGCGCCCTGCGGGAGTCCCGCAAGTGGGGCAGCACGTGTCTGGCTTTGATCTGCCACAGTGCACTTCCTTTCAAGACTGGGCTACGAGCGCCGGTCCCGGCTCACATATCTTCGCCGAACCGGTCGGCAATCAACACCTTCAGTGCTTCGGCAAGTTCGTCCGCCTGAGGCCCCTCGAGCCGCACGGTAATAGTGGAGCCCAACGAAGCTGCCAACATCAAAAGGCCCATTATGCTGTCGCCTGAGGCGGACATGCCATCCTTCTCCACTTCGCAGCGCGCGTCGAATTCCTCGACGACCTCTACGAACTTGGCGGATGCGCGGGCATGGAGCCCTTTTTGATTTACGATTTTATAGTCTGTCGTGACGCTCATGGCTCGCACTCAAAGCGTAGCTTCGGGTCTCACGTCAAGGCTGTCGATGTACTTGCGACCCGCTTCGCGCGCAGCAGACACAGCTACGTCGAGGGGGCGGCCGCGCATCTTGGCGAGTTTCACCAGCATCGGCAGGTTTGCCCCGTAAAGAATCTTGCGACCCGTCGGCTGACAGGCACGCAGCGCGAGGTTAGACGGCGATGACCCGAACATATCGATCACAAGCACAACGCCGTCGCCGTCATCCACATCGTCGGCCGCAGCACAGATCTCTTGCTGTTTGGTTGCACGGTCATGCTTAGCCGCAATCGAAATCGCGCGAATGCCGTCCTGTTCGCCCACGACATGCTCCACCGCTGATTTGTACTCAGCGGCAAGACCTCCATGGCCGACGATCACGATACCGATCACCTGCTCACCTTTATCCCTCCGTACCTCGCCGAGAGGCTTCGGTACGCTCTAGCTCCCGGTGTCGAATAGACACCTGCCAGCCCTTGTGTGCAAGGGCTGACGCCACGTGTTCGGCCATCGTCACAGAACGGTGACGCCCACCTGTACAGCCGAAAGCAATACTCAGATGCGCCTTCCCTTCCTCCCGGTACGCCGGAAGAAGCAGTTCGGCGAGCGCTGTCACCTGTTCGAAGAACGAAACGTAGCGC
This sequence comes from Paracoccaceae bacterium, assembly GCA_022448245.1. Taxonomy (GTDB): domain Bacteria; phylum Pseudomonadota; class Alphaproteobacteria; order Rhodobacterales; family Rhodobacteraceae; genus Shimia_B. The sequence goes on from JAKVCO010000010.1 coordinate 45,276, forward strand.
GCATCTTGCGAAACATAGTCCTGAACCTTTTTAGAAACGCCTGATAGGTGCCGAAGTTCCGGCGACCAATACGGATTTCTCAGAAATCGGCAGTCAAACACCATGTCAATGCCGCGCGGCAGCCCGCGCTTGTAGCTGAATGAATGCATCGTAACGGCCAGCTTCACCTCACCTTCGAGCGCGTAAAGCCTGTCGAGCTCGGCTTTGAGATCGTGCGGGCTGAGCTCTGACGTGTCGATCAGGACATCTGCCCGCGCCTTGATCGGCAGGAGCAGGTCCTGCTCGCGCTCGATCCCAAGCATGGGCGTTTCTTCGGGCGCAGACGGGTGGCGCCGGCGCGTCTCGGAGTACCGGCGCAGCAGAACGTCCTGGCGGCAATCCAGATACAGAATTTCGGGGGCCGTGTTGTGAGACGGCTTGAGCGAATCGATCACTTCAATGAACGCGTTGGCCGAAAACTCACGCGCGGCGGGTGCGATGCCCAGCGCGAGCGGTCGCTCCAACGGCTCAGCCAATAGTCTCTTGACCAGCGACAACGGCAAGTTATCGATGGTTTCATACCCCATATCCTCAAGGGCATTGATGGCTGTCGAGCGGCCTCCGCCGGACGGGCCGGTCACCAAGATGAGTTGCTGCGTCGCAGAAGGAGCGGCGTCCTTCATAGGTTCCTCCGCTTACTTCTGCTTTAGATATTGCAAAAGCATAGCGGGAACAGGACCACTCGCGGGCCTGTGAAGCAAGGGAATTGCGTGCCCGAGCAGGAGAATATTCTGCGCATGCGGCATCCTCTCTGCGCTGCGGCGCGTGAGATCGAGGGCCGCGAGGACGGGCGCCGGCCCCACCAGATCAGCCTTGAGCAAGCCGAGCCCCCGTGCCTCGATCGCCTCGGGAAGGGTCGCAGGGGCCTGCGCGATCAAGTCATCACCCTCAGTCGAAAGCTCAGTGATGTCGTCGGCCACGAGGCCTGCACCCAGGGCCATCATCTCGAGCGCGAGGGAGGACTTTCCGCTGCCCGATGGCCCCGCCAATACGAGCGCACGACCATTCAGAGCCACGGTGGTCGCATGCAAATGCGCACCACCCGGCACCGTGTTCAGCTTGAAAGGATCAGACAGGAAGGCCCACTACGAAGCGCGCACCCAAGGGGTCGCTAGTCAGGTCGGCGTCCGTTGGGCGAATATTCTCGGCCCAGATGACGCCGCCATGTGCTTCTACGATCTGCTTTGAGATTGCGAGGCCGAGGCCCGAGTTGTTGCCGAACTGGCCTGCAGGACGTTCGCTGTAGAAGCGCTTGAAGATCTTTTGCAGTGCACCTTCCGGGATGCCGGGGCCAGTGTCTTCAACCACTACAAGCACCCTGTTTTCGCGTTTGCGAGCCCAGATGCGGATCGCGTCACCGTCATCGCAGAAGGACGTGGCATTGGTAATCAGGTTCACAAACACCTGCGCAAGCCGCGCTTCCAGACCGTGCGTGACGAGCTGGCCTTCGGGCAGATCCGTGATGAAATCGATGCCCTTTTGCTCAGCCTCGGCGCCCAGGTATTGGCCAAGGTTCTTGAGCATCTTCAGAAGATCGAACGCCTCTTCTTCCTCTTTGACGAGCTCGGAGTCCAAACGCGAGGCGTTGGAGATGTCGCTCACCAGGCGGTCGAGGCGGCGCACATCGTGGTCGATCACGTTAAAGAGCCGCTCCCGCTGATCGTCCCGCTTGGCCACCCGAAGCGTGCCCGCCGCGGACCGTAAAGAGGCCAGAGGGTTCTTGATTTCATGCGCCACGTCGGCGGCGAATTGTTCGTTGTTGTCGATCCGGTCGTAGAGCGCCGAGACCATCCCGCGCAGCGCGCCCGAAAGGCGACCAATCTCGTCCGGACGCGCGGTGAGATCGGGAATACGGATACGCGACGGCGACATCTTTCGAGCGTTCTTATCGCGCCCAAGCTCGGCCGCTGCCGCCAAATCTGAAAGCGGGTTAGCGATCGTTGAGGCAAGCACCAGCGACAGACCGATAGAGACCAGGAGCGCGATGACAAACATCTGCAGCACCTGCTCCCGCTGTTGCCTGACAAGAAGGTCGATTTCACCCGCCGCAGAGACGAGCGCCACGGCGCCAACGATGCGGCCGTTTTGTTCAATCGGGGTGGCGACGGAAAAGACCGTGGAGCCCTCAGCGTCTCGTCCGGTGTCTGCCTCGGTCGCGCCTGAAAGGGCGCTCGCAAGCAGGGCGCGTACCTGCTCTTCCGGTGTCACCAGCGTTGGCACCGGGTCCGCCGGCGACAGCACGCTCGAAAGCGCGTCCCAGACGGAGTTCAGAAACTCGATGATGATCGTGGATTGCAAATCCTGTTGCAGCCCCTCGACCAAGGCACGATCCGGACGCTGCATGCCTTCGGTCGATGCCACCAGTGCTTCTGTCGGGTCAAACACGAAGACTTCGATGCCGCCGCGCAGATCAAGATCGAAAAGGACCTCGTCCACCTGAATGCCATCGCCGGTCGCGAGGCTCGCAGGGGCCGCGGCAGGTAGCCCCGCCTCGAACACATCCGCGATCAGCTCCGCCTCGTTAACGAGACCGATCGACCGCTGGAACGCCAGACTTTCGCGCGACGGGTTCAGATACAAAACGCCCGCCACCAAAATGACGAGCGCGAGCAGATTGAAGGTAATGATTTTCCGGGCGAGCGGAGACCGATTGAGTGCGATAAAGGAGCGTCGCTGACGCTTGGCCTGAAGCTCCTTCTCAACGGTCGCATCAGGCGCAACCCAATCATCGCCCAGCAGGATATCAGCCTGCCGGACGCTGTTCAGATCGCGCACGTCGATCTCTTGGTTGCTCATCGGGGTGCAGCCCCCCCGCCCAGGTTTCTATTCTTCGTTATAACGGTAGCCGATACCGTAGAGAGTTTCGATGGCCGAGAACTCACCATCCGCTGTACGCATCTTCTTGCGCAAACGCTTGATGTGGCTGTCGATCGTGCGGTCATCCACGTAGACCTGATCGTCATAGGCCACGTCCATCAGCTGATCGCGAGATTTCACGAAGCCCGGACGCTGTGCCAGCGCCTGAAGAAGAAGGAATTCTGTCACGGTCAGCGAGACGTCGCGGCCTTTCCACGTCACGGCGTGGCGCAGCGGGTCCATCGTCAGCTGACCGCGGGTCATGACCTTGGTTTCTTCGGTCTCGCCGACAACCTCACCGCTGATCGCATCCTGACGGCGCAACAGCGCGCGGATACGCTCAACCAGAAGACGCTGGGAGAACGGCTTCTTGACGTAGTCATCGGCGCCCATGCGGAGGCCAAGAACTTCGTCAATCTCGTCATCCTTGGACGTCAGGAATATCACCGGCATCGTCGTTTTCTGACGAAGACGCTGAAGGAGATCCATCCCGTCCATCCGGGGCATCTTGATATCCAGCACAGCCATGTCGGGCATGGACTTGTTAAATGCATCAAGTGCGGATTGACCGTCGTTGTAAGTTTCTACGTCGAAGCCTTCGGCCTCAAGCGTGATGGAGACGGACGTCAGAATATTCCTGTCGTCGTCCACAAGGGCGATTTTGGACATAGTTATGCCTCTCGTACTGCTCTGTTATTGCCTGCCTGTATTTCTGATCCGTCGCCGAAATTGGGCGAAAAATCAACGGAAAAGCGAATCGGAGCGTGTCTACTGCCCTTGTTGTGTCCGATTAGTCATGAATGGCTGCTTAATTGCCTCACTTTTTCGCAGCCAAAACATTGGTTGCGCTAACTTGCGCTTGATGGCGCTAACAGCCTGAAAGCGCTCTATTATTGTTCATAAACGTCATGTAGCGAGGAAATCTGATCTCGATAACATGGAGCTTTGAGAGCAATGTCCCAAGGACGCGTCAACCCGTCTTTTACCCTCGAAACACAAGGGATCACGGGGCTCGGCGAGGTCTATTACAACCTGATCGAGCCGGTCATTATCGAAGAAGCCCTCAAGCGCAGCGAAGGCGAATTGGGCCAAGGCGGCACGCTTTTGGTGTCCACCGGCAAGTTCACGGGGCGCTCCCCCAAGGACAAACACATCGTCAAAACACCTTCGGTCGAAGACAAGATCTGGTGGGATCAGAACGCTGCTATGACGCCACAAGGCTTCGATGCGCTCTACGATGACATGGTCGCCCACATGCAGGGCCGCGACTACTTCGTGCAGGACCTTTTCGGCGGCGCGGACCCCGCGCATCGCTTGGACGTGCGCATGGTGACCGAACTCGCTTGGCACTCCCTTTTCATCCGCCACATGCTGCGCCGCCCGGACAGCGATGAGCTGACGGAATTCACGGCCGACTGGACTGTGATCAACTGTCCTTCCTTCAAGGCCGATCCCGAGCGTCACAACTGCCGGTCTGAGACTGTGGTTGCGATGAACTTCGACCGCAAGATGATCCTCATCGGCGGCACGGAATACGCAGGCGAGAACAAGAAGTCGGTCTTCACGCTTCTCAACTACCTCCTGCCCGAACGTGGCATCATGCCGATGCACTGTTCGGCGAACCACGCTCCCGGCAATGCGGTGGACACGGCGATTTTCTTTGGCCTTTCCGGTACCGGCAAGACGACGCTCTCCGCGGATCCGTCGCGCATTCTTATCGGCGATGATGAGCATGGCTGGTCCGAGCGCGGCACCTTCAACTTCGAAGGGGGCTGCTACGCCAAGACGATCAAGCTCTCCGCCGAAGCGGAGCCTGAGATCTTTGCCACGACGACCAAGTTCGCGACCGTCATCGAGAACATGGTCTACGACAAAGACACCAAAGAGCTCGACTTCGAGGATGACTCGCTGACTGCAAACATGCGCTGCGCTTATCCGCTGGAGTACATCTCGAACGCGTCGAAGACTGCTCTGGGTGGGCATCCGAAGAACATCATCATGCTGACGTGTGATGCGTTTGGCGTGCTGCCTCCGATCGCACGTCTGACGCCCGCGCAAGCGATGTACCACTTCCTGAGCGGCTTCACTGCGAAGGTTGCGGGCACCGAGCGCGGTGTGACCGAGCCTGAACCCACCTTCTCCACCTGCTTCGGCGCGCCGTTCATGCCGCGTCGTCCGGAGGAATATGGCCGCCTGCTGCGCGACAAGATCGCCAAGCACGGCGCAACCTGCTGGCTGGTGAACACTGGCTGGACCGGCGGCGCCTATGGTGAAGGCTCTCGTATGCCGATCCGCGCCACTCGCGCGCTTCTCTCTGCAGCGCTCGACGGCACGCTCAACAACGGTCAGTTCCGCAAGGACGAGAATTTTGGCTTCGAAGTTCCGGTCAGCGTGCCCAGTGTTGCAGACCTGCTGCTGACCCCGCGCCGTACCTGGGAAGATGGAGCCGCGTATGACGCGCAGGCAGAAAAGCTCGTTCAGATGTTCTCGGACAACTTTGAACAATATCTGCCGCATATTGACGACGACGTGAAAGCCGTTGCCATCGGCTAAGGGCCAGGCGCCCTATCTCACAAGACGGGATCGGGCACTGGTGACCAACACCAGTGCCCATGTTCGTTGGGGTAGCGAGGTTGTGGAACCGGCTATGTCCCGTCCGCGGTGGCGAACGCGGTAAAGCGGTTTGGATGATATAAGCCCACCCGGTCACATAATTCTCTCGGACCGCCGTAGCCCCGTCGCCGCGCGCCTCCCAACCGGTGTGGACCAAGTTGACGACCGTAGCGCCGTCATCGGTGGGCTCAAAGTCGACTGAGACTGTCGTCGCCTGCGCCTCCTCTAGGCCAGGATGCCAACTAAACGAAACATGGAGTCCGGCCTGATATTCGAGAACCGTGCCCCAAATCCGGTGTTCTCCACCCGGTGAAATCTCGTAAATCTTCCCGCCTTCATGGCTCTCGAACACCACGATCTCGGGCGCGGGGTCGCCCATGAAGGGCCCGATTGAGTGCGTTGCCAAAGGCTACCAGTCAGAGATCTTTGACATGAAGACATCGAAAACAGCTTCGGGGCACCGGCTGATCTTGGTGACGACTTTGATGGGTTCTAGGGACACTGGGCTATTCCTCCTGCTCTTCAATTGAGGCCAAGAGATTTGACCAATACGCCGTCCAGAACGCGCATATTTCGTCCAACTCTCCTTTGTTGACGCAGTAGATGTTGCGAGCCCCGTATGGGCGCGCCGAAATGAGCCCCGCGTCCTTCAGTACCTTGAGGTGCTGCGACATCACCGGCTGGGACACCTCGATGTTCGAGGTCAGCTCGCTCAAGGACATCGGATGCTGGGCCAGCTCGTCTATGACTGACTGTCGGATAGGGTTTGAGAGGGATTTCAGCTTAGCTTCACAATGCATACCTAATCACAAGGATGTCCTTATGCGAGTCGCAGCCTTGGTGTTTAGCGCGGTGAGCTACCCGAAGAGCCCTCTCCGCAGCAGATTCAGACCTGCTAGCAGAAGCACGAGCAGTGTGGCCTGTTTAAAGCGCGCCTGGTCCATGCGGTCCTGAATGCGGAACCCGATCCAGAGGCCGATCACGGCAGGCGCAATGAGGAAAGCTGAAAACTTGGCAGTTGCCAGCGTCAGAACTCCAGACGATATATGCGCCCCTACCAGCAGCACGGCCCCGAGTCCGTAGATCATCCCCTGCACGCGCATCTGATCGGCTTTGGGCAGTTGATATGCCGTGAGGTAGGCCACCGTCATCGGCCCCCAGATGCCCGAAATGCCGCCGACCGCCCCGGCAAAAGCGCCCATCCCGATGGAGACCATCTTGCTCTGCGCGCTCAGCACGAGCGGTACGCCTGCCAAGGTCGCAACGGCGTAGAGCGTTACCAGCCCCCCGAGGCCAATCAAGAAGACGGCTTGGGGAATCGCCAAAACGAACTGGGAGGTAATGATCAACGCCCCCGCGCCCACGCCGAGGAAGATCCAGAATGGACGGATGGACTTCCATGCCGCCCGGACCCCTTGGCGCAGCGCCTGAAAGCCGTTCGTCACCACTGTGGGCAGAATCAGGCCCGCGAGCGCCAGTTCGGGCGACAGAAAGGTCGTGAGCCCCGAAATGATCACCATGGGCATCGCAAAGCCCACGATACCCTTCACGATCCCCGCAGAGACGGCGACGGCGAAAGCGGCAAGCAATGTGACGATATCCAGACCCATATGGCTCGTTTACGCCCACCTGCGCCCTGCTGCACCCACAATCGGTTGCGACACTTTAATGCGTTTTTAATCTTTGTGATGAATTAATGTTGCGCTGCAGGTGCAAACACACTAGCTCAAAGTTCAGCTTAGACGGGAGAGTACGAATGGCTCATGATGGACAGATGCAAATGACGACGCCAGTTCTGGCTGGCCTTATTGATCTGACCCGTGAGGCGCTCGCGCCGGTGGACGATATCACGGACCGCGCCAAGGCCGCTGTGACCGCGATGGTTACCGAGAATGGCCGTGTTTCCGGCGCGCTTGTGGACGCCCATCAAACCGCTGCCCACGGCTATGCGTGGCTGGCGACATATGCGGAATCCCTGCGTCAGATGCAGGCCTGGGCCGAAAAGCTTGAGGCCGAGGGCACCTTTGGTGAGATGGAGAAGCTGATCCATCAGATCGCCTTCGGGGAATACCTCTGGCAGATTTTCGGCGGCATGCAGATGAACCAGGGCGAGGTTGTGCGCCTGCAGGACATCGGCCTGTCCCAAGAAGACCAGCGCGCGCTCATGGCGCCGGCAGTCATGACGCTTTGCAACAGCGGCAACACGCAAGACGCGCGCCTGCGCCTCGTGGAGCTGATGCAAGAGCAGCAAAATACCATCGTGGGTCGCTCCGGCCTCGAGGAAGAGCTCGAGATGATCCGCGAGCAGTTCCGCCGCTACTCCCTCGAGAAGGTGGAGCCTCACGCGCACGAATGGCACCTGAAGGATGAGCTCATCCCGATGGAGACCATCGAAGAACTGTCCGAGATGGGGGTTTTCGGCCTGACGATCCCGGAGGAGCATGGCGGCCTCGGCCTTTCCAAGGCTTCCATGTGCGTCGTTTCAGAAGAGCTCAGCCGCGGCTACATCGGTGTGGGTTCCCTCGCCACCCGGTCTGAAATCGCGGCTGAGCTCATTTTGTGCGGCGGCACCGATGAGCAGAAGGAAAAGTGGCTGCCGGGCCTCGCCTCGGGTGAGATTCTGCCCACGGCTGTTTTCACGGAACCAAACACTGGGTCCGACCTCGGCGCGCTGAAGACTCGGGCCAAGCAGGATGAGAACGGCGACTGGGTGCTGAACGGCAACAAGACGTGGATCACCCACGCGGCCCGTACCCATGTGATGACCGTCCTCGCGCGCACAGTGCCCGACACCGATGACTACCGCGGCCTGTCGATGTTCCTCGCAGAAAAGACGCCCGGCACGGACGAAGAGCCTTGGCAGGACGAGGGCATCTCCGGTGGTGAGATCGAAGTGCTCGGCTACCGCGGCATGAAAGAATACACGCTCAACTTCGACGACTTCAAAGTGAAGGGTGAGAACCTTCTGGGCGGCGAAGAAGGCAAGGGCTTTAAGCAGCTCATGGAAACCTTCGAGAGCGCGCGCATCCAAACGGCCGCCCGTGCTGTAGGCGTGGCTCAGTCCGCGCTCGATGAAGGCATGAAATACGCGCTCGACCGTCAGGCCTTCGGTAAGTCGCTCGTGAACTTCCCACGCGTGGCCTCCAAGCTCGCCATGATGGCGGTGGAGATCATGGTGGCGCGTCAGTTGACCTACTTCTCGGCGGTCGAGAAGGACGAAGGCCGCCGTTGCGACCTTGAGGCCGGCATGGCCAAGCTGCTCGGCGCCCGCGTGGCCTGGGCCGCAGCTGACAATGCGCTGCAGATCCACGGCGGCAACGGCTTTGCACTGGAATACAAGATCAGCCGGATCCTGTGCGACGCGCGTATCCTCAACATCTTTGAGGGCGCCGCCGAGATCCAAGCACAGGTCATCGCGCGCCGTCTGCTGGCCTAAAACTCCCGGACCCTACTCAGGGTCCGGTCGCCCCCACTTCACCGCGCGGCCCCATGGGGTTAGTGTCGCGGCAAAAGAGGAGGCAGAGCATGGCATCCCAAGGCCCCTGGGCAGCTACCGGATTTGCGGCTGGCACGTTCGTGCAAACGGCGCGTGGCTTGCGCCCAATCGAGCGCCTCGTGCCCGGCGAAGATGAGCTGGAGTTCCACGATGGCACGACCGGTCCGCTTCTGCACCTTTGGCAAGCAACCTTTAGCGCTGAGGATCTGTCGGCGGATGAGGCGCTGAGGCCCGTCACGATCCCGGCCTTGTCGCTAGGCGGCACGGTCCCCTCGCGTCCCCTCGTCGCGGCGCGATCCGCCCGGCTCCATGCGCAGGGGCGCCTGGTGAACCGCGTAACGGAGACGCCGGAGGTGCTTCTCCCTGTGTCGTCGCTCCTAAGCGGTGAGGCCGAAGTCACCCAGCCCATGGGCGAACTCACCTACTACCACTTGGTGACCGACAAGCATCAGGTTCTCCGCGTCGAAGGTCTGATGTGCGAAACGCTGTACCTGGGTGAAGGTGCCGATGCTGAGCTGCGCAGCGCTGTTGAAGCCCAGACCGGGCCGCTTTCCCACAAGGCGATCCTGCCCCGTATCGACCTTGAGACAGCCGCGCGGCTGACGGCGAAGCTCGCCAAGAAAAAGCGTGCTCCGGTAGAGGAAGACACCGCGTGATCCGGGCTGCTCTTTTGGCCATTGTCGGAGGCTGCGCCGCTGACGAGACGATCTCAGGCTACCTCGACACGGGCACCACTTGGCAGCTGACCGAGATGAACGGCGCGACTTTCAAGGCCACCGCCACGATCCAGTTCCCGGAGGAAGGTTCGGTCACCGGCAAGTCGCCATGCAACCGCTACACCGCCGCGCAGGCCGCGCCTTACCCGTGGATCGACATTGGCCCCATCGCGGCCACGAAGCTCGCCTGCCCAGCACTTGAGGCCGAAGGCACCTTTTTCGCCGCGCTCGAGGCGATGACGATTGCCGAGGTCTCAGGCCCTGTTTTGATCATGAACGGTGAGAATGGTGAAGAAATGATCTTCGCGGCGCTACCGAGCGAGTAGATCCCGCAAGCGGCGCCGCGCATCCGGCGCCTCGCGGTCTCCCAGAGCTTTGGCCATAAAAAACCCCGTGGTCTCGAGGCCCTCGGATATCTCGCTGTCAGGCCCCTCCTGACCGGGCAGCAACGCCTTTGGCATTGGCAAAAGCTTCGAGGCCCATTCGCCTGCACCTTTCTCAGACACCGCGCGACCGGATTTCGGGGACACATAGACAAGCCCCTCCGTCGCGCCGGTTACCGCGCAGGTGCTCAAGTCTAAACCGTAGCCGAGCGTCTCAAGCAGCGAGAGCTCCCACCGCAGATACGCCAGCGGCCATGCGTCGGTGGCCGCCATCAGATCAAAGAGCTGCGTCGTATCCTGATAAAGGTCAGGCGCTTCTTCCCGTTCGGGTAAAAGGCGCGAGAGGAGACCGCATACAGACTGCAATCCGAGAAGAGCCCGACGGTCCGACATCAGTGTCGCGGCGCGGCTACGGATCGGCTCAACTGTGTAGCTGCCCAGATGATCTTCAAGGCGAGCCTTCCACGTCACATCAAGCTGGGCGCCGGGCTGAAGGTGCGGCGCCATCTTGCGGGACGCGCCGCCGCGCACCACGCCCGCGGTGCGGCCGTGGGTGGCGGTCAGCACTTCAATGATAGCCGACCCCTCTCCATGGGGCCGCGCGACGAGCAAGACGCCTTCATCACGCCACTCGATCATTCAGACAGCCCCGGTTCATCAAGCAGGTGGCGCCCGTGCCGGTCCTCAATCTCGATGATCCAGAGGTCGGGGTCGAACTCGCGCTGCTTGGAGAGCGTTGCATCCACATCTGCCTCTTGGCCGGAGGCAAGCTCCATCCATCGGCGGTCGCCGGTCATCAGATCAAAGCTGCGCTGGTAGCAAACGGCGAGGCCATCAAGCGTGCAGAGCTTCACCAGAACTGCACCCGCCGTGCTGTCGCCGCGCTTGGTGACAAACGCTGGGATCGCCTCAAGGTTCAGCCGGTGCAAATAGGCCGCGACCCATATCTCCGACGTGAGTCTCAATCGCCGTCCTTAAAGTCGAGGCCCATCTCGGAGTAGCGCTCCCGCTCCTCCAGCCAGCCGGGCCTCACTTTGACCTGCAGGAAGAGGTGGCACTTGCGACCCAGAAACTCCTCAAGCTCCGCCCGGGCGGCTTGGGAGACGGCTTTCACAGTCTCGCCCTTCTTGCCCAGCACGATCCCTTTGTGACCGTCTCGGGCCACGTAGATCACCTGGTCGATGCGGGCCGAGCCGTCCTTGCGTTCTTCCCACGCCTCGGTCTCCACCGTCAGCTGGTAGGGCAGCTCCTGATGAAGGCGCAGCGTCAGCTTCTCGCGCGTCATCTCCGAGGCGATCATGCGCATGGGCAGATCGGCAATCTGATCCTCTGGATAGAGCCACGGGCTTTCCGGCATCTGCCGTGCGAGCCACGCTTTCAAATCCGCGCAGCCATGGCCGCGCTCGGCGGAGATCATGAACGTCTCTTCAAAATCGCGAAGCTCGTTGAGTTCTTCGGTCAACGCGAGGAGCGCAGGCGCCTCCACCCGGTCAATCTTGTTGATGGCGAGAGCCAGGCGCACTGGCTTGTCTTCCAAAGCCTCGATGATCTCGCGCACGCCGCGGGTCACGCCGCGATGCGCCTCGATCAGGAGGACCGTCACATCCGCATCAGCGGCCCCGCCCCACGCTGCGGTGACCATCGCGCGATCCAGTCGGCGGCGCGGGCGGAAGATACCGGGCGTATCGACAAAGACGATCTGGGCCGAGCCCTCAAGCGCCACGCCACGGATACGGGCACGCGTCGTCTGCACCTTGTGCGTCACGATCGAGACCTTCGCCCCGACCATCCAGTTCAGCAGAGTCGACTTACCGGCATTCGGCTCCCCGATCAGGGCAACAAAGCCTGCGCGCGTTTCTTCGCTGTTCGTCATCGACACGTCTCCATTGGGACCGCGCTCTTATCCTAAGCGGCGAGACCTTACAATCTAAGGCCGTGGGCGCTCATTATCCCGCTTCCTGCAGCGCGCCAGCAAAAAACGATCTCGCCGGAGGCCGGCGGGCCGTTCAGGACGTGGCGCATGGTGAAGCGGGTGGGGGTAGTCAGATAGCTGACCTCCCCACTCTCGAAACCGAAACGGGGGTAGTAGGTATCCGCGCCGGTGAGGACGACACCCGCCGCGCCGCGTTCCCGTGCCCAATCAAGTGACGCGCGGATCATCGCCCCGCCAATGCCCTGATGATACCGTGCTGGCGTGACCGCGATGGGACCGAGGCCAATCCAGCCTTCTGAGCCACCCACGGAGGCCTCAGACAATGTCACTTGGCCCACGACCTCGCCGTCGATCTCGGCCACGAGGGAAAGGAGGATATCGCCATCCTCGCGCATCTGGTCGAGCACCGCGCCTTAGGTACTGTCTGAGAAGGTGGTGGTGGCGAAAGCCACATCGGTCAGCGCTCGGATCGCAGGGATGTCGTCCGCTGTCTCCGGTCGCAGCTTCATCCCGACACTTTCTCCATCAGCGCCTTGGCAGCCGCTTGTTCGGCCTGACGCTTCGATCCCGCTTTGGCCTTGGCGGAGGAGCCGTCTTTTAGCTGCGCCTCAATCGTGAACTCAGGTGCGTGATCGGGGCCGGAGCGCGCCGTTTCCACATAGCGCGGCGGCGGCATCTTGCGGGCCTGAGCCCATTCTTGCAGCGCGGTCTTCGCATCGCGTGCGTCTTCTTTCACCTCGGTGATCCGGTCACCCCAAAGGCGCAGGATCATCGCGCGGGCAGCCTCCATACCGCCGTCACGGTAGACGGCAGCGATCACCGCCTCCATCCCGTCACCCAGAAGGGCATCCTTCTTGCGCCCGCCTGAAAGCATCTCGGACCGACCCAGCTTCAGCACGTCGCCCAGCCCAACCATGCGCGCGATTTCGGCGCAGGTCTCTTTCCGGACGAGCGAATTGAAGCGGGGGGCAAGCTGGCCCTCTGAGGCCGCGCCATCGGCATCGAGAAGCGCTTCAGCCATGACAAGGCCAAGCACCCGGTCGCCCAGAAACTCGAGCCGCTCATTGTCGGAGCGTGTCGCGGACGACAGCGACGCATGTGTCAGCGCAGTGATCAAAAGCTCAGGCCGGGAAAATTCATGCCCGATGCTGCCCTGAAAAGCGCTTATCTCGGCAGAGAGTTTCATCGGCCAATCTCTAGAACGTAAACGACTTTGCCGATGAGGTTTTCGATGGGCACCTGCCCGACACCACCCACGGCAGTCGGCAACCTGCTATCCGCGGAATTGTCCCGATTATCTCCCAGCACAAAGAAATGGCCATCATCGACTGTAAATTTCGGCGTCGTATCGAACATGGCGCCCTTTGCGATGCTGAGAACGCGATAAGATGCCCCGCTGGGCAACGTCTCAAGCATCTGTATCTTCACACATTCGCCTTGTTCTACGACCGGTCCATTCGCGCAGCGCGGATATAGTCGCGCACGTCCTTGGGGCTGGAACACTTCGACGTAGGGCTCGACTTCTTCAACTGAAGCTTCTTGGCCATTAATAATCAGCGCCCCGTCCAAAAGTTGCACTGTATCACCTGGAAGGCCGATCAGTCGTTTGACGAACGTCTGTCCATGGCCTGGATGTCGAAATACAACGATTTCGCCTCGTTCAGGTAATTCTGCTCCGATGCTGACAAGGGCATAATCGTTGATCTCCAACGATGGCTTCATGCTTCCACTAGGAATTCCGTAGGGTGCAAAGTTCAAACGAGCGATCAGAAGGCCCGCACCGACAAAAAGCGCAAGCGCGATCAACGCGCCATAGAAAAAGCGCGAGCGGGTCACTCGATCTTCTTGAAGTAGCGATCTGAGCGCCACGTCCAGAACCACAGGATCGACCGGCCCGCGGAGGAGAACATGATGCGGTCCGCGCGGCCCACGATGTCTTCCAGCGGGACCTGACCGACACCGCCCACAGCCTGCGGGAAGCGGGAATCGGTGGAGTTATCGCGGTTGTCGCCCAGGAAGAAGAAGTGGCCGGGCTTCACGGTGAAGACTGGCGTGTTGTCAGCGGCCTGCTGGCCGATGTTGAGCACGCGGTAGCTTTTGCCGTTAGGCAGGGTTTCCTGCGCGGCTTCCTTTACGCATTCAGCGCCGATGCCACGGGTGCCGTTCGCGCAGCGTGGGAACTGCCGTTGCGGGCCTTGTTCGTCGTAGATCTCAACGAAGGCCTCAGCCTCGACACGATCAACCGGCTGGCCGTTCAGGATGAGAACGCCGCCCCGCAACTGAACCGTGTCACCCGGCAGGCCAACGAGGCGCTTGATGAAGTCGCGGCCCGTCACCGGGTGGCGGAAGACGACGACATCGCCGCGCTCCGGTTCACCGCCAAAGAGACGGTTCTCAGAGCCTTTGAAGACGCCGCAAAAATCCTCGGCATCCACGTCAATGCCGATCTGTGGGATCAGGATCGTGGGGCAGGACGCGTAGCTGTAGCCATAGGCCATCTTGTTGACGAACAGGAAATCGCCAATCAGCAGCGTGTCTTTCATGGAGCCCGAGGGGATCCAGAATGGCTGGAAAAAGAGCGTGCGGAAGATACCCGCAATCAAGAGCGCGTATACGATCGTCTTGATGGTCTCGATGATCGGGTTGCCCTTGTCTTCGGCTGCCTCGGCCATGTCTGCTCCTATCTGCGTTCTGCCCGCCCTACTGCTTTGTGCGCTGCCCCAAGTCAAGCGCGCCGCCCGGCTAACCAAGCGGCCTTGCCTCGATGACGACAAATGCCTGCGCCCAGGGGTGATCATCGGTGAGCGTGACGTGGATGATGGCCTCGTGGCCCGCAGGGGTCATGTCCTTCAAGCGCTTTGCGGCCCAACCCGTGACATGCATCACCGGCTGACCGGACGATAGATTCGTGACCGCCATATCCTTCCAAGAGATACCCATGCGCAGGCCTGTGCCCAGCGCCTTGGAACAGGCCTCCTTTGCGGCCCAGCGCTTAGCGTAGGTGCCCGGCGTGTCGGCGCGGCGCTCGGCCTTGCGCTGCTCGGTGTCTGTAAAGACACGGGTGCGGAACCGGTCGCCAAACCGCTCCAGCGTTTTTTCGATGCGTTCGATGTTGGCGAGGTCAGTACCGATGCCGAGGATCATATCGTGGCCTGAAATAGTGGGAAGGTTACGCCGAGGGACCACGCAAGGATTACACCAAGTGCAATGCCGGGCGCGAGGGCCCCGGTACGCGTGGCGGTCCAGCGGCCCATGAGCCCGAAAATAAGAAAGAAGAGCAGGATCACCGGCGCAATGAGCGCGAGGAAGAAGAGGCCTTCGAAATCGAGCACGATCGCGAAGGCGAGCGAAGCGAAGAACGCCGCCCGATAGGTGATGCGCCGCCACAGGGGCGCGCGGCCACCTTCGGTCACAAGCGCATCCGCGGCCATGAAGGGCACCGCGCCCAGCGCCAGTGCTGCAAGGATCAGCGCGCGTTCAGCGTTGGGCAAGAAGTTCGCGGCATAGGCGTTGATGGCAAGGCCGAAGACCGCAATCCCCCAGAGCGTCAGCGCCGCAACGCCCGCCCAGGCAATCCGCCCGAACGGCACGCGGAAATAGCCGATGACATAGAGCTGCAGGAGCCCCGCAAACCCCAGATGCATGGCGAGGTAGTCGGCCACGAGGACAGGCAGCAGCTGAAGCTCCACCCAGAACACAGCCATGGGCGTAATGAGGGCGATGCCGGTGCACCACCAGAACGCCTTGCGCGGCACCTCGCCGGACTGCGGCGCCTCAGGCATGAGGCGCGAAATCGGCCACCACAGCACCATGAGCGCCCCGAGCAAGAGGAGCACCCAGTACCCGATCGTGGCAAGCGCAGGCTCTCTTTCCGGCACGCCATGCGCGCGGTCGAGCCAAAGCACCGACTCGCGCAGAGTGTAGGGCGAATAAAGGATGCCAACATGTTCGACCCGCGGAGCAACAAGCGCCATGCGGCTGCCGACGATCTCTCCCTCAATGGCCTTTGGGTCGATCTGCTGGATGGCGTCGCGGCCAAAATCGATCAACCGCGCCTCCCACTCTCCCGCGATGAGGAGGAGGTCTTCCGGGTGATCGGCCGTCACCGCCTCTGAGAAGGCGGAAAGGGCGACGATGGGGCCTGCGGGGCGTTCCGCGGCGGCGCGCACAAGGATGTCGGTGGCCATGGAATGACCTAGCAGCGCGGGTTCAGGCCCCGCGAACTCCATCACGCGCACAAGCTCTTCGGTCAGCAAGCGAGTTGTGCCGCCGATGTCGGTCACGTCGCCCGACATCGGCACGGGGTTCAGACCATGGCCCTCAAGGTCATAGCTCGCCACGTCATATCCGTTCGCAGCCAGCGTCCAGCTCAGCGCGTTCATCAGCGGGCGCGATCCAGCAAAACCGTGAGCCACGACAACAGGGCCTCTGCCCTCGGGCGTGATGTAGCGGGTGACAGGTGTCTGACCCACCCAGGCGTTCTCCACCTCAACGTCGGGGCGCTTGCTTTCAATCTGCCAAAGCGAAAGGGCGGCCAGCAACAGGCCAAGCGCGAGGACGGCGAACCGGATCGTTGACGCTTTGTCGTTCACGCGCCGCGACGGTCCTGTGCAGCCCATTCGTTGCGCGCCCCGAGCGTCAGGAAAAGCCGGTTCGTGCCGAACCATAGCACCGCGCAAAAGAGGATCGCTGTGAGGCCCCATGTTGCTGGCAAACCGCGCGGTCCGAAGAATAGAGGCACCATGACGACGGTCAGCATCACCAAAGCGATCCCTGTCATCACGAGCGCGTCCGTCCATGGGGAGGGTACCGGGTCACGGGTGGTCTTGGCATAGCGCGAGCCTTCGATCATTGCCGCCGCTAGGGCGGGCAGGAAAACCGCTAAAGCAGGCGACATGTCAAACCCGAGGAGCGAGCGCGTACCTATCACGATCGCCAACAGCACAAAGGTGAAGCCCGCGAAGCACAGGCCATAGCGCCAGGGGGAAATGCTCACGCGACGTCTTCCTTCTGGGCACAGGCCTCATCCATGAGACGGCGCATCTCGTGGATCGCCGGCGTGAGCCCGCGGAAGATGGATTCACCGATGAGGAAGTGACCGATGTTGAGCTCCCGCACCTCAGGCAGCGCCGCGATGGGGCTCACGCTGTCATAGGTGAGGCCATGCCCAGCGTGGACCTCGAGGCCCAGCGAATGGGCGAAGGCCGCCATCTCGGTCAAGGCCGCCAGTTCGCGATCGCGGGTGACGAGGTCGCGCTCAGCGATGGCGTCGCAATAGGCGCCGGTATGAAGCTCGATCACCTCAGCACCGATCCGGTGCGCGGCTTCGATCTGGCGACGATCTGCGGCGATAAAGATCGACACACGGCAGCCCACATCGCGCAGCGGGGCAAGGAAATGCGCCAGGCGGTTTTCCTCACGCGCGACTTCGAGGCCACCCTCGGTCGTCCTCTCCTCGCGCTTTTCGGGCACGATGCATACGGCATGGGGTTTGTGGCGCAGCGCGATCTTCTGCATCTCTTCGGTGGCGGCCATCTCGAAGTTGAGCGGCACCGAAAGCACCTCCATCAGCCCTTCAATGTCGGCGTCAGAGATGTGGCGGCGGTCTTCGCGCAGGTGCGCTGTGATGCCGTCGGCGCCCGCCTCTTCGGCCATCTTCGCGGCACGCAAAGGATCCGGATACGCGCCGCCGCGTGCATTCCGCACGGTGGCCACGTGGTCAATGTTCACGCCGAGGCGTTGGTGAGGCAGTCCCATTTACGAGCCCTCCTGATCATTGAGTTTCTTCTGAATCGAACTCATCTTCGCCCGCTCGCGGATCTCGGCCAGCTTCTGCTTTACGCGGCCTTTGCGGCGGTTCTGGTAGGCGCGAATCACGGGCACCGAGAGGTAGTACATAATCGACGCGCAGATAATCCCGGGGATGATGCCGCCGATCAGATACGGGAAGAAAACATCGTCCCAGAACCGGGCAAGGCCTGACCAACGCGCTAGATCATCGGTGAAGACCGCTTTGAAGTTGTGCCACAGGTCCGCGGCAGCATTCGCAAAGCCACGTGAGACAGATCGCTCCGCGTCGCTCTTGGGCGCATCGCCAAGCAGGAAATAGCCCGACTGCAGGGCCACGACACCGATGGGCACATACGTCAGCGGGTTGCCGAAGAACGTCGCCAGCAGGGAGGCGATGATGTTCCCGCGCATCAGGAATGCCAAGCCACCGGCAATGATGAAGTGCAGGCCATAGAACGGCGTGAAGGCCGCAAAGACGCCCGCCCAAATCCCGCGCGCAATATACTCAGGAGAGCCCGGCAAACGTCCGACCCGTAACTTCACATAAGAAAACGCACGCACCCAGCCGCCTCGGGGAAGGATTAATTCCTTCAACCCGCGCCAAAAGCCCAGTTTCTCACGTCTCTTGAAGACCAAGACGGCCCCCTCGTTAGCTCACGACGCTTGTGCCTTATCGGCCCCGAAGGTCAAGCGTTCCGGATTACGATAGCGCGCAACTTCGGCGACATTTGGGTCTGCCGCCACTGCCGTTAGCACCGCATGCATATGCTCTACATCACGTAGGTCGATATCTATCACGAGGCGATAAAAATCCGGTTTCTTATCGAGAAAACTAAGGTCCGAGATATTCGCATCCTGTTCGCCGATCAGCGTACAGATACGCCCGAGCACCCCTGCGTCGTTCGAAATCGTGACCTCAACACTCACCGTATTGGAAATACCATGGCGTCCGTCCTGCCAGCGCAGGTCCACCCAACGGTCTGATTCTTCCTCGTAGAGCTCCATGTTCGGGCAATCGATGGAGTGCACCACCACGCCTTTGCCACGGTACGTAATCCCAACGATACGCTCGCCCGGCACCGGCTGACAGCACGGCGCCCGCTCAAAGCTCTGATCCGCATCAAGGCCGATCACCGCACGCTTGGGATCAATCTCGATATGCGACTGGGGGGCGAGGTCTGGATAGACTGCTTGCACCACCTCGCGCGATGCGATCTCGGAGGATCCAACGCGCGCCAGAAGCTCATCAGCTGATTTCATGCCTAAGGCTTTGGCCGCAATGCGCAGCACCTTTTGCGTGGCCGCTTTGCCGACGCCCTCAAAACTGGTGCGCGTAAGCTCCTGCCCGAGCTTCACGAAACGCGCGTGATCTTCCTCACGCAGCGACCGACGGATCGCAGACTTCGCGCGCCCTGTGGCGGCAATGTCGATCCAGGTCACCTGGGGCTTTTGGCCTTCAGCGGTGATGACATCGACGCTTTGGCCGTTCTTCAAGCGCGTCCAAAGCGGCACGCGAATGCCGTCCACCTTCGCAGACACTGTCTGGTTCCCGATCCGGGTATGCACCGCATAGGCGAAATCAAGCGGCGTCGCCCCGCGCGGCAGTCGGATCACATCACCCTTCGGCGTGAAGCAGAAGACCTGATCAGAATACATCTCGAGCTTCACGGCCTCGAGGAAGTTCTCATCATCGCTGTCTTCGCTCAGATGGTCGCTGATCCGCTCCATCCAGCGGGCGGGGTCGACGGCGAAGGGGTTCTCGACGCGCTCGCCGTCCCGGTAGGACCAGGTCGCCGCCACACCCGATTCAGCCACCTCGTGCATCTCGCGGGTCCGGATTTGCACTTCGACCTTCCGGCCGTTACGGCCTGACACCGTCGTGTGGAGCGACCGATAGCCGTTCTGCTTGGGTTGAGAGATGTAGTCCTTGAAGCGCCCGGGAACCGCCTTCCAGCGTTGGTGGATGGAGCCCAGCGCCTGATAGCAGGCGGCCTCGTCCTTCACGATCACGCGGAAACCGTAGATGTCTGACAGGCGCGAGAACGACAGCTGCTTCGACTGCATCTTGCGCCAGATCGAATAGGGCTTCTTGGCCCGGCCATGCACCTCGGCCTCGATATTGACCTTCTTCATCTCCAGTTTGATGTCGGCGATGATCTTGTTCATCACGTCGCCGGTTTCTTTCTGGAGCGTGATGAAGCGCCGGATGACCGAGTTGCGGCCTTCGGCGTTCAGCACGACGAACGCGAGGTCTTCGAGCTCCTCGCGCATGGATTGCATACCCATCCGGCCTGCGAGCGGCGCGAAAATGTCCATCGTCTCGCGCGCTTTTTGCTGCTGCTTCTCCGGATCCATCGATCGGATGGTGCGCATGTTGTGCAGGCGGTCTGCGAGCTTGACGAGCACCACGCGAATATCGCGCGATGTGGCCATGAAGAGCTTACGGAAGTTTTCGGCCTGCTTCGTCTCGGTCGAGGACAGCTGCAGCTTGGTGAGCTTGGTCACCCCATCGACAAGCTCTGCGACCTCGTTTCCGAACTGCTCGGCCACCTGCGCATAGGACGCGCGGGTGTCTTCGATCGTGTCATGAAGCAGGGCAGTGATGATCGTCGCGTCATCCAGGCGCTGCGCCGCGAGGATCGTGGCGACCTCAACAGGATGCGTGAAGTAAGGCTCGCCCGAACGGCGAAACTGACCATGATGCATATCGCGACCGAAGGCGTACGCCTTGGCGATCAGGTCAGCATCTGCAGTGGGGTTGTAGTCGCGAACGAGCTCGATCAGGGTCTCAGGACCTGTGAGCTCGTCCAGCATGGCGTCTTACTTCTGGCCCTGCGCTTCCATCAATGCGCGCAGAAGCTTTTCGTCATTGAGATCGTCTTCGGCAGGCTTGTCCTGCTCAGCGCCCATCAGAAGCGACATGGAATCGTCTTCAGGCTCGTCGATCTCGATCTGGGTCTGGTTCGATTCGATCAAACGCTCGCGCAGTTCCTCGGCGGACTGTGTTTCGTCAGCGATCTCACGAAGGGAAACGACAGGGTTTTTGTCGTTGTCACGATCGACCGTAAGGGACGCTCCAGAGGAGATTTCACGGGCGCGATGCGCTGCGAGCATGACGAGCTCAAAACGGTTCGGGACTTTGTCGACGCAATCTTCAACGGTGACGCGGGCCATGGGCGCTCCAATCTTCTCCGGGTGAGCGTCGCAGATAGGCTGTCAAGCTTGAATATGCAAGCGATTAGTCAAGCGGAACAAGCTCCTCGAGGACCGCTGGCGGGAGGGCATCGCGCATCTCCAACACACTGAGCCCAAGAATGGGATGACGCCAATCGGGGGCAATATCCACGAGAGGCACCAGCACAAACGCACGATCCTGCAAACGCGGATGCGGAAGGAGCAGTTCGTCCGGCGTTTCGGACATCTGCTGCTCAAGTGACAAACCACGCCAGCGCGCATGGGTTTCGAGATCGGGAATCACACGCTCCTCCGCCGCAATCAGATCCATATCCAGGGTACGTTGCCCCCACCGCACATCCCTCGTGCGTCCGTAAACGCTTTCAATTTTGTGAAGGATCGCAAGCATTTCCTCAGGATCGGCCGGTCCAGCTACCTCAAATGCAGCATTTACGTAGTCTGGGCCGTTTCCGGCCGGGAACGCAGGTGACGAAAAAAAACGACTAATATTAATCAGTTTGCAATTATACTGCTCCGTATTTGCGACGGCATGCTGTAAGGTTTCTGCAGAGCTTCCGACCTCGGAGAAGAGGTTTGAGCCAAGCGCGACCAGATAGCGCCGCTGCGGAAGCAAAGAATTTGATGCTTGAGACAAGAGGAAATTTCCTTATTTAGCGCGAAGCGCTTTGGAGAAGGGCACTCCACTCACAATCGCCGATTTAAAGCGCGTCAGAAAGGACACATCATGTTTTACCGGGACGAACGGCTCGCACTGTTCATTGATGGGTCGAACCTCTATGCCGCTGCGAAAGCACTCGGCTTTGATATCGACTACAAACTGCTGCGGCAGGAGTTTATGAGACGTGGGAAATTACTGCGCGCGTTTTATTATACTGCCCTGCTTGAGAACGACGAGTATTCGCCGATCAGGCCGCTCGTCGATTGGCTCCACTACAATGGCTTCTCGATGGTGACGAAGCCGGCCAAAGAATACACAGACAGCCAAGGTCGCCGGAAGGTGAAAGGCAATATGGACATCGAGCTTACCGTCGATGCCATGGAGCTTGCCCCCCACGTAGACCATGTCGTGCTCTTCAGCGGCGACGGCGACTTCCGTCCGCTGATCGCAGCGCTCCAGCGTCGCGGTGTGCGCGTGTCAGTCGTGTCGACGATCCGTTCTTCGCCCCCGATGATCGCAGACGAATTGCGTCGTCAGGCTGACAACTTCATCGAGCTCGACGACCTCAAGGACGTCATTGGCCGCCCGCCGCGTGAACCGCGCGAAGAAGGCGCCAGGGCACCTTCTGCGCGCGAATACGCCGCCTCAGACGAAGACTAAGCCAAGGGCCCCTCGGGGCCCTTTTGCTTGGGTGCTTCAGTTTCGTTGAACTGGCACTTCAATCGAATTGAGCTCTCACCGACTAGCGCCCTCATCCGCACTGTGATTGGCTGGGCGCGTAAGGGAGGCTCATCATGTCGCTACAATTCCTCATCACCGCATTCGTGGTCGTCATCGCGCCCGGCACTGGCGTCATCTATACGCTCGCCATCGGCTTGGGGCGCGGCGCGCGGGCGGCCTCGTGGGCGGCGCTTGGATGCACCCTCGGGATTGTCCCTCATGTGCTGGCGGCGATCCTTGGGATCGCGGCGCTTCTCCACACATCGGCCTTAGCCTTCCAGATCGTGAAGTTTGCAGGCGTGGCCTACCTCCTCTATCTCGCGTGGCAAGCCTTGCGTGCGGGTGGCAAGCTCAGCATCGAAGGCGATGCGCGGCCAGAGCATCCGTGGCGCACTGCGCGCCGTGGCGCCCTGATCAACATCCTGAACCCAAAGCTTTCGATCTTCTTTCTGGCGCTGCTGCCGCCATTCCTGAGTGGGGAGCCCGCCATCGCCACGGCTGAGATGGCGGCACTGGGCGGCGTCTTCATGGCGATGACGCTCGCTGTGTTCCTGGTCTACGGCGCCTTCGCGGCCCGAGTGCGGAACTACATCCTGGGATCGCAGACTGTTCTGACGTGGCTCAATCGGACCTTCGCAGGCGTCTTCGCGCTCCTTGCTGGTCGACTTGCGCTTGAGCGTGCCTGAGGCTGAGCTAAGACAGCCCTTATGAGTATCCCCCGCCCTGCCCTCGTTCTCGGCCTCGCCGGTGTGCTGCCTTTCCTTTGGGGCGCGCTGACGACCGTGCTGCCCGAACTCGGCGCCACGGCGATGCCCTACCTGAACCCGCGTCTTATCGGGCCCTTTGTTCAGCTCTGGTACGGCGCCATCATCCTGAGCTTTATGAGCGGCGTGCTTTGGGGCTTTGCCACGAAAGCTGGTGACTGGCAGGCTTGGGGCTATGCCCTTTCGACAGTCCCAGCCCTCTTCTGCTTCTTCTTTGTGGGCGCTGGCGCGGACAACTCCGCTGATATGCTCATCGTAGGCTTCGCGGGGCTTCTGGGCCTCGATTACCTTTTCTACCGCCGAGGCCTTACACCTGATTGGTGGATGCAGCTGCGCGTTCTTCTGACCGCGTTGGTCGTGTTGTCACTCACAGTGGGATTGCTCGCATGACAGATCATGAAACGCTCGCCGCCTACGCGACACGCGTAAAAGACTATCAGGACATGGTGAAGTCCGAGCCTGCCAGATCGCTGATGGCCTTTGCCGACGCCTTGCCTGAAGGTGGGCGCGTGCTCGATTTCGGCTGCGGGCCGGGCCATGCTGCCAAGTACCTCGCCAGCCGCGGGTTTGAGACCCATGCGTGGGATGCCTCGCCCGAGATGATCGAAGCAGCGGAAGCCCCCAGTGTCGCAACGCGCGTCGCTGTCTTTGAAGACCTCACGAGCAGCGCCGAATACGACGGCGTCTACGCGAGTTTCTCGCTCCTCCACGCGCCGCGTGCCAACTTTGCTGGCCACATCGCGCGCATCGCCACCGCATTGAAGCCCGGCGGGGTCCTGCATCTCGGCCTCAAAACCGGCACGGGTGAAGAACGCGACGGGATTGGGCGCTTCTACAGTTACTATTCGCGGGACGAGATCATGGCCGCCCTCGCCGCCAACGGCATGACCCCCGTTTGGGAACATGAAGACGAAGAAATGGGCCTCGCGGGCACCATGGCGCCATTCATTCTGGTGCGGGCAACGAAGAATGGCTGATCTTTACGCCTATACCGATGGCGCCTGCAGCGGGAACCCGGGCCCGGGGGGCTGGGGCGTGCTGCTTATTGCCCGCGAGGGCGAGACCGAGGTGAAACGGCGCGAGCTGAGCGGCGGCGAAGGCGATACGACCAACAACCGCATGGAGTTGATGGCCGCGATCACCGCACTTGAGACGCTCGATCGCGCGTCCAAACTGACTCTGGTGACCGACAGCTCCTACGTGAAAGACGGCATCAACAGCTGGATTCACGGCTGGAAGGCCCGCGGCTGGAAGACCGCCGCGAAGAAGCCTGTGAAGAATGTTGAGCTATGGCAGCGGCTCGACGCCGCCCGCGAACGCCACGACGTGACATGGGAATGGGTCAAAGGCCATGCGGGCCACCCTGAGAACGAGCGCGCGGACGAGCTCGCCCGCGAAGGCATGGCGCCCTTCAAACCATGACCCAGAAGGTCGTGCCCCTTGTGCTCCACCCCGGCGGAGCGCCGATGCGCGTGCTGGCCTTCGATCACCCGATCACCGGAGCGCAAATCGTGAAAGGCACGATTGAACCCGGGGAGCATCCCACCCGCGCGGCCGCTCGGGAGCTCTTTGAAGAGAGCGGGCTTCAGGCCATTTCGGCCCTCGAACTTGCGGTCCGCGATGACATCTGGCCGGGCGAGCGCTGGCATTTCGTGCTGACCCGCGTACGCGGCCCTTTGGGCGAACGCTTCCAGCACTTCTGCGCGGATGACGGCGGGCACCTATTCAAGTTTTGGTGGCATGAGTTGAGCAAGGCAGGCCCATTCGAGCCGCCCTTCGACCAAGTCCTCGATGCCGTGCGCGCAGCGCTTAGCGGGTCAGCTGGAAGAAGTAGGGCGGACTCATGCCCTTGAAGTCCATCCAGCCGAGCACGCTCGTGTCGTCGATCTTGGCGAAGACATCGTTGATGGGCTTGTCGTCATAGATCATCGCCGCATGATCCCGGCCACGGAACCGGATGGTGCGCAGCCGCGCCCGCGGTTTGGTGGTGAAAAAGAGCGGGGCGAGCAGCGGGAAGGACACCTTCAGCAGCGCATTCCGCGCAGGCAGGTTCATGATGAGCCAGAGCGGCATAAAGCGTGGGTTGAGCGCGCGTTCGCCCCAGAAGGGCACATTGTGGATCAGCGGAAAGACAGATTCCGCGTCCGTGAAGCGCTTACCTGTCCAGCTCGAGGCCGCGAGCATACCGTCCATCTTGTGGCCTGTAGGGACGTCCTCGCCCTGCCATTCGCCGAGCATGTCTTCTTCGGTCGCGGGGGCGAGGCTATCGAACCAGCTCTCTGCCTCCGCCGGGGTCATGCGAGGCGCTCCGGCAGCACGGCACCACGCAGGAAATCCTCGGCAGTGGTGGCGCGCTTGCCCGCTTTCTGAAGCTCGGAAATCTCGATCGCGCCATCGCCGCAGGCGACCGTCAGCCCACCCAGAAGCGCTCCCGGTGTGCCCGAGCCATCCGCCAATCGGCAGCGCAGGATTTTGAGGCGCACGCCCTCGATCTCGCACCAAGCGCCCGGAAAGGGGGAGAGGCCACGGATATGAGCATCAACCTCCGCCGCGCTTTGGGCCCAATCGATCCGGGCTTCGTCCTTCTGGACCTTTTCGGCGCAGGTGACGCCCTCCTCTGGCTGCACCGCAGGCTCCAAAGGCAATTGCTCAAGCGCCTTCCCGATCAAACGCGCACCCATGACAGAGAGCCTGTCGTGCAAGTCGCCGGTCGTCTCCTCAGCGCCGATTTCGGTCGCCTCGCGCAGCAGCACAGGCCCGGTATCAAGGCCCGCCTCCATCTGCATGATGCAGATGCCCGTCTCCGCGTCGCCCGCCATGATCGCCCGATGGATCGGCGCCGCCCCGCGCCAACGCGGCAGGAGCGATGCATGGATATTAAGGCAGCCCAAACGAGGCGCATCAAGCACGGGCTGCGGCAAGATCAGGCCATAGGCCACGACGACCGCCACATCCGCACCAAGCGCCGCGAATTCCGCCTGCGCCTCATCATTCCTCAGAGAAACCGGGTGGCGTACTTCGAGGCCCAATGCCTCGGCGCGCACCTGCACAGGCGTCGGGCGATCCTTCTTCCCGCGACCGGCGGGGCGCGGCGGCTGGCAGTAAACGCAGATCACCTCATGGTCGCGTGTAAGGGCGTCGAGCACCGGCACCGAGAAATCCGGCGACCCCATAAAGACCACCCGCATCAGCGCACGCCCGCCTTACGCAGCAGCATGTCGCGCTTCACGCGCGAGAGGTTGTCGAAATACATCCGCCCATTGAGGTGATCGATCTGGTGCTGCACCGAGCGGCCCCATTGCAGCACAAGCTCCCGCCTGTCCCAGATGCCTTTGTCGTTGAGAAAACGCACCGTCACCGCGCGGGGGCGTTTCACCTTGGCGGAGACGCCCGGCAGGTTCGGGGAACCTTCTTCGCCCATGGCCATCTCGACCGAGGCGTGCAGGATCTCAGGGTTGGCCATGCGGATCGCCATACCGCGTTCGCGGCTTGCATCCACGACGGCCAATCGAAGCCCAATCCCGATCTGAGGCGCGGCGAGGCCGATGCCGGGCATGATCTCCATCGTGTCGATCATGTCATCCCAGATACCGCGGATCTCATCCGTGATTTCGGGCACCGTTTCGGCGGGGGTGCGCAGGATCTTATTGGGCCACGGCAGGCACTTTCTAGCGGTCATGCTGCCTCCGGATGATCGAGGATCGTACGACCCTCAAGATGGTCGAACTCATGCTGGATGCAGGCGGCCTCGAACCCCTCAAATGTGCCCTCATGGGGCAGCCCGTTCTCATCCTGCCACCTGAGCGACACCTGCGCTGGCCGTGAAACACGGCGCGGGGTGTCAGGGATTGACAAGCACCCCTCTTCGTTCACGACCTCATCGTCACTTCGCTCGGTAATGATCGGGTTCACGAAGACCATCGGCGTGGGCGTGCCCTCTTTCCAGCCTGCGTCCATCACGACGACACGCTGCATGAAGCCGATCTGCACAGCGGCCAAGCCACGACCCGGCGCGTCATACATCGTATCGAACATATCTCGGACAAGGGTGCCTACTGCTTCGAACCTTTTCACGGGCTTGGAGACCTTCCCCAACCGCTCATCTGGATGCAGAACGAGATCGCGGATCACGCGCGGGCCTTTTCGCGCTTCAGCTTCTGCATCTTGCGCGTAATCATCTGGCGCTTGAGCGGGCCCAGGTAGTCGATAAACAGCTTGCCATCGAGGTGGTCGATCTCGTGTTGAACGCAGGTCGCCCAGAGGCCGTCGAAATGTTCCTCATGGATCTCACCGTCGAGACCCAGCCAGCGTACATCCACCTCGGAGGGACGGGTCACCTCGGCATATTGGTCGGGGATCGAAAGGCAGCCTTCTTCATAAACATTTGCGTCGTCTGAAGACCCGATAACCTCGGGGTTCATCAGCACCATTGGCCGGGCCGGGGCGCCCTCTTCCTTGACGCAGTCCATCACCAGGATGCGCGCGCCAACGCCAACCTGCGGCGCTGCAAGGCCAATGCCCGGAGCGGCATACATGGTTTCGAGCATGTCCTCAGCGAGGACACGGATTTTATCGGTGATCTCTCCCACAGGCTCGGCCACCTTTTTCAGGCGAGGGTCGGGATGGATCAAAATTGGGCGTGTCGTCATAGGGGTGACATAGTTGATGCCCGTCTCACCCGCAAACCCCTTGCAGGCACGGACCATGCGGTTAGTTTCGCGCTCAAAGGAGACCCCCATGAGCTTTGACCTAGAGATCGATCGCCGCGGCACGCACTGCATGAAGTGGGACCTGATGGAGAAGCTGTACGGCGTCCCCACAGACGACGGTCTGGCGATGTGGGTCGCCGACATGGATTTCCGTCCGCCAGAGGTTGTCCAAGACGCCGTGCGCGGCATGCTCGATCACGGCATCTACGGCTATTTTGGGGACGACTCGAGGTACCGCTCCGCCATCCAATGGTGGATGAAGGAGCGTCACGGTTGGGACGTCGAAGCGGGGTCGATCTTTACGACCCACGGGCTGGTTAACGGCACGGCGATGTGTGTCGACGCCTTCACTGCGCCGGGCGACGGTGTTGTCCTCTTCACACCGGTCTACCACGCCTTCGCCCGCGTCATTAACGCCGCCGGACGCGACGTGGTCGAAATGGAGATGGTGAACGACAACGGCCGCTACACCCTCGACTTCGAGGCTTATGATGCCGCGATGAAGGGCCATGAGAAGATGGTGATCCTGTGCTCGCCTCATAACCCGAGCGGACGCGTCTGGACGAAGGCCGAGCTTGAGCAAGTCGCCGACTTCGCCCGCCGCCACGATCTGATCCTTGTGAGCGACGAAATCCATCACGACCTGACCTTTGGCGCCAAGCACACGCCGATGGCGCATATCGAGGGCATCGAGGATCGGCTCGTGATGATGACGGCCACCACGAAGACCTTCAACATCGCGGGCTCCCACTCTGGCAACGTGATCATCGCAGATGCCGATCTACGGGCCAAATTCGCGGGCCGCATGGCAGCACTTGGCCTCTCCCCAAACTCCTTCGGGCTCATGATGGCGACGGCAGCGTACTCCCCTGAGGGCGCGGCTTGGGTGGACGAGCTTTGTGACTATCTCGATGGCAACCGGAAGATCTTTGACGAGGCGGTGAATGCGATCCCGGGGCTTAGCTCCATGGCGCTGGAAAGCACCTATCTCAGCTGGGTCGATTTCTCTGGCACGGGGATGAAGCGCGAAGAATTCACTCGTCGCGTCGAAAAAGATGCAAAAATCGCCGTGAACCACGGTCCAACCTTCGGCAAAGGGGGCGACAGCTTCCTGCGGTTCAACATCGCCACGCCGCGCGCACGCATCCACGAGGCGGTGGCCCGTCTCGCTGACGCGTTCTCAGATCTGCAGTAAATCCGGGAGGGACCTTACGTTAGGTCCCACCCCTTCAGCAGGGCAATCGGCTGCGGTTTTTCGCGTGCAAAATCGAGCGGCGCGGAATCGTTGGCCGCAGTATTGCGCTTGAATTCAAAATGCCGCTCGCCTGCATCTTCAGACGAAGTCACGATCAGCGCCTGATACAGGTGCTGCGGTCCGTCATAAAGATCCACAAGGCCTCGCAGGTTCGGGACATCTTCGCCAACCACAGCAAAACCATTATCCCAAAGTCGAAGAACCGGGAAATACGCTTCGCCGGTTTCTACCCGCAAACGCGACTTCCGCCGCTGCTTTTTCGCCCGTGCCGCTTCCAGGCCCGCGCGAACTTCGTCAGACAAATATGTCATCACTCACGCTCCACATCCCCACGGAACAGACAATAGTGGAGGCCCGAGGAGAGTCAGGCGAAAAGATGAGCATTTTTCCTGTATTCTTCGTTAAGTTTGGGAATTTGCGGCCTTTTTGACACGTAAAATATGCTCCTCAGCAGGGTCATAGAGGGCGCTATCCTTGAATTCGGTGACATTCCCAAGCGCCGGACCCACGAGAATCAGTGCCGTGCGGGTGATCTTGGCGTCACGCACTTTGCTGCGGATATCAGACAGCGTGCCGCGCAGAACGATCTCGTCCGGCCACGAAGCGCGGTAGATCACAGCCACCGGACAGTCGGCCCCGTAGTGTGGAATGAGCTGTCGCTCGATCTCCCGCAAGTTACGGATCGCCAGGTGAATGGCGATTGTCGTTTTGGAAATGGCGAAATTACTAAGGTTCTCGCCCTCGGGCATGCCGGTCGATTGCATGGACATGCGCGTCAGCACGATCGACTGCGCGATCTCGGGGATCGTCAGCTCCTGCTTCAGGGCGGCGGCGGCAGCGGTGTAGGCAGGCACGCCGGGAATGATCTCAAAATCGATGCCGTCGCGGTTCAAGAGCCGGATCTGCTCTGCGATCGCGCCGTAAAGCGACGGGTCGCCGGAATGCACGCGGGCGACGTCTTCCCCCCGGTCCCGCGCGGCGAGGATCTGGGCGTGGGTTTCCTCCAGCGTCATCGGCGCTGTGTCCATGACGAGCGCGCTGTCAGGCGCCCCTGCCACCACTTCTGCCGGCACCAGAGAGCCTGCGTAGAGGCACACCGGGCACGCCGCGATCCGCTTGGCGCCTTTCAGTGTCAGCAGGTCCGGGTCACCCGGGCCTGCGCCAATGAACCATACCTTCATGGCTCTCTCCTTGTTCCTGAGGCCGCGGCCTAGCTTGCTTTGTCTGGCGCAAGATCACCATCGATCTTTCGCGCATACCCGCGCGGTGTGTACATCCGCGCGCCTTCGCCCAACTGAGCGAGCCTTGATTTGGACGATCCCACGAGGACCACCGTCAGCATGTCGACTTCATCCACGTCGAGCTCGTCGAGCCTGCGATAGCGGATGTTTTCTTCGGGCCGGCCGAGCGAGGAGGCCAACATCACCGGCGTGCCCGCCGGGCGATGGCGCAGTAGAATATCGCGACTCTCGGCCAGCAAGGTGCGGCGGCGCTTTGAAACGGGGTTGTAGAAGGCGATGACAAAATCGCCCACGGCAGCCGCTTCCAGTCGTTTGACGATGTCTTCGCGTGGGGTGAGCAAATCGCTCAGCGAGATTGCGCAGAAATCATGGCCGAGCGGAGCGCCCGCCCGTGCTGCTGCGCCCTGTAAGGCGGACACCCCTGGGGAGCACACGACCTCTACCCGGCGCGCGGCATCACTGACGCCGTGGGCTTCGCGGTCCAGCAGCTCAAAAACGAGTGCCCCCATGGCGTAGATCCCTGCGTCGCCCGAGCACACCAGCGCCACATCGCGCCCTTCACCAGCGCGTTCCAGCGCGTAGCGGCAACGATCCTCTTCTCCGCCCAGCGGGAAATCTGACCTTTGCTTGCCGGCCGCGAGCGGCCCGAGCAGATCGATATAAAGGCCGTATCCCACGAGCTCCTCAGCCTCGACGACAAGGCGTGAAACCTCGGGCGTGCGCCAGCTCGCTTGTCCGGGGCCGATACCAACGATCGAAAGGCGGCCGCGCTTGCGGCCCTGGTGCTCCGTTAGGGGCGTGTCGAGCGTTGCGATGGCGCAGGTTGCTTGCGCAGTCTTTGCTTTTGGCACGGTCAAAGCGGCATCAGACCCACCAGCGCGCAACGCCGCCCCTTCTGAGACGCCGTGGCAACCAACTTCGGCAAAGACGACATCAGACGGGTGCTGCAGCCGGGGGGTCTCTTCTTCCAGTTCGGCAGCTGTGAAGAACCGCAGGGGCACGCCCAGTTCATGCGCCAATTCGATCATTGCCGGCTCATCGGCCTTCAAATCGATAGAATTCACAGAGGCCACCGCCTCGGGCGCAAGGCTTGCCCCTGCAAGTTGGCCGTGCACCAGTTCAGAAAGCTCCTCAGGTGGGCAGTTCCGGGCGCATCCGACGCCGAGCGACGCAATTGTCGGGTGATATCCCAACACCCCCTCAGGCGCCGGAGCCGTATCGACCCAAAGCACCACATCGTCTTGGGCTTCTGTGCTTTGCGGAAGGTTGCTGAGAGGATGGTCTGTTCCCGCGAGGGCGCCTTCAAGCTGCGCCTTCTGCCCGGACAAAAGCTTCGCCATGACTTCCTTAGCGAGGTGCGCATTCGAAACACGCCAACCCACAGGCGGTTCATCAAGGGCAATACCGAGCGAGACATCGCCCGCCGTCGTCACAGCAGCCGTCGCGCCGAGGGTCTGAGCAATGTGGCGCGCAAGACGATTCGCCCCGCGATGCCCCCCGAGGAGAGGCACAACAACTGCGCCATCATCAGACACGCTCACCACCGGCGGTTCGTTCTTTTTGTCGGCTAACAGGGGGGCGACAGCGCGGATCAGGATCCCAGAGGCGCAAACCCCCACGATCGGCGTCCCTGCCGCAAAAAGATCGCGCGCATGATCGAGAGCGTTGGCGAAGTAGGCATCCGCGCGGTCCACGCGGCCCTTGCGGCCATGCACCTGTGCCCCAAGTGCTGCGGCAATGCGGTGGGCAGTGTCTTCACCAGATCTCGACAAGGCGAGAACAACGGGCGTCAGAGCCATGGATCGGCCCCTTTCGTAAGCAGGATCATTGAGAAATAGGGCGCCGCTTCCGGCGCCTCCGAGAGCGGCATCACCTTCTCTTCGGTCAGCGTGGCACGCTCAACATAGGTGGCGTCATTCAGGACGCCGAGGCGCTCCATCACAGCGCGTATCTTTGGAAGGTGCCGGCCGACTTTCATGATGGCCACGCTCTCGGCGCCTTCGATCCGACGCTCTAGCTCGGCCTCATCCAAAGGACCGGGCAAGATGGTGACGCGTTCATTGCGAGCGGCAAGCGGCATGGCTGCGCGTGCGGCGCAAGCAGTGACGGATGTGACCCCGGGCACTACATGCGTCTCGTAACGGTCCGACAGACGCGCGAAGAGGTACATGAACGAACCGTAGAAGAAGGGATCTCCCTCGCATAGGCAGACAACATCCTGACCTTGATCCAGCGCCTCAGAAATCCGTGCAGCGCCCCAATCATAAGCCTCTTGCGCCGGTGCACGGTCCACCGACATCGGCACATCAATCGTGATTTCTGTCTTCTCCGGGTCGATCAATCCGCTGGCAATCCTGCGCGCGAAACTCTCGGCACCTGCCAGCGTCGGATACGCGATCACTGGCGCCGCCTCGATGAGCCGCGCCGCCTTCAATGTGATCAACTCCGGATCCCCCGGGCCAAGCCCTACCCCGAATAGAACACCCTTAGTCATCGGCACCCCCGAGCGAAGCGAGGCCCCCCTTTGTCCAAGCCAACGGCGCAGGAGGGAGGAGGGCGGGCCCGAGCGTGATATTCTGCGCTCGGCCGATCATCGCTTCACCAAGCTCCATTGCGTCACAGGCATCAAAGGCCGCCAGCCCGTCAGACCGCCGACGGGCTCTGCGCGCTGCACTGCGAGCTTCACCAACTGACCACCATGGGCGCGATGCAGCGCAATCAGCACAGCTTCACTCTCAAGCGTCACCGCATTCGCGACCAACCGACCCAGCGGCCGCAACGCACTGTAGGCTGCATCAAAGACTGCCTCACTCAGGCCGCCACCGATGAA
Organism: Paracoccaceae bacterium; assembly: GCA_022448245.1. Classification (GTDB taxonomy): domain Bacteria; phylum Pseudomonadota; class Alphaproteobacteria; order Rhodobacterales; family Rhodobacteraceae; genus Shimia_B. The sequence continues at coordinate 78,474 of JAKVCO010000010.1, forward strand.
CACCGCATCCGGCGCCTCAAGCCCTGAAAGAGCTTCCGGCACACGCCCCTCCAGCAATTCCAACCGCGGCGTCCCGAGGGCCAGCGCATTCTCTGCAGCCATCGCGCGCCGATCAGCGCGCGGCTCTATTCCAATCGCACGCGCATAACGCGCCGCGCGCATCCATTCGATCGCAACAGATCCGCAGCCCGTACCAATGTCCCACAACAACGCCCCGCGCATCGGCATCAACTTGGCCAAGGTCGCTGCGCGGACCTCCTGCTTGGTCATAGTTCCGTCCGAGGTGAAAAGCCCGTCTGCCAGCCCCGGCACACGCGGCAAAAGCGCAGCATCCGGCGCGGCCACGCATTCAACCGCCAGCGTGTTAAACTCCGGCACCTCGTGATCCCAGCTGTCTGCCAGGCCATCAAAGCGCGTCTCATCATCACCGCCCATCGCAGCAAGGACGGTCATCGGCGATGCCCCGAACCCGCGTTCCGTCAGGAACCGCGCGATCTGCCCGGGCGTCTGAGACCCTGTAGTCAAAATCAACAGCCGCTGCCCGGGTTGGATAAAGGCGATCATCTGCTCGACAGGACGTCCGTGCACCGTGAGCTGTTCGACATCAGCCATCGACCAGCCCATGCGCGCTGCGGCCAACTGGAACGCGGAAAGCTGCGGATGGTAGGTGATCTCATCCGGCGGGATATCCCGCCCAATGCGCGCGCCCACCGAGAACCAAAGGGGATCCCCGGTCGCCAGCACCACAACCCGACGACCCTTCATCGACTGCAGAAGTGAGATCAACGCATTGAAGGGCGAAGGCCAAGCGACCCGCTCTGCGGTCACGCTGTTGCTAAGCTCATGATGTCTATCGCCGCCCACGATGACCTCGGCCGCCTCAACGATGGCACGTGTGGCAGGCGCGAGCCCGTCCATCCCATCTTCGCCGATCCCGACGATGTGAAGCCAAGCGCTCATAGCGTCCCTCCGCCAAGACCCGCTGCGAGCGCGTTCACTGCGGCAGAGGCCATCGCAGACCCACCTCGCCGCCCGCGAAGCGCCACGAATTCAGTGGCGCGCGGATTGTCGGCAAGCTCGGCCTTGCTCTCAGCGGCGCCCACAAACCCCACCGGAAAACCCAAGATAACAGCGGGCTTCTGCGCCCCCGACTCCAGAACCTCCAGCAAATGGAAAAGAGCCGTGGGCGCGTTGCCAATCGCCACGATCGCGCCCTCCAGCTGAGGCCGCCAAAGCTCTACCGCCGCGGCGCTGCGCGTGGTGCCCATCTCTTTGGCCATGGCCGGGACACGAGCGTCATTTAGGGTCACAACAACTTCGTTCTCCGCAGGCAAAGCGCGTCTGATAACCCCCGCGCCCACCATCTCGCAGTCGCACAGGATTGGCGCCCCGCCCGCAATAGCTGCGCGACCGGCGGCATAGGCCTCGGGTGAGAAAGCAAGACGATCCGCGATCTCGACCATGCCGCAAGCGTGGATCAGACGCGTCACCATCACGTCCATGCCTTCCGGGAACCGGTACAGACGCGCCTCTTTGCGCACAGTCGCAAAGCTCTGCGCATATATCGCTGCTGGATCTTTCTCGTAAGGTCGCATGGCGACGCCTTTCTTCAGCCCTTTCGGGCCCCTTGCGGGGCGTCGTGACGCGGCCCTCTCTGCCCCCAAAATGGGTCGGCGGATACGGGCCCTCCGATCGGGCACTTTCTCCTCGTCCGGGCGGGTTTAGGCGCTGGGGTCAGGCGAGGCAATTGCTATCGCGGCAGTCCGGAGGTCGCTTGCGTCATTGGGTTGCCGCATACCGTAGGGTGATTACATTTACACCATGGTGACAAAAACGCTCACAACGATCCTCGCGCTTGCTGCATTGCCCGCCACGGCGGCGGACCTTTCCCTAATCGTGGACAGGTCGGATCGCGGTGTGGAGCTGTTCATCAAATTCGATACCGAAAAGACAGAAGACCTGCTAGCGCCCTACCCCGACGGCTTTCTCGCTGACGACGGCCGGGTGGATATCGGACCATTCCGCGATGGCACTGCCGATCATGGCGACGCGCTTTGGTCAGCGGTAAAGACGCAGATCGGGGCAGAGCAGCCCCTCGTTGAAGCCATGTCCATGATGGTTCACCCGGACGAGCTGCCCGTGAACTTCAATGACCCGATTGACGGGTGGATCGCCATGGCGGTCTGCAACGTCACGGACCCGGACGCGCGTTTCGACCTCGGCGTTCTCAGCACCTATGCCGGTTTCATTGCGTGGGACGTAGCGGGGCACGAGGAAGTATCACTGCAGTTCCCAGCCGCGATGGAAATCGAAGTGGTCGAGTTCCTCGAGGGTCGCAAGATCGATGCACGCACTGTCGCTTTGGCAGAAAACGAAGCACTTGTTCTGGACGAAGTGACAACGTGGGAACGCTGGCGCTTCTGGTAACGCCTCCCCTCAAACGAAAAACGGAAGCTCGAAAGCTCCCGTTCTCTAATAGATCTGCAGGATGCCTTAGGCTTCTGCTGCAAGCATCTCGTCGGCCATTTCAAAGTAAGCCTGTGCGCGCTGCTTTGCTTTGCCGCGGAAACGCTGACCCTTGAGGTCTTCGTAGTTGCCGGACACGTCACCCACCAGGATGAGGCCGATCATGCCAGCGGACGAGTGCGGCTGGCACTCGTACATGTAGGCGCCGTCGACGTCGATCGTGACTTCGACTTCCTGGTTGATGGAGCCCTTCCACTCGGTGCCGCCCTCAGGGGACCAGTCTTCGTTGGACTGAGCGTTGTGGCCGCGGTCGGTGGCGATGAAACGGATGGTGTCACCCGGCATCGCGCGCACGACGGAAGGTACGAAAACCTGGCGCTCGCGCTTGTTCTCAGGATCTTGGTTCAGCATCTGAACCTCATGAACCGTGTGGCCATCCGCGGACAGACCCGCCGGAATTGCTGCTGCGGTCAATGCACCGCCCATCAGGGCGAGATGTTCACGACGTGTGAGCTTCATGTTGTACTCCTATGTATTCCGACTGAAGGAGCTAGCTGCATTGACTGTAGGGTAAAGGGCTAGCTCGCTGAATTTTCCGTGTGATGCGTCAAGCGACCGCACGAGCGAGGGCGCATTGCTCCCAGAGTTCACTCAATGCACCGGCCAAACGATCGATTTCTGCGTCTGAATGGAGCGGCGATGGCGTGAAGCGCAGACGCTCGGTTCCTTTAGGCACGGTCGGGTAGTTGATGGGCTGCACATAGATTGCGTAGCGCTCCATCAGATAGTCCGAGATCATGCGTGTTTTGACCGGATCGCCGATCATGACAGGCACGATGTGGCTCTCGTTAGCCATGTAGGGAATGCCCTTTTGATCGAGGGTTGCCCGCAGGCGCGCCACTTGGCGGCGCTGGCCGGCGCGCTCGGTCTGACTTTCCTTCAGATGCGCAATCGACGTCCGGGCCGCTGCTGCAACCGCAGGCGGCAGCGCCGTAGTAAAGATAAAGCCCGACGCGAAGGAGCGGATGAAGTCACACACCGCGGCCGAGCCGGTGATGTAACCGCCAACGCAGCCGAATGCCTTGCCCAGCGTGCCTTCGATGATGTCGATGCGATCTGCGAGGCCGCGTTCCTCGCTCACGCCGCCGCCGCGTGCGCCGTACATGCCCACTGCGTGCACCTCATCAAGGTAGGTCATCGCGCCGTGCTTTTCGCAAACGTCGAGGATCTCTTCCATCGGGCAGATGTCGCCGTCCATCGAGTAGACGCTCTCGAAGGCGACGAGCTTTGGGCGGTCACCCACGGCTGCAAGTTTGCGGTCGAGGTCTTCGGCGTCGTTGTGCTGCCAGATCACCTTGTCGGCTTTGGAGTGGCGGATGCCTTCGATCATGGAGGCGTGGTTCTCGCTGTCCGAGAAGATCACGATGTCCTTGATGCGGCTGCCAAGCGTACTCAGCGTCGCCCAGTTGGAGATGTAGCCAGACGTGAACAGCAGGCCCGCTTCCTTGCCGTGCAGATCTGCCACTTCGCGCTCGAGGAGCAGGTGGTCGTGGTTTGTACCAGAGATATTGCGCGTGCCGCCTGCGCCGGTCCCGCACCGGGAAACAGCCTCTTGCATGGCCTCGATAACCTTGGGGTTCTGGCCCATGCCGAGATAGTCGTTGGAGCACCACACCGTGACGTCGCGCACGCCGTCCGCGCCGTGGTTGGCCGCCTTGGGAAACTTCTCGCAGCAGCGCTCCAGCTCCGCGAAGTAGCGGTAGTTGCCCTCTGCCTTTAGCTGTTCAAGCTGTTGGTTGAAGATCTGGTCAAAGTTCATCGTCTATCCCTGTTCTTGAGGGGTTTGCTTGGGTGCTGGCCGAGCAGGCATCAGCCAACGCCAGAGTTTCGTGTCTGCCGTGGGAAGGAGCATCATCCAGTGTTCGATCAGGGCGAGCCCTGTGAGCGCTGCAAGAAGTCCGAACGTCACCATTTCTTCCGGACTGACGGCAGCAGCCAGCCGGGAGGCCCACAACGCGGTTGCGAGCGACAAAACGATGATCGTGAAAGGAAAGAGAGCCGACGGCGTGCCCTGTCTGAAATAGCTCGGGATATGCGACAGGGTGCCAGGGACGGCCTCGAGATTGATGCCCGGAACGCCAAGGAAGAGGTTCAGCTTGGCCAGAACGCGGGCCGCGTAAAGTACGCCAAACGTCCAAGGCGCCATGACGTTCAGCGACCCCTGGGAAGCCGCGAAGACGTAAACCAAGGCAGCGAGCAGCAGAAGCTCGTGCCAGGCCACAGCCCACCAAGCCGCCCAGACGCGGGGCCAACCTGTAGTGCCTTCCGGCAGAGGGTCATGGTTCGGGCCCGTGATGATGCCTGACATGAACGAAAGTTCGATCCAGCCCCAAATACAGAGCGCGGCGAAAAAGCCGCCGTAGATGCCCCAGACGGTCGCATCAGCTGCGGCCGTCGGCACACCGACTAAGCCAAAGACAAGGAACGGCAGGCCCGCGAGGACCAGACCAAGGGATCCCCCACCGGCCACGTCAGAACGGCGCACGGCAAGGAGGATGACCCCCGTGCCGATCCACCACGCCATCAGCGCCACGAACAGAGGAACCATCGTCGTCATGCGGCGGCTCCTTTCTCAGATTCAGCACGAACACGCCCGCCAAAACGGTCCGCGAAGGCCCGGCGGGTAGGTGTCGCAATATGCTGGATGGCGAGGCTCATCAGTAGGCGGGCTCCAGACGGGTGGTCACGGGGACGTCGTGGCGCACGACCGGGATCATGAAGAGCGACACGAAGGCCATCGCGGCCTTGGCGCCACCGATGGCGCGATCGACGAAACCGCCCACGCCCCCGGCCTTCTTGCCGCGTGCTACCTGGCGGGAGGCTTTCTCCATCCGGCGCAGCGCAGGCTTCCAACGGGGGTGCTCGATGTCGAGCGTGAACGGGAAGATCTGCTTCGTCAGCTCGGACGTCTTGGTGAAGACCTCCTGGCCGTACCATTCCTCGTCAACGCCCAACGCCGCATGGAAGGCCGGGCGCTGGTGATCGCGCACCCACATGGTGGAATAGACAGCCGTCAGGAAGAACTTGATCCACCATTCGTTGACGCCGCTGGTCAGCTTGGGGTCGGTCTTCATCAGAAGTGCGAAAGCTTCGCCGTGGCGGAACTCGTCGTTGCACCACTCCTCGAACCACTTGAAGATCGGGTGGAACCGAAGCTCTGGATTAGCCTGAAGATGGCGATAAATCGTGATGTAACGTGCGTAGCCGATCTTCTCGGACAGGTAGGTCGCGTAGTAGATGAACTTCGGGCGGAAATAGGTGTACTTCTTCTGCTGCGTCAGGAAGCCCAAGTTCACCTTGATGCCGGCCTCGCGCAGCGCGTCGTTGATGAAGCCCGCATGGCGAGCCTCGTCCCGCGCCATCAGACCAAAGAGCTGGGTGATGTCGTCGTTATTCCCGCGCCGCTTCATCTCCTTATAGAGAACGCAGCCCGAGAATTCGGCCGTGCAGGACGAAATCAGGAAGTCGATGAACTCGGCCTTCAACTTGGGCTCCATAGCGTCCCAATCGGTCTTGTCCCAGTTCTCGTTCTTCTTGAAATGACCCTTGTTGGGATCGCTCTCCATCTCGGCGATAAGCGGGTCCCATTCGTTGCGAATGTGCTCGACGCTGATGGCGTCCATCTCGTCAAAATCGGTGGTGTAGAACCGCGGGGTCAGCAGAGTATCCTGCATCGCGATCTCGGTGGCTTCCTCGTTTGACGCAGCCGCACCGCGCTTGGCGATTTCGCTGATCTGATTCTCGTTCGTGCCGTGGCGCGAGGTGGGCGAATGGTTGCCATTGAGGCGCTTGGGGTTTTGGACGTTCATGACAGAACCTCCTCTGAAAAGCTGAATTCGCAGAGCTCGAGATACTCGAAGTCTCCAGTAGCGCGGGTCCAAAGCCGCTCTAGCGCTGAGGCCCGCGTGATGGTCGCAACGCGGTCTTCCTCGACCACCTCACCGTAGGGCGCCATGATCTCGGCCCCGTGGACCTCGACGGTATCGCCGGGGTGAACGACGGCGCCGTTGTTGAAACGCACATGGGCCGAAAGCTCCTCAAAGCGGTGGCTGATCGTAACTGTGCAGGGGGCGGTTTCCCTATCTCTGGTCAGTATTCCCATATCTCCAACTCCTCTTGGACGGCGGGTTATTCGGTAAGAAGCGCAGCGAAGACGGCGACGTTGTCGGCGCCGTAGCCGTGCAGTTCGATCGAGAAACCAGACGCGTCATCGACGATGTCGATGCGTCCGGTGTCGCGGCGCAAAACGGTGATGGGCGCGGCCATATCGGTGCGGGTCACTTTACGGCGACGCTCCAGCGCCTGACCGATGGCGCCCACGAAGCCCGCTTTGCTGTCAGACGAGGCGACGAGCTTTATGCCCGCTTCATCGGTGATGACATAGGTGCCGCGATCGACGCCCGGCGTCAGGAAGACGGTACGCTCGGCCACGACCGGCGGCTGCGTGGGCACGCCCACGAGAGGGCGATCTGTGTAGCGCGCGAACGCCACCAAGGCGACGGACACGAGCGCCAATCCGAACATGAGCCGCACGAGCACCAGAGGGATCATTTCCTTGTCGCGCTTGGCCAGCTTCTGCTGCTGCTCGGCGAGGGTGGTGTGATTGAAATCGGTCATGTGAGATACTCCGCTGGGACCGCCGCACCGCCAGCGGCCGGAGCTGCTTGAGGCGCGACTTTTATGGAGGATGCGTCAGAGACCCGCGCCTCCGCTGCGGTGGCCAGAATCTGGGCGACTTTGGCGGCGTCAGGAATGCAGCGAAGGGCGGGCTCAGGCCGGGCCAGGCGCCAGGGGCGCATGTGCGGCCAGACCATAAAGAGGGAGAGACGATTTTCTTCCCCTTTGAGTTCGAGAGCGATCGTCCCCGTGCCGTCCTTGCGGAGGTCCAGGTTTGCGTTCTCGATCCATTGGAAAGGCAGGTTCAGCGTGATCGGCAGAGCTGCCCCAATTCGAAGCGCGGCACGATGCGAAGTCAGGGTATAGACCGTGCCGCGCGCCTGTAACCAGGCGATGAAGAGGATCACGAGGCTTGCCGCAATGCCCATAAGGACAAGCGGCACGCCATGCGTGAGGGACTCGGCAACGGAGTAGTCCGCCGTCGAGGCCATGATGCGCCAGAATGTAATGATCACGAAATAGCCCACGACCCAGTCGAGCCAGAGAGCCTGCCGCGCGAGCGGCAGCACCTTGGGGCGCCCTTGCCAGAGAAGCTCCTCACCTTCTGGCAACGCCTCGGGCAGCCCTGGGGCGTGCTCGAAGGCAAAATCTTTCGCGACCTTTACTTGCATCGGTCTTCTTCCTCCTCGGTTTGCGGACCACTACGGAACGACCGTCTTAGAGCTGCGGCTCCAGACGTGCCTCGGAGGCATAAAGCGTGCCTCCGCCGTAGTAGGCTGAGATTTTCTCTTCCTCGAGGAGCGTCACCTGCGAGGGCGATTTCGTCGCCGGAACACCTGCGAAATGCTCTTCAAAGAGAGAACGTACGACCACGCGGTCGGACTTGATGACTGAGAACGTCATCGGGATGAGACGCTTACCGCCACCAAGTTCGGTGGTCAGTTCCATCTCGAGATAGCGAACCAGCTGTTCAGGCTCGTCGACCCACATGTCAGTGATCTGGCCCACAGGCTCACCGTCACCGGACTGCACCGTCAGGCCACGCGGATCACGGCCAGCCGAGACGCCGAAGCTCTCAAGCGAGGCCATAGGCACGATCTTCGGATGACCCTTGCCGTCAAGCTCAGGCACGTCGCGGCGCGGCGCCCAGGATGCGGGTCCCACGCCATCAGCAAGCGGGTTGCCCGTTGGCACGAAAGGCGAGCCTTTCGAAGGGTCCATTTGCTCAAGCGCCAGATTGGTCCGACGGTGGCTTTCTTCCTGCTCATCCGATGGCACCGTCACGTCGCCGCGACCGTGGGGAAGATGGAAGGTCTTAGGAGACGGAAGCGGGAACGGACCCTGGTTTGCAGGCGTGCCATCCTCGTTCTCGAGAGGGTAACCCTCGCGCATGTTCTCCGTCTGGAGATAGTAGATAAGGAACGCGAAGAAGCCCCAGAATGCCCAGATGGCGACCGAGGCTAGGTCAACGTTTCCCCAAAATTCTACACCGACCATGGTGAAGTCCTTTCGTGGTCAGGTGGGGAAGTCAGCGAGGCCTATGCGGGCCTTTGCTTCCCCAGGGGTTGGGTTTGTGCGCTGGAACCGCGTGAGCGGGCCCAGAGCGATCAGGGTTGCGAACATCAGACCGATCTCGACGTGGTAAACGACCGAGTATCCGGTTGCGGGATCAGCCAACGCGTCGCCCAAAAGGCCCGACATGCTGGCGGAATTAACGAGGTCCCGAACGGTCCCTCCGATTGCGATGGCAAAGCCCGCGGCGGTGGCTTGCGCGGCGCCCCATGCGCCCAGCGCGAGGCCGCGGCCGGCGAGGCCTTCGGCTGGCATGGTCATGGCGGCTGTGAGCGTGGCCACCGCAAAAAGGCCGCCGCCAAAGCCGATGAGCCCTGCGCCAATAAAGAAGAGAAGTGCCGATTGCAGCGGGGCTGCAAAGATCACGGCCGAGAAGGCCAAAAGCCCGAAGACAAGCGCCCAGCCCGCCATGCGGTAAGGGTTCTGGCCTCGGCTCAGTTGCCGTGCGGCGATGCCAAACCCGACAAGCGCGCCCGCCGCCCACATGGTGGTCAGAAGCGTCGTGGAGGATACCGAAAGGCCCAGGATTTCGCCGCCATAAGGCTCAAGCAGGACGTCCTGCATGTTGAAGGCCATGGTCCCGAGGAAGACGACAACGAGAAGCCGCCCGGCCTTGCCGCCACTGGCAAAATCGCGCCATGCGTCGCGGAACGAGGGGCGCGGTGCTTCACGCTCTTCCTTGCTCATCGGGGTGACGCGCTCCTGCTTCCAGAGCGCGAGGATGTTGAGGACCAGCGTCATCACCGCCGTGCCTTGCACGACCTGCACAAGACGCAGCTCACTAAAGTCACGGAGCAGCCAGCCGACGATGACGGCGCTCACCGCCATGCCCACTAGGAACATCACGTAAAGAAGGGCCACAACGCGCGGGCGCGTCTCCTCCGTGGCGCGGTCCGCCGCCAGCGCGAGGCCCGCCGTCTGCGTCATGTGCATACCCAGACCAGTCAGGAGGAACGCCAAGGCCGCGCCTGCTTCGCCGACCCACTCCGGGCCGATGGCCTGCTTGCCCTCGCCAAGGATCACCAAGGCCATGGGCATGATGGCGAGGCCGCCGAATTGGTAGAGCGAGCCGAACCACAGGAACGGGATACGTTTCCACCCAATGGAGGACCGGTAGGTGTCAGATTTAAAGCCGAGAAGCGCACGGAACGGTGCGCTGACCACTGGCAGCGCGATCATAACCGCGACGATCCAGGCCGCTACGCTGAGCTCCACGATCATCACGCGGTTCAGCGTACCCAGCAGCATCACAGCCGCCATCCCCACACTCACCTGAAAGAGCGAGAGCCGCAGCAACTGGCGCAGCGGTAGCGCGTCAGAGGCGGCGTCAGAGAACGGCATCGCCCGGATGGTGAATTGCGTGAGGGGGTGGCGTTCAGACATACGCAACCTCCATGCAAGCGGAGGTATAAAAGCCGCTGCGCACCGTCTTGATGTGCTTGGCTGGGACTGCGCTTAGGTCCTGTGGGACCATAACCGGCGACCGGTCTGAACGCGGGAAAAGCTTGCCCGCGTACCAAAACGCCATCAGGAACGCCGATCGCGGGGCCACGGTGAAGACAACTTTCGGAGTCATCGCACCCAGCTTGTCAAGCGCCACGACCAGATCGGGCGTGGTGTAGTAGATCAGCGAATCCATCGCGATGATCGCATCGAAGGCGCCCCGGTCGGCAGTCATATCGCCCGCCTCGAAACTCACACGACCCTTCAAGTCAGTCGGCATGCGATCTTCCGCGATCTTGATCAGAGAGGGCGAGATATCAACGCCCACAACCTCGGCACCCATGTTTGCCAGCACTTCCGTGGCCATGCCTGTCCCGCAGCCTGCATCCAGGATGCGTTTGCCGCGCACATCACCCAACTGACCAATCATGGTCGCACGCATCTCATCCCGACCCGCGCGAACGGTCTCGCGAATTCTCGAGACCGGCGCGTCAGAGGTCAGCTGCTCCCACACCTTGGTGGCAGAGCGGTCGAAGTAGTCTTCGACCTGTGATAGGGTGCGCGTGTAATCCATCAATCGAACCCCAGAAGCTCGAAGATCTCGCGATCGGGCAGTGGTGCAGGCGCGAGCGCCTCGGTGCCATCCCAGAGCGATTGCGCAAGGCGGATGTATTCCGCGCGGCAGCGCACGATGTCCTCTTCATCGGGCATCTCGAAGAGGGTCTTCTTCTTGAGGCGCGAACGACGGATCGCATCCACAGCGGGCATATGCGCGATGCGCTTGAAGCCCACCTTGTCGCAGAAACGGTCGACTTCCTCGGTCGTCTCGGACCGGTTGGCCACGCAGCCCGCCAGACGCACGGAGTAGTTCTTAGACTTGGCTTGCACCGCCGCGATAATGCGGTTCATGGCGTAGATGCTGTCGAAATCATTGGCCGTGACAATGACGGCCCGGTCCGCGTGCTGGAGGGGGGCCGCAAAGCCACCGCACACCACATCCCCCAGAACGTCGAAGAGGACGACGTCGGTGTCTTCGAGCATGTGGTGCTGCTTGAGAAGCTTCACCGTCTGGCCCACGACATAGCCGCCGCAACCGGTTCCCGCAGGCGGACCGCCGGCCTCGACGCACATCACGCCATTGAAACCTGTGGTGACGAAGTCTTCCGGACGCAGCTCTTCCGCGTGGAAATCGACATCCTTGAGGATGTCGATGACCGTGGGCTGAAGGTGACCGGTTAGCGTGAAGGTGGAATCGTGCTTGGGATCGCAACCGATCTGCAGCACCCGTTTGCCCAGCATGGAGAACGCGGCACTCAGGTTCGATGAGGTCGTCGACTTACCGATCCCGCCTTTGCCGTAAACGGAAAAGACCTTCGCGCCCTCGATGACGGTGGACATGTCCTGATGCACCTGGACGGAACCTTCGCCATCCTCGCCTTTCAGCACAGGTGGCGCGCCCAGCGTCGGGGCTTTGGGTGCCTCTTTCAGATCGGTGGCGGGCGTCTTGCCCAGCACAGGCGACGCTGCACCCGCAAGGCCGGACCCCGGCGCAGGCTTGCGGGCAAGGGCCGAGCCCGGAGCTGCACCACGTGCCTTTAGCCCGCGTTGCTCGCGCATATTGGCCCGCGCGGCGGGGGGAATTTTGGGATCATCATAGGGGCTCATGCGCCACCTCCATTCACCTCGGAAGCGATCTGCTTCCTCAGGCCAAAAATTCTGTCTTGAGCATTGCGATGGATCATTGGCCCACCCCCTCAAGTCGGTCTTCGAGGGCGTCTGCCGCGTTCTGCAGCGCCTCCAATGTCTCGGCATCCGGCTGCCAATATTCGCGGTCAGAGGCCTCCAGCAGGCGCTGCGCCATGCGCATGGACGCTTGTGGGTTCAGTTCAGAGAGGCGGTCGCGCATCTCTTCGTCGAGAACAAAAGTCTCGGAGATCCGCTTGTAGACCCATGGGTCCACCTGCCCGGTCGTGGCTGACCACCCCAACGTGTTCGTCACCTGCGCCTCGATCTGGCGGACACCCTCGTGGCCGTGCTTGAGCATGCCTTCGAACCACTTGGGGTTCAGCGAGCGAGTGCGCGTCTCAAGAGCCACCTGATCTTTCAGGGTGCGCACCTTCGATTTGCCAGTGGTCTGGTCTCCGATGAAGACAGCAGGTTCCGCCCCACCGCGAGCCCGCTTCACCGCACGGGCGATGCCGCCCAGCGTGTCGAAGTAGTGATCCACCGTCGTCACGCCGAGCTCCACGCTCTCCAGATTCTGGTAGGCCAGATCGACTTCGCCCAGCGCGTCATCGAGCAGCTCCCGCTGCGCCTGAGCCTTGCCATCGCGGCCGTAAGCGAAGGATTTCCGCGCCTGGTAGGCATCGGCGAGCTCGTCCTCGTCATCGAACCCGCCCTGATCGACGAGCACATTGACGTTCGATCCATAGGCGCCCTCGGCGTTCGAGAAGACGCGCAGCGACGCCTCTTCAAGGCTGCAACCGGTCTTTTCGGCGTAGGCCAGCGCATGGGCGCGGACAAAGTTCTGATCGAGCGACTCATCAGCCGACGCGCATTTCCAAGCGGCCTCCGCTAGCATGCGCGTCTGTAGTGGCAGCAAGTCGCGGAAGATGCCCGAGAGCGTCATCACCACGTCGATGCGCGGGCGCCCAAGCTCCGCGAGCGGGATCAGGTCCGCGCCGCTGAGGCGGCCAAAATTGTCAAAGCGCGGCTTGGCACCCATCAGCGCAAGGGCCTGCGCAATCGGGCCGCCGTCGCTTTTGATATTGTCCGAGCCCCAGAGAACCAGAGCCACCGAGCGCGGCAGCTTCTTTTGCGCATCAAGAAGAACCTGCGCTTGCTCCTCACCATCCTTCAGCGCGTAGGCCGTTGGCATGCGGAACGGATCAAAGGCGTGGATGTTACGACCCGCGGGAAGGACCTCCGGCGACCGGATCAGATCCCCGCCGGGGACCGGCGCGATATACCGGCCCGACAGCGCGCGCATGAGGCCCGTCATCTCGGCATTGCCAAGAAGGTGCATCCGGACGCGCGACAGCTCGTCAGGGTCCTGATTGGCCATGTGAGAGAGATGCTCCTGCACCTCTTCTTCCGACGGCGCGCGGCCAAGAACGTGGAGGCCATCAGGGATCAGTGCGTCTTCTGTCTCCAGAAGCTTGAGCCACAGCTCCTCCGGCGCGCCCTGTAGATCGACGGCAGCCGCCTGATCCGCGATCAGTGTCACCATGTCGTCCCGCGCGGGGCAGTCCACCATGCCACGCCAGCGCGACAGGGAATCCTTCAGTTCGCTCAGGCCCTTATAGAGCCCCGACGTCGCCAGCGGTGGCGTCACATGGGTCACCGTCACCGCGTTCGAACGCCGCTTGGCCAACGTCGCTTCAGACGGGTTATTCGAGGCATAGAGGTAGACGTTAGGCACCTCGCCGATCAACCGATCCGGCCAATCCCATCGACCAAGGCCTGCCTGCTTGCCAGGCATGAATTCCAGCGCGCCGTGCATCCCGAAGTGCAGCAGCACGTCAGCGCAGAACGTATTGCGAAGCCAGAGGTAAAACTGCGTGAACGCGTGGGTCGGCGCGAAGCCCTTCTCGAACAGAAGCCGCATCGGGTCGCCCTCGTAGCCGAAGGTCGGTTGAACGCCCACGAAGACCTTGCCGAACTGGGCGCCCAGGATGAAGACGGACCGTCCGTCAGACTGCACCTTCCCCGGCGCCGGACCCCAAACCTGCTCAATATGCTTGAGAGGCGGCGTATGGCGCACGATGTGATTGGCATCCACGCGGTCGGCAACATTTGCTTCTTGGCCAAAGGTCGCAGCATTGCCTTTTAGGACGGCGTCGCGCAGCGCCTCGACACTTGCGGGCGGCTCAAGATCATAGCCTTCGGCAGCCATCCGATGCAGCGTATTAAAGAGGCTCTCAAAAACGCTGAGATACGCGGCTGTGCCAACCGCGCCTGCATTCGGCGGGAAGCCAAAAAGCACGATCCCGACCTTCTTTTCGGCATTCCGCTTGCGGCGCAGCGTTGATAGGCGGACGACCTTCTCGGTGAGCGAAACAACGCGCTCCTCACACGGCGCCATGGCGCGATCGTGAGGCCTTTCAGGGTCAGGGGTGTGGCGCCCTGCGAACACAGTGGGATTCGTGGCGCCGTCAATCTCAGGGAGCGCGATGAGCATCGTCGTCTCTACCGGGCCAAGCCCCTGAGCGGAGGCGTCCCATTGCTCCAGCGTCTGAAACTCGAGAGGATGTGCGGCGATGTAGGGCACATCGTGACGCTTAAGCGATGCGACAGCCGCATCGCTGTCGTTGTAAGCTGGCCCACCCACGAGGCTGAACCCCGTGAGAGAGACCAAAGCGTCAATCTCCCCGAAATAGGCCTCCATCGCTGGCCGCCCGTCCAGCCCGCCCGCAAACGCCGGCAACACGCGCATCCCGCGCGCCTCGAAGCTGCGGATGACAGCCGCATAATGCGCGGTGTCCGAGGCCAGCACGTAAGACCGCAACATAAGCAGCCCAACCGTCGCCACCGGGTTCTGCACCGACGGAAGCTCGGCAGGATCAGTCGTGATCCCGAGACCCGGCAAATCCGGGTGAAACAAGGCCACGTCCGGGTAATCCACCGGTGCGGCGGCCTTGATGGGCTCAAACCGCGCGCCGGAGTAGCGATCCACAAGGAAGCGGATCATTTCGCGCACATTGTCGTCGGACCCACCCAGCCAATACTGCATGGACAGGAAGTAGGCGCGCAGGTCCTGCGCTTTGCCCGGAATAAACTTCAGGATCTTGGGAAGCCGCCGCAGCATCTTCATCTGGCTCTCGCCCGATGCCTTTGTGCCCTTCTTCGGGCGCAGCTTCTTTAGCATCTCCATCGCCGTCGAACTCGGCGCCGACATGTCCAGATCGCCCATGCGTGTCATGTTGACGATCTTCTCGTCGGCCACGACGCCCACCAGAGCGTCGAGCTGATCGCGACGCTCTGCGATGTCAGTGGCAATGGCCTCCACATGCTCTTCAAGAAAAAGAAGGTTCGCTACGATGATATTGGCCGAAGCGACCGCAACCCGTGTCTCCTCCAGCGCTGCAGGATCCTCAGCCCAGGTCGCCGCTGCGTGAATGGACACCTTCAGCCCCGGGAAATCCTGCGCCAGGGCAGGCAATGCCCGCGCCGCAGGCCCCGCCGCGTGATGGTCCAGCGTCACGATAACGACGCGGTATTCCTGAGGATCGAGGCTATCGCGCATAGTGAGCCTTCGCCTCGTAAAGCGTCTCGACGCTGATCTCGGTCACACCTTTTTCGGCGGCAAATGCCTCGGTGTTGCGCTTGGCCTTACCGCGCACAAAGAACGGGATTTTCTTGAGCTCTTTCTCCGCCGCAGGCAGCCAAACGATCGACCCGTCCGCCTGCACCTCAGGGAGCGAAACCGCCGCTTCTTCGTGCATCGTACTTCCGCCGGAGGCATCCGGAGCCGCCGCATTCACCTCACGCAGATCAATCTTGCCGCCGTGATGGCTCGCACCGTTGTCGTCGTGGAACTCAAAGTCTTCGCGGAACATATGCAAAAGGTGCTCTTCGAGCCCCATCACCAGCGGATGCACCCAGGTGTCAAAGATCACATTGGCGCCCTCAAACCCCATCTGGGGGGAGAACCGCGCCGGGAAATCCTGCACATGAACGGGGGCTGAGATCACCGCACAGGGGATCCCCAAGCGCTTGCCGATATGGCGCTCCATTTGCGTGCCAAGGATCATCTCTGGGGCAAGATCCATGCAGGCTTGCTCGACCACGAGGTAATCCTCAGTGATGAAGCAAGGCACATCCATCTCTTCAGCCAGCGCGCGTACTTCGCGCGCGAGCTCACGGTTGTAACAGCCCATCCCTACGACCTCGAAACCCATTTCTTCATGGGCGATCCGGGCGGAGGCCATCACATGGGTGCCGTCCCCAAAGATGAAGACCCGCTTACCGGTGAGGTAGTTGGAATCCACGCTGCGCGACCACCAGGGCAGACGCAGGCGGCTCTCATCGGGCGTGGCATCGAGGCCCGTGATGGCCTGCACCTCGGCGATGAAATCATGGGTGGCGCCCACGCCGATTGGCACAGTCTTGGTGAAGGGGAGGCCGAGCTCCCGCTCCATCCAGCGGCACGCCGCCTCGCCCGTCTCCGGGTACATCAGCACGTTGAAATGCGCGGCTCCGAGCCAGGTCAGATCAGTGGGTGTAGCGCCCATCGGCGCCACAACGTTTACCTCAATGCCCATCTCCCAAAGGAGGCGCGTGAGCTCTTCGACGTCATCGCGATGACGGAAGCCGAGGCCCGTGGGGCCGATGAGGTTGCACGTGATCTGCTCCGTCCGCTCAAGCGGGCCACACAGGTGCCGCACGATCTGGAAGAAGGTCTCGTCGGCGCCGAAGTTCTCCTTGCGGGAATAGCTCGGCAGTTCGAGCGGGATGACCGGGATGCCCAGATCCATCGTCTCCGCGAGGCCGCCGGGATCGTCCTGGATCAGCTCGGCCGTGCAGGACGCGCCCACGATGATCGCTTCGGGCTGAAACCGGTCGACAGCAACCTTACAGGCGTCCTTGAAAAGATGCGCCGTGTCAGCGCCGAGGTCACGAGCCTGGAACGTCGTGTAGGACACTGGCGGACGGTGGTCGCGCCGCTCGATCATCGTAAAGAGAAGATCAGCGTAGGTATCGCCCTGAGGCGCATGCAGGACGTAGTGCAAGCCCTCCATGCCAGTCGCCACGCGCATGGCGCCCACATGGGGCGGTCCTTCATATGTCCATACGGAGAGCTTCATTCCGCAGCCTCCATCCGGTTGGGATGCATGGCGCGGATCAGGTTTTTCCGGCGGATGGGGCGCGCAAAGAGAGCGGCCAGATCGCCAGCCTGTTCGTAGAAATGCACAGGCGTAAAGACGAGCTCAATCGCCCACTTCGTTGTCAAACCTTCGGCTTCAAGCGGGTTAGCGAGACCCAGACCACAGACAGTGACATCCGGGCGAAGCTTCCGCGCGCGGTCGAGTTGAAGGTCCACATCCTGCCCTTCGGACAACACCGGTCCTTCCGGGATGAGATCAAGATCCGGGCCAACGATCTCTTTTGTGATGTAAGGCTGCCCGATCTCGAGCGGGGTCATCCCGCACTCGTTGGTCAAGAACCGGGCAAGCGGGATCTCAAGCTGGCTATCCGGGAAGAAGAAGATTGAGCGTCCAGTCAGGTCGCGCGCGGCGGCAGCGATGGCTTTGCGTGCCCGTGCTCGTGGGGCTTCTGTTACGGAGTCAAAGCGGTCTGGGCGCACACCGTAGGCATCGGCCACGGCTTGCAGCCACGCTGTCGTGCCAGCCTCGCCAAAGGGGAAAGGCGCGCTGATGTGCTGTGCACCACGTCCGACCAGGGCGGCGTGGGTTTCTCCAAGGAACGGCTGCGTCAGGATAAAGCGCGTGTTGGGACCAACGGCGGGATGCTCGCCCGCGCGCTGGGCAGGCAACACGGACACGTACGGAATGCCAAGGCCTTCAAGGAGGCCACGCATCTGGTCCTCTACCACGTCCGGCAAGGCGCCCACGACGACGAGGTTGCTGGCGTCCGTTTCAGGCAGCTCACGAGACAGTGCAGCCAGGCATGCATCCTCGCCCTGCGTGAAGGTCGTCTCAATGCCAGAGCCCGAGAAATTCACGACCTGCACATTGGGCGCGTAGACGGAAGACAACCGTTCTGCTGCGCGAGCGAGGTCCAGCTTTATGACCTCTGAGGGGCAAGAGCCAACCAAGAAGAGCTGACGAATGTCAGGCCGTCTTGACAGTAGGCGCTCAACTTCCCTGTCCAGTTCGTCATGCGCGTCTGCCATCCCGGCGAGGTCTTGCTCCTCGAGGATGGCCGTGCCGAAACGCGGCTCCGCAAAGATCATGACGCCCGCTGCAGATTGCAACAAATGTGCGCAAGTCCGCGATCCTACAACGAGGAAGAAAGCGTCCTGCATTTTGCGGTGAAGCCAGATGATTCCAGTCAGGCCACAGAACACTTCGCGCTGACCACGTTCCTTAAGAACGGGGACGTCGCGGCACCCTGCGGCAGGCGTCGTATGGCCCTTCATGCGCCCAGCCCTCCAACTGTGAGAGAGGGGGCGGTGGTAGCAGCTTGCTGGAGCCGCGCTTGGCGCAGCTTCCAGAGGAACTGGCCCGCATTAATGACGTAAGCACCATAGGCCAGGAGCGCGATCACCATCTGGGCCTGTGCGCCCGCCGAGCCCGTGAAGAGCACCCACAGGTAGAGGGTATGAAGGGCAATTACTGCGAAGGAAAAGACGTCTTCCCAGAAGAACGCAGGTGCGAAAAGGTATTGGCCGAAAACGACTTTCTCCCAGATCGCGCCCGTCACCATGATCAGGTAGAGGAACGCGGTCTTGATCAGGATAGAGATGGTCGTGATTTCGTAGCCCGCCCCAGTGAGCAGGTAGCGGATCACCAGCGCCAGCGAGACAAGGAAGACGAGGAACTGCAGCGGCGCGAGAACGCCCTGCACCAGCGTCCACATGCTGGCATCGCGGCGAGCCTTTTGCTCGACAGTATAAAGCGGTCGCTGTTGGCGGACGCCACTATTGGCGCCTTCACCTGAGCTGTGACCCATGGATTTCATGCTCCGACTCCCTGACAGGCCGTGCAGAAACAGGCTAGGTGCGGCTCAGCATAGTGTCAAGTTAAGCTTACACTTGATTAGTTTACACTGGCACTATGTTAGAGCGTAAGGGCTCCGATCAAAGGAGCTCACAGATACTAACAAGACGACGCTCGCGGCCTTTTAGAGAAGGAAGAACGGGGGCGGACAAGGGAAGACTGAATGTCAAAGACTTTTGACAATCCAAAGGCGCTGACCGATGATGAAGCATGGAAGTCGCTTGATATGCCCCACCCGTCAGCCTGGCGGTTGGCTATGAGGCGGCTCCAGAGGAACGAACAAATGTCGGAAGGCCCAAAAACGGGCCCGGCCCCGGGAAATTCGCCAAACGGCGACGCTGGATCTTCAAAGACCCGCACCCCCGATGGAAAGGGCAATGTTGAAGTATTTGCGTCGCAAGTACTTTCTGTCGTTGCGGCCAATTCACTTGCTGCTGGCAATGCTTCCCGACAAGACCTCGTTGATGAACTTATCGAGGCCGTACGCTCCTTCGACAATGCTCCGCGCGAAGCCATCCTAAAGCGCTTCCGTGAAGCGGGAATTAATCACGCAGCCATCATCGACCGCTACCTTCCTGCCGCCGCGCGCAAGCTCGGCGCAGAGTGGTGCGAGGACAGCATGTCTTTCGCAGACGTCACGATCGGCTCGGCTCGGCTCCAAGCCATCTTGCGGGACCTTCGCGCCCCGCAGGTGACGGACCCCAGCGCTCCGAGCGCGCTGATTGTTGTCCCGCCCGACGCGTATCACACGCTAGGCGCGACGGTGATCGCAGACCAACTGCGACGGCTCGGCATTGCACCTCAGATGGCAATGGGCCTGAAACCGCTAGACCTAGCAGAGCTCGTGGAATCCCATGATTTCAACGCTGTGCTGATCTCGGCAGCTTCATGCCAGAGACTTGAAACAGTGCGAGAATTGGTGAACTGTGTAAGAAACGCTTCCCGAATGCCTGCGCCTATTATCGTGGGCGGAACGGTTACGGACAAAGACACGGACATCAAGACTCTTACCGGTGCAGACTACGTATCGAATAATCCAGAAGAGGCATTGAAGGCATGCGGGCTGATGATCCCAACGCACGCCGTCGAGTCGC
Source organism: Paracoccaceae bacterium (assembly GCA_022448245.1). GTDB lineage: Bacteria > Pseudomonadota > Alphaproteobacteria > Rhodobacterales > Rhodobacteraceae > Shimia_B. The sequence goes on from JAKVCO010000010.1 coordinate 98,407, forward strand.
CCGGGCCGCAGGGCTAGAGGGACTCGACGATGATGAGACAGATCAGAAATTCGGATTTGGCCCTGTCGAGGCGAAGCCAATGACGTCGCGCGGGGTGAAATACTGGTCCACCGGGTCGATACCTCTGATCGCACCAGAGATGCTCGGTGGGATCATCTCCTCGGCTTCAGATTTGTCCTTGGTCATCTCCGATGATGCGACGATCTTGTCTGTTCTGGTGAACCCAGAGATGCGCACCCTTGGGAAACTGGATCATTGGGAAGGCCGCAATGTGCGCGACTTCCTGACGCCCGAAAGCGTGCCGAAGCTGGAGGCGAAATTGGCCGCCCTCGATGGGCCGCAGGCGACGCGCCCGGTTGAGCTCAATCACCTCGATCGTTCGGCTTGGGAATTCCCAATCCGCTACACATTCCACCGAATCACGCCAGACGGCGCGTTGTTGATGTTGGGCCGAGACCTGCGTCCGATCGCCGAAATGCAACAACAGTTGGTGAAAGCGCAGATCGCGCTGGAGCGCGACTACGAGGCGCAGCGCGAGTACGATACGCGCTATCGCGTGCTCATGGACACCGCCACAGACGCCTTCGTTTTCGTTCACGTGAACAGCGGACGGGTCGCAGATCTCAACATTTCTGCTGCAAAAATGCTGGGCGGCAAGCGTGACGACATCGTCGGACACGCCTTCGCGCAGGAATTCGAAGGCCGCCGTCGTGGTGAGTTCCTGGAAACGCTCACGAACGCCGCGATTTCCGACGAAGGCCGTGCCGTGGCTATCCAGGCGCGCCGCTCTGGGAAAGAACTCCGTATCTCTCCCACCGTTTTCCGGGCCTCGGGCGAACGCCTGCTACTGTGCCGGATCGAAAATGAAGAGAGCGGTGAACCCGTCAGCGACGAACTCGGTGAAAACCTCTCTGCGCTCTATCAAGAAGGTGTCGATGCGATCGTATTCACTGATCGCGACGGCGTTATTCGCTCTGCCAACGAAAGCTTCCTGAACCTCGCGGACGCCACACATCTGACGAACGTGAAGGGTCGCTCGCTGGGTGACTATCTGGCTCGCGGGACCGTCGACCTAAAGGTTCTGCTCGAGAACGCCGCGCGCGCCGGGCAGATGCGGATGTACGCCACCAAGCTCGCTGGCGAGTACGGCGCCGCGTTGTCGATCGAGATTTCGGTGACCTATCTGAATGACCGGGCGCACCCGTCCTATGTCTTCGTGATCCGCGACGCCTCCCGCGTTGAGGCGGTTCGCAAGCCGGGTGTCGCGGTTGGGGATGATGCCATGCGCTCCATCATGGAGCTTGTGGGATCGGCGTCGCTCAAAGACATCGTGTCCGAGACGACCGACGTCGTTGAAAAGATGTGCATCGAGACCGCCGTTGAGCTGACGCGCAATAACCGCGTTGCTGCGGCCGAGATGCTGGGGCTTTCGCGCCAGTCGCTCTACGTCAAGCTGCGCAAATACGGCCTGCTCGCCAAAGAAAGCTAACGCTTCGTTCTGCAGACAAATGGCTTGCGGTATTTCGCCAAAGCATCGCAAGCCCTTTTGCGTGCGTCAATGTAATCCTTGCCCGACCCTCAGTGTCCAGTATAGTTGACACATGTCCGTCGCACCGAGCATTCAGAATCGGCGCTTTCCGCAACCTTCTGCGGCACTTGAGCTGATTAAACCGATCACTTGGTTCCCGCCCATGTGGGCCTACCTTTGTGGCATTGTGAGCTCTGGCGCCGCACTCAGCGACGCGTGGGCCCTTGCCCTTCTCGGAATTATCCTCGCTGGCCCAATTACTTGCGGCATGTCGCAGGCCGCCAACGATTGGTGCGACCGGCATGTGGACGCCATTAATGAGCCGCACCGCCCCATCCCATCCGGGCGCATCCCGGGCCGTTGGGGCCTTTGGATCGCCATCGCGATGTCAGGTCTTTCGCTGGTCGTCGGATACCAGCTTGGCCCTTGGGGCTTTGCAGCAACGGTGGCCGCCGTGCTCGCGGCATGGGCGTATAGCCAAGAACCTATTCGGGCGAAGAAATCAGGATGGTGGGGCCCAGGCCTCGTCGGCCTCTCCTATGAATCCCTGCCCTGGTTCACCGGCGCGGCTGTCATGGTCGCGGGCTTGCCGCGCTGGGAAATCATCGTTGTCGCCGTGCTCTACGGCCTCGGCGCCCATGGGATCATGACACTCAATGACTTCAAAGCGCTCGAAGGCGACCGCCAGCTTGGGATCAAATCGCTGCCCGTCACGCTCGGTCCCCGCCGCGCGGCTTGGACGGCCTGCATCGTCATGACCGCAGCGCAGGTCGACGTGATCGGGCTTCTCTTCGCATGGGACCGTCCGGTGCACGCACTGGCGATCACGGGCCTTCTCGGCGTCCAAGTCCGCGCCATGACTGTCATGATGCGCGATCCGAAGGGCAAAGCGCCTTGGTACAACGGCCCCGGCGTCGGCGCCTATGTCGCCGGAATGATGATCGCAGCCGTCGCACTCAGGAGCATCACATGAACGCGTCCTGGCTCGCCATCGCGCGACTTTGCCTTGTGAACATGGCCATTGGCGGGCTTGCAGCTTTGCCGGTGAACCTCTTCAACCGCCTGATGACGGTGGAGCTTGCGCTGCCCGCGATCCTGCCCGGTTTGCTCGTGGCACTGCACTACGGTGTGCAGCTGACGCGCCCCGTCTGGGGGCATCGCTCGGACGCCAAAGGCGGACGCACCCCGTTCATTCTGGGCGGCATCACGGTGACGGCGCTCGCCATCATCGGCGCGGCCTACGCGATCCACGTGGCGGCGACCGCGCCTTCGATGGCGCTTCTTATCTGGATCATCGCCTATGCCGCGCTCGGCCTCGGCATTGGGGCGGCGGGCACGTCTTTCCTCGCGCTCCTGGCGACGGTCACAAGCCACAAGGGCAAGGGCGCCGCGGCCACGGTCGCGTGGCTCTTCCTCATTGCGGGCGCGATCATTGCCTCTATCGGAACCGGCATCGCGCTGGAGCCCTATTCCGCACCCCGCCTTGTCGCGGTCGTCAGCGTGGTGGGTCTTATCGCCGTTCTCCTGTGCTTTGTCGCAACCATTGGCGTCGAACGCCGCACGGGCCCAGCGCCTGCGCCAGAACACAACGAACTCCGCCCCGCCCTGCGTGCCACATGGGCTGACCCAGCCGCGCGCCGCTTCACAGGGTTCGTCTTCCTATCCATCCTCGCCTTTTATCTGAGCGAGCTGATCTTTGAGCCCTTCGCGGGCCACGTCCATGGCCTCAGCCCCGAGGATTCCACCAAGCTTTCGGGCGGCAAAGACGGCGCAGCCCTCGTGGGCATGATCCTCGCCGGGGTACTGTCCGCCTTCCGTATCGGATCGCTGCGCGCTTGGGCCGTGGCGGGCTGCGTAATCTCTGCGCTCGGGCTCGCGGCCCTTGGGCTGCAGATGCCACTGATCCCCGCATCAGTCGCGCTTGGCCTTGGCAACGGCCTCTTCGTGACGGGCGCCGTGGGATCAATGATGCTTCTGAGCTCTGAGCGTGAGGGCGCCACCGGCACCCGGATGGGCGTCTTTGGCGCGGCACAGGCCCTTGCCGCCGGTGCAGCTGGCCTTATTGCGACGGGCCTCCTGGATCTCGCGCGCATCGCGCTGCCCGAGGCCACCGCCTACGCGACAGTCTTTGGCCTTGAGGCCGCCCTATTTCTCGCGGCGGCCGTCGTCGCCCTTCGTATTCTGCAGCGGGCCCCACAGCCCGAGCCGATCCTTCAACCGGGAGAATAGCCATGTTTGATGTCGTCATCGTCGGGGGCGGGCCGTCTGGCGCAACAGCCGCAAATGATCTGGCCCTGCGCGGCCATAAGGTGGCCGTCATCGACAGGGCTGGCCGGATCAAGCCCTGCGGCGGCGCCATCCCCCCGCGACTGATCGAAGACTTCGATATTCCCGACAGCCAGCTCGTGGCCAAGATCAACACGGCGCGCATGATCTCCCCCACGCAACGCCAGGTCGATATCCCGATCGAGAACGGCTTTGTGGGCATGGTCGACCGCGAGCACTTTGACGAATACCTGCGCGCGCGTGCCGCCCAAAACGGCGCTGAGCGCCACACCGGCACCTTCTTGCGCGTCGACCGAAATGGCCCGCATCCCAAGGTGATCTATAGGAATCGCCAGAAGGAAGAGATCGTCCTTGAGACGCGCATGATCATCGGTGCGGACGGCGCAAAATCAAAAGTAGCGGCCTCCGAAGTCCCCGGCGCGGGCAAAGGACGCTACGTTGTCGCCTATCACGAGATCATCAAAGCCCCCGGAAAAGTCGGCTCCTACGACCCAGAGCGCTGCGATGTGATCTATGATGGGGCAATCTCACCGGACTTCTACGGCTGGGTCTTCCCCCATGGTGCCTCAGCCTCGGTGGGCATGGGCACCGAGGATATGGACGTCGATCTCAAACAGAAAACAGCAGACCTTCGTGCGGCGTCAGGGCTGGCGGGCTGCGAGACGATCCGGAAAGAGGGTGCGCCTATCCCTCTGAAACCGCTCGACAAATGGGACAACGGGAAGGACGTCGTTCTTTCCGGAGATGCCGCAGGCGTCGTAGCGCCGTCGTCCGGCGAAGGGATCTACTACGCCATGATGGGCGGCCGCGTGGCGGGCATGGCCGTCGAAGCTGCACTGGCCTCTGGCAAGGCGACCGACCTCGCCATGGCGCGCAAGCTCTTCATGAAAGAGCACAAGAACGTCTTCAAAGTGCTCGGCGCCATGCAGGACGCTTATTACAAGTCCGACGAGCGCCGGGAGCGATTTGTCTCCCTGTGTCATGATGTCGACGTGCAGCGCCTCACCTTCGAGGCCTATATGAACAAAAAGCTCGTGGCGGCACGCCCGCTCGCGCATTTGAAAATTGGAATTAAGAACCTCGCCCACCTCATGGGCATCGTAAAACCGGAGCACGTGTGATGGCAGAACAGACAATGATACCCGCTTGGGTAGACGGCGTTCTGACCCCTGTGGAAAAGCTCGAAGTGCATCAGCGCGGCCTCAAGCATAAAGCTGTGAGTGTCTTCGTGATGGATGGGATGGAGGTGCTGCTGCAGCAGCGCGCCCTGGGCAAGTATCATACGCCTGGTCTGTGGGCGAACACCTGCTGCACGCACCCCATGTGGGACGAAGATCCCGCNACCTGCGCCGTGCGTCGTCTCGATGACGAGCTCGGCATCAAGGGNCTNTACCCCGCGCATCGAGATCGCGTGGAATACCGCGCCGAGGTCGGCAACGGGCTGATCGAGCACGAGGTTGCAGATATCTTCATCGCCCCGGCCACGAAGTCGCTGAAGATGTATCTTAATCCGGAAGAGGTCGCCGCAGTCCGTTGGGTCGACCTCTTTGAACTGCGCGCCGAAATTGAGCGTCGTCCAGAGCTCTTCACGCCTTGGATCCGCATTTACCTCGCTCAGCACTCNGAGAAGATCTTCGGCGCCTTGATGAAGGCCTAAGAGGCTTGGCTCACTGACCTATCGGGTCAGTTCCCAGTTGGTCGAAGATCGCCGTGCAGATGTTGTCCATCTCCAGCGCAAAGAACTTCTCCACAGCAACAGAGTTTGGATGGAATGGGTCTTTGCCCCGCCCGCTGCTGTTGCGTCGGAAATGATCGCTGTTGCCCTGGTTTTCCGCGACTGTTTGGGATGTCGCGCCGGGTACAAAGCTGCAGCGCGCGCCCGTTTCCTTGAAGGCATCCATTAGATTGTGCTGCGCCCTCAGGCGTAGCTCCAAGATGCTTTCCCTGTAGGCCGGCGCCGTGGTCATGAAGATGCACGGCAGGCCCTCTGGCAGCTGATCCATCATGCGCTGCACATCTTCGATCGCCTTGTCTTTGCTGTTGGCCCATCGCTCGGCCGAGTTTCCGAGGAATGACAGCATCAGCAGCTTTGGGTCGTAGTAGTCCTCGCGGAACATGTGCTCGAAAGCCGACTTCTGTGGCGCGCAGAACTGATACTCGCGGTCCTGCCCGATCTGGACGTATTTTGCCCCGTTCTGATTGACGACGCCGTAAGTACCCGCGTTGACGCGCCACTTACGATCGACCTCGCAGATAGTGGCCTTGGCGCGTCCACTGCGCGCGACCCAAGAATGGATCGACGTCGAGCGCACTCCAATGACGCCCACGCGCATCTCTCCCAGTTGCTTGAGGCTACGCATCTGCGCCTCATTGGCATGGCAGTGGTGTTTAATGTCGCTGAAGAAATCGAGAATGCGGGGCCCGCGCCGAAGGTCAGCTGACTGTCTCCTAAGATCAGGATTTCAGGCGAGGTAAACTCATCCTCGGCTGTATGGGCCACCGCCCCGGCAGAAAAGAGCAGCATCGCCGCCAACAAGGCCGTCTTTATCGATATCGTGACCCTCACATCTCTTCCCCACGTAGGTTATCGCGCCACCTCGCGCGAAACACAAAAAAGCGCCACCGGGAGATGCCGGCGGCGCAAGTATCCTGTAGCCAACAGGAAGGGAACCGGGGTGGAAACCCCGAGGATCAAGCGCTTGGGAGAGCGCTCGAACCGGTGTCGAGGGCAAGCCAGCCTGCCCTCGAAAAGCGCGTTACGCGATGGGCAGTGACTGAAGCGCCTCGAGGTAGAAGCTGAGCGGCGTTGGATCCGCGGCCTCCTTGCTCTCAGGCGGCAACAGCAGGCCCACCAGGTAGATCACGTAGATGACGGCCCAGATGAACAGCACGAACGCTGCCGCATATCCTGCGCCTTTCATCATAAGCCCGAGGACGTCGTAGCGCAGGCGCTGCGTCTCGCTCATGCTCAGGATGTTTTCCTTGTCAGATGACATGTCGAGGTCCTCCGCTTAGTAGGTTTCGAAGCCGTAGCCGTGGGCGACGGCCCAGGCGAACCAGTCGTCAACGACGGTGCCGGTGATCAGGATACCTATGCCGCCCGTGAGCGTTGTCAGTACCGCGAACCACCAAGCCCAACGGTGGATGCCTTCCATGGTGGCGTTAAAGCCCATGGTCCAGCGCCAGAAGAGACCCGCACGTTCAGATGCCGTACCGCGATCATATATCTGCTCCAGCTCGCGGTCGCCGCCATAGCGGGCCACTGCGAGGATGGTCGCACCGTGCATCGCGAAGAGCAGGGCCGAGCCGTAGAGGAACACGATCGAGAGCGCGTGGAACGGATTGTAGAACAGGTTGCCCCAAGTGATGGAGAACAGGTTCGTCCAGTCCAGATGCGGGAAGATCCCGTATGGCACCGCTTCAGACCAGCTTCCCATCAGCACCGGGCGGATGAGGCCAAGTACAAGGAAGAGCCAGATGGCAGAGGCGAAGGCGTAGCAAACGTGCTTACCCATGCCCAGTTGGTCTGCCAGGACCCACGAGCGGGCGAACCAGCTCATGACACTGACGAGAAGCATGAATGAGGCAATCAGCCACCATCCGCCCTCATCTAGCGGGGCAAAGCCCAGCCCATATTCCGGCGCTGGCGGCTCAAGCGCCAGATAGAAGAGCTCCCGGAAGAAGAGACCCGGCGAGTAGTCCACCTGAGCCCAGAAGCTCATGCCGACGATGAAGAACCAGGCAAAGCCGGTGGCCAGCGAGACCACGCCAAACGGGCCGAGGTAGACCGGACCAAGCTGCGCGTTGCCGAGCCAACCGAGGAGGGTGGAGAAGCCAGGGCTCCCCGCACGCTCTTCCATGAGGTTCATTTCGTTATCCATGCCCCATTCGGGTTCGCCCCGAACTTGGACCTGGGTGAAGATGTTTTGATATTCAGCCATTCTTCATTGCTCCCTTAGAGGTCCACCCACCAGGGCAGATCGAGGTACCAGAACCACCAGTTCGACCAAGAATCGAACCAAATCGTGCCCGATATGACGATACAGATGGCCGACCAGATGCCTGCGTTAAGAGCGAGCAGAAGGCCGAGGCGGTGAATACCCAGCGTGCCGACGGAGTAGCCGATGAAGTCACGGAAGAACGTGTCTTCATGGTCTGGCGTCTTGGCTTCCATGTCCTTGCCTGGGTTGGCTGCTGACAGGACCAACGCGCCGTGCAGGGCCAGGGCGAGACACGTCGTGAAGAAGAACGTGATCGCGACCATGTGGGCCGGGTTATAGTGGAAGTTGCCGTATGCGTAGCCGACGTTGTTCACCCAGTTGAGGTGGGAGAAAATTCCGTAGGGAAAGCCGTGTCCCCAAGCGCCCATGAGCACTGGTCGAATTACGACGAGCGTCACGTAGGCCAGAATTGCAATGCTAAAGGCGAAGGGCACATGATAGCCCATCCCGAGTTTTCGACAGATTTCCACTTCTCTGAGCGCCCAGGACACGAATGCGCCGATGGCGCAGAACGTAACCAGCAGCCAGTAGCCACCTTCCTTTAGGGGCGCAAAACCTAGCCCATATTCGAGCGCAGGCGGTTCAATTGAAATCAGCCAGGGGTTCCAGACCCCAGCTTGGGCCGTGCTGATAAAGATCAACAGCGTGCCTAGAGCGGCAAAGAAGATCGTCGTGACCCCGAAGAACCCCACATAGTAGGGGCCCACCCAGAAGTCGAACAGATCGCCGCCGACAAGCGTCCCTCCGCGGACGCGATATTTTCTTTCGAAGGACAGCATTGCCATCTTCTCAAGTCTCCGCTTAGTGGCGTCCCGCCTAGGCTGCGGACCTGGGCTGAGGGGGGCGACCGGTGAAAAGGGTTTGCTACGGGCGGGCGAACCACCCGCCCGCAGCCTTGCTAGTTACGAGCTTGGTCAGCCGCCAAAGGCCTGCGTGAACCAGTTGGTCGTTGGATTGCTGAGCAGCACGAGGTGAATCATTGCCGCCAGCAGGAACAGGAAGACGCCCTGTGCCACGAAAACGCGGCGCGGGTCGAAAACCAGCCAGATCTTGTAGAACTGTGCCATGTATCTCTGCTCCCTTTAGAAGTTGAACCAGGGCAGTTTGATGTACGTCAGCACGTGAGCGACGACGGCCACGATGGAAAACACCGTGAACCCGCTCATGTAGACCGAGTGCAGCTCCTGCGCTTGCTCGTCTGTGAGACCCGTGAAGGACAGGTCGGATTTATCAGCCATAGTATTTCCTCCAGGAGGTGACTGACGCCGCGCACCCCGCGGCCGGGTTCCGATAGGGCCATCACGGCCCCGCCGGGTGCCTTCCCCTCGATCCAAGGATCGAGGGGAAGATCAGTGACACCCGTTCGTTGCGGCTCCCGGGTATGGGTGATGACAGCCGGCGGACCAGCAGCCACCAATTCGTCACGCGCTCAGGCGTGAAAGATCATCGGCGTAATGATGCGTGCCTGGCTCCAAGCCCGCGCAATGGGGCCCTTCTCAGGCAGCGCCAGCTGACGCCCGGCTGCCAAGAGCCATGTCAGGAACGACAAGGGCAAAGCAGCGATGAAGATGATCGCGAAATACGCATAATATTCCCTGCGAGGCGCGGTGCGCTTGATGCGGCCGACCGTGCTTTCGGTTGGGATGTCGTTGGTTGCGTCCGTCATGCGGATACTCCCTGTTCGGCGGTATTGTTCTCCGCCTTCGCTTCGGTATTTGCGGACCTCAGCGCCTGCACAGTTTCGAGCACGACGCGGGAGGCGCCTTGATCGAGTGCAGCTTTCTCCGCGTCGTCACGGAGCCGTTTGGCCGCCGAGATACGCGTAAGAATTGGATAGGTTTCGACGATGGCATCCATTTCGGCCTGAGCGTCCTCATCCCACGGGAAATCGCTTTTCAGCGTCGTGGGGGTCGCGTCGGCCGCGTCCATTTCCGTGCCCAGTGGCAGGATATGGAAGAGTGCGTCGAAGAGCCCGTTGCAGATCTCCTGCAACAGGTAAGTGGCCCCGGCATAGCCCATGAAGGGTGTACCCACGTGGCGGCGGATTGCAGCCCCTGGGAAACTCGCCGGGATGAAGGCAGGCTGCGGACCGTGACCTCCCTTCAATTCTGACATGTACATTTTCTCGTTGATCGACCCCAGGACGATGAGCGGCTTTTTCTCTGCCATCAGAGCGCGCACTTCATCATTGTCGGTCTTTTTCCCCCGGCAACGCGCGACGGCGAAATCACAGGGGAAGCCCAAGTCGGTCTCCAGAAAGTTTCGAACCCCTCGCGCATAGGTCTCGTTCGCCACGATCCCGAAGGAGGCGGTAGCAAAGAAGTCCTGCGTGACCGAGCGCCAGAGATCCCAGACCGGTTTGATGGTGGAATGCTTCTCTTGCTCGATGAAAGGTTCGGGGTCGAGTCCGAGGAGTTCACCAAGGGTCCGCAAAAACTTGGTGGTGGACTCGACCCCGACGGGCGCTTGAAGGTAGGGCTTCCCGAGAAGCTCTGCCAACCCACGCCCGAACTCGCGGTACATCACGACATTGACGTCCGCATTTACGAGGTTGCGCATTTCGGCGACGTGCGCACCGAGCGGATGAACCATGTTGATCTCTGCGCCGATGCCTTCAACGAGGCGGCGGATCTCGGCGAGATCAGATGGCATATTGAACGTGCCGTACATCGGCCCAAGGATATTCACCCGGGGCTTTTGACCTTCCACACGCTTGGCTTCACGTGGGAGCTGGCCCCGCGTCATGCCGAATTCTGTAAAGATCCAGGTCATCGCGCGATCCGCGCATTCCCACTGATCTTCATCGATTGTCCGCGGCAGGAATCGCTGTATATTGGTGCCCTGAGGCGTGACGCCGCCACCGATCATTTCGGCGATCGAGCCCGTTACGACGACCGCAGGCAGCGCAGGGTCAAGCGTACCCCAAGCGCGCTTCATTGCGCCCTCGGTGCCATCGCGACCCAGCTCTTCCTCACCGAGGCCCGTAACCACGATCGGAAGCTCGTGCGGCGGCAAACCGTCTGTGTAGTGCAGAACGGAAGTCACCGGCAGGTTCTCGCAGCCCACGGGGCCGTCGATGACGCATTGCAGGCCTTTGACAGCGCAGAAGGCATAGACTGCCCCCCAGTAGCCGCCGGCGCGGTCGTGATCTTGGATAAGCATCAGACCATCTCCTCCGCCTTGGCATCCGCCGCTTTCTTGGCGAGCTTTTTCACCTGCTGTTCACGGAAGTCAGGCCGCACATTGGGACCCTCCTCCCAGATGCCTGCGGTGTCGCCACCGCCCACGCCTTCGAAGAACTCGCGCATGTGTTCCATGCGGTCTTTGTTCTTCATCGCCGCGTTTATAACCGTGGCGAGCGACCCAGCGCCCGCCGGTCCCATGAGTGGACGCGCCGAAATCAAATTGGTGTAGTACAGGCCGGGGATCGCGAGCTCCTTGGCCTTCTGGACAACAGGTGTCGTCCCGATGGCGAGGTCCGGGCGATGTTCGACCATCGCTTCGCAATCATCTTCGAGCGACGCACGGAACTTCACGCGCACGCCTTTGGCCTCGAGCCATTCGGCGTCGCCCGCGCTGTAAGGCGTCTTCGGGCAAGCCGTACCAACGTAGCGCAGATCAGCGCCGCTCTCGATGAGCAGGCGCGCAACAAGAAGCTCGGAGCCTTCATAGCCGCTGAGAGTAATCGTGCCGTCGATGGGCGTCGCCGCCAGCGCGCCGCGGATCGCGGGCAGGAAGGCGTTCTTGGCTGCATCAACCTGAGCTGCGGGCAAGCCGAAGGTATCGCCAATGTTCGAAAGCCATGCCTCGGTGCCGTCATAGCCCACAGGCGCGGAGCCGATGATCGGTTTCCCGGCAGCTGTGAACTCGCGCATCGCGGCGGTGTAGAACGGGTGGATCGCGGCCACCGCGCCGCAGTCGAGCGCAGAGTAAAGCTCGCGCCACTCACGGCAGGGAACAGTCGGCCCGATTGCCAGCCCCATAGGTGCCAGCATGGCCGAAATCATCATCGGATCGGCAGGGAACATCTCACCCAGCAGGGTCACTGTCGGACGATCTTCCTTGGCTTTCTGCGGGGCGGGCACGGGGCCTGCTTCGATCTCTTGGCGGGCGAAGTTCAGCATCGCGCCTGCGAGCACATCCTTCGCCTCAGCATGGGTTGGAATGCCAAAGCCCGGCACGTCGATGCCCACGATGCGCACGCCGTTGATCTCGTCTGGCAACAGACGGAGCGGCACCCCAGAGGCGGTCGGCACACAGAGGTTAGTGACGACGATGGCGTCGTACTTCTCCGGGTCCGCCATGGCGTAGACGCTGTCACGGATGTCTTCGAAGAGCTTACCGGTCACCAACGTCTCGGAGTTGAAGGGCACGTAACCTACTGAGCGTCGAGCGCCGTAGAAGTGGCTGATAAAGGTGAGGCCATAAACACAGCAGGCCGAACCGCTCAGCACGGTGGCCACACGGCGCATCCGAAGGCCTACGCGGAGCGATCCGAATGCCGGGCACATGCTTTGGGGCTTGTCATGGGGGCCGGTGGGGTAGTCGGCTGCCAGCTGATCGAGCAGCTCGGAATTACCAGACGCACGCGCCTGCGCCTCCATGGAGTCGGCAGAAGAATGGCAGCCAACGGGTGCCAGCGGATCTTGCCCCAGCACCGGTGCGTCACCCAAGCTGGGCGCCCCACCGAGCACGGGCGCATCCTGCACCGCGTCTACCTTGGCGTCTTCCGCCAGGTCGTATTTGACCTCGAAACCCATTACTTCCTTTGGGCTCCTTCTTTACCGAGCGCGCGCTCGACGGTTTTCAGAGCGTCCAGATCAAGCATCGTCGTACATGACCTCCAAGCTCACCTGCGGCTTGGCATTCTTGCCGCGCATGTCTTCGTCCGTGGCTGGCACCAGCTCGATGCCCGCGCCCGTTTCCTTGCCGTCAAAGAGGTTCAGGAGGCCGTCCTGGCTGAGCGGTGCCGGGCGCACTGGCGGCGCTTCGGCCACGTTCAGGCCGAGCTCCGCAAAGAGGCCGCCCCACTGAGATGCCTCAGTGCCAACGATCTGATAGTTCGCGGATTTCCGGCGCAAATCCTCGTCCTGAGGAATGCTGGCGAGGATCGGGATATCGACGCTTTCGGCGAAGGCCTGCGCCTCGCCCGTGCCGTCGTCCTTGTTGATCACAAGGCCCGCGACACCCACGTTGCCGCCCAGCTTGCGGAAGTATTCCACCGCCGAGCACACGTTGTTGGCGACGTAGAGCGACTGAAGGTCGTTCGAGGCCACAAGGATCACCTTCTGCGCCATGTCGCGCGCGATGGGCAGGCCGAAGCCGCCGCAAACCACGTCGCCCAGGAAGTCCAGAAGGACGTAGTCGAAATCCCAATCATGGAAGCCGAGCTTTTCGAGCGTCTCGAAGCCGTGGATGATGCCGCGACCACCGCAGCCGCGCCCAACCTCCGGGCCGCCAAGCTCCATCGCGAAGACACCGCCGCGCTTGAAGCAGACGTCACCGACACCCACCTCTTCACCGGCGAGCTTCTTGCGCGTCGAGGTCTCAATAATCGTCGGGCAGGCCTTGCCGCCGAACAACAGCGAGGTCGTGTCCGATTTCGGGTCGCAGCCAATAAGCAGAACGCGCTTACCCTGCTCGGCCATCATGTGGCTGAGGTTGGCCAGCGTAAACGACTTACCGATGCCGCCTTTACCGTAGATCGCGATGATCTGCGTTTTTTTCGTCGGCTCTTCAGTGACGATATCCGCGAGATCTTCGTTCGCCTCGTCGCGCAGGCGGTCGGAGAAATCCTTGAGGTTCGGCACGTCCTTCATGCGATGTCTCTCCAGTCCAGGATCATTTTCAGGCAGCTTGGATCGCTGAAAGCGGTCTCGTAGGCCTGAGGGGCGTCCGTTGCGGCGGCGCGGTGAGTGATGAGGTTATCGAGGCGCAGCTTTCCGGCTTCGACGAGGTCTCGGGTGGCGGTCATGTCCTCGGCGGTCCACTCGGCTGCGACGCGCAGACGGGCTTCCTTCATGAAGGCCGGTGGGAAAGCGAAAGAAAGCGGGTCAGCGTAGAAGCCTGCGAGGGTGATCTCCCCGCCTTTCTTCAGCCGTCCGATCAGAGCGTTCAGCAACTTGGCGTCGCCCGAGGCATCATAGATCGCGCCATAGTCCCGACGGTCGTCCTGGTCGGGATGGACGACGGGGTATTCTGCTACGCTGCGGCTCGGGTCGATTTCCCAGACCGTGGGCGCCGGTGCGCCTGCGGCGATGGTCAGCCTTGCGAGTAGGCGGCCAAGCGTACCATGGCCGACGATCAGATCTGGTAGGGAGGCGTTGGGCGATGCCAAAGCATGGCGCGCCGTTGCTGCAAGAGCCAGAAGTGCGCCCGCAGCGCCATGTCCGAAATCGATGCGAGTCACCCGGCTCGCCGGCGTGACGAGGGTTTTCGCAGATCCACCAAAGAGGCCGAACGCCTCTTCATAGCAATCCGCGCCCGGCACGAAGACCGTGTCGCCAACGCTAAGATCGCCTGCGGCCTCGACCACTGTGCCTGTTGCCTCATAGCCCGGCACCAACGGGAAGCCCGAGCCCGGGAAGGGCGGCATATCACCGGAATAAAAAAGTTTTTCTGTACCTGTGGAGATACCGGAATGCGCCACGTCAACAACGACATCTCCCGCAGCCGGGGCCTTGAGGGCCACGGTCTCTAGGCCAAGCATCTTGGGCTCAGCGAGGAGTACTGCAGTCGTTTGCACCTATGGGCGCTCCCTGTTTTTACATCCTCCGGCGGGTGAGTCGGGACTCACGGCCGGGGATTCAGCTACGGGTGTCAGTCTAGCCTTACACTTTATTATGTCAATTGATCTGGACAAACTATTGTCAACTTCGCTTGCGAGCAGTGACGACGGACGTCACGAAAGCCCGCTTGGGTGTGGGTGTTTCGATGTCTGTGAAGCCTGCGGCGTCGAGCATTTCGGCGATCTGCGCCTGTGACCGGGCGCGCCCCGTCTCCATGCAGAACGTGTAAAAGGCGAAGTAGATATCGCCTGCCACAGTGGGCTTTGCGGCCCCTGTCATGGGCTCGGATACGATGAGGCGCCCGCCGACGGGCAGCGCGTCGTGCACCTTCTTCAAAAGCGCGGCGACCGTCTCGTCCGCATGATCATAAAGCACGCGTACGAGCGTCATCGTTGGCGCCGAGGGGATGGCGTCATCGCGGAAGGAGCCAGCGGTGATCGTCGCCCGACCGTCCAACCCTCCAGCACGGAAGCGGCTTTCAGCGCCAGGCGCCACGGCGGGCAGGTCAAAAAGGTGCAGCTTGGGCTCGGCATGTTTGTCGCCCAAGGCCGCAAGGAAGGCTCCGGTACCACCACCAATGTCGAGAACTTCCTCGTCCTTGGAGAAATCGACTGTCCGCAGCGTATCTTCCGCCACGAGCTTCTGGCTGTCGGCCATAAGGTCAGAATACGCACGTGCCGTGTCCGGGTCCTGCGCCGCACCTGCCCCGAAGACATAGGGCCAAAAGCGCGCGAGCTCGGGCTGTATCTCTCCCCGCAGCAGCGCCACGGGATCGGACATATCGCGATACATCACGGAATGATGCCGGATCATCGGCACTACGCCCGGCACGCCCAGCAAGGCGGCCCCCCGCGTGGTGAGATCGTAGCGCCCCTTACGCTGACGGAGCAGGCCCAAAGCGCACCCCGCATCAAGCAGAAGGATCGCATTGCGGCTTGGAATTCCCGGCACCGCCTCAGCAGGCGTCAGCGGCCCTTCGGTCAGGCGCGTCAGCACATCCATCTCCACCAGCGCAAAGAGGACCTGCGACTTCACGAAGCCCGCAATGAGATCGAACATCTCCTCCCCTTCGCGGCGCGCTTTGCCCGCAAAGAAAGGCGTTTTTGCTGCGAAAGACTGGAAGCGCTCGGAGGCAGCAAGGCGCAAGACCCAGGCCCGTGGACCACGGCCAAACTTGCCTTTGCGTGCCGCCGGTTGGGCCGGTACGCAGGGTTCCTGCTTCATTCGGCTGCCGTGCGCGCTGCGGCGTAAAGCGGGGTCAGCCGCTCCGCGTAGCGTCTCACCATCTCGGCCAGCTGCGCCTCGCCCCGGCAATGCGGGATCGAGGCGATGGCCCCGGCGAGGGTGTCGTCGAGTTTCTCAATGGCGCCTTTGACGCCCCACTGACTCACCGCATTGGGGCGACCGTGGAGGTCATCTTGGCCCGCAGGCTTTCCCAGCGCGGCCTCATCATAAAGTGCATCACGCAAATCGTCGGCGATCTGGAAGCTCTGCCCGATGCGGGCGCCGAGCTCCTCCCAGGGTTCCGCATCCTGGCCCGAGGCAATCGCGCCCATTTGCGTGGCCGCGATGAACAGCGCGCCCGTTTTGGCGTGGTGATAGGCGTCGAGATCGATCTTATCTTCGCTTTCCCACCCCTGCCCTGCACAGATACCGCCGGGCATACCCGTGCGCTGCGCAAGCGTGATGACGAGCTGGGCCGACCGCATCGGTTGCTTGGAGGCCACATGGCCCAAAAGCTCGAACGCAAGCACGATAAGGCTGTCGCCCGTCAACAAAGCCAAAGGCTCCGAATAGGCGCGGTGAACGGAGGGTTTCCCGCGGCGCGTGTCGGCGTCGTCAAAGCACGGCATGTCGTCATGGACGAGCGACGCACAGTGGATGAGTTCCAGCGCCGCTGCAGCAGCATCCGTCACTTCGGGCGCGTCGTCGCCGCAGGCCATCGCAACAGATGTGAGGATCGTCGGGCGAATCCGCGCCCCACCTGGCGTGACCGCATAATCCAGCGCAGAAGCAAGCTGCGCAGGTACCGGGCCCCTTCCTTGTCCAAGCCGGATTGCGGCCGATATCGCCGCCTCGATTCGCTGTTCCATGGCGCCTGTCTCCTAGTTCTTAAGAGGCTTAGTCAGGCAATGCGGACAGTCTGACTGTAAATTACACTGGACACTTTGGGTGTCCAAGTCAACACTGCCACTCGGAGGTCCGCATGGACGCGCAAGCGCGCAGTATCGTTATAGGAGCCGGAATAGGTGGTCTCGCCGTAGCCCTCAGGCTGCGCGCTCAGGGGCGCGATGTGCTCGTGCTTGAACGGGCGCCGGAAGTGGGCGGTAAAATGCGCACGGTGCCCTCCGAAGCGGGACCTGTAGATACCGGGCCCACGGTGCTGACGATGAAGCCCGTCTTTGACGATCTTTTTGCCAGCATCGGTGAGAGCCTTGAGGATCACGTAACCCTCGCACCCGAGCCGCACCTTGCCCGGCACTGGTGGCGCGACGGCGCAGTGCTTGACCTCTGGCAAGATCAGACCAGATCAGCGGCCGAGATTAGCGGCGTCTTTGGTCCCGCAGCGCGTACCGACTTCGAAAAGTTCTCAGCCGAAGCTGCACGGCTCTTTGACGCCTTTGACCTGCCCATGATGCGCGCAAGCAAACCCAGCCGGGTTGGCCTGACCGCGCGGGTCCTCAAAGAACCGTCGCTCATCCGCGCCATGGCGCCGCTCTCTACGCTGGCGCAGAAGCTTGCCCGCGATTTCAGGGATCCGCACCTGAGGCAGCTCTTCGGGCGCTACGCGACCTATGTGGGCGGATCGCCTTACCGGTCGCCGGCGGTGCTCTCGCTCATCTCCCATTCCGAGGCCAGCGGCGTGTGGCGCGTGGCAGGCGGCATGCACAACATGGCGCTGTCGCTGAAGGCCCTGGCCGAGAAGATGGGCGTAAGCTTCATGCTCGGCGCCGACGTCACACGGATCGAGATGCAAGGCGGCACTGTTGCCGCTGTACACACCGGCGACGGGCGCTTTGCCTGCGACGAAGTGGTTTTCAACGGTGACCCTCGCGCCCTGAGCACGGGCCTCCTCGGCGCCACGGCAACAGCAGCGGTTCCCGCAGCCCCCCTCGAAAAACGCAGCCTCTCTGCCCGGGTCTGGGCCTTTGCGGCCCGTGCCGCGGGGCCAGATCTCGTCCATCACAATGTCTTCTTCGCCACCGACCCACGTGGCGAATTCGACCCGATCGCGAAGGGCGAGATGCCCGAAGACGCCACCATCTACATCTGCGCCGAAGATCGCGGAACGGGCATCACGCCCCCCGATCTCGAGCGCTTCGAAATCATCTTAAATGCCGCGCCAACAACGGATGCTCAGAAAGGCGCAGCTCCTACCGCAAAGGAGAAAGAAGCATGTCGCCAACGGACTCATCACACACTCGCCCAATTCGGGTTAGCCTTCGACAGCTGGCCCGCCGACAGGGCGCTGACGATACCGCGGGAATGGGAAGCACGGTTCCCCGGCTCGGCCGGATCCCTTTACGGGCAGAGCCCACATGGGATGATGGCGGCTTTCCAGCGGCCGACGGCACGCACGCGGATCCCGGGCCTCTTCCTCGTGGGCGGGGGTACCCATCCGGGGGCGGGAGTGCCGATGGCAACCCTCTCCGCACAGCACGCGGCAGAGGAGATGAGACAGGCCCGAACTTCGACCTCTCCGTCCCGCCCAACGGCTACGCGTGGTGGTATGTCGACGGCCTGAAAATCGGCGGTGGTCGCGCCATTTCGATCATCGGCTTTATCGGATCGGTCTTTTCGCCCTGGTACGCCTGGTCAGGGCGCCGCAACCCGCAGAACCACTGCTGCATCAACGTGGCCACCTACGGGCCCGGCGGACGCTTCACGATGACAGACCGGGGCACCTCGGCCCTGCGTGTCACATCTGACCGCTTTCAGGTGGGCCCGTCCTCTATGCATTGGACGGGCGAAGAGCTTGTTATCGACATCGACGAGATCTCCAGCCCGCCGCTCATTTCCCGCGTTCGCGGCCAAGTGCGTGTAAGGCCCACCGGAGTAACAGGGGTAGAGATGCCCCTCACCGAGGACGGCACCCATGTTTGGCGTCCCTTCGCCCCCACTGCACGCATCAGCGTCGACCTCGACGGTGACGGTTGGAAGTGGGACGGACACGGATATTTCGACGCCAACTTCGGTACACGCGCGCTGGAACAGGATTTCAGCTACTGGAACTGGGGGCGTTTCCCAAAAGGCGATGGATCGGTGTGTTTCTATGATGCCGACCGCCTCGATGGATCGAAACTCGCCACCGCGATTGCCTTCGACGCCAATGGCCAGCCCAGCGTGCTGACCGACAAACCGCCCCTGACGCCGTTCAAGAGATCGCTCTGGGCCGTGCGGCGCAAGACGCGAGCCGACCCCGGAACCACACCAGTTCAGGTGCAAAACATGCTTGATGCGCCCTTCTATTCTCGGTCTGCGGTGCGCACCCGGATCGACGGGGTGGATTGCGTCGGCGTGCATGAGGCGCTCGACCTCGTGCGCTTCCGCTCACCGCTCATCAAACCGATGCTCGCAGTGCGGGTGCCGCGACGCGCAGGTTGGAAGTTCTAGGCTTCTATTGACCCGAGATCGCTGGACAGATTGTTTCTTGGATTTCGTCCATTGCCGCATTTCCGCCGCAAAGCGGGCAAGCCCTAGACGCGATACAACGCGAGAACTCCACCCGTAGCTGCTAACAAGCTTCACCTCGGCGTCGGGCAAAACAGCCCCCACCCAGTGTCCGGCGTCGAGGACTACACTCCCTAAACAGATTGAATTTGCCACCGTTCGGCTTAATTTGCCCGCCACGACTAATGCGAGGCTAACATGCGCGATTTTCATCTCCCGGGCCGCTCCCCGGTCCTGACAACCAACGGCATGTGCGCCACATCCCACCCCCTTGCAGCCAAGGTCGCTGTGCAGATACTCGAGGCTGGCGGCAACGCTGTGGACGCGGCCCTTTCCGGCGCGGTTTTGCTCGGGTTTTGCGAGCCTCAGATGACCGGCATCGGAGGGGACATGTTTGCCCTGGTCGCGCCTTCGCCCGAGGCAGACATCATTGCCATCAACGGATCGGGCAAAGGCCCTGCGGGTCTGTCAGCTGAGGCGCTGCGCGCAGCCGGGCATTCCGTGATCCCACCCTATTCTGCCGCTGCGGTGACCATGCCGGGCGCCGTCGACGCAATTTGCCGCCTGTCGTCAGACTACGGCAAGCTGGGCCTCAAATCGGTGCTCGCACCCGCCATCCACTACGCCGAGGCGGGCATCCCCGTCGCGCCACGCGTGTCCTTCGACTGGTCCGAGGCGCTCGAGAACCTGCACCCCTCCGCACGTGAGTTCACCATGGACGGCCGCGCGCCAATGCCGGGCGAGGCCTTTCGCGCCCCGCGTCAGGCAGAAGTCCTGCGCCGCATCGCCGACGAGGGCCGCGCTGGGTTCTACGAGGGCGAAGTCGCCGAAGACATGGTCGCAAGCCTTCGCGCCGCGGGCGGCACCCACACGCTTGATGATTTCGCAAACGTCGCCAGCGATTACGTAAACCCGATCACCGGCACCTACGGCCCCTATGATCTCGTGGAGCAGCCCCCGAACGGCCAAGGCGCTATCGCGGTGCTCATGCTCAACATGCTCAAGCACTTTGACATTGCAGGCATGGACCCATGGGGCGCTGAGCGTGCGCATATCGAAGCCGAGTGCACCAAGCTCGCCTACGACGCACGCAACCGCCTTCTGGCGGACCGCGATCACACCGCGCGCCTCGAACACTTGCTGTCGCCCGAAACGGCAGCACAGCTCGCCGCGCTCATCGACCCAAACAAGGCCATGGCCGACGCCGCGCCCATCACCGAGGCCGTACACAAGGACACGATCTACATCTCCGTTGTCGACAAAGACGGCATGTCGGTGTCTCTGATCTACTCGATCTTCCACAGCTTCGGCTCTGGCATAGCCTCCGACAAATTCGGCGTGCTCTTCCACAACCGCGGCGCGGGCTTCACGCTCGAAGAAGGTCACCCGAACGAGGCTGGCCCAGGCAAGCGGCCCATGCATACGATCATCCCAGGCATGCTGCGCCGTGACGACCGCACCGTGATGCCCTTTGGTGTCATGGGCGGCCAGTATCAGGCCAACGGCCACGCGCGCTTCATCACCAACCTCGTTGATTTTGAGATGGACCCACAATCGGCCATCGACGCCCCCCGCTCCTTCTCGGACGCAGGCACCCTGAAGGTAGAGCGCGGCTACAGCGATGATGTCCGCCAGCGCCTCTCGGATATGGGCCACCAGGTGCAGATTCCGGAAACCGCGATCGGCGGCGCTCAGGCGATCCTCATGCGCGACGGTGGCGTGCTCGAAGGCGCCTCAGATCCCCGCAAGGACGGCTGTGCGCTGGGGTACTAACCCCGGCGCCTAGCGGCGCATGCTGTGTTCCCGTGAGAGCTGTACGGCCAAAATGCCAACGGTAATAACGAGGACACCGATCACATCGAGCCAGCCCAGCGCTTCGCCCAAAAGCACCGCCGCCACCGCCACCCCAAAGAACGGGTTGAGGAAGTGGAATGTCGCGGCCTTCACCGCGCCAATGCGTTCCACCAGCAAGAACCAAATGACGGTCGCCAAAAGGCCGGGAACAAGCGTGGTGTAGATGAACGCCGCCAAAAGCAGCGGGCTCCACGTCACATCCCATGTCTCCAGCGGTAGGCCCACGGCTAACAGAGCCGCACCCCCGATCAGCATCTGATAGCCGACCACCACCATGAAGTTCCCGCCGCTCGACGCGGTCCTCAGCGACAGCGTCGCCCCCGCCAGCGCCACAACCCCGATCACACAAAGTGCCACACCAAAGAGGTCCGCGCCGCCCTGCAAACGCACCCCCATGATGAGCGCCACACCCAGCACGCCAGCCAACAAGCCAAAGACACCCAAAGGCGCCACCCGGTCGCCAAAGATCACCCAGCCACACAGCGCCACAACCAAAGGCATCGCAGAAGCAATGATCGCTGCAAGCGACGCCTCCACGCTCTGCATCGCAACAAAGTTCAGACCCAGATAAAGGGCGTTCTGACAGATCCCGAAAATGATGGTCGCCCGCCACTGCGCACGGTTCAGCCGGAAACTCTGCCCCATGAACCACGCAATCGCACAGGCAATGGCGCCCGACAGAAAGAACCGAAAAGCAAGGATCAGGATCGGCGGCGCTTCCGCCACGATGATCCGCGCCGAGGTGAACGCCGACGACCACGCAAACGCAAACACGAGGCCCAGAAGGATCGCTCTGAGGTCCAAGGCCGCTCCTTCTTTGTGCGTCGTACTTCGGGGAGTGTGAGGGGCAGAGCCCCTCACGGCTTAGCCGATCGTGCCGCGATTGCCGCCGTTCTGGCCGCGATGCAAGAGCAGGTGATCGAGCAACACACAGGCCATCATCGCCTCACCCACAGGCACGGCACGAATACCCACACAAGGGTCATGACGCCCCTTGGTGATGATCTCGCTCGCCTCACCCGACTTCGTAATCGTCTTGCGCGGCGTCAGGATCGACGACGTCGGCTTCACCGCAAAACGCACGACAATATCCTGCCCGGTCGAGATCCCGCCCAGAATACCGCCCGCATGGTTGGAGCTGTACTCCGGCCCATCTGACCCCATGGAAATCTCGTCCGCATTGGCGTCGCCGGTCAGGGCAGCCGCGGCCATCCCCTCACCGATCTCTACGCCTTTCACGGCGTTGATCGACAGCATCGCTGCCCCAAGCTCGGTATCCAGCTTGGCATAAATCGGTGCGCCAAGGCCCGCAGGTGCCCCGCGAGCCGTCACCTCAATCACAGCGCCACAGCTGTTACCGCTCTTGCGCAGCCCGTCGAGATATTCGGCCCACTCATCCGCTGCGACAGCATCCGGCGTCCAGAAGGGGTTCTCCGCGATTTGACCCCAATCGAAGCGCGCCCGGTCGATCCCGTGCGGCCCCATCTGAACCATGTAGCCCGTGATCTCGAGGCCCGGCGCAAGCTCTGCCAGCACCGCCCGCGCAAGACCGCCCGCGGCCACACGCGCCGCCGTTTCCCGCGCCGAGGACCGCCCGCCACCGCGATAGTCGCGGATGCCGTACTTCTGCCAATAGGTGATATCGGCATGACCGGGCCGGAACTTCTCGGCGATATCGCCGTAATCCTTGGAGCGTTGATCGGTATTCTCGATCATCAGCTGGATCGGCGTGCCCGTCGTCACGCCCTCAAAGACACCCGACAGAATGCGCACCGCATCCGGCTCACGCCGCTGCGTGGTGAACTTGTTCTGCCCCGGCTTGCGCTTATCGAGCCAAACCTGGATCACTTCCTCGCTGATCGGCACGCCCGGAGGGCACCCATCAACAGTGCACCCAAGCGCATGCCCATGGCTTTCGCCCCAGGTCGTGACACGGAATAGATGGCCAAAGGAATTCATGCTCATGAGAGGCGTTTATCCGCGAGGCTTTGGGGGAGCAAGGTAGGCAGGAGAAATGCAGCGAAGCTGCGGCTCACATGGAGCCAATCCTCGTGTGCTTCTTTTGCACAGCCGCGAATACTTGGCACCTTGTTACTTGTTGCCCAACAGACCACACTATTCGAGCTAAGTTCAGGGATATCTGAAAAATGTTTAGGTCATTGGTTGATATGATCGTTGGGCGTGAAAGCGCTCAGCGAACAGCGGGGAACGCCGCAGATTTTTCTCAAACTCTAGAGCTGGGCCTAAGAATTCTTCATTCTAGGCTCAGGACTCATAGCCAGTAAATTACGAGAGCTGCGAGGGCGATGGCGGACAGGAAGACCTTCGGGCATCT
>JAKVCO010000011.1 GCA_022448245.1 Paracoccaceae bacterium
GTTTCGCCATTCTCGTATCCCTTCAAAGGTTTGGGATACACCTTAGATGACTGTCCAGTTTCCTGGGACCACTTCACTATACGCGCAAAGTTCGGCAACGCATTAGGGCTATTGAAGCACAGCGGAAGCGAACGGAACAAAAACAGAATGTTTAGACTTTTGCTTAGACCCAGAAGCATCGCAAAGCGAAAACCTACTTAAGCCATTGAATTTGTTTGGAGGCGAGTACCGGAATCGAACCGGTGTACACGGATTTGCAATCCGCTGCGTCACCACTCCGCCAACTCGCCGCTCCATGGTGTCGAGGCCTCGCAATATTCGCGGTAGGTGGGGGCGTCAAGATGCAACAACTTTAGAGATTAGTTGGAAACACGTTTGGCTTGTGTTGCGAGGTCCAAAGGGATGTGTCACCTGTTATTTGTGATAAAGAATAGGTTTCCGTGTGATCAGGCACATATTGGTTCCTGACCCGGAAGATAGCCTGAACGCGGAGAGGCCTCCCATGACACGACCGACCACTCGCCTACGCCTTGCAGCTCTTTTTGCGGCCGGGGCGCTCGCGCTGTCTCCGATCGCGGCGTCGGCGCATACGATCAACGAAACGTTGTCGGATGCGTATAAGAATTCAGGCCTTTTGGGCAAAAACCGCGCTGTTTTGCGGGCAGCTGATGAAGGTGTGGCGCAGGCGATAAGCACGTTGCGCCCCGTCGTGAACTACTCCCTCTCAGGGAGCTACACGGATGGCGCTGCGGCTTTGAACAGCGGTTGGTCCTCGACCTACGCATTGACCGCGTCGCTGACGCTTTATGATTTTGGCCGCAACCAGCTGGGCGTTGAGGTTCAAAAGGAGCTCGTGCTCGCCACGCGCCAATCCCTGGTTTCCGCTGAACAGCAGGTCCTTTTCTCTGCCGCCCGAGCTTTTTTTGATGTGCTTGAGGCCTCGGCATTCGTGGGTCTGCGTGAAAGCAATGTGCGATTGATCACTCAGGAACTTCGCGCCGCAGAGGACCGGTTCGAAGTGGGCGAGGTGACGCGCACGGACGTGGCCATCGCGGAATCGCGCTTGGCTTCGGCGCGCTCCGGTTTTGCAGCTGCGCGTGGTGATCTGGCCATCGCGCAAGCAGCATTCGAGGAAGCAGTCGGCATTGACGCGCATGCGCTGACGCAGCCCACAAGCTCGCCCCGTATTCCGGACAGCGTCGCGGCCGCCAAGGCGATCGCGCGCCGCACCCATCCCGACATCCTCGCCTCTCAGCGCCGCATCACCGTGAACGAGCTCAACCTCGAGCGCGCGCGGCGTGAGCTGTACCCGACGTTGAGAGGCTCGGCGCGCCAGTCCTTCAATCTCGATACCGGAGGGCAGGGGTCCACCACGCTGTCGCTGGACTACAGCGGGACGATTTCGCAGGGCGGTCGTTTGGATTCCCTGATCCGCCAGGCCCAAGCCAACCTTGATGAGAGCCGTGCAGATTTGCACCTGGCGCGCCTTGCTATCGACGAAGCGGTAGAGAGCGCCTATGCGCAGCTCGCCGTCGCCCGCGCAAGCCGAGCAGCCTCCGAAGAACAGATCCGCGCCTCCACCGTGGCGTTCCGCGGTGTCCGCGAAGAAGCAACACTCGGCGCCCGGACGACGCTCGATGTGCTCGATGCCGAGCAGGAACTGCTTGACGCCCGCGCCACGCGGCTGTCTGCCGTGACTGCGGAATACAACGCCATCTACGGCATTTTGGCTGCAATCGGACGGCTCACGGCCAAAGATCTGGGCCTGCCCGTGCAGCTCTATGATCCGGCAGAATACTACAATCTCGTGAAGGATGCGCCGCGTACGACGCTGTCCGAGCAGGGGGCTGCGCTGCAGCGGGTTCTGGAAAGCCTCGGAAAAAAATAAGAACTTTCCCTATCTGTTGTGCGAATGCCGGGTTTCGCGTAGTCTTTGCGAGAGGCTAAAAGTGGTGTTTTCCGATGTCGGACCCCGTAACCAACGTTGAAATCGAGGACGTGTTGTCTTCGATTAGGCGGCTCGTGTCCCAGGATGGGCGCGCGCGACCAGCAGTGCTTTCCAATGCGGAGCCTGAGGTGGCGCCGGAAGAGGTGCCCGTTGCCGTGGTCGAGGAAGACGGCGCCGAAGCGCTGGTGCTGACGCAAGATCACCGCATTGACGAAGTGGACAGTGACGCCGAAGCCGCTGGTTTGCGCGTAGAAGATGCGCGCCGCGAGGCCGCCACTGCCGTGCGTTCCGAACTCGAACGCGCCATTGAAGAACTTGAGGCGGCTATGGGCATCGCAGATCGCGATGCGCCCGCGTCGGCCTTTGCCGCCCCGGCGCAGCAGGTTGCAGAACCCGAAGCCCCTGAGGAACATCACGACGACAGCGCGGATCTGGAAGCCGCCGATGACGAGATCGATTGGGAAGCCCCGGTCGGTCGCGCCATGGAAGGCGTCCCCCCGTCGTTTGAAGAACCTGCCGAAGAATTCGACCCTGATCAGCAGCCTAAAGAGGCGAGCTTTGAGGAAGGCGAGGCGCCAGCGCCCGATGAGGTCGCTGAGGATGCCGAAGAGGGCTGGGATGTTCAGTCCGAGGAAGCCTTTGATGCGGGCCGCGAGGCCGAGGACGATGCTGATCACGCGGATGTCGAAGAGGCTGAGGAGCTTCAGGCAGACGCCGTTGAGGAAGATGCCTCAGATGACAGCGAACCCGTCGAAGAGGCAGAGTTCTTCGAATACGTGCCCGCCGCGCCCGACGAGGCTGTGGAAGAGGTGGCCGAAGATGTTGAGGCCGCCGCCGAAGATGACGTCGATGGCGACGCAGGAGCGGCTGAGGCTTACGAAAGCCCCGCCGAAGAAGAAGTAGAAGAGCCTGAAGATAGTTTCGAAGCCGAGCTCGAGGCCGAAATCGACGGCGCGCCCGAGCAAGAAGCGCTGCCGGAACCCGAAGCCGAAGCGGCAGCAGAACCCGGAACAGCCGCGCCGTTCTTTGCGCATAGCGCTTTTGAGCGTCTCCACCTCGTCTCCGACGGCGGTGAGGCGGCTGACGTTGCTTACTCAGGCCAATATGACGAGACCTATGACGACGGCCTCGCGGATGATCCCATTCCCGCGCAAGTCGAAGCGTCGCTCGCAGATCAAGCCGATTACTTTGAGGCGCCTGAAGGGCCGTTCGACAGCGCCAAGGATGATCGGTTCCCCGGGGTGGATGCCGAAGACGCCGCCGATCAGGTTGTGGCCCTCGATGAGGAGCAGCTTCGCGATATGGTCGCCGAGATTGTGCGTGAGGAGCTCCAGGGCGAGCTGGGCGAGCGCATCACGCGCAATGTCCGCAAGCTCGTGCGCCGCGAGATCAATCGCGCGCTGGCCGGCCAGGACCTGATCTAAACTTCAGCGGCCAAAGCCAGCAGGACATCCATGTCGAGGCTGGCTTCCAGATGCGCAGCGAGCGCATCCAGCGTCTCTTCCACCACCTCTTCGTAATGCACGACCTGAGAGCTGCCGCCGAGCTCCTCCAAGGCGGCTGCGCGGTAGGCATCGCTCGAGAAAAGGCCGTGAATGTAGCAGCCCTTGATGCGGCCGCCCGCAGCGGACGCGCCTTCGGGGCGCCCCTCGAGTGTCAGCCAAGCGCCGGCGGTATCAGGGCCGGTGGTCTGACCGATGTGGATTTCATAGCCGCTGACAGGAAGTCCGTCGTGCGTGAAGGCGTCAGACAGAGCCAGGCGTTTGAGCGGGACCATGGTGGTTTCCACGTCCAGCAACCCAAGCCCTTCGACGCGGGCAGGGGCGCCTTCGATGCCTTCGGGGTCATCTATGATGTGGCCCATCATCTGATAGCCGCCGCAGATCCCCAGCACGTGCCCGCCGCGCCGAATATGAGCCTGCAGATCGATATCCCACCCCTGCGCGCGGAACGCCGCTAGATCGGAGATCGTGCTCTTGGAGCCGGGCAGGATCACGAGGTCTGCGTCGCCGGGCAGGGCGCGACCCGGCTCTACGATGTCGACGGTCACGCCGGGCTCCGCCGAGAGCGGGTCGAGATCGTCGAAGTTGGCGATGCGGGGCAGGCGGGGCACGGCGATCTTCACGCCGTCCCCGGGGGAGCCTGCGAGGTCCATGATGTCTTCTGCGGGCAGCTTCCACGCGTCCTCGAACCACGGGATGATGCCGAGCGGGGCCCAATCGGTGGCCTCCGCAATCATAGCCATGCCATCGTGAAAGAGCGTGGTGTCGCCCCGGAACTTGTTGACCGCAAAGCCTTTGATCAGCGCGGCATCAGAGGCGGGCAGCACGGCCTTTGTGCCCACGAGCTGTGCAATGACGCCGCCGCGGTCGATGTCGCCGATAAGAGCCACGGGAACCCCGGCGGCCTCTGCAAAGCCCATGTTGGCGATGTCACCTGCGCGCAGGTTCACCTCCGCCGGGCTGCCTGCGCCTTCAACGATGATCCAGTCGTTCTCGGCAGCTAGCCGCGAGAAACTGTCGAGCACCCGGGGCAGGAGGGTGGGTTTCAATTTCGAGTACTCGCGCGCCTTGGCGGTGGTGAGGCGCTGGCCCTGCACGACCACCTGAGCGCCGATCTCGGATTCTGGTTTGAGCAGCACCGGGTTCATATCAACGATGGGATCACGGCCACAGGCACGGGCTTGCAGCGCCTGGGCGCGGCCAATCTCGCCCCCGTCGGCGGTGACGGCAGCGTTATTGGACATGTTCTGTGGCTTGAAAGGCGCCACGCGCAGCCCACGACGCGTGAGCACCCGGCAGATGCCCGCCACAAGGACCGATTTGCCCACATTGGAGCCCGCCCCTTGTATCATCAGCGCCTTGGCCATCGCTCACTTCCCTCCTAGGATAACGGCATGAACACGCCGGCACATCTCATCATGGGGGCGACCGCCTTTGGCAAGCCCGAAGGCAACGCTGTCACCTGAGCGGCCATTCTAGGCGTCACGCCGCCTGACTTTTCGCTCTACGCGCTCGCGGGGTGGGAGCTCTTTGTGCGGGGCACTGATGGCGATGTCGTATTCGGGCAGATGTATTTCTATGACGCATGGTGGCGGATCTTTGCCTTCAACAATTCGTTCGTGCTCTGGGGGATTGCGCTGGGGCTCGCGATCTATTTCCGGTCCGCTTGGGCGATTGCGCTGTGTGGCGCAGCGCTCCTGCATATTCTACTCGATTTCCCACTGCACAATGAAGACGGGCGGATGCATTTCTGGCCGATCACGGATTGGAAGTTCTATTCGCCGATCTCGTATTGGGACAGTTCGAGCGGCGGCCAGATCGTTGGTGTGATCGAGCTCGTTCTCGTCATGGCGATGACGGCCTACCTCGTCTGGCATTTCCGATCCTGGTGGTGGCGCGGCTTCTTTCTGAGCCTCGCGGCCCTGCAGGTTGTGCCGTTCTTCATATGGTATCTGTTCTTCTGAAACGAAAAACGCGCCCCGAATGGAGCGCGTTTGTTCGCAAGATATGAAGGCAGCTTACGCGGCTTCGGCCTGTGCGGCAGCGCGACGCTCGCTCTCCTCGCGGGAGAGGGCAACCGAGGTGCGCACGCCTTTGGAAACGAACTCCATCAGGCCATCGACCACACGTTCGTTCGGGTCGATCCCGGCGCAAGAAAGAACCTCGCGCCCATCACGTGAGCGCGCCCAACGAGCGATTTGTTCCGGCCCGTTGCCGTACTTCTTGTCGTCAGCAATCGCGTCGTCCAAGGCAGCGAGTACCACGGCGGCGAACAGTTTGCGCGCGCGGTTACCTTGTTCGTTATTGAAAGCAGTTCCGTCGACGAAATCGATCATCGTGCGTCCTTTGTTATTGCTCTTGCAGTTTGGCAGCGTTCAGTCGTTATGACCTAAAAGAGGCGATTCGGGGCTCCGATTATTGCATGGCAGCCATGTGCTGAGTGCATGGCATTCATCTCGGGCAGTACCATTTAGGGCGCTTGATACCCTGTCACTGGGCAGATATAGGCTCAGGCCATCTCTCTTCAACCTCTCGACATAGTTTTGACACATGCCCAAAATCAACGGAAACGAGATCAGGCCTGGTAATGTGCTTGAGCACAATGATGGCCTTTGGTCGGCCGTGAAGGTGGACCACGTGAAGCCTGGCAAAGGTGGTGCCTTCGCTCAGGTGGAGCTGCGCAACCTTCGTAACGGCTCAAAGCTTAACGAACGCTTTAGATCTGCGGACAAAGTAGAACGTGTTCGTCTAGAGCAGAAGGATCAACAATTCCTCTATGAGACCGACGGCATGCTCGTTTTCATGGATATGGAAACTTATGAGCAGATCGAGCTGCCGGCCGAGATCCTTGGCGATCGTCGCCCGTTCCTGCAGGACGGCATGACGGTGCAGATCGAGTATTATGATGCCGAGGCGCTGAATGCGACGGTGCCGCAGAAGGTGATCTGCAAGGTCGTGGAGACCGAGCCCGTGGTGAAGGGGCAGACGGCTGCGAACTCCTTCAAGCCTGCGATCCTCGACAACGGTGTGAAGGTCATGGTGCCGCCCTTTGTGGGCCAGGATGAAGACATCGTCGTGAACACCGAGACCATGGAATATTCGGAACGCGCCTAAGGGCTGGGTTTTGAGTTGAAGCTATTAGGACTGCCCGTGCGATGCGCGGTCAGTTTTTCTTTGGGCAGTGTCCGCGTGCCTCCGGCGGAAGTACGGGGCACGAAGAAGGGCGGATCAGAGCCTGGTCAAAGTGGCGTTCTGGGTGCAGAGATCGTCTTTGATCTTGTTGAAGCGCAGGTAGGCCAGCGCCTCGTCGCCGGCGCGGGTGTGGAGTTCACCCACGGGTTTGCCGCCGGAGGTTATGGCGTCGCCGGGGTCGGCGTCGCCTGAGACGGCCACACGCGCGATGCCCTTCTGAAGCTCGGTTTTATGTTTCATGCGGGCGGTGACTTCCTGACCGACGTAGCAGCCTTTTTTGAAGTCGACGCCGCTGATGCGTTCGAACCCGGCCTCAAGGATGTAGGTGTCGGGGCCGAGTTCGGTACCCCATTCGGGCACGAGAGCGGCGACGCGGCGGGCGTCCCAGTCTGCGAGCTCTGATTCTTCGGTGCCGTAGGCGCGCCAGCCCAGTGAGGGGTCGCGCGGGTCGGCGAAGGCGCCTTCGGGGGCCTCGCCTGTGCCTTGAGAGACTTTGCGGTCGTCCCAGTCGAGGGCCACGTCAGCGCGGAGTTTGTACATGCTCAGACGCTGGGCGAGGGTAGGGGCGATTTCTGCGTCCACGTCGACGAGGATGCCGTCGCCATCGGGCACGAGGAAGAAATCGGCCACCAGTTTGCCTTGAGGTGTGAGCAGCGCGGTGTAGACGAGGCCCTCTTGCGTAACGTCGTTCGTCACGAGGTTCTGCAAAAAGTCGATGCGGTCGCCGCCGGTGATGCGGATGAGTTTGCGGGCCATCTTCTAATCCTTGAATTGCAGCGCGTGGAGGCGGGCGTAGGCGCCGCCTTTGGCTATGAGTTCATCATGTGTGCCTTCTTCGACGGCGCGGCCGCGTTCCATCACCACGATCTTGTCGGCGTCGCGAATGGTAGAGAGGCGGTGGGCGATAACGAGGGTGGTACGGCCTTCGCTTAGCGTCTCGAGCGCGGCTTGTACCTTTACTTCGCTTTCGGCGTCGAGGGCGGAGGTCGCCTCATCCAGAAGTAGGACAGGTGCGTCGCGCAGGAGGGCGCGGGCGATGGCCACGCGTTGGCGCTGGCCGCCGGAAATGTTGGAACCGCGCGGGCCTGCGGGGCTGTCGATGCCTTTGGGCAGCGAGGGCAGGAAGTCGGTCACGTGGGCGTTGGCGAGGGCCGCGTCGAGCGCCTCTGCGGAGGGCGTGTCGTCGAAGACGATATTGTCGCGCAGGCTGTCGTCGAAGAGGAGGGCCTCTTGGCTCACCACGGAGAAGGTGCCGCGGAGCGTGCTGAGCTCTGCTGCTGTGATGTCTGTGCAGCCCAAGCGGACCTCGCCGCCTTGCAGGGGCACGAGACGCGTGAGCGCGTTGAAGACGGTGCTTTTGCCTGCGCCGGACGCGCCGACGAGGGCGGTGGTCTGGCCTTTGCGCGCCGTGAAGCTGAGCCCGTTCAGGGCGAAGGCTGCGCCGAACTGGACGCTGACGTCATCGAAGACGATATCGCCGGGCTCCAGCGCATTGGGGGAGGCGGGGGAGGAGATGCTGGGCGTCTCGTCCAGGATCTCTTGCACGCGCTCAAGGCTGGCGGCCACGGTCTTGAGGAGGCCGTTGAGGTTGGCCAAGCGACGCACCGGGTCGAAGGCCAGCGCCATGGCCGTGAAGAATGACATAAATTGGCCCACGGTCTTTTCGCCCGAGATTATCTCGGCCCCGCCGTAGATCAGCACGCCGAGGAAGCCGAGCCCCGTGATGATGTCGATCATGCCGGGCATTAGCGTGCGGCCGAACTCGCTCTTTGTTTCGGTCTCCACGCGGGCTTTGTTTTCTCCGCCGTAGCGGCCCGTCTGGTAGCCCTCGAGCCGGTTGAGTTTAACGGTGGAGATGCCCTGGTAGATCTCATCGAGCCTCAGCGACATGCGCGCGGCCACTTCGCGGGCCTGCAGGGATTTGCGGCGGATGTAGCCCTGCACGAGGAGGGAGGGCGCCACCACGAGGGGCGCGCCGCCGACGGCGATCAGCGTCCACAAAGGATCGACGTTGATGGCCACGATCATGAGTACGATGAGGCTCACCGTGTCGCGCCCGATCCCGGTGACGAGGCCCGTTGCGCCGGTGATGATCATCAGCGCATCACCTTGCACGCGCTCGATCATGTAGCCAGGGGGATGGGTTGCGTGGAAATCAGCGTCGAGCTTCAGCGTGTGGCTGAGCATCTCCATCCGCATGGCGGCCTGCACCTTTTCGCCCACGTATTTCATCGTCACGCGTTGGCCGGAGTTCGACACGGCGCGAATGACAAAGAGCGCGAAGATCCCGCCGCCCACGAACCAGAGTGCATCGCTCTCACCCGCCACGAGCACGCGGTCGAACATGGGCTCCATCATGTAGGAGATCGCGCCGAGCACCGATCCCTGCACCACCATGAACGCCAAGGCGAGCGCGATCAGCCACACGTAGGGGCGGCAGAAGCGCGTCCACAGCCAGCGCATCCGCGCTGCGTCAGAAGGAGAGGTGGAGGGTGTGTCGGCCAAGGCTCGTTCCGCAAGTCTCGCGCCTCATGTAGGCGCGGCGCGGGGGGGAGGGCAAGTGTTTGACCTCGCTCAACGAGGCGCCTACCTCTTCGCAAAGTGCTGATTGAGGATCCGATGACCGAGACGAACCTTTCCTGGGGCCGCCCAATGCTTGCCATTCCGGGGCCCTCCGTGATGCCCGACCGCGTGCTTCAGGCGATGCATCGCCCCGCGCCGAATATCTATGCCGGGCAGCTGGTGGAGATGACGGCCTCGATCAGTCCTGATCTGAAGGCGGTCGCGCGCTCCACCTCTCACGTGGCGATGTACATCGCCAACGGTCACGGCTCCTGGGAGGCGGCTTTGTCGAACACGCTTTCGCGCGGCGACAAGGTGCTTGTGCTGGCTACGGGGCGCTTTGCCCATGGTTGGGCCGACATGGCCGCGTTCATGGGCGTGGAATGCGATATCGTCGATTTCGGCAAACGCACTCCCTTCGATCTGGCCGAGGTGGAGGAGAAGTTGCGGGCCGATAAGGCGCATGAGTACAAAGCAGTGCTCGCAGTGCAGGTCGATACCTCGACCTCTGTGAAGTCCGACATCGCCGCGTTGCGCAAAGGGATGGATGCCGCCGGTCACCCGGCGCTTTTGATGGTTGATTGTATCGCCTGCCTCGGTTGCGATGATTTCCACATGGACGCGTGGGGCGTCGATGTGATGGTCGCAGGCTGCCAGAAGGGCTTGATGACCCCGCCGGGCATGGCCTTTGTCTTTTTCTCGGACAAGGCGGACAAGGCGCGGGATACCGCCGGAAATGTCACGCATTACTGGGATTGGCGTCCGAGATCGCGGCCTGAAGAATACTACCAGCACTTTGATGGCACGGCGCCGACGCACCACCTTTATGGCCTGCGCGAAGCGCTCGACATGATCGTCCATGAAGAGGGGCTGGAGAATGTGATCGCCCGCCACGCGGTGCTGGCCCGCGCCGTCTGGGCCGCGTTCGAGCATTGGGGGCAGAGTGGCCCGCTCGAGCTCAATGTCGTTGATCCTCAGTATCGCTCTAACGCAGTGACGAGCGTGCGCATCGGCCCGCCCTATGGGACGGAGCTGCGCAATTGGCTCGCCGATCAGGCGGGGCTGACGTTGGGCATCGGCCTCGGCATGGCGCCTCCCGGTGATCCGGCATGGCACGGGTTCTTCCGCGTGGGGCACATGGGCCACGCCAACGTGCAGATGATCCTCGGCACGCTGAGTTCGATCGAGGCTGGCCTTAACGCAATCGGGGTGGAGCACACGCCCGGCGGCGCGACAGCAGCGGCGAAGGTCGTCTCAGGAGCCTGAGCGGCGCGAGCGGTAGAGCACTTCAGCCATCGTTGCGCTGAAGACGACCCAGATCATGCCAAAGAGGCCCGCGACGATCCAAAGGCCAAAGAAGGTGATGGCCAACATCATCGCCAAGAAGGGGCGTGTGTAGTTGGGTGCTTCTTTGGGAATAAAACGCTCTTCGCTCATAAGGCCTCCTTGCA
This sequence comes from Paracoccaceae bacterium, assembly GCA_022448245.1. Lineage (GTDB taxonomy): Bacteria > Pseudomonadota > Alphaproteobacteria > Rhodobacterales > Rhodobacteraceae > Shimia_B. The sequence continues at coordinate 10,656 of JAKVCO010000011.1, forward strand.
GCAGCCTAGCCTCATAACGGTGCGAGAAAAGCTAAAGTTTCGTTACCTGCGCGTGTGGGCAGCTCAGCGCGCAGCTTCTAGCGCCCGGGGCAGGGCCTCTGCCAAGGCCGCCATCTCTGCTTCGCCGCCGCAAGAGATGCGGATGCAGCGGTCGAGAGGGGCCACACCCGGCATGCGCACAAAGATCCCTTGCGCGAGCAGCGAGGCCAACACCGCGCGGGCGAAATCGCCGTCCCCGCCGCAATCGATCGTCACGAAATTCGTGGCCGAGGGGATGGCCTTCAGGTCGTTTTCGCGCGCGATGCGGTAAAGCTCCGCCCGGCTCCACGCCACTTGGCGCGTCACGTCGGCCAGATGCGCCTGATCCTCCAGTGCCGCCAGCGCCGCTGCCTGGCTGATGCGGGACATGCCGAAGTGGTTCCTTACCTTATCAAAGGCCGAGATGATGCGCTCCGGCCCGATGGCGTAGCCCACGCGTGCGCCTGCGAGCCCGTAGGCCTTGGAGAAGGTACGCATGCGGATCACCCGCGGGTTCGACGGGTCGAGCGGCGGTGCCGTGCCCTCCGGCGCGGTGTCGATATAGGCCTCATCGAGCACGAGGAGGCAATTGTCCGGCACGTGCTTGATCGTACGCTCGACAACGCCCGCACCATGCCAGGTGCCCATGGGGTTGTCAGGGTTCGCCCAGTAGACAAGCCGCGCCTTCTTGGCCGTCGCCGCCGAGATCAGCGCAACCGGATCCTCGCTATCCGCGCGGTAGGGCACTTTGTGGATCGCGCCGCCGAAGCCGTCGACGTGGTAGTTGAACGTCGGATAGGCGCCTGCGGAGGTCACAACAGGCGTCTCCGCCTCCACGGTCAGCCGCACGAGGAGGCCCAGGATACCGTCAATCCCTTCGCCCACGAAGACGTTCTCAACCGGCACGCCGTGATGCGTAGCCAGCGCATGGCGCAGATCATGCGCCTCAGGATCTGCGTATTGCCACGCCTCGCGCGCCGCCGCCTCCATCGCACTGATCGCACGGGGGGAGGGGCCAAAGACGCTCTCATTCGCGCCGAGCCTTGCCGAAAACACCTCGCCACGGGCACGCTCCTGCGCCTCGGGGCCCACGAAAGGCACCGAGGAAGGCAGTGATTTTGCCAGCGCCGTCAGGCGTTTATCGACGATCAGCTCATCCATGGGTCACGACATCTCCGCCAGACGCGCGAGGCCCTGGATCAGCTTTTCGCGTTCCTCATTGCGGGCCTCAAGATTGGCGCGCGCCTCTTCCACCACTTCCGCAGGGGCAGAGGCGGCGAACTTCGGATTGTTCACGCGACCGGCGAGGCCCTTGATTTCCTTATCGAGCTTGGCCACCGATTTCTCGAGGCGTGCCTTCTCAGCGGCCACATCGATGAGGTCCGCCACCGGGAGACCCAGCGTGCAGCCCGGTGCGGCCACAACAAGCGCGCCCTTCGGCATCTCAGTCGCCGCTTCCGGCCCCTCAACACGCGCCAACCGTTCCACGAGCGCCCAATTCGCTTCCAGCGCCGCGCGGCCCGCATCGTCCATCTGAACGGTCACGAGCGACACCTTGGCTGAGGCCGGCACGTTCATCTGTGCGCGCGCCGAACGGATGTTCTCGATCAGCGTGATGATCCAGTTCATCTCCCGATCCGCGTTTTCATCAATGATGTCAGCGCCGTAGGTCGGCCACTGGGTCACGGCGAGCATCTGATCCCGCTCGGACTGGCCCCAAAGCTCCTCGGTGATGAAGGGCATGATCGGATGCAGCATCAGGCAGCACTGATCGATGACCCAGCTCATCACTTCGCGGGTTTCCTGTGCCGTCGCGTCATCATTCAGGAGCGGCTTGGCGAATTCGACGTACCAGTCGCAGACCTTGCCCCAGACGAAGGCGTAAAGCGCCGACGCTGCCTCGTTGAAGCGATAGCTCGCGAAGGCCGCATCCACCGTCTCCCGCGTGCGGGCCACTTCGCCCACGATCCAGCGGTTCACGTTGGTCATGTCCTGCGCGCCCGCTTGGCCCGCGTCGAGCGCGTCATAAAGCGCCCCGCGCGCGCCCAAGGCGCCGTTCATCTCCGCAAAACGCGCGGCGTTCCAAAGCTTCGTGCCGAAGTTCCGGTAGCCCTTGATGCGCTCCATATCGAGCTTGAGCACGCCCCCAAGGGCCGCCATCGCCGCCGAGGAGAACCGCAGCGCATCCGCGCCGTATTCGTCGATGATGTCGAGCGGGTCCATGACGTTGCCGGTGGATTTCGACATCTTCTTGCCCTTAGCGTCGCGCACGAGGCCGTGGAGGTAGACGTTCTTGAACGGGATGTCGTCGACGACCGCGAGCTGCATCATCATCATCCGCGCGACCCAGAAGAACAGGATGTCCTGACCCGTGATCAGGTCGGTGGTGGGGAAGTAGCGCTGAAGCTGCTCGCTCTCTTCCGGCCAACCGAGAGTTCCAATGGGCCAGAGCCCGGATGAGAACCAAGTGTCGAGCACGTCAGGGTCGCGCCACAGGTAGAAGCGCGTGGTGCTGTCCGTGGCCATTTGGCTCTTCTCTTGTGAGTCGAACCAGCTTTCAGCCTCTCCAACGATTTCGACCGTTTGATCGACAGCTTCGTAGTGCGCTTTGGCCTGGGAAACGGCAGCTTGGAATGAAGGCGCACAAAACATCACCGGCTTTCCGAAGTCGTGTGTTTCCAACGGGCCTCCATCGGTGCCGTTTCCATGGCTGGTCAAACTTGGCCCATACCAGACAGGGATCTGATGCCCCCACCACAGCTGGCGGGAGATGCACCACGGCTCGATATTCTCCAGCCAGTGGTAATAGACCTTCTCCCCGCTCTCCGGGAGGATCTTCACATCACCATTGCGAACCGCATCGAGGGCAGGGTCCACGATCTTGTCGGTGTCCACGAACCACTGGTCGGTGAGCATGGGCTCGATCACGACTTTGGAGCGGTCCCCGAACGGCTGCATGATGGGCTTGTTCTCGACCATAGGGATGGTCTCGGTGATTTCCTCACCATCCTCTTCACGGGTGACACGGGTCATCACCGCCAGCCCCTCGGAGGTGATTTGCTCCACCACCCGATTACGCGCCTCAAACCGGTCGAGCCCGCGCAGGTCGTCGGGCACGAGGTTTATCGTATCAACCTCGTTCTCCGTGAACTCGGCCCCCTTCGCATGGGCCTGCGCCTTGGCGGCCTCTTCAGCATAGGGCGCCCCGTCGTCGCGCATGGAGCCGTCAAAGGCCATCAAACGGTACATCGGGATGCCGCCGCGCTTGGCGACCTGGTAGTCGTTGAAGTCATGGGCGCCGGTGATCTTCACCGCGCCGGACCCAAAGTCCGGATCAGGATACATATCGGTGATGATCGGGATCAGACGCCGATGCTCTTTCGGCCCCACCGGAATTTCGCAGAGTTTTCCGACAATTGGCGCATAGCGCTCATCTGACGGATGAACCGCTACCGCGCCGTCGCCCAACATCGTCTCAGGCCGCGTGGTCGCGATCGAGATGTAATCCCGGGTCTCGCGCAAGGTCACGTTGCCGTCTTCATCTTTCTCCAAATACTCATAGGTCTCGCCGCCCGCCAACGGGTACTTGAAGTGCCACATGTGTCCGGGCGTCTCGATATTCTCGACCTCAAGGTCCGAGATCGCCGTCTCGAAATGCGGGTCCCAGTTCACCAGCCGCTTGCCGCGGTAGATGAGGCCCTTGTTGTACATCTCCACGAAGACTTTGATGACCGCGTCGTGGAAATTGCCCTCGTTCCCCTCTGGGGCGCCGGGCGCGCCGGACATGGTGAAGGCCTCGCGCGACCAATCACAGGAGGCTCCGAGCCGCTTCAGCTGGCCCTTGATGGTCCCGCCAGACTTTTCTTTCCATTCCCAGACCTTTGCGAGGAACTTCTCACGTCCAAGCTCCTTGCGTCCGGCGTTGCCTGCCTCGGCCAGCTGCCGCTCCACCACCATCTGCGTGGCGATGCCCGCATGGTCCGTGCCGGGCTGCCAGAGCGTGTGGAACCCGCGCATCCGGTGCCAGCGCGTCAGGATGTCTTGCAGCGTGTTGTTGAACGCGTGCCCCATGTGCAGAACGCCCGTGACGTTCGGCGGCGGGATCATCACGCAGTAGGAGGATACCTCACCATTCGATACGTGCTTTCCAGCCGTGAAACAGCCTGCCTCTTCCCAGGCGGTGTAGAGGCGCGTTTCGGCCTCAGTCGCATCGAATGTCTTTTCCATGGCTCTCATTCCCTTGGAGTTGCCCAAAAGCTACCGAAGGGCGGTCTATTGCGGTGGGCCGGGGGTGTCCACCGGTGCCTTGCGCAGATAGGGGGTGGGACATGAAAGACGAGCATCTTCCTGCACCTGCTTCGGGCCTACGGCTCTTCTCCTTGTTGAAGGGCTGGATCGCGGTCGCTGTGTTCTGTGGCGCGTCCCTGGGCCTCTACCATTCTGCGGGCGGGTTCTTTGACGCGAGGGACTTCAACAAGCGGGCCATCATCCTCGACGCCGAGGTTGTTGAGGCGCGGGAGGAACGCCGGATGCAACGGCTGCCCCACGTGATCGAGCTGAGGTATGTGCTGAACGACGAACCGCGCACGGTCGAGCTCGATGTCCCGCGCGGGGTTTATAGTCGCGATCAGCGGCAGGAGACTTTGGCAATCGCCTTTGATCCTGATCGCCCCGCCGTGCCGATTGTTCCTGCAGATTAAGTGACCTCACGCGCCCAAACCTGGTTGGGCCTCAGCGTGCTGGCGCTCGCGGCAGTGTCTGGCTGGCTCATCTTCATCGAAAGTAGGGTGAAGCAAGCCCGCCAAACGCGCGACGAAGGCGAACGTGTCTCGGCGCGGGTCAGCAAGATTGCCTATTGGGGGCACGCCCATTTGGGGCCGGTCTTTATCAGGTTCTACCGCTTGCAATGGATTGAAGCATCTGGGCGGGCAGGGTCCAGCGTTGCGCGCTCCCGCTTGGCGTTCAGTGCTCTCAGTGAGGGGAGCCACCTCTGGGTCTACCGCAAAGGGCCCTATGCGTGGTGGGAAGGTGACGTTGGCGGGCCGATGTAACCTTTGTCACAGCAAAAAGGCTGGAACGTGTGCCCATCATTCCCGATGTTAAATGTATGAGACACAGGCTTCACAGATGAGCTGGTTCCGGCGCCTTTTCCGCCGGGAGGCCCCTGCGCCTTCGGCGGGGCCTTCGCGGGGGTATCGCAAGCTTGTTGTGGTGCTTGATGGCACGATGTCGTCGTCCGTGCCAGGGTGCGAGACGAACGCGGGCCTTGCCGCGCAGCTGATCCGGGAAGCCGCCGAAGACGACTTGGTCGTGTACTACGAAGAGGGCCTCCAATGGAGCGACTGGGGCGATGCGCTCAAGGTCATGACGGGTGACGGCATCAACGGCCAGATCCGCCGCGCCTATGGGTGGCTCGCCTCGCAGTACCAAAAGGGCGACCGCATCTATTTCATCGGCTATTCGCGCGGCGCCTATGCTGTACGCTCGTTGGCGGGGCTGATCGGGCGGGTAGGGCTCTTGCGCCGGGAACGCGCCACCGAGCGGAACTTGCGCGATGTCTACCAGCTCTATTCCGAGCCGGAGCGTGTGGAGGCCGCGCGCGCCTTCGGAAAGGCCCATTGCCACACAGACGTCCAAGTCGAATGCATCGCGGTTTGGGATACGGTGAAGGCGCTGGGGATCCGGCTGCCTCTCGTCTGGATGCTCAGCAACCAGATGCACCATTATCATGACCACTCCCTCGGGGATCACGTGCGGGCGGGCTATCATGCGCTGGCGCTGAACGAGACACGCCGCGCCTATTCGCCCGTCATGTGGGAAACGCGCCCCGGCTGGCGGGGCGAGCTGGAGCAGATGTGGTTCCGGGGCACGCACGCCGATGTCGGTGGGCAGCTTCTGAAGCGGGTGCCAACGCGCGGCCTCTCCAACATCCCCTTCGTCTGGATCATGGAGAAGGTAGAGCGCGCAGGCCTGGCCCTGCGCCCGGGCTGGCAGGCGGATTATCCCGGCAACCCGCAGGCGCTATCGATTGGCGGATGGCGGGGCTGGAGCAAGGTTTTCCTGAACAGGTGGCCGCGCAAGGTGGGGCGCGATCCCTCTGAGGCCGTGCATCCCACGGCTACGATCAAGAAAGCACCGCCGCCGGTAAGTGGCGAGGCCGCAGGCGGCACCTAACCCTTCATGATGAGGCAGGTCGTGGAACCGGTGGCATAGAGCTTGCCGTCTGCTACGCCCCTGATCTCGCCCGTTGCAACCCCGGTCGACCGCCCCGCGTGAGAGACGACGCCAATGGCCTCAATCTTGGTCCCAAGAGGCAGGTTCCGGGTGATATTCACCTTGTATTCGAGGGTTGTGTAGAACGATCCCTGCGGCACGGTCGTCATCACGGCGCAGGCCATGCAGCTGTCGAGAAGCGTGCCGTACCAGCCGCCGTGCACCGTGCCCAAAGGGTTCGAGAAGGCAAACTCCGGCGTGCCGGTGAACACCACGCGCCCTTCGGTAACCTCCGTGACGCGGTAGTTCAGCACGCCACCGATGGGCGGTTGGGAGATTTTGCCGTCCCGCACACGCTCCATAAACTCAAGGCCGGAGATGGCGAGCATCTCCTCGCGGGTGGGCAGGTCGTCGGGGCTTTGAGCGATGTACATGCCCCGACAGATGGCGCGTTAGGCGACGTTGCGCAAGGGCTCTTCGGCGGTGATGCCGAGCGTGCGGGCAAGGGTGCGCGTTAAGTCGGGGCGGTTGAGCGTATAGATATGGAGGTGCTCCACGCCTTCCTCGATGAGGTCGGTGCAAAGCTCCGTCGCGTGGGTCAGCGCAAAGAGGTCGGCGCGGCCATGGCGCTCGGCGGTCTCAAAGGCGGTGGCGAGCTCGGAGGGGACATTGACGCCGCATTGCGTGGCAAAGCGCACGGCAGAGCGCCAGTTGTGGACCGGCAGGATGCCCGGAACGATGGGGCCTGCGACGCCTGCATCTGCGCAGGCATCGCGGAAACGCAGGAAGGTTTCGGCCTCAAAGAAGAACTGGCTGACGGCGAGCGAGGCGCCCGCGCGGAACTTTTCACGCAGCCATTCGATGTCCGCACGCGCGCCGCGGCTCTTTGGGTGGGGTTCGGCATAGGCGCCCACGTGGACACCAAAGCCCTGGCCTGCCAGCGCTTCGACGAGTTCGAGAGAGGAGGCAAAGCCGTCTTCGGCCCGTTCACCGTCGCCGCGCAGGGCCACGATGTCTTTGACGCCAGCGGCCTTGTAGCGCTGGGCGACTTCGAGCGTTTCTTCCTTGGAGGCACCGACGCAGGTCAGGTGCGCGGCCACATCTGCGCCCTGGGCGCTGATGGCCTCGACCGTCTCGTGCGTCAGCTCCCGGGTGGAGCCGCCCGCGCCATAGGTCACCGAGACATGGCGGGGTTGGAGCGGCAGCAGCGCTTGTGCAGCCTCCCAAAGCTTGAAGGACGCAGGGACGTCGCGCGGCGGGAAGAATTCGAATGACAGGCTCGGACGGATCATGGGGCAGGTCTCCTTCGGGCACCTTGATCTCTCTTTCGGCTTTCGGATACAAATTCATAAACCTCACTAATGTTATGAGATTGATTTGCATATCGACCTGAAGCACCTGCGCGCCGTGAAGATGATCCACGAGGCGGGCGGCCTCGCACGGGCCGCTGATTTGCTGCATCTGACGCAGTCGGCGCTGTCCCATCAGATCAAGGGGCTGGAGGATCAGGTGGGGGTGGACCTCTTTGTGCGGCGCACGAAACCTTTGAAGCTCTCGGCGGCGGGGATGCGTATCCTGAGGCTCGCCGACAAGGTGCTGCCCGAGATCGCGGCGGCGGAGGAGGAATTCCGGGGGCTGCAGACCGGCAAGACCGGGCGGCTGCACATCGCGATCGAGTGTCATGCGTGTTTTGAATGGCTTTTCCCGGTGCTGGAGGCGTTCCGGAAGGCCTGGCCTGATGTAGATGTCGACATCCGTCCGGGTCTCGCGTTTGAGGCCATGCCTGCGCTGATGCGCGAGGAGGTGGATCTGGTGGTGAGCTCTGACCCGGATGAGCTCGATGGGATCACCTTTGCGCCGCTCTTTGACTATGAAGCGGTCTTTGTGGCCTCGTCCGCGCATCCCCTGTCGGAAAAGTCTCATGTGGAGGCCGAAGACTTCCGGGACGAGATGCTGATCACCTACCCAGTGGAACGCTCGCGCCTCGATGTTTTCTCCCAGCTTTTGATGCCCGCCAAGGTGGAGCCCCGCGCGGTGCGGCAGGTGGAGCTGACGGCGGTGATCCTTTTGCTTGTCGCCTCGAACCGGGGCGTGGCGGTGTTGCCGGACTGGGTGGTGCGCGAAGTGCGCTACAATTCCGACTACGTGACGCGACCGCTCACGGAGGTGGGCGTGACGCGCAGGCTCTATGCGGCGGTCCGCTCTGACGACGCGGTAAAGCCCTTTATGGCGCACCTTTTGAAGCTGGCGCGGTCCGAGCCGATGAAATTGCAACGCAGGTAGCCCTTTCCAAGGGACGCATGCGGCGTTACACGGCGCGCCTGACGCTAGCCCGGAGACGACCATGCAAGGTTCGGCCAACCTCACCGTGATGATGAACACCGCCCGCAAAGCAGGGCGGTCCCTCGTGAAAGACTTCATGGAGGTCGAGCAGCTGCAGGTTTCCTCCAAGGGGCCTGGCGATTTTGTGAGCCGCGCGGATATGCGCGCCGAAGAGATCATCCGCGAAGAGCTGACCCGCGCGCGCCCGACCTATGGGTGGCTGGGCGAGGAAAGCGGAGCTACGGCGGGCGAGGACCCGACGCGCCGCTGGATCGTGGATCCGCTCGATGGGACGACGAACTATCTGCACGGTATGCCGCATTGGGCAATCTCGATCGCGCTCGAGCACAAGGGGCAGATCGTGGCCGGTGTGGTCTATGACCCGGCCAAGGACGAGATGTTCTTCGCGGAAAAGGGCTTGGGCGCCTATATGAACGACAGCCGTCTGCGGGTGTCTGGGCGCCGGTCGATGATCGAATGTGTCTTTGCGACGGGTCTTCCGTTCGGGGGGCGCAGTGATCTGCCGGAAACGCTGAAAGAGCTCGGTCGTATCTTGCCCGCAGTGGCTGGGGTGCGTCGCTGGGGTGCGGCATCGCTCGACCTCGCGTATGTGGCTGCGGGCCGCTATGACGGATATTGGGAGCGTCGCCTTAATGCGTGGGACGTGGCTGCCGGCATCATCATCGTGAAAGAGGCCGGTGGTTTCCTTGAGGCGATCGATCCTGAAGGTGATCCTCTCGACGGGGCGCTAATCTGTTCCAACGATCCGATTTTCCCGGCGTTTTCCAAAGTCATTCGCGGCTAACCCCTCCCCTGACCTTGATGTGCGCCTGTCGGCGCGCGCGATGCTTTTGCCCTCGGGCCGGGCGTGCCTTCAAGGGGCGTGGCCCCTTGAAAATCCCCGGGCGCTTTAGGGTGCTTTGGAGTAGCTGCGGCCGTCGACGTAGCTCAGTGGCTCGAGGTCACGGGTGTTGATCCCCTCGATGCAGCCCACGTTCACGCCGAAGACGCTGGTGTCGCTGTAGCGGCGGTGATGCGTGTAGATCCCGCAAATCTCGCAGAAGTAATGCTCGGCCCGGTTGGTGCCCCATTGGTACATGCTGAGGTGGTCTGCGCCTTTGACGACACTGAGCGCGTCTTGTGGGACGGTGATGTTGGCGGCCTGTCTGCGGGCGCAGAAGGAGCAATCGCAGCGGCGGGCGTCCTCGATTGGATCGGACTTTGCGAGATCGATATCGAGTTCCACCGCGCCGCAGTGACAGCTGACCTTCATTTGCGGCGTCTCGGCACTTGGGGCACGCCCGGTTTGGCGAAGCGGTAGGTGGCCTCAGGGTGGGGCGGGTGGCCGTCAACGGCCTCGTAATCACGGCCCTTCGCGCGGAGCCAGAGGGGCAGGGCAAAGATGAAGCCCGCCACGAAGCCGCCCGCATGGGCCCAATAGGCAACGCCACCGCCTGCGGCCTGATCTGCTACACCGGCCACGATCTGGAAGCCGAACCAAAGGCCCAGCATCACCCAGGCCGGGATCGGGAAGATCCGGAAGAAAAGGATGAAGATCAGCAGGATATCGACCTTCGCACGAGGGTAGAGCAGGAGGTAGCCCCCCATAACGCCTGCGATGGCGCCCGAGGCGCCGACCATGGGCACAAAGCTCGTTGGGTCCACCGCCACTTGCGCCATGGCAGCTGCGATACCCGAGGCGAGGTAGAAGATCAGAAAGCCGATGTGGCCGAAGGCATCTTCGAGGTTGTCGCCAAAAATCCAAAGGAAGAGCATGTTGCCCGCGATATGCATCCAGCCCCCGTGCAGAAACATTGAGGTGATCACGGCCATGAGGTCGCGACCCTGCGAGAACTCCGCGGGGACAAGCCCGTAGTCCTGGAAGAAGTAGAACAGCAGATCTTCATCGCCGAAGAGCGGCAGATAGCTGAGAAAGACGCCCGCATTGGCCAGAAGCAGGGCGTAGGTGACGTAGGGCGCCTTGTCGGAGGGGTTGTGATCGCGGATTGGAAACATGGTGCTAGAGGGGCGCGTGCGCACGAAGGTGTCAAGCCGCGCGTCTTGACCGGCGGGCCAAGCGATGCACCTTTGGATCATGCGTTGGACCTCTCTTTTTGCCCTTCTTGCCGCGCCCGCCTTTGCGGAATGCCCGGCCAATCCTGACATCGCCTCTGAGGAGGCCGCTTTGTACGCGCGCATTCAGGCCTTGCCCTCGGGCCTCGGCGTGGCGCCGCTCAATAGCGAGCTGTGGACGTTATGGACCATGGCGCCCGACGATGCGGCGCAAGAGATGCTTGATGACGGGATGGAGGCGATGCGGCTTGGCGATTTTGGCTATGCCACACTGCGTCTCGAGGAGCTGATCGACTACTGCCCGAATTATGCCGAGGGCTATAACCAGCTGGCTTTTGTGCATTACCTCAACCTGCGGTTTGAGCCTGCTTTGGCGCGGCTGAAAGAGGCTGAGGTCCGTTCGCCCAATCACACGGGCGTGCTGACGGGCATGGCGCTGACGCTTATTGGGATGGGGCGTGAAGATGATGCGCAGGACCCGCTGCGCCGCGCGGTGGCGTTGAATCCGTGGCTATCGGAACGTGCACTTTTGGTTGAGCCCCCCGGTCAGGACCTTTAACGCGGGTACGAGGCCCGCGTGGTGGAATGGTAGACACAGGAGACTTAAAATCTCTAGGCCGGAAGGCCGTGCCGGTTCGAGTCCGGCCGCGGGTACCAGGGTTCTGATCGAGGCAGCTATTGCTGCCTTTTCCCAACTGAGTAAGCAAGGACAGGGTGTGCGGTTGAGGCCGCTTCAAGGCGCCTGGCCTGTGATGGCCCAGAAAAGGTTGGCGCCCTTTGCTGCCATGCGTGGGAACAATGAGTGAACATGGGGCGCGAATGGATGATTTGAGCGAGTATCCGGCGACGTCTGGCAAACTGGTGGCAGTCTTCACAATCGAAGTGCAGACCCTGGCTGAAGACACGGACCGGATCCTCGATGAGGTGATGAAAGTGCATCCTGTGAGCTTCGGTCGCTATCAGCGCAACGCCAGTATCTCCGCCGTGGGGAAGGAAACGGCTCAGCCGGAACCGAACTCCACAACCACCACGCATGTGGAGGGTTTTGAGGCTGGCTCGACCGAGACTTATCCGATGGTGGAGCTGAAAATCTCCATCGACCGCGACATGGAAGTGCTCGCCAAGGTGATGGACGCGATCATTTATGCGCATCACTAAGAAGAGCCGGTGATTTTTTTGTGCGTGAGGATTGGGCCAGCCGGGCGGCCTATGATCCCAAGAGCGATAACCCGAACCGTTGGTAGAACACTGGGAAGGGCTTGCCGGAGCGTCTCGAATAGCCGTGTGAGGCGCGGCCTGCCGTGCGCGGGCAAGCCGCTTGCGGGCGGTCGTAAGCGCCTGTTGGCGCGAGTGCCGCAAAGCTTGGCCCTTACTGCGTTGAAGCCGCTTGGGAAAACGGGGTTACCGAAACAGCGACAGAGCCATTTAACTTCTCAACATTTTTCCGGCGCGTTTTTAACTGCATAAGGTAAGATGCTGAGGTATCCCGGCGTCCCTCGAGGATGCTCTAGCTCGGATGGTTTGCCCATGGTTCCCCAAGACCGCATCGAAGATCTCAAGCGCATGCACAATGCGCTGCTGCACGCCAAAGCGCATGGCTACACAGCCACGGCGGCCGCTTTTGAGGCGCTGTTGAGCGCGACACTGCCGGAACGCGCCGGTGAAAAGCGGGGGCGGACATTGATTTTCGTTCCTTCACGGCAGTGCTGGGGCTGGGGCTGACACGCCGGGCAATCCCGTGATAGACTTGAGCCGGCGCGCCTGAGCGCTTACCCCTTCGCCTCGGAAGGGGAGCCCTATGAAACCACTTACCGGTATTACCGTCGTTTCGCTGGAGCATGCGATCGCGGCGCCGTTTTGTACGCGCCAGCTTGCGGATCTCGGCGCGCGGGTGATCAAGGTGGAGCGCCCCGGCGTGGGCGATTTCGCGCGCGGTTATGATGAGCGTGCGCGCGGGCTTTCTTCGCATTTCATCTGGGTGAACCGGGGGAAGGAGAGCTTCACGCTCGATGTCAAAGCGGCGCCTGAGGTGCTTGAGGCGCTGGTGGCTGAGGCCGATGTTGTTGTGCAGAATCTGGCGCCGGGTGCCGCGACGCGACTTGGCCTCGGGTGGGAGGCGCTTCATGCGCGCCATCCGAAAGTGATCCTTGCGGATATCTCGGGCTACGGGCTCGACGGGCCTTATGCCACGCGCAAGGCCTACGATCTTCTGATTGAGGCTGAGGCAGGGTTTTTGTCGCTCACTGGCACCCCAGAGGCGCCGTCGAAGGCGGGGATCGCGATCGCTGATATTGCAGCGGCGATGTACGCCTATTCGGGTGTATTGGCCGCGCTCATCCAGCGGGGCCGAACAGGCGAGGGGAGCCATGTGGATGTCTCCATGCTCGAGGCGTTGGCCGAATGGACAGGGCATCCTTTGTATTACGCCATGGATGGCGCGCCTCCTCCTCCTCGGACAGCCGCCTCTCATGCCTACATCCTGCCCTACGGGCCCTTTGAGGCCTCAGATGGGGAGACGATCCTGCTTGGAGTGCAGAACGCGCGGGAGTGGGACAGCTTTGCACGGGTGGTGCTGGAGCGGCCTGATATGGCCGAGGATCCGGCGCTGAACACCATCACGGAGCGCAGCGCGCGGCGCGAGACCGTACTGCCTGAGATTGCGGGCATTTTGCGTGGGCTTACGGGGGACGAGATGCAGGCGCGGCTGGAACGCGCCAAGATCGGCTATGCCAAGCTGCGCGATATGGCGGATCTCTGGGCCCATCCGCAGCTTGAGGCGCGGGGCAAGTGGGGGACCACTATGACGTCTGTCGGCGCGATCCCGGCGCTCGCTGCACCGGGGCAGCGAGGCGAGGATCTGGGCGACGTGCCAGCGCTGGGCGCCCATACTGACGCCATCCTTGCCGAGATTGGCTGGTCAGAGGCGGATATTGCCGCGCTGCGGGAACGCAGCGCTGTTTAACTGTCGATGAGAGCGGCGGAATACGCGATGGCGCGTTGGTAGTTTCCGCTGTCGTTCCAGACGCTTAGCACTTCAAAGTTGCGTGTGCCTGGGGTGAAAGGCTCCCCCGCGCGCCAGCCGTTTTGCTGGAGCATGTTGGCCGCTGTGGCCAGCGCATCGACAGCGTTCAGCGGGTCAGCGCGGCCGTCGCCCGTGGCGTCAAAGCCGTAGCGCGACCAGTTGCCCGCGAGGAACTGCATGTGGCCAAGCTCCCCGCTGGGTCCGCCCTTGGTGGATGGGGAAATCACGCCGTCATCGACGAGTTTCAGGGCCGCAACAGCGTGCTCCTCAAAGCGGGGGTGGCGGCGGCAGTAGGAGGCGAGCGTGACGGCACCTTCTACGATGCTCGTGCCACCAAGGTAGCCGCCCCAGGAGGTCTCGAGCCCCCAGATGGTGGCAAGGATGGAGGCGGGCACACCAAAGCGCCCCTCGATAGCCGCGAAGGTGTTGGGATTATTGGCAATCTTGCGCCTTGCGAGTGCCACGAAATTCTCCGCTGTGGAGCCGGAGCGTTTGGCGAGGAACACCGCCGGGTCGCCTTGCTGCGTGCCCGTTTGCGTGGACGGGCGGCTCTCGAACCGCCATGTAATTCCGCTGAGCTGCGCGCCAGCGAGCGCGCTCAGCCCCGCGTTTTTGACGCCCGCGGCGCGGGCATCAGTGGCAAAGCGGTCCTTGTAGCCGGCAAAGCCCGCTTTTTCGGTAATGCAGGTGGCGGCGCTGGCGGTCAGTGGCACCAGAGCCAATGCCAAAACGGCGATGAAGCGCATGAAAATCGTCTCCCTAAATCTGAAAGTGAGCCTAGCAGGTTGCGCGAGAGAGGAAAGTCAGTCGCGCGTGCCGGAGAAGCGCGCGGCCCATTCCTCGCGCTGATCATCGGTGATCTTGGCGAAGAGAACCTCTGGCACGGTGAATTCGTGACCTGCGGGTAGGGCATTGAGCGCCTGAGCGACGTCATCGGGCCAGCTCATATCGAGCGTGTTCATGCCGGAAAGCATGTGGCCCGCTGCCGTCGGGATGAACGGCGCCGAAAGCACCGCGTAGACGCGAATGAGGTTCAGCGCGAGGCGGATCTGTGCGGCGGCCTGATCGGGGTCCTCTTTGAAGGTGGACCAGGGCGCGACCTCTTGCAGGTATTCGTTGCCGAGCACCCAGCAGGCGCGCAGTTCGGCGGCGGCGCGGCGCACCTCCATTTTCTCCTGCGCGGTCTCGTAAGCGCGGACGCGGGCGGTGAGATCAGTGATGAGCTGTTCCTCGCGCGCGCCGTAGCTGCCGCCAGCGGGCACGGCCTCGGAGAATTTGGAGCGGCAGAACTTGGTGACGCGGGAGACGAAGTTGCCCAGCACGTCAGCCAGATCCTTGTTCACGCCTTCCTGAAAACGCGGCCAGGTGAATTCGCTGTCCGACGTCTCGGGCGCGTTCGACAGGAGCCACCAACGCCAGTAGTCCGCCGGCAGGATCTCCAGCGCCTGATCCATGAAGACGCCGCGCCCTTGCGACGTGGAGAACTGGCCGCCATCATAGTTCAAGTAGTTGAAAGACTTGATGTAATCGACGAGCTTCCAAGGTTCGCCCGACCCAAGGATCGTGGCCGGGAAGGAGAGCGTGTGGAAGGGCACGTTATCTTTGCCCATGAACTGGAAATAGGTGACGTCGTCGGCTCCTTTGTCAGTGCGCCACCAGCGCTCCCAATCGTTCGGATCACGCTCTTGCGCGCAGGCGATGTATTCGATGGGCGCGTCGAACCAGACGTAGAAGACCTTGCCTTCCATGCCGGGCCATTCCTCGGCCCCGCGTTTGACAGGCACGCCCCAGTCGAGGTCGCGGGTGATGCCGCGGTCTTGCAGGCCGTCGCCGTCGTTGAGCCATTTCTTGGCGATGGAGGTCGTGAGCACGGGCCAATCGCCCTTGCTTTCGATCCACTCCGAGAGCTGCCCGCGCATGTTTGATTGGCGCAGGTAGAGGTGCTTCGTTTTGCGGACCTCGAGGTCGGTGGAACCCGAGATAGCCGAGCGTGGCTCGATCAGGTCGGTGGGGTCGAGCTGCTTGGTGCAGTTCTCGCACTGGTCGCCGCGCGCTTTGTCGTAGCCGCAGTTCGGGCACGTGCCCTCGATATAGCGGTCCGGCAGGTAGCGACCATCGGCGTTGGAATAAACCTGCTCCTCCTCAACTTCGGCGATGAGGCCTTGATCGGCGAGCACGCCCGCGAAGTGCTGGGTGAGCTTGTGGTTCTCCGGGCTCGAGGAGCGGCCGAAGTGATCGAAGCTGAGCCCAAAGCGGTTGGCGATATCTGCTTGGATGGCGTGCATCTCGGCGCAGTATTCGTTCACGGGCTTGCCTGCTTTGGCGGCGGCGAGCTCCGCCGGGGTGCCGTGTTCATCGGTGGCGCACAGGAACATGACCTCGTTACCGCGGGCGCGGTGGAAGCGCGCGAAGAGATCGGCAGGCAGCTGCGAGCCCACGAGATTTCCAAGGTGCTTGATCCCGTTGATGTAGGGGATCGCCGAGGTGATGAGGATGCGCGCCATGGGCTACTCCGGTTCCTTGCGAGGCGTGTCGCCTTGCGTCGTGTTCGCGCCTGATATGTCGCCTTCGGGTCTGGGTCCAGCCTTGTCCCGCTCACTTCCCGTCAGACGGCCAATGAGGAAGGAGGTGCGGGGCGCGTAGACATAGTTTGTGCGGCGCTCTGCCGGGCGCACGAGGCGGCGGAAGAGGCCGTAGATGACGAGGGCGAGGTGGCCTGCGGCGATGAAGAAGAAGAAGGAGACGGGGCCCGCAACATCGATGAGGCGGGAGACGATGACGGGGCTCAGGATAGCGCCCACGGCATAGTAGAAGAGAAGCGCAGCGGAGAGCTCCGCGCGTTCGTCTTGGGAAGCGAAGTCATGGGCGTGGGCTGCTGAGATTGAGTAGATCGGTGTGATCAAGAAGCCAAAGAGGAATGAGGCAGCGATTGCCGGTGCTGGCCCGACGACGCTGGCGGAGATCGCGCAGCCTACGAGTGATGCGGCGGAGAAGCCGATGAGAACGTTGCGACGGTCAAAGCGGTCGGCGAGCCAGCCCGCTGGGAATTGGGCCACTGCGCCGCCGACGATGAGGGCCGCCAGGAAGTAGCCGATCTCTTCAGCTGAGAGGCCGATCTCAGCGGCGTAAATCGGGCCGACCATGCGGTAGGCCGCCGATGTCAGACCGCCCACGATCACGCCGCCCACCGCGAGGGGGGAGCGAGAGATAGCCAGAAACGGACGCAGGCGGGGGACGTCGTCCGCGGCAGGTGGGCTCGCTTTCGTCATCGCGAGCGGCAGGATCGAGGCGCAGCAGAAGATCGTTAGGGTCGTGTAGGCCATGTAGAGCTCGATCGAGGCGAGCGCGCCAATCATGAGCTGGGCGGCGAGCTGGCCACCGAGATCGACGAAGCGGTAGGCGCCCATAGAGCGGCCGCGCGTTTCATTGGTGACTTTGGCTTGGAGCCAGGCCTCGATGACGGTGTAGCAACCTGCGATGCAGATGCCGGAAGCGACGCGAAGCGCGGTCCAGATCAGCGGCTCTTGCGTGAGGATGTGACCTAGCAGGCCGATGGCGCCTAGGGAGGTGAAGACCGCGAAGGCGCGGGAATAGCCCACGGCACCCATGAGGCGGGGGGTCCACCAGCAGCCGATGAAGAAGCCTGCAAAGTGGGCCGACCCCAAAAGGCCAATCTGGCCCGTGGAAAAGCCGAGGTTTAGGCCGGTCAGCGCATCGATCGTGCCCACACCGCCCGAGCTGAGCTGGAGCAGGATCACGGAGATGAAAAGCGCGGCGAAGGAGATCAGAAGGGCCATAGCGCATCGATGCGCCTATGTTTCTGAGTCTTCAAGCTCGGAGCGCGCTCTGTTCCTGCGCGCGCCGTGCGGCGTGCTCGAAAGGCGCCCGCCCACCGACCCTGGAGAAGCGTGTCAGCTGCCTGTGCGGCTGATGCGGGTGAGGACGTCGAGGCGGATGTCGGGGCCGACGAATTGGGCAAAGCCGTCTGCGCCGAAGTCGTGGCGGTCGACGGTGCCGCTGAGCAGTACGGAGAGTTTGGAGTTGTCGCCTGCGTCTTGCCCGCGTTGGCGGAAGACCTGAGCAGAGAGGGTGATGGGGCGCGTGACGCCTTTGATGGTGACGAGCCCTTCGACGCGTCCGTCGTTGAAGGTGCCGGAGATGTTGGTGGCCTCGAACGTGATGGTGGGGAAGGTCGATGTGTCGAGGACTTGGGCCCCGCGCATGGCGCCCGTGGCGAAGCTGTCTTCAGTTACGGCACTGGTGGTGTCGAGGGTCACGCGCGCGGTGGAGCGGGCGAGGTTGTCGAGATCGAGCACGATGTCGGCGCTGCTCACCGACATGTTGCCTTTGATCTCGTCGTTTCCGGCATCGAATGAGAAGCCCACGAGCGATCGGTCGCGGTCGAGCGTGTAGGCGACGGGATCGGCGAGGGCGGTGAAGGGCAGGAGGAGGAAAAGGATAAACCAGCGCATGTGGAGAGGCCTACGCGATGGTGCCGATCCGTGGAAACGACGTTTGCGTGACGGACGCGTGAGGGTTTTTCAGCTTTGGGTGGTGAGTTTGGTGAGCGCGCGCCGTTTGCTGACGGCCCAGCTGCGCGGGGGCAGGGCGCGGGCGCGCAGGCGGTTGAGCTGCCAGTACACGGCCTTGTCGGAGGTCGGCGACATCTGCCAGCGGCTCTCTACCCCTGCTGCGCCGCCTTCACCGGGGGTGAGCAAGAGGCCGAGCGGTGGGTTGGCGCGGGCGGCACCCGTTTCGGCGGCCAGATGCAGCCGGCGCACGGGCGTGAGCGCTGGCGGGCCCGGCAGATCCGCCACCAGCAGCGGCACGGCCCCGGTGCGCAGCACTTCCTCACAGCACCACAGGAGATCATGGGCGCGTGAGGGCTCCACAAAGGTCAGCCGCCCGGGATCGATAAAATCGCTC
Organism: Paracoccaceae bacterium; assembly: GCA_022448245.1. Taxonomy (GTDB): domain Bacteria; phylum Pseudomonadota; class Alphaproteobacteria; order Rhodobacterales; family Rhodobacteraceae; genus Shimia_B. The sequence continues at coordinate 29,230 of JAKVCO010000011.1, forward strand.
ACCCCCTCGGGGTTCAGCCGATCCACATTCCACGAAGGTGAGACCCAGTAGACTGGCCCCTCCATCTGCGCGGCAACCATGAGTGCCAGTGTCCGCCGGGCCGCGCCGCAGATTTCATGGACGCGCGATGTCTCGAGTGCCAGATCCCCCAGAAAGGGTGGCGCGAGGCCATTTCGGGGCCTCTCGCGGGTGAGGAGATGGGCAGTAGCAGGCATGTTCTTTTAATGTTCTCATTTTGAGCAGGTCGTTGTCAACTACGTCTCCCGGTAGCGATACCTTAATTTCTGCTTGGTAAACGGCGCCCATGGCAGGCTTGATGAACACCTCGGTTCTCGTGCTGCGAATTCTCGCGGCACTGCTGGCGCTGCTTTTCGTTTACGTGCCGACGCAGCTGCAGGCGCAGGGTCGAACCAGTGTGATCCTCGATGGTTCGAGCTCCATGAACAAACCCTTCGACAACGGAACGCGGCTCGATAGCGCCAAGGAAGCCGTGCATCACATGTTTGATCTGACGCTGGAGGGGAGCCCTGACCACGAGGTGCCGTTCCTGTCGTTTTATGCAGGCTGCTGGGTCCATGTGATGGTCGGACCCGCGCCCCTGCAGGACGTGGAAGAGGAATTGCGTGTCTTTGTGGGCGACATCACGCCAAAGGAATACGCCCACACACCAATCATCTGCTCATTGGAGAGGGCAGCGAAGCTTTTGGACGGCTCACCCGGCCATGTGATGCTCGTTTCCGACGGGCGGGAAAGCTGTGACTTTGAGAGTGATATCTGCCTCTTTGCGGAGGGGATGGCATCTGAAAACGTGAATCTTGAGGTTGTGCTCATCGGCAAGGCGTTGGCGCCCCATCAGGTTGAGGCGTTGCGCTGCATCCCGGAGGCCACCGGCAGTGCTTTCGTCAACGTAGGTGACGCGACGGCGCTTGAGACGGCGCTGGGATTTGCGGCAGAGCTGTCAGTGAACGCGCCCACAACAGGCTGTTGGGACAACCGTGGCGGGCTGCTGCATTGGTGGTGCGAGGATTGAGGGCTTAGCCTGCGAAGGTGCCGTTTACATCGGCTAATGTGCAAGGCATGCAGGAGGCTAAGCGAAGGAGCCTCCCCATGAAAATGCATGAACTTGGCCGCACCGGCATTCAGATTACTGACTATTGTCTTGGCACGATGACGTGGGGGACGCAGACCTCCGAAGCGGAAGGCCACGCGCAGATGGATGCGGCGCTGGCTGCGGGCATCAATTTTGTGGACACGGCTGAGATGTATCCGGTGAATCCGGTCTCGAAGGAGACGATCGGGCGCACGGAAGAGATCATCGGCACCTGGCACGCCAAAGGCGGCTCGCGCGACTATGTGCTCGCGACAAAGCATTCGGGCGAGGGCATGGGCTATGTCCGCGATGGCGCCGCGATTTCGTCAAAGACGATTGCGGCCACGATCGAGGGCTCGCTGAAGCGGCTGCAGACAGATTATATCGACCTCTACCAGTTCCACTGGCCCAATCGCGGCTCCTACATGTTCCGCAAGAACTGGACCTATGATCCCAGCCGCATGAAGGCTGACGCAATCCGCCAGGACATGGCCGATTGTCTGGGCGCGTTGCAGGCCGAGGTGGATCGCGGAACGATCCGGTCCTTCGGGCTGTCGAATGAGAGTGCTTGGGGTACGTCTCAGTGGCTTCGGTTGAGTGAAGAGGGGCATGGGCCACGGGTGGTTTCAGTCCAGAATGAATACTCGCTGCTCTGCCGGCTCTATGACACGGACATGGCTGAGATGTCGTGTGCCGAGGACGTGGGGCTTCTGGCGTTCTCACCGCTGGCCTGCGGATACCTGACGGGCAAATACGAAGGCGGCGCGGTGCCCGAGGGCTCGCGCATGTCGATTGGGCCGGGCATGGGTGGACGGGCTTCGGCGCGAGTGCAGGCTGCGGCAGATGCGTATGTTGCGATCGCGCGGGATCACGGGATGGATCCGACCCACATGGCGTTGGCGTTCTGCGCGGAGCGGCCCTTCATGGGATCGATCATCTTTGGTGCCACTACGCAGGCGCAGCTCGACCACATCATCACGGGTCTTGATGTAACGCTCACCGACGAGGTGCGCGCGGCGATTGACGCGGCCCATCGCGCACATGCGATGCCCTACTGAGCTAGATCAGCACGGTTTCGGCGGGTCTTGCATGATCGGCCCTAGCTCCTCAGGGTAGCGCGGGCCAACGAGGGAGATCTGCCATGCCGCTTACGATGAACAGAGACGTCTTTATCACCTGCGCTGTGACCGGCTCAGGCGGGACGCAGGATCGCTCGCCCCATGTGCCGCGCTCGCCGAAGGAGATCGCCGACAGCGCCATTGCGGCCGCGAAGGCAGGGGCAGCGGTCGTGCATTGCCATGTGCGTGACCCGGAGACGGGCACGCCGTCGCGCAAGCTCGAATACTACCGCGAAGTGACGGATCGGATCCGCGATGCGGAGGTCGACATGGTGCTGAACCTGACGGCAGGGATGGGCGGTGACATTGTCTTTGGCGGCGTTGATGCGCCGCTGCCGGTGGCCGCAGGTACCGATATGATCGGTGCGGAGGAACGTGTGGCCCATGTGGCGGAGTGCTTGCCTGAGATCTGCACCCTCGACTGCGGGACGATGAACTTCGCCGAGGCTGATTACGTCATGACGAACACGCCCGGCATGTTGACGGCGATGGGGCGCATGATGACCGAGCTTGGCGTTAAGCCTGAGATCGAGGCTTTCGATACCGGCCATCTTTGGTATGCCAAACAGCTGGTGAAGGACGGTGTGCTTGAGGCGCCTGCGCTGGTGCAGCTGTGCATGGGGGTGCCGTGGGGCGCGCCTGATGATCTCAATACCTTCATGGCCATGGTCAACAATGTGCCTGATGATTGGACCTTCTCGGCTTTCGCCTTGGGCCGTAACCAGATGGCCTATGTGGCGGCCTCGGTGCTTGCGGGCGGGAACGTGCGTGTGGGGCTGGAGGATAACCTGATGCTCGATCGCGGTGTGCTGGCGACCAATGAGCAGCTCGTGGCGCGGGCCCGCGAGATCATTGAGCGGATGGGGGCAAACGTCATTGGCCCTGATCAGGTCCGCGAGAAATTGGGGCTGACAAAGCGCGCACCGCGTGGCTAGATGTAGGGGCATTCTGGGATGGGATACCTACATCATGATGAAACGATTGATTTGGCTGAGTATTCTGGCACTCGGGCTGGGCGTGAGCCTGACGGCGCGTTCGGACATTCGCGAGCATGGCGGCCTGCAGGGACTGACCGCGCTCGAAACGGAGTGGGTGGTGACCGCGTAATGCGGGCAGGGGGCTCTGCCCCCCGGCTTCGCCTCCCCCCGAAGTACAAAGCACAGAGAAGGGAGGCGTCATGCCTGTAGCGGCAATCATTGGTGGCGGCGTGATCGGTGGCGGTTGGGCTGCCCGTTTCCTTTTGAATGGTTGGGATGTGCGGGTGTTCGACCCGGACCCAGAAGCCGAGCGCAAGTTGGGCGAGGTATTGGCCAATGCGCGGCGGTCGTTGCCCGGGCTTTATGAGCGGGCGTTACCGGCAGAGGGTCGGCTCAGCTTTCATAGCGATCTGGCGGAGGCTGTGGACGGGGCGACCTGGGTGCAGGAGAGTGTACCGGAGCGGCTCGATATCAAGCATCGGGTTTATGCCGATTTGCAGGAAGTGTGCTCTGAGGAAGCGGTGATCGGGTCTTCGACCTCGGGCTTTAAGCCGTCTGAGCTGCAGGAAGGGGCTGCGCGGCCCAAGCAGATCGTTGTGACGCATCCCTTCAACCCGGTCTACCTGCTGCCGTTGGTGGAGGTGGTGCCCTCTGTGGTGAGCGATGATGCCTTTGTTGAGCGGGCGTTCGAGATTTTGCGATCGGTAGGCATGCATCCGCTCCGCGTGCGTCAGGAGATCGATGCCCATATCGCCGACCGCTTTCTGGAGGCTGTGTGGCGCGAGGCGCTTTGGCTCGTCAAAGACGGGGTGGCCACGACCGGAGAGATTGATGACGCTATTCGCTACGGCTTCGGGCTGCGTTGGGCGCAGATGGGGCTTTTCGAGACCTACAGGATCGCAGGCGGCGAGGCTGGTATGAAGCACTTCATCGCTCAGTTCGGGCCGGCACTGGCCTGGCCGTGGACGAAGCTGATGGATGTGCCAGAGCTCACGGACGAGCTGATTGACATGATTGCCTCGCAGTCGGACGAACAGTCTGGCGCGCATTCGATCCGGGAGCTGGAGCGGATCCGCGATGAGAACCTGGTGTCGATGATGCGGGCGCTGAAGGCGCGGCGCTGGGGCGCGGGCAAGCTGATTGCGGACCATGAGGCCTCCTTCCCCGAGACGGAGCAAGGCGAGGGGCTGAGCGAGACCGTGCGCCGGACGGTGCCTCTCGATTGGGTCGACTACAACGGGCACATGAACGAAGCGCGGTATTTGCAGGCCTTTGGGGATGCCACTGATCGTTTCATGGAGATGATCGGATGTGACGCGGCCTATATCGCCGCCGGCGGGTCGTATTTCACTGCTGAGACCCATATACGCCATCTGGGCGAAGTGAATATTGGTAGTGAAATCAGGATTTTGACGCAGGTTCTTGAGGGCGCGGGCAAGAAGATGCACCTCTTCCATTCGATGTATGTGGGCGATGAGGTTGTGGCCACGGGTGAGCATATGATGATCCATGTCAGCCTTGAGACGCGCCGTGCATCGCCGCCCTCTGATGCTATCGCTGAGACGCTGGAAGGTTATGCGACGGCGCATGCCAAGCTGCTCCGTCCTGAGGGTGCTGGCCGCGCGGTTGGTGTCCGGTGAAGCGCGCGCTGATCACTGCCGGGGCGTCAGGCATCGGGCTGGCGATGGGGCGCGCCTTTATGGAGGCGGGCTATGAGGTCTGGGCCACGGATGTGGATGCCACGGCTTTGGCCGCGTGCCCGGACGGCTGGGTGACGCATCAGATCGACGCCACCGATGAGGCCGCGATGGCGCGCGTGATCGGGGAGGCGGGGCCGCTTGATGCGCTTTGCGCCAACGCTGGCATCGCGGGGCCCACGGCCGCACTTGACGAGATCGAGCTAGAGGCGTGGCGCGGCTGTGTCGGCGTGAACCTTGAGGGCGCGTTTTTGGCCGTCAAACACGCGGCGCCTGCGATGAAGCAGTCCGGGCGTGGATCGGTTATCTTCACAAGCTCAACGGCAGGGCAATACGGCTATCCCTTCCGCGCGCCTTATGCGGCGGCGAAGTGGGCTGTGATCGGCCTGATGAAGACGGCAGCCATGGAGCTTGGGCCTCACGGGATCCGTGCCAATGCGATCTGTCCCGGTGCGGTTGAGGGTCCACGGATGGAGGGGGTCATGGCCCGTGAGGCGGCCGCCAAGGGGATGACGCGCGACGATATCTATGCAGGCTATGCCTCTGGCACGTCTATGAAATCTCTGGTCACGGCTGAAGACATCGCGGCCATGGCAGTCTTTCTGGCGTCAGATGCGGCGCGCCTCGTCTCAGGGCAAGTGATCGCGGTAGATGGGCATACGGTGAACCCGGACCCGCAGGTTTAGACAGCGCGGCGCAGGTCTGCGACGAAGGCCGGGAAATCGCGGCTGCCGATCTCAGCCTCGCGTACGAGGCGGTCGAAGTGGTCGGTGATCAGATCCACACGCTCGTTGTCGCGGAACGCTAGGTAGTTTGAGCCAAGATAAAGCACCGCGAGGAGCGGGCCGAAAATCGTGACGGGGGCAGAGAAGATCTTACGCGCATCAAAGAGGTGTAGCCTCAAGCGCGGGTAAAGCTGATCGTGGAGTTCTTCCAGCCTGTCGAGTTGACCTGCACGAAGCTCTTTCGGGACCTCGCGGTAATACCCCTCGCCCCGCGCAAAGGCGTTGAGATTGTGGACGGGCATAGCAATTTCGTAATCTGACCTCGCCTCGCGCATCCAGTTCAGGCGATCCTCACTGGCGCCCACGGCTTGATCCGTCGTGCGCCCGAGGGAGGGCTCGTATTCCCAGCGCAGCATTTCGGTCGATTTTAGCATGTCCGGCAGGCCCGCGGGCACGTGACGGATTTTGTAGCCCTCCGCCTCGCGATGCCAGGCGAAGATTGCCTCATCCACGAGCGCGCGGGGGGCCTTCGTGATGGTGAGCGCGGCCGCGACGAGGTCGCTCGCCTGTTCGGGGCTCTCAGCAAGGCCCAGCAGCCAATCCGCGCTGACGCCCAGAGCTGACGCACATTCCGCCACAAGTTGCGCGTTAGGCAATCGGGGCCCGGTATCGCGCAGAAGCTGCGAGATCGTGGAGCGGTCGACACCCGCCGCCCGCGCCAGAGCGCTTTGATTGCTGTCAGCGGCCTCGATCGCGACGGCGAGACGTTGCCGGAACGTGGCAGCCCGGCTGCGTTTGTCGATAGGAGTAATCATTGGTGAAAGAAATCACATAAGCCGGATTTTGTGAACTGTTTCCTTAATTGTGCGCAGCATGTTTGCCGACGATGGTCACCTCATGGAAACGGCAACCAGAACATGGGTGAAAGCAGGCCTTTGGGCGCTGATCGGGCTGTTGGTGATGGCCGTCGTGGGCTTTGTCGCCACGGGCTCACTGGTGACCGGGGGCGCGATGGCTGTCGTGAATACGGCAGTAGGGCTCGTCAATTACGTCATTTACGAACGGATTTGGGCCCGGATCAGCTGGGGGCGCCATGCGGGTTGAAGCACCTACGCTTGCGCTGATTGCAGCCTGCTACGCGGGGATTGCTCTGTCGTTCATGGCGCCGCTTTGGCTCGGTGTGCCCGCGCTTGGGGTGCTGATTGCGCTTCACGCGTCGCTGCAGCACGAGGCCATTCACGGTCATCCAACAAAGTCCCCTTGGATCAACGCTTTGTTGGTTTGGCCGCCGCTGACGCTGATGATCCCGTACCTGCGCTTCTACGACACGCATCTCGCGCACCACCGCGATGTGCGGCTGACGGACCCCTTTGATGATCCGGAGAGCAATTTCCTCGATGCAACTGAGTTTGAGCGTCTACCGCGCGCGGCGCAGGCGGCGCTGCGCGCGAATAACACGCTGCTCGGGCGGCTCGTGCTAGGGCCGGTGATCGGGCAGGTGATGTTCATGATTTGCGACGCGCGGCAGTTCTCCGGGCGTGTGGCGCTCGGGTGGCTTTTGCATCTGCCAGCTGTGGCCTTGGTTTTGTGGGGGGGGCAGCTTGCTGGCATGCCGCTCTGGGCCTACGCGATCGCGGCTTATCTCAGCCTCTCCATTCTCAAAATCCGCACCTTCTGCGAGCATCAGGCGCACGAGCAATGCGCCGGCCGCAGCGTGATCATCGAGGATCGTGGGCCGTTGGCAATCATCTTTTTGAACAACAATCTGCATGTCGTGCACCACCTGCACCCAAACGTGCCGTGGTATGATTTGCCTGCTCAGTTCCGTGCGGGGCGGGCCAAGTATCTGAAGATGAACGGGGAATACCGGTTCTCGAGCTATGCGGAGGTCTTCCGGCGCTACTTCATGAGCGCCAAAGACCCGGTGGCGCACCCGCTCTGGCGCCGCTGAGCCTCTGCCGCTAAGGCGGGGGCATGTGGATCGCCGTCACCATCTTTGCAGCCTTCATTCAGTCGCTGCGTTACGTGTTTCAGAAGAAACTGCGCACGGGCGCGCTTCGGACAGCGGCCGCCACGCTTTCGCGCTTCTTTTTTGCTTGGCCGATGATGCTGGCGCTTGCGCTGATCTACGGCGTGCTTCGCGATTTCGATATGCCGGGCCTTAATGCGGAGTTCTGGGCCTATGGTCTCGCCGCGGCCATGGGGCAGATTGCGGGCACGCTTTGCACGGTGGCGCTTTTCCAGCATCGAAACTTCGCCGTCGGCGCGACGTTCAAACAAACAGAAGTCATCCAGACGGTCTTTCTAGGCCTCATCCTCCTCGGGGAGGGGGTCGGGCCCTGGGCATTTGCGGCTGTGCTGATCGGGGTCTTGGGCGTCATCGCGCTCTCAGAAAGCCCGGAGGTGGAGGGCGATTTCCGCGCCCGTGTCTTTAACCGCGCAACGGCGCTGGGGCTTGGCTCTGGGCTTCTATTTGGCTTGGCCTCCGTGGGCTACCGCGGTGCGGCGCTGGCGATGGAGGGGGGCGATGTCTTCTTGCGATCGCTCTTCGGGCTCGCGCTTTTGACGCTGGTGCAGACGGTTGTGCTGCTCGTCTGGCTGCGCACGCGGGAACCAGGCCAGATCACGGCGATGCTGCGTGAATGGCGGGTGGTGAGCCTTGTCGCGCTTACCTCCATGGCCGGATCGCTAAGCTGGTTCACCGCGTTCGGCTTGCAAAAAGCTGCACTCGTGAAGGCCGTGGGCCAGACGGAGCTGATCTTCTCTTTCCTTTTCTCGACATTCCTCTTCGGAGAGAGGTCAACGCCGCGCGAGCTCTTCGGGATCGCGCTTCTCATGCTATCCGTCGTATTTCTGATCCTGACCGCGTAGGCGGAGGAAGAGGCTCTCTTCATCATCATTGCAGAAAAAGGGCACCGAGGCGGGCGCCTTGTAGGGATCAACTGCCGCAAGCTCGGCCAGCACAACTTCTGTGATGAACGGCAGATCGAGCGACCGGGCCTCGGCCAGTGGCACCCATTGCAGGTGCGAAAGCTCGTCAGATGCGGCGGAGAAATCATCGGGGTCGCCGTGGATGGCCTCGACAGGTGCGAGGAAAAAGCGCGCGTCAAAGCGGCGGGGGCGTCCGGGCGGCGTGATCGCGCGGAAGACAAAACGTAGCTGCGAGGCATCAGGCATAAGGCCGCGCGCGGCAAACCCTTCCCACCCCGGGGCGGCGAACCACGGTCCGGGCACACCAAGGGCGAGGCCAGTTTCTTCCCAAAGCTCCCGGATCGCAGCAGCGCTCAGCGCGTGGGTCAGATCAGGGCTGTCTTCGCGCAGCCGCGCGTCGCAGGGGGAGGCGGCATGGAGCGGAACGTCAGCGTCAGCGGCATCAACCGCGCCACCGGGAAAGACGAATTTTGACGGCATGAACGAGGCTTTCGCGCCGCGCTGTCCCATCAATACGTGTCGTGCCCCCTCGATCTGCCGCACCAGAATGATGGTGGCGGCGTCTCTGATGGGCACATCACTCATGGCCGAAACCGTACATCCGGCGCGACCATTGAAACGCGATCAGGAGCCCCTTCAGGCGCGGCAGCAGATAAAGGGACAGACCCACACAGCCCACCGCAAATATCGTGAAGAGGACCATCGGATCGGGCCGGTACTGCACAAAGACGATGTGCAGCAGGGGCGCCATCAGGTGACCAACCACCAGCATCGTGAGCCACGGCGGACCGTCATCCGCACGCTGGTGGTGCAGCTCCTGCCCACATTCCGAGCAGGTGTGGTTCACAGTGAGATAGCCCTCGAAAATCTTGCCCTTACCGCAGTTAGGGCAGCGACGCGTGAAGCCGCGTAAGAGAGCTGGTTTGAGCGGGCGTTCGATCAGTGTGGTGGCCATGGTCCGGACTTAAGCCTGAGGGTCGGACGATAAAAGTGAATTTTTCTGCGACGGAAAGACGCCACCCCCCCGTTTAGGTCATGTCAACGCGGAGTTCAGACCGTCGAGACACCTCGTAACTCAGGATCACAGGAACCTAGACATGAACAAGACACTCATCCTCAGCGCCCTTGCAGTAGCGCTTTCCATCACCGCGGTGACCGCAGACGCCCGTGGCGGCGATCGCGGTGGCGAGCGTCCGGAATTTTCGACGCTCGATGCCGACGGCAACGGGGAAGTGACGCAAGCTGAGATGCTGGCCTTCGCACAGACGCGCTTTGATGAGGCTGACACGAATGGCGATGGCTCGCTCTCCGTGGAAGAGATGATCGCCGCGCGTTCGGCAGATGCCTCGGACCGCATGGAGCGCCGCATCAACCGGATGCTCGAACGTGCGGATGCCAACGACAACGGCACGCTCGAGTTCGACGAGATGCGCCAGAACAGCGACCGCGCCGCGGCCCGCTTCGAGCGCGTCGACACCGACGGGTCTGGCGGCATTTCCCAGGAAGAGATGGACGCAGCCAAGGAAGCCCGCGGCGGCCGTAAAGGCAAAGGCGGCGACCGCGACGAAGGCTAAGAACATGGACGGGCCTGGTGCGACCCGCTAGGCCCGTACTGACCCGGCTTGGACGGGGATGGAGAGATGGCGCTGGATGCAATGTCGGACGTGAGCGATGAGGCCCTTTTGGTGCTTTACGCCAATGGCGACGCTGCGGCTGCGCGCTCTCTAACTGTGCAGCTCGCACCACGTGTGCTGGCCCATGCCTTCCGGATGCTGGGCGATCGCGCAGAAGCCGAAGACGTCACGCAAGAAGCCCTGATGCGCCTTTGGAAGATCGCGCCTGATTGGCGTCAAGGTGAGGCCAAGGTCACCACTTGGCTGTACCGAGTGACCGCGAACCTGTGCACTGACCGGCTGCGCAAAGTCCGCATGAAAGACATCGATGATGTGCCTGAGATTGTAGACGACGCGCCATCTGCTGATGAGGGGCTGATCGAGAAGGCGCGGGCCGAAGCCCTAAATGGAGCATTGGCCGAACTGCCGGAGCGCCAACGTCAGGCCGTGGTACTGCGCCACATTGAGGGCCTGCAAAACCCCGAGATCTCTGAGATCATGGACATCTCAGTGGAAGCGGTGGAAAGTTTGACAGCGCGCGGAAAGCGGGCCCTGGCGGCAGCCCTGGGCAAGCGACGCGCAGAATTGGGATTTTACGATGGCTGATCCTCGCAAATCTGAGCTGACAGAAGCAGAGCTTGACCGGCTCTTTAAGGCCTCGGACGCTGAGACGCCGTTGCCTTCGGGTGATCTGATGGCGCGGATCATGGCTGACGCCGAGGCGGTTCAGGCGCAGGCGATAGCGCCCACGCCCGGTGCGGCCCCGCAATCGCGCGGGCTCTTTGCCGGGCTCGGCGAGGCTTTGGGCGGCTGGGCAGGCCTGTCCGGGCTGGGCGCGGCAGTGGCCACCGGCCTCGTGATCGGGATTTTCCCACCAGATCAATTGGCGAGCTATGCGGCGATGCTTACCGGGGCCGAGGTCAGTTTGTCTGATTATGTGCCCGGCGACATGGCACTGAGCACGGTGGCGTCCGATGGCTGAGGCACGCAACATGGGCCGCGGCGCCCGCATCCTCCTTTACGTCTCCTTGCTCGTGAATTTGCTCGTGATCGGGCTCGTGGCGGGCACGCTGCTCACAGGTGGCCCGAAAGGCTCTGATCGTCGCCCGGCAGCGGCGGGGGAGACGGGGCTTGGCCCGCTTGTTCGGGCTTTGGAGCCGCAGGATCGTCAGGAGCTCGGCCTCAAGATGCGCCGCATGCTCCGCAATGAGCGTCTCTCGCGCGGGGAACAGCGGGCGCTGATGGCCGAGATCCAGGCCGTGCTGACGGCTGCGCCCTACGATGCCGAAGCGCTCGATGAGCGTCTCGACCGGCTGGTGGAAGAGGTTCAGTACCGGCTGACCTTGGCGCGCTCGATCTTCATGCAGCACATCTCCGAGATGACGGACGAAGAGCGCGCGTCCTTTGCCGAGCGCCTTCAGGAAGTGCTGGATCGGCCGCGTGGTCCGCGGTCAGGCAATGGCCCGAAAAGTGGTGGCTGATTAGGCGGCTGACTGGCTGACGCGCACCATATCACGCCCGCCTTCTTTGGCGGCGTAGAGCGCGTTATCGGCCTCCTCGAGGAGCGCCTCAATGCTCACGCGACGTGGCGGCTCACTGTCGTCCCCGTGCTTGCCGCCAAGGGCGAGACCCACCGATACGGATGCTGACACGCCTCCGGCCACCTTAGTCTTCGAGAATGGTGTGGCGCGGGTCAGTTGGCACAGACGCGCGGCCGCGGACGCTGCTTGGTCGAGCGTCGTGTCGGGCATGGCGACGAGGAACTCCTCCCCCCCGATGCGCGACACCAGATCAACCGAGCGCAGATTCGAAAGCAGGCGCTTGGCGAATTCGACCAGCACGTCATCGCCCACCGCGTGGCCGTAGTTGTCATTGATGTGTTTGAAGAAATCGAGGTCGAGCAGCATAACCGCAAAACAGCGCCCCGAACGGCGGGACGCGAGCGACATCTTCTCCAGATAGGGGATCGCATAGCGCCGGTTGTAGAGCCCGGTGAGGGGGTCTGTCATAGCGGCCTCGAGCCCCACTTCGACGGATCGTCGAAGCGCCATTTCTTGAGCGCGCCGCCGGAGCAGTCGACGCAAACGCTCACCGGCCTCATGGGGCTCGAAGCCTTCTGTCATGACATCGCCTGCGCCGGTATCGAGCGCGGTGATCGCAATATTGGCGCTCTCAGAAGAGGCGACGGCGAGGATCGCGGTGTGCCGCGTTTCCGGCCGGGCTCTTAGCGAAGAGACGAAATCAAGACGCTGCTGCGCGCTGCGCCCACTGATGGACACGATAAGCGCATCGTATCGTTTGTCAGCGCTTCCTTCACCGACGAGGTCGGTGGGGGCGAGAACCTCAGCCGTATGCGGGAGCACTTCGGCCAGCGCCTCTTTCCAGAGAAGCCCTTCTTTTGGGTTCTGTGCCACGAGGCCGATCTTGGCTGCGGCGGCAAATTCCTGCGCGGCTTCCGCAAAGCCCAGGGCCGCAGATGTATCGCTGCGCAGCTGAAGCTCTTCCTGAGCGGTGCGCGCGCGCAGAAGGTTACGGATGCGCGCCAGAAGCGTGCGATCCTCGTAGGGGCGGGTGATGACATCTGCGAGGCCAGCCTTGAGCGCCTCGGCCCGTTTGTGGTCTGCGCCTTCAGGCAGCAGTGCGATCACAGGAATTGCCTGTCGGGCCAGCCGGTTTTGCAGGTGGATAGCACCGCCCTCTTCCAGTTCGAACTCGCACAGGACGACGTCTGGGGGTGCCTTCTCGATCTCTTCAATCGCCTCAGCGATCGTCGCAGCGTGAAACACAGTGAAATATGCCGCGGCCAACTTGACCTTAAGCACAATGCGCGTGGTAACCACTGGATCGACAATAAGTACACGTCCGGTCATCGAGGCCGCCTTACAACCATTTGCCTTTAAGGAAGCTTTGAGGCGGAAAGATTAACAAACCCTTTCCAAGTTGAAGCGAAACGTCGTCATGCGCGGGAAATTGTTGAGATTGGCGGAAATCGACCCATGGGCCCACGAAAAAGTGAGACGCGATGAAGCAGGATAGAGCAGAGACCATGGCTTTGGCCGCCTTGGGCTGGCTGGCTGGGAACGAAGAGCTGATGCCTGTTTTTATGGGCTCTACGGGTGCTACGCTGGACGATCTGCGCGAGCGGGCCGGGGATGCGGACTTCCTCGCATCGGTGCTTGATTTCATTTTGATGGACGATGCTTGGGTGATTGCGCTGTGCGATGGGCAAACGTGGCGCTACGAGGATTTAGCCGCCGCTCGGGCCACTTTGCCCGGCGGCGCGCAGGTGAATTGGACGTGAACATGCTTAACGGAATAATTTTCGACAAAGACGGAACCCTGTTCGACTTTGAGGCGACGTGGGGCACGTGGATCGGAGAGGTTCTGCAGGAACTCGGCGCAGGCGATCCGGCGATGATCGGCGCTTTGGCCGATGTCTTGGGCTACGATTTGGGTAATCAGCGCTTTTTCCCGTCTAGCTCCGTCATCGCGGGAACGGTCGAAGAGCAGGCCAAGGCAGTTGCGGAAACCCTTGATCGCGATGTCCAGGATCTGACGGCCGAGCTGAATTTCATGGCCGCCGCTGTGAAGCAGGTCGAGGTTACGCCGCTCAAGCCGCTCTTGGCTGACCTGCGCGCCCGCGGATTGAAGTTGGGCGTGGCGACAAACGACGCCGAAAGCTCTGCCCTTAGTCACTTGGGTAGCGTGGGCCTGACGGACGCTTTCGACTTTATCGCGGGATACGACAGCGGTTTTGGCGGCAAACCCGCACCGGGTCAGCTTGTAGCTTTTGCAAAGGCGATGGGCCTCGCGCCGGACACCGTCGCGATGGTGGGGGACAGCACCCATGATCTGCATGCCGCGCGCGCTGCGGGAATGAAGGCTGTCGGGGTGCTGACCGGTCCCGCGGACGAAGCAGTCCTCGCGCCCCATGCGGATATCGTTCTGCCGTCGATCGCGGATCTGCCACGTTGGATTGCGACCTAGGGCAGCAATAAACGACAGGATTCGTCGCCTCTGGGCAGGTGTCGCGCGCGGCCGGGAGTGCAGTCTGAGGGCCGGAGGAGACACACTATGCCCGAAGATTCCGCCCCCCCGAAAAGACGCCGTTCCGGTGGCCGCGCTGGCAATGCGCGGGGCCGTGGCCCAGCCATCAGCCAGATGTCGTGGCGCATGGTCGAAAACACGGATCGCCCAACCGAGCCGCTGACCGATGAGGGCGTGGCCGCGATCCATGACGGGGCCATGCGGATCCTCGAGGAGATCGGGATCGAGTTTCTCAATGGCGAAGGGCTTGAGATCTTGCGCAAGGCGGGCTGCACCATCGAGGGGCAAAACGTCCGCATGGGCCGCGATTTTGTGATGGAGATGGTGGCGAAGTGCCCCTCTTCTTTCAACGTGATGCCGCGCAACCCCGCGCATGAGATCACGGTTGGCGGGAATACGATGCTCTTCGGCAATGTCTCATCCCCGCCGAATTATTGGGATCTGGAGACGGGTAAAGTTCCTGGCACACGCGAGCAATGTCAGAACCTATTAAAACTCACCCAATACTTCAATTGCATCCACTTTGCTGGCGGATATCCGGTGGAACCCGTCGATATCCATGCAAGTGTGCGCCACCTCGATGTGCTCTACGACAAGCTGACACTCACCGATAAGGTCATGCACGCCTATTCGCTCGGGAAAGAGCGGGTCGAGGATGTCATGGAGATGGTGCGCATCGCCGGCGGCCTGACCCGTGAGGAGTTCGAAGCGCGCCCGCATATGTACACCAACATCAACTCGACCTCGCCGCTCAAGCATGACGAGCCGATGATTGATGGCTGTCTGCGCCTTGCGCGGGCAGGGCAGGCGCTGGTGATTACGCCGTTCACACTCGCGGGGGCCATGGCGCCGGTGACAATGGCAGGCGCGGTGGCACAATCCATCTCCGAGGCGCTCGCGGCGATTGCGCTCTTCCAGTACGACAGCCCCGGCACGCCCTGCGTGATCGGTACCTTCACCTCGAACGTGGATATGAAGAGCGGCGCGCCCGCGTTTGGCACGCCCGAGTACATGCGCGCGACTCAGATGACCGGCCAGATGGGCCGCTTCTACGGCCTGCCGATCCGATCTTCGGGCGTTTGCGCGGCAAATGTGCCGGACGGTCAGGCGATGTGGGAGACGTCAAATTCGCTCTGGGCGGCGGTCCAGTCGGGCACAAACATGATTTATCACGCCGCCGGTTGGCTTGAGGGCGGGCTTATCGCGTCTCCTGAAAAGTTTATCATGGACTGCGAAGTTATCCAGATGATCGAGCGCTATTTCGAGCCTGCGACCTGGGCTACGACGCCCGATGATATCGCGCTGGAAGCGATCCGCGACGTGGGCTCGGCGGGCCATTTCTTTGGCGTGGAACACACGCAACAGCGTTATGAAACAGCGTTTTACCAGCCGTTCCTGTCGGATTGGCGAAACTTCGAAGGCTGGGAGATCGCCGGTGGCGTCTGGACGGCCGAGCGGGCCAACAAGCAGTTCAAGGAGATCATCGGCAGCTTCGAGGCGCCGCCGCTTGATATCGCGATCCGGGACGAACTTGCGGACTTCGTTGCGCGCCGCAAAGCAGAAGGGGGCGCGCCCACCGACTTTTAACGTCGGATTTTACATGTCAGCGCTTTGTTAACGCCCCTTGTGGCACACCTTCCGGAACCACGAGGATACGCTATGCACGGGTTAGTAAGCCGCGCGCTTCAGAGTTTTTTGCGCGAAACATATGGTCCGGATGTATGGACCGAGATCATTCAGAAGGCCGACTTAGGATATACCTCTTTTGAGTCGATGCTGATGTATGAGGAAGAAGAGACGCTGGCGGTGCTCGATCATGCTACCGCGCGGCTCGGCAAAACCCGTGAAGACCTGCTTGAGGATTTGGGCACCTACCTGGTGAGCCATCCGAACACGAAGGCGCTTCGACGGTTGCTGCGCTTCGGCGGCGAAGACTTTCTGGAGTTTCTGCATTCCCTGGATGACCTGCCGGGGCGCGCGCGTCTCGCGGTGCCTGATCTGGCCCTGCCGGCGCTTGAGCTGCGGGAGGTGGATGACACCACCTTCACTCTGATTTGCGGCAATGAGATTCTCGGCTTTGGCCACGTGATGATGGGCATTCTGCGCGCCATGGCCGACGACTACGGGGCGCTGGCCTTCCTTGAGCTCGATGAGAGCGAGCAGAGCCATGGGGCGCTGCGCGTCATTCTACTTGATGAAGCCTTCGCGGAGGGCCGCTCCTTCGAATTGGCGCGAGAGGCAAGCTAAAATGCTCGATTCTACTGTGATGGTGAACCCGCTCGACGTTTTGTGCCCGATGCACATTGAAATCGCGGGGGATGGAACGATCAGCCATATGGGGCCGACGATCCAGAAATTCATGCCGGGGGCGGGGTCTCCGTTTTGCGAGGTGTTCGACATCATGCGGCCTGCATCGGTCAGCACGCTTGATGACATTCGCGCGCGCGTGGGCCTGCCTTTGCACCTGAGGCTGCGCAACGATCACCGCACGACGATGAAGGCGGTGGCAGTCCCGCATGGGGAGGGGGCGATTCTCAATCTGTCCTTCGGCATTTCGATTGTGGACGCGGTAGGGGACTACAGTCTGACCAGCCGCGACTTTGCGCCAACCGACCTCACGGTCGAGATGCTCTATCTGGCGGAAGCGGCCTCCGCCGCGATGCAGGAGAGCAGGGATCTGAATAGACGCCTGCAGGGCGCCAAGATCGCAGCGGAAGAGCAGGCGTTCACCGACACGCTCACGGGCCTAAAGAATCGCCGCGCGATGGATCACATCATGGGGCGCTACATTGCTTTGGGCGAAAGCTTTGCATGCATGCATCTGGACCTCGACTATTTCAAATCCATCAATGACACGTTTGGGCATGCCGCCGGGGACCACGTGTTGCAGGTCGTGGCGCGTATCCTCGTGGATGAAACGCGCGCGCAGGACACCGTGGCCCGCGTTGGCGGCGATGAATTTGTCCTCCTGACTCACAAGATCGAGGAGCCGAAGACGCTGGACAAGATCGCCACGCGCATCATCGCGCGTTTGGAGGAACCGATTCCCTTCAACGGGGATACATGTCGAATCTCAGGCTCAGCTGGGACCACGCGCTCCAGCCACTACGAGGCGCCGACCATCGACGAGATACTGCATCACGCGGACGTGGCGCTTTATGCGTCCAAGCGAGGCGGACGCGCTCAGCACACGCATTTCGAAGAAAAGCTGCTGGAACTCGATATTTCAAAGCCCACGGGAGAGCGTGGCGCCGCACATCCGGACGCCTGATGGCACAGCCAAGGGCTGTCGGCGATCTCGTGTCGATGTGACGGAAAACACCGATGGTACTCCCTAGGGGAATCGAACCCCTCTTTCCAGGTTGAAAACCTGGCGTCCTAACCGATAGACGAAGGGAGCACGCAACGGTGTGACGCGGTAGATAGAAAACCTCCCGGGTCAGGGCAAGCCGAAACTGCACCTTTTTTTCCGAATTATTTGTCTGGCTCAATCTGCCGCAGCCGCGTCCTCGACTCGAAGCTGCGCTGTGACCCGTCCTTGCCAGCGATTGAGGTCCAAACGGCCCGCAACGTGGATCAGTCCGCCTTGAGCCGCCTCAAGCGCTGGGCCGAGGGCACCGTCGAAGGCACCGAAGACGATGGCGTCCAATGTCCGCCCGGGTGCTGCGCCCAAGGTTAGCTTGAGGTGGCTTTCGCCGACGCGTTTGGCGAACTTGAGTGGGACTGAGGCCAGGGCGAAACGCGGGGCGGGAGCACTGGCGCCGAAGGGACCAGCTTTCTCGATGTCTTCAATCAGCTCGGGCGTCACAGCCCCCGGCATCAGCACGCCGTCGCACCGCAGATCCCTGGGACCGCGCGCGCCTGCGCCTTGGCGTGCCAAAAGCTCCTCAAGCCGGGCCATGGCCGGTTCAAGCTGCGCGCGGCTAAGAGAAAGGCCCGCCGCCATTTTGTGGCCGCCCCCTTTTTCAATGAGCCCCTCAGAGGCCAACCTCTGGATTGAGGCGCCGAGGTCAACGCCCGGCACCGAGCGGCCAGAGCCTTTGCCGTCTTCGCCGTCGAAACCGATCACGACGCTGGGTCGGTCCATATGTTCCTTGAGCCGCGAGGCAACGATACCCACGACGCCCGGATGCCAGCCATCGCCGGCAGCCCAGGCAAGCGCCCCCTCGTTCCCGCGGTCCTCTGCCTGACCGATCGCGGCCTGACGCACGGCGGCCTCGATGTCGCGCCGCTCGCTATTAAGGGCCTCAAGACGCTCTGACAGGGCGGCAGCCTCGTGGGGATCGCTGGTGGACAGAAGACGCGCGCCGAGGTCAGCGGCGCCAATGCGGCCGCCCGCGTTGATACGCGGCCCGAGCACATAGCCCAGGTGGTAGGACGTGGGCGCAGTGTCGAGGCGTGCGACATCCGACAGCGCGGTCAGTCCTATGCGGCGGCGCTGGCCCATGACTTTCAGGCCCTGGCGTACAAAGGCGCGGTTCACGCCTGTCAAAGGCGCCACATCTGCCACTGTCGCAAGGCCCACAAGATCGAGCATGCTGAGCAAATCAGGGCTCTTCGCGCCGCTCTCGCGAAGCTGACGACCGGCCTCAACCAGCATCAGGAATACAACTGCGGCGGCGCATAGATGGCCCAAGTCTCCGCTTTCGTCCTGCCGGTTCGGGTTCACCACAGCCATCGCATCAGGCAACGTCTCGGCGCCCAAGTGGTGGTCGAGAACGATGACATCGGCGCCCTCAGCGGCCGCGATCGGACCATGAGAAAGCGTGCCGCAATCCACGCAAATGATCAGATCATGATCTGCCGCCAGCGCCCGCATGGCCGCGTCGTTGGGGCCGTACCCCTCATCAATGCGGTCCGGCACATAGAGTGTGGCGTGAAGGCCTAAAGTGCGGAGCCAAGTGATCAGCAATGCGGCCGACGTTCCGCCGTCCACGTCGTAGTCCGCGAACACGGCGATCCGCTGCCGTGCGGAGACGGCGGTGAGGAAACGGGTGGCAGCTTTCTCCATATCCTTCAGCGACCGGGGGTCGGGAAGGAGGTCGCGCAGTTGGGGTTCGAGGAACCCCGGCGCGTCCTGAGCGCTTACCCCGCGTTGCGCGAGAACCGAGCAGAGCGGCAGCGGAAGGCCAAGCTCCTGCGCGAGGGCCTCAGCGCGGCGCGCAACCTCGGCATCCGGCCCAAGCCAGCGACGCCCCGTGAAGGAGCTCTCAACGTCAAGGAAGGCAGAAGACTGATCTAGCATGGCAGTATTTTGGGGTTTCACCCAGGAAGACTACCAAATAGTGTGCCCGCCCGGCAAGCACGCCGGACGGGCTATCCACAGAACTTTATTGAACCGGGTTGCGGTAGACCATGCGTCGCACCGAGCCGGTCTTGGAGCGCATCAGCACCGTCTCAGCGGTCAGATGGCCGACTTCGCGCTTGATCCCGGGCAGGAGCGAGCCGTCGGTGACACCCGTGGCAGCAAAGATCACATCGCCCTGGACGAGCTCATCGCGGGTGTAAATCCGGTCGAGGTCTTTGATCCCCGCCTTCTCGGCGCGGCCGCGTTCGTCGTCGTTGCGGAAGGTGAGGCGGCCCCAAAACTGGCCGCCCATGCACTTCAGCGCGGCAGCGGCCAGAACGCCCTCAGGCGCGCCGCCGAGGCCCATGTACATGTCGATGCCGGTGAGCTCGGGCTCTGCGCAGTGCATGACGCCTGCGACGTCGCCGTCGGTGATCAGGCGGATTGCGGCACCGGTGGCGCGCACTTCGTCGATCATCTCCTGGTGGCGATCACGCTCGAGGATACAGACGGTGATGTCCTCGGTGGAGCAAGCTTTCGCGCGGGCCATACGCTTGACGCGCTCGCCATAGGCCATGTCGAGCGTCACAACGTTGGGCATGAAGCCCGGGCCGATGGCCAGCTTTTCCATGTAGACGTCGGGGGCGTGCAAAAGCGATCCACGCGGGCCCATGGCGATCACCGTCAGCGCGTTCGGCATGTCTTTGGCCGTCAGCGTCGTGCCTTCGAGCGGGTCGAGGGCGATGTCGATTTCGGGACCTGTGCCGATGCCCACCTCTTCACCGATATAGAGCATGGGCGCCTCGTCGCGCTCACCCTCACCGATGACCACGCGGCCTTGGATCTCAAGCAGGTTCAGCTGTTCGCGCATGGCGTTCACGGCGGCCTGGTCAGCGGCTTTCTCGTCCCCGCGGCCGATCCAGTCGGCAGAGGCGAGGGCGGCGGCCTCGGACACACGTGCGAGGCCAAGCAACAGCAGGCGATCCTTGAATTCTTCAGTGGCCATGGGAAAGATCCTTCTTAAACGGCTTCGATGCGCAATGTGACCGGCGCGCCAGAGACGGCGTCCGTTGCTTCAAAGTCTTTGAGCGCGGCGTCGATGTCGGCGCGCGTGGTTTTGTGTGTGACGATCAGCACGGGCGCGGTCTCTTCGTCGTGGCCGTACTGGCGCATGCGATCGATAGAGATACCTGCTTCGCCCAGGATGGCTGCGACTTTCGCCAGCGCGCCTGGCTTGTCGACGAGCTGCATCCGCAGATAGTAGGGCGCGGCCGTCACCGCGCGGGCGGGCTGCGATTTGGTCAGGCTCGTGGCTGGCTGGCCGAAGGTCGACAGGCGGGTGCCACGCGCGATGTCGAGGATGTCGGACATGACAGCGGAGGCCGTGGGGCCCTCACCGGCGCCTGCGCCGCGCAAAACGATCTGGCCCACGTCAGAGCCTTCGAGCACGACCATGTTCGTCCCGCCATCGAGCTGACCAAGCGGCGAGGTGTCGGGCACAAGGCAAGGCGACATGCGCTGCTCCAGCCCCCGGCCGGTCAGCTGAGCCACGCCCAGAAGCTTGATCTTGTAGCCCATGTCGGCGGCTTGGCGGATGTCTTCGATGGTGATGCGGTCTATCCCCTCGAGCTCCACACCCGGGAAATCCACCTGCGTGCCGAAAGCGATGGAGCTCAAAAGCGACAGCTTGTGACCTGCATCGATGCCGCCCACGTCGAGCGTCGGATCAGCTTCAAGGTATCCCAGCGCGTCGGCTTCTGCGAAGACTTCGTCGTAGGGCAGGCCCGCGCTCTCCATCCGGGTAAGGATGTAGTTACAGGTGCCGTTCATGACGCCCATGACGCGGGTCATCTCGTTACCTGCAAGGCCTTCGGTGAGCGCTTTGATCACCGGGATGCCACCCGCGACAGCCGCCTCGAAACGCAGCACTTTGCCTGCGGCCTCGGCGGTTTCACCCAGCGCTTGGCCATGAAGGGCGAGCATTGCTTTGTTGGCGGTGACCACATCTTTGCCCGCGGCCAGTGCTGCCTTGGTCGCGGCTTTGGCGGGCCCGTCTGAGCCGCCCATGAGTTCGACGAACACATCCACATCTTCGCGGGTGGCCATGGCGACGGGGTCATCTTCCCAGGCGTAGCCCGAGAGCGGGACGCCGCGGTCTTTGTCTTTGGATCGGGCGGATACGGCGACGATTTCGACCGTGCGGCCCGTGCGTGCCTCGATCAACGCGGCATGACGGCGGATCATCTTAATGACGCCGACGCCTACGGTACCAAGACCAGCAATGGCGATGCGAAGGGGTGCGGACATATGGGCCTCCTGAACTTCACTTCCCTTTAGGCGGGGAGCGTCAGAGGTGCAATCGCTAGCCGGGCTCTCCGATGAGGCTGGTGCGGTCGCCCGAGGTGAAGATTGGCCCGCGAAGGGCGTCTGCCCGCGCGCGCAGCCGTGCGAGACGCCCAGCGAGGGGCGAGGCAGGGGCTGCGATCTCCTGCGGGAGCTCGGCGGTGACGGCGGCGAGTTCGTCTGCCGTCAGGAAATCAAGAAAAGGTGCGTTCGAGGCGCGGCTGCCGCTGATCTCGGGCGGCAAATCAGGAGCCGCGCAACCGGCAAGAAGAAAGAGTGTGACAACGACGTAGCGCATGGCAACGTTTCTAGGGGTGGGGCGCCCGCCGGGCAAGCGGTGCTTGATTTGAACGCTCGTTCAGTTACCCATGAGGCATGGCGCGCAAAACCGGCTCTCATTCCGATATCACGCGACCGCGCATTCAGGCGGCGGCGCTGCGTCTGTTCGCGCAGCATGGTTATGCGGCCGTCTCCATGCGCCAGATCGCGGCAGAGGTCGGGGTGCAGGCAGGTGCGATCTACAACTACGTCCCGCACAAGCAGGCGCTGCTGTTCGAACTGCTCAAGACTCACATGGAGGATCTTCTCGTCGCCAATGCGGAGGCGGTGAGCGGGAGTGG
This sequence comes from Paracoccaceae bacterium, assembly GCA_022448245.1. GTDB lineage: Bacteria > Pseudomonadota > Alphaproteobacteria > Rhodobacterales > Rhodobacteraceae > Shimia_B. The sequence continues at coordinate 51,678 of JAKVCO010000011.1, forward strand.
GCCAAAAGCGCTCGATGACTTCGTACGCTTTCACATCCTCTACCACCTTGAGCGCGTGGACCTCGTCTTCATCTCCTACATGGAGCTGCGCGCGCTGGAGCCGGACAATTTCGCGGAAATCGAACGCCTGAGACGCGCCTATGAGGATCGTCTTGAAGCCATTCTGGACGGGATGGATCTGAGTGACACGAAGCTCGCCACGCTCGCGCTTATCGCGATGCTCACGGGCGTGACGAACTGGTTCCGCGAAGAGGGGCGTCTAAGCCCCGATGATGTGGCTGAAACCTACGTTGCCATGGCCCGACGCCTCGCTGGCGCCGCCTAGGTGTCGCAAACGGGCGCGCGCGCCCAATCCCTGCGGCTTTGAGTGGGCGCAACAGGGGAGAATACCATGAAGATCGGATTTATCGGGCTCGGCAATGTCGGGGGCAAATTGTCGGGCAGCCTGCTGCGCAACGGCGTTGAGCTGAGCGTGCACGACCTCGACGCGGGGCTTGTCGCGGATTTCGTCGGGCGCGGTGCGGGCGAGGGTGGATCGCCGGTCGCTTTGATGCGCGACTGCGATGCCGTCATCACCTGCCTGCCGTCACCGGCAGCGAGCGACGCGGTGATGCGGGAAATGCTGCCAGAGGTCGTCCCCGGTAAAATCTGGATGGAGATGTCGACGACCGATGAGGCCGAGGTGAAGCGCTTGGGCGCGATGGTCATGGAAAAGGGCGGTGCTGCGGTGGATTGCCCGGTTTCTGGCGGCTGCCACCGGGCGGCAACGGGCAATATCTCCATCTTTGCTGGCTGTGATCGTGCCACTTTTGAACGGATCTTACCGCTGCTCACCGTCATGGGGCGCCGCGTGCTGCACACGGGCGATCTGGGCTCGGCCTCTGTGCTGAAAGTCATCACCAACTATCTGGCGACGGCGAACCTCGTGAGTTGCGCCGAAGCGTTGACGGTGGCCAAAGGTGCAGGCATGGACCTCGGTACCGCCTACGAGGCGATCCGCATTTCATCGGGCACCTCCTTCGTGCACGAGACTGAGAGCCAAGTGATCCTGAACGGATCGCGCGATATCTCCTTCACCATGGACCTCGTCGCCAAAGATATCGGCCTCTTCCAGGAAGTGGCCGATCGCGCTGGTGTGCCGGTGGAGCTGAACCCCGAGCTTATCCGCATCTTCAACGACGGGATTGACCGCTATGGCCCGCGCGAGTTGTCGCCCAACATCATCAAACGCTTGGAAGACGCGACAGGCCTTGATATCCGCGCGCCGGGCTTCCCGCCTGAAATGCTCGATGACGAGCCGGAAGAAGCGGGCGGCGAGGTCACTGTCGCGAGGTAGCAGATGAACGACGAGGTAATCGCAACGCTGGGCGCATCGGCCCCGCGACGCATCTTTGCGAGCGGCGTGATGGGGATCCTGGGATTTCTGCTCTTTTACCTCGCAACCCTGGCAAATGCGGCTTTCCTTTGGAGCCTCGTGCTCTGCGGTCTCGCAGTCGGCGTGATCTGGATGGCGTGGTGGCAGTGGAAGATTACTGAGCAGGTGATCGAGCTGACGTCGACCGAATTGCGCACCTCGGGAGGGCTGACTCTCGCGCGGGTCGAGGATGTTACCGGCGTTGATCGTGGCGCGCTGGCGTTCAAACCTTCCCAGGGTTTTCTGGTGCGCACGCGCGAACCGCAGGATCGTGCCTATGCACCGGGCCTTTACTGGCGGATGGGCAAATCTGTCGGGGTAGGGGGCGTGACCGGGGCTGGTCAGGGCAAGTTCATGGCCGAGCAACTGTCGGCCATGATTGGTCAGAAAGACTGACGGCTTAGGTGGTGGGGCAGACCCATGCGGGCTCGGATTCCCACTTCACCTGCTCGGTGAAACGCGGACGCGTGAAGATCCAGTAGTCGAAGGTCTTCGCGGTCAGACCAACATCCCAGAGCGGGGCGTAGTCCATGAATGTTTCTACGAGCACGGCCTGTTCACCCAACACGAGGATCGGCAGACGATCTTCGTTGGCGTCGAGTGTGGTGTCCGTGTGAACCGGATATTCGGCAGCCTTCGGACCCTGCACCATGGACCATGCAACGGCATAGCTGTCGGCGGAGGGCGAGAAGCACACGACCGTCACGCGCTGCGTTACCCGTTGGGGCGACCGCGTCATGAAGTTCGTCAGCTGGTAGACCGAGTTCAGATACGTCTGATCAATGGCGTCCTTTTCGCGAGAGATCGCGTCAGCCACAGCGTAGGTCACGCGCAGGCCGTCGGTCTGCTTCTTGAAGGCATCAAACATTACGAAGATGCCCAGATACGCCCAGAACAGGAGCGGGATCACGAGGATGGCCTCGAGGGTCATCATGCCGCTTTGATCGTCGCGGAATGCCTTCAGGCGGTTGCCGAGCAGGCGGAACTTCTGCTTCATCGTCATGGGCTTACCTCGGTTCGGTCACGTATAGGTTCGTCGAGACGAGATTATATTCCCCACTCGCGTCCTTAAGGGCCGTGCCCATGATCGCGGTCGGGAAGAAGGGCTTGTAGCTGACGCAGGCGCGCAGAAACATGATCTGGTCTTGATCACCGGTCCCGTAAACGGACGTCGGCTGCACTTCGAGCGACCGGTCTAGGCAATCTGGATAGGCGTCGAAGGTCATCGTGCCGCGCGGGTCCTGACGCCACATCTCGAGCTTCAGCGAGTCCTCGCAATTTGCGATCAGGCCGGATCCTTGGCAGATCATCGTCTTGAGCTGGTCATACGTCGGCGGGTTCGAGGTGTTCAGGCGCACGATACGCACTGCCATATCCATCCCGCGGTCCAGCAGCACCTGACGCGTCATCACCATGGCCGTCTCGAAGGCTGCGAGAAGCAGCATGATGTAGACGGGGATCAGGAATACGAATTCGAACGTCACCACCCCGTCTTCATCGCGACGGAACCGACCAAAGAAGGACAGGAAGTCCTTGATCATTGGATCAGCCTCAGTTGGTCGATCGCACCAGCGATGGACTTGAATGCCGCGTCCAGGCCGCTGCCGTCGACTTCGTAGTAGTAGTTGTCGTTCTCGGCGCAGTACTTCATTACCTCTTCGCCGGCCGTGGGGGCCTCGAAGGCGATGGAGAATATGATCACGTCCTCGCTCTTCACCGCGTCGCAAATATCCTCGAGGCGGCCATCAGCGGATGAGCCATTTTCGTGGTTCTCGGACGGGGTCCAGTAATCGTAGTAGATTGCTGGCGTGTCATAGGACCAGGCGTAGCGGCGGCCGTTCCAGTACTTGTACGCGTCAGGATCGGCGTAGAGATAGAAGTAGTCCGCGAAGTCATACGTGTAGAACTGCTTCAGAAGATCCTGGTAGGAGAAGGCCTGCAGGTCAGACGGGATTTGCGTCGGCGAATACCAATCGTCATCGTCGAGGTTGTTGGCCTCACGCGGACGGTACCAGCGCTCACCCCAATCATTGTCAGGGAAGTTCACGAGCCAGCCGTCCCAGCTATCCGACGAACCCCAGGAAGGGCTGTAGAAGATGTCGGGCGCCATGGCGGCATTCGTGCCGTCGGTGGTTTTCAGGCGGCCCAGAAGGTCGCGCTGATACGTGTTCTGACCGTCGGTCATCAGAACGATCACCTTCATCACGTTATCGGTGCCGTAGTCACGCGGCCAATCGGTGATGATGTTGCTGCGGTTGTTCGCCGTGATCATGTTGTTGACCACAGGGCGCATTGCCGGATCGATGAGCGCGGCGGCCCACTTCATGCCAGCGTCCACAGCCGTATTACCGCCGCCTGCAAGGCCATCGATATGCGCTTTGAGTTTCACAGGATCGGTTTCGAACGCCATGATCGAGTGCGCATCATTGTCGGGGCAATGCGTGTTCGCATTGGCCGGCGTTGCCATGCTGCCAAAGCCGCGAGCAAAGTGGCCCACACGCTCCAGCTGCTGCGTCGGCGTGATCGCGCGCGTCAGGAAGTCGTCGTCATAGAAACGGATGCAGTGGCTTTCCTCGTGCCAATCGGTGGGGTTGAGGTAGCCCAAAAGCTCAGAGCCAGCATTCACGGTCGCGTTGTAGGGGATGATGGACATCATGGTGATGCCTTCAGCCGGAATCTGCGATCCGATCATGTCGTCGATAAAGTCGTTGGCGGCGTCCTGCAGCGTCTCCAGCTTGGACTCAGTACCGTCGTGGTTGTTCCACGTCATGGAGCCCGAGATATCGACAACGAGCGAGATTTCGATGTCAGAGATCGTCTCGATAGCGGAACCACCGGCCTCGGATGCCAGCGACTTCACGCCCACGAGGTGAAGGAACGCCGTCGCGATTTCGGTCCGCGTCTCAACAGTCACCTGTTTCGAGTTGAAGGCCGTCTGAACGTCCGTGTCGACGAGGAAGTCGATCATGCCCGTCTTCGCAAAGTAGTCGGTCACGACGTCTTCTGGCGTCTGCGTATTTTCAAGGTTGGCTGCTGCCAGAACCGCGCGGTCCACGGTCTGCTGCAACTTCATGCGTTGCGCTTCCATCCGCGCGACGTCAACGGCCAGGCCGCCCATCACCAGCATCAGAGTGAACACGATCAACGCGAACACAAACGCAGCCCCGCTTTCATCCTTGCGGAACGCATTAACTTTCTCACGGCCCTTATTCAGGGACCTGCAAATGGTTTTAATTGCCCTGTAACTCATGTCACACCCCTCTCGCCGGAACCCACCCAAAGTTCCAAAGTCTTAATGACCGCCAGTGGCGGCTGAATTGGGGCAGAAATGAGGATTTCCGCGCGACAATAAGGTATTAGCGAGGCCGTGAATTCGAATTTGGCGCTAATAGGCTCCTGGAAGTGTGATTGTCTTTGAAATGGAAAAGCCTCGCGTTCGGGGGAGATTCGGCTAGGCTGACGTCGGGCGCAGGAGGAGGCGTCCGGATTAAACGAAAGGATGCGCCATGCACCGCGCTTCAGAGCCCTCATTCCGAGAAAGCGTTGACCTCATGTTCGCCCGAGCGGTGAAGCTGATGGATCTGCCGCCGGGCATGGAAGAGAAGATTAGGGTCTGCAATTCCACATATACCGTACGTTTCGGGGTGAAGCTGAGAGGCGCGATCCACACATTCACGGGCTACCGCGCTGTTCATTCCGAACACATGGAACCCGTGAAGGGCGGAATCCGCTACGCCACCAGCGTTAACCAAGATGAGGTCGAGGCGCTCGCCGCGCTCATGACCTATAAATGTGCCTTGGTGGATGCGCCCTATGGCGGCTCGAAGGGTGGTCTGTGCATCGACCCGCGTCAGTGGGACGAGGACGAGATGGAGCGCATCACGCGCCGTTTCGCCTACGAGCTGATCAAGCGTGACCTCATCGACCCGGCGCAGAACGTGCCTGCCCCAGACATGGGTACAGGCGAGCGTGAGATGGCGTGGATGGCCGACCAATACCAGCGCATGCACACCACAGACATCAACGGCCGCGCCTGTGTGACGGGTAAGCCGGTGAACGCGGGCGGTATCCAAGGCCGCACCGAGGCTACCGGTCGCGGCATTCAATATGCCTTGCAGGAGTTCTTCCGGAACCCCGGCGACGTGAAAGCAGCAGGCCTTAGCGGCACGCTCGACGACAAGGCGGTCATCCTTCAGGGCCTCGGCAACGTGGGCTATCACGCGGCGCTTTTCCTGAGCACAGAGGACGGCGCGCGCATCGTGTGCGTTATCGAACGCGATGGCGCGGTGTCGAACCCCGATGGCCTCGATATCGACGCGCTGCGGGCCCACATCGTTGAGACGGGCGGCGTGAAGGGCTTTGCAGGAGGCGCCTATACGGAGGATGGCTCGGCTCAGCTCGAAGCGGATTGTGATATTCTGGTCCCGGCCGCGCTCGAAGGCGTCATCCATATGGGCAACGCTGCCAACGTGAAGGCGCCGCTGATCATCGAGGCCGCAAATGGTCCTGTGACAGCCGGGGCTGACGAGATCCTGCGAGACAAGGGCTGCGTGATCATTCCTGACATGTATGCCAACGCGGGCGGTGTGACGGTGTCCTATTTCGAGTGGGTCAAGAACCTCTCTCACATCCGCTTTGGGCGCATGCAGCGCCGCCAGGAAGAGACACGGCACCAGCTGATCGTGGACGAGCTCGAGCGCATCAGCTCGGACGCGTCGATCAACTGGACGCTCTCGGACGGCTTCAAGGACAAGTATCTGCGCGGGGCAGGGGAGCTTGAGCTCGTCCGCTCGGGCCTCGATGACACGATGCGCGGTGCCTATAACGATATGGCCGAGGTCTGGCGCACACGCGATGACGTGCCTGATCTGCGCACGGCGGCCTATCTTGTCTCCATCGGGAAGGTGGCTGCGAGCTATAAGGCCAAGGGGCTCTAGGCACCTCAGCGGCAAGATGCCGATGCGCGCGCATTTGTGAGTGTGCATCGGCGCAAATGTTTGTTTATGGTGCCCCAAAGCAGGGAAGGCAGAAGAATGACAAAGATCGTTTCCAAGAAGTTTTCCACGAGCGCTGTGGCGCTCGCAGCAGCGCAGGCAGCTGTTCTGGCGCCTATCGCCCCATCGATCGCGCTGGCCTCCGAGGCCGACGATACGCTGACGCTGGTGACGGCTGGTTTTGACGGCGCGCTTTTGCCTGCAGACGCAGAGCCCAACGGCGCGCAGATGGCGATCACAGGTCAGGTCTTCCTCGCGAGCGCTGACGCGGAAGTTTCTGAGTTCATGCTGATCAGCGATACGGGCTTTTGCCCTTGGTGCGGCTCTGCCGATCACGGGATGGCAGTAGAGGTTCAGCTGGACAGCCCCATCGCCCTTGAGCACGGCGCGCAAGTCACCGTCGAAGGCGCCCTTGAAGCTCTGAGCGCAGGCAATGGCCACACGGCCACGCGGATGCTGGGTGCAGTGGTTCTTTAAAAGGCCGCAGGGACCTTACCAGGTGCGCATGTCGAGCGCCCAACGCCAAAATGCGGATTCGTCGTAAACCCAGCGACGCTCTGGAGGCACGTTATAGCGGTAGAACCGTCGCCAGCCCCGAGAAAATACAATACGAAAAAAAAGATAGTACCAAGCAGCGAAAGCCGCTGGGACGAAGGCGTATCCTACGGCGTCGCTTTGAGTGACCGCTGCTAAGATAAGCAGGAGGAACGCACATCCCAGCCAAAGGAAACCGCGTTTTGCGCGCGCCTTGTAGTCTATGGGCGGAAACAGCTCCGAAAAATATTCGTCTTCGCTCATGCTCGATATGTAGCGTGCGGGTGTTTCGCTTGAAAGACGGGCCTCGGGCGCCTCGCCGTGCAAAAACGACGCGGGGTGTCGCGGGGGGTCTTGGCCTTCCCCACCAGATGCGGTTTCTTCTCGCTGACACGCGAGGAGAGACATGCGTTTTTCAGCCTGGGAAATCCTGAAGCAAGGCCTCACCGGCAATAAGGGCTGGACGCCGCATTGGCGCAGTCCCGACCCGAAGTCGGCCTATGATGTGGTGATCGTTGGCGGCGGGGGCCATGGCCTTTCGACGGCGTTTTACCTCGCCAAGGAGTACGGGATCACCAACGTGGCTGTGCTGGAGAAAGGCTACATCGGGGGCGGCAATGTGGGGCGCAACACGACGATCGTGCGGGCCAACTACATGCTGCCGGGGAACTCGGAGTTCTATTCTCATTCGCTGAAGCTGTGGGAGCGGCTCGAGGAAGATACGAACTTCAACGCGATGCATTCCCAGCGGGGGATCATCAACCTCTTCCATTCCGACGGTCAGCGCGACGGCTATGCGCGGCGTGGCAACCAGATGCTGAGCCAGGGCGACGACGCGATCCTGCTCGATAATGCCGGCGTGCGGGAGAAGCTGCCTTACCTCGATTTCGACCAGACGCGGTTCCCGATCTACGGCGGTCTTTATCATCCGCGCGGCGGCACGGCGCGCCATGATGCGGTAGCCTGGGGATACGCGCGGGGCGCGGATATGCGCGGCGTCGACATCATTCAGAATTGCGAAGTGACCGGCATCGATATTGAGGGGGGCGTCGTCAAAGGCGTGCAGACCTCCCGCGGGCCGATCCGGGCCAAGCAGGTGGCGCTAATCACGGCCGGCCGGTCGAGCCAGACGGCGGCCATGGCGGGTATGACCATTCCGGTGGAGAGCCACATCTTGCAGGCCTTCGTGTCCGAGGGGCTCAAACCCTGCATCGATCACGTGGTGACCTATGGCATGGGCCACTTTTATATCAGCCAGTCGGACAAGGGCGGGCTCGTCTTTGGGGGCGATCTGGACTTCTACGCGAGCTATGCGAGCCGCGGGAACCTGCCCATGGCCGAGCACGTGCTGGAGGCGGGCATGACGTTGATGCCGATGATCGGGAAGGCGAAGATGCTGCGGTCCTGGGGTGGGATCATGGATATGACGCCCGATGGATCTCCCATCATCGACAAGACGCCCACGGAGGGGCTGATCCTGAATTGCGGCTGGTGCTACGGCGGCTTCAAGGCCGTACCGGGGTCGGGCTATTCGACGGCGCATCTCTTGGCGACGGGGGAGCATCACCAGCCTGCGGCGGGGTTCCGGCTGGACCGGTTCCGCACGGGCCGTGGTCTTATGGACGAGGAGGGGACCGGTGCTCAGCATAATCTCCACTAGGCTGTGGTCTGGCGCTCCCGCTGCGCGGATCGCCCCACCCCCCATCCCCGAAGGACGCATCACATGAGACTGAAGTGCCCAATCTGCGGAGAGCGTGACAGCCGCGAGTTCACCTATATGGGCCATGCCTCGATGCTTGAGCGGCCCGCGCCGGATGCCGGAGACGTGGTGTGGGACGACTATCTGCACAATCGCGAGAACATCGCCGGGGTCGTTGAGGAGCTTTGGCAGCACACCGAGGGTTGTGGGGCCTGGCTCGTAGTTCAACGCGATACCCGTACTCATGAAGTACTGGGCGTAAAGCTCGCGCGGGAGGTGGCTCGTGCGGGTTGAGGGTAAGGGACGGATCGACCGCTCGCGGCCTGTCGATTTCCATTTCGACGGCGTCAAATACGGTGGCTATGCGGGGGACACGCTCGCCTCTGCGCTGTTGGCCAACGACATCCGGCTTGTGGGCCGCTCGTTCAAGTATCACCGCCCGCGCGGGATCCTTTCGGCGGGCTCGGAGGAGCCCAATGCCTTGATGACGGTGGGCGAGGGCGCGGCTGCCGAGCCTAACATCCGCGCACCCATGCAGGAGCTCTATGATGGGCTTGTGGCGCGTTCCCAGAACGCGTGGCCCTCGCTCAAATACGATGTGCTTGAGGCCAACGACCTTCTCGCGCCGTTCCTGAGCGCAGGCTTCTACTACAAGACCTTCATGTGGCCGAAGAGCTTTTGGGAGGGCGTGTACGAGCCCTTCATTCGCCGTGCCGCAGGCCTAGGCGCGCTGTCGGGGGAGGCCAATCCGTCGATGTATGCGCGCGCCTTTGCAGAATGCGATGTTCTCGTGATCGGCGGTGGTCCGGCGGGCCTGAGGGCTGCGCGGGCGGCCGTTGAAGCAGGGCTCGATGTCATCCTCGCCGATGAAAGCTGGGAGATGGGCGGGCGGCTTCTTTCTGAGACCGAAGAGATTGAGGGCCAGCCCGCCGCCGCATGGGCTGAGGCTGAGGCCGTGAGCCTTGCTGACATGGGCGTGCGCATGATGACGCGCACCACGGTCACCGGCGCCTATGACACTGGCGTCTTTGGCGCGCTGGAGAAGCGGGGTCACCATACGCCCCATCGCACCGATGCGCCGCATGAGGTGTTCTGGCGGATTGCAGCGCGCCGAGCGGTGCTTTGCGCGGGCGCGCTCGAGAGGCCTATTGCGTTCCGCAACAATGACCGTCCTGGTGTCATGACCGCTGGCGCGGTGCGCAGCTATGTCAATCGCTTCGGTGTGGCTCCCGGCAAGCGCGTGGCCATCTTTGGCAATAACGACAGCGCACACCAGACCGCACGGGATTTGCTCGGCGCCGGCGTCAAAGTCACTGCCGTAATCGACAGCCGCGCTGACGCCCAGGTGGACGTGGATGCCCCAGTCATCACAGGTGGCAAAGTGGTCGGTACGAAAGGTCGCCTCGGCCTTGAACAGATTATTGTGGATGAGAATGGCACCACTCGGTCGCTGATGGCAGATTGCCTCGCCATATCAGGGGGATGGAACCCAACGGTGCACCTGACGTGCCACATGAACGGCCGCCCTGTGTGGGAGCCTTCGATTGCGAGTTTCGTTCCCGCGGAAGGCGCCGTGCCGGGCCTCAGCGTGGCCGGCAGCGCTGCCGGGATCATGGATACATTCGGTTGCCTGAAAAGCGGCGCGGAGGCGGGCGCTGCGGCGGCCAAAGACCTCGGCGCCAAGGCACCAAAGCTGCCGACGCCGCATGCTAGCGCGGGCACCTATCAGATTGAGCCGCTTTGGGCGGTGCCCGGCAAGGGGCGTGCATGGCTCGATTTCCAGAACGATGTCACCGTCAAAGACATCAAGCAGGCCGCGCAGGAGAACTACGCCTCGGTGGAGCATATGAAGCGCTACACCACGCAGGGGATGGCGACCGATCAGGGCAAGAACTCCAACGTTGCGGCGCTGGCAATCTTGGCGGACGCCACCGGGCGGGGCCTTCCTGAGACGGGCACGACGACGTTCCGCCCGCCCTACAGCCCAGTGGCGATAGCCGCGATGGGCGCTGGCGCACAGGGCAAGGGCTTTGCGCCGCGGCGCTTCACGACCTCGCACGCTGCTACGATCAAACGCGGTGCGCCTATGATCGAGGCGGGTCTTTGGTACCGGCCCTCTTACTATCCCGAAGAGGGCGAAACGCATTGGCGCGAAAGCTGCGACCGAGAAGTGAACTGGGTGCGCAACGTCGTGGGTGTCTGTGACGTCTCCACGCTGGGCAAGATCGACATTCAGGGGCCGGATGCAGCCGCCTTCCTCGAAATGGTCTACACCGGCGCGTTCTCGACCCTGAAAGAGGGACGCGTGCGCTACGGCCTGATGCTGCGCGAAGACGGTCACGTCATGGACGATGGCACCACCGCGCGGATGGGGCCGGAGCATTACGTGATGACCACAACCACCGCCGCGGCAGGGCAGGTGATGCGCCACCTCGATTTCGTGCATCAGTGCCTGGCGCCTGAGCTGAATGTCTCCTTCATTTCGACGACAGAGCAATGGGCACAGTTTGCTGTCGCGGGCCCCCGGTCGCGCGAACTGCTGAATGCAGTGCTCGACACCGCCATCGATGATGAGAGCTGGCCCTTCATGTCCTGCGGTGAGATCGGCGTGGCGGGCGTGCCCGGGCGCCTCTTCCGGATCTCGTTCTCAGGCGAACATGCCTATGAGGTAGCCGTGCCGTCGCGCTATGGCGACAGCCTCTTCCGCCTCCTCGTTGCACAGGCAGAAGCCATGGGCGGCGGCGCCTACGGGATGGAAGCACTCAACGTGATGCGGATCGAGAAGGGCTTTATCACCCATGCCGAAATCCACGGGCGCACGACTGCCTTCGACATCGGTATGGGGCGGATGATTTCGCCCAAGAAAGACTGCATCGGCAAGACGATGGCGGCGCGGCCCGGCCTTGTGGATGAAGATCGCGAGCAGCTCGTGGGCCTCAAACCTGTCGATCCGAAGGTGTCGCTTACGGCAGGTGCGCATCTCTACAACGATGGCACTTCGCCGGTCGCTGCCAATGATCAGGGCTATGTCACCTCGGTGGCCCATTCGCCGACGCTTGGCCACGATATCGCGCTGGGCTTTGTGAGGGGCGGGCGCGACCGCATGGGCGAGACGATGCGCTTCTGGGATGGCCTTCGCGACATCGACACGGTTGTTGAGATTTGTTCGCCTGTCTTCCTCGATCCAGAAGGGGAGAAGTTGCGTGGTTAAGCTGATTGCAAAAAGCGCGGCTGAGGGTCTGTTGCCGATCTCCGGTCCCGGCGTTGAGGTGACGGAGCCCGCGATGGAAGTGTTGACCTCCTTGGGCGACATAGGTGGCCTCGCGGCATCTCTGAGAAAGGCCCACGGTCTTGCGCTGCCTGAGGCGGGCGGCATGACGGGCACCGAAGGCAAACGCTGTGTCTGGTTTGATCTGAGCCACGTGATGCTGATCGGACCGGAGCCCGGCGCGCTGAAAGGCGGCGCTGTCACCGATCAGACTGATGCGTGGTGCCGGGTACTGCTGACGGGGAGCCGCGTGGCCGAGATGCTGGCCTACCTCACGCCGCTTGATCTGCGCGAGGCCTCCTTCCCGATTGGGAGTGCTGCACGCACACAGGTTGGGCACATGAGCTCCCTCATTCTGCGCCACGAAGGCGGCTATGAGCTCTTCGTCTTCCGCTCCATGGCCGCGACGCTTGTTCACGAGCTCGAAGAGGCGATCAAGAGCCTGCCCTGATTGCGCCTGACGCCCTGCGCGCTATCATCAGGGCATGAGTCTGCCCCCTGGTTTTCTGGATGAGCTGCGTTCGCGGCTGTCGCTTGGCGATGTCGTCGGGCGCAAGGTCATGTGGGACCAGCGGAAATCCAATCAGGCCAAGGGTGACCTCTGGGCGCCGTGCCCGTTCCACCACGAAAAGACGGCGAGCTTTCACGTCGATGATCGCAAGGGCTACTACTACTGCTTCGGCTGCCACCAGAAGGGGGACGCGATCTCCTTCGTACGGGAGACCGAGAATGTAGGCTTCATGGAAGCCATTGAGATTCTGGCCAGCGAGGCGGGCATGCAGATGCCTGAACGCGACCCCCGCGCACAGGAGAAGGCCGACGAACGCACCGAGCTCGCCCAGGTGATGGAAGAGGCCGTGAAGTTCTTCCGCCTGCAACTGAACCGAGGTGTGGGATCGGCCGCGCGGGACTACCTGACGGGGCGCGGCCTGACCGGGCCGGCTCTTGATCGGTGGGAGATCGGCTTTGCGCCCGAGGGCTGGCAAAACCTGCGGGATCACCTGAAGGGGAAGGGCATCTCGGACGACAAGCTTCTGGCCTGCGGGCTGGTGAAGGCCTCCGACAAAGGGCGCGATCCCTATGACACGTTCCGCAACCGGATCATGTTTCCGATCCGTGATGCGCGGGGCCGCGCGATCGCCTTTGGTGGCCGTGCGATGGACCCCAACGATAACGCGAAATACCTGAACTCGCCGGAAACGATCCTTTTCGATAAGGGCCGCTCGCTCTATAACCACGGCCCCGCACGGGAGGCAGCGGGTAAGGGCAAGCCGCTCGTTGTAGCTGAGGGCTACATGGACGTGATCGCGCTCTCTGAAGCGGGGTTCACGGCGACGGTGGCGCCGCTAGGGACGGCAGTGACCGAGAACCAGCTTGCGCTTCTGTGGCGCATGGCAGACGAGCCGCTCATCGCCCTCGATGGGGACACCGCAGGCCTGCGTGCGGCCATGCGGGTGATCGACCTCGCATTGCCGCTGTTAGAGGCGCCAAAAAGCCTGCGTTTCGCGATCATGCCCGAAGGGAAGGACCCCGATGATCTGTTGAAGGCCGAAGGACCGCCCGCCATGAGCGCGCTTCTTGAGGCGGCGGTGCCTCTCGTCCACCTGCTCTGGCGGCGCGAGACTGAAGGCAAGAACTTCGATAGCCCCGAACGCAAAGCCGCGCTCGACAAGGCACTGCGCGGGGCGCTGACCCTGATCAAGGATCCCTCTCTCCGCGGGCATTACGGGGAAGAGGTCAAACGCCTGCGGATGAAGCTCTTTGGCTACGGCGGTGGGCGCCGAGAGGCCTTCCGACCGGGTCAGGCGCGTCGCGGCCCGCAAGCGCCTCAACAGACGACGAAGAACTCTGCCCTGGCCACCGGCATGTCCGAGGATGAGCTGCGCGAGGCGGCGATCCTCGCGACTTTGATTGTGACTCCTATGGCGCTGGCTGATTTCTACACGGAACTTGAGGACATGAATTGCGGCGGCGAGCATGCGCGCCTGCAGTCGGTGTTGCTCCTGCTGCCCGAAGACGTATCCCGCGAAGAGATCGTCGAAAAAGCTGGCGCGGATGCCCTTGAAAGGCTCTTACGGCTGCCCCACATCGCAATCAACCCGGCGGTGCGCGCCGCCGGGGACCTAGAGCTCGCCCGAGCGACCCTTGCAGAGGAATTCGCCAAGCTCTCCGCCCAACGGGGCCATGCGCGCGAGGTGGCAGAAGCCATCGAAGATCTGGACGGTGTGGCAGACGAAGGTCTGACCTGGCGATTGGGCCAGGCAGCTGAAGCTATCAACCGCGCAGGCCGTCAGGACGACGACGACAAAACCGAGTACGACACGGCCCCCAACGGGGCAAAACTGAGCCGTAGCGAGCGGAGTGACCTCGATACGTTGCTCGAAAATATCACATACGCCAAACAACGGGGCGGGGGTGCCTAGTTTGGTGAGGAAGAGGTAAGCGAATCAGGGTAACTATGGAACGAATCACTTGGGGGTGATTCGCGAAGGTTGATTTCCTGATTCTTTTGGAGGGACGGCGCCGATGGCAAAAGACACGAGCGACGATCGAAAGAACGAAGACGCCGAAAACGAGCCAATGGTTGATATGAGCCAGGCCGCGGTGAAGAAAATGATCGCCGAAGCTCGCGAAAAGGGCTTCATCACCTACGATCAGCTCAATCAGGTCTTGCCGCCTGACCAGGTGAATTCCGAACAGATTGAAGATGTTATGTCGATGCTCTCCGAGATGGGCATCAACATTATCGAAGATGAAGAGGCCGAGGACGAGGAGCAAAAAGGCTCCACCGAGGTTGCCACCACACCACAGAACCGCGAGGTTGCACTGGGCGGGGCAGAGCAGGAAAAGCTCGACCGCACGGACGACCCGGTGCGCATGTACCTGCGCGAGATGGGCTCGGTAGAGCTTCTGTCCCGCGAAGGCGAGATCGCGATCGCGAAGCGAATCGAGGCTGGCCGCAACACGATGATCGCGGGCCTCTGTGAGAGCCCGCTGACCTTTCAGGCCATTACGATCTGGCGCGACGAACTTCTGAGCGAAGACATTCTCCTGCGGGACGTCATCGACCTTGAGACGACTTTCGGCCGTCAGATGGGCGAGGATGAGGAAGAGACCGTTGTACCTGCCGTTGGTGCCACTGCAACCGAGGCGCCCAAGAAAGAAGCGACGCAAGAGCTCGACGCCGACGGCAACCTGATCCAGAACGATGATGATGACGACGAGGATGACGCCGCCAACATGTCCCTGGCCGCGATGGAAGCCGCGCTCAAGCCGCGCGTGCTCGAGACGCTGGATCTGATCGCACGTGATTATGCCAAGCTCTCAGATATGCAGGACGTTCGCATTTCGGCCACGCTGAACGAGGACGACTCCTTCTCCGACAAAGAAGAGAAGAAGTATCAGAAGCTGCGCTCGGAAATCGTTGAGCTGGTGAACGAGCTTCACCTTCACAACAACCGGATCGAGGCGCTGATCGACCAGCTCTACGGCATTAACCGCCGCGTGATGTCGATCGACAGCGCGATGGTGAAACTGGCCGACCAGGCCCGCATCAACCGCCGTGAGTTCATTGAGGCCTATCGTGGTCGCGAGCTGGATCCGACATGGCTCACCGAGATGTCCGAAAAGACGGGCCGCGGCTGGCAGATGTTCATGGACCGCTCCCGCGGGAAGGCCGAAGATCTGCGCGCCGATATGGCTCAGGTCGGCACGTATGTGGGCCTCGACATCAGCGAATTCCGCCGCATCGTGCAGCAGGTCCAGAAGGGTGAGAAAGAAGCCCGTCAGGCCAAGAAAGAGATGGTGGAGGCGAACCTGCGTCTCGTGATCTCGATCGCCAAGAAGTATACGAACCGGGGCCTGCAATTCCTTGATCTTATTCAGGAAGGCAACATCGGCCTGATGAAGGCCGTTGATAAGTTCGAATACCGCCGCGGCTACAAGTTCTCCACCTACGCGACCTGGTGGATCCGTCAGGCGATCACGCGCTCCATTGCGGATCAGGCCCGCACGATCCGTATTCCGGTTCACATGATCGAGACGATCAACAAGCTGGTGCGGACCGGGCGTCAGATGCTGCACGAAATCGGTCGCGAGCCGACGCCGGAGGAACTGGCAGAGAAGCTGCAGATGCCGCTCGAGAAGGTGCGCAAGGTGATGAAGATCGCCAAGGAGCCGATCTCCCTCGAGACGCCGATTGGTGACGAGGAAGACTCGCAGCTCGGTGATTTCATCGAGGATAAGAACGCTGTTCTGCCGCTCGACTCTGCGATCCAGGAGAACCTGAAAGAGACGACGACGCGTGTGCTTTCTTCGCTCACGCCGCGTGAGGAGCGCGTGCTGCGCATGCGCTTCGGCATCGGGATGAACACCGACCACACGCTCGAGGAGGTGGGCCAGCAGTTCTCGGTGACACGCGAACGTATCCGTCAGATCGAAGCCAAGGCACTCCGTAAGCTCAAGCACCCGTCGCGGTCGCGCAAGCTGCGCTCGTTCCTCGACCAGTAAGCGATGGCCATGCCGTCCGGGCGCAACCGCGCGGTGCGTAAGGGCATTGTGTGGGGTGCGGGCCTTATTCTGGGCGGGCTAATCGCCTGGACCTTATATGCGCCCAATTTCGTGCCGTCCGATCGGTGGGTTGAACTAGCGATTGCTCCCTCGGCCCTAGTCGGTTTGGCGATTGGGGCAGGGTGTTGGTGGGTTCTCGGGGAGCGGGTGAAGGATCGGCCCGAGCTTTTGGATCAGTTGCCGAAATCCACGGCGACACTCCTCATATTTGCGCTGTTCATTGTCACTCTGCTCGTCTTGTCCACGAGTAGGCTGGGCGTTGAGGCGGTGCCGTATCTTCTTATTTCTGATCAGTCTTCACCCCAGCAGGAAAAAGCCAGGATCGAGCGGTACTCGAACTCTCGTTTGGGAAACGGTTGGAAGATCGCGCCCATGGTTGCCACCTACCAACGCCGCATTCCGATGGCGAACACGCGCATCGGCTATTGTGCGGAGGAGGGTGACCAGGTGGCGATGGTCGGCACCGGCGATTGGCGGGGCATGCATCTCGAACGCGTGACTGTCACACTGACCCGTGGGGAAGAAATTGTGGTTGATTACCGCTCTGATACAGTCACCTTTCCCGAAAGATGCGGGTAACTGAGGGAGCGGAGGCGCATGTCATTTTTGAAGAAACTCTTCGGTGGCGGCACCGAACCGGAGCCGCCCAAAGGCGAGGAATATGAAGGCTTCACGATCTACGTGGAGCCAATGAAAGAGGCGGGCGGTTACCGGGTGGCGGCGCGCATCACGAAGGGTGACAATACCCATGAGATGATCCGCGCCGATGTTGTCGGCTCGGAGAGTGAAGCGCGCTCAACCACGCTTTTGAAAGCCAAGAGCCTGATCGATCAGCAGGGCGACTCGATCTTTTGAGGCGCCTGCTGACGCCTGTCATCTAGCCTCCAGCTGAAAGCGCCGCGCAGCAGATTGTGCGCGGCCTGAGGACCTAGGCCGACGTTCAGGTCTAGTTGGCCTCTTCGGGCGCGACCCAGGTTGGATCGTTCACTTCACGCCACGCGTTCACGAAAGCGAGGATGACCTTCTCTATCGCTTGGGTGGCTGAGAAGTCGGCATTCGCTTCATCCTGAAACGCCGAGCTCGACCACGTGCTGCCTTCCAGAAGGACGTTCACGTCATGGACAAGCAGCATCCTCTGAGAAAGTCTCAGCGAGACCGACCAAGGGCGGCAGCCAAAGACTTCCGGCGAAAACCTCATGCTCAACGTGGCGTTGCCACGCGTGGCGGCAGCTTGCTCCTTTGTCAGGATAGGGATGTTGTGCTGGGCAAAGGCGGCCTCAAGAAAGTCCTGCGCCCCTTAGCCAAAGGACCCACGGCAGCTCTGCGGACCGCGCACGCCGCGCAGATCCACGTAGACCCCTTCGAGACCCCGCAAGAGTTCGATCTTGGGCGCTTTCTTCAGTGTCGTCACATCCGGGATCGCTTCGGGCTGTGGACCGAGGCACAGCGGCGAGCGGGCCATGCGAATACCCGCATTGCGCGGCCCGGACGCAAATTGCCCAAGGCCTTGGAAAAAGCTCTCCGCCTGAGAGCCATCCATGCCGTCGATGTGGTGTCCAAAGTACATGGACTGATTGCAATTATCGCCGCTGCAGTTGGGCAGGGGCGGCAAGCCCCTTTCCCAGACAATCTAGAAACCATTACGCGCCTGCCCGGACGCCAGGTTCGGCAGTGTCAGCAGGACAGCGAAGATGAGCGTTAGTGCACGCATGGTCGGGCCCTCCCTTCAAAAAGTTGGGGCACTTTAACTACGTGGCTCTTAGCGATCGGTTTAGGCCACAATGCCACGTTAAATAGAGTCCTTTAGCGCGGTGTGAAGCTAAGTACATGCGCTTTTGCCTCGGCATAGAGGCCGTCTGGCGCCGTCCCGGCCCAAGCGGCTGAGGCCTCCTTGGCCACCCAGATATTGGTGAAAAGGCGTTGCGGCGTCGTGGGCGCCGCCTCGCGCGTTTCGAAGACCATCTGACCATTTACGAACCAAGCGATGCGATCGGGCTGCCATTCGATGGCGTAATGGTTGGGGCCGTCTGCGGCATCGAAACCCAGATCGATGCGATGCTCGTGCACCCGGCCGTCCTTTCACCAGGCAACCTGCGCGGTGGTGGTGTCTTTGCCAAAGATCTCCCAGGCGATTTCGTCGTGTTGCGTGCCATAGGCGGGGCCGGTGTAGAGGAAGAACCCGGTGATGAGGCCATCCCCACGGGCCGACGTCAGCACCGCTTCATAGCGCCCGTGATGCGTTGGCTCCTGCCGCCGGATGGAGGCACCGCGGAACCGTTTCTCCCCGCGCTGAGGGGCCAGGATCAACGACAGCCCGTCGCCGGGCTGCGCGTGGGCGGCGTCCCAATCGGTATCAAAGAGCGGGTGAGTGAACTGGTAAGTGTGCCCGGTGCCATGCGCCTTCGTCGAGGGTCGCGAACGTCTCCTCAAAACCTTCACCGTGCACTGCGCCCGTCAACGCGATCACGCAGGCCACCAGCCACGTTCTTGCCCCATGGCAAATGCCCCATTTCAGCCAACCCATTAACGCCAAGTTACCGGTCGCACCTGGATTTGATGCAAATTTTACGGGTCAGGGTTACTGCGCCAAAGAAGATCGGTGCAGCAAAGAACACACAACTGTGCTTGAGCGTGCATTGAATGGTGGCCCAACCGCGCCCATTTCTCAGGCATCCGACCCAAATAGGTGATGCATGAAACATCTTCTTATGATCGCCGCCCTCGCTCTGCCCGTGGCTGCAAACGCTTTGCACTCTCCGATTGAAGAGATCGAACCGATCCTGACCAAGGCGAGCTTCTCCCCTCAGATTGCCGCAGCGCCCTCGCTCCCGTTTTCGGGCTCCGAAGGGGCGGATTACTGCGGTCAGCTTTTGGACCCGCTCCCCGATCTTCTGACGCTTCATCTCGACGATGAAGCAGCCAGCAAATTGGCCTTCTGCGTCATCGAATAAGTGGCGCTTCGTGAACTGACGGTCCGGACCAACGGTCCGGGCCTTACCGAGATGACGCGGCCTGTGGCTGCGTGGCTCGCAGAGCAGTCGTCAGACGGCGTGCTCACAGTGTTTGTGCGCCATACGTCGTGTTCCCTTCTGATCCAAGAGAACGCTGATCCGGACGTCCAGGTGGACCTGGAGGCGTTCTTCTCCCGGCTCGTGCCGAATTCCAACGCACCGGAGATGGCGTATCTGACCCATACGCTTGAGGGGCCAGACGATATGCCTGCCCATATCAAAGCGGCCATGATGCCAGTGTCTTTGTCGATCCCAGTTTCTCAGGGCCGCATGGTGCTGGGCACATGGCAGGGTATCTACCTCTTTGAGCACCGCAGCCGTCCGCATGAACGGCGTGTCGCGCTCCATTTCCGGCCCGACTGACCCCAGATACAGTGCCTTCAATTGCCCACTACCCAAAGGCTGGGCTCTCCCCTATAGTGCCTGTGGATAAGAGGGCAAAAGCCCCAAACAGGCAGGAAGTGAGGGACAAATGCGGTGCCCATTTTGCGGAAACGTAGATACTCAGGTGAAAGACAGCCGCCCGGCTGAGGACCATGCAGCCATTCGGCGGCGCAGGTTTTGCCCTGCGTGTGGCGGTCGTTTCACCACCTATGAACGCGTGCAGCTGCGTGACCTCACCGTCATCAAATCCAATGGCCGCCGCGAGGACTTTGATCGCGACAAGCTCGAACGCTCGATCCGGATCGCGCTTCAGAAGCGTCCGATCGAACCAGAGCGCATGGATCAGATGATCTCCGGCCTCGTACGCCGGTTGGAGAGCATGGGCGAGACCGACATCCCTTCCAAGACGATCGGTGAGATCGTGATGGAAGCGCTGCAGCGTATCGACACCGTGGCGTATGTGCGCTTTGCCAGCGTTTACAAGAACTTCCAGGCCGCAGATGACTTCGAGGAATTCATCGAAGAACTGCGCCCGGCGCCGCTGAAAGACGAGTGAGCGCGCAACGCTTCATGGCTTTGGCCCTCGCCCTCGGGGCGCGGGGGCAGGGCAACACCTCCCCAAATCCGGCTGTTGGCTGCGTGATTGTCCAAGGCGGCCGTATTGTCGGTCGCGGCTGGACGCAGCCTGGGGGGCGTCCTCATGCTGAGGTGGCCGCGCTCACTCAGGCCGGTGACGCCGCGAAGGGCGCGGATGTTTATGTGACGCTCGAACCTTGTGCCCATCATGGCAAGACGCCGCCCTGCGCAGAGGCTCTCGTAGCCGCTGGTGTAAAGCGAGTGATCTATGCGGTGGGAGATCCTGATCCTCGCGTTGCTGGGGAAGGCGCAGCGATCCTGAAGCGCGCCGGCATCGAAGTTGTGAGCGGGGTCCTTGAGGATGAGGCCGCGCGGGCCCACGCAGGGTTCTTCTCACGCCTGAAAGACGGACGGCCACTCTGCACCTTGAAGTTGGCGACGTCCTTTGACGGCCGCATTGCGACCGCTACGGGCGAGAGCCAGTGGATTACAGGACCTGACGCGCGGCGTGCCGTGCATGGGCTGCGGGCGCGCCACGACGGCATCCTCGTTGGGGCGGGCACCGCGCGTGCGGATGATCCGCAGCTGACCGTGCGCGGACGTGGGGACACGCATCAACCCGTGCGCATCGTGGCCTCTCGGCGGTTGGACATCCCGCTCACCGGTAAGCTGGTCGCGACGGCCCGGGAGGCGCCCGTTTGGCTAGTCCATGGTGAGGACGCGAGCGCCGACCTCCGCGCGGCGTGGGACGGCCTCGGGGCGCGACTGATCCCTGTGGGCCTCGCCGGGCGGCAACTGGATATGGTGCAGATGATGCAAGCGCTGGGAGCGGCTGGGCTTAATACCGTATTTTGCGAGGGAGGCGGGGCGCTTGCGGCGTCACTCCTAGACGCAGGGCAGGTGGACTGCCTTGTGGGTTATACAGCGGGCATTGCATTGGGCGCCGAAGGGCAGCCCGCGATCGGTGCCATGGGTTTGGACCGGCTTGCTCAAGCGCCGCGTTTCAGCCTCGAAAGCTCTCGCCGCATTGGGGCGGACATTGAACATGTCTGGCGCCGCTCAGCGCCATAGATGCGCGTAAGACGCCAGCGCGCCCTGCGCTTTCGAGAGTAGTCGGAGCCCCAGCCCCGGTTTGGGCAGTTTCCCATCGCGCAACCGTTCGACCACCACCTCAGGCGGGCAGGGACGACCGGTGACAGGATCGAAGTACCTCGGATAGTCGATCAATGCCGCATGGATGAGACCGTCGAGCGTGACCTCTCCCTGACGGCGCGCGGGCACGCGGCCAAGGTCGGTCGTCAAACCCCAGCCGGAATAGAACGGCGTGCCCAGGCAGGTGACCGGCGTGTCGCGCAACAGCGCCTCGAACCCGAGGAGCGATGTCATCGTCCAGACCTCGTCGCACGCATCAATCAGCTCGATAGGGTCCGCGTCAGTTGCAACGATATCCGCCGCCTCAGCGCTCATCGCGCCAGGCCGCAGACCGCTTTCGACATCGGGATGAGGCTTGTAGACCAACACGGCCTCAGGATGGGCTGCGCGAGCGGCCTCCAGCAGCGCGGCATTGGTGGAAACGGCATCGGTCCCGGTGCGGATGGAGGCATCGTCTTCGACCTGGCCGGGCACCAGGATTTTGTGGCCCTCTGGCAGCTCTGTCGTTCCACCGCCGAGGTTGTACTTGCTCAACCGCGCCGCTGTGAGCGCTTGGCGTAACCGAGCTGCGCGCGCCACGCAGCCGGAAGGCAGCTTGGGCGAGGCCGCGATGAGGCGTTCAAGACGGCTCTCGCTTGAGGGATCGTAGTAGATCCCAAGATCATCAAGGACGAGCGACAGTGGCGGGATCAGTTCTGCCCCAAGCCCGCGCGACCTGAGGAAGCCGTCCTCGCAGCGCACCGCGCCCGATGCTCCTTTGGAGGCCCAGGCCATGTGCGGCCGGTCCGACCCTGCGGCCTTGGCGGGATCGTCTTCGAAAACAGGTGCCGTGACGGACCCGTAGAATTGCGTCAGCGGACGGCGCTTCCACAGGCGCATGCCCGACATCACCCACCCCTGATTATCTTCACGCCACGCGCGGGCTTCTGCGGAAAGCGTGGCGATCACATCCTCGATCTCGCAGAGCGTATCTCGGTAGGGATCATACCACGTGGGGTAAAGGATCATCGCCGCCGCAAAGAGCTGGGCGCGCGTCAGCGTCCGTGTCCGCCGCGCGACAGGGTTTTCATCCTGTGTGAGGCCCCAGCCGCCATAGAAGGGTTGGCCAAAGACGCGGGGTTTGTGGCCTGCAAAAATCGCCTCAAACCCAAGACCAGAGCTGACCGTATAAACCGCCCGCGCACCCTCAAAGAGCACCCAAGGTGAGACGGGTTTGTCATAGAGCGAGATCAGGTTGCTCTCATCCTCAGGCCCGAAGTGCCCCTCGCGGTGCGCTGCGGCGGTTTCAGGATGGGTTTTCAGAAGGATGCGCGCGCCGGGATGCTCGGTCTGCGCGAAGACAAGCATTTCTTTGAAGGTCGCCTTATCGGCGCCCGAGGCGGTGACAGAGGCGTCGCCTGCGGTCTGATCAATGACCACGACATAGCCGGGGGCAGGGGGCTCCATTTCAGGATGGAAGGCGTTGTACTTGGACAGATGCGCGTGGCGCATAAGCTCGATCGCCTGCCGCGCCCGGTTCAGGAGCGCGGTGTCGTCGAGAGCGTGGGTTGCCAGTAATGTCTCAAGGTCTGACGGGCGCGAGGGATCGAAGTGCACGCCTGAGTGGTCGAGCAGGAGGCCGTGCGCCAGATCGCCGGAACGGCCCGGATGCACGGATCTGAGAAACGCATCTTCCACGCGCAGGAGGCTGGCGCCAGTAAGGTCGGAGACCTTTTCGCCGCGATGCGAGGTGGGGGAGGCGCCCCAGACGCCCACGAGACCATCTTCGGGCGGTTTGCCCACCCGGATGTCGTAGCCTGCGAGTTCTAGGATGCGGCGCGTACGCCGTTGGGTGAGAAACCCGCCATTAAAGACATGGAGCGGGTTTCCCATAGTGCTGCTTTAGTTGCTGCCGCCGGTGATCGAGCTGACGGCGTTCACGGACGCGAGCGAGCCGGTGAGAGCGGAGATCGTCTTGTCCCAGGTCACAAACGGTGCCTCGGTGACGTAGACCGTGTCGCCGTCGCGGATCGCGAAGTCACGCGCTTGGAACATGCCGTTGGGCTGCGTCAGGTCGAGCACATACGCCACGCGCTGCGTGCCGATCAGATCGCCACGGCCCATGACTGTGCGCGCAATGGCCTCAGGCTCGTTCCGGAACACGAAGACGCCCGTGGGGTCCGCGATGGAGGAGTTGAGACCGCCCACAGAGGCGATGGCCTCGATGGCCGAAATCGTCTGGCTTTCGAACGGGATACGGTTCTGCGACCCGGTGGCGCCGAGGGCCGTGAAGGTCCGGCGGTCGCCTTCGACAAGGATGCGATCCCCGCCGCGTAGGGCGATATCGAACTCTGGATTGTCGTAGAGGTCCTGGAACCAGATCATTCCGGTCTCACCGCCTCGGATGATGCTGATCTGGGCGATGTCAGGAGCGATCGTGATGCCACCAGCGCGCGCCAGCATGGCGCTGAGGCGGCGTGTCGGACGCTCGATCGCGAAGACACCCTGGCCGCCAACAGCGCCCACAATGGACACTGTCGCGCCGTCACCGGCCACGCGGCGCACCTGCACCTGAGGGTCGGGGGTTTGTTCATCAAGGCGGTTCGTGATGACGCGGCGCATGGCTTCGGGCGTGTTGCCCGCGGCTCTTAGGCGCCCCGCGTAGGGCACAAAAATGAAGCCCGCGCCATCGACCTGCACTTCTTCGAGGATCGTGGCGTTCTGTCCCTCACCTGCGAGAAGACCGTCGGACACGTTTTCCCAGATGGTAAGGCCCAGGACGTCGCCTGGCCGGATCACATCGGATCCAATGTCACCTGCGTTCAGAAATGCGTCAGAGAAGCCAAACGCGGGGACAACAGCCGTTGCGCGCGTCACGTCGTCGTTCACCAAAACGATGAAGGCATCGCCAGAGCGCTGCACGGACCCCTCGAAAATCTCGGATTTCGACGGCCCTGAGCGCGGCAAGCCGCAGGCTGCCACGAATGCCAAAATACCCAGAGCACCCACAGCCCTGGACCATACGCGCTTGTGCGCGGTGTTAGTGGAAGTCACTGCTCCGACTCCTCAAGCCTGAAATTCTGCCTCAGCTTTTTTTCGCAACCTAGCGGAATCCGGTCAAAAATGGAAGCGCTATGGGTTGCGGTCAGTCTTTGACGAGTCGCAACTGTTGCCGTGGCGCGGCACTCCCTTTCAGGAAGGCGGCGTAAGGATCTTCGGGCGCGAGCATCATATCGACGACCTGACGCATCAGTTCACGTCGTCCACGGGCCGAATAGAAGCCGCCGGGCATCTGGGAGGTCTCCAGCAGGAAGCGGCGGTAATCCTTGTAGGCGCGGTTGTCGGGGCGCTCAGGTGCGGCGAAGAAGTCGGGCAGGGGTTGGGTGCTGACGAACTCGGGCTTGGCATAGACTGCCGCGCCAAAGACTTTCAGTGGAATGCCCCGCCAGAGCACCTGCTGGGCCGCCGTCGAGTTCACCGTCACCGCCGTGCGCGCGTGGTTAAGAAGGCGCGCAAGCTTGCCCCCCGGGACGTAGTGGACGCGACCTTTCACGCCGTGTTCTTTGGCCAACTGCCGCACCACGTGGCGCATCGGCAGTCGCCCGGATTCCATTGGGTGGGCCTTGAACACAAGGTGGTGGTGGCGCGGTGCGCCCTCGGCGAAGCCTTTGATCGTCAGCTCCAGAAACTCCCGCATTTCCTTGAAAGGAGAATGCATCTGAAAGCTCGAGTCATGTTCGAGCTGCATCAGGACGAGGTGGAACGGAAAGCCTGCTTGCTTGATGCGCAGCGTAGAGAGCCCGCGATCGAGCCGCACGAAGGGCAAGAGCAGAAAGCGCTTCATGTAGAGGTAGAACTCCTGCGCCACCGGCATCGAGCGATGGGTGCGGATGTTCCGGTAGGCCCCGTTCCCCGTCATCACAAAGAGGTGGTAGAGGAAGCCGTAGAAGATGTGCTGGTTCATGTCGCCCCAATGCGTGGGCGCCTCCGGCACATCGAGGTCTGATTGTTCGAGCGCCTTCTGCATCTCGCCCACCGACATATCCATCAGCTGCGAATGACCATTCGATCCATCACGCTCGTACGTCACCCAATAGGGGCGCATGTAGCCTTCCTCAAAAACATGAACGGTGAGCCCAAGGTCCTTCGCGCGCACCACGGCGTCCGCATGGACGGGGCGTGTGTCACCATAGAGCACAATATCAGTGATGCCTTTGTCGGCCACGATCTGAGCCAAGCGGTCAGGCCAATCGGCAAGCTTGCCGGTGTAGGGGATATAGGTCTTTGGCGTAAACCAGAACGCGCGGTCGCCTGCATTGAAGCCCACACGCCAGACATCGCACCCAGCGGCGCCCAGCATCTTGCCCAATCGATGAA
The DNA here is from genome assembly GCA_022448245.1 of Paracoccaceae bacterium. Lineage (GTDB taxonomy): Bacteria > Pseudomonadota > Alphaproteobacteria > Rhodobacterales > Rhodobacteraceae > Shimia_B. Next base: position 77,635 of record JAKVCO010000011.1, read on the forward strand.
AGAACGGCCCATGGGGCCCCTGCAAAAAGAGGAACGTTCTTTTTTCGAAAGTTACGATGTTACTCACCAGCGTCTTCGCTCGCTCGTTTGCTTCATATTCATGGCGCTTTTAGGGCTTCGTGGTGAAAATGCGGTTACTCGCGTCTAAGGGTCATACTTGCCCCGGCAGGATGCAAGGGTTACCTGCCCAGTCGAAAGGGGAAGCTCATGTTCACCGGCATCATTACCGACATTGGAGTCATCAGTCACGTCGAGCAGCGCGGAGACATGCGCGCGCGCATTCAGACGCGCTACGACATGGCGAGCGTCGACATGGGCGCCTCCATTGCCTGCGACGGTTGCTGCCTGACAGTCGTCGACAAAGGCGAGGGCTGGTTCGATGTGGATGTGAGTGCCGAGAGCATCTCGAAGACAAATCTGGGCGGCAACAAACCCTGGGCCGAGGGGCGTCGTGTGAACCTGGAGCGTGCGCTCAAAGTGGGCGACGAGCTGGGCGGGCATATCGTGTCCGGTCACGTCGATGGTGTGGCCAAGATCGTGGCCATCCGCGACGAAGGCGACAGCACCCGCGTGACGTTTGAGGCCCCTGCAGAGCTTGCCAAATTCATCGCGCCCAAAGGCTCCGTCGCGCTCAACGGCACCTCGCTGACGGTGAACGAGGTCGACGGCAACACTTTCGGCGTGAACATGATCCCGCACACCAAGCAGGTCACGACCTGGGGCGACATGGCCGAAGGTGATGCGATCAACCTCGAGATCGACACGCTTGCCCGCTACGTGGCGCGTCTGGCGGAAGCGTCATGAGCGCACTGCCCGGCCGCGGCCACAACAACGGCCCCACGATGGAAGGGGGCTACCGATACCGCAAGCACCAGTGGCAGAAAGCGCGCGAGGCGCTGCTGCCGACGCTGCCTCTCTTCGTCCTGAAGATGCGGGTGAAGCGCGCCAAGGACCTGGGCCTCGACTACAAGACCTACGCGGGCGTGCGCGCCTCGACCGGTCGCGATGTGATCGGCTTCCTTTTCTCGTCGAACGCGCTCCGGATGACCTCCGTCACGCTTCCTGACGATACCGCGCAGCAAGTGGCCGAGATCAAGGGTGCCGGCAAGATCGCCCTCGTGCATCGCCCGCTTGATCCGGCAGCCGTGATGGAGGCCAACGAAGGCCTCAAAGCTGCGGCCGCACCTCTCTTCACCGACAGCTGGACCGAGATGCGCCACAAGGTTGCCAACACGATTAAAGCGGAACGCTTGCCAGCGGACGGCGTTCTCGTCATAGGGGCCACCTCGATGGAACGGGAATGGCCTGCCGCTGCCCGTGCCGCCGGATATCTGAGCGCCGAGCGCTACTTTGGGGATGTAAGATGAGTCAGGAAAGCACTCTCTACGAAAAGCCCGGTCCTGTTGAGGCCGAATGGGGTGATGCGATTTCCTCGATTGAGGACATCATCGAAGACGCCCGCAATGGCCGCATGTTCATCCTCGTGGATCATGAGGACCGCGAGAATGAGGGTGACCTTGTCATCCCCGCACAGATGGCGACACCTGACGCCGTGAACTTCATGGCCACCCATGGGCGCGGGCTGATCTGCCTGACGCTGCCGGGCGAACGCATTGATGCGCTGGGCCTGCCTCTGATGGCCTCCCAGAACTCCTCGCGCCACGAGACGGCGTTCACGGTCTCGATTGAGGCGCGCGAGGGCGTGACGACGGGTATCTCTGCCGCTGATCGCGCACGCACGGTGGCTGTGGCCATCGACCATACGAAGGGAGCCGCTGACATCGCGACGCCAGGCCATGTCTTCCCACTGCGCGCCCGTGAAGGCGGTGTGCTCGTCAGGGCAGGGCACACGGAAGCGGCTGTCGATATCTCCCGTCTTGCGGGCCTCAACCCTTCGGGCGTGATCTGCGAGATCATGAAAGAAGATGGCGAAATGGCCCGCCTGCCGGACCTCATTGCCTTCGCTCAGCTCCACGGGCTCAAGATCGGCACGATCTCTGACCTCATCGCCTACCGCCGCCGCCACGATAACCTCGTGAAGGTGCGCACGACCGAAAAGATCGAGTCCGAGTTCGGTGGCGAGTGGGAGCTTCGCATTTACACCGACGAGACGCAGGGTGCTGAGCACATCGCCCTTATCAAAGGCGACATCGAAGACGGCGAACCGGTGCTTGTGCGCATGCACTCCCTCGACCCGATGCTAGACCTGATCGGCACTGGTCCCGCTGGCCGCGCGGCAGAGTTCTCCGCGGCAATGAATATGATCGCAGAAGAAGGTCGCGGCGTGGTTGTGCTCTTGCGCGACGTGCACATGAAGCTCGCAGCGGGGGAGGAGGTCTCCCCCCAGACGCTGCGCCAATACGGGCTCGGCGCGCAGATCCTGTCGTCGCTTGGCATCCATGATATCATTCTGGCCACGAACTCCGGCACGCCGAAGGTGGTGGGGCTGGAGGCCTACGGTCTCGAAATCGTGGGCACACGCAAAATCTCGGAGCTTGGCTGATGGCCGGACATTCTGACAATGACATGGGGCTCCCGCAGTTTGCAGAGCCCGTGAAAGGCCTCATCGCGATCGCGCCGTATTATACGAAGATTGCTGAGCAACAGCTCGCCGCCGTGCGCGGGATCTTTGAGGAAGTTGGCGCGACCCATGAGACGGTCGAAGTGCCGGGCTCGCTGGAGCTGCCCACGGCCATCGCCATGGGCCACCGGATGTCGAACTTTGACTGCTACGTCGCGCTGGGCTGCGTGATCCGGGGCCGCACGTCGCACTACGATGTGGTGGTGGAGCAGAGCTCCAACGGCATCATGCTTTTGGGTCTTCAGGGCCTTTGCATCGGCAACGGGATCATCACCGTCGAGAATATGGAGCAGGCCGAGGAACGCGCAGATGTGACGCGTTTGAACACGGCTGGCGCCGCCGCCGAAGCCGCGCTGCACCTTCTGGCGCTTCAGCGCAAATGGGGTGGGCCGAAAGGCGACATCGGATTTAAACCTTCGGATGCTACGCGGATCGCATGACCCTTTCGAACAACCAGAAACGTAAGATGAAAAGCGCGGCCCGCCTCTACGCGGTGCAGGCGCTCTTTCAGATGGAGGCTTCCGGCCAATCCGCCGACAGCGTGGAGCGCGAGTTCGAGGATCACCGTTTCGGCGCGATCTATGACGAGGGCGAGATGCAGGAAGGCGATGTCGACCTCTTCCGTTCTCTCGTGGACCGCGCGGTGAACGAACAGGCCAAGATCGACCAGATGACTGACCGCGCCCTCGTGGCCAAATGGCCCATTGGGCGGATCGATCCCACGCTGCGTGCGGTCTTCCGTGCCGCGGGCGCTGAGATGATCGAGGCGAAGACGCCGCCGCGCGTTGTCATCGTAGAATTCCTCGATGTGGTCTCGGCCTTCTTCCCGGAAGGCAAAGAGAGCCGATTTGTGAACGCTGTGCTCGATCACATGGCCCGCGAGGCGCGGCCTGAAGCCTTCGCATGAGCGATCTCGACTAGGTGAATGGCGACCCGGCCGTGCTGCGGGCGGCCTACGTGGCCGAACGCGCTCCGCTCGACGAGACAGCACCTGCGGATGTGGCCGTTTCCGATGAGCTGCCCCATGGGCTCAGTGGCTTAGCCTTCACGCCACCGGGCGCAGAGGGCCGTGCACCGATCCTATATTTTCATGGTGGAAGCTGGATGCTCGGAAGCCCCGGCACCCACCGCGCGCTCTGCGCTTTTCTGGCAAAGGCCGCGCGTCGCAGGGTTCTTTCGGTAAGCTACCCGCTGGCGCCAGAGCATCCCTATCCCGCGCAGCCTGACGCCGCGCAGGCCGCGCTTGCGGCCTTTGAGGAGCCTGTCTTCATCGCAGGTGACAGCGCTGGCGGGGCCATGGCGCTTTGGGCAGCACAGGCTGACACGGATGGGGTCTTGGGCGTGGCCACGTTCTACCCTGCCTACGGCGTGCTCGCCTCTAGCAGCATCGACGAGTTTGGCCCCGACAACATCGCGCTGCATTCTGCGGCTGTCGCGGCGATGTACGCCCGCCTCGGCGCGACGGGTGAACAGGTTCAGGCAGACGTGCCACATAAGGGCGCGCCTGTACTGATTATCGAGGCCGAATGTGATCCGCTCAGAGATGACGCGCGCTTGCTGGCCGACCATATGGCCGGTCGCGGCGCGACGCTCTGGACTGCGACAGGCGAGGAGCATGCGTTCCTGCACCATGGCGGGAACGCACCCGAGGTCCGCGAGTGGATGGCCCGGATCGGGAAATGGATGGATGAGTTGGCGCCAGAGGGTTCAGGAACAGCTTAGCGCGACCCGCGCCGTTGCATCCGTCTCAAAGGCGGCTTCGCTGCCGTTGACCGACAGGACTGCCCCCGCGATTTCAGCCCTCGCAACGCGAATTTGCCCGAGCGCCGAGGCCTCATTGGTGTCGTCCACATCCACGGTGAAGGCAAAGCGGCTGCCGTCGTCCAGCGACGCGAGGCGCAGCGTGACAGCCTGATCGCCGTCAGTTGGGGCCACGGCCTCTTCCAGCGCATCGCCGCCTTCAGCCACTTCGAAGGGCTGGAACACTTCGACACCGGCGCCGGTGGCCGTGGTGTCAAAGATTAGTCCTGCGGGGGCCAGATCAATCACCACATCCAGCGGGCCGCTTTCGCAGCCGCCGGCCTGTTCGATCACAAAGCGATCCTTCGGCGCGCTCTCAATAAAGCGCACCACGATGTCGGCCGCCGCGGGAAGCGTCGTTGCCAGCAAAAGCCCTCCCGTCCCGGCGAGAAGAGACAGACCTCGCGCGAGATGCAACTTGGCGAGAGGGGCGCATCGTATGAAAGGGGGGTACGTCGGCATCTTGCCTATGCTCCTTTGCTGGCAACTGGTTCTTAAACGAGTTAGCGCGGGCGTTCCGTCGCGCCAGTTGCATATTTTTTGCAAAGGGGTGGGGCGAACGTGGCGGGCCCGCAGTCACAGCCGTGCGGCGTTCGAAATTCCCGAGGACCTGTATATACAGGTGGGCGCCAGGTAACAGGACCAGGATCCTGACAGAGCCAGCTCCCTCGGAGTTGCTTAAGGCCACTGGAATTTAGCCGTCACGAGAAGGGCAGTACCCGCCAGCCCCTGACCTATGGGCGCAAGCGGGGAAGAACAAGGGCTGTGATCAGATCAGCCCTGCTTCTGCGGCCAGCGACACTGCATGAACGGATGTGCGCGCGCCGAGCTTACGCTTGGCGCTGACAAGGCGCGCTTTGACGGCGCTTTCGGTGATGCCCAGTTTATGGGCGATGCTCTTGAGCCGTTCGCCGTTGCGGATCAGCGTGAGTGCCTCGCATTCGGCGTCGGTCAGTCCTTGAGGTCGCCGCTTGGTGCGATGCAGCTTAACGAGCGTTGCCATGAGCTCCGCAATCTCGTCGTTGGAGAACTCTCGATCTTCGCGAGCGAAGATGCCGAAGCTTCGTTCGCCGGTGACGGCATCCTGCGTCGAGGCGGCGACACCAAAGTTCATCTTGTGACGGGTGGCCCGGACGAGAACCCCGCGGTAATCGCGCGCGCTGAGCTCGCTCCAGCGAATGGCACCAGTCTGGCTGAAAACCCACTGCATGATCGGGTCAAAGACCATCAGACCATCAGCCGTGTATTCGGTGATCCATGCTTCAGGCAGACGATTTTCTTCATGGAACGGCGAGGTAAACCGAACCCGTAGCGCGACATAGTGCCCTTCGGGCGCTAACTGCGCGAAATCGTCGAAGCCAGACATGTTATCCTTACTAGTGTTAGGCGATCGCCTGCGTTGGCTTAAACCTCGACACCGACTACGAGCTTGAGTAACGCTAATTATTCTATGCTAACGCTAGCGCCGAGTGAGCCGAAGGTCCATCGCAATGAACAGCAATCTTGCAAGTCAACTCGCTATTTTGGGGGAGACCTCTCCCTCCGGTTACGCCGTGGGCCTGCACGTGCGATTTACGTCGCCGACGTATCTCTTTCAGACGTATCCTCCTGCGTGGAACGAATACTACAGCTCTCAGGGGCTGGTGATGCGCGATCCTGCTGTGGCGTGGGGTTTCTCGAATGACGGTGTGGTGCGATGGTCTGCGCTCGCTGATCAAGATCCCGGCGGAGTGTTCGAAAAAGCAGCAGAACATGGGCTTGCGTACGGGGTAGGGGCGGCCGTTTTGTCGGAAGGCTCGCGGACGCTGGCAGGGTTTGCCCGGTCTGATCGTGAGTTCACGGACGAGGAAATGGCCCTCCTGCACGAGGTCGTGGCCGCTATGCACGCGCTCACCGCGGACGAAGACGCCATGAGCGTCGAGGATCGCGCGACCATCGCGGATAACTCCATCACCGTCTGAGGTGTCTTAGCCGCGCGCGACAATTCCTTGCATTTGTTCCCAATTCGCTCACAATTGAGGAATGAACAATACAAGAACATCTGCGGATGCTTCGGCCGCGGTTCAGGCGAGGCCTGGTCAATTGTTGGCGCGGGGCGTGTGTCGCCACATGCTCAGCTTTGATTTTGTGACCGTTGAAGAGCTTGTCCCGACCTTGGGCTTGAGGGTCGATGTGATGGCGCTTGGACCCAAGGGCGAGGTGTGGATCATCGAATGCAAATCCTCGCGCGTGGATTTCACGTCAGATCGCAAGTGGCAGGGATATCTGGAGTGGTGTGATCGCTACTTTTGGGCGGTGGACGAGGCCTTTCCGTCTGACCTTTTGCCCGATGATACGGGCCTCATCATTGCGGACGCCTATGATGCCGAAATCATCCGCATGGGACCTGAAACGAAACTAGCGCCTGCACGGCGCAAGGTCATGACACAGAAGTTCGCCCGCCATGCTGCGCTGCGCCATCATGCAGCGCGGGATCCGGATTTGGCCCTCGTTTGGGGCTAGGGGAAAGGTGCTGCGCCGTTAGCGCTTGGCGCTTTCCGCAACTTTGACAGCGGCGAGGATCTCTTCCGCGATTTCGCGCGCCTCGTCAGGCTCGAAGTCCATTGGAACTTCCAATCCGCCCGCTTCGATGAAAAGCCGGACCATGCCCTGGTCGGTCGGACCAATCTGGAGATTGGCTTCAAGATCGCGTTCGGTATTGATGCCCATGACGGCCTCCTTTGCACGGCAGCCGTGTACCGCAGCGCTCGTTTGCGCTGCAAGCCCCGTTGCGCTATCTTAGGCGCCCAATCAGCGTCAATTCCGGCTGTAAGACCCTTGCAACGGAGCGCAGCGCTAGATATGTGCAGCGGCGTGCCGCCTTAGCTCAGTAGGTTAGAGCGCCTGATTGTGGATCAGGAGGTCCCCCGTTCGAGCCGGGGAGGTGGTACCACTCTCTTCAGATGGATGGACGACGCGACCAGCGCAGGCGCGCCTTAGTCGGTTGTTTCGATGAAATCGCCCAGCTGGACCGCGCCCAGAAGCTCGGTCCCCGAGGCGTCAAAGATCAGCAGGTTCTCGGTCTCCGTCACCACAAGGATGTTCGTTGCCGTCTGCGTGACCGCGATGGCCCGCGTGCCTTCTGGCAGCGCGATTTGGGCCGGCACTGCAATGGTGGTCGGACCGTCACCCAAGCGGATGACAAGGAGCGCCACGATCGCTAGAACGCCAGCGATCATCACCACGGTCAGCACCGTCACCAGACGGCGCAGAAAAACGAGGCCTCGCGCCTCTTCGGCGGATACTCCGTCAGCTTTGTAGGGGTCTTCGGCCATGACATCGCCGCTTGTTTTTACGATTGGGTCCAATCCGCCCGCGCGCCTAGATAAGGCGTTAGCGCGAGATGTGCCAGAAGAAGCGGCGCTTTCGAGGTCTCGATTGGTGCGTCTCCTTGCGGAAGGCGCGGTGTCTGTGGCCGGGGTTGTGGTCGCCGACGCCAAGGCGCGGGTCGAAGAGGGTGCAGAAGTGTCGATCCTGGTCCCCGAAGCGCGTCCGCTCGATGTCGAGGCGGAGGCGATTCCGCTCGATGTGGTGTTCGAGGATGAGTTTCTGATCATCGTGAACAAGCCCGTGGGCATGGCGGTTCATCCTGCGCCGGGCACGCCGTCGGGTACGTTGGTCAACGCGCTCCTGGCTCATGCAGGCGATAGTTTAAGCGGTATCGGCGGCGTGCAGCGCCCTGGCATCGTGCACCGGATCGACAAGGATACGAGCGGTCTGCTCGTCGTGGCCAAAACGGATGCCGCGCATCACGGGCTGGCTGCGCAGTTCGAGGCGCATACGGCTGAGCGTCAGTATCTTGCGGTTGCCTACGGCGTGCCAGAGGCTGCTGATCCGCGGCTCCGAGGGCTCAAGGGAATTAGCTTTGAGGCCGGGGAGGTGATGAAGATCACCTCGGGCCTCGCACGCCATAAATCTGAGCGTCAAAAACAGGCGGTCTATTTCAACGGTCAGGGACGTCACGCGGTGACGCGTGCCAAGGTGCTGAGCCGCCATGGCACACCGCCGGTGGCTTCATTGTTACAATGTCAGCTGGAGACCGGACGCACGCATCAGATCCGCGTGCATCTGGCCTATGCCGGTCATGGGCTTGTGGGGGACCCGGTCTACGGCGGTAAAAGGAAGCTCAAATCGGGGGCTCTGAGCCCGGAAGCACAGGAAAAACTGCTGAAATTCCCGCGTCAGGCGCTGCATGCGGCTGTTTTGGGGGTGGAGCATCCTGTCACCGGGGAGATGCTACGGTTTGAGGCACCGATCCCTGCGGACATGGCTGAGTTGCTTTCTCTGCTGTAACGCACAGCACGCTTGCGTGAGGGTCCTGTCCTCGCTCCTGCGCACATATTAACTCATTTTCAATGGCGGGGCATCTTGTAGCTTCATATGTCCCACCCCATCTATGTTAAAAGCTGTCACATTGGGCGGCTAACCGACCGGAGGACATAAGAAATGGCAAATTACGCAAACCTTCCCGCCCCGACCCCAGAAGGCGGTCTGAACCGCTACCTCCAAGAAATTCGCAAGTTCCCGATGCTGGAGCCGGAAGAAGAATACATGCTCGCCAAAGCTTGGGTTGAGCAGGAAGATTCGCGCTCGGCCCACAAGATGGTCACGTCGCACCTGCGATTGGCGGCGAAGATCGCCATGGGGTACCGTGGCTACGGCCTGCCGCAGGCCGAAGTGATCTCGGAAGCGAACGTTGGCCTCATGCAGGCCGTGAAGCGCTTTGACCCTGAGAAAGGCTTCCGTTTGGCGACCTACGCCATGTGGTGGATCCGTGCGTCGATACAGGAATACATCCTGCGCTCCTGGAGCCTGGTGAAGCTGGGGACGACGAGCGCTCAGAAGAAGCTCTTCTTCAACCTGCGCAAGGCCAAGGCCCGCATTGGCGCGCTGGAAGAGGGCGATCTGCGCCCTGAGAACGTGGCCCGCATTGCCAATGACCTTGGTGTGACTGAGGCAGAAGTAATCTCCATGAACCGGCGCCTGTCGGGTGGGGATGCCTCGCTGAATGCTCAGATCGGCTCTGAAGATGATGGCACGGCGCAGTGGCAGGATTGGCTCGAGGATGAGGATGCGGACCAGGCATCTGACTACGAAGAGCGCGATGAGATGACCGCGCGCCGGGAGCTTCTTGCTGAGGCGATGGATGTGCTCAACGAGCGCGAGAAGGACATTCTCGTTCAGCGTCGGTTGAGCGAAGAGACGGTGACCTTGGAGGATCTGTCTGGCCAGTACGACGTGAGCCGCGAGCGCATTCGTCAGATCGAAGTGCGCGCTTTTGAAAAGCTGCAAAAGCGGATGCGTGAGCTGGCGCGTCAGAAGGGCATGCTGAACGCGTAACGCGGGAATAGGGCCCCCCACCTCCCTTCGGCGCCCGTCGGGCTTGAACCTGAGGGCGCGCCGCTGCGCGGCGGGGGGCTCAAATCCCAGCTGATGAGCTGGAAGCGACCAAAGTGAGTAACGACACAGAAGGGGGGTTGATCGCCCCCCTTTTGCCGTCATGCTGGGGCGCGAAGGGAGACATACATGACGCATCTCAGGTGGGGCATTCTCGGCGCGGCGAAGTTCGCGAGAGAGCACATGGGGCCGGCCATTCACAGCGCGCGAAGCGCGGCACTGGTGGCTGTGGCGTCGCGTGATGCCAGCAAGGTGGTGCCCTTTCAGGAGATGGCGCCTGGGTGCCGCGCGGTTTCCAGCTATGACGACCTTCTCGCCGACGACGAGATCGACGCGGTCTACATCCCGCTTCCCAATCACCTGCATGTGCCTTGGGCGCTGAAGGCGCTTGAGGCTGGAAAGCACGTGCTGGTCGAAAAACCCGCGACCCTGCGCGCGGCTGAGTTTGACGATCTGACCACGGCACGGGATGCCTCCGGCAAGCTTTGTGCAGAAGCCTACATGATCGTCCATCATCCGCAGTGGCAGCGCGTGAAACACCTCGTCGCCGATGGCGCCGTGGGCCAGCTGAAGCACATTCGCGGCGCTTTCTCTTTCGACAATTCCGCCGACACAAAAAACATCCGCAATACGGCTGGCATGGGCGGCGGCGCGCTCCGCGACATCGGGGTCTACATTTTCGGCTCCGCGCGCTTCGTGACGGGGCAGGAGCCTGAGGTGACCGGCGCGCTCCTGCGCATGGAGCAGGACTTTGACACCTTTGCCGACGTCGATGCGGCCTTCCCGAACGGCGTGACCTATTCGGCCTATGTCTCCACCCGCTTGCACCCCACGCAGAGCATGGAATTCCACGGTACTGAGGGCCTGATCCGCCTGACGGCACCCTTCAATCCGAACGTTTTTGACGGCGCGCGCATCGAGATCCACCAGCCGGGGCTGGGCCTGCGCGTCGAACGCTTCCCCGCAGCAAATCATTATGTGAACCAGGTCGAAGCTTTCGTCGCCGCAACGCGGGGGGAGGCCTATCCGTGCCCTCTCGAATTCTCACGTGGCACGCAGGTGATGATCGACCGCGTGCTTGAACTAGGAGAGGTCCTTGATGGCTGACAAAGGTGAATTTGATGACGTCATGCCGGAGAACAACGCCCGGCCCACAGAGCAAGAAGAGCTGGAAGAGGGCCTTGGCGGGCGCTTCCTGACTTCCGTGATCCTTTGGATCATGTTGCAGCTCGCGCAGACGGTGATCCTTCTGGTCACGGTCGTGCAGTTCCTTTTCCTTCTTGTAGAGCACAAAAAGCCCAACAAGCGTCTGGCCCGTTTTGGCGAGGACGTGGGCATCTGGGTCGCCAAAGCGGCGCGCTATCAGGCGGGGGCATCGGAAGTGAAACCCTGGCCGTGGACCGAGCTCGACTGACGTCAACCCGCGCTCAGCCCGCGAAGTTGTGATCAGAAAAAACTTGGCCTGAAAGAAAACTGCGACAGTTTGTCGGCGGTCGGACGTATTATCTACGACTCAGCCAGGGAGACATTCTGTGCCCCAGCCTTTTTCGCGGCCCCAGATCGCGTTCCATTGGATTTCAGCAGCGCTCGTGCTGCTTATGGCCGCGACCGGCATGATGTATTTTCTCGAGATCGCGGATCGCACGGCAATGCAAGTTCATCAGATCTCCGGGCAAATCCTGATTTTGGTGCTGATCGGGCGACTGATCGTCAAAGCCAGGGCCAAACGGCGCACCGTTTCTGATCACGCCGCGTGGGAGAGGGGCCTCGCCCTTCTTGTGCAGATCGCGCTCTACCTTGCTTTGATCGTGGCGGTGGTGACGGGATATGTCTCGGTCTCCGCCTTCTCCTCGAACATGCTGCTTTTTCCGGTCGATATCGGGTTTGCACGCTCGGACACGGGCGAGCAGCTTCTTGAGGTTCACTACCTCATGAAATGGGTCTTTTTGGGCCTCATTGGTCTGCACGTCGCGGGTGCTCTCAAGCATCACCTGATCGACCGCGACAACACGCTTCGTCACATGATTTCTTTCCGAACATAAGGATACCCCCATGCAAAAACTCAGCCGACGCCAGGTGATTGCAACTTTCTCCGCCGCGACTTTCACGTTGTGCCCAGCGGTTTTGAATGCTGCCGTTTATGGTTGGGCAGATGGCTTCACCGATGACGCCCCGCAGGGGCAGGATCGTCTCGTGAATGTAAGCGGGTCCGCGATGGTCGATATCACGGATCTTGCACCCGGCGAGATGGCGGTCTTTGCGCGGGCCAATGGCGCGGGGGAGTTTACCAACACCGGTGGCACGCAATACGTGGGCATTCTGCACCGCACGCCCGAGCAGATCGCCGCGGGCGCAGGCGCGCAGACGCAGGACGAACGATACCTCGTGGTGAATTTGGTCTGCCCGCATTGTGGCTTTGCAATCGGCCTAACCGATGATCCTAGTACACCCTTTGCCTGTACCAAGACAGGCGGCCGCCATGGGTCGACGTTCAATGCAGCGGGCGTTGGGGTGGGCGGCGCCTCAGACGATGGCGATACGCTTTCGGTGCCGGGCTACACGCTGAACGTGGGCGGCACGGTCACCATCTCTTTGACCTAAGCGACAGGCGCCGGGCCCTTCGGCCCGGCATCCATCTTAGCTTTCCATGGCCTCGAGCTCGTCAATGAAGCCTTCGATCATGGAAAGCCCCTTGTCCCAGAACGCGGGGTCCGAGGCGTCGAGGCCGAAGGGTGCCAAAAGCTCCTTGTGGTGCTTTGATCCGCCCGCACGCAGCATGTCGAAATACTTCTCTTGGAAGTCCTCGCCGCCTTCTTCGTAGACCGCATAAAGCGCGTTCACGAGGCCGTCGCCGAAGGCGTAGGCGTAGACGTAGAAGGGCGAGTGTACGAAATGCGGAATGTAGGCCCAGAAGGTCTCATACCCCTCCATGAAGTTGAACACGGGGCCGAGGGATTCAGCCTGCACCGACATCCAAAGCGCGTTGATATCATCAGGGGTCAATTCGCCCTCAGCGCGCGCGGTGTGCAGCTTGCACTCAAAGTCGTAGAAGGCGATCTGGCGGATGACCGTGTTGATCATGTCCTCGACTTTTCCGGCGAGGAGCACCTTCTTCTGCTCGGGCGTTTCAGCCGCCGCGAGCAGTTTGCGGAAGGTCAGCATTTCGCCGAAGACGGAAGCTGTTTCAGCCAGCGTGAGCGGGGTCGAAGACAAAAGCTCCCCCTGTTCGGCGGCGAGGACCTGATGGACACCGTGGCCAAGCTCGTGCGCGAGCGTCATCACATCGCGCTGTTTGCCGAGGTAGTTGAGCATCACGTAGGGGTGGGCCGTGGTGACCGTGGGATGCGCGAATGCGCCAGGCGCCTTGCCCGGCTTCACAGGCGCGTCGATCCAACCCTTGGAGAAGAACGGCTCCGCAAGGTCCGCCATGCGCGGATCAAAGGCGCCGTAGGCAGACATGACGGTTTCTTCGGCCTCAGCCCATCCGACCACGCGGTCGTCTTCCATGGGCAAGGGCGCGTTGCGGTCCCAGACTTCGAGTGTCTCAAGCCCCAGCCACTTGGCTTTGAGCTTGTAGTAACGATGCGAAAGGCGGGGGTAGGCCGCGACGACCGCGTTGCGTAAAGCCTCGACAACCTCGGGCTCGACATGGTTGGCGAGGTGGCGCCCGGTCTGAGGCGTCGGCATGTTGCGCCAACGGTCTTCGATTTCTTTTTCCTTGGCGAGCGTGTTGTGCACACGAGCGAAGATTTTGACGTTCTCACCGAAGGTCTCGGCCAGCGCGCGGGCGCCGGCCTCACGTTTGGAGCGGTCTTGTTCGCTCAGGAGGTTCAGCGTGCCCTCGATGCCCAGCGTCTCGCCGTCCACATCGAACTCGAGCCCGGCAATGGTCTCATCAAAGAGCCGGTTCCACGCCGCCGCACCCACGGTGGATTGGTCATGCAGGAATTTCTCGAGCTCGTCAGAGAGCTGGTGCGGCTTCATGGCGCGCAGTCGGTCCATCACGGGCTTGTAGCGCGCGAGCTTTGCATTCTCGCTTAGCAACTTGGTGAGGTGGTCATCCTCAAGGCGGTTGAACTCAAGCGACCAGAACACGAGCGGTGTCGTGGCCACAGTCATCCGGTCCTGCGCATCGGCCATGAATTTGGCTCGCTCCGCGTCAGTGGTGACCTGATAGTAGCGCAGCCCCGCGTAAGACATCAGCTTGCCGCCGACGACGTCTATTTGCTCATAGCGCTCCACGGCGTTGAGCAGCCCATCGACATCAAGCGTCGCCAACTTGCCTTCGTAGTCCGAGGCAAACGCGGCGCATTCGCCCTCGAGCCAATCCATGTCCGTTGCAAAGGCCGGGTCGTCTTGACCGGCATAAAGATCACTGAGGTCCCATTCCGGCAGATCTCCCAGATCTTTGGTGCCGTGGGTCGGGTTCGCGTCGTGATACATGGGAAGGCCTTTCAAGTTGCGATGCGTCTTATCTGTGCTTTGCAGCGGCGAACGGCAAGCGTTGAGAATATCGAATGCCTCCGGCGGCCCTCCGGGGGAAGTACGAAGCACGAAGAACGCGTGCCAGCGCGCGCCCTTTCTTCGTGCCTATGTACTTCGGGGAGTGTGAGGGGCTGGCCCCTCACGCGTCGAAGCCAAAGAGGCGCGCGGGGTTTGATACGAGGACTTTTTCACGCGTGCATTCGTCTGGGCAGGCGCGGTCGAAGGCATCGAGCAGTGTTGAGGCCGAAGGCTGAGCAGCATCCGCGAGCATGAGAAAGGGCCAATCCGTGCCCCAGAGGAGCGCATCCGGATTGGCTTTCATAGCTGCTTTCACGAACGGGGTCGCATCCTCGAACGGCGCGTGGCACAGCCGATATAGTGCTGACAGTTTGAGGTGGACGCGGCCTTCGCTGAGAAGCTCGAGCAGTGTTTGGAAACCGGGGTCGTCCACGCCGAGCGACAAGTCAGGCCAGCCCAAGTGATCAATCACGAGCGGCACCGGAAGCGCGCGGATATCATCTGCGATCTCGGCCATATGCATATGGGAATGGAGCAGCATTTGGATATGGAGTCCGTGATGCGCCAAGGCGGGGGCCATCTTTTTCGCGCCGGCCCAGCTGAGGACGCCACCGTGCACGTAGTTGAGCCGCACGGCGACCATTTGCGAGGTCGCGAAGGCTTCCATCTCTTTGTCGGTGGCGCCGTCTTTGAGGAGGCCCACGCCCCGCGAGGCGGGCCCCATTCGGCGCACAGCTTCGAGCGTCATCGAATTATCCGCGCCGTAGAGGATCGAGTGAACGATGACGCAGCGCGAAAACCCGAGGTTGCTCATTTCTGCTCGGTACCTGTCCAACCAGCCGTCGAGCGAGGCCTCGTCCGCGGGATCCTCAACCCGGCCGTCCCAGAGCGGGTATTCGTCGCCCAAGAGGTGCAGGTGGCTGTCCACGGCGCCGGCGGGCGCGCGTTTGGCAGGGGGCGTTGGGGCGGGGGGCATGAGGGCTTTGGGCATGTCAGCTGTATGTCTCCAGCATCTCAGTGAGATCGTCAAACGTGTTGGCTTCGGCGAGTGGCTTGTCTTTGCGCCAGCGACTCATCCTTGGAAAGCGCAGGGCCACGCCTGACTTGTGTCGCGAGGAGGCTTGGATCCCTTCAAAGGCAATTTCGAACACGTGGTGGGGCGTCACCTGCCGCACTGGGCCGAAACGTTGTAGCGTGTTCTTTTTCACCCAGGCTGTGATCTCTTTGAATTCGGCGTCCGTCAGGCCGCTGTAGGCTTTGGTGAAGGGGACAAGATCGTTGCCTTTCCAGACCGCGAAGGTGAAGTCGGTGAAAAGGTTCGCCCGCCGGCCGTGGCCTGCCTGCGCGTAGATCATCACTGCGTCGATCACGAGGGGGTCGACCTTCCACTTCCACCAATCGCCTTTCTTGCGACCGCTCAGGTAGGGCGAGTCCTTACGTTTGAGCATCAGCCCTTCGGCGTGGTTATCGCGGCTGCCTTCGCGGGTTTGGGCAAGATCAGCCCAACTCGCGAAGGGCACCGTGGGCGAAAGCTGTACGGGGCAGCCCTCGGGCAGGTCGGTAATCAATGCCTCGAGGCGCGCGCGGCGTTCTGCCATGGGGCGGTCGCGGATGTCTTCGCCCGCAAACTCCAAGAGATCATAGGAATGCAGCACCACGGGCGCTTCGGCCAAAAGCTTCTTTGGCACCGATTTGCGCCCGATCCGCTTTTGCAGTTGTGCGAAGGGTAGAGGCGCGCCGTCGGCCCAGGCGAGCACCTCGCCATCAATGACTGTGCCTTCGGGCAGGAAGTCCCGTGCTTGGGCCAGCTCGGGGAAACGGTCGGTCATCAGCTCTTCGCCGCGTGACCATAGATGATGTTCGCCCCCGCGCACGATGAGCTGCCCGCGGATGCCGTCCCATTTCCATTCTGCTTGCCAGTCGGCGGGCACGCCGAGATCTTCAGGCTCTTCGTCGAGCTGATAGGCGAGGTAAAAGGGGTAGGGGCGCGACAGATCGGCGGCCGGGTCATCTTCGTCGATGAGGCTCTGCCAGGTGGCGGTTTCAGGCGTCCATGAGCCCATGAGCTTGTGGGTGATCACCGGCTCGTCTTGGCCGGTGGCTTGGGCGAGGGCCCGCGTCATGAGCTTTTGGCTGACGCCCACCCGGAACCCGCCGGTCAGGAGCTTGTTGAAGAGGAAACGCCCGGTTGGATCGAGCTCGTCCCACGCGGCGAGCACCACCTCTTTGCGCTCGGCCTCCTCGAGGGAGGGCAACGATTTGATCACGCCGATCCAGTGGCTCAGGCTATGATCGCTCTCCTGTGTGGGGGGTGGCAGCACCAGAGCGATTGTTTCTGCAAGGTCCCCCACGACCGGATAGGCTTCTTCAAAGAGCCAAAGTGGGATGCCAGCCTTCTCGGCGGCCCAGCCCCGCAGGTACGGCGTTGTGAGCGTGCGCTTCGGGCGACGACCAGAGAAAAGGGCGATGCACCACAGGCGATCGTCCTCCGGCACGTCCTCGAAATACGTTTTCAGGGCGGCGACCTTAGGGAGGGTTTTCGTCGTTTGATCAATCTGTGTGAACAGGGCCGCGAAGCGCTTCATCCGAGCCCTCGCATGAAGGCGGCCGCGCGCGCGATGGCGTCGTCCGCCAGGGGCGAGCTTCCGGCCATGAATTGCCAAACGTGCTGCATGCGCGCGACCTTCTCCAACGTTACTTGGACGCCTTGGCCTGTGAGGCGTGCGGCGATCGCGTCGCTGTCCTCTTCAAGATATTCGCGGGACACGCATTGGATCAGCGTGGGCGGCGCGCCCGTGTAGGTGCCATGCACCGGGGCAAACCTTGGATCGCGCGGATCAGCATTGATGGAATAGCTGGCTCCGATCCGGTGCAGGACCTCTTCGGGGAAGAGCAGATCATCTGCATCAGGCACTGGCCTTGCCGGGTCAGTGATCGTCGCCGGGCTGAAGAGTAAAACGCCTGCCGGAGCCGTGCTGTCCTTCAGAAGCTTTTGCAGCGCTACGAGGGCCAGACAGCCGCCAGCGGAATCGCCACCGAGTGTCAGTGGGCCCACGTCGCCTCGGTAGGTCATGGCCTCCGTCACGGCGCTCTCAGCGTCTTCGGGCCCGGCGGGGTACGGGTCCTCGGGCGCCAAACGATAGCGCGGCGCGATCACGAGGGCGTTCGCCGTGCGCGCCAGATGGGTGAGCATGACCAGATGGGTCTCCGGCGAGCCCACCACGAAGCCTCCGCCGTGGATCCAAACGAGGCGACGCTCCGGTTTCGGAGGGGAGATTTCGAGCGCGCCCAGCGGGCCTAATTCGATCGGGCGGACGCTCACACCACGCGCCTTTTGGAAGCGCCTGAGCCCTGCGGCCTTTTCAAAGCCTCGGCGGTGCGCCGTCCATGGCGCCGGGGAGGCGAGGCGCGGTTGCGCGATGCGGCGCGCGCCCCATGCGATGACCTTGTCGCGCCAGTGGCGGGGCTTGTCGGCCCAGGGGAAGGTCGCCTCCGTCACGCTGCATCCTCCGCGTCGTCGCCGTCGTATTCTGTCTCCACGATGGCCGCGTCATAGCCTTGGCTTTCGAGCCATTGGCGGAAGACGCTCGTGTAGCCGTGGGTCACGAAGATCCGCTCGGCGCCTGTCTCGGCGATGGCGGTGTTCAGGCCTGCCCAGTCCGCATGGTCGGACATGACAAAGCCTCGGTCGACGGCCCGCCTGCGTCGTACACCGCGCATGGCCATCCAGCCCGAGGCAAAGGCCGTCGAGGCCCCCGTAAAGCGCCGCGACCAGGTGGAGCCGAGCGCTGAGGGCGGTGCCACGATGAGGGCGCCAGGGTGATCCTTTGCCTTCAGATCCGGCATTACCCGGATTGTATCGGGCAGCGCGTAGCCCTGTTCACGCAGCACGACATTCGTGTTTTCCACCGCGCTGTGTGTCAGGATCGGGCCCGTGGCGGGATCGAGAGCTGCGAGGATGCGCTGCGCTTTTCCCAGTGAGTAGGCGCCAATGATCGAGGGCCTGCCGAGGGCCGCATTACTTTGCCACCAAGCGTTGAGCAAGGCGCGCACCTCAGGCTCCGGCGTCCAGTTGAAAACGGGCAGCCCAAAGGTGCATTCGGTGATGAAAGCATGGCATTTCACCGGTTCGAAGGCCTCGGAGAGGCCGTCGTCGACCACTTTGTAATCGCCAGAGGCCACCCAGACCTCACCCCCCACTTCGACCCGGATTTGGGCCGAGCCCGGCACGTGGCCGGCTGGAAAGAAGCTGACGTCGGCATCGCCGATGCGGCGAACCTCGCCGTAGGCAATCGTCTCCAGATTGATATCACCCAGCCGCATCCGGATGACGGGGGCGGCCGCGTCGGTGCTCAGATAGCTTTTCATGCCCCAACGCGCGTGATCCGCGTGACCGTGAGTGATCAGCGCACGATCCACCGGGCGCCAAGGATCGATGTAGAAATCGCCCGCCGCGCAGTAGATGCCGCGTTCTGTGAAGCTCAGTACCATGCCCCAGAGCCTAGCAGCGAGACGCCGCTTGCCAAGGAGGCTCGCGCATGATGCTGTCACGTCAAACGAAGGGAGGCCGTCATGGGTATTGCAGATTTCAAACAGCGGATGCTTGCGGGCGAGATGCTGGCAGGCACATTTTTGAAGACCCCGGCCTATGAGCTGATCGAGGTTCTGGCCCAGTCCGGCCTCGATTTTCTGTGCCTCGACGCGGAACACTCTCCCTTTGATCGCGCCCGGCTGGATATGTGCCTGGCGCTGGGCCGTGCGCTTGATTTTCCACTCCTCGTACGTCCCGGCTCGGCCACGGCGCCCGAGATTTTGCAGGCGCTTGACAGCGGGGCCGCTGGGATCGTGGCACCTCACGTGGATAGCGTAGAGAAGGCTCAGGCACTGGCGAAAGCCGGTCACTTTGGCCTCGGCGGGCGCGGCTATGCTGGATCAACGCGCTGGGCAGGCTTTGCCACGCGCAAGATGCCGGACGTGCTCGACCAAAGCTCCGACACTATCCTGATCGCACAGATTGAAGAGCCTGCGGGCGTAGACGCCGCCGACGCCATCGCGGCCACCGACGGGATCGACGGCCTCTTTCTTGGTCCAGCGGACCTTTCCGTGGGGTATGGCAAGCGCGACCAAAGCTCTGATGAGCTACAGCAAGCCTTCGCCACCTGCGGGGCGGCGGCGAAGGCCAATGGCAAGGCGTTCATGACATTTGTCGGCAACGCCACGCAGGCGGAGAGCCTGATGCACCACGGGCTCACGATGTTCTTCATCGCCTCCGAGCACAGCTGGATGCGCGCAGGAGCGGCCGCCGAAGCGATGGGCGTCCACAATCTGAAGAAGTAGTGGGGGAGGGCGCGGTTTAGGCCGCGCCTGCAAAGACCGCCGTGCTTTCGTCGAATACGCGGGCGCGGATGGCAGGTTCTTCCATGATCACCTCGTGTTCGGCGTCCGGGAACTCGATCAAGCGACCGCCGGGCCATTTGGCCATGCGCTGCCGGATTCGGCCCAACTCTACGATGCGCTCATTGGTGCCGAGGAAGGCCACGCAGGGGATCTGTGGCGATGGCTGGGTCGACAGGAAGGCCATTTCACGCAGGGCTTCTCGCAACCATTTGATCGACGGTGATCCAAGATTGAGCTCTGGATGCGCCTTCGCTTGGCGCCCCATGTACTCCCACATCTCGAGATCATTCGTGAGCGTGTTGTCCTCGAACGGCTGGTCGAGCACATAAATTCCGTTCTGCGTGCGCGGCGAGCGTATCCCGCCCAAGCCGAAGACTGGCAGAAGCGAGGACAGCGTCCAGGCCATCGGTCGCTCGAACGGTGAAAGCTGGACACCCCACATGGGCGCCGAGAACGCGCAGGCGTCAACTTCGAGGCCCTCAATCAGGGCGCGCAGGCCAATGCAGCCGCCCATGGAATGCGCGGCGAGGTACCAAGGCTTCGGCAAGCGAAGCTGCCGCACGGCGTCTACAACGGCCGCCACATCCATCTGGTAATCGCGAAAGCGCATGACGTGGCCGATGTGGCGGTTATCGAGCATGCGATCCGCAAGCCCTTGTCCGCGCCAATCGACGGCCACTGTGGTCAGGCCGCGCTTTGCGAAGTCGCGGGCCGCGCGGCCATATTTTTCAACGTATTCCGTGCGTCCAGGGAACATAAACACGGTGCCGCTGGCCTCTTTGGCTTCCCAAAGTGCCATGCGGATACGCAGGCCGTCTTCGCAGCGCAGCCAATAGGCCACGCCGCCGTCCGGCCCTTCGGCGACATCGTTATAGAGCGGTGCCGCCTCCATCGCCCTTAGCCCAGAACGCCGGCGAGTTTCATCGCCATGCCCATGTCGCCGTCTACGCTGAGGCGGCCGGTCATGAAGGCGGTCGTCGGGTTCACGTCGCCAGACATGATGCCCTGGAACGTCTCAGAGTCGGCTTTCAGCGTGACGTCGGCTGCGCCGTCATCGGCACGCACGCCGTCGCTGTCGACGATGATGGAGCCTTCGCCCTCGATCTCGAACTTCGCGGAGCCGTCGAAACCGCCGCCAACTTTTTCAGACAATGCCGCCACGGCGCTATCGATGATGCTCATGTCACTCTCCTGTGCTTGATGCAGGCTGGTTTTTGCCTGACCGGCAGCTACAATCAACACATAATGAGACGCTACACATCTTCGATACGTTGTGCCGTTGCGGCATTTCTGCTGACGGTCGGGATTTCCGGACCTTCGCCAGCCGTCGCAGACGATCTGCAGGCCCTTTTTGACCGGCTTCAGTCGGTGGATGCGGCTGACTACCAACCCATCGAGGAAAAGATCTGGCGGGAGTGGTCAAAATCTGGCTCTCCGGCGATGGATCTGCTCTTGAAGCGCGGCGAGGACTCCATGGAGTCCGACGATTGGGAAAAGGCGATCGAGCACCTGACCGCGCTGACCGACCACGCACCGCGCTTCGCGCAAGGTTTCCATGCCCGCGCAACGGCGTACTACAAAGTCGGCAAGTACGGTCCCGCGCTCGAGGATCTGCGCAATGCGCTGGCACTTGAGCCGCGCCACTTCGGGGCCATGTCGGGCCTTGCGACGATCTTTGAGGAGCTTGGCCTCGAGGAAGAAGCCCTCGAGGTCTATTACGAGGTGAGGGCTATACATCCCCATCGCGAAAATTTATCGACGGCCATCGAGCGACTTGAAAAGAAGACGGCGGGCCGCGCCATCTAGGCCCGCCCTCACGGGGATCACAGTATGGCCGACACGGGACGTGTGACGGCGGTCCTTGGACCTACCAACACAGGTAAAACTCACTACGCGATCGAGAGGATGCTTAGCTATTCCTCGGGCGTCATCGGCTTGCCGCTGCGCCTTCTGGCGCGTGAGGTCTACGACCGGATCGTGGCGATCCGGGGTCCATCTGTCGTGGCGCTGATCACCGGCGAAGAACGCATCGTGCCTGACCGCGTGAAATTCTGGGTCTGCACCGTTGAGGCCATGCCCGAGGGGCTGGGCTGCGATTTCGTGGCCATCGATGAAATCCAGATGTGCGCTGACCCTGAACGTGGCCACGTCTTCACGGACCGTCTCCTGCATGCGCGCGGCACGCACGAGACGCTCTTTATGGGCGCCGACACCATGCGCTCTGCCATCGCGGCCATGGTGCCCAAGGCGCAGTTCCTGGCGCGGGAACGATTCTCTGAACTCACCTACACAGGCGAAAAGAAGCTCTCGCGTATGAAGCCACGCTCCGCGATCGTGAGCTTCAGTGTCGAGAACGTCTACGCCATCGCCGAGCTGCTGAAACGCCAGCGGGGTGGGGCGGCCGTGGTCATGGGCGCGCTCAGCCCACGGACGCGCAACAAGCAGGTGGAGCTCTACCAAGACGGCGATGTCGATTTCATGGTCGCTACGGATGCCATCGGCATGGGCTTGAACCTCGACGTCACGCATGTGGCCTTCTCAGCCACCCACAAGTTTGACGGCGTTCGCATGCGCCCGCTCCACGCCAACGAGCTTGCCCAGATCGCAGGCCGGGCGGGGCGCTACAGGACGGCAGGCACTTTTGGCGTGACAGGTGAGGCTTCCCCGCTGCCGCCAGAAATCGTTGAGGCGATTGAGGAACACCGCTTCTCCGGCGTGCGCAAACTGCAGTGGCGGAACTCTAAGCTCGAATTTGGTTCGCCTGAGCGGCTGATCCAAAGCCTTGAGGCGCCCACGGATGACCCGTGGCTCACCCGGGTGCGGGAATCCGATGACCTTGGTGCACTCAAGGCGCTCACAAGCGAGGCGGAGGTGCGCGCGCGGGCCTCGGACGGGGCGAGCGTGCGGCTCCTTTGGGATGTGTGCCGCGTGCCCGATTTCCGCGGTATCTCCCCCACTGAACACGCGGGCCTTTTGGCGCAGATCTTCAAGTATCTGTACGAGGCCGGTGAGGTGCCCAACGATTGGTTCCGCAGGCAGGTTGCCCGCATCGACCGCACGCAGGGTGATATCGATACGCTGTCCAAACGCTTGGCATATATCCGCACATGGACTTATGTGGCGCAGCGGTCTGGCTGGGTTGAAGACGAAAGCCATTGGCGCGACGAAACACGTGCCGTAGAAGACCGATTGTCAGACGCGCTTCACACGGCACTGACAGCAAGATTTGTCGATCGGCGCACGAGTGTTCTCATGCGCCGATTGAAACAGAAGGAGAGGCTTTTGGCCGAGGTGAATGATCAAGGCGAAGTGACCGTAGAGGGTCAGTTTGTGGGCAAACTCGAGGGCTTTCGGTTCCGCCAAGACGAGAGCGCAACAGCCGGCGAGGCGAAGACGCTGCGCTCAGCGGCGCTGCAGGCGCTCGCACCAAAGTTCCACCTTCTGTCGGACCGCTTCTATAACGCGCCCGATACCGAGATTGATTTCACCGAGCAGGGTGGCCTCATGTGGGGCGACCAGGCGGTGGGCAAGCTGATCCCGGGGTCTGATGCGCTGAAGCCCCAGGTGAAGGCCTTCGTCGATGACGAGGCTGGCACTGAGGTCGCCGAGAAAGTCGCGCGCCGTTTGCAGCACTTCATCGACCGCAAGATCGCCTCGCTCTTTGAGCCTTTGATGGCCATGCAGCGTGATGAGGGCCTGTCCGGTCTCGCACGTGGTTTCGCATTCCAACTGGTCGAAGCGATGGGCGTTCTGCCCCGCACTGAGGTGGCAGACGACGTCAAAGCGCTCGATCAGGATGCGCGCGGCCTGCTGCGCAAGCACGGCGTGCGCTTTGGTCAGTTCACGATCTTCCTGCCGCTTCTTTTGAAGCCTGCCCCGACGCGCCTGCGCCTTGTGCTGCTGTCTCTCGCTAAAGGCATTGATGCGTTTCCTGAGAGCCCGCCTCCGGGCCTCGTATCCATTCCCACGGACGAGGGCGCAGAGCCTTGGTTCCACACCGCCGCTGGCTACCGTGCCGCGGGCGTCCGTGCGATCCGCATCGATATGCTCGAGCGTCTCGCGGACATGATCCGCAACCAGGATACCCGCGCAGGTTTCGAGGCGACGGCCGACATGCTGTCGATCACGGGCATGACGCTCGACCAGTTTGCCGATTTGCTGCAGGGCCTTGGTTACAAAGCCGAACGTGGGGAGCGTCCGAAGGCCGCCAAACCTGCCGCTGAAGCCCCCGCTGCAGAAGCTGCACCCGAAGGTGAAGCGCCGGAAGCCGCTGAAAAGTCTGAAGAAACGCTTGCAGAAGCAGTGGCGGAAGCACCGGCCGAGCCCGAGAATGAGGTGTTCTACACCTTCACCTGGGGTGGCGGGAATGCGCGCCGCGGTGGTCAGCGTCCGCAAGGCGATGGCAAGCCCGGCAAGGGCAAGCCCCGTGGCAAACCGCAAGGGAAGGGCAAGCCGCAAAACCGCGGTCCCAAGACCTACGAGGCCAAGCCGCAGCGCAAGGACAAGATCGATCCCGATAACCCCTTCGCCGCTGCGCTCATGGGGCTCAAGAAAGATTGACGGAGCTCACCAGCCTCCGGGTGGACAAGTGGCTCTGGCAGGCGCGGTTCTTTAAATCCCGCGCGCTGGCCGCCAAGGTTGTGACCGAAGGCAAATTGCGCGTGAACAGCACGCCGATCTCCAAACCCTCGCGCAGTGTGGCGCCGGGCGACGTGCTGACCTTCCCCAAAGAGCAGGACGTGCGCGTCATCAAAATCCTCGCGCTGGGCTCCCGGCGCGGGCCTGCGCCCGAGGCGCAATCGCTCTACGAGGACCTCGCGCCGCCCCAGCCCAAACCCAAAAAGGAGCTCGCCCCCGGACATGACCGGACAGGGCGACCCACGAAACGAGACAGAAGGGCTCTCGACGCCTTGAAGCGAGACCTTTAGGCAGTTAATTTCGAGCCTCTCGAGGAGCATCAAATTGACCTACGTCGTCACCGACAATTGCATCGCCTGTAAATACACAGACTGCGTGGAAGTCTGCCCCGTGGATTGCTTCTACGAGGGGGAAAACACGCTCGTCATCCACCCCGATGAATGCATCGATTGTGGCGTATGCGAACCTGAATGCCCTGCCGAAGCTATCCTGCCGGACACCGAGCCGGACATGGACAAGTGGGTGGAGTTCAACCGCAAGTACTCCGAGCAATGGCCCAACATCGTCTCAAAGAAAGATCCGCTGCCCGGCGCAGAGGAGAAGGACGGTGAAGAAGGCAAACTGGAGAAATATTTCTCTGAAGCGCCCGGCGAAGGCGGCTGACCAAGCGTTAATAGAACCTTGCAAGCCGCTGGCAACAGGCGGCTTTTGGAACAGAGCCTTCATTTTTGGTGATTCGTGTGCTATGTAATTGGGCAACGAAACTCTAGCTATTCCATCCCTTGCTGCTGCGCGGGATGGTTTTTTTGACCCTGAGACAGCCCATACACCACCGGCGGTAAGCGCTGGGGACATGGTTTTTGTCGTCTATCGGTCGGCGACGGGCCCCGCGCCCGCCTTGGGAAAGGACAAAGATGAGTAAGAAAAAGAGCGAGTTCAGCCCTAACGATTTCGTGGTCTATCCGGCTCACGGCGTTGGCAAGATCGTCTCGATCGAAGAGCAGGAAGTTGCAGGCTTCCAGTTGGAGCTGTTCGTGATCTCCTTTGAGAAGGACAAGATGACGCTCCGCGTACCCACGAACAAGGCGACCGAAGTGGGGATGCGCCCGCTCGCCGGCCCGGATGTTGTCAGCCAGGCGATGAAAACGCTCCGCGGCAAGGCCAAGGTGAAGCGCGCCATGTGGTCCCGCCGTGCTCAGGAATACGAACAGAAGATCAACTCCGGTGATCTAATCGCCATCGCGGAGGTCGTGCGCGACCTGCACCGCTCCAATGATCAGCGCGAGCAGAGCTACTCTGAGCGTCAGCTCTATGAAGCCGCTCTCGAGCGTCTCACCCGCGAGATTGCGGCCGTGAATGGCGCTGAAGAGGCTGTTGCTGGCGAAGAAGTCGCCGAAGTACTGATGAGCCGCGCAGCATAAGCTATTTTAAAGAAAGAAGAAAGGGCGTCCCATGGGGCGCCCTTTTTCTATGCGGCCATCGCTGCCAGCGTGGCCCAAGCGCCAATCTCGGTCACTTGCTGCGTGGCGCCAAGGATGTCGCCGGTTTGCCCTCTGATCTTCGCCTGCGCGATAAGGGCGACGGCGGCGGCAAGAAGGCCGATGACGATCAAGCTCACAAGCCCCGCGCCGCCCAAGGGGAGAAGCACTGCGATGCCGCTCACCACCGCGATCAGGATTGCAGGTGCCGGTGGGCGCCCGACTGTGGCGCTGACACCGCCCGGTCGCGCATGTGGAAGCGCCATCAGCGGCACCATGGCGGCCCGAGACGCAGCAGGCACGGCAATCAATGCCCACCAGTTCTCCGCAGAAATGGCAGCGTCCAGACCCAGCCATCGGAGCAACAGGGACAACGCCAGCGCCATGACGCCATAGGCGCCAATGCGGCTGTCTTTCATGATCTCCAGACGCCGTGCGGCCGTCCAGCCGCCCCACAGGCCGTCGGCCGTATCTGCCAGGCCGTCCTCGTGGAGACCACCTGTCGCGATAACGAGGCTCGCCAACGCGAAGGCGGCTGCGAATGCAGCGCCTAGCCCCGCGAAAACCCAGGCGACGGCACATAGGATGACGCCGAGAACCGCGCCCGCCACCGGGTAGGCCCAGGTGTTGTGCGCACCGCGCCCCATGGCCCAGTCCCCATCCACACGAACCGGCAAACGGCTCAGAAATCCTACCGCTGAGGTGATGTCGCGCACATCAATGACGTTTTGGGACGATGCCATGTCCGTCTCCGGCTTGCTCTTGCTTCATCTGCGGATAAACAAGCCTTAACACCCGATCAACTGCAGGATAGATATGGCCCCCTTTAAAACTCTCGAAGATTTTGCTGCCCTTCTCGCCCAAGGGCCGGGGCCGGATACCGAAGCCCGTGCCGCAGCCGAGGCGCGCAATGGTCAGCTGACCAAGCCTCCGGGCGCGCTGGGGCAGCTGGAAGAGCTCGCTATTTGGGCCGCGGGTTGGCAAAAAACCGAAAAGCCGCACTGCGACGCGCCACAGATTATCATCTTTGCTGGCAACCACGGCGTCGCGGCCAAGGGTGTCTCGGCGTTCCCACCAGAGGTGACCCACCAGATGGTCGCGAACTTCGAGCACGGTGGTGCCGCGATCAATCAGCTGGCCAAGACGTTCGGCGCTTCGATGAAGGTTGTGCCACTCGATCTCGACACGCCCACGGGCGATTTCACGGAGGAGCCCGCCATGGACGAGGCTGCCTGTGTGGCGGCTCTTGCGGCAGGGTGGGAGGCCGTTGATCCCGCGGCTGATTTCCTCGTTGTGGGCGAAATGGGCATCGGCAACACGACTTCTGCTGCAGCCATTGCCACGGCGCTCTATGGCGGCGACTGGGTCGGGCGCGGCACGGGCGTCGATGACGACGGCCTTGCACGCAAGCAGGCCGCGGTGGACGTGGGCGTGGCCCGTCATACGCCCTGCGCGCCGCTTGATGTACTGGCGCGCCTTGGCGGGCGCGAGCTTGCCGGGATGGCCGGTGCCATCGCCGCGGCGCGGGCCCATTCCATCCCGGTTATCCTTGATGGCTTTATCTGCACTGCCGCGGCGGCCCCGCTGGCCGTGTGCCAGTCAGATGCGCTGGACCACGTTGTGGCAGGTCACCTGAGCGAGGAGGGCGGCCATGGTCGGCTGCTGGCACAGCTCGGGAAAGACCCGTTGCTAAGCTTTGGTCTTCGCCTCGGCGAAGGATCGGGCGCAGCACTGGCGATTGGCGTGATGAAAGGCGCTCTCGCCTGTCATTCAGGCATGGCCACCTTTGCCGAAGCAGGCGTCTCTGACGGCTAACCCTTTTGTGGGGGGCGCGGATTGCGCGCTCCACGCCCTGTCGCGGGCGTTACAGAGGCAGACCAGCGTCCGCCTTGGGCTGATCCATTACAATCTGGCTTTGCACGCGACCGACTGCCCTGTGCGGCAAGATCACGTCCTGAATGAGCATGTTTAGCCGTGCCAGATCAGCCGTGTAGATGCGCAGAAGATAGTCAGCCTCGCCCGTCAGAGCCCACATGCTGATCACTTCGCGGCGAGACTTCATCAAGGCTCGGAAATCGCGGGATCCTTCCGGATCGTGCGATGCCAGAAGCACCTGCACGAAAGACTGCACATCGAGGCCCAGCTTCGACGGCTCGAGCCGCGCAGCATAGGCTCTGATGTAGCCTGCTGCCTCGAGACGCTGTTTCCGGCGACCAGCTTGTGACGGCGACAGAGCAAGCGCATCGCCCAGTTCCTGCGTCGTCAGTATCGCGTTCTGTTGAAGCGCATCAAGGAGGCGAATATCCGTAGGGTCGAGCGTTTCCATGCGCTAAGTCTGCGGGCGAGGGGCGCGAGGTGCAAGCCTTCTGCGTCTAGCTCGGGATTTCGAGCGTAATGTTGCGCCCGCCCTTTTGATACCGCAGGGAGCTCTCGGAGATGGCGCTCACGCGGCCGCCGTCCAATCTGCCGCCGACTTGCACCTTGATAAAGCGTCCGTTGGCGAGCCGCACGAGGGCGGAGCGATTAGATGGCGTGCCATAGACACCAATCAGATTGACCCGGCGCAGGCGAATGGCGTTTTCGGTCGTAGCAGCGCGAGCAACGGAGGCGCGCGTTGGGCCTGAAGAGCGCACCGTTGGGGCAGGTGCCGCCGCAGCCGCAGTTGTCGTTGTGCCGTCTGCTGAGGGGGCAGGTTGCGCAGCCCGAGCCCGGGCAATGACCACATCAAAGTTCTCAGGCCGGGTTTCGGGGCGCAGCGAATTGGCGACGGCGCTCTCGGTGGGTGCGGCGTTTGGTGCGTCGCTTTTCTTAGCGACTTGGGCCGACTCGGGGCGAAGCTTGGGTCGGAAACCGGCAAGTTCTGCGAGGGTAAGCCCGCCGTACGCCAAACGCTCGTAGTTCTCCGCAAGGTTTGCGGGCCTCAGGTTCGGTCTGATCCCGGCCAGCCGCGCGCTCTCGGGGATACCTTCGACGCCTTCGGGAATGCGCAACGGTGGCTCGATCGGGGGACGGCCCGCGATCATGCGATAGCCTTGCGGGGACAGCGCGCCCTCCGGGGTGGCAAGGAGCAACCCTTTTTCATCAAAACGGAAAGTGAGGCCCGGAGCAGGGGGCAAAGGCTGCGACGGAGGCCGCGTGTCAACATCAAGCGCGGGAACTGCCAGCGCCACCGCGTCGTTCACGGACACATCGGTATCGATCGAGGTGATGTAGATCGTTTCAAGCTCGGACGGCAGGGGCGCGCGTGGGGCCTCTGGTGCCAGCGGCCATATTCCGGTGGCCGCATAGATGCGCTCAAGATCAGTCTCGGACAGCGGAGTTGCGACGAGTACATCAGCCTCGCCCGCTTCTTCGGCAATAGTGTCCGGCAGCACTTCCTGCGGCGGATCGAGAAGGCTTGGCTCAAGCGGTGTCGGCGCGATGGAGACGACTTCGGGGGCCGATATAACCTCGTCCGGCACGCTTAGTGCAGTAACGGGCGCATCCGGGGCCGACGGCAAGACGCGGTTCCAAAGGCCCGCTAACCCGTCCTCGCGGATCGTGGCGAAGGCGGCCACAGCCAACAGGGCCACGATCAGAAGCGCTGTCAGAATAAGGCCCATAAAGCGCGGTTTGGCCTGGCGGGGGGCGCCGAGAGCGGCGCTCGCAGGCGTATTTGCGCTGGAGGCCATCGGCGCATGCTCAGCCGGAGGCGCGAGGCCCGCCGCTGTGCCCGGGGCGCGCTGCGACTGGAAGGCAAACTCTCCCGCCGCCGGTTTGGGCCTGAGCGATGCCGCAAGAACGCTCGCTTCGGGAACGGGCTCAGTAGCTTGCGGTGTTTTGACCGTCGGTGCTGCGGGCGTGGCTGCTGCGGGCAGCGGCTCAGGCGGGCGCGTCATCGGAGGGATTGTACGCCCGTCATCCGCAGGGGCAGGGGCCGCCTTGAGCGCGGGCTGCGGCGGCATGGTCACTTCGTTGAGCTCAGCGGCAGACCCCAAGGATCGGCTGCGGCGGGATTGAAAAGCTGCTGCTGCCGGTTTTTTGTCGGTCAGCACACGCGGCTCTGGGCTGGGCTCTGGCTGCACGTCCGGCTCTACTTCCGCAGGCTCAGGGGGCTGCGTATCCTCGGTAGCCTCAACCACCTCGCTGTCATACGCTTCAGCTTCGACAGCGGGGGCCTCCTCGACGAGATCGTCGATTATTTCTTCACCATCTTCCCAGCGCGCGTAGGCCTGCGTGTCACGTTCGGCTTGGGCGCCCTCATTGGTACCAAAGAAGGCCTCTGCACCGTCCCAGCCATTCTCGGGGAACGCCACAAAGGCCACCGGCGCCAAGCCGTGTTCTGTCGCGAAGGCGGCCGCCTCATCAAGTGTTTCTTGCGCGACAGCGGCGATGCGCGTCTCGGTGTCCGAGCTCTTCCAGTCAAACCGGAGCTCCGAGAGCGCGTAGGGCGTCGCCCCTTCAAGGGCCAACCCAACGGCCTCTGCCGAGGCATTGCCTTCGCGCAACCGCAGCACTTTGACTTGGTCCGAAGGCAGAACGAGCTTGGTTTCAAACGGGATGCCGCGTGCCCGCGCGGCCGCTTCACCCATGGCGCGTAACGCCGTGATTTCACCTGCAAATTGGCCGCTGTTGAACGCAGCCGTGCCAATGGTCACCCACGCTTTGCCACGTCGATGATCGAGCGAAATCTCGTCCGCGAGAAAGTGTAACGCAAACTTTGGTACCATGGCCCCTGCTGCGACCCCGTTGTTTCGGGGCGCGACCCCTAGCTCTTTTGAGGGAAAAGTACCCGAGACCACCTCATATGGGAAGCCTTTGGGTTGCCGAGATGTTCTTCCCATCGGCTACCCCTTGCCGATGGCGGCGGGCGGCGGCAAGTATGGCGCGAAGCTCAAAGAGGCGTTTTGACATGCTCACACCGTTCCATCTGGCCATCAACGTTCGTGATCTGGACGAGGCGCGCACCTTCTATTGTGGCATGCTCGGTGCCGAAGAGGGGCGCAGCGCGCCGACCTGGGTCGATGTCTCGCTCTTCGGGCACCAGCTTTCTTTGCACATCGGGGAGCCATTGGTGACCGCGCGCACGGGCAAAGTGGGCGAGGCCCTCGTACCTATGCCGCACTTTGGCGTGGTGCTGCGTCTCGACGATTGGCGCGCCACGGCGGAGCGTCTGACCGAAGCAGGAACCGATTTCATCCTGAAGCCTCAAGTGCGCTTTGAGGGCGAGCCCGGCGAGCAGTGGACGATGTTCTTTGAAGACCCGTCCGGCAACCCGATCGAGCTCAAGGGCTTCGCCACGGAAGAGGCGATCTTCGCTCACTAAGTCTCTGCTGCTGCAAGATAAAAAAACGCCCGGGCTGAGCCGGGCGCTTGAGTGCGGAACGAGGGACAGTGAATTTGGCGAAGGTGTTCCGGTCTACGCCAATATCAAGCAGTTATGCATGATTTGCTGCATGGGAAGTCTTTTCATCAAACTTTGAACAAGCCGTTAACAGGGCTCACGCATTAAGGACTTCTGGCCAGTTTGCGTCGCCCGAGGCGATGCGCCCGGGGATGTCGCGGGACCACAGCGCACGTACAGCTTTGTTGAAGTTGAGGTAGAGCTTGCCGTCGTGGATCGTCCACGCGTTGGGCGAGATCGAGGCGGTGTAACCTTGGCTCACCGCGTAGGCGCAGTAGCCACCGTATTGCGGCGCGTAGGCCTCGGGGTTCATCTCGAAGGCATTGCGGTTTTCGGCGGAGGCGAAGTGCCAATTGGCGCCCATGTACTCAGTAGCGAATTCGGACGAGCCGTCGACCTGTTTGCCTTCGGTGAAGTAGGCAACCACATCAGTACCTTTCACGGCGACACCGCGGGCGGAGTAGATCGGAGGCTCAGCCGCGAAAGCAGGCGAAGCGAGGGCGAGGGCCACAGGGGTGGCGGCGGAAGCGGTGAGGAAAGCGCGGCGAGAGATCATGGTCGGGGTCCTTTTGGTCGGTAGGGACAGGTGTTCGTTTCGATGACCCAAACATGCGAATGCGGGCCCCGTCGCGAAACCACCCCTAACCGACCCGTGAAGGGCTGGCCCGAAATGTTTCAATCCGTGATCAGTCGATAATATCTTCGATGATGTCGAAGATTTCGCCGAAGAGCTTGCTCTTCAAGCTCTTCTTTTTCTTTACCTTTTTGGGCTTGTCGTAGCCCTTCTTGCCGGGCTTTTTGGCCCCGTGGCGGGTGCGAACGGCTGACGGTTTGATCAGCTCTTTGTGTGCGCGGTCCCGCTCTTTCGGTAACATTTTGAGGTCGTGGAGCGGCGCACCACAGGCTGAACAAGCCAGCTCATGGCTCTTGTCGCCGGCCAAAACCAGTGCCGCGCGGGTGCCGCAATAGCAGCAAGTAGCAATCTTCGTATTAGGCATCTCGCGTTTCATATAGGGCGATTGCCGCAGCATTTGAGACATTGAGCGACCCAAATTCGCCTTGAGCTGGGATCCGCGCGAGCATGTCGCAGGTTTCCTTGGTCAATTCTCGAAGGCCCGGGCCCTCGGCCCCCATGACGAGCGCAAGCGGACGATCGGCCTCATGGGCCTCGGTCAGATCGACGTCTGCTTCACCATCAAGGCCTACGAGGCTGTAGCCCATGCCCCGAAGCTCCTCCATGGCGCGGGCGAGGTTACGAACCCGCAGGTAGGGCTGACGCTCCAGCGCACCTGAGGCCGTTTTGGCCAAGGCGCCGGTTTCGGGCGCGGAGTGGCGCAACGTGCCGATGACAGCGCGGGCGCCGAAGACTTCTGCTGAGCGCAGGATTGCGCCCACGTTGTGAGGATCAGACACACGATCAAGGATGATCACGCGGGGCGAGGCACCGCGCGGGGCGCAGACCTCGGGCAGGCTGCCCCACTCGAGCGGCTTCACTTCGAGTGCCGCACCTTGATGCACGGAGGCCGGATCAATCGGCACGTTGAATTTGCGGGGGTCCACGATCTCGGGCTCGACATCGACGCCTTCGAGCGCCGCGCCCAACCGGTCAGCGGCATTCTTCGTCAGAACGAGGCGCAAGCGTTCGCGCGCCGGATTGGCGAGCGCGTCGCGCACAGCATGCAGTCCGAAGAGCCAGACCGTCTCCGCCGCTGCAGCTCTTTTGCCGCGTTCTTTCTCGATGACCCATTTTGGTTTTTTCATGCCTTCCCCTAGCGTCCACGCGCGCCCGACACCAGCGTTGCGATTTTGGTGTTGACGGTCCCGTATCACGGCAGTAGCAGAGCGCCTCAGTGGGCGACAGGCCGCAAGGTGTGGCAGGGGACTGTAACTCCCTCGCGGAGACGCACGCCTGGTTCGATTCCAGGGTCGCCCACCACTGCTCACCACACCAGAACGATTGCAGCGTGGCGCGCCCAGGCGGCCGGGACTTCTTCGCGTCTGGCACGTTCTTCGCCTTCACGCCGGCCTTCCTTGCGGCTACGGTGCCCGAAAAAAGCGGGCAGGGCATGTCGCAACCTTTCAACATCGTTCTCATCGGCCAAAAAGGGCGTCTGGGCTATGAAGCTGCGTTATTTGCAGCGTCGCTCAGGGCAAATTCTCCCGGCTTCTCGGGGCGCCTTTTCGTGGGGGAGCCGCAGCCCGGTCCGCGCTGGCCGGATGATCCGACGATGAAGTCCACCGCGTTGCGCACGCTTCTTGATGATCTCGGGGCCGAGATTCTCCCATTTGAGAACACGGATTTCGGCGCGGCTTATCCAAACGGGAACAAGATCGAGGTCCTCGAAGCCCTTCCCGAGGGGGAACCGTTCGTCTTTTTTGATTCTG
>JAKVCO010000012.1 GCA_022448245.1 Paracoccaceae bacterium
GGAAAGACCCCGTGCACCTTTACTACAGCTTCACACTGGCATCAGGCCATGCATGTGCAGGATAGGTGGTGGGCTTTGAAACCGACACGCCAGTGTCGGTGGAGCCTCCCTTGAGATACCACCCTTGCATCGCTTGATGTCTAACCGCGGTCCGTTATCCGGATCCGGGACCCTGTGTGGCGGGTAGTTTGACTGGGGCGGTCGCCTCCTAAAGCGTAACGGAGGCGCGCGAAGGTTGGCTCAGAGCGGTCGGAAATCGCTCGTTGAGTGCAATGGCAGAAGCCAGCCTGACTGCGAGACTGACAAGTCGAGCAGAGTCGAAAGACGGCCATAGTGATCCGGTGGTCCCGAGTGGAAGGGCCATCGCTCAACGGATAAAAGGTACGCCGGGGATAACAGGCTGATACTGCCCAAGAGTCCATATCGACGGCAGTGTTTGGCACCTCGATGTCGGCTCATCTCATCCTGGGGCTGGAGCAGGTCCCAAGGGTACGGCTGTTCGCCGTTTAAAGAGGTACGTGAGCTGGGTTTAGAACGTCGTGAGACAGTTCGGTCCCTATCTGCCGTGGGTGTAGGATACTTGAGAGGAGTTGCCCCTAGTACGAGAGGACCGGGGTGAACGATCCACTGGTGGACCTGTTGTCGCCAACGGCAGTGCAGGGTAGCTATGATCGGACAGGATAACCGCTGAAGGCATCTAAGCGGGAAGCCCCCCTCAAAACAAGGTATCCCTGAGGACCGAGGTAGACCACCTCGTCGATAGGCCAGAGATGTAAGTGCGGTAACGCATTCAGTTGACTGGTACTAATGGTCCGATAGGCTTGATTTGATCCAGTAGAAGCCAGATCTTCTGCCGGTTCAGAAGCATACACCACGTGTACGCGACTTGGACGCGAGTTTCTTTCTCGGTTTGGTGATCATAGCGCGAGTGAAACACCCAGTTCCATCCCGAACCTGGCCGTTAAGCACCGTAGCGCCGATGGTACTGCATCTTAAGGTGTGGGAGAGTAGGTCATCGCCAAACCTAGTAAGAAACTCGAGTATCCCTCGACACGATGTATTGAACACTTAGCCGCCCGATGGGCGGCTTTTTTCTGTCTAGAGCATCTCTCTCTTTCCTCAATAGGCATTGATTGGCGCCGCACCGCGTGCGACTCTGCGTTAAAAAGCGAAGAGCAGCATGAAAATCGCGGCAATTACCATGTGTTACAAGTCGTATGACACGCTTCGGCGTTGGCATCGGCACTACAGCGCGCTCATCGGAGCAGAAAATCTCTATGTCATTTCGCATGGCAAGGATCCCTTGCACCAAGAGATTGCGGCCGGGTCCTCCGTGATCGCACTTCCACGCGAAGATAGTGAGCGGTTCGAGAACCGTAGGAACACCCTTCTCGGCAATTTGCAGGTTGGATTGGCCCAGTACTTCGACGTTGTTCTCAAAGTCGACACTGATGAGCTGCTTTTCCACGATCCCGCGCTCTTTTCCGGTTTTCATGAGGTTTTCGAACGCAACCCGGCGGACGGCTACTTCGCCCTCGGTTTCGAAGTCTATCAGCGCGAAGGTGATGCAGCTCTTACAGACGCCCCTATTGCCTCCCAAAGGAGCACGGGCATGATTTCCTTCTCTGAATGCAAAGGCGTTGGAGCAAATGACAGAGCGAGGGTCGTCTTTCACGGCCTCTTGCCCAACGAGCCCCGCGCCCTCCATGAAGGGCGGCTGTCTGTGACGATGCCAAGGGGCCTTTACCTCGCACATACAAAATTCGCTGACTTTCTCGAACTGGCTCGAGCCAACCGGGATCGCCGTGGCGAAAATATTGAACTTGATGCCGAAAATGATGCGCTTTGGGGCTCGCAACTCAATGAGTATCGACGCAGCGACCGTCCGGTTCTCGAGGATGCAGACGTGCATCTGGACGCGATGTGGCAGAGATATTCGACTGGTTTCGGGTTTCATCGACCGCGTCGGAAGAACATCCTGGTGGTGAAACAGATGCGAGTAATGCGCCCGTTCCGTATCCCAGATCGTTTTCGGGACAGTTTCTAGCACCGTCTGGGGCACTCAGATCCACCCCATCCAACAACTCAAGAGATATCAGTGCATCCTTCTGTAATCAGGAGTATTGTTCGCGATTGTTGCTGCATGCGTTTGATCCTGCCTCCCCGTCTCAGGCCGAGAGGCGGCACTCCGAGAGGGAGACAATACAAATTTGGGAGGATGGCCGGTGGACTTCCAAGACGGATACTACGGAACATTTATCGAGTTTGAAAAGTTTGCGTCGCTCAGCACACATACGGCATGTCGAAGGACAAAAAGCCAAATTCGTCTCCTACGGTGGTTGGGTTCCAAAGACCAAAAAGAAGCACCAAGCCTTTCCAGGCAATTACTTTTTCATCAAACTCCGGAAAAAGACGGCCGCAAGCGTCAACCTAGATTTCGCCAAGTACATCGCCGCCACCGGACAGGTCGACTACAAAAAACGCGCGGTGGCGAGTGGGGTAAACTTCCTGAGGACTACAAGAAACTGGCCGGAGACTGCGCGACCATCCTCTATGGCGTGACAGACGTGTGCCACCAGATGCTTAACTGCGTGCTCACGGGCTCCAAAGACGCGTTCCTTTGCTACGTCAACAACGCTCCCAGTTTCTGGGTCACTTATGTCGTGTATGGCAACTTCGGAGCAGGAGCGAAGTTCCCCGGCAGGGTGCCTAATCCGGCGCTCTTCACGCTCCATGAATTCTACAAAAAGAAATCGCCCAAGAAACTTGCGGCACCTTTCGGTTTCGACGCCTCGGATCTCGCAAGGACCGCCCCCGTCAACCGATCGGAGATCGAGGCCAACGTGATGGAACTCACCGGTCTAGACGCGCCGAGCGCAGCAATGACCGACAACGCGCTTCAACTCGCTCAAACAATCGACGCCACGCGCGGTAAGCTAGCGGTCGAACTGCTGCGGGGGAATATCAACACCGAGAGCTTTGCCCGCGACATGAACGCCGCTGCTGTTCAAACCGTGGATGCGTGGCAGGAGATGGCGCCAAAGGACCATTTGGAGAATCCCGATCTATCGAAGTCCGCGCTTATCGATCCGCCGCAGAAGCTGCGGACTGATGTCTACGGCCAACTGCGAGAGACAATGAGACTTTGATGTCTTTCGCATCAGTGCCCACGCGGACGATCGAGAACACTAAGAGGGC
This sequence comes from Paracoccaceae bacterium, assembly GCA_022448245.1. Lineage (GTDB taxonomy): Bacteria > Pseudomonadota > Alphaproteobacteria > Rhodobacterales > Rhodobacteraceae > Shimia_B. Next base: position 3,199 of record JAKVCO010000012.1, read on the forward strand.
CGGGACACCGGCCCTCACATCGCCAGCAGCGCCCCCGCGTCTGTCTTTTGTCGCCCGGTATATACACAGACGGCCTCGGCCAGACGTGCTGTGCCTACTGGATCGTCCGTCCTCGCGCGGTGAAGGGCCTCAAGGGCAGCGCTGTCTCCTGTCTCGAGCGCCCGAAGCATCTGCCAGATCAGCTCCAAAAAAGCGCGTTGTTTCGGCCAAAGCCGCAAGGCCATCGCTTCACCATCCGTGGCCCACTCCGCCGCTGAGCGATCCAAGGAGAGATGCGCGAGAGCCATTGCCTCCTCAAAGCTACCAGCTTGTGCGGCCCCTGAGTGATAGAGCTGAAAACAAAGTCCGCGCCCAAAGCTGGCGGCAACACGAAAGGCATCGCGTGCCTCCGGTGTGCCAATCGAGGTTGCAAAGGACGAGAGTTCTGCGGCCCGCTGCAGCGATGATCTTTTGTCCCTATGGGCGGCCGCGAACTTGAAGACGGTGGCGCGCGCGGAACAAGCGGCGCGCACGTCATTGCGCGCCAAATACTTCCGCCACATATTCACTTCGGACGAAGGTTTCGCAGGCTCCCACCCGACGTCTAGCTGGTCATAGGCCGCGCGCCGTACGGCCACGTTGTTCAGCCCAGAATGCCCCATGCTGCCCTTGGCCGCTTTGGCTCGCAAAGGTGGGCACCCAAGGTGCCCCGCATGCCAGGACGCCTGCCGGTTCTCCCCGATAAAGAGCACCCCCGTCAGCGCCCAGTCCCCTTTGTCCAAGCCTCGGCTCATATGCGCCATATGCTCTGGCGCCCATAGATCGTCATCGCCCAGGTGAAAAATGCGCTCCGCATCGGATGCTTTGATTGCGGCGTCCCTATAGCGCTCTCCATAACCGTCACCTTTTGGGTGGGCGTCAAAGCTGATGCGACTGTCTCTGGTCGCGAACGCCTCAACGATCTCGATGCTCCGGTCTGGTGAGCCGTCGAGGATCACCTTCAGCTCCCAATCCCGCATCGTTTGGGCCTGCACGCTCGAAATCGCAAACAGCAGCGTCTCCGCGTGGTCGAAGGTTGGACAAATGATCAGATTACGTGGCATCCCAGCTCCTAAGACGGGTCAGCACGGACGGACATTCCCCATGGAGATCATCCCCCTCCGCATCGACGGCGCATTCCTCGTGAATACGCAGGTGATCGAGGACCCGCGAGGGTTTTTTCTGGAGACTGTGCGGCACGAGGTGTTGGCCGAGGCTTTGGGCCGACCCGTTGAGCTCAGGCAGTCGAACCACTCCCGCTCTCAGGCGCGGACGCTGCGTGGGTTTCGGTGCGAGCCTTGGGACAAGCTGATCTATGTCCCCCACGGTCGCATCATTGCAGCTGTGGCTGATCCGCGTCAGTCGTCGCCAACCTTTGGCGAGCATGAGCTTATCCCCATGGGCGATGCTCCCGCGGCCCGGACCCGCCTCTTTGTGTCGCGGGGGCTGGCAAACGGCTTCTACTGCGAGACGGAGGCCGACTACGTCAACGACGTCTCCGAAATCTACACGCCGTCTGTGCGTCGTGGCTTTCGATGGAATGATCCCACGCTGGCGATCCCATGGCCCGATCCCGATCCGATCTTGTCGGAGGCGGATCAGAACCTGCCCACGCTTGAAGAAATGCTTGCCGCTGAGGAAAGCTAAGGCCCTGTTAAGCTGACAGGGTGAGACCGGCCCAGAGGCCAAGTCCCCCAACGACGATCAGGCTCAGCGCCCACATGATGTCGAGGTTGAACCACGTCTTTCGGAGCGCGTTTAGCCCCAGATAGCGATGCACCGCCCAGGCCAGAAGGCCACCTGATCCTATCATCGCTGCCGTGTGCATCAGCCCCACAGCGAAGGCCATCAGCACATTCGTCCCCATCAGGTCAAGCGCCGCGCGGTGGCCCATGTCAAGCTCGTCCAGGCCGCAGAGGCCGAGGAATATCGGCACCAGCATCAGCCCTGCGCCATGGGCCATCGCCACAAGAAACGACCAGAGCGCCAGCTGCGACGGCTTCACCCGCGCCAGAATCCGAGGGTGCTTTCGGTACCAAAGTAAAAACAGCCCCATGGCGATGACGACGCACGCCGCGCCGATCTGAATTTCGCGCTGGTATTCGACCAGCATGAACATCACCGCGAAGGGCAAAAGGATCCCGATCATCGCGATGAAATGCCCGATGCTGAGCATCCCAAGCGCGCCCCACAACGCCGACTGCCTCCCTTCGAACAAGGCAGCGGACACAGCCAAGGGCCATCCCATCCCTGGGTTCAGCCCGTGGTAAAGACCGGAGACGACAACGGCGAGCCAAAGGCCCGCCGTTGTACCAAGAAGTTCCATTTAGACCGATGGGTAGCAGAAGCTGTCTGTCGAACAGTCTCCGCCCTCAAGCCGGATCTGGTGTGAACGGTAGCCTTCCGGGAACTCCACCCAAAAGTTCTCATCGAGCTCAAAGGACCCGTCCTCACCGACATTGGCCATGACCATCGCCGCCCCACGCTCGCCGGGGTAGAACTGATCATCCCATGTCGAGTAGAGCGAGTTCGTCCAGTAGACGCGCTTTCCGTCCCGGCTGATCTCGACCATCTGCGGTCCGTAGCCGAACTCTTTCCCATTGGGGTGCTTCGTCTTCTTCACGATGCCACCGATCTCGACCTTGCCTGCAAGGACAGGGTTCATCGGGTCGGAGACGTCATATTGATGCATCTCGCCCTGACCCCAGCACGCGACATAGAGGTACTTGTCGTCGAGCGACAAATCGATGTCCGTGACCAAAGCTGGCACCGCGCCAAAGCCTTGGAGGAGCGGGGGCAGGTCATCCGTTTCCGCCGGATGCGGCGGGATGGTGATCGTTTTCTTGGCCTCGAATGTGCCATCCTCTTTTTGCCACCAGGTGAAGATCGCGCCTTCGAGATTGGTGGTGTCGACGACCACGCCCACGAAGCCATGGGTCTTGACCGGGTCGTGCGCCGGGCGGATTTCCAGCGCCATCTGGTACTGTTCGCCAAGGTCGATCGTCTGCGTGACTTTGCGCGCACGCAGGTCCCAGAAGTGGATCACGTGACCGTATTTGTTGGACAGCAGATCCTCGGGCACCACGCCGTTTTCGAACTGCGGCGGCAGCCCCCATTCGGAGCTCACCATGTAATCGCGCGGCAGGTTCCACCAGAAATCGTAGTGCTTGGACTGCGCGCCCCGGTCGATCTCGTAACGGCCGATAATGTCGAACGTCTCGCAATCGAGGATAAAAATTCCGGGAGGGCCGTCAGTGCCATCTTCGCCGCCACCACCGAGGGTGGAGACATAGATGCCTTCCGGGCCGCAGTGGATGGTGTGCGGGCGCGAATAGCCCGTCTTCTCGAACACCTCTTCAGGCTCGATGATCTTGTGGATCTTGGCCTTGAGCGGCTCCTTCACGTCAAAGACGTAAATCCGGGAGGAGCGGATGCCCGGCACGATCAGGTAGCGACGCTCCACAAAGGCGTGGCCCGACAGCGGCGATAACGATGCCGAGCAGGCGTTCCAGCCAAAGTGGTGAAATTCATCGCCCTTATTCGGCACGATCACCTGATGAACGATCTCACCATAGGTCTTCGACGTCGGGTCCACATCCACGATCGCAAGCCCGTCCGGCTGCGAGAAATCGGGAGAAAGCATCAGCGTGAAGGCAACCTTCTCCACCGGCGCTTCCATGGCGTCTTTAGGACTTGGGTAAAATGACTTGTCCGGCCGTACATTCATGAAATCTATCCTCCCTGAGCGGGGCTTTTGCGCCTCCGCGGTGTCTGATCGGTCAAGTGAACGCCAGTGCGCGGCAATCCGTCAAGTTTTGTGTGTTCTGCGCGCCGGCGCCCTAAGTCGCCCTCCATGCCAGAGGGACATACAATTCACCGCGCCGCGCGCGACCACGCTGAACTCCTGCAAGGTAAAACCCTTGCAGCAACGTCGCCGCAAGGTCGTTTCACCGATGGCGCGGCCAAGATCGACGGGGCGGTTCTGTCCGGCACCTCGGCCATTGGCAAACACCTGCTCTATCACTTCGACAATGGGCAGGTGCTTCATCTGCATCTGGGGCTCGGCGGGTATTTCCGAATCTATCAGCAGCCCGTTGATCCCCCGCGGGAGGTGACGCGCCTGCGGCTGGAAGGACCGACGCATGCGCTCGATATCATCGGTCCAAACACCTGCGAGCTGATCCCTGAGGCCGATCTTCCGGCGTTGCGCATGCGCTATGGCCCGGACCTCCTCAGCGACATGCCAGAGCCCGCGCGTGCCATCGCCGCCATCCGCAAGTCCCGGGCTCCGATTGCGCGGCTCCTCATGGATCAAAAGGTGATCTCGGGCATCGGAAACATCTACCGCGCTGAGATCCTCTGGCTGCGGGGCCTCAACCCGATGACGCCGGGCCGCGAAATCTCTGAGGAGGCGTTGAAAGGCCTCTGGGACGAGATGCGAGAACTCCTTCAGCTGGGCGTAGAAACGAATGCCATCATCACCAACGGTCGCCCCAAGAAGGGCGAGCCGATCACGGAGCGGACCAACATCTTCGCCGCCGAAACTTGCCCACGCTGCGCGACCGAGATCGAGAAATCGAAACTGAGCGGGCGAACGCTCTATCACTGTCCCACGTGTCAGGCCTGAGAGGGCGGACTTGATCTGGGCTGCACCTCCGGCCCATGATGCGGCATGTTTGCTGTAACCCCCCTTAGAACCGACACGATCTACCTCCTGCGCCACGCCGAGAGCGTGGGCCACGGCCTCGATGACGGACTCACCGAGGCAGGGCAGGCTGCCGCTGAGGCCATCGTGCCCCAGCTCGAAGCGCTCGAGATCGACGGGATTTTTTCCAGCCCCGCCGCCCGCGCGAAGCAGACCGCTCGGCCGCTCGCGGACAAGCTGGATCTCGCCGTGTCGGTGATGCCTGACCTGCGGGAGCATCGTTTGTCGATGTCAGGGCATGACCCCGAGGACCCGATGCTCGAGCTGCGCTTTTCCCAGCGCGCCAAGGCCCGTCCAGGCGGTGAGAGCTTCAACGCCGCTGCCAGCCGTCTGCGCCAGGCCTGCGCGGCAATCGCCCGCCGCCCGGTCATTGCGCCGCTTTTTGTAACTCATGGCGGCCTCATGGCTAGTGTCATCAGCCAGCTCGACAAGACCTACGGCTTTGCGGAGTTTCAGACCATGCCGCGCCCGGCGCTCTATAAGATCACCCATGCCAAAGGCATGCCGCGAAAGATCGAAGCCCTCACCTGATGACGCACCCTTTCGGTTTTATCTCTGCGCTGGAGGCCTATGACGAGGGCCCCAATGGCGCCCATCGTCTCAACATGCGCTACGATCATATCGTGCGGCCTTTTCAGGCTGACATCAAAGGCGCGCGCGTGCTTGATCTGGCCTCGCATGACGGGCGTTGGCCCTATGCGCTGGCCTTCGCAGGCGCCAAGGAGGTCGTGGGGATCGAGGGGCGTCAAAGCCTGATCGACCGCTTTGACGAGTTCCCCGATGATGATCACAAGGCCCGCGTGTCGCTGCGCCAAGGGGACATCTTCGAGGGGCTCGAGGCACTGAAAGCCGCGGGGGAGATGTTCGACGTCGTGGCGATCTACGGCATCTACTACCACATCACCGAACACTACCGCCTTATGCTTCTCGCCCAGGCGCTGAAGCCCAAGCTCATCATCGTGGATAGCGAGTTCATCGTGAGCTCTGACGGCCCCATCGTACGCTTTATGCGCGAAGAGACAGGCAATGATCTCAACACCAGTGCCCGCGCCGAGGGCCGCGAAGTTGAACTCGTAGCGACACCCTCCATGCGGTTTATGGACGTTGTGGGCGAAGTGACCGGCCACTCCACCGAGTGGATCGATTGGGAGACTTTGCCCAAGGACAAGCGCGAAGGCCTCGGAGACTACTATCGCAAGAACGCGCAGCGTCGCCGTGGCACCGTCGCGTTTCGCCCGCTCGAGGATTTCGACCCCCGTGAAAAGCGTCCACGCGTGTTTATTGACCCCAAACTACCCGGCTAGAAGAAAAATTAATGCCCAGAGCGACGGGAAGGGGTTGCGACTCGTGGCGGGCAGGCCTAGGTACCGCGAACGTTGGCGCGGGATGGAGCAGCCCGGTAGCTCGTCAGGCTCATAACCTGAAGGTCGTAGGTTCAAATCCTACTCCCGCAACCAACGAAAAGACGCCCGGGTTCGCCCGGGCGTCTTTTCGTTCAGATGCTTTGATCAAGCGGCGTGCGCTTGGGTCTGCGTCATCCACAACAGCCCGAAGAGCAGGAGCGCCGCCGAGATCGCGCAGGCCACCGTTCGGACAGAGTTCCAGAATGTCCAGCGCGGCACATAGGTTTCGAACCAGTAGTCGCGCGTGGCGTCGGCGGACATCTCCATGCCTGCCAAAGCCTCGTTCATGGGCACGTTGAAGAAGACGGTGACGCCGAAGCAGCCCACCAGATAGACGAGGCCCGCAACCATGATCAGCGTTCCAGCCGGGCCGGCCGCGCCAAGGGCGCCATAGGCCACCATCATGACAGAGATCGCGGCCATCCCAAGGAAGAGCGCCATGAAGACCCAGCGGAACACTTCGCGATTGATGGCCTGCATCGCCTCGACGCCGCCGTGGCCGCCAGTGATGGCGAGCGAGCGCATGATGAAATCCGAGAAGGCAAGGAACACGCCGCCTACGAGGGCGTAGGCGAGGATCGAGAATTGGATGAGAAGAAAGGCGGCGACAGACATGGGGGGAGGCTCCTTTGGGGCCGAGAGGGAGAGAGGTTAGTCGGCGGCGAGCCGGTCGGGGTGCCCGCCACCGGAGCTGCGGCCTAGGCCGCTGCGGACCAGGCGCCGGACGCGGCGGCTTTGGCAGCGAATTCTGCGAAATCGCGGGGCGGGCGGCCCAAGGCGCGCTCAACACCGTCAGTGACACGGGCGTTGCGTCCGTCGAGCGTCTCACGCGCGATGGCGGTGAAGACATCGGCCACGAAATCTCCGCCGGCTTCGGCGACGTTTGCGTGGAAGTCCTCAAAGCTGATCGGCACGTGTTGAATGGGCTTCCCGATGGCGCGGCTGAGCTCTGCGGCCATGTCGGCCCAGCTCATCAGGCGCGGGCCTGTGACTTCGTAGATCTCGCCCACGTGGCCATCTTCGGTCAGCGCAGCGGTGACCACATCAGCAATGTCGTCGATGTCGATGATCGGGTCCTTGATCGCGCCGCCTGGCATCGGCAAGACGCCCGCGAGGATCGGATCGCGTAGATACCCTTCGGAGAAGTTCTGCGCGAACCACGTGGCGCGCACGATCGTCACGCTCGGATGTGCGGCGCGGACGGCCTCTTCGCCTAGTTTCGCATGATGCTCGCCCCGACCGGAGAGGAGGACGAGGCGCTCGACGCCAATCTCGCGTGCCTGAGCCGCAAGCGCCCCCACTTTCTCCACGCCGCCGGGGAAGGCGAGGTCGGGGAAGTAGGTGACATAGGCCGCGCGGGCGCCCTTGAGGGCAGGGCCCCAAGTCTCGGGCGCCTCCCAGTCAAAAGGTGTCTCGGACCGGCGGGAGCCGTGGCGAACATCATGGCCAAGGGCCTCAAGCCGGGACGCGACGCGGCTGCCAGTTTTGCCGGTGGAGCCGATGACGAGGATGGGTGCGTTAGACATTTCTGAATTTCCTTGTTCGCTGGTGATGCCCAAGGGATATGGTCGGGGGTGGGGTGCTTTTATTGACCGCGCTCGCCATGGTTTTGGCACTTGCTGCCAAAGTGGGGCTGCTTAGGCCTCGCGCGTTTCAGTACCTTCCGCGGCGCTGGCGAAATCGGCCCATGGGCCTGGCTCGAACGCGGCGCTTGTGACGCGAGCCTCATGCATTCGGTCACAGCGAAACGTGCGCACGGCGCCACGCAGGTGATCCCAGCAGACCGCGTACCATACCGGTGGATTAAGCAGCAGGAAGTGCGGCTCGATGGTCCGCGTCGTCACCTGATCGGCCCTGTCGCGGTACTCGACCGTCATCGCGCGGGCCAAAACGAACGCCTCTTTCAGCGTGTCTCCCACCTGTTTGGGCGTGGAGGCCAGCGTCGTCACCACCGCGCCCGAGGCTGGCTGACCCACCCTGATCCGCCGCCTGACCGCCGCGATCCGGCGCTGATCAGCGTGCGAGAACGAGGCCATCAGCTTGCGCCGGATTGCATCCGCATGCCCCATTTGCAGCGACGCATGTGCGCTTTCCCCGATGGCAAGTCCAATGAGCAGATCAAGCACCTCGGTTTGCTGCAGCTTCACATGCCCGATACCCCAGGTGGAGGGCAGCCGTACACCGCCGCCCCGCCCGCGTTCTGCCTCGATGGGCAGACCGCGTTCGCGCAGGATCTCCATATCGCGGTGAACCGTGCGAAGGGACACGCCAAGCTCCCGCGCGGCGTCCTGCAGCACCAGCACATCGTCTGACTTCAGCCAGCTTTCGAGCCGGTCGAGCCGCTCTATTCGGGTCAGCGTGGTCATCTCTTGAACGCCGCAAAAAATATGCCGTTTGGTGTCATATTAAATCTTAACACTTGGTCACAGACAACGACTCACTAAGGAATGTCCCCATGACCGACCAAGTTCTCGAACTTGCCACCATCACCCTCGCCGACGGCGCGACCGAGGCTCAGCTGCTCGCCGCCTCTGACCACTTCCAACGCGCGTTCCTCAGCGGGCAGGACGGGTTCCTGCGCCGGGACATGGTCCGCCGTGGCGATGGCACCTATTCCGATGTGATCTTGTGGGAGAGCCGCGCTCACGCCGACGCTGTTTTTGAGAAGGCGCAAAAGTCCGAGGCCTGTAGCGCCTATTTTGGCCTCATGAAGATGGACCCTGACACGATGGACGAGGCCGTCGAGCACTGCACCATCATGCATTCTTTCCAGAAAGGCTGATCCAGGATGGAGCCGTTCAAGTCTGCCATTTCACCCGACCTCATCAAGCTCATCGCGAGCCACTTCGCGCGCGTGGTCCCGGGGTTCGATGCAGCGGGCTTTGCGGCTCCGCTTCTGGCCCAGTTGGAGAGCCTTGAGCTGAAGGAGCGTGTCATCGCCGTCGCAGGGGCGCTGCACCTTGCGCTTCCGACCGACCCGGCACCGCGGGCGCAGGCCCTGCTGGCGGTGCTCCATCCCGACCATGACGAGAGCTTCAGCCGTCCAAGTGACGAAAAGGGGCTCTCCAGCTGGGGCATTTGGCCTCTGACCCATCTCGTGGGGCAACACGGCCTCGGCGCGACCGAGCGTGCTCTAGGCACGCTGCGCGAGATGACCAAGCGCGGCACGGCTGAATTCGACGTGCGTCCTTTCATTGCGGCTGACCCTGAGACGGCGCTGCCGATCATCAGCGGTTGGGTGGACGATCCGGATCATCACGTGAGGCGGTTGGTGAGCGAAGGTACCCGTCCGCGCCTGCCGTGGGGGATGCGTCTGCAGGGGCTCGTGGCCGATCCATCGCCCATGTTGTCCGTCTTGAAGAAACTCCGCGACGACCCCTCTGAATACGTGCGCCGGTCGGTGGCCAACCACCTCAACGATATCGCCAAGGATCATCCCGATCTCGTGGCCGATATCGCGCAGAACTGGATGGAGGGCGCCGACAAGAACCGCGAAAAGCTGCTGCGCCACGCTTGCCGGACCCTTATCAAGCAAGGCCACTCAGGGGCGCTCGTGGCCTTTGGGTTCCGCCCACCGGAGCTCGCAGCGTCCATCACGCTGCAGACGCCGAAGGTGACCTATGGCGAGCCGCTGGGCTTTGAAGTGACGCTCCGCTCCACCAGTCAGGAACCTCAGCAACTTGTCGTGGATTACATCGTGCATCACCAGAAGGCGGATGGCTCGCTCAGCCCGAAGCCGTTCAAGTGGACGACGTTCACGCTGGCGCCGGCCGAGGCGCGCACGCTCACCCGCAGCCACGCCATCAAACCCATCACCACGCGTCGCTACTACCCCGGCGAACACCGGCTCAGCCTGCGCATCAACGGTGCGGATTTTGGGGATGAAGCGTTCGAGCTTTTGATGGACTGAGGCGCCCTAGATCAGGGTGCCCAGCACCGCAAAACCGAACATCGTCGCCACACAGATCTGGCTGGTTCTATCGGTGACCGAAAAGACAACCGGGTCGTCATTCATCTCGCCCCGGTGGGTTTTCATGACCATGCGCGTCACCCAATAGAGCAAGATCGCGCAAACGCCCCAGAGCGCTTCTGGCACGCTATAGAGCTCCAGAACCGCAGGCGAATTCACATAGAGCGTCATCACGAGGACCGAGACATAGCCTGCCCCGATCGCGATCATGGAGATGATGGGCAAGTCGTCCACCTGATACCCACGGCCACTGGCCTCTAGCTGGCCACGATTGGCGGCGTCGATGAGCTCGGCCTGCCGTTTCACAGCTGCAAGCGACAGGAAGATAAAGACCGAAAACGCAAGGAGCCACACGGAAAGCGGCAGGTCCGTCGCCGCGCCGCCTGCGAGGATGCGCATGGTGTAAAGCCCCGCGAGGACGCAGATGTCGATGACCAGCCGCCGCTTCAGCGCCAGTGAATAGGCCGTCGTCAGAACATAATAGGCCACCATCAACAGCAGGAAGTTCCCGCCCACAAGAAGCGCGATCAGGGCGCCTAGGCCCAGCAGCCCGGCGGCCATGAACGTGCCATGGGCGATGGGAATGGTTCCTGCCGCGAAGGGGCGCAGCCGTTTTCGCGGGTGCGCGCGGTCGGCGGCCAGATCGAGGAGGTCATTGAGGACATAAACGCTCGAGGCCACGAGGCTGAAGGAGATGAACGCGAGCAGCGCCGCGAAGATCGTACCGCCGTCGAACTGATGTGCGGCGAGCATCGGCAGGAACACGAGGAGGTTCTTGAGCCATTGATGGGGCCGCATGGCCTTGAGGTAGGGCTGAAGCGCGGTGCCAGCGGTCCCCAGATGTTCGACCTCGCCTGCGGCTTTGGCGGCATTCCGGCGGAGCGTATCCGGCGCGTTCACCGTGACGGCCTTCACCGCTTGCGACCAGACCGGCAGATCAGCTGTGGCATCGCCCATGTAGGCAAAGCCCTCCGCCCCGAAGCGTTCGACGAGGAACCGGGCCTTCTTCTCTCCCTTTAGATTGGTGTCACCGTCAGAGCCGTGGACCTCGTCGAAAAGGTCCAGATGGGTTGCAATTTCACTGGCGATTGCGCTGTCGGTGGCCGTCACGAGGGCAGTTTTGCCGCCCTTTGCGCGCCACTCACTGACATAGGCGATAACGTCATCGTTGTAGGGGAGCGAGGCGGCGTCAACCTCGGATGCCCCCGCAAGATGCGCCTTTAACGCAGCGCGGCCGCCTTGTAGGGCCGAGGCCGCACGAAAAGGGGCCTGCCAGCTTTGGCCCAACGCGGACCAAAAGCTCTCGTACAGCATATCGCTGCGCAAGAGCGTGCCATCCAGATCTACGACAAGGACCTGCGCGGTCGCGTCGCCTTCGCTGCTCGTGCTCGCCATTTCTGCTCGCTGCCTGTTCTTTTGCCCTCTGCATAGCGCAGGCGAGGGGCTCGGCGCTATAGCGGGCTTGCTGCGAGGCAGGAATTATGCGCTTACGGGCCACGGTTGCGCGGCCCGTAAGCGCATATTGGTGGGTCGGCGTCCATGCGTCGAGCGCTTCGAGGAGCTTGGCCTCTTCGCCCTCTTGCATGCCGATATTGGTGGCTGCGTCGGGGAAGTTCTTAGCGCGCGTCTCCTGATGGAACTCCGACAGGGCTGCGACCCGTTCCTCGTGTATCTGCTTACGCAGGCGTCCGACATTGCCAAAGGCATGTGCGTGCTTGGGCGGCTTTTCCTCTTCTGAGGCCTCTCCGCAGACATCCGCCACGAAAGAGAAGACCGCGTCGCCCCCGGGGCCTGAGCCGAGCGAGAAGGTCACGATGGAGGTCTTCAGGTTGACAGCTGTCAACATCTCCTCGGCGATGCATTCGGCCTCCACGGCGATGACGCCCACGTCCTCCATTCGCTTCAGCGTCTCCCAAATCTGCATGGCTTCCTCGGCCTTGCGCCCAAAGGCGCGGAGCCCGCCGTACATATGCGAGAAGGTGGGGATCAGGCCGATGTGGCTCAGCACGGGGATGCCCTCGCGGTCCATCCGCTCCATCACCTCGTAGGAGCGCAGCGTGTATTACATTTCCGCACCGCGGCGCATGGCCTCGAAGGCGTTGGCCACGATTTCGTCATCGGAGCCGAATTTATACCAGCTCGACCCCGCGCCAGTGAAGATCGCGGGTGCGAGTTCGCGGACGTCTTCCATCTGGTCGGTGCCCACAACGAAGAGTTCGATCCCCGTCTCCGCGCAGGCCTTGATCTCGTCTCGGTCAGCTGGGTTCGCCATAGAGAGCTGTTCGCCCGAGCCCTTCAGCGCCTAAAGATCGGCGGCCGTGTAGTTCCGCACCGCAGGTTTGCGGGCAAAGTCGTAGATCCGCTTCATGAGGCGATCATGGCGGGCAGGCCCGTGATCACGCCTTCCTGCACGACGGCCGAGTCATAGGCCTTGCGGGCGAAGACCTCGGTGACCATGGGCTCAAAGAACTCGAGGCTCTCGGACTTGTAGTTCGGATCGAAGGAGGATTGGTCCCACGCCTCACAGAAGGCCGCGCAAGTGTCGAACAGAGGGTGATCGCGGTAGCGGTCGCGCGCGTTGCGGTCCCAGCCGTAGTGGTGACCGTAGTATAGCGTCTGGAAGATGCCATGGTGTTCGATGGTCCAGGAAACCTCCCACCGTACAAACGGGCGCGCGACCTCAGCCGACATCCGATCGTGGTTCTGGGGTGCGAGGCCATCGCCCACATCATGGAGCAGTGCGCCTACGACCCAGTCGATATCCGCACCGGCACGTATCGCGCGCGTGCCGGACTGGAGCCCATGTTCGAGGCGCGTGATCTTGTAGCCCTCGAGCGTCGCTTCCCCTGCGCGGCGGAGTTCGTCCAGCACACGGTCGGCGGTGAGCGCGAGGAAGGGTTTCTCGAGACGCTCCAGCATCTCGTAGTCTTCCTTGGTGCCGTCTTTCATGGCGGTGAAGCTGACTGTGTCGCTCATGCTTTGGTGCCTCCATACATGCTCACGTCCTGCTCGGCCCCAGCAGCAAGGGTTGCCGTCTGGCCTTCAATAATGCTGTCATACAACGCGAGATCGGCGGCGTGGAAAAGCCCCCGTGGCCCGGCGATGCAGCTCCAGCCGCCTGCGGGTGCTTCGCCGCGCAAGGGCATGGCCCAATCGCGACCCGGCGCCTGGTCACAGACTTCGGGTGTCACGTAGCGGATGGCCAGGCCGATCCGGCGATCGTCCGATCGATTGGCGCCTGAGGCATGGAAGCAGCGCCCGTGGTGCAACGACATTTCTCCGGGTTTCAGGGGACTGTGCACCGCTTGGCTCTCATCAATGCCGCCGATTTCCTGCCCGCGGCTGAGCAGGTTGTCTGCTGAGAACGTGTCCTCATGGTCCACGATCCCGCCCTTGTGGGAGCCCGGAATGAAGCGCATGCAGCCAGCCTTTACGCTCACATCGCTGAGCGCGATCCAGGCGGTGACTTCGTCGTCGGTTTCACCCATGCCCCAATAGGTGATGTCCTGGTGCCAGAAGACGGTCTTGTTGGAGCCGGGCTCCTTGATGAAGAGTTCTACCGACCACGCCAGCAGGTTAGGGCTAAGCACGCCTTCGACGGCATCAAGGATCGCAGGTGTCCGCGCGGCCTCAGGTGTGTCGCTGACAGAGGCGGGGCGCGGGTTGCTTGCCGTGGTGGGTAACGCGCTGGGCCGGATTGAATCGGCGGCCTCTCACATCGCGACGCCCGGCGGGGCGCCGATCAAGGTGGGCATCTCGCTGACCCTCTCCATGGGCTGGCTCACGCCGCGTCTGCCCGCGTTTCAGGCTGCGCATCCGAGTGTTATGCTGGAGCTCTATTCTCTCATGCGGCGGCCGGAGCTTCCACCCCGAGATACCTCGCTTTGGATCGCCTTCGGCCCGCCACCGCCGGGCACCGTCGCGACGCGGCGCTTTGGGGAGACGATCATTCCTGTGGCCGCGCGCGAGGTGGCGGATCAGATCACCTCCACCGAGGACATGCTGAACAACACGCTCATCGAGGTGGCCGACCATCGCCGGAACTGGACACAAATCTTCGGGGGGGAGGTTTTGCCCCAAGGCGCGCGCGTCACCTACGTCGATGCTACGGCAGCGGCCTTGGCGTTGGCGGCTCAGGGTGGAGGGATTGCTTTGGCGCGGCCTCCGGCGACGCGCGATCTAGAAGCGCGTTACGATCTTGTGCCGTGCCTGCCTGATCTCAGCATACCGGGGGTGGAGGCCTATCACCTCATCAAGGCCGCAGGCGTGACCCTGTCGCCCGGGGCGCAGGCATTCCACGATTGGGTTCTCGATCAGGCGTGACGGCCCGCGTTGCGGCCTGAGAAGATGCAGCCCCCGAGGAAGGTGCCTTCAAGCGCGTTCCACCCGTGATAGCCCCCGCCGCCGAAGCCCGCGACCTCGCCCGCTGCATAAAGTCCGGGTACCGGTTCACCATCGGCGCCAAGGGCGCGACCTTCCAGATCGGTCTCAAGCCCGCCCAGCGTTTTGCGCGTGAGGACGTGGAGGCGTACCGCGATCAGCGGAGCATTCTCGGGGTCGAGGAACTTATGCGGCTTGGCCGTCCGGATCAGCTTGTCGCCCCGGTAGTTCCGCGCGGCGTGGATCGCCATGATCTGTGCGTCCTTCGAGAAGGGGTTATCGATCTGAGCATCACGCGTCTCAATCTGCGCGCGCAGCTTCGCCTCATCAATGAGGCCGCCGCCTGCGACTTGGTTCATCCCACGCACAAGGCTTTCGAGGTTTTGGGAGACGACGAAATCTTCGCCGCGCTCTTTGAATGCCTCCACGGGGCCGGTTGCGCGTTTGCCGGAGAGGATGCGTTCCTGAATGACTTTGAGCCAGGAGCCGCCGGTGAAATCGGGGTTCTGCTCGGAGCCGGAGAGCGCGAACTCCTTCTTGATGATCTGCTGGGTCAGCACGAACCAGCTGTAGCTGTGGCCGGTGGACAGGATTTCTTTCAGCGTGCCTTGGCTGTCGAAGCCCGGCAGTGCGGGGGGCTTCAGGCGGTCACCGGTGGCGGAGAACCACATGGAGGACGGCCCCGGCAGGATGCGGATGCCGTGGTTGGGCCAGATTGGATCCCAGTTCTTCACGCCCTCGGTGTAGTGCCACATGCGGTCGTTGTTGATCTGACGCGCGCCTGCGGCCTCGGAGATGCCAAGCATGCGCCCGTCCACATGGGCCGGCACGCCGGAGACCATGCCTTCGGGCGGCTGGCCCAAGCGCTCTACGGGCCAAGACTTGCGCACCATCTCGAAGTTGCCGCCGATCCCGCCGGAGGTGACGATGACGGAAGGCGCCTCAAAGCGGAAATCACCGGTGGCGTCGCGGTTGGTTTTCTGCCCGCGTTCGGCAGGATCGTCCGCCAGCGTCACGCCGGAGACGCCTACGGCGCGGCCGTCCTGCATCTCGATCCGGTCCACCTGGTGGCGGAACGCATAGGTGAGAAGTCCGGCTTCCTCATGCGCGCCGCAGCGGTCCACGAAGGGCTGCAGCACGCCGGGCCCCGTGCCCCAAGTGATGTGAAAGCGCGGGACGGAATTGCCGTGCCCGTCCGAGAATGAGCCGCCCCGTTCCGCCCAGCCCACGACCGGGAACCAACGCATTCCCATGGCGTGAAGCCACGGGCGCATCTCGCCCCCGGCGAAGTTCAGGTATTCCTCGGCCCAGCGGCGGGGCCAGTGATCCTCGGCCCGGTCAAACTGCGCCGAGCCCGCCCAATCCTGCGCGGCGAGAGCGGCTGAGTCCTTGATCCCCATGCGCCGCTGTTCGGGCGTATCGACCATAAAGAGGCCACCCAGCGACCAAAACGCCTGACCGCCAAGGTTCTGCGGCCCTTCCTGATCTACGACGATCACCTTCTTGCCCCGGTCACACAGCTCTGCCGCTGCAACGAGGCCTGCAAGGCCGCCACCCACGATAATTGCATCTGCCATGGCGCGACCCTGCCACGACAATCGCAGGAATGCACAGCCTCCTGCGCACTAGCAACGCTACGTCGTGGCGGTTAACTGGAGGAACGAAAGGGGCCGCCCATGTCATCTATTGTTTCCATCAAAGGGCTAACCAAGCGCTACGCCTCGGGGTTCGAGGCGCTCAAAGGCGTCGATCTCGACATCGAGGAAGGCGAAGTGCTTGCCCTGCTCGGACCGAACGGCGCGGGCAAGACCACGCTGATTTCGACGATTTGCGGGATCACGACAGCGACCGGCGGCTCGATCACCGTGGGCGGGCATGACCACCGCGAGGCCTACCGCAAAGCGCGCGGCCTCATCGGCCTCGTCCCGCAGGAGATCAACCTTGAGCCCTTCGAGCAGGTGCAAAACACGGTGCGATTCTCCCGCGGGCTTTTCGGCAAACCGCGCAACGACGCCTACATCGCGGAGCTCCTCGAGACGCTGAGCCTTGGCGACAAGGCCACGAGCCAGATCCGGGAGCTCTCGGGCGGCATGAAGCGCCGCGTGCTCATCGCCAAAGCGTTGGCGCATGAGCCGCGCGTCCTCTTCCTCGATGAGCCCACAGCAGGTGTCGATGTGGAGCTGCGCAACGGCATGTGGGAGACGGTGGACAAGCTGCGCCAGCAGGGCGTCACGATCATCCTCACCACCCACTACATCGAAGAGGCCGAAGCCATCGCCGACCGCGTGGCCGTGATCTCCAAAGGGCAGATCCTGCTCGTGGAGGAGAAAGACAGCCTCATGGCCCGCATGGGTCAAAAGCAGCTCACTGTGGAGCTGACGGCGCCGATCGAGGCGATCCCCGACGCGCTCGCCCGGCCGGGGCTGGAGCTGAGCGCCGACAAAGCGAGCCTCATCTACACCTACGACAGCACGGCCGAGCGCAAGGGCATCACCGCGCTGCTGACCGACCTGCCGGCCGCAGGCCTCCAACTGCGCGATCTGCAAACCAGCCAGTCGAGCCTTGAGGAAATCTTCGTGAGCCTCGTCCATCAGGGAGACGCCGCATGAATTTCGAGGCTATCCGCGCCATCTACACCTTCGAGATGGCCCGCTTCTTCCGCACGCTGGCGCAGAGCTTCATCTCGCCCGTGCTCTCCACCTCGCTCTATTTCGTGGTCTTCGGCACCGCCATCGGCAGCCGCATCGATAGCGTGGAGGGCGTGAGCTATGGCGCGTTCATCGTGCCGGGGCTCGTGATGCTCTCGGTCATGACGCAGGCGATTTCCAACGCGTCTTTCGGGATCTACTTTCCGAAATTCATAGGCACGATCTACGAACTGCTCTCGGCACCGGTGAACTTCATCGAGATCGTCATCGGCTATGTGGGGGCGGCGGCCACCAAATCGCTCTTTATCGGGCTGGTGATCCTGGCGACGTCGTTCCTCTTCGTCGACATCACCATCGCCCATCCTTTCGCGATGCTGGCGTTCCTCGTGCTCACCTGTCTGAGCTTCGCACTCATGGGCTTCATCATCGGCATCTGGGCGGGCAACTTTGAGCAGCTGCAGCTGATCCCGCTTTTGATCGTCACACCGCTCGTGTTTTTGGGCGGCTCTTTCTACTCGATCACGATGCTGCCGCCGATCTGGCAGCAGATCAGCTACTTCAACCCGGTGGTCTATCTGATCTCTGGCTTCCGCTGGTCGTTCTTTGGCCAAGCAGATGTGCCGATCGCGGTGTCACTCTTGGCGATCGGAGGCTTCACGACGCTCTGCCTCGCGATCATCTGGTGGATCTTCAAAACCGGCTGGCGCATCCGCGACTAAGACTGGCGGCTACGCGGACAAACCAGACTTTCAAAGTGGCAGGAGAAACGACCGCTTCAGTTGCCGATCGTGTTCCGGTCAAGCACCATGAATGCATCCCGCTCAAAATAATGCCGAAATGCTTCAAGCAGCTGATCCAACTGAACCGTTCCTACTTGAGCCGTCAGATTGGCGTGTATGCTTTGAATGTCCTGAATTGCCAAAATGTATGAGAAGCCACGCGCCTTAGCCTCAGCAGGTTCTTCGTCCTCGTCAGTGTCTACACTGTCAGGATCAAGAACCAAGCAGGGACTGTTCAGGTCGGCTAGGTTGTCTGGATCAGCGTAAAGCGCGTCGCTCCATCTGAACGAGTTTGGCTCGCTGAGAACTTCAACAATTGTTCTGAGCGTCTCGGTCATGGGCAGGTTTCTGTTTGATGGCACTTTTACGGGTGGTAGCTCAATTGTCGCATAGGCAATCGAGCCAAGTCTATCGGCAAAGTCACAACAGCAGACATTCGCCGCCATCGCTGCATTTGGTAGGTCTGGGCTCGAAGCTGCCGTTGGCTGACGGGCCATGCGCTAGGGCCACGCCCGCTCATGTACGCAACGAGAAGAGCCCAAAAAGCTCCGAAGAACCTAGCGTAATTGCAACTTCCACGTGCGCGTGAACCGCGCTGCCTTGTTGCTGGGGCTGGGTGGGCCTAAATGGACCCAGATGAAACGCTATATTCCCTTCATGAAGAACGACCCGGAGGTCGCCGTTGTGCGCCTCGATGGGCTCATTGCGGCCGGACGTGGCCTCAATGACAACGGGATCGGTCCGGCGATCGAGAAAGCCTTTGCAGCCAAGCGCACGGCCGTGGCGTTGGTGATCAACTCTCCGGGTGGCAGCCCCGTGCAATCGGCGCTGATCGGCGCGCGCATTCGGCGGTTGTCCGAGGAAAAGAACATCCCCGTCTATGCCTTCGTCGAAGACGTAGCGGCCTCAGGGGGCTACTGGCTCGCCGCTGCGGCGGACGAGATATTCGTGGACGAAAGCTCCGTCATCGGATCGATCGGTGTGATCTCTGCCAGCTTCGGCGCGGTGGAAGCGATTGAGAAGCTGGGCATCGAGCGCCGTGTCTACACGGCTGGTAAGTCCAAGAGCATGAACGACCCCTTCCGTCCCACGAAGGAGGAAGACGTCGCGCGCCTGAAGCGCCTGCTCGATGACATCCATCAGACCTTCATCAACCACGTCACCCGCCGCCGGGGCGAGAAGCTCGCGGACGACGACCGCCTGTTCACGGGTGAGATTTGGGTGGGCCAGTCGGGTGTCGATGTGGGCCTCGCGGACGCTGTGGGGCATATCGTGCCCACCATGCGCGCCCGCTTTGGCGAGAAGGTGAAATTCCGCCGCTTTGGTCAAAAGCGCTCGCTGCTCACGCGGCTTGGAGCGCGCGCCCTAAGCGAGCTGGAATACGGCGTTGAGGAGCGGGCGGCCTTCGCCCGGTTTGGCCTCTGAGATGATCGTTAAGATCGTCACCTTCTTCCTGATCTTCGTCGCCGTGATGGCGATGTTCGGGCGTATCCGCTTCCCGCATCTGCCGGGGGTCGAAAAGATGCGTCAGCTGACGTCCCGCAAATGCCGCGCCTGCGGACGGCCGCGCATCGGCAAGGGCCCCTGTCCCTGCGGGAAGGAAAGCTAGGCCGTGGATCAACTGCTCGATTGGGTAAACGTGGCGCTGGGCCTCACGATCCTGCTGCTGGCAGGCGACGTTCTGGTCAAAGGGGCGGTGAACTTGGCGCTGCGCCTCGGTATCCCCGCGCTCATCGTCTCACTGACAATCGTGGCCTTCGGCACCTCGGCGCCTGAGCTTCTGATTGCCATCCAAGCGGTGCTTGAAGGACAACCAGGCCTCGCGGTGGGCAATGTGGTGGGGTCGAATACTGCCAATGTGCTCTTGGTGCTGGGCGTCCCGGCGCTGTTGGCCACGCTCAATGTCGGGGAGTGTGAGACGCGTAAGAGCTATGTCATCATGCTTTTGGGATCGCTTCTCTTCATCGGTTTGGCCTTTATGGGCCCGCTTACATGGTGGCACGGCCTCATTTTGCTCGGCGCCTTGTCCCTGATCCTCTTTGATCAGGGGCGTGAGGCAATGACCCATCGTTCGTCCTGTGGCGCCGTCGCCGACGAAGAGGAAGACGTCGAAGGCGCGGACCCCGAGATGCCAGGCTGGAAGATCGCCGTGTTTATCCTGCTGGGGATCGCGGGCCTGCCGCTGGGTGCGGATCGTCTAGTGGAGGGTGCCTCTGACATCGCGCGGGACTTCGGCATGTCTGACGCGGCCATCGGGCTGACGCTTGTGGCCATTGGCACCTCGCTGCCAGAGCTTGCAACGACCATGGTCGCAGCCTTCCGCAAGCAGGCGGATGTGGCGCTGGGCAATGTCATCGGCTCCAACCTCTTTAACTTGCTGGCGATCATGGGGGTCACGGCTCTCGTTGCGCCGATCCGTGTGGCCGAGGATTTCCTCGAGTCCGACTTCTGGATCATGCTTGCGGCCTCTCTCGTGCTCGCACCCTTCGTGTTCTTGCGCTGGCATATGACCCGGGCTTGGGGCGGTGCTTTCGTGGTAGCCTACATCATTTACATCATCGTGGTGCTCGACTGATGCGGGCATTGGTGACAGGGGCCGGGGCCCGCCTTGGGCGCGCCATGGCCGTCAGTTTGGCGGAGCGCGGCTTTGACGTGGCAGTGCACTATTCGAGCTCCGCCGAGGGTGCGCGCGAAACCGTTGAGATTGTTGAGGCCGCAGGCCAGCGAGGCGTTGCCCTTCAAGCTGACCTCTTGAGTGAAAGCGAAACGCAGGCTCTCCTGCCCAAGGCCGCCGACGCGCTAGGCGGGCCGATCACCTGCCTGATCAACAACGCGTCGATCTTTGAGTACGACAACATGACCTCCGCTACCCGCGAGAGCTGGGACAGGCATTTGGAATCGAATCTTCGCGCTCCATTTGTGCTGACCCAAGCACTCGCCGCGCAGGGCTTGGCGCCAGCCTCGGATGGGGAGCCTATGGCCTCCGCGCTTGTCGTGAACATGATCGACCAACGGGTGCGCAAGCTGACGCCCGAGTTCATGACATACACGATCGCGAAGATGGGGCTTTGGGCTTTCACCCAGACCGCCGCGCAAGCGCTCGCACCGGCTGTGCGCGTGAATGCCATCGGGCCTGGGCCGACGCTGAAGGGCTCCCGCCAGTCCGAGGAACACTTCGCCAAGCAACGCGCCGCCACTATCCTGGAGCGGGGCGCGAACCCCGCTGACATCACCGCAGCGCTGGGCTATTTTCTGGATGCGCCTGCTGTAACGGGGCAGCTTTTGTGCGTGGACGGGGGGCAGCACCTGGCATGGAAAACCGAAGACGTGATCGGCGTGGAGTGACAGGGGAGGCCGCACTTGTGCACCGATCCTCGCAGATGTCACGAAAGTGTTAAAAAAAGCACAAGGATTCCAGTGATTTGCGCTGCGGCAATAAAAAAATAAATGAAAACAATGGGTTGAAAAAAGTGCCCAAAAAATATGCATATTATCCAAGCCGCCATAAAACAAAGGAAAATTCACGTCACGCGAACCTTATCCGCCGAGTTATCCTCAGATTCCGTGGATATGATTTACGTTGCACACTCACGCTCCCTATAGCAGCACCAATGAGAATCGCTTGTTATGTCAACTGAACACGACACTAACGACGTCCAAGAAGTCGGGCAGAGCGTCATCGCCCGCTATCTGCGGACGATCGATGGCTCGCCCGGTGTGTACCGGATGCTCGATGCACAGAGCCGTGTTCTCTACGTCGGCAAGGCTAAGAACCTAAAGAACCGGGTGTCAAACTACGCCCGTGGTCAGGCCCACGCGCCGCATATCTATAGGGTTATCGCCGAAACCGCCTCGATGATGTTTCTGACCACCCGGACGGAGACGGAGGCGCTGCTTCTAGAGCAAAACCTGATCAAGCAGCTCAAGCCCAAGTACAACGTGCTGCTGCGTGACGACAAAAGCTTTCCCTATATCTTCATCAGCTCGGAACACGACTTTCCGCGTCTCGAAAAGCACCGGGGCGCGAAGACGCGTAAGGGCCGCTACTACGGCCCCTTTGCGTCGGCGGGCGCGGTGAACCGCACGCTCAACACGCTCCAGAAAGTCTTTCTGCTGCGCACCTGTTCAGACCGAGAGGTCGAGGCCGGGAACCGCCCTTGCCTGAACTACCACATGAAACGCTGCGCGGGCCCTTGCGGCGGCAAGATAAGTTCTGAGGATTACATGAAGCTCGTGCGCGAGGCGGACGACTTTCTACAAGGCAAAACCACGAAGGTTCAGCAGCAGCTCGCTGCGCAGATGGAAGCGGCCTCGCAAGAGATGGAGTTCGAGCGCGCGGCCTCCCTCCGCGACCGGATCCGCGCGCTGACGCAAGTGCAGTCCGTTCAGGGCATCAACCCGCAGGGCGTGAAGGAGGCAGATGTCATCGCGCTCCACGTTGAGGGCGGCCAGGCCTGCGTGCAGGTCTTCTTCATCCGGGCGAACCAGAACTGGGGTAACCGCGATTACTACCCCCGCGTGACCGGATCGAACTCCGAGGCGGAGATCATGCAGGCCTTCCTCGGTCAGTTCTATTCAGACCGGGAGCCGCCACGACAGGTAATACTGAGCCATGATGTAGAGGATCGCGAGCTCGTCACCGAGGCGCTGTCTGAAAAGGCAGGCCGCAAGGTGGAGGCCATCATCCCTCAGCGGGGCGAAAAGGCCGAGCTGATCTCAGGCGCCGCTCGCAACGCGCGCGAAAGCCTCGCCCGGAAGATGTCGGAGAGCGCGACTCAGCTGAAGCTGCTCAAAGGGATCGCCGAGGCCTTCGATATGGAAACCCCGCCTAAGCGGATCGAGGTCTATGACAACTCCCACATCCAAGGCACCAATGCTGTGGGCGGCATGATCGTGGCGGGCGAGGAAGGGTTCCTGAAAAGCCAGTACCGCAAGTTCAACATTAAGGGTGAACAGCTCACCCCCGGAGACGACTTCGGCATGATGAAGGAGGTGCTTTCGCGTCGCTTCAAGCGCCTCTTGAAAGAAGACCCAGACCGCGAAACCGAGATGTGGCCAGACTTGCTCCTTATCGACGGCGGCCAGGGGCAGGTCTCAGCCGTGCATCAGATCATGAAGGAGCTTGGCGTCGAGGACATCGCCATGGTGGGCGTCGCCAAAGGTATCGACCGTGATCTCGGCAAGGAAGAGTTTCACCGCATGGGCAAAGGCGTCAAAGCGCTGCGCCACAATGATCCGGTTCTCTATTTCGTCCAACGCATGCGGGACGAAGCCCACCGCTTCGCCATCGGCACGCACCGTGCCAAGCGCGCCAAGGCCATGTCAAAGAACCCGCTCGATGATATCCCCGGCGTGGGCGCGACCCGCAAACGCGCGCTGCTGACGCATTTTGGTTCGGCCAAAGCGGTCAGTCGCGCGAACCTCGCCGACCTGAAGGCGGTCGATGGGGTGAGCGAGGGCCTCGCCGAAAAGATCTACGGCTTCTTTCACGAAAGCTGACGAAACCATGAAAGACACTTTCGCCTCTGGATTTCTGAGCAAAATGGCGCAACACCCCTGATATGCATCTGAACCTGCCCAATATGCTGACGATTATGCGCCTTCTGGCGGCGCCAGGCATCGTCGTGGCCTTTCTGGCGCTGCCGCGCCCGATCGCGGATTGGGTGGCGATCGGGCTCTTCCTCGGCGCCTCGGTGACGGATTACGTCGATGGCCAGCTTGCGCGCGCTTGGAAGCAGGAAACAAAGCTCGGCGCCATGCTAGATCCCATCGCAGACAAGGCGATCGTGCTCACAGCGCTCCTTGCGCTCGCGGCCGTTTGGCAGCCCGTCTGGCTCATCATGCTCCCCGCGGCGCTCATCGTTTTCCGCGAGGTCTTCGTAAGCGGCCTGCGCGAATTTCTGGGCGACACCGCAGGCACGCTCAAAGTAACAAAGCTCGCCAAATGGAAGACCACGATCCAGATGGTCGCCATCACCGTGCTCCTCGCGCAAGGCATCCTCGAACACAGCCTAATCGAGCGTCTCGTGGGCATGGATCAGCAGCTTTACAACGACATCATCGCCGGCGTTGAAGAAGACGTACTGGGCATCGGCTGGCGCGAAGATGCCATCGGCTGGCTCCGCTTCAGCGGCGTCTCCCTCCTTTGGCTCGCCGCCGCGCTCACGATGGTCACAGGGTTTGACTACTTCGCCAAAGCACGTCCGCACCTGCAGGGGGCAAAATGAAGATTGACGTCCTCTATTTCGCATGGCTTCGCGAGCGCATCGGTGAGAGCTGTGAGGTCATCGAAACCTCTGCGGCCACGGCGACCGAGCTCATGGAAGAACTCCGCGCACTTAGCCCCCACCACGCTGCAGCCTTCGCTGATATCTCGTCGCTCCGTGTGGCCTATGACCAGGAACTTGCCGACTTCGATACGCCCCTCGGCGACACACGCGAGGTTGCCTTCTTCCCGCCCATGACCGGCGGCTGAAATGGACATCCGCGTCCAATCTGCCCCCTTCGATCCGGGGCAACTCCTTAGCGAGTTCACGGCAAATCAGGACAAAGCTGGCGCCATTGTCACCTTCACCGGACTCACGCGCGACCTGGGCGGCACGCTCGCGACGATGGAGATCGAACACTACCCCGGCATGACCGAAAAAGCGCTGACGGAGATCGCGACCGAGGCGCAAACACGCTGGCCCCTCGATGATGTGCTCATCCTCCACCGCCACGGCGCGCTCAAACCGACCGAGCCCATCATGATGGTCGCGACTGCCTCAAAGCACCGCAAATCGGCCTTTGAAGCGGCTGATTTCCTTATGGACTACCTGAAATCTCGCGCGCCCTTCTGGAAAAAGGAAGTCACCGCCGACGGTGCAAACTGGGTGGCCGCAAAAGACGAAGATGAAGTTGCCCTGCAGTCTTGGGAACAGTAGAGCGCTTCTTCGTGCCCCGTACTTCCCCCGGAGGGTCCCACCCCTCCACAAACACCATCCAAAAACAAAGCCCCTGCGCGCAGCGCGCGCCCTCAGGTTCGAGCCTGCAAGGCGTAGAAGGGAGGCGGGTGGGCTCGGGCCCGATCAGGCGTTCTGACGCTCGATATAGGAACGCAGCTCTTCGGCCTCGGTGCGCGCATCACGCAGACCATCCATCGCGGCACGAAGCTCGGCCTCGGTCTGCGTCAGCTGGTTGGTGATCTCGGCCTCGCGCTGCTGAAGATAGGTGATCGCCTGATCACGGGCCTCTTCGGCCTCGTGCAATTGCTGCGCCATGCGGTCGAGCTCACCCACATCGGATTTCGACACGCGCGTAAAGCGGTTCACCAGCCACGAGGCAAACCAGCCAAGAGCAAAGGCCACGAACAGAATAATCGCCGTCGCCAGGATCAGCTCACCTCTATTCACTCGCTTCCTCCTCCGCGGGGGCTTCTTCCTCTGCCTCTTCCGAGGCATCCTCAGGCGCTTCTTCTTGCGGTACAAACAGCTTGAATTCAATCCGCCTGTTGGCCTCGCGACCCTCTTCGGTGTCGTTGTCCGCGATCGGTGTCGTTTCACCAAAACCCTGAGGATAAAGCCCAGCCCAAGGGAGACGTTCCGCGCGTAGTGCTTCTACCACGGCCTCGGCCCGTTCCTGCGAAAGCGACAGGTTCATGATCTCGCGACCCTGGCTGTCGGTATGCCCTTCGATCGAAATCTCAAACTCTGGGCAGCCCTTCAGCACTGTGGCCACCGCCTCCAGCGTCTCAAGACTATTGGAATCAAGATCAGCAGACCCCGGCTCAAACGCCAGCTTTCGCTCGGTTGTGATGTCCACCACCTGCTCAAGGCATTCCTCGGGCGTCGGGATGTTGGCCGTCGGGTCGAGGCGCTCATCATATGCCACACGGATCGAAAAGGCCTGACCTTCCCCCAACTCGTCCGACAGAATCTGGGTGATCTTGGCACGGGCCTCTGTGCTTCCCGTCGTTCCATCAATCGATAGATTGTCGGTCGCGACTTCGAGGCTGCCACGCTGCACCTCAGAAAACGCTGCCAGACCGGCAAGCACACGAAGCGACCAGCCCTGCGGCAGGGCAGAATGTGGCTCTGCAGAAAGGGAGGCGAGGTCAGCGCCGAAGCGCGACAATGCATAGGTCTCGACCGCTGTCCTGGCCAGCTCATCTCCCAAATGCCCCCGCATCTGCACGATGCCCTCGGGACTGCGGGTCGCCGTAAAGGCAGGCGGGCCTTCTTCGGTTTCAACCTCAAGCACGGGCAATACGGCCGTCAGTGCGAAGGGGTCAGGCAGCGCTCCCTCAAGCTTGCCCACAACATCGTCAAAGACGGCCTGTTCGGTGCCCATCTTGGCCACGAGCGAGACATCGAGGTCCGAGATCGTCACCGTTCCTTCACTGAGTCCCGCCACCGCACGAATGCTCGCCGCTGCCGCCGTTCCCCAATTCCGAGAGGGCGCGCCGAGGCCGAGTCGACAGTCGGATTTGCCTTCAAAACCTGCCTCTATCGATGCCTCCAAGATGGCATCGAGCGCCACATCAGTGTCGGCCGCACAGGCATCGAACCGCGCGCCGTCCTCGTCGATGAGAAAGCGTAGCGTGAAGGGCGTAATCACCGGACGCGGGGCAGAAATGGCGATGGCGGCGCGAAGGCCCTCGGGCGCAAGGCGCGAAAGATCGGCTTGAAGCTTCGCGCGCTCCTGCTCGCTCTCGGCGGCCGCTTTGATCTCAACGCTCTCAGCGGAAACCGAAATCTTCGCACGTGGCAGATCGGCGAGTGCTGTCACCGCATAGCTCAGCGCCTCTTCCCAGCCCTCCGGTGTCTCGTAATCTGCCGTTTCGAGGAGGTCAGTGATCGTCGTCCCACCGGCTGCACGCGTCAGCCGGGCCACGACGCTTTCGCGATTGCTCGACGCGGGGATCAGTCCGATCAGTGAAATGCCAGAATCATTGCGCAGCATCTCCACCGAGAAACGCGGCGCAGCGATCTGCTGGCTTTCAAACACGCTCATGTCGTCAATGACACGGGCCGTGTCCACGACTGAGCCCGCAACAGAGAGAGCGTTAAAACGGGCGGCCTCGGTGGGCGCCTCGCCCGCGATCACGACCTGAAGGCCATCGGCGACAACTTCCGTCCAATCGTGTCCTTCAAGCCGGAGTTGGAATTCCACACCGCTCGCCGAATTACGCTCCAACGCGGACACGGCAGCACCGGCGGCAAAATATGCCGCGGCCCCAGCACCACCAAAGGCCACCACTAACGGAATGATCGTTGAAAGGCGCATGCGTTACTCCCTCGCGGCGACGGTGTAAGCCGCACCCGCCGCGTGTTCAACAAGACTCAACTCAGAGGATTACCGCGACGGCTAAAAACAGCGCGGCAAGAAGTCCTGCATCCCGGTTCGACCGGAAAAGGACCATGCATTTCTCCGGGTCGTCCATGTCGAGCTGTCTGAGCTGCCATGTCAGGTGCCAGCCCATGGCCCAAGGCCCGCCGAGCGCGATGATCAGCGCGAGGGGGGAGCCGTCAATGAGGGCGGTGATGATGGCCATACCCATGAGCGTAACCGCCGCCACAAGGAAGATGCGCAGGTAGCGCGGCGTGTCTTCGGCAAAGAGGCGCGCTGTGGATTTTACGCCAATGAGCGCGTCATCCTCGGTGTCCTGATGGGCGTAGATCGTGTCGTAAAAGAGGGTCCAAGCGATGCCTGCGAGGTAGAGCCCGACAGCAGGCCAGCCGAGGCTGCCCGTGTGTGCGGTCCATGCCAAGAGGGCGCCCCAGTTGAACGCAAGGCCGAGGAAGACCTGCGGCCACCACGTGAAGCGCTTCGCAAAAGGGTAGATCGCCACGAAGATGAGCGACGCCAGCCCCACAAAGACAGTGGCGTCGGAGTAGGTGAGCAAGATGCAGAATGCCAAAAGCGATTGGATGATCATCCATGCATAGGCCCCGCGCAGTGTCACTTGGCCCGAGGGCAGGGGGCGCGACGCGGTGCGGGCGACCTTGGCGTCGAACTCCCGATCCGTGATGTCGTTCCAGGTGCAGCCCGCGCCGCGCATCAGAAACGCGCCTGCCGCACAGCCCACGATGATCCACACATCCCAAAGCCGCCATCCGGTCGCCGCCGCCGCTAAAAGCACGGCCCAAACACACGGGATAAAGAGAAGCCACGTCCCGATGGGCCGATCCGCCCGTGAGAGCCGGAGATACCCGCGTGTCCATTCCGGCGCGAGCGTGTCCACCCAATTGCCTTTCACGGCGTCAGAGACTTGGCCATCCGTTTCGGCTTTCATAGGGTGTGCTCCATGGCCCATATCGTCCGCCTCTTTGTAGATCATCCGCTCAGTGAGGGGCAAACCGTTCCGCTCGACCGCGACCATGCGAACCGTCTCTTTAACGTGATGAGGCTGGGCGTCGGCGCGGAAGTGCGCCTTTTCAACGGGCGCGACGGCGAATGGCGCGCAAAGGTAAGCGAGGCGGGCAAGCGGGGTGGCGTGCTCGCGGTCGAGGATCAGACAGCGCCTTTGCAGATGCCGCCGGACCTCTGGCTGCTTTTTGCGCCGATCAAGAAGGACCGCACTGATTTTATCGTGGAGAAGGCCGCGGAGATGGGCGCCTCCCGCATTGTGCCGATCCAAACGGACTACACCCAAGGCGACCGCCTCAAGCAGGATCGCCTGCAAGCCCATGCCGTTGCCGCCGCAGAGCAATGCGGCGGGACATGTGTGCCTGAGGTGACATCGCTCCAAAAGCTCGCCCCGCTATTGGCGACTTGGCCCAAGGAGCGTCAGCTGATGTTCTGTGACGAGGCCGCGACCGGTGGTGCCTTACCGCGCGCTACAGATGGCACGCAGGAGCCCTGGGCCATTGTCATCGGCCCCGAAGGCGGCTTTTCTGCTCAGGAACGACAAAAACTAAGCGCGATCGGCCACACGGTGACGCTGGGCCCCCGAATACTGCGCGCGGACACTGCTGCCGTGGCGGCCCTCACGCTATGGCAGGTGCAATTAGGAGATTGGCGATGAAACAGCCCCTCATCCGACCCGAAGCCCGCAAGGCCTTGATGGAGTGGCGCGAAGTGATCCTGGGCGCGGGCTTTGCAGTCATTGGCGGGAATTGGTTGGTGAGCGGGACGGGCCTGCAGCCGATCCTTGGCCTGCTCTTTGTGCTGGGTGGGGCCACCTTCATCTGGTTGGGCTATCGCAGGGTACGCTTTCCTGAAGGCGGCGCGGGACAAGGGATGGTTGAGGTTACCGAGCGCCAGATCGCCTATTTCACCTCCACCGGGGGGGGCGCCATTGCGATTGACGGCCTCGCGCGGGTCGAGGTGCGGAGCGGTTCCGATGGCATCAGCTGGGTCTTCACGGTCGAAAGTGGCGAGTCGCTGGTGATCCCGGGCAATGCGCGTGGGGCTGAGGGTCTCTTTGACGCTTTGGTGCCGCTGCCGGGCATCAACTACGATCAGGCGGTGCAAGCGGCGCGGGCGCCGGGATCACTGGCTCAGGGGCCCGATACGTTCCTTATCTGGCAAAAGGACAAGCGCGCCCTGCACTAACGGCGGCCTACCAAGTAGCCGGGTCCATCCCGTAGTAATCCGTGAGACACTTGTAGAGGGCTGGCTCCTCTCGCTGAAGGTCGCGCGGCGTCTCGAAGAAGGCCTCAGTCGCAACGGGGAAGAGCTCCTCCGGGGCAGAGACGCCATAGGGGTCGAGGAAGGGACGTTTGCCGATCTCGATCATGCGGCCGACGCGTTCATAGGTCTCAGAAAAGACCTCCTCCCATTCGCGCACTGCAGCGCTGTTTTTCAGAAGCGGCACGCCATCGGTGTAGCCGCTGAGCCCGTCGAGCTGGTGCGCGAACTCGTGAAGGACGACGTTGTGCCCGTCGTCATCGATGAAAGCGCCGCGTTCGCTGTGGGCCCAGCTTAGGATCACGGGGCCCCGTTCCCAGCTCTCACCTGACCGGATGCTCTCTTTTTCGGTCACGATGTAGCCCTCGTGCACCGGACGCCGGGACCGAAACGCGCCGGGATAAAGGAGCACTGTGCGTAGCGTGTCGTACCATTGCCCGTTGGCGGCGACGAGCACGGCTGCTTGTGCTGCGATGGAGATCTTCATCTCCTCCGTCACCTCTAGCCCGCCTGCGCCGTGGAAGGTGACCTGATCGAGAAAGAGCGCGATGCGCCCGTCCACGTTGCTGCGCATGTCATCAGGCAGGCGTTTGTAGAGCGGCACGGCCTTCCCCACGAGGGTGCGCAATTCCGGCTCCAACTCCTTCTTTAGCAGGGCTTGTCGCTGAAGACGTGCGACCTGACGGCGATAGACCAAGAACCCGACCCCGAGGACCGAAAGCGCAAGCAGAAGATAAACCATGTGTCCCAGTAACCCGATCGTGTGCCCGGGCGCACCCTTTTCCTGCCCCGCGCACATCACCCCTGCATTGACTTCCCCTGCTGCGAGCGTCACCTCTGAAGCTCGATCAAGACCTGGAGTGCTCGCGTCATGTCCATCCCTCAATCAGGCGGCGGCCCCATCGAAAGCTTTGCAGACCTCGCGGGGTATCTCGCTGACGGGTGCAAGCCCAAGGAAGACTGGCGCATTGGCACCGAGCACGAGAAGTTCGGCTACGACACCGCCTCGCGACAGCCACTGCCCTATGACGGCCCCTGTTCGATCAAAGCGATGCTTGAGGGCCTGCGCGACGGTTTCGGCTGGTCGCCGGTGGAAGAGGGCGGTCATATCATCGGCCTCGAGAAGGACGGCGCGAATATCTCGCTGGAGCCCGGCGGGCAATTGGAGCTGTCGGGCGCACCGCTCGTTTCCATCCATGAGACCTGTGATGAGGTGAATACGCACCTCGCCGAGGTGAAGACCGTGGCCGACAAGATCGGCGCTGGTTTCATCGGCCTGGGTGCGGCGCCTGACTGGACCCATGCCGATATGCCCATGATGCCCAAGGGGCGCTACAAGCTGATGGACAGCTACATGGGCAAGGTGGGCACCACGGGAACATGGATGATGCGACGGACCTGCACGGTGCAGGTGAACCTCGATTTCTCCTCAGAGGCCGACATGGTTCAGAAGATGCGCGTGGCGCTGGCGCTGCAGCCGGTGGCGACCGCGCTATTCGCGAACTCGCCCTTCTGGGAAGGTAAGCCCAACGGTCACAAAAGCTGGCGCTCGCGCATTTGGCGCGATCTCGACGCCTCGCGCACGGGCATGCTGCCTTTCGTCTTTGACGAGGGTTTCGGATTTGAGCGCTGGGCGGAATACGCCCTCGATGTGCCGATGTATTTCGTCTACCGCGACGGGGCTTATATCGACGCGCTGGGTCAATCCTTCCGCGATTTCCTCGAAGGCAAGTTGCCTGCGCTGCCCGGTGAGGCGCCGACGCTGAGCGACTGGGCCGACCATCTCACTACTGTGTTCCCTGAAGCGCGTGTGAAGAAATTCATCGAGATGCGCGGCGCCGATGGTGGCCCGTGGCGCCGCCTGTGCGCGCTGCCCGCGTTCTGGGTCGGCCTGACCTACGATCAAGGTGCGCTTGATGCGGCCTGGGACATGGCAAAGGGCTGGGACGCGGAGACCCTTGAGGCGCTTCGCGTGGCAGCCTCCATCGACGGTCTCGCCGCCGAAGTGGGTGGCCTCAGGATGATGGACCTCGCCCGCCAAGCGGTAGACATCGCGGAGCAAGGTCTGAGGGCCCGCGCGCTTCCGGGGGCAGGAGGCCTGGTCCCTGATGAGACGCACTTCCTCAACGCGCTGAAGGAGAGCCTCGAAAGCGGCAAATCCCCCGCTGATGAGTTGCTCGAAGCCTACAACGGCGACTGGGGCGGCGACCTCACGCGCCTTTACACAGAGCATTCCTACTGACGGCGCCATGCCCTTTCTGCCTTGAGACGGGTGCGCTCAAGGACACGCCGCTCTTCCGGGGCGAGGCATTCTACGTCCTTGGCCACCTGATAGAGCGGCGCAAAACCTCGGTCATGATCGTGCCCTACCGGCATATCGAGACGCCTTTCGATTTCACGGTGGAGGAATGGGCCGGGATCAAGGAGGCGATGGATTTCGCCAAGACCCACCTCGCGCAGTACGGGCCTGCGGGCTACACCGTGGGCTGGAATGTCGGTCGTGTGGGCGGGCAGACCGTGAGCCATGTACACCTGCATGTCGTGTGCCGTTTCGAAGGCGAACTTGCCGATGGGGACGGCATCGACGCCCTTCTGCGAGAAGCAAACGGGATTGCCCCAAGAAAGTTGTGACGCTTGTGAGGGGGCTCGCTAGGCTTCCCCCATGATTGCTCCAGATGATATCGACACCTTTCGCCGCGATGGGGCAGTTTGCCTGCGCAGCGCATTCTCCGAGGAGTGGCTGACCAAGCTGCGCGCTGGGATCGACGCCGATATGGCGACCCCGACGGAGAACCTGACGCGTCACACTAAAGACCCCGACGCGCCGGGGTACTACGAGGATTACTGGGCCTGGTCGAAGATCCCTCAGTTCGAGGATTTCGTCCGAAACTCCCCCTGTTCGTCACTTGCTGCGGGGCTGCTCGGTGCAGATAGCATCAACCTCGTCATGGACAATTGATTCTTGCGGGAGGCGGGCTCAGCCTCGCGCCCACCGTTTCACCAGGATCTCGCCTATTTCGATTTCGAGGGCACGATGTGCGTGCTCTGGCTTCCGCTCGAGCCGGTGAAGAAGGAGAACGGGACCGCTTTCATGAAGGGATCTCACCTATGGGACAAGCTCTTCATGCGGGTGCGGTTCACGGATGGGCACCCGGGCGGCGAGGCGATGGAGGTGAACGGAAAGACCTATCACGCGCCGCCAGATGTGAATGCCGACCCCTCGGCCTACGAGCTTCTGCAATGGGACATGGCACTGGGCGATTGCATCTTCTTTGACATGCGTACGCTGCACGGCGGGCTGAGCAAGACCGTCCCTACGGAGACGATCCGGCGCTTCACGCTGCGCATGACCGCGCCTGACGGCGTGATCCGATATCGCGGGGATTGGGCTGCGGGCGAGCGGGCAGAGTTCGAGGCCGCAGGCTACCGGGAAGGCGGTGCGCTCGACGGGGATTTCTTCCCGCGTCTATACCCCTAAGGCCTCAGCCCTTCTGGCCGATCTTGCTTTCGGTGCCGTTACGCAGGCGTTTGAGGTTGTCGCCGTGGCGCCAGTAGATCAGCACCGCGAGGAGGGCGCCTAGAAGTGCGCCGACACCGTAGCCCAAAAACACCATGTAAACCGGCGCCATGAGGGCCGTGAACATCGCCGCGAGCGACGAGTAACGGAAGAGCGCTGCGATCACGAGCCATGTCGCGCAGCACGCGAGGCCTGCGTAGAAGTTCAGCGCGAGCATGAGGCCAATGAACGTGGCCACGCCCTTGCCACCTTTGAAGCCCAGCCAGACGGGAAAGCAGTGCCCGATGAAGGCCGCGAGGCCTGCGATCTGCACGGCGTCTTCGCCCGCAATCGCGCGCGCGATCAGCACCGCAAAGCCCGCCTTACCTGCATCAAAGAGGAGCGTCAGAAACGCGGCGAGCTTATTACCCGTGCGCAGGACGTTCGTGGCGCCGATATTGCCCGAGCCGATCTGACGGATATCGCCTAGCCCAAAGACCCGCGCCCAAACGAGCCCGAAGGGGATCGACCCGAAGAGATAACCCAGCACGGCGGCGGCGATAAGAAGAAGCGGGGCGCTCTCAATGGGTGGCATCGGCATCTTCCCCCCCCACGCGGCGTCCGCGTACCCACGTGCCCGCCACGCGGCCGCGCATCTTGGCCCCGTCAAAGGGCGTGTTCTTGGATTTTGATAGAAGCGTCGTGCGGTCGAGCGTGAAGGCGGCGTCCGGATCAAAGAGGATCACGTCGCCTGGTGCACCCACGCTCAGCCTGCCGCTTGGCAGGCCAAGGCGCCGCGCGGGCGCCAGTGCGGCTGCGCGGAAGACTTGGGGCAGCGTGAGCTCGCCCGCGGCCACAAGGCCCATCATGGCGGGCAGCAGTGTTTCTAGCCCCACGGCGCCAGAGGCCGCTTCTTCGAACGGCAGGCGCTTTGATTCCTCATCCTGCGGCGTGTGCATGGAGCTCACCACGTCGATGAGCCCGCTCGCGACAGCGGCGACGGCGGCTGCGCGGTCTTCTTCTGTGCGCAGCGGCGGCTTCACCTTGAAGAAGGTGCGGTATTCCTTGATGGCGGCCTCGGTCAGCGTCAGGTGATGGATCGACACGCCGGCCGTAACGTTGAGCCCGTTTGCCTTTGCACGCTCCAACGCCGGGAGGGCCCTATGGGTGGTGATCTGGTCGGCGTGGTAGGCCGCGCCTGTCATCTCGATAAGGGCGATATCACGGTCGAGGCCCATCCGTTCGGCCATAGCGCTGACGCTAGGCAAACCCATCCGTGACGCTCGCGCGCCAGAGGTCGCCGCCGCCCCGTGGGATAGTCCCGGCTCCTGCACATGAGCCATCACGAGCGCATCCAGCGATTTCGCGTAGGTGAGCGCGCGGGAGAAGACTTTGGTGTTCTCGACCACGCGGTCGCAATCGGTGAAGGCCACGGCGCCGGCATCTTTCAGGAAGCCGATCTCCACCATCTCCTTGCCCTCGCGCCCCTTCGTGAGGGCGGCCATGGGGGCCACGTGCACTGGTGCTGCTTCCGCCGCACGGCGGGTCTGGAATTCGAGCGCCTCGGGCGTGTCGATCGTGGGCAGCGTGTCGGGTCGTGTGACGATCGTCGTCACACCGCCTGCCGCTGCGGCGAGGCCTGCAGAACGGAAGCTTTCCTTGTGGCGTTCGCCCGGTTCGCAAATCTTGACGCCGATATCGACGACGCCCGGTGCCATGCACATCCCGCCCGCATCGATGACCTGAGCGCCGCTCACGTCAGGCGCGCCCTCCGTCAGCACCTCAGCGATCTTGCCGCCCGAAATCCGCAGCGAGCCTTTGCTTTCCGTCCCTGCCTCAGGGTCGATCAGGCGGGCATTGGTGAAGAGAACGTCCATCGCTCAGCCCCCGATCAGCACGAAAATGACAACGAAAATCGCCAGGAAGAGGAGCACCGCCGTCGCCACCATGCCGGAGATCCGTGCCTCCGACATCGGTTTCTTTTGCGGGGCGGTGTAAAGCTCGGCGGTTTCCGAAGTCACCGCGACAGGCGTGTAGTCAACGCCTTCCTGCCGGTATGTCCCGATCAGCGTAAGCTCCGGTTGGGGCGCCAGCGTCTGAGCGACCCGATCAAAGGCCGCCGAAAAGACGATGAGAACATAGCCTTCCAGCGCATCCAGCTTGGCGCGATCTTTTGCGATTTCGTCTTCAGCGGCGTCATTGCCCTCGGTCAGATATCCGGCGAGCCCAACGCCTTCGAGGTCCGCTACAGGAAAGACTTCCACAGAGGCGATATCGACCTGCTGGGCCCCGAGAGCTGTCTCGATGGCGAGCGGTGCGTCGCCTTCGCCGTAGTCGGTCAGGAGTTCTTTCGCCTCTGCTTCCGTCATGGAGAGCGCGAAGACGCGGATCAGACCTGCTTCTCCAGGGGCGATCTCGAGGGTCATAACATCACCCCGGGCTTCGTCTCGCGGCGGTTTTGCATGAGGAGGTCCATCGCGGCCATGCGCACGGCTACGCCCATCTCCACCTGTTCTTGGATGACGGATCGGTTGATGTCATCGGCGATCTCACCATCGATCTCCACACCGCGGTTCATCGGGCCGGGGTGCATGACGATAGCGTCCTCTTTGGCGTGAGAGAGCTTCTCGGCGTCGAGGCCGAAGCGGTGGTAATATTCGCGCTCGGACGGGATGAAGCCGCCGTCCATCCGTTCCCGCTGAAGGCGCAACATCATCACGACATCCACGCCCGCGAGGCCCTCGGCCATGTCGCCGTGCACGCTGACATCCCAGTCCGCCGCGCCCGAAGGCACAAGCGTCGGCGGCCCGATCAGGCGCACTTCATTGCCCATCTTGGTGAGCAACTGCACGTTCGACCGCGCCACGCGCGAATGGGCGATATCCCCGCAGATCGCTACCTTCAGCCCGCTGAGCTGGCCCAATCGGCGCCGGATCGTCAGCGCGTCGAGCAGCGCTTGCGTTGGGTGCTCGTGCCGGCCGTCGCCCGCGTTCAGCACCGCGCAATTCACCTTCTCGGCCAAGAGGTCTACCGCGCCCGAATGGGGGTGGCGTACGATCAGAAGGTCAGGGTGCATCGCATTGAGCGTCAGCGCCGTATCAATGAGCGTCTCGCCCTTCTTGATGGACGAGGCCTGCATGGCCATCGACATCACGTCAGCGCCCAGCCGCTTGCCGGCAAGCTCGAACGAGGCCTGTGTGCGGGTCGAGTTTTCGAAGAACATGTTCACCTGCGTCAGCCCCGCCAAAGCATTGGTGTGCTTTTGGTTGGACCGGTTCAGTTTCACATAGCTGTCGGAAAGATCGAGAATGGCCGTGATATCGGCGGGTGAGAGCGGTTCTATCCCGAGTAGGTGGCGCATCACGGCGTGGTTTATGCAAGCACTCTCGCTTGGGCAAGAGCGCAGAATTCGAAACCTCTCGCTTTGCACCCCTTTCGGCGGCTCAGACACCCGGAGGAGGGGCTGCATTCCCCCGGCGATGAGTGCTATCTCAGAATCATGGAAGCGCTTGAATGGCATAAAGCTGCGGCAGAGCTCGCGTGGCAGGTGGACTGCGGCGTGACGGAATGCATCGGCGAGGCGCCTATCAACCGCTACGAGCTCCCCGCTGCGACTGAAAAGAAGGCCGCTGCTCCGGTGGCGGCACCTGCGCTTGTTGCAGAGGCCGATCCCGTGGCCGAAGCGCAATCCTTGGCGGCCTCTGCCGATACGCTCGAAGCGCTGGCTGCGGCCCAAGAGGCCTTCGATCATTGCGAGCTGAAGCGCGGTGCGCGGAGTTTTGTCTTCTCGGACGGCACCGTGGGTGCGCCGGTTCTGATTTTGGGAGAGGCGCCGGGCCGCGATGAGGACCGCGAGGGCAAGCCTTTCGTGGGTCGCGCGGGCCAATTGCTCGACAAGATGCTCGCGGCCATCAACATGAGCCGCACAGAGAACGTCTACATCACCAATGTCTTGCCGTGGCGCCCGCCGCAGAACCGTGATCCCAAGCCAGATGAGGTAGCAATGATGCTACCTTTCGTGCGGCGCCATATCGAGCTCACGGCGCCGAAAGTCCTCGTGGCGATGGGCAATCATTCCTGCCACGCGCTTTTGCAGAAAAAGGGCATCACCCGGTTGCGCGGTCAGTGGCACGAGGCAGAAGGACTGCCCGTGATCCCGATGCTTCATCCTGCCTACCTGCTGAGGCAACCTCATGCGAAGCGTAATGCCTGGGAAGACCTTCTGGCGCTCAAGAGCCGACTGACATGAGCCGCATCGACGACACGCGCCCGTTTCTGCCCTGCCGGATCGCCATCCTGACGGTGAGCGACACGCGCACGCTAGACGATGACCGTTCTGGCGACACCCTCGTGGCGCGTCTCGAGGATGCCGGGCACAGCCTGGCCGCACGGACCATCGTGAAGGACGACCGCGCCACGATTGCCGATCAGCTGCGCGCCTGGTGCGCGGATCCTGAGATCGACGTCGTGATTTCAACGGGCGGCACAGGGCTCACCGGGCGAGACGTCACCGTGGAGGCGCACCGCGATGTCTACGAAAAAGAAATCGACGCCTTCGGGACCATTTTCACGATCATCTCGATGGAGAAAATCGGCACATCAGCTGTGCAGTCACGCGCAACTGGCGGCGTCGCAAACGGAACATACCTCTTTGCGCTGCCCGGCAGCACCGGGGCCTGCAAAGATGCTTGGGATGGTATCTTGTTGAAACAACTGGATTATCGGCATCTCCCCTGCAATTTCGTTGAAATAATGCCCAGGCTCGATGAACATTTGCGACGGAAATGATCCTTTCGCCCGTTCAAAGTGTGTTGTGCCGTTTTTGCCGTTCTCCAACTTGACCCTAGATACACCGTTGTCGCCGCAGCCATACGGATAGTTAGCCATGCGTTTTCTACGTCGCAGCCTCACGGGGCTCTTCCTTTTATCTCTGACGATTGGGCTTCTTGCCTTTGGAGCGACAGAAATTCGGAAAGCGGTCCAGTCGCTTGCCGAGCAGGAAGAGCGGTCGCGCCCGGCGCGGGAACGCTCCTTCGCGGTGAATGCGGTTGTGTTTGAGCCGGGGAAGGTGACGCCCGTGCTCGATGCATTCGGGGAAATCCGGTCGCGGCGGAGCCTTGATATCCGGGCTGAGGTCTCGGGCAACGTGACGATGCTGGCAGAGAATTTCGTGGATGGCGGTCGCGTGTCGCGTGGCGATGTGCTGATGCAGATCGACCCGGCGAATGCTGAAAGCGCGCTGGCGCTCGTGCGCGCTGAGCTCCGCGAGGCAGAGGCTGAGGTCGCCGAGGCCGAGAAGGCCCTAATCCTGTCGCAAGATGAACTGAAGGCGGCAGAAGACACCGTGATCCTGCAAGAACGCGCTCTGGCGCGTCAGCGCGATCTCGTAGAGCGCGGCGTGGGTACGGAGGCCGCCGTCGAAGCGGCAGAGCTTACCGTGAACTCCGCGCGTCAATCGGTTCTGTCGCGCCGGCAATCGGTCCAGTCCTCTGAGCAGCGGGTGACCAGCAATGAGGCGCGCGTCGAGCGGGCGCGGATCAACCTGGCCGAGGCCGAACGCGATCTTGAGAATACCTCGATCGTGGCGGGTTTCGATGGCGTCTTGAGCGATGTGAACATCGTTGAGGGTGGCCTTGTCGGGCAAAACGAACGGGTCGCGACGCTTGTCGATGATCAGGCGCTCGAAGTGGCCGCGCGCGTTTCGACGGAGCAATATTCGCGCCTTATCGACGGGACGGGCGCATTACGGCCTGCTGCGGTGAATGTCTCGCTTGATGTGTTCGGTGCAGACATCGTCGCAACGGGTCAGCTTTCGCGCGTCAGCGCTTCGGTGGGCGAAGGCCTCACGGGGCGATTGCTCTTTGTCAGCCTCGATACGGCGCCGGGTTTCCGCCCGGGCGACTTTGTGAGCGTGGCCATCGAGGAACCCGCCGTCGAACGCGTGGCGCGATTGCCCGCCACGGCCCTTTCGGCCGCCAACCGCGTGCTGGTGCTGAACGACGAAAACCGCCTGAGCGAGGTCGAGGTGACCCTTGTGCGGCGTCAGGGCGATGATGTGCTCGTCCGGGCGCGGGGACTTGCTGGCCAGCGATTGGTTGCGGAACGCTCACCACTTCTAGGTGCAGGTATCCTTGTGAGCCCGATCGCGCCGGAAGGGGCCGAGGCGCAAATGGCCGCCCAGCCGACGACGATCAAGCTCGACGACGAGCGTCGCGCCCGGCTCGTCGCCTTCATCGAAGGCAACCAACGGATGCCAGCAGAAGCCAAGGAGCGTGTGCTCGCTCAACTGCGCGAGCGAGAGGTGCCCGCCGCCATGGTGGAGCGTCTCGAAGGCCGGATCGGGGGCTAAGCCATGCGCGATATGTTCCGAACCGGCGGTATTCTCAGCTACTTCACGCGCCATGGCACGGCGGCCAACCTGCTGCTCGTTATCTTGCTGGCATCGGGCATCGCGGCCTTCCCGCAGATGCGCGCGCAGTTCTTCCCGGACGTGGTCGTCGACAACGTCACGGTCAGCGTTTCTTGGTCGGGCGCCGGTGCGGAGGACGCCGATGAAGGGATTGTGCAGATATTAGAGCCCGCTCTATTGGCCGTCGAAGGTGTCACTGGCACTGAAGGCACGTCTCGTGAGGGTGCAGCTTACGTACGGCTTGAGTTCGAGCCCGGCTGGGATATGGCGCGCGCTACTGATGACGTTCAGGTCGCGGTGGATGCGGTCTCAGGCGATTTGCCCGAAGGCGCCGAGGATCCTAACGTGCGGCGCGGCCAATGGCGCGACCGGGTCACGGATGTTGTCATTCGCGGTCCTGTCGGTGCCGATCAGCTGGGCAATTTTGCAGATGAATTCGTCGCACAGCTCTATGCCGAGGGCGTCACGCGCACCACGATCCGAGGGGTGGCTGCGCCCTCGACAATTGTCGAGGTCTCGTCTCTCTCATTGATCCGTAACAACCTGACCATGCGCGATATCTCGAGCGCTATTCAGGCCGAGGCCGTCGCGGACCCGGCTGGTGATGTCAGCGGCGCCTCGCGTGTCCGCACGGGTGTTGCCAAGCGGTCTGCCGATGAAATCGAGGCGATTGTCCTGCGGTCGAATGCGGATGGATCAAAGCTCTTTGTGGGCGATGTGGCCACTGTGATCGTTGAGGCGATTGACCGCGAGCGGGCCTATTTCGTGGGAGACGAATCCGCGATTTCGATCCGCGTTGACCGCTCTCCCTCGGGGGACGCGATCGAGATGCAGCGCATCGTCGAAGAGACGGCCGCAGCCCAAGAAGCGACGATGCCCGAAGGGGTCCAGATCGAGCTGATCCGCACCCGTGCCGAAGCGATCACCGGACGTCTGAACATCCTCGTGGAGAACGGCCTGATCGGGCTGGCGCTTGTTGTGGGCTTGCTCTTCCTCTTCCTTAACGCGCGTGTGGCGTTCTGGGTGGCTGCCGGCATCCCGGTGGCCATGTCAGCAGCCATCGCGCTGATGTATATGAGCGGGCTCACGATCAACATGATCTCGCTCTTCGCGCTGATCATCACCCTTGGGATCGTGGTGGATGATGCCATCGTCGTGGGCGAACACGCCGATTTTAGGCGCAGGGTTCTAAAAGAGGATCACGCCACGGCCGCCGAGAACGCGGCAAAGCGAATGTTCACGCCGGTCTTCTCAGCCTCGATCACAACGATCACCGCGTTCTTTGGTCTGGTCGCTATCGGTGGCCGGTTTGGAGATCTGATCATCGCCATTCCCTACGTGGTGATCGCTGTGTTGATCGCCTCGCTGATCGAATGCTTCCTGATCCTGCCCAACCACATGAACCACGCCTTAGCACACGCCAACAAAGACCATTGGTACGACTGGCCGTCGCGCCAGGTGAACAAGGGCTTTGACGTCTTCCGCGAGCGGGTGTTCCGCCCGCTGATGCATCTCATCATTTGGGCACGCTACCCGATTGTCGCTGTGGCCTTCGTAGTCCTCGCCGGTCAGGTCACGCAGGTGATCAAAGGCGATGTGCAGTGGCGCTTCTTCAACGCGCCTGAACAGGGGTCGGTCACGGGCAACTTTGCCATGGCGCCAGGCGCCACGCGCAAAGACAGCCTTGCGATGATGCGCGAAATGCAGCGCGCCGTGGAGGCGCTCTCAACCGAATACGAGGAGCGCTACGGCAACAACCCCGTCAGCTACGCCTTGGCCGAAGTTGGCGGCAATTCAGGGCGCGCGATCGCGGGCTCTGAGACGAAAGATGCAGATCAACTTGGCTCCCTGGCGATTGAGCTTATCGATGCCGACCTTCGGCCCTATTCTTCGTTTGCCTTCGTGGGTGAACTGCAAAACCGCGTGCGTCGCCATCCGCTGGTCGAGACGGTTTCCTTCCGTCGCTGGGGCTCTGGCCCGGGCGGCTCGGGCCTCGAGGTTCAGTTCGAGGGAGCAGACGCAGAGACGTTGAAAGAGGCGTCGCTGATGCTTCAGTCCGAGCTCGCGCAGTTCCCGGAAGTCTCGGCGGTGGAGGACAACCTCGCCTATGACAAAGAGGAGTTGATCCTTGAACTGACGCCGCAGGGTTCGTTCCTCGGTTTCACCATCGATCAGCTTGGTCGCGTGCTGCGTGACAGGCTCAGCGGGATCGAAGCGGTGAGCTTCCCCGATGGTGTGCGGTCGGCAACCATTCGTGTGGAGCTTCCAGAGGGTGAGATGACGTCGGACTTCCTTGAGCGGATGCAGCTGCGCACGAATTCCGGGGATTATGTCCCGCTGGCCGACATCGTGAGCGTGGAGCGCCGCACAGGGTTTTCGACAGTGCGGCGCGAGAACGGGATCCAGTTGATCACCGTGTCTGGTGATCTGTCAGAGGATGATCCAGCCCGCGCCACCGAAATTCAGGAGCTGTTGGCCAGCGATATCCTCCCGCGGGTTGCTGAGCGCCACCTTGTCACCTTCGAGCTGACCGGATTGGCCGAGCAGGAGAGAGACTTCCTGAACGACGCCCGAACAGGGCTCGTCATGGTTCTGGGCGGCATCTTCCTGACGCTTGCGTGGATCTTCAGCAGTTGGACCCGTCCGCTGGTGGTGATGTTCATCATTCCCTTCGGCTTGATCGGCACGATCTATGGCCATGCGGTGTGGGGCGTGCCCCTTTCGATGTTCTCGGTGGTAGGTTTGCTGGGCATGACCGGCATCATCATCAACGACTCCATCGTTCTGGTGACCACCATCGACGAATACGCCAAAGACAGAGGCCTGATCCCGGCGATCATCGACGGCACGTGCGATCGTTTGCGCCCGGTCATGCTGACAACGGCTACGACGGTGCTTGGCCTTGCACCGCTGCTATATGAAGGGTCCAGCCAGGCGGAGTTCCTCAAGCCGACGGTGATTACGCTGAGCTATGGTCTGGGCGTGGGCATGGTCCTTGTCCTGCTTGTGGTGCCAGCGGTCCTTGCGATGCAGCAAGACTTCGGCGCCCAGCTGACCGCGTTCCGCCGTGCCTCGCGCATGGGGCGCCGGGCGCCGCAAGCTGCGGTGACGGGGCTCCTTGGTGCGGCGCTGGTGGCGGCTGTCTTCGTTCTGACGCTTGGGTGGGTGTTTGCCACC
The DNA here is from genome assembly GCA_022448245.1 of Paracoccaceae bacterium. GTDB lineage: Bacteria > Pseudomonadota > Alphaproteobacteria > Rhodobacterales > Rhodobacteraceae > Shimia_B. The sequence continues at coordinate 45,794 of JAKVCO010000012.1, forward strand.
GGCGGCATGTATCCCGCCGTGGCGGAAGCCGTCGGGCGCGATGGCGCCGCGACCGCTTTCGGCCTCTTCGTTCTTGCAGCAGCTGCGATTGCAACTGCGCTGTGGATTTTGAGCAGTTTGGTACTGGGTGGCAGGCGCCTAGTGCGCGGCTAGCCCTCAGGACTTGCGAAGGCGCCTTAGCCTGCGCGGCACCCTTGGATATCCACGGCTTGGCTGCCGCCGAAAACCGTCATGCGTACACCGGAACGATCGAGGGCGAAGGGCTCACTGTCATAGCGCACGAGCTCGGTTCTTGCAGTCAAGACATTGCCCACGCGTGCCATGGCAGGCTCTGCCACCCAGACGGTGGGATCGGCCGTTTCGATGGCGCCCTCTTCACCGGAGGCCAACGCAGGCATCGTGACCGAGACTGTCAGGGCCAGGCCATCTGAGATGGGTTCGATCGAGCATACGACGTCCGTCACCCCGGCCTCGGCCTCGGTCATGGGGCGGTCTTTCATCGCGTCAGAAATATCCTGATCTGCCGCGCCTTGCGCCGGCAGCATCGCATCAATGCGCACCGATGCAGGCATGCAGATGTCTTCGCACACGCCGATCGACACTTCCGCCGTCAGGCGGATGGGCGCGTTTGCCCGGACGCGCGTGATGTGAAGAGGGATCACGACCTCATCTTCATAGCCAATCGAACGCATGCCGTTCTGGTTGAAGATTTCAGGTACGGGCCAATGCGGCTGAACGGTCACAACGTTGTCAGACCCGCTCCAGTCAAACATCGGCGGGATGCCAGCATCGCCGGGCGCGCGCCAGTATGTCTTCCATCCGGGAGCCAGCGTGAACTTGAGCGCTGCGATGTGTTCCATGCCCGGCTCTTTCCAGCCGGGAAGAACCTCGACGTCAATAATTTCGGGGCCCGCGCCAAGGGGCTGGGCGGACACAGGCGCGGCAAGCGCACAAATGGCGGTCAAAAGAGCGGAACGCAGCATGTTGCCGAGATACGCGGCCACCCGCCGCTGCGCGAGTCACATTCGCGGGACAATGCGTGATGATTCATGTCACAATTGTTGCGCCGCACAGACGGAGCGTCCATGTGAAGGCCGTGACCGACAGCAGTGATCCGACTCAACTGGCCTTAGCAGGACAGATGCTCATCGCCATGCCCGGCATGGGTGATCCCCGCTTTGAACAGGCGGTGGTCTACATGTGCGCGCATTCCGAGGATGGCGCGATGGGGCTGATCGTGAACAAGCCAGCAGCTGACGTGCGCTTTGAAGACCTGCTCGATCAGCTTGAGATTCCGAAGGCTGAGGGGGCCGGTGAAATCCGGGTGATGTTCGGCGGGCCCGTCGAACATGGGCGCGGGTTCGTGCTGCACTCCGCAGATTACGTGGCCAACGAAAGCACGCTCATTGTCGACGATGAGGTCGGCATGACGGCGACGCTCGACATTCTCGAAGACATCGCCCGAGGCGAGGGGCCTACCCAGTCGCTCTTGGCGCTTGGCTATTCGGGTTGGGGTCCGGGCCAGCTGGAAGGGGAGCTCGCCGCGAACGGTTGGCTGACCTGCGAAGCCTCGCCCGAGCTCGTGTTCGGCACGAGCGCTGATGAAAAGTGGGTCGCGGCGCTGGGGTCGTTGGGCATCGATCCTCTCCTTTTATCTGCCGAGGGCGGGCGCGCCTGATCTTGCCAAGCGGTTCCTTGCGACCCAAGTATGGCGCATGGATGATCAAACCCGCCTCGAGCTTGAAGCCGCAGCCTTTCGCCGTCTCCGCCAGCACCTGATGGAGGAGAGAACCGATGTGCAAAACATCGACATGATGAACCTTGCGGGCTTCTGCCGGAATTGTCTGAGCCGTTGGTATCAGGAGGCCGCCAACGAGCGTGGTCTGGAGATGTCGAAGGACGAGGGGCGCGAGGCGTTCTACGGGATGCCGTTTGCCGACTGGAAGGCGCAGTATCAGACGGATGCGAGCGCTGAGGCCAAAGCCGCTTTTGACGCCTCGCACAAATAGGCGTCTAGGGCCGCGCCGCGCGGGCCGGGGCCTCTAAGGCTTTCCCGCGCGTGCTAGCCGTTTGGCCTGATCGACCCATCCGTCACGCGCAACCCGGCCCGAAAACCCTTCGAGGTTTGCGTCCACCCAGGCGATCTCTTTCTCGGTCCACTTGGCGATCTGATCAAAGTGGAAGAACCCCAGCGAATTGCACAGACGCTCGAGCGCGGGACCGATACCTTTGATCTGCTGAAGGTCATCCGCACGGCCACCGCGTGGCGCAGAAAGCGTTGCGGGTTTCACGGCCCGCATCCCCGATTGTTGACCGGTTTGCTTCGGCGGCCTCGGCGGTCGTGCCTCGGTCACGGGGCCCGGTCGCGCGGCGGTTCGCAACGTGGAGATCTCTGCCTCCAGAGCCCGGATATGCTTGTCTTTGTCCCTGTGCATCTTGCGGCATTGTTCGAGGTCCGCGCTGAGCCGTGAGGCCTCGGTCAATGCACTCGACGTCTGTGAAGACCGGTTCCAGATGACCCATCCCGCGAACAAACCCAACAAGATCGCCAGGGCCAGCAGCACCCAGATCTCACCCAATAGAAACCCCATATCGCGAAACATGATCGGCCTTTCTAGTTCTCTTCTGGCTCGGGGTTGGACCAGACGAACAATGTCTCGTCCCCCTCGGCGCCTGTGTTTTGGATCCCGAGGCTGATCGCGGCGCCCGGCACACCCGCATCGACGAGCGCTGTCAGCAGCGTTTGCGCCGCCGTCTCATCGGGCTGACGGGCTTGGATAGCGATGCTCAGGTCTGGAAGCTGGTCGAGGCAGTGCAAGATGATGCCCGCCAAGGCGGGAATTGCCGGCATGGATCGGGTTTCTGCGTCCAGGATCCCTTCAAGCGCTGCCGCTTCCTGTTCGCAGGCCGCGCGGCTCACCTCGAAATCATAGAGGGGCACCCACGTTGTGCCCGTGAACCGTTCAGCTTGGTTGGTGATTTCATTGACCCGCTCGCTGCCCAGGGCAGGGGGGAGGTCGAGCGTCAGTTCCATAGTGACATCTGCGTCAGCGTTTTTCAGCGCGACTTCTGCGGCGGCTGCGCTGGCGGTGGTCACAGCCACACCGGCAAGCGACAGATGTGGTCTTTCTTCGCCTTCCTCAACGCGTAGCGAGCCGGTCTCCAAAGCGGACAGGGCTTTGAGCCCTGCCATGGCCGCCTCAAGGAAGCCTCGGCTTTTGGCGTCGATTTCGGCGATCTGCACGGTGTCGGGGAGCGACGAAAGCCCGAGGTCTTGGGCCGTGCTGCCAAATGGGAGCTTGCCGGTTATGGTGATGTCTCCGTCACGCACCTCGGCCAGAAGATGGAGGGGCTTGCCGTCATCCGCGAAGACCACGTCGATCACTGGCGCCACGCCATCGGGAAGGTCTGCGAAAGCCGCGTTCACGGCGGCCAGCCCTGCGCGGGAGACGCCGCCAGACACGATAATCGTGGGGCTTCCGCCCTCAACTTCGGCGTCGCGGACCACGAGGCGCCCGTTCTCAAGCGCCGCCAGAGCGCGCAGCCCAGATTGGGCAGAGGGCGTGAACTCAGGCGCTTTCGCGTCCACCTCCGAGACGATCATCGCCTCACCAAACGCCTCCAGACCCAAGGTGGAGGGTTCCGATCCAAAGGGCATTTTCCCGATGAGCGTGACCGTCCCTCCCTGCTTCTCGGCGGTCAGGCCCAGGGGCAGGCCGTCATCTAGGGGCGAAAGGTCTGGCGCGGCTGCAAAGCCAGCTGGCAGGGCCGCAAGTGCTGCAAGGGCGCGCGAGATGGCGGCACGCGTGCCTTCGCCCGTCAGACGAACTTCGGAGCCTTGGACACTGAGGCGGCCACTGGGCAATTCTGCGAGGGCCCTTAGCCCTGCAGAGGCGGCCTCTTCAAACCCTGCCGGGCCGACCCGTAAGATCTCCGAGGTTTCCACACCGTCGAAGCGCGGTTCAAGCGGAGCTGGTACTTTGCCGCTGGCGATAAGGCCGCCGTCGGTCTTCTCGATGTTCAGCCGAAAGGGGGTGCCATCATCCAATGGTGTCAGGTTCAGTTTGACCTCACCCGGCGCATCTTCGAGCTGCTGGGCGAGCGCCTCCATATCGACGGGCAGCTCGACAATGCCGGACAACTGCAGGCGCGGGGGGTGATCATCCGCCACCATCAGTTCCCCGGTAGTCACCGATCCCAGCGCTCGCAAACCAGCGGCGGCGAGTGGGACGAAGCCTTCAGACTGCGCCTCGACTTCCGCCACCCGCAGCGCGATGTCGTCGAACGCTTCGAGCCCGAGCATCGCAGGCGTCGTGCCGAAGGGTAGCTTGCCAGACACATGCGCGTCCTCGCCCTTTGACGCGGTCAGCTGGATGGGTGCACCATTGTCGAGGATGGTGAACTCGCGCGATACGCCCGGATCGTCGCCCAGCGCGTCCTGCGCTGCGGCGATGCCTGCGCGTGTTCCGGTGCCCGAAAGCCCTGCGCTTTCCTCGGTCAAAAACAGACTGCCGTTTTCGAGGGCGGAAAGCGCCGCCACCAGGCGCGATGCCCGGTCTGCCCACACGGCATCACTGCTCGCGATCCGGGCAATGCTGAGCGTTTCGGTAGCCACATCGGCATCCAGCGGGGCGAGAATATCAAAGCTCGCGGTGACGGGGAGCTTGCCCTCTGCCACTGCTGCCCCGCCCCGGGTGTAATCCACACGCAGCACGAATGGCCGCCCATCATCCTCAATGTCGATGTCAACGGAGCGCGCGTAGCCCACGGGCAGTGCCTCAAGCGTGGCTTCAACGGCGCGTGCATCCACGGGCAGGGGGGCGAGCCCGCGGAGGCTGATCGTCTGATCCGAAATCTCCAAGGTCGCAGTTCTCAGCGGCTTGATCGCGTTCAGCTCGGCTTTGATTGCCAAGAACCACCCCTCGGGCGCCCCTGAGGCCAAGGTGATCTCAGCCTGATACGGGGCGAGCTGCTCTTCGAGCTTTGCCATCGCGGCCGCGGTGGGTGCCACGCCGGTTGCGCTCAAGGTGTCCGCGCTTTTGGTTGCGAAGAAGCGGTAAGGCGCAGCGATTGGCAAAACAGAAAGGCGGTCATCCACCGTCCTCACGCCGTCGATGTTGCGCAGGGCAGCTGTTAGGGCCTCGCGCTCCTCGTCCGTGTCTGCCAAACCGGTAAGGGTGACGTCGCGGCCCGAAACTGTTGCTGTCGCACCATGGATCGACGCGGCAACAGCACTCCTTGCCTGGGTAGAAAGACGGTTCTGGATGTCAGGCGCAGTATGACCCCAAGCCCACCAGCCCAGTGCGCTGCTCCCCACAACCAGAATCAAATAACCAAAAAACGCGCGCAAAGACGTCCCCAGAACAAGTGTTCAAAGATGTTCCCAAGCGGGCGGCCCTGCGTTCAAGGGCAAAAGGAGTGGAGTGGCCACGACAGACAGCTGTTGTGGCCCTTTGGCACCTTAAACGGCGGCGTTCCGTCAGATTGCGGTCTTCAGGCTCTCGTCGAGGTAGATTTCGCGCAGCCGCTTGGCCATGGGGCCGGGCGCGCCTGCACCAACGGCGTCGCCGTCGATCTCGACCACTGGCATCACGAAAGTCGAGGCGGAGGTGATGAAGGCCTCATCGGCATCCTTGGCCTCGTCCATGGTGAAGCCACGCTCCTCCACTTTCATCTGAGCTTCCCGCGCAAAGCGCAGAACCGCGGCGCGGGTGATCCCGTGTAGGATGTCATTGGACAGGTGGCGCGTGATGATCGTGTCGCCTTTGACGATATAGGCGTTGTTGGAGGTGCCTTCGGTCACCAGACCGTCTTCCACCATCCACGCGTCATCCGCGCCTGCAGCCTTTGCCATCATCTTGCCCATGGCAGGGTAAAGCAGTTGTACCGTCTTGATGTCGCGACGACCCCAACGCTGATCCTCGATCGAGATCACCTTCATCCCCTTCTCTGCAGCCGGAGAATTCGCAAGGCCCGGCTTTGCCTGGGTAAAGAGCACGATCGTCTGCGGCGTGCCTTCTGCCGGATAAGCAAAGTCGCGATCAGCCGCACCACGGGTGATCTGCAGGTACACTAGGCCCTCGTCGATCTCATTGGCGCGCACGAGCTCACGGTGAACTTCGAGCAGCTCTTCGGCGGTGATCGGCATCTCCATGTCGAGCTCTTTCAACGAACGCTCAAGACGCACGGCATGCCCGTCAAAGTCGATCAGCTTGCCGCCAAGAACACTCGTCACCTCGTAGACGCCGTCCGCAAACAGAAAGCCGCGGTCAAAGATCGAAACGGTTGCTTCGTTCTCGGGCAGGTAGCTGCCGTTCACGTAAACAGTGCGGGTCATGCTTGGGTCCTTTCAGCTGCGCTAGCGGGATGGGGGATTTTGCGGCAAGTCTCAAGAGACAGAACGCCACAACCGGAGGGCCTCTCATGCCCAACCTTGCTCCTGCTACGTTGATGTTCATTGCCGGGATCGGCATCCCGGTGCTTGCGGCGCTGAATGCGGCGCTGGGGCAGCGGCTCGGGTCGCCGGCTGCTGCGGCCACGATCCTGTTCGTCGTGGCTTTTCTTGTGGCGGCAAGTGCCGCGCTCCTGACGCGGGGCAGCTTTGCGGCTTTGCCCGGCAGGCCCAAGCACCTCTACCTCGCAGGCGCACGCATCGCCTTTTATGTTTTGTCGATCACGTGGGTGGCGCCCACTTTCGGCGTCGGCAATGCCGTCTTCTTTGTGCTGATCGGCCAGTTGGTCTCGGCGGCACTCATCGACCACTTCGGCCTCTTTGGCGCGCGCGAACTGGCGATGTCGCCGCTCCGCGCGCTGGGCATCGCGCTGATGGCGGGCGGCGTGCTTCTCACGCAACTGGCGACGCGCCCCTAGCCCCATAGAGCCGCAGTCGACGGATGCACGCCCGCCTCGTCATAGCTCAGCGGCGGGTTGCGGTCCTCTGCTAGAAGAAGCGGCCCGTCGAGGTCCACCACAGCGGCACCCTGCGCCACCAGCACAGCGGGCGCCATGGCAAGCGAGGTGCCCACCATGCAACCAATCATGATCTCATAGCCTTCTGCGATCGCGGCTTCTCGTAGCGCGAGCGCCTCCGTCAGGCCCCCGGTCTTGTCGAGCTTGATATTGACCATGTCATACTTGCCCTTGAGGTCGGGCAGGGAGGCGCGGTCATGGCAGCTCTCATCCGCGCAGACGGGCAGGGGGCGCTCAATCTCGGCAAGCATTTCGTCCTCGCCCGCGGGCAGAGGCTGCTCCACCATCTTCACACCAAGGCGCACCATGTGATGGGCGAGGTCCTGATAGACTTCTGCCGACCAACCTTCATTGGCATCCACGATAATGGCCGCATCGGGCGCGCCCCGCCGCACGGCTTCCAGCCGGGGCATGTCATCGGGCGTGCCAAGTTTGATCTTCAAAAGCGGACGGGCCGCATTCACCCGCGCCTGCGCTTCCATCTTCTCAGGCGTATCGAGCGACAGAGTATATGCCGTCACCTCAGGTCCAGGAGCGGACAGACCAGCGAGCTCCCAAGCGCGCTTGCCTGCAATCTTCGACTCAAGATCCCAAAGCGCGCAATCGACAGCATTGCGCGCGGCGCCTGCAGGCAAAGCTGCAGCCAAAGCCGCACGGTCGATGTCGTAGCTTAAACCTTCGATTTCAGCCTGCACGCTCGCAAGGGTCTCCCCATAGCGCGCATAGGGTACACACTCGCCGCGTCCCACGCGTCCATCTCGCGAAATCTCGACACTCACCACATCCGCGGCGGTCTTCGAGCCGCGCGCGATCGTAAAGACCTGCGCCAGCCGAAAGCTCTTTTGTCTGACCTTAAGCATCACATCTCGCCTTCTTCGTGCTCTGTACTTCCCCCGGAGGGCCGCCGGAGGCACCCGAACCCGAAGTCCGGGTGCCCACAGCCAGATCAGATCTCGGCGAGCGCGTCCACAAGGCGGCCTGCACCGTGGCGGAACGGGTCAACCGTGGGTAGGCCCATGCGCGCTTCGGTTTCTTCGCAAAGACGCATCGCTTCGTCGTCGCTCAGATGCTGGGTGTTGATCGAAATCCCCGTCACCTTGCACGCCGGGTTGGCAATTTGCGCCAGCGGCAGCGCGGTGTCGCGCAGGGCCTCGAGCGACGGCAGACCGTAGTCCGGCAACCCGCGCATGTGCGCGCGCGTCGGCTCATGGCTCAACACCAGCGCATCCGGCTGCCCGCCGTGGATCAGCGCCATGGTCACGCCGGAATAAGAGACGTGAAAGAGCGATCCCTGGCCTTCGATCAGGTCCCAGTGGTCAGCGTCATTGTTGGGCGTCAGCCACTCAACGGCACCTGCCATGAAGTCGGCGATCACGGCATCAAGCGGCACACCACGGCCGGTGATCAGGATGCCCGTCTGGCCCGTGGGCGCGAAGGTCGACTTCATGCCGCGGTTTCGCATCTCGGCATCCACAGCGAGGCCCGTGTACATCTTACCGACCGAGCAGTCCGTGCCCACGGCCAGCATCCGCTTGCCGGTGCGCTTCACGCCATTAGCGATCGGGTAGGCCACAGAAGGCACGCGCACGTCATGGAGCGTGCGGCCAGCGCGCTTGGCTTCCCGCACGAGGTCGTTTTCGTCACGCAGCAAGTTGTGCAGACCAGAGGCCACATCATAGCCCATCTGGATGGCTTCGGTGATGACGCTCTTCCAAGCTTCAGAGATCACACCACCGCGGTTGGCAACACCGATGACGAGCGTCTTGGCGCCAGCCTCTTTGGCCTCGGCCAATGACATGTCTTTCAGGCCGACATCGGCACCACAGCCTGCCATCCGGAATTGGCCAACCGCGTTTTCTGGGCGCCAGTCTTTAATGCCTTGTGCCACCTTGGCGGCAAGTTGGTCGGGCGCATCGCCGAGGAAGAGTAGATAGGGCGTGGGAATCATTGCGGCCTCCTTCAGTTGCGGCGACCCTAGGAGGAAATCGCGCGCTCGCATCCTCCTTTTGCGACAGCCCGTGAAAAAAATCCGAAAAAATTCACGGATCAGGCCACCTAAGTTGACGATATGAAATCCTACGCTGCGCTGCGGCGATTCTCTGTTGCGGTGCGGCGCGCAAGAATGTATCGCTGCACTGTAAACACTTGAAATTATCTTGCGAGAACGTCCATGTCCTTCCGTCTCCAGCCCGCGCCTCCCGCTCGTCCCAACCGCTGCCAGCTCTTCGGGCCGGGTTCGCGCCCAGCGATTTTCGAGAAGATGGCGGGCAGTGCTGCGGACGTCATCAACCTTGATCTAGAGGATAGCGTGGCGCCTAACGACAAGGATCACGCGCGCAAGAACATCATCGAGGCCATTGGCGACATTGACTGGGGCACGAAGACGTTGAGTGTTCGGATCAACGGGCTCGATACGCCGTACTGGTACCGCGACGTGGTGGGTCTCCTTGAAAACGCTTCGGAGCGTCTTGACCAGATCATGATCCCCAAGGTCGGCAATGCGGGCGACATCTACGCCGTCGACGCGCTGGCCACAGCGGTGGAGGCTGCCAAGGGCCGCGGTAAGCGCATCGACTTCGAAGTCATTATCGAAAGCGCTGCAGGCATCGCCCATGTGGAAGAGATCGCCGCAGCCTCCCCCCGCATGGCGGCAATGAGCCTTGGCGCAGCAGACTTTGCCGCCTCCATGGGCATGGCCACGACCGGCATCGGCGGCACGCAGGAGAACTATTACATGATCCGCGACGGCCAGAAGCATTGGTCTGACCCGTGGCACTGGGCGCAGACGGCCATCGTTGCGGCCTGCCGCACCCACGGCGTTTTGCCCGTGGACGGCCCGTTCGGGGACTTCTCGGACGACGAAGGCTTCCGCGCGCAGGCGCTGCGGTCCGCGACGCTGGGCGTGGTCGGGAAATGGGCGATCCACCCGAAACAGGTGGCGCTGGCCAACGAAGTCTTCACCCCCTCTGCCGAGGCTGTCGCCGAAGCGAAGGAGATCCTCGGAGCCATGGAAGAAGCCAAGGCCTCGGGCGCAGGTGCGACCGTCTACAAAGGCCGCCTCGTCGACATCGCCTCCATCAAGCAGGCAGAAGTCATCGTGAAGCAGTCAGAGCTTATCGGCGGCTGATCTTTCTCCATCCCAGAAGGGTGCAAAAGGCCTTTTGCGCCCTTCAATCGTGCGGTAGCGGTGCGCCATGGATCATTTTCTGTACCGAGATGGCGCCCTGCATGCCGAAGATGTCCCGCTAAGCGAGATAGCGAAGGCTGTCGGCACGCCGTTTTATGCTTATTCGAGCGCGACGCTGCTGCGCCACTTCCACCTCTTCAATGACGCGCTGGCGTGGTCGAAACCCGGCCACCTCGTGTGCTTTGCGATGAAGAGCGCCTCGAACCAAGCGATCCTCAAGCTTTTGGGCGATGCGGGCGCGGGCATGGATGTGGTCTCCGGCGGTGAATACGCGCGGGCGCGCGCTGCGGGCGTGCCGGGGGACCGGATCGTGTTCTCCGGCGTCGGCAAAACGCGGGAGGAGATGCAGCAAGCTCTCACCGGCGGGATCCGTCAGTTCAACGTGGAAAGCGAGCCTGAGATGCTTGTCCTCTCTGAGGTTGCAAGCGCCATGGGTGTTACCGCGCCCATCACGGTGCGCGTGAACCCGGACGTCGACGCCAAGACCAATGAAAAGATCGCCACGGGCCGCAAGGGCGACAAGTTCGGTATCCCGATCTCGCGGGCTTCCGAGGTCTACGCGATGGCTGCGAGCCTCCCGGGCCTGAAGGTCATCGGGATCGATGTGCATATCGGATCGCAGCTTGTCGATCTGGAGCCCTTCCGTTTGGCCTATCGCAAAGTCGGCTCCCTGACGGAGCAGCTGCGCAGCGAGGGGCACGAGATCACGCGCCTCGATCTGGGCGGTGGTTTGGGCATTCCTTACGAGCGTTCGAATGCTGCGCCTCCGTCGCCCACGGAATACGGCAAGTTGATTGAGGAAGAAGTCGGCCATCTGGGCTGTGAGATCGAGATAGAACCGGGCCGCCTGATTTCTGGCAACTCCGGCATCCTCGTGGCGCAGGTGATCTACGTCAAAGAGGGCGAGGACCGCCGCTTCCTGATCCTTGATGCGGCGATGAACGACCTGATCCGCCCGGCCATGTACGGCGCGCATCATGATATCGTCCCACTGATCGAGCCTGCTCCGGGTGCTGAGCCTGCGACATACGACATCGTGGGACCGGTCTGCGAATCCGGCGATACCTTCGCCAAAGGCCGCACCATGCCCAGCGTTGAGGCAGGCGGGCTTGTGGCCTTCCGATCGGCCGGTGCTTACGGCGCGGTCATGTCCAGCGAGTACAATACGCGCCCGCTGATCCCGGAAGTTTTGGTCCAACGTGATCAATTCGCGGTTATTCGCCCACGCCCTACCTTTGACGACATCATCAATCGAGATACCATTCCCGCGTGGCTATGATCGCATAGCTGCGATTAGCCCGGGGACTTTATGAACCAGACTGACTTCAGGCCGACGATCCCTCGTCGAACTCAGGCGACCATTGGATGGACGCGGGTCGGTATGGTTGCCGAGCGCGTCACGCAGAGCTTTTGGCCGCTGTGGTCGGTGATCTTCGCCGCTCTGGGCGCTCTGATGCTGGGCTTCCCGTGGGAGATGTCGCTGGAATTCGCTTGGGCGGCGATCTTTGTAGCTGGTTTCGGCGCGCTGTGGGCCTTGTGGCGCGGTGTTCGCCATTTTCGCTGGCCTCGTCGCCTTGAGGCGGAGGAGCGGCTGGATGCTTCCCTGAAAGGGCGCCCGCTCAAGACGCTCAAAGACAGTCTCGCGATTGGTGGTGGCGACGACGCGGCCGAGGCCGTGTGGGCCGCGCACCGGGAACGTGTGCGCGAAACGGCAAAGAGCGCGCGCGCCGTCGCGCCAGCGCTGCAAGTTGCCCGCCGTGACCCCTACGCGCTGCGCTATGTCGCTGTGCTATTGCTCGCGGTAGGTTTGCTTTTCGGATCGATCTTGCGTGTCGGCCAAGTGGGCGATCTCGCACCCGGTTCCGCGCAAGCGGCCCTGGGCCCCAGCTGGGAAGGCTGGATCGAGCCCCCGCGTTACACTGGTCTGCCCACCGTCTATTTGCCCGACATCACTGACCCGTCCGTGACGGTGCCGGAAGGCTCCAACATCACGCTGCGCCTTTATGGCGAAGTCGGCGCGTTGATGGTCGATGAGACCGTCTCTGATCGACCAGGCTCTGTCGATGGAGAGGTGCAGGTTGCTTCTGCCGCGGTACAGAGCTTTGACGTCACGCAGGAGGGTCGCCTCGCCGTGAACGGAGACGGTGGCCGGGCATGGGACGTGGCCATCCGCCCGGACATGCCGCCTGTGGTCGAGTTCTCGGAAGGCCGCGCGGACATTGATCCCTCCCAGCGGACTGCCATGCTGGAACAGGCCTTTCGCGCCGAAGACGACTACGCCGTGGTGGCGGGCACGGCTCTCTTGGAGCTCGCCCTTGCGCAGGTAGACCGGCGCCACGGGCTGGCGATCGAACCTGAGGCGCGCGCGACCCTCAAACTGCAGCTGCCCATGACGATCTCGGGTGACCGCGCCGCCTTTAGCGAGGTGCTGACCGAGGATCTTTCCCAGCACCCTTGGGCCAATCTGCCTGTTTCGCTGAACTTCGAGGTCATTGACGAGCTTGAGCAGGTGGGCCGCTCGGAAACCAAAGAAATGGTGCTGCCGGGCCGTCGCTTCTTTGATCCGATGGCCAAGGCCGTGATCGAGCAGCGCCGTGACTTGCTCTGGAATCGTGAGAATGCTGGGCGGATCGCGCAAATCCTCCGCACGCTCACCTACGATGCTGACGATCTGTTCCGGCAGGAGGTGACGCGCCTGCGTCTGGAATCCGTGCTGCGCCGTATCGAGACGTTGTCGGATTTCCAGATGACGGACGAGCAGCAGGCCGAGATTGCCGAGGTGCTTTGGGATCTGGCGATACAGCTTGAGGAAGGTGATCTGAACGATGCCCGCGAGCGTCTGGAGCGCGCGCAGGAGCGGCTGCAGGAAGCCATCGAGAATGGCGCCACCGACGAAGAGATCGCCAAGCTCATGCGAGAGCTGCGCGAAGCGATGCAGGATTACATGCGCCAGCTCGCCGAGAGCCAGCCTGAGGGTCAGCAGAACCAGCCGCAAAACCCCGAGAACATGCAGGAGATGACGCAACAAGATCTCCAAGACATGCTCGACGAGATCCAGCGCCTCATGGAAGAGGGCCGCATGGCCGAGGCGGAGGAACTCCTGCGCCAGCTTCAGCAGATGATGGAGAACATGCAGGTCACCCACAACCAGCAGGGCGGTGAAGGTCAGCAGTCCGAAGGCCAGCAAGCCATGGAGGGTTTGGCTGAGACACTGCGCGAGCAGCAGGGCTTGTCTGACGAGGCTTTCCGCGAGCTGCAGGAGCAATTCAATCAGGACGGCCAGCAGGATGGTCAACGCCAGCAAGGCACACAACAGGGCCAGCAGCAGGGCCAACAAGGCCAACAAGGGCGGGGTCAGCAAGCGCAGCGGCAAGGCCAACAGGGCAGCCAGCCCGGCCAGCAGGATGGCCAGCAGGGCCAAGGCCAGCAGCAAGGCGGCCAAGGCCAGCAGCCCGGTCAGGGCAACAGCGGCGACCTGCGCGAAAACCTTGCCGACCGTCAGGAATCGCTGCGTCGGTCTCTTGAACAACAGCGCAACAGCCTGCCCGGGGCCGGCACGCCTGAAGGTGACGCCGCGCGCGAGGCGCTAGACCGCGCAGGGCGCGCCATGGACAACGCCGAAGACGCGCTGCGCCGTGATGATCTTGCCGAGGCAATCGATGATCAGGCTGAGGCTATGGATGCCTTGCGCGACGGGATGCAGAACCTCGCAGATCAGATGGCGCAACAGCAGGGGCAACAGCAGCCCGGTCAGGGTCAGCAGGACGGCGATCAGGCCGGCAACGCCAACCCGCAACAGCGCGATCCTTTAGGCCGCGAACCGGGCATGCGAGGTCAGCTGGGCTCTGACGAGCAGCTGCTCGGGGAAGAAGATGTGTATCGCCGCGCTGAAGAACTGCTCGACGAAATCCGGCGCCGGTCGGCAGAGGTTGAGCGCCCCGAGACCGAGCTAGACTATCTGCGCAGGTTGCTTGATCGCTTCTAAGCTCGGCGGCGCTCAGGCACCCATGCGCTGGACGAGGCCCTCAACGGCGGCTTGCAGCCATCCCCGCCCCGAATTCACCGTCGCGACATAGCTGTCGAGAATTGGGCCTGCTGCGGGCAGGCGTTCGGTGAGCGTGTCGGCCGTGGTGTAGCCAAATGTCAGCGTGGCCAGAACAATCAATGCGAGCCCAAAACCCGTGCGGAAGCCCTGACGGCGGCGCGTAAGGGTGCCGGCAACTCCGGCACTGACAGCCTCGGTCGCGGCGCGTTCGGACGTCGCCCGAAGCGTTGAATTGATTTCGTCGATGTCCGGCAAAAGATTGCGACGCGAGGAGGCGCCGCCCGCAGTAGTCTCTGGTTCGGCCTCTACATAATCATCGGTGGCCGGGCCGCTTGCTGGTTCTTCCAGCGGCAGATCATCTTGGAATTCGAGGCCTGCATCCTCGGCCCGGGCTCGGGCTTCAAACGCTGCCTCTTCGCGGAGCACGTCTGCCACGGAATTATCGAGCGGTCGCCGCCGGGGTGTTGCCGGTTCTGGCGCTGGCTCGGGGCGCGCTGCAGGCGCGGCCTCAGGCGCCGTTTCAGCGGGCGCGGCCTCTGGCTCAGCTTCAGCCTCGGGCGTTGGCTCTGGCGCGGGAGGTGCCGGTGCCGGCGCAACATCGTGCGCCTCTTCCATTTCTGCCATGGCAGGTGTGACGGGGCTAAAGAACCACGCCTTACCGCAATTCGAGCACTGGACGTCGCGCCCGTCTGCCGGGATCACGCTGTCGGGAACCTCGTACATCGCATCACAATTAGGGCACACGAGCCGCATGTGATTTCCCACCCTGCCAATTTATTCGCGTCAGCACCTGTTTGAGCTCGGCACTGCCCGGCACTTGTCCTACGGACGTGCCACAAAAACAAGATGGCCGGCGAGTTAAGGCCGAGGCTGATTGCAACCGTGGCGCCCTTGCGGCACTGTTTACGCAAATTAGAGGGGCGCAAAAGCCGTGATCGAGTTGGATAAGGTTGCCTATTCGTATGGTGGTGGGGAACTGCTGTCGGATATCTCGCTTACCGTTCAGCCTGGGTCGTTTCATTTCCTGACGGGCCCATCGGGGGCCGGGAAGACGACATTCCTGAAATTAATGTATGGGGATCTGCTGGCAACGGCGGGCCAAGTGCGTTTGTCGGGCGTGGACACACGCACGATGAGCCGTGATCAGATCGCGCTTGCGCGGCGCAAGATCGGCGTTGTGCCGCAGAACTCCCAATTTCTCGATCATCTGAGTGTCGCCGACAATGTGGCCCTGCCCCTGCAAGTCGCCGGGCGTGACGCCACAGAGGCGCAAGCCGATCTGGAGCAACTTTTGAGCTGGGTGGGGCTGAGTTCTCACCGGGATGCATTCCCGCCCGAGCTTTCGGGTGGCGAACGTCAGCGCGTGGCCTTGGCTCGCGCGGTGATGATGTCACCCGATGTGATCCTCGCCGACGAGCCAACCGGAAACATCGATTGGGAGATGTCGCAACGCATCCTCAAGCTGCTGGTCGAGCTCAACAAGATGGGAAAGACGGTCATGATCGCGACCCACGATCTGACGATGATCCGGGCGTCGAAAGCGCAGGTGCAGGCGCGCGTTCTGCGCATCGCCAACCGTCGCCTGCAACTGGCGGGAGCGGACTTATGAAGGCAACAACTCTCGCAATGGCGCTTATGGTTGGTGATCCTCATTCGGATCGCGTGGTGCCGCCGACGGGTTTTACAGCTCAGCTGACGTCTTTCACGTCGGCCGCGATGGCCTTTCTGGCCTGTTTTGCCTTGGCACTCTCGGTAAGCTCTGGGCGGCTGGCCGACCGTTGGGCGCAAGAGCTTTCTCAATCGCTGACGATCCGTATTTCCGCCCCGGGCGATCAATTGGCTGTCCAAACTCAAGCCGCGCTTGCCGTCCTGGAGACGACGCCGGGTATCGAGGAGGCGCGGCCCCTCGACGCGGATGAGCAACGCGCGCTCCTCGCGCCCTGGTTTGGCCAATCACTTCCCATCGAAGAGCTGCCTGTACCGCAATTGATAGATGTGATCGAAGCCAGCGACGCAGATCTTGATGTGGACGGTCTACGACTGCGCCTCCAGGCCGAAGCGCCGGGCGCGGTCATCGATGATCACTCTCGCTGGCGGCGCCCCTTGGTACAGGCGGCACAGAGGCTTCGGGGGCTGTCTGCCTTGTCGCTTATCCTGATTACGGGGGCGATGGCGGCGATGGTGACACTTGCCGCCCATGCGGCGCTGTCGGCCAACCGCTCGGTGATCGAAGTGCTCCGACAGGTCGGGGCGCGCGATGACTACATCGCGAAGGCCTTCGTGCGTCGCTTTACGCTGCGTGCGCTGGGCGGGGCCGCCGTTGGGACAATTGCTGGGATGATTGCCGTGGCGCTGATGCCGTCGAGCGAGGCTACCGCTGGCTTTCTGACCGATCTCGGCTTCCGCGGGCTGGGCTGGCTATTGCCCGCCACCATTCCAATTCTTGCGGGGATTGTGGCCTTCGCGGCCACTCGCTTTGCGGCCCTGCGCACTCTGAGGACGATGGCCTGATGCGCTGGATACTGTCACTTCTTCACCTCGTGCAGGCCTATGCGATGATGCTTGTGATGGGGATCGTTTTCCTGCCTTGGGCGCTCGTTTCGAAACGCGGCGCATGGGCGGCCTGCCACGCCTGGGCGCGGTACGCCATGTGGACGGCGCGCATCATGGTGGGCATCAAGACTGAAGTGAGAGGCGAACCGCCCACCGGTGAGGTTCTTGTCGCGGCCAAGCACCAGAGCTTTCTCGACATCATGATGATTTATTCCGTCATCCCCTGGGGGAAGTTCATCATGAAGAACGAGCTTGTCTACACGCCGATCATCGGCGTTTACGCGTGGCGGCTCGGGTGTGTTCCGGTGAAGCGCGGGCGTCGTGCGGACGCGATCAAGAAGATGCTGGCAGATGTGAAGAAGGGCGCGGCCAACCCTGGCCAGCTGTGCATCTACCCCCAAGGTACGCGCGTGCCGCCGCGGGTTGAGAAACCCTACAAGGCCGGCACCTACGCGCTCTATCGGGAACTTGGTCAACCCTGCGTGCCTGTGGCGACGAATGCGGGTGTCTTCTGGCCAAAAAAGGGCCTCATGCGGTACCCCGGAACAGCCATCGTGGAGTTTCTGCCAGAGATCCCCGTGGGTCATGACCAAGAGACCTTCATGACCGAACTCGAAAAGCGCATCGAGACGGGGTCCGACAAGTTGCTAGATGAGGCCGGTGCATGACCGAGATCACCACAATCGCTGAGCTCGAGGCCCTTTACGGAAAGCCTGATCCCAATTCGCTCGCCAAAGTAGCACAGCACGTTACGCCCGAATACGCGGCTTGGATCGGGGCCTCGCGCTTCATGGTGCTGTCCACCGTGGGGCCTGACGGCACCGACGGCAGCCCCCGGGGCGATGACGGCCCTGTGGTGCAGATTGCAGACGCCGGGACGCTCCTCTTGCCGGATTGGCGCGGCAACAACCGGGCGGATTCGCTGCGCAACATCATCGAAGATGGGCGCGTGTCGCTGATGTTCATGGTGCCGGGAAAAACCAACGTCATCCGCGTCAACGGTCGCGCCAAGCTCAGCCGGGCTCCGGAGCTGATGTCGCGCTTCGAGGTGAAAGGCCGCCAGCCGCGGCTCGTCGTCGTGATCGAGATTGGTGAGATCTACAGCCAGTGCGCCCGCGCGATGCTTCGTGCCGAGGTGTGGACGCGCGATGACAGTGATCTGCCGCTGCCAACGATGGGCCAGATCCTCGCGGCCCAGACCAAAGGCGGCACCGATGGCGAAAGCTACGATTCAGCATGGGCCGCTCGCGCTGCCCACACCATGTGGAATGCCGACTAACAAGCGCCTCAGCTAGGCCATTGAAATTGCGTGACAATTCATCATTAATCTGCCGGAGTTGAGGCACTGAGAGCGGCTGTTTCGCGCAACCTTAGCGATAGCAGTGTGTTACGCGCTCTCGCATCCACCTATTCCTGCTAGGCGAAGTCGGTGAGGGGATTGGAATCATGGTTAACGCTATCTTAACACCGGCGTAGAGTGGGTCCTTGAGGTTGGTATCAAAGTACCCTTTGCGGGCGGGTCAGCGCTTGTTTGAGCTTTGCGTCGCTCCGTCTCACTGCTGGTATTGTAAGGGAACAGCCCATGGCCCGTATTCCCAAGCCTGCCACATTGCGGTGGCTGGCTCTCCTAACCATGTTGCCACTTATGGGCTTGGGGGCCGTTGTCATAACGGTCCCCCAGGCGCAGACGGTCATCTCGTCCGGCCCCATTCAGCACGGGCACGAGAATGTGGATTGCTCTGACTGCCACGTTGCCAGCGCCGGCAGCCTTCGCCAGCAAGCGCAGGCGAATGTTCGGTTCGCGGTGGGCTTGCGCGATCACCCGGTAGACTTCGGATATCAGGAGATCACCTCCCAAACCTGCATTGGCTGCCACGAGCGCCGAACGACCGTCACCCAATCTATCGCTTCAACGAGCCCAGATTCAGGGAGGCGAAAGCCACCGTTGATGCTACGTCATGCCTAGGCTGCCACACCGAGCATACTGCTGAGAAAGCGTTCGTGGAGCCGAATTTCTGCGTGGCCTGCCACCAAGACCTCACCGTCAAGAATGACCCCATCGATGTTCCGCACGTAACCCTCATCGCCGGCGAGCGATGGGGCACCTGCCTTGGTTGTCACGACTTCCACGGCAATCACACAGCAGAGCCTCAGGTTACGCTCGCGGCGGCTTACGACGAGGCGGAAATCCTTGATTACCTAGCCGAAGGCGCAAGCCCCTACGGCTCGGACAAAATCTATGAAGCAAAAATCGAATGAAATCGTTGCGCTACACACTCGCCGGGGTCTTTTCCCTCATCGCCATCTGGTTCTTTGCGACGGCCCCGCCAGAGCATCCCCGATGCGGCGGTTGTATCGGCTTCGGAGCGATCCTTGGAAGTGGAGCGGATGTTCAATTCGGTCAACGCGATCAACGATGCGGCCGGAACGATCTACACCAGTCAGGTTGTCGGCCCCGGCCTCAAGGCGAGTCTGAAGTTCGGTGAAGACTGGGCAGAGCCGGGTGTCGACAAGGGCCCGCTACCTGCACTTTTCTTGCGGCTTGCCGCTGGCAAGATCGAAGCCAAGCCGCCGCCCTTGGGGCTCTACCTTGGCTCTGACGAACCGATTAATGCGTCAAACCTCTTTGGTGGTGAGCAAGCCGCGGCTTTCGAGCAGTTGAAGCGTACTGAGGCGCCGGTGTTCTCGACAGACCCTGATGCGGGCTTTGTCGCGATGTATCCTGATTTCGCAAGCGCGATGCCCTGCGCGACCTGTCACAACGAACATGAAGACAGCCCCAAGATCGATTGGGAACTTGGCGATGTCATGGGCGCCACCACTTGGACGTTCCCGAAATCGACAGTGGGTCCGGATGATTATCTGACGACGACGGATGCCTTCATGACGACCGTGGCAGAGGCCTATTCCGACTATTTCAACAAGGTCGCTGGCTTCGCGGAGCCCGTAGAGTTCGGTGCCGGATGGCCAGAGCCGGGCAAACCGCTGATTGTGCCGGATCTCGAGACCTTTATGGCCGCTGTCCGTGCCCGCGCGGCGGAGACGGTGCTTAACGAGCTTGTTCTGACCGCCGTGGTGGTACCGGAATGACCTGGCTCGTCCTCAAGATCGGCAAGGTGCGATATCTCGCATCGGGTAGCGCGGCGGTGTTCCTCGCGCTCATGGCGATGGACATTGGCCCGGAATCAATCGCACGGAGCTTTACGTGGCAGGTTATGACGGGGACGGGCCTGCTCGTGTGCATGCTTTATCAATGGATGATCTTCATCCAGCGCTTCACGCAGACCACTACGAATGCCCGACAGCACTACCTCGCGCATCGATGGGTCGGGGTAGGGGCCACTGTCCTGTTCGCGGTGCATGCGGTGCGTCCGGGCGAGGTCTGGATGACGGCGCTGTCGATGATCTTCATAGCTGTCGCTGTCACAGGGCTCCTGAACCGCGAAGTTGTGAAGTACAAAAAGCAGTCGATGTATATGGCGTGGCTCGCCGTGCACATGTGCCTGAGCGCGATGCTCATTCCCTTCGTCACCGTGCATATCTGGGCGGCGCTGGCCTATCAGTAAGAGGCCAGCATCACCTTGGATCAGCTAGGCTGCGAGGCCCGTTGAGCCGATCGCGAGATACTTCTTGCGGCGGTTGTTCAACAGGTCTTCTCCGCTCTGCATGGTCAGTTCGCCGAGCAGCTTGGAGATCGCGCTCCCCACATCCTGGATCGCTTGTGGGCGGTCACGATGGGCGCCGCCGAGCGGTTCGGGGATGATGTGATCGCAGACGCCAAGCTCGCGCAGTTCTTGCGCTGTCAGGCGTAGCGCCTCAGCGGCTTCGCGCATTTTCTCGGCGTCCTTCCATAGGATCGACGCACAGCCTTCCGGCGAGATGACCGAGTAGATCGAATGTTCGAGCATCGCCACTCGGTTGGCCGTTGCAAATGCTACTGCGCCGCCAGACCCACCTTCGCCAATCACGACGGAGACCAGGGGTACCTTCACTTGGAGGCATTTCTCGGTGGAGCGTGCGATGGCCTCGGACTGGCCGCGCTCCTCGGCGCCCTTGCCGGGGTAGGCACCGGGCGTGTCGATCAGCGTGACGATGGGCATGCCAAAGCGGTCGGCCAAATCCATCAGACGGATGGCCTTCCGGTAACCCTCGGGGCGGGCCATGCCGAAGTTCCGCTCGATCCGGGATTTGGTGTCGTTGCCCTTCTCGTGGCCGATCACCATGACGGGTTTGTCTTCAAACCGTGCGAGGCCACCCATGACGGCATGGTCGTCGGCAAAGTTCCGATCGCCCGCAAGCGGCGTGTAATCGGTAAAGAGCGTGTCGATGTAATCCTGGCAGCGGGGGCGGTCGCCGTGGCGCGCCACCTGGCACTTCCGCCAGGGCGTCAGATCTTTGTAGAGATCGACCAGCATCTGCTTGGCTTTGGCATCGAGCGCCGCGGCCTCTTTCTCGACATCCATCTCGGAGTTATCGCGGGCCAGAGCTCTGAGTTCGTTGGCCTTGCCTTCGATCTCCGCCAGTGGCTTCTCGAAATCGAGGTAGTTCGTCATTGCTCGCTCCGCTTTTTTGCTTAACGCTATATGGCTTTCACAGGGCGCCGATGCAACTCAGCAAGATTTGCAACGCGGGGCTATGCGACATCCGTCGAGAACCGAAGGAGAGGGGCCATGGCCGCTGACTACGAAGCTCGGCTGCGCCGCGTGATCGATTACATCTATGACCACACCGACGAGAATCTTTCGCTCGACACCCTCGCGGATGTGGCCGCGATGAGCCGATTTCACTGGCACCGCGTGTTTCGCGCCATGACGGGCGAGACCTGCGCGCAGGCGGTCCGTCGCGTGCGGCTGCAGCGGGCGGGCTTCATGCTCTCAAACACGCAAGCAAGCATTGATGAGATCGCGCGTGCTTTTGAGCAGTTCAGCGCGATCATGTCTGCGCGCAACCTCTGGCCCCACACGCGGGGCATGCTCGGTGCCTATTATGACGACCCGATGGAGACGCCAGTCGAGGATCTGCGCAGCCTCGCGGGCGCTGTCGTCGACACAGCCATGGAGATCCCCGCGGGGATGACCGAAATCCGCATCCCTGCGGGCCCGTTGGCCAAGCTGCGCTACAAGGGGCCCTACGGCGGTCTGCCCAAGGCTTATGACTACCTCTATGGCCGTTGGCTGCCGGAGAACGGACATCAGCCCAACAACGACGTCGTGTCTTTTGAGTTCTATCTCAACAGCCCGATGGACACCGCGCCCGACGATCTGTTGACCGATATCTGTGTGCCGCTGCGCTAAGCGCGGCGCATGCGCAAGAAGATGTAGAGCGGCAGCCCGCAGCTGACGCCGATACCAAACGTGGCGGGGATGGCGATAAGCGAAACCCAGTCCCGCCGCGTCACAGCCTCGTAGATGATCCAGATGGTCAGCGCGACGGCCGCGACCGTGAGGTCCCAGACGAGGCCGGAGGTCGCGTCATTCACGTGCCACGCATCGACCATGGCCATGATCGACCAGCCGTTCTCTTGGAACCAGGCGATGAAATAGCTCATCGGGTGGATCGTGCCCCAGACGGCCAGGGCGAGAAAAACCCAGCGCATTAGAAACCGACGGTGACGGAGAACGGTCCGTCCGAGGCGCCGATCGTGGCTGTGGGCGTGATGCCCCCGGGCCCGATGCTGACACCCACGTTGCCAAATGTCTCAGGCTCGCCATCGGCGCCACAGGCCGCGAGGGCCACCAAAGTAAGAACCGCAATCCAACGCATCATGATACCTCCAACAGATCCTTCCAGCGGGCGATCTGATTGCGCACCTGCTCGGGCGCAGTCCCGCCGTAAGACATCCGTGACGCCACGGATGCCTCTACCGTCAGAACAGTATAGACGTCTTCAGTGATCTCGCCATTCACGCTTTGCATTTGGGCGAGTGTCAGCTCAGGCAGATCGACGCCTTCGGCCTCGGCCATCGCCACGAGCGACCCGGTAACGTGGTGCGCTTCGCGGAAGGGCATGCCCAGTACGCGGACGAGCCAATCGGCAAGATCGGTCGCGGTTGAGAAACCGCTCGCCGCCGCCGCGCGCAGGTTCTCCTGCTGCGGGACCATGTCGCGCACCATCCCGTCCATCGCCGCCAGCGCGAGCATCAGGTTATCGGCGGCATCAAAGGTCTGTTCTTTGTCTTCCTGCATGTCCTTGGAATAGGTCAGTGCTAGGCCTTTCATGACCGTCATCAGTGCGACATTGGCGCCGAAGATGCGCCCGATCTTCGCGCGGATCAGCTCAGCCGCGTCCGGGTTCTTCTTCTGCGGCATGATCGAGGAGCCGGTTGAGAACCGGTCGGACAGCTTCACAAAGCGGAACTGGGCCGACGACCAGATCACCAGCTCTTCGGCGAGGCGCGACAGGTGCATCGCGCAGATCGAGGCCGTGCTGAGGAATTCGAGCGCGAAGTCACGGTCGGAGACGGAATCGAGGGAGTTCGCCGTGGGCCGGTCAAAGCGCAGTGCCTCGGCCGTCATGTGACGGTTGATAGGGAAGGAGGTGCCAGCAAGAGCAGCGGCGCCGAGCGGGCATTCGTTCATCCGCTTGCGCGCGTCCCGGCACCGCGACAGATCGCGTGACAGCATCTCCACATAGGCCAGCATGTGGTGGCCCCATGTAACGGGCTGCGCGGTCTGTAGATGCGTAAAGCCCGGCATCACCCAGTCAGCGCCCGCTTCGGCCTGCTCCAAAAGAGCCTGCATCAGCGATACCAGCGCCTCGTCCAGCGCATCGCATTGATCCCGCACCCACATCCGGAAATCGAGCGCCACCTGGTCGTTGCGCGACCGCGCCGTGTGTAAACGGCCCGCTGACGTGCCCACCAAAGTGCTCAAACGCGCCTCCACATTCATGTGGATGTCCTCAAGCGCGGCGGAGAATTCGAATTCTCCTGTTTCGATCTCTGACAGAACCGTGAGGAGGCCTTCCCGGATGGCCTCTGCATCACTACCCTCCACAATGCCTGTGGCCGCAAGCATCGCGGCATGGGCGCGTGAGCCTTCGATGTCCTGTGCGGCGAGGCGCTTGTCGAATCCGATTGAGGCGTTGATCGCCTCCATGATGGCATCGGGTCCGGAAGCGAAACGTCCGCCCCACATTTTGTTCGCGCTCGAGGTCATTTTGGAGAGGCTTTCATGCGTCTGATTTCTGCTGCTTTGCTCTATCTCGCTGCCACGCTCAGCGCAAACGCCACGGATTCCGCGGCGCTCGAGGCTTTGCGTGAAGGTGACATGCGCAAACTCGTCTTCCACGCAGAGCCTCAGCCGGTGTCTCAGCAGGCGTTCTTTATGCCCGATGGCAGCGAGCACACGCTCGAGGCATTCGAGGGAAAGTACATTCTGCTGAACTTCTGGGCCACGTGGTGCGCGCCATGCCGGCACGAGATGCCGATGCTCGCTGAACTGCAGGCCGAATTCAGTGGCGACGCGTTCGAAGTGGTCACAATCGCCACCGGGCGCAACAAGGTCGAAGGCATGCAGAAGTTTTTTTACGAGATTGCCGTTGATAATCTGCCCATGTTCCGCGACCCAAAGCAGGCGGTGGCCCGCGACATGGCCGTCCTTGGTCTGCCGACTACGGTTATTCTCGACCCCGAAGGCAATGAAATTGCCCGTCTTCGCGGTGACGCTGATTGGGCAAGTGAGAGTGCGAAATCAATTATTTCCGCGTTAATTGAAACGGCCGAGGCGAGTTGAATTGGCGTCTATTCGCCTCTAAGGAGAATAGAACTTCCTTCCTATTCTTCCGCTCTTTGTTTAATTGAAAGCAGCGAATGAGAATTCGTTGGGAAAGCAATGGGAACAAAATATGAGTAAGATCGACCTGACGGGGTTGTCAAAGGGCGAGCTGCAGAAACTTCGCAAAGAAGTGGATAAGGCAATAGTCAACTATGATGCGCGCGCCAAACAAGACGCGCTCGCAGTGTTGGAGAGCAAAGCAAAAGAGCTTGGTTTCTCCCTCAGCGAATTGACCGGATCGGTCAAGAAAACCAAGTCCATCAATCCCCCCAAATACCGTAATCCTTCAGATCCAGCTCTGACGTGGACGGGCCGAGGCCGTCAGCCACAGTGGATTAAGGATGCACTTGCAGCGGGTGAAAACCTCGACGCATACGCGATTTGATTATCGTGCCATCGCTCGAACGGGTTCGTGGCGGTGGCATGAAACAAGGTGGTCATTCACGAGGCCACACGCCTGCATCCAGGCGTAAACGATTGTCGGCCCACAGAAATTGAACCCCTGTTTCTTAAGATCTTTTGAGATCTTCGTGGAAAGCGGTGTCTGAGCGGGAACGTCGCCCAGTGTCGCAAAGCTGTTCTGCAACGGGGCGCCATCCATGTACCCCCACAGCATGCCCGAGAAGTCATCGAGCTCTAGAAAGACACGCGCACCACGGATCGTAGATTCAATCTTGCCGCGATGACGCACGATGCCAGGGTTCGTCAAAAGCCTCTCGACGTCTGCGTCGCCCATGCGGGCCACCCGTTCGGGATCGAAACCTTCGAAAGCCTCGCGGAAGGCATCGCGCTTCTTAAGAATCGTGATCCAGCTTAGCCCCGCCTGAAACCCGTCCAGCACCAGTTTCTCCCACAACGCGCGAGAATCGTACTCCGGCACGCCCCACTCGGTGTCGTGATATTCTTCATAGATCGGGTCCTGCCCAACCCAGCCGCAACGCTCCATGCGTGACCCTCCGGTTTCTGGGCTCTGTTTACGCCCCATTAGCCCCTTTTGGCCATAACGGGGACAGAGGAGGCCGCAGATGGCGAAAAGGCAAAAACCGATTCAGGCTTTGGGGCAAGGGGCAGTGGACCCGTTGAGTGCAGCCGTCACTATTCGTGACGAATCGACCATGGAAATGGTGCGGGAGGCATTGAACTCCAAAAGGGCGGTACTGGCCTACCAGCCGGTCATGCAGGCCGCAGCAAAGGGGCACGTGGCGTTCTATGAAGGGCTCGTGCGCATCCTTGATGCCACTGGGCGCCCGATCCCAGCCAAGGACTTCATGGGCGAAGTTGAGGATACCGAAATCGGGCGGTTGATCGACTGTCTGACGCTTGAGCTTGGGTTGCAGACCCTGGCGCAAGAGCCCGACGTGCGGCTGTCGATCAACATGTCAGCCCGATCCATCGGTTACGCGCGTTGGATGAAGACGTTGGAGACGGGGCTCGCCCTGAACCCAACCATCGGGGAACGGCTGATCCTTGAGATCGAAGAAAAGAGCGCAATGACCACGCCGGAGCTCGTAATCTCCTTCATGAGGGAGCTTCAGGGCCGTGGTATCTCCTTCGCGCTCGATGACTTTGGGGCGGGGTTCACATCGTTCCGATACCTGCGGGATTTCGTCTTCGACCTTGTGAAAATCAACGGCAAATTCACCCGCAACATTGCCCGAAATGCCGACAACCAAGTGGTTGTGGAGGCGCTCCATGCGGTGGGGCGGCAATTCGACATGTTCACCGTCGCAGGCAGTGTCGAATCCGCGCGCGATGCGGAATTCCTGACGAGCCTCGGGATAGATTGTCTGCAGGGCTACCACTTTGGGGCGCCTTCGCTCTCACCGCCTTGGAAAAAGGCGGCCATGCGTTCGGCTGGCTAGCCGATCTCGCGCACCGTCTCGATCCCGTTTGCTGTGAGCTGGATTAGGCGGAAGGGCTGCAGCTGCGCCAAAAGCGCAAAGTGCTCCAAGGCTGAGACGCGCTGAATGTTGTCTACATTTCTCATGGGGCTTTCCGGCCCAGCAAGAGCGAGCGCAGGCACGAAGCCGTAGCATTGGCCCAATTCCAACGCGCCGTGGGCCTTGATGCAGCGCTTAAGCATCTCGTCGCCCATGAAATCAAAGTAATCCCAATCTTCCTCGTCGTACCGGATGGCGCCGCAAGCGATCACGTTCGGGTCGGGCTCTCCGGGCGGGGGAGGCGGCACAAAACCTGCGACAAACTCTGTAGAGGCGAGCCACTCCGATGAAATGGTGCCCTCGGCGAGGTCTACCGTCACGAGGTTATGGGCCTTCGACCAAAGCGAAAGCTCACCAAAGGCCGAGTAGGAAACGACAGTGCAGTCTTTGTGCGAAAAGTCCGGGTCCGCGCGGAGAATGATCGCGAGAATCGGCGCAAAAGCCTTTGGGGCAGAGGGTTACGCCGCCGCGTGCGTAGATCGAATGCCCGACTTCGGCCAAATATTCTGCTAGCCGTGGGGGCAGCCTGTCGCGCATGTAGGCAAGCTCTTCTGCCTAGAACGGTTGCGCCGCATTCGGTTCGCCAAGCGCGTCAGCGAAAAACTGGTAGTTCTCATCCATGACTGCTGCCTCGCCCGTTACTTCTTACATCGCTCGAGCTTCACGCTCATCCGCTGACCTGCCATGCCATTGTTGCGCATGAAACGTGCCTCGCGCGTAAGCCCGGCGGCACGGTCCCCCTTGGACCATTGCCGGCCGATGCCTTGGTTTTCTGCTGCGCCCCCGATGCCGACCTTGTTGGCGTCGCCCCCTGCGATGATGCCGAGATAGTGCGTCGCGTTCACCGTTGCCATCATGTCTTGATTTGCGCAGGCGTGTAGCCTTGCTTGCGCAGTTGCGTCCTGTAGGCGGCCCGCGCCTGTTTCTGCGCTTTGTTGTTGCGAAGCAGATAGGTCATGGAAGCGCCTTCGGGCCAGGTGCCCGCTTGGATGCGTCTGGCTTTCTCGGCGCGCGCTTGGTCCAGAACGTGCTGAGCGTAGGCCATTTCGCCGGCCGTCATCCTGTTGATGGCGTCCATCTGCTCGGCCAACTGACGGTCGCACTCTTTCGGATCGGCGCCTTTGGGCAGATCGAAGCAGGGGACATCGTGGCGCCTGACCCTGCGGATGATCCGGTTCACATGCCCGGTCATCCCTTCCACGCTTTCCGCGATCCGGGCTTTCGGCGACCTGATTAGATCGACGATCATATTTGAGATCATCTTCATCAGATCAAAGAGCTGAAGAAGCGCCCGGCCGGCGCGGCCGCCTTTCCGCAACGCCGTCGTGACGCGCGCCACATAGGTCGTGAGGCGGACGTAGAGCGCCGGCGCCAGTGAAGAACGCGGTGATGGCAAGCAAGATCGCGATCAGCACTTAGGGCAGCAAGTAACCGATCCCGCGTGACACCATGTCCGCGTAGAAGTTCGGCGGGATCAGCATGATCGTCGACAGCACGGCGGCGCCGAGGTTGCGCAGCACGCTCGTTTTCGCGAGCTCGATCATGCCGGCCGCCCATTCCGGGCTCTTGGCAACGAGGTTTTAAAGAAGGCGCCCCAGTTCCTCAAAGCCGGGGATCGAAGAAACCAAATCCGCAAGCGCAGCGAGGCCGTCTTCGAAGCGGTTGACGAAGCCTTCGGCCAGATCCCGCAGCACGCCGAGTACTTTGTCTCGATTTTCCCAAATCTGTTTGGCCCCTTCAGACACGCTGTCCCATGCGGCGCCCAACTTTTCGGGGAGATCGGAAATCCACGTCCCGACCGAATCCCAAAACGCAGCCTCATCATCGAGCCACGCCGAGCCGCCCTTCCAGATACCCTCGAAAATCGTCTGAAAGAGGCCGAGGTATCCGCTTTTCTCCCACTCTTCCCGCCAGGGCAGGAGCGCTTGATTTATGTTTTGAATGAAGGCCGCGATGTCGGCGTTGATTTCCCGTTCCAGCGCGAGGGGGTCGGCGCCGCCCTGAGGCTCGATGCGCGCAATCAATCCGCCTGCGTGAGGGGCGACCGTCTCGTAGCTCTCAAGATCGGGGCGGATGTCGTCTGTGACGCTGCCGTCCTCTTGCCCAAATGCTTTGACGCCGCGGGTCTCGCCTCCGGCATCGATCATCTCTCCATCGGTGTACTCGATAATGAGCGGCTGCTCGGTAACCGGGGTTTGCCAGAGGTCATCATAATGCGCCTCGACGCGGACCTCGGCTGGGGCGTTTTTGCAAGGCTCGCAGACGTTACCTACCGGCGCGCTCGATTGAGCGCCGGATTGCGCAGCGCCGCTTGAGAAGCCGCCGGGACTGCCAGGAGATGCCATCAGGCAAGGCACCTGTAGAGATCGGCGAGATCGGAAATCAGCGCATTGCCTGTCTCCGCGCCCGCCAGCCGATGGGCAAGTACCTGAAATTGCGGGTCCTTCCACCAGGAAAGCCCGTGCACCATCGACAGTGCCGACAGAACGCGCGCTTGTTCCGGCAGCCGTGTGCGCGGCAGGCTTGAGGCGAGCTGTGTCAGAAACGCGCGGTGCAGTTCTTGCGGGACGGCATGCCAGTGCGTCGGCATCAGATCATAGAGCCAGTGGCCAACCGGTTCGACATCCATCGAAAGGAGCGTCTCGAAACGCAAGTCGAGGTCAGCGTTCATCGTGTCGCGCTACAGCGCGAGTAGGTATCCCTCCGCCGTCTTCGTCACTTTCCGTGCGCGGGCATCTAGAGGGATCGAGGGGTCCGCCATGGACCCGTTTGCGAAGCCTTTAAAGCGCGGATCTTCCCAAAAGCGGTGCCCCAGCGCGAGCGCCACAGTCGTCAGCCGTTCGACATCGCGCTCACTTTTGACGCCGAAACCGGCGGCCCATCTCAAGACATCGGCGATAACTGGCTCAAGATCGCTGGGTGCTGTGCCGATGCACGCGAAGTAGTCTTCAAAACGCGCGTGGTGGCGGAGCGCGGACTCAACGGTCTACGCGCTCGTCTCTCGATATTCACCGGCTTCGAAGATTTCGCGAGTAATCTTCATATAAACGCATTCTGTTAATTTGGGCCGCCGCACGGGGCGCAAGGCCATCAAGACAATGGCGTGAGGATACAAAGCTCCCAAGGCTACGTCACTTCCCTTGTGGTACGGGGTGTCGCGTTGCGTCTTGCTTGCGACTCCCCTAAGTGGCGCTCAAGCGCGGGCCGGTTCCCGCTCTAAAGGGCTCCGGGCTCCGCCTCATTGGACGGAAACAATAGGAGTCACTTCCATGACCAACGTCGTCATCGCATCCGCAGCCCGCACCGCAGTGGGCTCATTCGGCGGCAGCTTTGCCAACACCCCTGCTCACGATCTCGGCGCCGCGGTGCTGGAAGAGCTCGTCACCCGCGCGGGTGTCGAAAAGGGCGAGGTGAGCGAGACGATCCTCGGTCAGGTGCTCACGGCAGCACAGGGTCAGAACCCGGCGCGCCAAGCTCACATCAACGCGGGCTTCGCCAAAGAGAGCGCGGCTTGGAGCATTAACCAGGTATGCGGCTCGGGCCTGCGCGCTGTGGCGCTTGCAGCTCAGCACATTCAGCTGGGTGACGCAGACATCGTTGCCGCTGGTGGTCAGGAGAACATGACGCTGTCGCCCCACGCAGCGCACCTGCGCGCCGGCCAAAAGATGGGAGATATGAAGTACATCGACACGATGATCCGCGACGGTCTGTGGGATGCCTTCAACGGCTACCACATGGGTCAGACAGCCGAGAACGTGGCCGACCAGTGGCAAATCACCCGCGATATGCAAGACGAGTTCGCGCTGGCCTCCCAGAACAAGGCCGAAGCGGCTCAGAACGCGGGCAAGTTCGACGACGAAGTTATGGCGTTCACGGTGAAGACGCGCAAAGGCGACATCGTCGTCGATAAGGACGAATACATCCGCCACGGCGCAACGATCGAGGGCATGCAGAAACTGCGCCCGGCGTTTGCCAAAGAAGGCTCTGTGACGGCGGCCAACGCCTCCGGCCTCAACGACGGCGCGGCAGGCGCTCTGCTGATGAGCGCAGCTGATGCCGAAAAGCGCGGCATCGAGCCGCTCGCCCGCATCGCGTCCTACGCGACGGCTGGCCTCGATCCGTCGATCATGGGCGTGGGCCCGATCTACGCATCGCGCAAAGCCCTCGATAAAGCGGGTTGGAGTGTTGATGACCTCGACCTCGTCGAAGCCAACGAAGCCTTCGCCGCACAGGCCTGCGCCGTGAACAAAGACATGGGCTGGGATCCGTCAATCGTGAACGTGAACGGCGGCGCTATCGCCATCGGTCACCCAATCGGTGCCTCCGGCGCGCGTATCCTCAATACGCTACTCTTCGAGATGAAGCGCCGCGATGCCAAGAAAGGCCTCGCTACGCTCTGCATCGGTGGTGGCATGGGCGTTGCCATGTGCCTCGAGCGCGACTGATCTTTCAGGGCGGGCAGGAAATCTGCCCGTCAGCCGCCACGTAAAGAAAAATTCATGACGCAACAATATTGCGCATAAACCTCCCAACAGGTAACGACATTTCAAACTCAAGTCCTGGAGGAATCCAATGTCTCGCATAGCACTCGTCACCGGCGGAAGCCGCGGTATCGGCGCTGCAATTTCCAAAGAGCTCAAGGCACAAGGCTACGCCGTCGCCGCGACCTACGCTGGTAACGATGAAGCCGCTGCGGCCTTCACCGCCGAAACCGGCATCAAAACCTACAAGTGGAACGTCGCAGATTACGAGAGCTCTGCCGCTGGTATCGCGCAGGTCGAAGCTGACCTCGGCCCGATCGACACCGTTGTGGCCAACGCAGGCATCACGCGCGATGCGCCGTTCCACAAGATGACGCCGCAGAATTGGCACGAGGTTATCGACACGAACCTCACGGGCGTTTTCAACACGATCCACCCTGTCTGGCCCGGCATGCGCGAGCGTAAGTTCGGCCGCGTGATTGTGATCTCCTCGATCAATGGCCAGAAGGGCCAGTTCGGTCAGGTGAACTACGCCGCCACGAAAGCGGGCGATCTGGGCATCGTAAAGTCGCTGGCTCAGGAAGGTGCACGCGCTGGCATCACCGCAAACGCTGTCTGCCCCGGCTACATCGCCACCGAAATGGTGATGTCCATCGACGAGGCCATCCGCGACAAGATCGTGGCAGGTATACCTGCCGGCCGCTTGGGTGAGCCTGAAGAGATCGCCAAATGTGTGGCCTTCCTCGCGGCAGAGGACTCCGGCTTTATCAACGGCTCCACGATCTCCGCCAACGGCGCGCAGTTCTTCGTGTAAGCAAAGAAAAGGGCCGCTCCGACATGCGGAGCGGCCCATTCTGTTCGGTCACGCGGCTACTTAGGCCGTAGCTGAGGCGACCGGAGCAGCTTTGGGGCTCGCTGTGAAAGCGGAGCCAATCCAGGAAAAGATCTCTCTGAAAACGGCGCCGCGTTCGGCGTGTGCGCGGGCTTGTGCTTCACGGTGTGCGGTGGACGTAGCGACTTCAAACATCGGGGCCTCCTAAAAGGTGTTGCGTTTCGTTGACCCTTAGATGGGGTAAAATCGGGTTCGCAACAAACGAGACTTGTTCGCCATTCAGTTAAGATATACTTGAGTGTGTATGTCTGATCGTCTTCCCCCACTCACTGCCCTCCGCGCCTTTGAAGCGGCCGCACGACATATGTCTTTTGCCAAGGCCGCTGACGAGCTGAACGTCACGCCAGCGGCATTATCATTTCAAATCAAAAGCTTGGAGGAGCACTTGGGTGAGCCTGTGTTCCGGAGGCTCAACCGCGCGGTGGAGCTGACAGAGGCAGGGCGCACCCTCGCACCAGGGTGTAGCGATGGTTTTGCTGCGCTTCAGGGTGCTTGGCGCGCCGTGCGGCGCCTTACAGATCAATCTAATCTTACCGTAACAGCAGGCCCAGCGTTCACAGCCAAATGGCTTGCGCCGCGGCTCTTTGAGTTCGCGCAAGCCCACCCTGAGATCGAGCTTCGCTTCTCCGCATCGCTCAGAAAGATGGATTTCAACCGGGATGCCGTGGACGTAGCGATCCGCTTTGGCGTGCATAAGGACGAGATGGGGCTTTATACGCTGCCTCTTGCCCGGGAATGGGTGACGCCAGTGATGTTGCCTGAGATGGCGGCAACGTACCCGACGCCAGAGGCGCTTCGTGAGGCGCCGCTTATCACGGATCAATCCATCATGTTTCTTGACCCAAGCCCCAGTTGGGCTGCGTGGTTCCGCACGATGGGTGTGGAGCCGCCTGAGGTTCACGGGCCGCAGTTCAGTCAGGCCGACCACGCGGTGGACGCCGCACTGGCCGGGGTAGGGGTCGTGCTGGGACGCCGTGCGCTTTGCATCAAGGACATTCATGAGGGGCGTCTCGTGGCGCCCTATAAGGTGGCCCTCAACACAGGTGCGCGGTTCCGCTTCATCTGTCCGAAAGGCCTCGAGAACCGCCCCCAGATCAAAGCCTTCCGGGAGTGGATCCTCGCGGAAATCGAAAGGACCCGCGCGCTCGCCGAAGGGTTCGACGTGCGAGACATCGCATGAACGCCACGGCTTGGGGCGCGCTCGCGATTGCGCTTTGGTCCTTGCTGGCTCTCTTCACGGTGGGCGCGGCGCCGGTCCCGCCGCTGCAGCTGAATGCCATGTGTTTTACGATTGGCGGGCTGACGGGCGCCATATGGTTGACCGCCACGGGCGGCTGGTCGGCCCTGCGCGATGTGCCCGTGGCGGCCTATGTCCTCGGGATCGTGGGCCTTGCCGGATATCATCTACTTTACTTCTCAGCCTTGCGCGCGGCACCTGCGGCTGAGGCAGGCCTCATCGCTTATCTGTGGCCTCTGCTCATCGTCTTGTTTTCAGGTCTTCTGCCGGGGGAGCGGCTGCGGTTTGGTCACTTGATCGGAGGCCTTTTGGGCTTTCTCGGCGCGGCGAGCCTGATTGGTACGGGCCTTTCTGGGGGGACTGAGGCTTTGCCCGGCTACCTCTTGGCGCTGGCCTGCGCGCTGACATGGTCGGGCTATTCGGTTCTGTCACGCCGCTTCAAGGATGTGCAGACGGGGGCCGTGACCGTGTTCTGTCTAGCCACAGCGGCCCTATCGGCCCTTGGTCACATCGTGTTTGAAGCCAGTGTCGTCCCGCCCGATGCCACCACGTGGGCTGCTATCGCCGCACTCGGCCTAGGGCCTGTCGGCCTAGCATTCTTTGTCTGGGACATTGGGGTGAAGCGAGGCGATATCAAGCTCTTGGGCGTGTTCAGCTACGCTGCGCCGGTCTTGTCTACACTTGTTTTGATTGGTGCAGGCCTCGCCACACCGACGCTGGCGCTTCTGGTGGCCACGGCCCTGATCACAAGCGGGGCCGTGGTCGCCGCGCGAGCGTCTAGTTCGTAAGTCGCTCGATCTCCTGCTTGAGCTGGAGCTTTTGCTTTTTCAGTCTTTTGACTTCGAGGTCATCCACCCCGGGGGCTCGCTGGGCCGTTTCGACCTGGGCAGAGAGAGTTTCATGTTTGCGCTTCAGTTCCGTCAGGTGGGAATTCAAGCTCATGTAGATCCTCCTTATGGTGCGTGCCTCTGATGACAGCACGTTTGACCGCGTCTGTCACGCTGCAGGCGCGAACGCATGGTGACCTCTAGGGTGTTGCTGAAACGTTAATCAGCAAAGCCTAGTGCGGCGCCATTCTGGAGAATACCCTCAAATTCAGAGGTATAATCGGGATGGTCCCCTTCGTGCTGCGCCGCCGCATGGATGGTTTTCGGGGCATGCAATTTAAATGGCGTGCGTGAATCCTTGCGAGCGCGCAGCAAGATCAGGTGCGCGGCGCGTCCCACACGGGCCTGTAGTGGCAACACCTCAACCGCGCCGAAGCCGACGGGCATCGCTTTCAGCAGATCCGGTAGACGTTCCGCCCTGTGGATCACAGTGAGGTGCCCCTTGGGCCTTAGCCGTTTCAGCGCTACGTCGAACCAAGTGGACAGAGGCGTCTCCTCAGCCCGCGCGGCTTGCCGGTCCGCATTGGGCGCAGCGGCCCCTTTGGTCGGGTCAAAGTAGGGCGGGTTGAACATCACGTGGTGGAATTGCTTTTGGCGCAGATCAGCGGGCAGGGTGGCAAGGTCTGCCTCAACCACCTCAAGCCCGTTTTCGCGCGCGAGCGCCGCGTAGGCCTGTTGCCTTTCAACCCCGGTGACCGAAGCTCCCGTCCGCGCCGCCAAACACAGCGCGGCCACCCCGACACCGCATCCAAGCTCCATCACAGTCTCTGACGCCTTCGCAGGGCAAGCCGCCGCCAAGAAAACGGCATCAACGCCCGCGCGGTACCCGTCTTGAGGTTGCGAGACGACGACGCGGCCGCCGAGAAAGGCATCTTTACTGACCAAGGTCGATATCGTTGTCGCGCAGTATCGCCTGAGCCATGAAGAAATCTCGGTCCGCGACCATCATGCGGCGTGGCAATATGCCTATGGATCCTTCAAGCACGCTCATGTTTGCGTCCATGGTGAAAACCGCTATGTCCTCTCCTTGAAGGAGTGCCTGTGCGAAGGCGATGACAGTCGGGTCGTTGGTGCGCAGGATTTCTCTCATATCCCCTGAGGTAAGCGCCCCGACCCGCGCTGTCGAGATGAAGAACATGAGCTTGGATCACGCTGCGACAAAACCCCATGAGCGGATGGCGAACGCCCTAGCGGGCGATCTGGACGCTGTGAACACGCTGATCCGGGAACGGATGGCCTCGAAGCACGCGCCTCGCATCCCGGAAGTCACCGCGCATCTGGTCGAAGCGGGCGGCAAACGCCTGCGCCCCATGCTCACGCTCGCCTCGGCGCGGCTGTGTGGCTACGAGGGGCCCTATCACGTGCATTTGGCCGCGACGGTGGAGTTCATCCACACCGCGACGCTGCTCCACGATGATGTCGTTGATGAGAGCAAGCAGCGCCGCGGGCGGCCCACGGCGAACCTGCTTTGGGATAACCAGTCGAGCGTGCTTGTCGGTGACTACCTGTTCGCGCGGTCCTTCCAGTTGATGGTGGAGACGGGTTCGCTTCGCGTGCTCGATATCTTGTCGAACGCAGCGGCGACCATTGCCGAGGGTGAGGTTTTGCAGCTGTCCGTGGCCGAGAACACCGCCACGACCGAGGACACCTACATCCAGGTGGTCCGCGGCAAGACGGCGGCTCTCTTCTCCGCAGCCACGGAAGTAGGCGGCGTGATCGCGGGTCAGCCGGATGACGTGGTCAAAGGTCTCTTTGACTACGGAGACGCGCTGGGGATCGCCTTCCAGATGGTGGACGACCTGCTGGACTATGGCGGGACGGGCGGTGATATCGGCAAGAACATCGGGGATGATTTCCGGGAGCGGAAACTGACCCTCCCGGTGATCCGGACGATCGCAGCCGGTGAAGATCGCGCCTTTTGGGAGCGCACCATCGGCAAGGGCGATCAGCGCGACGGTGACCTGGAAGAAGCGATGGCGCAGATGGCGCGTTGCGGCGCGCTCGAGAGCACGCGCGAGACGGCATTGAGCTATGCCGCTTCGGCCAAAACAGCTCTCGACGCTGCACCCGATCATCCACTCAAGGAGATGCTCACTGATCTCGCGGACTACGTCGTCGCCCGCGTCATTTGAGCTGAGACGAGGCGACCCACCACGCAGGGTAACGATCTGCCAAAAGAGCTGCCGCGCCAACCGCGGTAGCGCGATCGGGAAACACGCCTAGACAGGTAGTGGAGGCGCCCACCGCGCGTGCGAATTTGCAGCCCGGTGCGAGCGATAGCTGATCGAGAACCTCCTCAAGCTCGGGCAAAGCCTCGCGCAGGGCAGGCTCCGCATCATTGCGGAGTGTGGCGAGCCCGTTGAGTGTTTCCTCAACATTGAGCCCGGATATGTCGGGAATATCCGCCTCGCCGGTCTCAGGCACGTACGGTGCCTCATGACCGCTGTGGATGAGGACCGCAAAGATCGGCGGAAGCGTGACGTGCGACATCATGGTGCCCTGCAGTCGCGCGTTCTTCACGGTGGCCGCAGCTGCAACGTCTGGTTCAAGGCTGCGCGGAAACGGTGGCAGTTTAGCCCCGGTGAGCCTGTTGGCCGCCCGCAAGGTAGCCGCCGCCAAAGACGCGCTGGCATCCATGGAGGGCGTCAGTTTGTCGACAACAACGCGCACGCCTCTGTCGACTGCACCAAGCTGCGCGGCCTTCCGCAGCCTTTCCACATCGCTCTCAGGCATCGTGTCGGCGAGCTCGCCCACGATGGTGATCTCGACGGCGTTGGCAGGGTAGGCTGTGACTTCATCGCCAATGTCTGACGGCACAACGAGCCTTGCCCCGCCGTGCAGGGCAAGTGTCACCTGTGCTGGCGCAAAGGCTTTAGCCGTCCGTGGCGACGGCAAGCGGCTCGAGCCCCTCTTCCTCGAGGACGATATCGAGCCCGACATCGATCTTGCGGCGGATGCGCTCCGCTTCTTCCGCCTCGGGATCAAAGCTGAGGGCGCGGAGCCACTGGAAGTGCGCTTCCGTGTAGCGGCCTACGGCCCAGTAGACGTCGCCCAGATGGTCGTTGATGACCGGATCGGTGGCCATAAGCTCCACCGCCGTCTCCATCGGTCCCACGGCCTCGTCGTAGCGACCGAGGCGGTAAAGAACCCACCCCAAGCTGTCGAGGATATGGCCGCTGTCAGGGCGTGCCGTGGCGGCGGCCTCGATCATCTCGAGCGCCTCGTCGAGCTTCATGTTCTTTTCTACCAGCGAGTAGCCGAGGTAGTTCATCACCTGCGGCTGGTTGGGCCGCAGCTCCAGCGCCATGCGGAAATCAGACTCAGCGGCGGGCCAATCACCCTCCCGCTCGTTGCTGATGCCGCGCGCAAAGTACGAGAACCAGTGATCCGGATGCGGATCGCCATGCAGTGCCAGGGCCGCGTCATAGGCTTTCACGGCCTCGCCGAAACGCTCCAGGCGGCGAAGGGTATCGCCAAGCTTGGCATGTACCGCTGGCACGTCTGGATAAGCCTTGGCGAGCTGCTGCATCGCTTCGGCGGCGGCATCGGGCCGCTCAGCCGCACGCAGGGCATCGGCGCGTGCGATTTCGGCTGTGATGTATTCCGGCGCCTCGCGGGGCACGCGGTCATAGGCCAGCGTCGCTAGCTCAGGCCGTCCCAGTCGCTCGAGAAAGCTGCCGGACAAAAGCAGTGCTTCGATGTGGCGTGGGTTCAGTGCCTCGGCCACGCGCGAATAGAGGAGGGCATAGCTGTCCGCCGCCTCACCATCGAGCGCGCTTGAGACAGTGTAGAAGACCTCGGCCATGCCGTCGGCGGCAGACATGATCTCCGAAAACGGGAGCGCTTCGCCTGCAGCCAGCCGCGCATCGATGGAGGAGAAGGTCGCGTCGAGCTCTGGCCCCATGACGCGCCCGATCTCGGCGCGGGCATCATCGTTACGCCCCAGCTGGCTCAGGACCATGACATTTGCTAGGAGGCCCCGGCGGTTGTCGGGCAGGGCGCCGTAGGTCGCGCCTGAGAAGATGTCAGCAGCGCTCTCGAAATCGCCGGCAAAGCCATAGGCCAGCGCCTTGTGATGTGCCGCGAAGGGCTTGAGGCCCTGCCGTTCTGCGATGGCGTCGAAAGCGGCCATGCCATCTTCGAAGCGCCCTGCACCGATGGCAGCCCAGCCGCGAAGAAGGCCGTCGACCAAGGGCCCCACGCGCGTGCCAGCCTCGAAAGCGGCGCTCATCTCGTCATAGGCGCCGCGCTGGGCCTCAGACACGATCAGCGCCATATGCGCGATCTGGCTGGTGGAGCCTGCAGCGATCATCCGTTTGCCCAGGCGTTCTGCCTTCTGGAAATCGCCCAGCGCCATATACGCGGACATGGCGTTCTCAGTGAGCGCCGTGTTCGACGGCTCATAGGTCATGGCTTCGGTGTAAAGGCGTGCCGCCGCTCGGTAGTCATTATGCTCGCTGGCTTGGCGCGCGGCGAGATAAGCGCCTGCTGCACCCGGCGCCAATTCTTGCGCCGAACCCATGCCGGCCGTCAAAGAAAGCGCAACAATCGCGCAGCGGGCAAAGCCCTTCGCCACATACCTCATATATTCTCCCCTGAGCGTCCCAACGTGGCCGTCTAGGGGAGGCTACGGCCCGAATATTACGAGTCAATGAGGCAAAAGAAGAAAGGCGGCCATTTGGCCGCCCATCTCGATCACATTTTTACATGTTGGGATAATTTGGCCCGTCGCCGCCCTGTGGCGTCTTCCAGACGATGTTCTGCGACGGATCTTTGATGTCGCATGTCTTGCAGTGCACGCAGTTCTGGAAGTTAACCACGAAACGCGCAGGTTTCTCAGGCTCTGCAACCACTTCGTACACGCCTGCCGGGCAGTAGCGCTGCGCGGTTTCGTTGTATTTGTGGAGATGTTCGAAGATCGGCGTGTCCGTGTCCTGCACTTTAAGGTGCGGGGGCTGGCTTTCTTCATGATTCGTCATCGCGAAGCTGACGTTCGTGAGGCGATCAAAGCTCAGCTTGCCGTCGGGCTTCGGGTAATCGATGGGCTTGTGGTAGTAGACACTCTCGGTCGCGGCTGCGTCCGTCTTGCCGTGCTTGAGCGTGCCCAGCGGGTTGAACCCGAGGAGCGTCGCTGCCCACATGTCAGCACCGCCACCCATGAGCGAGGCCAGAAGGCCGTACTTCGACCACAGCGGTTTCACGTTGCGCACAGGCTTGAGGTCTTGCGCGATCGGGCCTGAACGCACGGCGTCGTCATAGGCGCTCAGCGTGTCGCCAGCGCGGCCTGCCTGAAGCGCCTCATGCGCGGCTTCCGCAGCATGCATGCCTGAGAACATCGCGTTGTGGTTGCCCTTGATCCGCGGGACGTTCACGAAACCAGCCGAACAGCCCAGAAGGCAGCCGCCCGGGAAGGCCGTCTGCGGGATCGACTGCCAGCCGCCCTCAGAGATCGCACGCGCGCCATAGGCCACGCGCTTTCCGCCTTCGAGCAGGTCTTTCATCATCGGGTGATGCTTGAACCGCTGGAATTCCATGTAGGGGAAGACGTTCGGGTTGGCGTAGTTCAGGTGAACCACGAAACCCACGTAAACTTGGTTGTTGTCGAGGTGGTAGACAAAGCTGCCGCCGCCTGCGTTCGATCCAAGAGGCCAGCCCATCGTGTGGGTCACGGTGCCTTCTTTGTGCTTAGCGGGGTCGATTTCCCAAATCTCTTTCATGCCAAGGCCGTATTTCTGCGGCTCGGAATTGGCGTCGAGGTTGTACTTGGCGATCACCTCTTTGGACAGAGACCCGCGCACGCCTTCGCTCAGGAAGACGTATTTGCCGTGAAGCTCCATGCCCGGCTCGTAGCCCGGCCCTTGGGTGCCATCGGCCTCGAGGCCGAATTCACCGGCGACAACGCCCTTCACTTCGCCATTCTCGCCCATGACGAGCTCGGAGCACGCCATGCCCGGGAAAATTTCGACGCCCATTTCCTCGGCTTGCTCAGCCATCCAGCGGCACACGTTGCCCATGGAGACGATGTAGTTGCCGTGGTTGTTCATCAGCGGCGGCATGACTGCGTTGGGGATGCGGATCTGACCGCCTTCACCCAGCATGTAGAAATTGTCTTCTTCGACCTCGACGTTGATTGGCGCGCCGCGCTCTTTCCAGTCAGGGATCAGGGCGTTGAGGCCCGAGGGGTCAAGCACCGCGCCAGAGAGGATGTGCGCGCCCACTTCGGAGCCTTTTTCGAGGACAACGACCTCGAGGTTTTCATCCAGCTGTTTCAAGCGGATCGCCGCTGAGAGCCCCGCCGGGCCTGCACCGACGATAACCACGTCGTATTCCATCGCTTCGCGTTCAATCTCAGCCATTACAAACCCCGTTTAAACTTGGGTTTAGATAAAGATCGCTTTCCCCGAGCGTCAATCGGGACGGGACGTAAAACAGGCTGAATGCGACGTAGCGTCTCTCATTTTTTGCCCGTCATTTGAATAAGAGCCGCCGGGAGGGTCAGCGGGATCACTATGGGAACGTGATCGGGCCGTTTTTCAGGGGTCGGACTGCTCGCCCGACGGGTAACTCGCGGGCCCTGTGGTTGCTCTTCAGGCATCACCGACCGGGTTTTGCGCCTGAATGAGGGTTTGCGGCCTTCGCGCTTGCAAATGGGACGGCACATGGGTCACATCACTCGACCTTTAGTTAATTACCGGGCCGCCCCAAGAAGGAGCGCATGATGGAAAAGATACCGCTGACGCGTGCAGGCGCAGACAAGCTCGAAACCGAGATGAAGCATCTCAAGAGCGTCGAACGTCCCGCCATTATCAAAGCTATCGCCGAAGCGCGTGAGCTGGGCGACCTCAAAGAGAACGCCGAGTACCATTCCGCGCGTGAGAAGCAGGGCTTCATCGAAGGCCGTATCAAAGAGATCGAAGCGGTAATGTCGCGCGCCGATATCATGGACCCGGCAAAGCTTTCTGGCACGATCAAGTTCGGCGCCACCATCGAGATCGTCGATGAGGATACCGACGAGGAAAAGACCTACCAGATCGTCGGCGAACCTGAGGCGGACATCGAAAACGGCAAGCTCAATATCAAATCTCCCCTTGCGCGTGCGCTGATCGGGAAGGATGAGGGCGATAGCGTCGAGGTCCGCACCCCCGGCGGCACCCGCAGCTACGAGATCCTGAGCATCAAATTTGTCTGAGCCCTAGCGAGATACATGTCTTCCGACGCTCCCAAAGAACAGGTCGACCATAAACCTGCACCGCCCTCTCTCGGCATCTTCGAGAGCAAGGGCGAAGGGGGCATGTCGTCGGTCGAGATCATCGCGATTGCGCTGTCAGGGATCTGGCTGTTGGGGTCTGCGATCTTCTTTTTGGGCCTTGGCGGCACCGCGATCTTTGCGCCGGAGAACATGGACCGGCTGAGCTTTGTGATGACGCTGCTTGCTGTGTTCCTGCCTGTCTCGATCATCTGGGTTGCGGCGTCTGCGGCGCGTTCTGCGCGCGTCGTGAAGGAAGAAAGCCAACGGCTTCAGGCAGCGATCGATGCCATGCGGCAGACCTATGTGGCAGACCGGCAGTCGGCGGGCCTGGTTCCGGCCTCGACCATGGAACGTCAGGTGCAGGAAATGGTTCAGAACAAGGAGCCGCCAGCGCCTGCGTTTTCGACGACGCGCAAAACAACAGCTGATCCGAACCCGGTGGACGACCAGCCCGCGCTGGCGCTGGGCACCACGGCCGAAGATCTCGCCCCGCCTTTGGCCCATGCGGACCTGATCCGCGCGCTGAACTTCCCGGAGACCGCCGAGGATCGTGAAGGCTTTGCGGCCCTACGCCGTGCTTTGAAGGACCGAAAGGCCGCAGGTGTTGTTCAGGCCAGTCAGGACCTACTAACGCTGCTGAGCCAAGACGGCATCTACATGGACGATCTCCGCCCTGACCGCGCGAAGCCTGAGGTCTGGCGCCGTTTTGCGGAAGGTGAGCGGGGCCGTGCCGTGGCCGCACTCGGCGGCATTCGCGATCGCTCGTCCCTGGCGCTGGCTGCGGGCCGTATGCGCTCTGACGCGATCTTCCGGGACACGGCTCACCACTTCCTGCGCCGCTTTGACCAAATCCTCGCGGATTTTGCGCGTGAGGCCACGGACGAGGAAATCGCGGCCCTGTCTGACACCCGCACCGCCCGCGCATTCATGTTGCTGGGCCGCGTGACGGGGATGTTTAGCTAACGTCGAGCGCCATTGTTGTGGCTTCCTTGAAGCCCATGAGCGGCGCCATCAGCCCCGCCTTCACACGCCCCGTTTCCCGAAAGCCGT
Source organism: Paracoccaceae bacterium (assembly GCA_022448245.1). Taxonomy (GTDB): domain Bacteria; phylum Pseudomonadota; class Alphaproteobacteria; order Rhodobacterales; family Rhodobacteraceae; genus Shimia_B. Next base: position 88,059 of record JAKVCO010000012.1, read on the forward strand.
AACGCTCGTACAGCGCCCGCGCGCGCGTGTTTTCTTCCACGACATCGAGCGTCACCTGGGTGCAGCGGTTCATGCGCGCCGTCCAAACGACCGCATCGAGAAGCTTGGTTCCGACGCCCAACCCGCGCGCGCCCTCGGCCACGAAAATCCCGTCCATCTGGAGGACAGTCGGCGTGAGTTTGCGTTCAAACATCTCGAGCACCGCAGAGCGCCAGACCGCGCTGATGGGGCCATAAATCGCCGCGATGTCGCTGTAGCTGCCCGTCAGGAAGCCACCCTTCTGGGTCTTGATCCCCGCCGCGCCGAGCAAGGTACCGTGATCGTCTTGAGCCGAGAATGCGAAGTCTTGCCGGAGGCCTTGCGCGATAAAGCGCAGCGCTTTCTCGGACGTGCCAAGCGACGGCGCTAGCTTGCCCTGAAATGCCTCCCAGAAGAGGTAGGCCACATCATCGCGATGCGCTTCCTTGAAGCCCGGCGTCACAGTGATCTTCATCCGATCAGTCCCGCGAAAGGAAGATATCGGACAGGCGTGCCGGGCGACACATCAAGCGCATCATCGGGGAGCTCGACCAAGCCTTCGGCCCAGCTAAGCCCGCTGATCCGTCCCGATCCTTCGGAGGCAAAGACCTCAGCGGCGCTATCAACAAGGCGGGCCCGCAGGTACTCGCGCCGCCCGGCCTTTTTGCGTTTCGAGAACGCCGCCGGAACGGTCAGTGCCAGGGGCTCGGTCCAGCCTCCACCTGCAAGCAGCCCTAGGGCAGGGCGCGCAAAGATGAGGGTGCACACAAGCGCCGCCACCGGGTTTCCGGGCAGGCCAAAGACGGGCATCCCGTCCCACATTCCAAGCGCAAGGGGCCGACCCGGTTTCACCGCGATGCGCCAGAGCGCCATCGTGCCGGTCTCCGTGAGCAGGGCTGAGACGTGGTCTTCCTCCCCCGCTGAGGCACCGCCGGAGGTGATGAGCACGTCCGTTTTTGCGCCGGTGAAAGCCGCTCGCAGCGTCTCACGATCGTCGCGGCAGATGCCGAGGTCGACCGCCTCGTGCCCCATGGCAGCAATCGCGGCCAAAAGCATCGGGCGGTTCGCATCGCCGATCTGACCCGGCGCCAGTGGATCGCCTGCTTCGCGCAGCTCATCGCCTGTTGATAGCACGCCAACGCGCAGCTTCTTGCGGACCGTCACATCGCCCCGCCCGGTTGCGGCCATCAGCGCAAGGTCGGCGGGCGTGATCTGGCGGCCCGCTTTCACGATTGCATGGCCCACGGAGACGTCTTCGCCCGCTTTCCGCGCATTGGCGCCGTGCTTCAGCGGGCCCTCAACGCTCAAAAGGGTCTCGGTCACGCGGCAATCTTCTTCGAGGACGACGGTGGTGACACCTTCGGGCAACGTGGCGCCCGTCAGGATGCGCACCGCTTTGCCTTCGGGCAAGGCGTGCTCATAAGGCGCCCCGGCTGCGGCTCGCCCCTCAACGAGCGGGATATGATGGAGGCCTGGCGCAAGCCCCTCGGCAAGACCATAACCATCCACAGCCGAATTCGCCGCTGGCGGGTGGGAGCGCAGGGCCGTCACATCCGCTGCCGCAATCCGCCCTGCGGCCTGACCGAGGCTAAGCGTTTCTTCCCCGGTCACCGGCGAGAGCCTGTCGCGCAGCATGGTCAGGGCATCATCAACGGGGGTCCAATCGACGCCGGGTGGAAGCGCAAAGCAGTCGTTGCGCAACCGCCCCTGGCGTGCGGCAGCTCTCAGCGTTTCCTCATGTCCGAGGCCAAGGATCCAGCCTTCCTCCGGCGCGTCGACATCAAGCATTTTCGCGAGCTCGTCTGGCGACAGGCGCGAAAACGCCTCTGCGAGAATGCGGACTTGGGCCGCGTCTTTGATCTCACCCTCCTGCTGGCCTGCTGCCACGGCATCGGCAATGAGCGAGGGCCAGATTTCGACGAAGGCAACGGGTGCGTTAAGCGGCTCGAACGGCCAGATCGAGGCCCCGTGGCGTTCGCGCAGGCGCTCAAGGCTCGCGATGCCGGTTAGGGCTTGCGAGCCAACGGAGCCAGCGCCGCCGATCTGCCAGCAGGAGAAGGTGCCTTTGGTCTGACGCTCCGCCTGGCGCCATTCGGTGATGGGGAAGCTCGTGGGTTTCGTGCGCGGAACTTGACCGTCTTTGAAAAGGTCAAACCAGAAAGGGCCGTCGCCCGGGAAGAGCGCGTTGAGGTCTGCTGCAACCTGCACCCGCTCGCGCCCATCCTTCGTGGTGGGTAGGCGGTCCGCGAGATTGGCCCAAAGTGCCAGAGGATCATCAGAGCCTGTGACGGCACGGGCGAACCCGGCGGGGTAGCCAAACGGGAAATCGAACCCGATGAGGAGGCGTTCGCCAGCGGCGGCAGCTCCTTCGATGATGGCGGACAGGCGGTCTTCGGCGACGACGCGGTTCCGGCAGTACTCTGGCTCGGTTGCGATACCGCCGCGCGCGCTGCCGATCCAGATCGCGTCCTTTGTGGGCTTGGCCCCGCGGTCGCCGCCGCCGGACCAATCGACCATGACGATCCGGTCCCAGCTCACAGCCCGACCTCAGACAGGATGAAATCCGCGATCGCCATTTCGTCGTCGAGATCAAAGATCGGCAGATCACTTTCTACATCGCCCTTCACGGCGAGCGCGCGCACTGAATGCTCCTCGGGCGCCAGCATCGGCTTGCCCGTCTCAGCGCGCCACGCCTCTACCTTGGGGTGGTCATCACGCTTCCAGCCCTCGATCAGTACGAGGTCCACAGGCGATAGCCGTGACAGAAGCTCGGTGAGAGGAGGCTCATCCTCGTCACGAAGCTCGCTCATTAGTGCCCATCGCGCACCACCAGCCACGAGCACCTCGCGAGCGCCTGCCGTGCGGTGGCGGTAGCTGTCCTTGCCGGGCTGATCGACGTCAAAGGCATGGTGGGCATGTTTAAGCGTGCTGACCGTGATCCCACGGCTCGTGATCTCGGCCACCAGACGCTCCATGAGGGAGGTCTTGCCTGCGTTTTTCCAGCCAACAACACCGTAGATGTTCACAACATGCCCTCCGCCTCGGCGAGGTCTTCAGGCGTGTTGATGTTGAAGAACACGCCATCCTCGAAAGCGGCGGTGGCGGCGCCGTGGCTGTCTGTCCACATCACTACCTTGCGGACGTTCTGCGCGAGCGCGCTGCGCAGGTCATCGCGTAGGTGAACGGGCCAGTAGCCGAAAGTTGGGTGCCTGTTGGTACGCCCGCCTTCATAGGTCCCGGCGAGGGCGATGGGCGTTTGCGCCTTGATCGCTGCGCGGCCCAGCCGGCGCGCGAGATCCATGGGAAAGAAGGGGGTGTCAGCGGCCACTGTCACGATATGGGAGGCGCCCACCTTATGCGCCCAATCGAGCCCGGCAAGCACGCCCGCGAGGGGCCCCGGATGGTCCGCCACGCTGTCCGAGATGATCGGCAGGCCGAAATCGTAAAAGCGCGACGGGTCGCCATTGGCATTGATCGCAAGGCCTGCAACCTGACCCTCGATCCGTTCAATCACGCGGTCCATTAGGGTGCGGCCACCCAGCGTCAGCAGCCCTTTGTCGCCGCCACCCATCCGCGTGGCCCGCCCGCCCGCGAGGATCACTCCCACCGGCAGGCTCATCGTTGCAACCGCTCCGCGCCGCTAAGGCACTCGTAGCGTTTGCCCTTGGCGCGTCCGATGAGGGTTAGGCCCACCTCTTGCGCGATCTCGACACCCCAGGCGGTGAAGCCCGAACGTGAGATTAGGATCGGAATGCCCATCAGCGCCGTCTTGATCACCATCTCGGAGGTCAGCCGTCCGGTCGTGTAGAGGATCTTGTCCTCCCCGCTCACGCCTTCCGAGCGCATCCAGCCTGCGATTTTGTCGACGGCGTTATGGCGCCCCACGTCCTCCATGTAGACCAGCGGCCGGTCTCCTTCGCAGAGCACGGTGCCGTGGATCGCACCCGCCGCAAGGTAGAGCGACGGCGTGCGATTGATCTTTTCAGACAGCGCGTAGATCCATTCCTCGCGCAGCGGCGTTGCAGGAAGCGTCAGCCCCTCGAGCCCCGCCATCATATCCCCGAAGACCGTACCCACCGCGCAGCCAGAAGTGCGGGTTTTGCGGGCAAGCTTGTCCTCGTGATCGGTTTCCTCCGCGGTGCGGACGACAACGGTGGCGACCTCTTCGTCGTAATCCACACGCGTGACGGTATCGGTGGCCGACAGCATCCCCTGATTGCTGAGGAAACCGAGGGCCAGATACTCAGGATAGTCGCCAATCGTCATAGCCGTGACGATTTCGCGGCGGTTGAGGTAGATCGTCAACGGGCGTTCTTCGACCACGCGCAGCTCACGCGGTTCACCGGAGGCATCCATGGCCTGCACCACACGCGTCAGCCCCTCCCTCTCGGGATCTGGCGCAATAATGTATTCGTCAAAGACAGCCGTAGACATTTGCATCCCCTGCCTGCGCGAGCTAGCGCTAGCGTCGAGACAAGTTAGGGGCCCAAGTTGAGAGAGACCACCCGGAAAGCGGCATTCTGGACGGGGGTGCGTCACGGCGCACCATTCGTTTTCCTGCTCGTGCCGTTTGGCACGCTCTTTGGCGTGGTCGCTGCCGAGGCCGGGCTGAACCTTCTCGAGGTTATGAGTTTCTCCATCGTTGTTGTCGCGGGGGCGGCTCAATTCACCGCTGTCGCGATGATGCAGGACGCGGTGCCTACGGTGATTGTCTTGATCACATCGCTTGCGGTGAACTTGCGCATGGCGATGTATTCGGCGGCGCTCACTCCACATCTGGGCGCGGCACCTGCGTGGCAGCGCGTCTTCATGGCGTATTTCATGGTGGATCAGGCCTTCGCGCTGTCCTCGGTGACCTTCGAGGAACGCACCGAATGGAGCGTGGGCGAAAAGACGGCGTACTATTTCGGCGTCATCGTTCCCGTTGCCCCGTGCTGGTACCTTGCCACCCTTGCAGGCGCGCTCATCGGTGAGGCCATGCCCGAGGCGCTAGCCCTCGACTTCGCCCTCCCCATCGTTTTCTTGGCCCTCGTGGCACCGGCGCTGCGGACGCTGGCGCATATCGCGGCGGCGGCCACCTCCATTATCTTGGCGCTCGTCTTTGCGTGGCTTCCCTTTTCGCTCGGCCTTCTGATCGCCGCAATCGCTGCAATGGTCGTCGGCGCGCGCGTTGAAACCTGGCAGGAGGCGCAGCGATGATCGAGGCGCCAACTTGGGAGATATGGGCCGTCATCGCGGGGCTGGGGTTCGGAAGCTTTGCCCTGCGGTATTCGTTCCTCGGGCTCATCGGCGGCAAGGAGCTGCCTGATTGGGTGCTGCGCCACCTTCGTTACACCGCCGTGGCTGTGCTGCCGGGCCTCGTGGCGCCTGCCGTCATCTGGCCCGCCGCCACGCAGGGGGAGCCTGATCCAGCACGGCTCGCCGCCGCGGTGGTAACCTTCGCGGCGGGGTATCTGTCGAGGAATGTGATGATTGCGGTCATCGCCGGGGCGCTGACGCTCTACACTGGGCTCTGGCTCACGCCTTAGATGCGCAGAGTGTTGTTTTCCCAGAATTTTTCTTTGTCCGCATCGTCGAACTGACGGAATTCGTTGCGGACAACGCCCGGCTGACCGACGAGCTGGTCATGCAGCTTGTTGGGGAACCAGACCTGTTTCACGCGCACAGGCATGCCGGGCGCCGCTTCCAGCACACCACTGATCGAGCGTGTGCAGAAGGCATCGGGCACCGGCCCCAGTTTTCGCACCTCCGCCAAGACCCACGCTGCCGTAGATGCAGGGACTTCGAAGCTCTGCATCGCGGTCCAGTAGGTCAGACGCGTGTGGTAGTCGACAAACGCTTTGCGGGCGTTGGGGCTCATTCCAAAGATCACATCATGCTGCTCGGGCAACTGTGGATGTTTGAACGTCCCCGCCGGGTCAAAGACGACCCGCTGGTCTGAATGGATGAAGAGCGCGCTGTGTGCCCCGTTGTCCGAGCTCACGTTAAAGGAGGTGAAGACCTCCAAACGCGGCGGGCCTTCGTTTGCGCGAAACGCATTCGCGACAACGGCCGGATCTTCGAAAACGGTGGGCTTGGTGGAACAGGCCGCCAGCAGAGCCGGGGCCCCCAAGAGGAATGCGCGCCGCTTCATCAACCGTTGATCATGTAGAGCAGGATCAGCGCGATGATGCAGACGGCCATGCCGCGGCCCACCAAGGACAGGAAGCCCTCAAAGGTCTTCTCCTGGGTTTCGATATTCATCGAGCCATGCACGTGTGCTTCGTGATGCTCATCCGTGTTCTGATCTGCCATAGCGGACTCCTTTGTTCGGCCCCGGCCTAACCTATCGCGCGCCCGGCGTCACCGGGCCTTTCAGCCGCAGTTAGGCCTCGTTGCTCTCGTCGTTTTCATCAAGGGAGGCTGCAAGCCGAAATCCGATTCGGTTCGCTTCCGGTCGGTCCACATTCTTGGGCAACGCGCGCAGCATCACGTTGAGCTGGCTGACATGCTGAACAAGCTGCGTCGCCGCGCCCGATGGGTCGGTTCCGTAGAAGGTGATGATGTCTGGATCAAAGAACCCCATGCCCTCGATGCGCAGCACCCCCATCTCGCCACCGGCAAAACCCATGGCCACTTCGTGTTCGGGGTCGAGCTGCTTTTCGAAGTTCTGGATATAGAGAATGAGCCTCTGATAGGCCCATTCGGCCGGGCTCTTTTGTTCAATCGGCTTTTCCTTGGCGCTTTCCGGCAGCCCGTCAGGGTCCGCGTTCTTGGCTTTGGGGTCCGTGTGGACTTCCTTCATCTTGGGAAGTTTTGTCTTTTTGCTCATGTCTCTCCCACCGGGATCGCCGTTGTTTCTACTATTTCTTCCATAACGAAGCTCGCCGAGACATCCCCGATCTCGATGCGGCTGGTCAACTCTTTGTAAAACCGGTCGTAGTCGGACATGTCCGCCACGCGCACCCGCAGAAGGTAATCGAGGTCGCCGGTCATGCGGTAGGCGGAGATAACCTCGGGCATCTTCACGGCCTCTGCAAAATGCTTGGCCCAGTCCGGCCCGTGGGAGCCTGCGCGCAAGAGCACGATCGCCATGAGCGGTTTGCCGAGCTTCGCCGGGTCGGTCAGGGCCACGCGCCCCTTGATGAAGCCTGCATCCTCCAGCGCCTTCACCCGTCGCCATGTGGCGTTGCGCGATAGGTGAATACGTTCGGCCAACGCGTCCATCGACAGCGTTGCATCCCGCTGAAGCACGCGAAGCAGGTGATGATCATACGAATCGAGCTTCATATTGGGATCATGTCCCAAAAAATAAGCGATGTCAGTGAAAATTGGGATCCTTGCTCATGGTTTTCCCTGCATCCTGCTGGCAACTCAGGAGATCACCATGGCCACCAAGACTGCACCGACCCTTTTCGCCACCATCTTCACGGAGCATCCGGCCTCTGTGGATGAGACCTACCTGCAGCACGCGCGTTTCGCGCTCAGTTTTGCGTTTTGGCTGGGTCTCGCGGCGCTTGCGGCGCTGGTGCATGCGGTGATCCCGAAGTTATGCGAGACGACGGCATCGACGATCATCCGCCGGCTCGTGGCGCGCATGGACGCGCGGCACTAGGCTCAGATCTTGCTGTAGACGTAGGCGCCGGCGGCGTTGAGCTCCCGGTTGGCCTGATCGGTGAAGTAGAGGTGCTGGCAGTGGGCGAAGGCCTCCACCAGCGCCAAACCATACTCGCCGCCCTTGATCTCGCGCTTGAAGATCGGAGTGAAGGTTTCCCCGGCGCTGGACGGTGTCTCCAGGTGGGCGAGCAGGCGGCCCAGAACGCCGTGATGATTGTCGATCAGCTGTCTCAAGCGCAGCGGCAGCCCGTGGAACGGTCGTTTGTGGCCGGGCAACACCAGCACATCGTCCGTCGCAAAGGCTGACAACCGCTCGCACGACGCGATCCAGTCCGAGACCGGATCTGCCTCAGGTTCTGTCGGGTAGACGCCGATATTCGGGGAGATACCCGGGAGCACCTGATCCCCGGTGATCACCAGATCGTCCGCCTTTGACCAGAAGGTCGCGTGGTCTGAGGCATGGCCGGAGCCTAGCCGGACATCCCATTCCCGCCCGCCGAAGCTGATCGTGTCGCCCTCTGAGAGGCGCGTGTAGCCAAGGGGCATCGGGTCGACCATATCTGCGAAGTTGAACGGGCGTTCTTTCAAACGCTTTTCGAGCACCTTTTCGGCCATGCCTGCGCGTTTGTAGAAAGCCACCGTCTCCGCCGGGTATTCAGCCTCCACATCGAGGACCAGCATCCGCGCCGTCAGCCAGGCGACGCGCGTCATCAGAAGTTCCGCGCCCGCGCGTTGCAGGCGCCCTGCGAGGCCAACGTGATCGGGATGGTGATGGGTGCAGATGAGCCGCGAGATAGGCTTTCCCTGAAGCGGGCCTTCGACCAGTGCATCCCACGCCTCAAGCCCCTTCGGCCAGCGCATGCCCGCATCAACCAGCGTCCAGCTATCGCCCTCGTCGAAGGCGTAGAGGTTCACATGGTCGAGCGCCATCGGCAGCGGGAACCGCAGCCACAGCACACCGGACGCCACCTCGATCCCGGCACCGAACTCCGGCGCCTCAAGGGGGTAGCTCAACAGAGCTGCTTCTGCGTGACGATCTGTCATCGGCGGACCACACGCAAATTGGGTTTGAACTCGCAGAGCACGCGCACCCGGTAGTATCCACCGCTTTCCATTTTAAGGCGAAGACCTTCTATGGCCCCTGGGTTTTGCTCAATGTACTCGGCGAGGGTCACATCGATGTCGTCGGGCAAGATGCATGCCGCATGATAGATTGCAAACAACAGTTCGATATCGTTGTCAGGGAGTGGCTGCTCAGGGCGTGCTGACATGGCCTCGAAAAAGGATACTTCGCCGTGACCATGACCCAAAGAACTCCCATCAGGGTTGATGTAGGCAAATCCTGTGACTGCCCATGCAGAGCGAACGAGGACACGGTAGCCTTCGACGTCTACTTCTCGTTCTTTGAGATGCTCCTGCTTAGTGCTGAGAGTTGGCGCAAAATACACGACATGTGCGGCATTGGGGTCGCCTTCGATCCGCTGTTCCCCAACCTTCTGTCCCGGCTCCAACGCAGATGGGTGCAGCTTTGGCGCCGCGCACCCAGTCGCAATAAGCAGCGCGGCGAAGGCAAGACCTAACCTCAACCTCAAGCTCAAGCGGCCAATTCTTCAGCTGAAAGCGTATAGATGCCTTCCGCGCCGGCTTTGGCGTGGGCGACATAGCTCAGGTGCTGGGGCAGGAGGCGCTCGATGTAGAAGCGCGCGATCTTGGCGCGGGTCTCATCCCCGGACAGGGCTGCCTTGAGGTGGAAATGCGCGCCTAGAACGCGGGCGAAGGCCATCAGGTAGGGCACAGCACCAGCAAAGCGGTCCTGCATGTTACCCTGCGCGACGAGCCAATCGGTGGCATCAGACAGCGTTTCGGAGGCGTGCCAGACCTGCTTCGCGAGGTCGGGGAACCGCTCCTTCGCGGCCTCGGCGGCTTGCTCGATTTCTTCGAATATCGCCTGAGCGGCCTCACCACCGTCCATCATCTTGCGGGCTACGAGGTCCATCGCCTGGATGCCGTTAGTACCCTCGTAGATCGAGGTGATACGCACATCGCGGGAGAACTGGGCCGCGCCCGTTTCCTCGACGAAACCCATGCCGCCGTGAATCTGCACGCCTTGCTCGGCCACATCGATGCCGACCTCGGACCCGAAGGCCTTGGCGATTGGGGTCAGAAGGGCCGCCCGCGCCTTCCACGCGGCGTCTCCTGTGGCCGTGCCCATGTCGATGGCCTGCGCACAGGCCATGCCGATGCAGCGGGCCGCGAAGATATCGGCCTTCATGGAGGTCAGCATGCGGCGCACGTCCGCATGGTCGATGATCGTGCCTTTGCCTTCGGGCAGTGGCGTTTTGCCCTGTGTGCGGTCCATCGCATAGGCCAGCGCATGCTGGTAGGCGGCTTCGGCCACGCCGATGCCCTGCATGCCAACACCCAGACGCGCGTTGTTCATCATCGTGAACATGCAGGCCATGCCGTTGTGTTCCTCGCCAACAAGCCAGCCCGTGGCGCCGTCGAATTCCATGACGCAGGTGGGCGAACCGTGGATGCCGAGCTTGTGCTCGAGGCTGACCACGCGCAGCGAGTTCCGTTCACCGGGCTCACCAGCTTCGGTGGGGATGAACTTCGGCACCATGAAGAGGCTGATGCCCTTCGGCCCGGGCACGCCATCGGGCAGGCGTGCGAGCACGAGGTGGCAGACGTTCTCCAGAAAGTCGGAATCGCCCCAAGTGATGTAGATCTTCTGGCCGCTGATCTTGTAGGTGCCGTCACCCTGTGGCTCGGCCTTGGTGCGCAGCGCGCCCACGTCGGAGCCCGCTTGCGGCTCTGTCAGGTTCATGGTGCCCGACCACTGACCGCTCACCAGTTTCTCGAGGTAGGTGGCCTTGATTTGATCCGAGGCGTGATGCTCCAACGCTTCGATCTGGCCTTGGCTGAGCAGCGGCAAGAGGTGCAGAGAAATCGACGCGCCCGACATCATCTCGTTCAACGCAGAGGCCGCAACCATCGGCAGGCCCATGCCGCCGTTTTCCTGCTGAGCTGCGATGCCGACCCAACCGCCCTCGGCAATAGCCTGGTACGCCTCGCCAAAGCCGGGAGGCGTGCGGACCACGCCGTTCTCCAGCTTGGCAGGGTTCAGATCACCCACACGCTGAAGAGGGGCCATCACCTCGTCACACAGACGCCCGGCTTCGCCGAGTACGGCTGTCATGACGTCTTCCTGCGCTTCGGCAAAGCGGGCGGTTTCCCTCACGGGGCCCATGGGCACGATGTCATCAAGGATGAACTTGTAGTCTTCGACCGGAGAGCGGTAGGGCATCACGACCTCATCAAGGTTGAAACGGGTTATCGTTGGCTACCGCGAAGGGTATAGCCCTCGCAATATGCGGCAATTGGAACGCGGCGTCATGAACGAGCGGAAAACAGAGCATTTGATCGACCGGGCGGGCGTGGCGCGCGCGGCAGAGCTTTTGCGCGCTGGTGAAGTCGTCGCCTTTCCGACGGAGACGGTCTATGGCCTCGGCGGGGACGCCACCAATGCCAAGGCCATCGCAGGCATATATGCCGCTAAGGAGCGCCCAAGCTTCAACCCGTTGATCGTGCATGTGCCCTCGCTCGCTGCGGCCGAGGCTTTGGTGAGCTTGCCGGACTGGGCTCGCAAACTCGCTGAAGCTTTTTGGCCGGGTGCGCTGACCATGGTTTTGCCGTCTCGTGGCGTGTTGCCTGACATCGTAAGCGCCGGAAATCCAACGCTTGCCGTCCGGGTGCCGTCGCACCCACTGGCGTTGGAACTTCTTGAGGCAGCAGATCGCCCGCTTGCGGCGCCTTCTGCCAATCCATCCGGGCGGGTGAGTGCGACAACGGCGGCCCATGTTCTGGACGGGCTCTCGGGGCGCATCGCGGCGGTTCTCGATGGCGGCCCCACAACTGTCGGCCTTGAGAGCACGATCATTGGCGGCGACGCGCCCTCCCTCCTACGGCCAGGTGGCATCGCGGTCGAACGCATTGAAGAAGTTTTGGGCCAAGCCGTCGCTACCCAGGCCCCAAAGTCTCAGCACGCGCCGACAGCGCCGGGTCAGTTGACATCCCACTACGCGCCGCGTGCGGCCGTCAGGTTGAATGTCGAGCTGGCCGATCCCGCGGAAGTGCATTTGGGCTTTGGCCCTATTGCCGGCGACATGACCCTGAGTGCGACCGGTGACCTGACCGAAGCCGCCGCCCGCCTGTTCGCTGCTCTGCGCGAGCTCGACGCGGCTGGCAAGCCAATCGCCGTGGCGCCAATCCCCGAGGCGGGTCTTGGTCTTGCCATCAATGACCGCCTGAGGAGGGCGGCAGCTCCCCGCTCATAGGTCATTTGTTAACCAAGATGGCCGGGGTTTTCCCGGAAAAGAACGCAGTTTGCCGCAATTGGCGGCCATGTTCACTCTGTTGAAAAGTCCACTTCGGCCGATCTGCCTGGCCACGATTCGAGGAGTGCATGTGTTATGATGTATGACCGCTTGAAGCCGCTTGAGAGCAATTAGGGCCGCGAAACCACTGCCGTCACCAAAGATACCTTGGCGCAGCTTATGGCGCGCGAAGGCGCATTTGAGGGCCTGACCATTCGGGCCCAGCAAGTGCCGCAACAACTGTTCAAAAAGGCGCAGCCCCCCGCGGAAGCCCCTGCAGAGGTCAAAGCAGCCCCGGCCCTGATGCAGCCGCTACATATGCGCGGCCCTGTGGCCGTCACTGTGGTGACCGCGCCTGTTGAAGAGATCGAAGCTGACGCACCGGAAGAAGCGGAACCCTTTGAGGCGCTCGCGCCTGTCGAAGAGAAAAAGGCACCGCGTGGCCTGCTTGGCCGTCTTTTCCGCGGCTAACTGGCCGACGTCAAAGCTTGTTGTATTTTGGGCGCGAGGAATTGCGCCCATTTTCGCTGCCCTTCTGGGGTGGCGATTAAGTCGTTCCTGACCTCGATAAGCGTGTTTTGCCGACCTGTACGCAAGGCGTGGCGGTCCACCGCGTCGCCTGCCAGATGGCCCACATAGGGCTCATTCACCCCAATCATAAGATCGCCTTCCTCGCGAAGGGCCTCAATCAAAGCCAGGCTAAGGCGATCATCATCTGCGAAGAGAATGCCGATCTCCCACGGTCTTGGCGCCCGGCCGCGCAATTGCGGCGTGAAGGAATGGATCGAGATCAGCGCCGCCTCTGGCCGATATTCAAACGCGCTCGCGAGAGCCGCATCATAGGGCCGGTAGCAGGCATCCAGGCGCGCCTGCGTCTCGGCTTGCCGGTTTCCGGGGATGATTGTGCCGTCATAGAGCTTCATGACCAGCGTGGGGTCGTCCTCCCCTCGGTTGGGGTCGATCACAAGCCGCGAGAAGTTGGAGCTGACGACCGGTGATCCAAGGAGTTCGCCCAAGGCGCGGGCCACGCCCAACGCGCCTACGTCCCACGCGATGTGTCGGGCCATATCCTCTCCTGGCAAGCCAAGGGGGCCAAAGGCTTCCGGCACGCGGTTCGTCGCGTGATCGCAGGTGACTACAAAGTCGCCCTCTCTTTCAGCACCTTCGATGTGAAAGGGAGAGGTGGGATCGTTATTATTGGACCAAATCGACATCTGCGCCCTTTAGGTTAGTTGTGGGACGAAGTGAATTCTTCCATAAGCACCCCTGAACCGGTTAGCGGTAACATGAATACCTCAGGAGATACCCATGAGACGCCTGCGCAATGTAAAGATCGTCGCAACTCTCGGCCCTTCCTCCAGCGATTACGAGATGATCCGCAAGCTTCACGAAGCTGGCGCGGACGTATTTCGCCTCAACATGTCCCACGGCACGCACGAAGAGATCGCTGAGAAACATGCGATCATTCGCAAGATCGAGAAAGATGTCGGATCGCCAATCTGCATCCTTGCGGACCTTCAGGGCCCCAAGCTGCGCGTAGGTGCTTTCAAGAAGGGCGAAGAGGAGCTGGAGAACGGCGCCGCGTTCCGCCTCGACCTCAGCGACAAGGAAGGCGACGCCACCCGCGTGCAGCTTCCACACCCCGAAATCTTCCAGGCACTTCAGGCTGGCGCCACGCTTCTGGTGAACGACGGCAAGATCCGTTTGAAGGTCGATGCCTGTGGTTCTGACTTTGCTGATTGTACTGTGGTGAACGGCGGCACGATCTCGAACCGTAAGGGCGTGAACGTGCCTGACGTGGTTCTGCCGCTTCGCGCGCTCAGCCCCAAGGACCGCGCAGATCTCGAGTTCGTTTGCGAACTGGGCGTCGATTGGCTGGCTCTGTCCTTCGTGCAGCGCCCCGAGGATGTCTACGAAGCGAAGGCCCTCGCCAACAGCCGCGCCAAGGTTCTCTCCAAGATCGAAAAGCCCGCAGCCGTCGCGGCCTTTGACGAGATCCTGAAAGTCTCCGACGGCATCATGGTCGCCCGCGGTGACTTGGGCGTGGAGCTTCCCGTCCAAAACGTGCCGCCGATCCAGAAGCGCCTAACGCGGAAATGCCGCGCCGTGGCCAAGCCTGTGATCGTGGCAACCCAGATGCTCGAGAGCATGATCGAGAGCCCGATGCCCACGCGCGCCGAAGTCTCCGACGTGGCCGCAGCCATCTATGAGGGCGCGGACGCTGTGATGCTCTCCGCAGAATCGGCAGCCGGTGACTTCCCCGTTGAGGCCGTGACGACTATGAACAACGTGGCCGAAGAAGTGGAAGCCGATCCGACCTATGGTGAGATCATGGCCGCCTCCCGCACGGTCACGCGCGATTCCATTGCCGATGGCATCACCGTTGCGGCCCGCGAAATCGCAGAGGCCACCGACATCAAGGCGATCTGCTGCTTCACGCAATCGGGCACCACGGCCTCGCTTGCGGCGCGCGAACGCCCGATGACGCCGATCATTGCCCTGACCTCTGTTCAGGAAACAGCAAGGATGCTTACGCTAACCTGGGGCACGACCTGCGTTTTGACCGAAGAGGTGGAGCGGTTTAAGATGGCCGTGGTCGCTGCGGCGAAGGCTGCCCGCGCAGGGGGCTTTGCAACAGAGGCCGACCAGATCGTGGTCACCGCCGGGGTGCCGTTCAACCAAGCGGGGACGACGAACATTCTGCGAGTGGCGCCCTGCGAGGAAAGGCTGATCTTCAGTTCTGACCCCGAATAGGAGAGGGCGATTAAGGAGACGAGATGGGCGCAATTCCAACTGACCCGGACCTTTGGTTTGTCATCGGCGTGATCCTCGCGATCTTCTGCATCCCCTCCTTGTTTTCAGCCTGGACTGACGGCCGCGCCCCCCGCGCCTCGGCGATCACAGCCCTGATCGCCATCGGCATGGTGGGCTACGCTGCGATGAACAAGCCCCAAGGCTACACGTTCGAGGAGATCCCAACAGTCTTCTCCGAGGTCCTCGGCCGCTACGTGCTCTGACCAGGGCGGCTCAGGGTTCTCAGAAGCGGTGAAAGCGCAACAGTGAGTTAGCGTCTCGCGAGAAGAGCTGCGCGTTCGCCTTCACCTAATGTCGAGTACGAGGTCGGGGCCGCGGGGTTCTAGAGAAATTGCCAGGCTCTCCGCTCCACTCTTTGTCACGCAGTACTCAGATTGGTATCGCGCATAGATGCGCCGTGGGTTTTCGGCGTGGCCTGCCTCGACTTTGGCTGGTTCAAGAAAGTATGTGAACGCCCGCCATCCCAAAGCGGTTCCTTGCGCCAACAGAGTTGCCTCGAAATCGGATTTGCAGACGTAGGCAGGGCAGAGGCAAAATGTCCTTCGATATCTAACCGGGACTTCGGCTGAAAAACCTGCCGCTGTTGGCGTCCACGAACCTTCAAATGCATGAACGTTCAGGGCAAACATGGGGACAAGCACTCTGGCGAGCGCATAACATGCCGCAAGAAGTCCGAAGTATTTGAGCAGCCGCGTCCCCAGCAATTTCAACCTCAGTTTGATTTTCGATCTCGATCGGACCTTCCGTAGGTCAGCGAGGAGACACAAGAGACTGCACCACATATTCAGAGAGGCAGAATGCGCTTGTATGAGTCAAGCATAAGCGCGAGGTCTGGTTTGAGTCCATAGCTACCAAGCCGCTTACATAATTTTTGCGGGTGTTTGCGTTCCGTAGCCTTCATCACCGAAGATGGTGACAGAAAGGGTGTGGCTCAAATCATCGAGTTTTGACCATATCTCCTTTAGCCAAATTACTGATGTGTCCACGATGACATCGTTGACCTCGAACTCTGTATCGAATGGATCAAACAACGGAACCTTTGGGGTGAGTTCACCGTCCTCAAACCGAACATCAAACAAATACTGATGGCCATCGATAGCTTTATTTAGGCTATACGAATCTGGACCTTCGAGATGAACCACGATGCTAAACATTCCGTCTGGTTCCTGATTAGGATGAATCCCAATCGCAATACCCGTAGCTCTTTCCGGCAAGTCATGATTGATTTTCTGCGCATGAGCGAGTGCGTTAGTCGTGTGATGACGCAGTATCTGAAGCAGTGTTTTGGAGTAACTTTCTGCGTTCACCGTTAGAACCTTTGCCTGTCTTTTGATTTACGATGGCAGTGGTGCCGAGAATGGTCAACGGCAACTAAGTCCGCATAGCCGCCCTTTGGCGCTGTTCTGAAGCCCGCCTGTGCAGCAACGTAGTGCTGTGAGCCCATTCCCACCAAGTGCTGCACTGTGATCTTATGGACATCATTGCGGGAAACGTCCGCTCGCTTCCTTCTTCTTCGGTGCAGGGCAAAACAGAGGTTGGCCGTCTCAAATTGATCGACCAGTGAGAGCGCGACCAAACACGAAAGTTCGTCGCTAGGGCAGGTTTCATGTTGATGCGCCGCGTCCTTTGCCACATTGGGGTCAGGCGCAGGATGCGTGCCGGGGCAACGCGTCCTGACTGCAGGCAGCATGGGCCTCGCTGAGGGGGCTTGTGAGTATCCCGGGCATTTTGATGCGCGAAGGGATAGCATGTCACTGCAACGTTCCACGGGACGACCCGTTCCAGCTGCAATAGAGCCCGCCGCGTTGCGCTATGCAAAACGCACCCTGCTGGTTCTGGCAGGCCCTTTCTATTTTCTCTTCATCGCTATTGCTCCGCTCTTTTGCGCTAAGCGGCCGGGGTTTCGCGGCTGGTATTGGCCCCTCGTCAAGCGCGCTTGCTCGCGGCTTTTGTGGTTGCTGAGCATCCGGGGAGAGATGACGCAGGCCGACCGAGACACACTGGGTGCGGACACCAACAGCATTATCGTCATCAATCATCGAAGCCATTTGGATGGTTTTGCGCTGATGGACGTGATGCCTGACGCAAAGTGGATCACGTTCGCAGCCAAGAAGGAGCTCTGTGACGCGGCCCTCTTGCGCCACGGCTTCAAGGGGGCCGGGCTCGTTGAGATTGATCGCAAAAGTGGAACCCTCGCGCTTGAGACGCTTGAGGCGGCCGTCCGCGCCATGCCCGAGCGCTGCTCGGTTGTGCTTTTCCCAGAAGGCACGCGGGCCAAGTCTGAAAGCCTAGGCCCCTTCAAGGCGGGTGCGGTGATGGTTGCACGGGCGACCGGTCGAACGATCCGGCCGATCGTGATCCACGATTCCGATCGCCTGCTGCCGCGCCGCGCGCACTTCCCAAAAAGCGGAACGATCCGGATCAATGTCTTGCCGTCTTTTGAGTGCGATGCATCGGCCACCGTGGACGATGACGTGGCCCGCCTGAGGCGCAGTATGATGAGCGTTTTCGATGAAGGTGGGACTTCATGAGGTGCCAAAACCCATAAGCGCCCTTCGCGGGCTCAAGCTCATCCCCTGCGGCCGTGTTGCCTTTTTTGAGAGTTGGATCGCAGGTTGAATTGGCCTTTAATCCACCTTGCGACAGTTTGGTCCGTACGGCCGCCGTCTGAGCCATCTCTGAATGTTGCTAGTATTGCGAAGGGCAACTTTGAGCCCAAAGCTCTTTCCTGCGATTGCGACGATTGCAATGCTGGGTTTGAGCCTTCGGTGTTGTCGCGTCTCATTGAGGCGATAATAGCGAAGGCCCCGGAGTGGTAAGGTCCGGGGCCTTTTAGATAACCCAGCGCACCGGAGTGCGAGCGTACGAGGGTTTGCTTAAGCTGCTTTCGAGCGGCGACGCATTGCTGCGAGCCCACCAAGGCCAGCAATCAGCATCCATCCGGCAGCAGGAAGCGGTACAGGTGCGGTATCCGCAAGCTCACCGGTAATTGCACCGGACGCCCGAAAGGCACCCGGCCCACCTTGGTTTGACACGGAGAACACAAGAGAGTTCATGCCTTGGTTGAACTCATTCGAATTGTCAGAGCCGAAACCAGTCAGGACGTTGAAATTGCCGATGACAACGTTCGGAAGGTTGGACAGCTCGTGGTCGTCGTTAAGTACGACCGTACCAATGTTGTCGATGCCCCAGAACCCGTCTAGAGAGACCGTGGTGAGATCGTAGCCGGTCAGATCGAACTCAAAGGTGTAGGTTAGGCTCAAAAATTCATCTGACGTGGTAGCCCATACCCAATCAGATGCCGGCGTTGTTACGCCCTGAAAGTAGAGGCTGTTGTTGGTGTCGGACAGAGCTTCACTGCTGGTTACGGTGCCGTTCACAACGCTACCCGTGGAACCCGTGCCAAAAGACGCAATGGTCGCAGCATGTGCAGAAGATCCAAGCACAAGTAGGCCTGCTGCAATTGTCGAAAGAAGTTTGTTCATCATTACCCCCATTTAACATTACACTGGTTCGGTAGTGTTAGCCGCTATTCGACGTTGGTTCAATGCTAGAGAAGTCTGCCACCAAGGTTCTCGCGATCGAAACGCGCATTTATAGACCAAGTGCTGCAAGCAGTTTGTCTAGTGATCCCAATTGAAACAGTCCGCGATCAGATGACCATCGGGTGGAGGGCCCGCAAACGCGCTCATTAAAAGTACCTTCGCTACTTCTTGGGAGCATGTCGCTGTAGGGAATAAATGAGCCTCCGTTTTCGGCAGCGGACAAATTCAACACGCTGGTGAGCTGAATTGCAGCTTCGTCCGCCTATCCGCCGTTCGGAGCCCGCTGTAGCCACCATCAAAGCTCTTGCGCGTTCAGCTGTCTGCCCCTATACGCGTCCTCCGTCAGCACGGGTGGCCCGATGGCATTGCCTTCCCGTGTGATTCTCGAACGATAGGAGATGAAAATGCCTAAGATGAAGACGAAGTCTTCTGCCAAGAAGCGTTTCAAGATGTCCGCGACCGGTAAGGTCATTGGCGGACAGGCAGGCAAACGCCACGGCATGATCAAGCGCACCAAGAAATTCATTCGCGACGCCCGCGGCACGACTGTGCTCAGCGGCCCGGATGCCAAGATCGTCAAGGGCTATATGCCCTACGACCGCTAAGAGAGGAGCTTGAGATATGTCCCGCGTTAAAGGTGGAACCACCACTCACGCCCGCCACAAGAAGGTCATCAAGGCCGCCAAGGGTTACTACTCCCGCCGCAAGAACGTCTTTAAGACGGCCAAGCAGGCGGTTGATAAAGCCAACCAGTACGCAACTCGCGACCGGAAGAACCGCAAGCGTCAGTTCCGTGCTCTGTGGATCCAGCGCATCAACGCTGCTGTCCGCGCGCATGACGAGGCGCTGACGTATTCGCGTTTCATCAACGGTCTGGCGAAAGCCGGTATCGAGGTTGACCGTAAGGTTCTCGCAGACCTCGCCGTGCACGAGCCCGAAGCTTTCGGTGCGATCGTGGACCAGGCGAAAGACGCACTGGCGGCGTAAGCCTCAGATCAGAGTTCAAAGAAGGCCGCGCTTTCAGGTGCGGCCTTTTTCGTTGGGCAGCTACCTGAGCGTGTTGATCCGCTTGGCGAGGTAGGCGCCGATCCGCGCTGATCCCTCCGCCGATGGATGTACGCGGTCCGGGTCGTAGTGGCCTGCGTTGCGCGGATCGATGGCTTCACTCATGTCGGCCAGATGAAAGCTGTCCACCGTGTTCGCCAGCATCTCAAGGCGCGCGTCCAGCTCAGCGAATTCATCGGTGCAGGCGCTGAAGGGCCCACCGCCCTCGGGAGCGTCGTAGTATTGCACCCAGAGGACCTTGCCGCCGCGCAAACCGATCTCTTCCACGAAGTCCGGGATTTGGCCGAGGCCAACGTCATCGAGCAGTTGGTCCAGCGTCTCGTCGCAGGCGCTGCAATCGCATTCCGCAGCCAGATCGTTGGCGCCGCCTGCGATCACCACCCATTCGTAGAACCGGCCGGGCAGTTGGCGGCGGATGTCCATGGGCCCCACGAAGTAGGACATCGGGTGTGAGAAGCGCGCGCCGCTGATGCTTTCGTTTTGGATGGGCTCGCCGAGCGCTTGGGCCATCGCGCGTGCGACGCCTGCATAATTCCATTCCATCGTGCTGTCGCCGAGGACCACGATGCGTGCGTCTTGTGCAGAGGCGCCGATGCCAAGCGCGGCGATGCCGAGGGCTGCGATGAGAGATCGTCTAAACATGCCGGGATGCTGCCCCAACGAGGGGCGGCGGACAATGCGCAGCTGGGCGTCCTACGCAGATGTGACCAGCGCGTTGATCGGCGGCCCGCGGGCCTCTGCGCTTGAACCTCATCTGGCTCCGGGGTAACCGACAGCCAACAGGAGACCCCGATGGACGATCTGCGCGAAAAGTACCTTACCCTGATCAAGGATGTGGCTGACGAGGCCGCCCTAGAAGAGCTGCGCGTGCAAGCTGTCGGCAAGAAGGGTGAGATCAGCCTGAAGATGCGCGAACTGGGCAAGATGACCCCGGAAGAGCGTCAGGTTGCTGGCCCCGCGCTGAACGCGCTTAAGGACGAGGTGAACTCTGCCCTCAACGCGCGCAAAGCCTCGCTGGCCGATGCTGCCCTTGAGGAGCGTCTGGCCTCTGAATGGCTCGATGTGACGCTGCCAGGCCGTCGCCGTCCGGCGGGGACCATCCACCCAATCTCGCAGGTCTGGGAAGAGCTCACGGCGATCTTCGCTTCGCTCGGCTTCTCGGTGGCCGAAGGGCCTCAGATCGAGAGCGATTGGTACAACTTCGATGCGCTCAATATCCCGGGGCACCACCCCGCACGCGCCGAGATGGACACGTTCTACATGCACCGCGAGGACGGCGATAACCGTCCGCCTCACGTGCTGCGCACCCACACTTCGCCTGTGCAGATCCGCTCCATGGAGGCGCAAGGCGCCCCCATTCGCATAATCGCGCCGGGCCGTGTGTACCGCAGCGACTACGACCAGACGCACACGCCCATGTTTCACCAGGTCGAAGGGCTCGCGATCGACAAAGATATCTCCATGGCCCACCTCAAGTGGACGCTGGAGGAGTTCTGCCGGACGTTCTTCGAAGTTGATGGTGTAGAGCTCCGCTTCCGCGCGAGCCACTTCCCCTTCACGGAGCCGTCGGCCGAAGTCGATATCCGCTGCTCCTGGCAGGGCGGTACGCTCAAGATCGGTGAAGGTGATGATTGGCTCGAGATCCTCGGCTCCGGCATGGTGCACCCGAAAGTGCTGCAAAATGGCGGGATCGACCCCAAGGAATGGCAGGGCTTTGCCTTCGGCGTCGGCATCGACCGGATCGCGATGCTGAAGTACGGCATCCCTGATCTGCGCGCTTTTTTCGACAGCGATCTGCGCTGGCTGCGTCACTACGGTTTCGCGGCCCTCGACCAGCCTGATCTTGCAGGCGGGCTGAGCCGCTGAGCGAGCGCCGGCCCTGGTGGCGGCGCGTTCTGCCCATCACGATCTCGATCATCGTCATCTTCGTGTTGGGCGGCCATATCATGCTGTGGCGCTCGGACGCGCCGTTTGATTACAAGCTGCGCCTGACGGCCATTAACGCCTTGAGTTGGGCCGTGATTATCCTTCCGGCCATCGGCGTCTCTTTCTGGCTGAAAGCCAAAGCCAGCAAGCGCGATTAACGCTGCCTTAAACCTCCGCGCGCTAAGAGGCCCTGTAACTCAAGGGACCCGGGGCCGGTGCACAGCGAAGAAGAGCTTGAGACTGCGATAAAGGCGCTCCGACGTGGGCGTGGTCTTGCTCTGAATGCCGGGGCGATTGGTATCACATTGGCGACGGCGACGGACCCTGCGGAGCGCGCAGAAATGGCCGCCTACCTGCAGAGCTTCGTGGAAAGGTTCTGTATCGTCGCGAAGGAGATTACGTCCCTGCCGCCCGTGCGCACGCTCGGGCGTGAATACCCCGGGACGCTGGAAGAAATCTCAGGGTTTGCGAAAGAAATGGAAGGGCTGGATGCGTCCGACCACTACGCAACGCTCACGCGGGACCGGGCGACCACGGCAACCACGCGCGCCCGCGAACGCACGTTGCCCGCATTCCATGCTTTCATTCGCGCCTTTGAGGCGGAGCGGGCGGGATATGAGGCCAAGCGCGCCAAGCAGATGAAGGACCACGCAGCACAGCTCGAAAAGATGTTCGGCGAAGTCGAGGATATCGGGCGCATGATCCACCTGATCTCGCTGAATGCAAGTGTCGAAGCTGCGCGCGCCGGGGGCGAAAGTGGCCGCAGTTTCAAAGTGATTGCGGATGAGATCCGCGGGTTGGCGGCGAAGTCGGCGCAACTCATTGATACCACGCGGTCGGCCATCAAAGATGAAGAGGCGCGTCATGGCTGATCAGACAGTTTTGTCCGTTGCAGAACAAAAAGCGCTGAAGATGGCGTTGAGCGATCTGCGGAATGCGCAAGGGTTTGCCTTGAACGCAGCGGCGATCTTCTTCGAGGTTGTCACGGCGTGTGGCCCGGAACATCGCGCGGATGTCGCGCAGCAGTTTCGTACGTTCCAACAACTCTACTCAAAAACCATTCGAACTGCCGCGAAAGCAGATGCGCTTGTGCGCGGGGACGCCAAGGTCAAAGCGCTCATCGGAACGGCGATGGAGATTGAAACGCGTTTGAACGCTTTGGATGCCAGTGATAACTTTGCCAACGCTCTGCCCACTGAGGCGGGTGAGCTTGTGCAGTTCGTTAGACTTCAGGGCGTGCCCGCCATCATGCGGCTTTGCAGCACCCTTGGCGGGGCAAAGAAGCTGCACGACAAGGCGGTGGAGGCCGTCATGAAAGAAAGGCTGGCAAAGCTCGATAAGATGTTCACCGAGGTCGAAGATATCGGACGCATGATCCACCTGATTTCGCTCAATGCGAGTGTTGAGGCAGCGCGTGCCGGTGGTGAAAGCGGGCGCAGTTTCAAAGTCATTGCGGATGAGATCCGCGGCCTTGCCCAGCAAGCAGCGACGTTGATCGACACGACGCGTGCTGGCGTGCTGCCGGGGGCTGAGACAGATCTTTTGGGTGTCGTGAATCGCTAGGGTCAGGAGCCATTGATTTCCGGCTGACAGCGTGATTCACGGTTCAAAAATCGAGCGGTGACCCTGTCTGATC
>JAKVCO010000013.1 GCA_022448245.1 Paracoccaceae bacterium
CAAGCAGAACCTGGATCGATCGAAGGTCGGCTCCATTGGCCAAAAGATGGGTGGCGAAGGCGTGGCGCAAGGTGTGCGGGGTCACCTTGGCTGGGCTGACACCGGCTGCGACGGCCAGATCTTTGATGAGCATGTAGAAGGCGTGCCGCGTGAGGTAGCCCGCTTTGCCGCGGGACGCGAAAAGGTAGCGCGGGGCAAGCCCATCCTGCTCGTCAAGATGCGCGATCCAGGTACGGAGCGCATCCCGCGCCGGGGGGGACAGGGGCACCATCCTTTCTTTGCCGCCTTTGCCTCGGATGAGCAGCATCCGCGGATCACCGCGCGCCGCGCTCAGAGGCAAAGACACAAGCTCTGTGACGCGCATGCCCGTGGCATAAAGCAGTTCCATCAGGCAGGTGGCGCGGAGCTTCGAGGTCTCGGTCCGGCCATGGCTGCGCGCGGCAGCGAGGAGCGCGTTCACCTCATCTTCGCTCAGCGTCTTGGGTAGCCGTGCGTCGCGACCCGGTCCTTTGATCTGGATGGCGGGATTGTCCTCGCGCCAGCCTTCCTCGAATGCGAACCGGTAGAGTTGTTTAATCGAAGACAGGCGCCGTGCGCGCGTCGACTTGGCGAGCCCTTGGGCCTCACAAAAGATCAGGTAGCCTTCGATGTCGTCGCGCGCAGCGCCCGCAAAGCTCGATCCCTTGCGCTCAAGCCAGGCGCTGGCGTCCTGCAGATCGCGCGCGTAGGCGGCTTGCGTGTTTGGGGCTGCGTCGAGCTCGGCCGCCTGCGCTTCGATGAAAGCTTGGATAAGGCGCGCATCGTCGTGCATTACGATAAGACGAGCAGGTGCAGCGCGATTTGGCGGGCGCTGCTTTCAAGCCCCACCGCGCGCAGCGTTGAAAGCCCTGTGCTCAGTCGCGACAGATCGCCTTGGCGTGCTGCTTCGACCTGCGCCAGCGCTTGCAGGATCGCAACGCCCAGGGTGCCTGATGGCTGCTCTAGCTGACCCGAAAAGCCCGCCACAAGCGCGCGCTCTAGAGCGGTGCGGGGTGCTGCGGCAGAAACATCTCCGTACGCCAACCCAAGGGCGAGGGAGCCAGCGTCATCGCCCACATCCTCGTAGCGGTCCGACAGGAGGAGAAGGCCGTTCAACCGCGCCCGTGCCACCGAAGACAATTCAGCCGTGGGGTCGAGACGGGGCGCAACCATCACGGCAAGTGGCTCGAGGAGAGAGGCTCGCGCCATCTCGTTCCATGCGGCCTCCAGCGCACGCTCCAAGGCGCGCGGCGAACCGCCATCGAGCGCGGCATCAAGCTTTTGCACGGCCTCAGCGCGGTCCCAAACGGATCCAGACGCAGACGGCGTGCCTTCGGTGTAGAACGCAAAGAGCTGCCCGGGCCGCAGCGCACCGGTGCGCACCAGACGTTCTGCAGCGTCGATCTGGGCTTTCCATCCCATCTCGGGACGCAGATCACCTTGGGCAAAGACACGCGGCAGACCTGTTGAGGCGATGGGCACGCCCACCGCTTCGCGCAGCCGCACGACGAGCGGGGTCATCGGGATATCATCGAAATTGATCGGACCGTGATCTGCGAGCTCAGGCTCGAGGAACTGGGCGAGAAGGACACCGAGGTCGCCGGGAATCTCCCCCAAAATCTCAGCCGATTGCAGCGTCAGCGCGGCCGCGTTCCAATCCCGGTTCCGCGCAAGGCAGAACGTGCGGAATGCCAGATCGTCTGAAAGCGCCGGGTTCAGGGCAAGCCTGCGACAGGCCACATCCTCGGTGTTTGAGACCAGCGCGAGATCGGCATAGGCGCCGAAGATCGCGGGCGACATGGGGTCCGTGCCCTCAAGCAGGGCAAGCGCTTCATCTGCGGCGCCGAGCGCGGTCAGCTGGTTGACGCGCAGCGACAGGAATTCGGAACCCACCGTCCCGCGCGGCGCTGCTGCCGAGGCCAGAAGGAGCCGCATTCGAAGTGCTGCGACGGGTGCAAGCGCTTCGTCCGGCAAAGCTGAGAGCGCGCGGTCAACGGCGGCAAGATCCGCCCCTTGCCAAAGCGTGGAGGGAAAACCGCTCGCCGCCTCGCCAAAGAGGCCAAACCCGGGCCCCGTGGATTGATCGAGCGGTGCCGCTTCGACACTTGGGATCGCGCCTGTGTTCACGACAGGTGTTTCAAGAAAAAGGGCGGTGCCTTCAGCGCCGAGGCCTTCCTCGACAGGCACCTGTTCGAGCCATTCGATGGCCGACAAAGGCGCCTCGGTCTCGGCCACAACCTCTTGCGCCGCGCCGAGGCCGGGAACCGTCAGCGCGGCAGCCGCCGTAGTAGCCCAAAGATATCTCTTAAAAGTCGAGCTCAACGGGTACCGTCACAGTCTCTTGCGGAGGGACAAAGGCCGGATCGACGATCGGCCCGATATATGCGTAGGCCACAAGCCCGACAGCCGCCAAAAAGGCGGTAAAGAAAAGCAGTTTGAATAGTCGCCACATGCCTCGCTCTCCGGCGGTTTTGCCCGTTAGTGCCTCAGGGACGTTTATATATGGCCTTCTTACTATATTCACGCCATTCAGGGGTCGGGTGCAAGAGATAAGCGGGGCATGGCCGATGGAGACGGGCCAACAAGACCGTGAGGGAGAGCGAGAAGGGCATATGCCGGTTCTCAAACGCAATATCGTATTGGTCGGCATGATGGGTGCTGGGAAGACCGCGATTGGTAAATCCCTTGCGAGCCGGCTGGATGTGCCTTTCCGCGATAGCGACGCGGCGCTCGAAGAAGCTGCCAACATGACGATCCCCGAGATTTTCGCCCGCGATGGCGAGGCGTTCTTTCGTGAGAAAGAGGCGCAGATCATCTCGCGCCTGTTGGATGAGACGCCAGGCATTCTTTCCACAGGCGGTGGGGCCTTCCTGCGCCCAGAGACGCGCGCTTTGATTGCTGAGAGAGGTCTTGCCGTGTGGCTGAAGGCCGATCTCGAAGTGCTCTGGCAGCGCGTTCGCCACAAAGACACGCGCCCTTTGCTGCGCACCCCTGATCCGCGCGCGACACTGGCCGAGCTTCTTGAAGCCCGCACGCCCTCCTACTCTGAGGCCGGCGTCACGGTGGAGGCTTTGGGCGCTTATTCGATTGATGACACGACCGACGCCGTCATGACCGCGCTGTCGAACGTATCAGGAATTCTGGAGACGACGGATGCGTAATACGGTCCATGTGGAGCTGGGCGACCGCTCCTATGATGTGCTGATCGGCGAGGGGCTGATCCCGGAGGCTGGGGCGCTCATCAAGCCGATGCTGCCGCGCCCGAAAGTGGCCATCGTGACGGATGAGAACGTGGCCGCTGCGCATCTGGGGGCTTTGGAGGCAGCGCTCGAGGCTGAGGGGATCGCTCACGCTGCTTTGGCGCTGCCTGCGGGTGAGGCGACGAAATCCTGGGGGCCGCTGGCCCAAACGGTGGAGTGGCTTCTCGAGCAGAAGATCGAACGGCGCGATGTTGTCATCGCGCTTGGCGGCGGCGTGATCGGGGATCTCGTGGGCTTTGCGGCCGCGATCATGCGGCGCGGCGTGCGGTTTGTGCAGGTGCCGACATCGCTTTTGGCACAGGTCGATAGCTCCGTTGGTGGCAAGACCGCGATTAATGCTCCCCAGGGCAAGAACCTTGTGGGCGCGTTTCATCAGCCGTCGCTGGTGCTGGCCGATATCGGGGTGCTGGGTACGCTCACGTCGCGCGACTTTCTCGCAGGCTATGGTGAGGTAGTGAAATACGGCCTCCTTGGCGATGCGAGCTTCTTTGAATGGCTTGAGGCAAACGGGCCGGCTTTAGCCTCGGGCGACACAGAGGCACGGCTTCATGCAGTGACACGTTCGGTCGAGATGAAGGCCGAGATCGTGGCGCGCGATGAGACGGAGCAGGGTGATCGTGCGCTTCTCAACCTTGGGCACACGTTCTGTCATGCGCTCGAGGCCGCAACGGGTTACTCCGACCGCTTGCTCCATGGAGAGGGCGTTGCCATTGGCTGTGCGCTCGCGGCTGATTTGTCGTTCCGGTTGGGTCTGTCGCCTCAGGAAGACCCCTCCCGCATCGGCGCGCATCTCAGTGCCATGGGCATGAAAGCTCGCCTCTCAGATATCCCGGGCGATCTGCCGAGCTCTGAGGCACTGCTGGAGCTGATGGGTCAGGACAAAAAGGTCATCGACGGGACGCTTCGCTTTATCCTGATGAAAGGGATCGGCGCGTCCTTCGTGACGTCTGATGTGCCGCGAGACGTGGTGCTCGAGGTGTTGGAAGCGGCGCGCTAGGCGCCGCTCGCCGTAAGCCTCTTAGAACGGGATCTCGTCGTCAAGATCGCTCGCGGGCGCTGGGTTGCCATAGCCACCACCGCCGCCGCGCTGGTCGTAGCCGCCGCCACCACCGCCACCGCGCTGGTCTTGCATGTAGCCACCGCCACCGCCGCCACCGCCGTAGTTGCCGCCACCGCCGCCTTCATTGCGTCCGTCGAGCATCGTGAGGTTGCCGGCATAGTTGCGCAGCACGACTTCGGTCGAATAGCGATCCTGGCCGTTCTGGTCCTGCCACTTGCGTGTCTCAAGCTGGCCCTCGAGATAGACCTTCGAGCCCTTACGCAGATATTGCTCTGCGATGCGCACGAGACCTTCGTTGAAGATCGCTACGCGGTGCCATTCCGTCTTCTCGCGACGCTCCCCCGTGTTGCGATCTTTCCAATTTTCGGAGGTCGCGATCGACAGGTTGCAGACTTTGCCGCCGTTCTGGAAGTTCCGCACCTCTGGATCCTGTCCCAGATTACCGATCAGGATCACCTTGTTTACCGAGCCCGCCATGGGACCTCCCTCGAATCTTTTTCAAATTAGCAGCATTCAGGGCATATTGAGGTTAATGGGCAGTGAATGTCCATCCAGAGTAGCGGTCTGAAAAAGGATCGCTATATGTTGATGATGCATAAGGTTCTTAAGGGATGGTCATGACGCGCAGTCTTATCGCAGCAGCAGCAATGCTCGCCGCAGCGACAGCCTCGGCGCAGCAGACCACGTCGTCGAAATCGCGCTCGTCTATCTTCCAAAGCCAGCTCGATATTCTCGATAACCGCGCGGCCTCTCAGTACTCGAATTCGGTACGTCTTCAGCCGCAGGAATTCTATGTGCCGTCGCTGGCGAATGTGCCGCGCTATGAGGGGCGCTATCAGGGGCCGTTGCTGGCGCTGGCCCGCGATGCGGCGCGCAAACACCGGATCCCTGAAGACCTGTTCTTGCGGCTCGTCCAGCAGGAGAGCGGGTGGAACCAGGGCGCCGTCTCCAACAAGGGCGCGATTGGTCTGGCGCAGCTGATGCCCGCCACGGCGCGCTATCTTTCTGTCGATCCCAGAGACCCGCGCCAGAACCTTGAAGGCGGCGCGCGCTATCTGGCAGAGCAATACCGCAACTTCGGCAATTGGCGCCTCGCGCTCGCCGCCTACAACGCGGGCCCGCATCGGGTGGAGCAGTACAACGGTGTCCCGCCATTCCAAGAGACGCAGAACTACGTCCGCGCGATCCTTGGAAGGTAACTGTTAAGCGCCGCTGCTCGCTAGCAGGGAGCGGACAAAGTCTATGTCAGACTCGTTCCCCCAGCCGACCGCTGTGATGGTACCAGCCGCATTTGGCGCCGCGTAGGACCCGCTTGGGCGGCCATATTTGTCCGTTGGGATATCAATAGGGATTTCAAGGCCATCTGAACAAGTCATGAAGCCTTCGCCCTTTGGCGTCGTCGTACCGCTGCAGGTGGTCCCGTCGGGTGTTTCCATCTCGAAATTCGCGCCGAAGTTCGTGAGTGGGAAGATGAACCCTTGGAGAAGATACTCGTCGCCGTTTGCGAGCATCGTTACTGTAGTAATAGGCATTCGGAATTCACCCCTGGGCCCAAGCTCCATGCCGCCTCCGCAGCCTGCGAGCAGACCAAAGCCCAACATAATTCCAAAGAGTTTCTTCATTTAAATCCCCCGAAACTGGCGGTCCGTATCTCCAACAGTCTGGGAGCTTGCCGTTCTAAAATTCAAAGGTTGCGGCTCTTCCTGAGAGCCGCAACCGCGGTGTCAAGTTATGCCTAGTCCTTGAGGCTCTCTTCCCGCAGGCCGTCGGCCAGAAGGTTGAGGCCGAGCACCAGCGTCACCAGCGCCACAGCGGGCACGATGGCCGGATGCGGGAAGGCGGACAGAAGACGGCGACCGGCGTTGATCGTCGTGCCCCAATCCGGGCTCTCCGGTGGCAGACCGAGGCCAAAGAAGCCCAAGGTTCCAAGAAGGATCGTCGTGTAGCCAATGCGCAGGCAGAAATCGACAATCAGCGGGCCACGGGCGTTGGGCAGGATCTCCCAAAGCATGATGTACCAGGGGCCTTCACCGCGCGTCGTGGCTGCCGCCACATAGTCCCGCGTCTGGATGTCGAGGACGAGGCCCCGCACGATCCTGAACACCGTGGGAGAGTTCACAAAGACCACCGACACGCCCACGATCAATATGCCCCCCGGCACGTTAAAGAGATCGAGGCTCGACGGCACAAAATCCGTGAACAGCGGGATCGGCCGCGTCTGGTCCGAGATGGTCGACAGATAGAGGAACCCACCGATCACCACGATGATCGCCACCAGCGTGTTCCGCTTCGCTGGCACAGTGAAGTACCGCGACTGCACCAGCACGACGAGGAAGATGATCGGGAAGATCGCCAGAACCATCGCCATATAGGTGGGCAGGCCCGTGGCCACGATCTCTGGCGTCACCAGGAGGTAGAAGAGCAAGATCACCGGGAAAGCGAGGATGAGGTTCGCAAGGAAGCTCAGCACCGTATCAAAGGCCCCGCCGAAATAGCCCGCGGGCAGACCCAGCGTGATCCCCACCATGAAGGCCAAAAGCGTTGCTAGAGGCGCAATGGTGATCACGATCCGGCTGCCCGCCACCATGCGGCTGAAGACGTCGCGTGCGAGGCTGTCCCCCCCGAAGAGGTAATGCTGATACATCCCCTCATCGCCCGAGAACGGCGTGCCTGGATCTTTGTTCTTCATGGCCACTTCCTGCATCAGCGGGTCGTAGGTCATGATCAGATTCGCAAAGAGCGCCGTGAACACCCAGAAGAGGACGAGGCCGAGGCCCACCATGCCGATGGGGCTGTCAAAGAGCTTGCCGTAAAGGCCCAGCTTCTTGCGGTAGATGCTCGAGACGACGAACGTCACGATGAGCGCGATCCAAACGGGTGTGAACCGCGCGCCGACTTCGCCCACGATGCCGGTGATCCCGTAGGGCCCGACAATGGCGACGACGATATAGAGCGCGATGAGCGCAAGGATGCCAATCACGCTCAGGAACACACCCATGGTCGACAGCGAGGCGTCGATCAGAGGAGAGACAAATGCGACAGCGCTCGCCGGGATGGCCAGAAGAACCAGAGCAATGATCCAGGCCAAGAGCCGCGCCTCTACACCGATGTCTTGAATCTGTTGGACGAGGCCGGGTAGCAGTCCCGGCGCCCAAATGGCCAACAGGACAAAGAAGGCGGCCGTGAAAAAGATGGTGCCCATGACAAGCCCAGCCATCGTCAGTTCCGGCTTCTGCGCGAACGCTGCCTGCGCCGTTGAGCTTTGCATGGAGAAACTGATCGCCATTTGGTGTGCCACTGCTATCACCAGTGTCGAGGAAAGGAGGATCAGGACGGGGTTCAGATAGGCGCCGAAGGAGCCGGTCCAGGTAAGTGCTTCCATGGGTCCTACTCCTTAAGCGACACGAATACGTGGGTTGAGGACGACGTAGCCGATATCCGAGATCAGCTGCGTGACGAGCACCACGATCACCGCCACGACCGAACAGGCCAGAAGGAGGTCGATGTCGTTATTGCCGGCGGCCTGCACAAGGAGCCAACCGAAGCCCTTATAGTTGAAGAGCGTCTCCACGATCACCACGCCGTTCAGAAGCCAGGGGAACTGCAGCATGATGACGGTGAACGGCGCGATCAGCGCGTTGCGAAGCGCGTGCTTCAAGACGATGTTGCCAAAACTCACACCTTTGAGGCGCGCCGTCCGGATGTACTGGGCGGTCATGACCTCGGCCATGGACGCTCGCGTCATCCGCGCGATGTATCCCAGGCCGTAGAGCGCGATGGTGATCACTGGCAAAAAGAAGTTCTCGAAAGTGGCGTTCTCCATGGCGCTCGTGGCCGAGCCCTTGAAGATGCGCCCGAAGCCTGCAGAAGAGGCGAAGAGCGCGATAAAGATAACGCCCGAGACATATTCTGGTGTCGCCGTGAAGGCGATGGAGGTGGTCGAAAGCGTCCGGTCCGTCCGCGACCCCTCCCGCATGCCCGCGAGCACCCCCACAAGGAGCGATCCGGGCACCATGACAATCATCACCCACATCATCAGGAAGCCTGTCAGGCCAAGCCTCTCAAAGGTGATGCCCCCGACATTGTCCTTAAAGACCGTTGAGAACCCCCAATTGCCCTGCAGGATGCCGCAATATTCGGGCGTATCGGCAGGCTCCACACCCGGGCGCACACAGCGTCCGATCAGGCGACCGTCGTCAAGCTCGGTGACATAGCCGGGCAGAACGCCCACCCACTCGAGATATTTGACAGGCATGGGCTGCAAGTAGCCGCGCGGCTCCAGCCAGCTCGTCACCTCGGCTTCCGTCATCCGGAAGTTGCCCTGCGTCTTGGCGAGCTTTTCGAGGTTTGGATAGAGGTTCGTCAGAAAGAAGACGATGTAGGTCAGGCAGATCGCCGTGAGGAGCATAACGCCCATCCGACGGAGGATGAAATTTGCCATGAATTTCCCTGTTGGCTGTGGCGCCTCTTAGCGGGCCCGTAGCGAGAGAGTGAAAGGCCGCCGGGGGTGCCGGCGGCCTCTGCAATTGGGTCCTGTTAGGCCGCGAAGCCCCACTTATAGACCTGGGGCAGGTAAGCGATGTGCATATCTACGCCCACGAGGCCTTCCACGTGGTGGCGCGTGATCGTGCGCCAGTACGGCTGGATCGTCACACCTTCGTCGACCATGATCGCCTGGATCTTGCCCATCACCACGCGGCGTGCATCTGCATCCGCGATGGAGTTGGCTTCTGCCAGGAGGCTGTCGAACTCGGCGTTGGAGAAGCCGCTCTCGTTCCACGCTTCGCCGGAGCGATATGCGAGGCCGAGAACCTGCGTGCCCAGCGGACGGTGGTTCCAGTTCGTCGAGGAGAACGGGTACTTGGCCCAGTCGTTCCAGAACGTGGAGCCCGGCAGAACGGTCCGGCGAACCGGGATACCTGCGTCGCGCAGCTGTGCTGCAACGGCGTCGGTCGTGTTCTTGCGCCAGTCGTCATCAATGGAGATGAGCTCGTGCTCGTAGTCACCCATGCCAGCTTCTTCCATGAGGGCTTTCGCCTTCGCAGGATCGAAGGGCAGGCGGCCCACTTCTGGGTCGAATTCCGGGTGCACGGGGCCCACGTGGCTGTTTTCAGCCGGGATACCGTTGCCGGAGACGCCGAGCTCGAGGCACACAGCGTTGTCCACTGCCATGGCGAGAGCCTGGCGAACGCGCTTGTCCGCGTAAGGCACCTGGCCGTCGACTTCGGCGACCTGGTTCGGACGGATCACGACGGTTGCGCCGGAGACCACGTCGGACTGAACGAGGCCGAGGCCCGTCATGATGTCCACGAAGTCACCCACGGATTCCCAGTTCATGTCGATTTCTTCGGCCTCGAAGGCTGCGACGAACGCGGCCGGGTCGGTGCCGTAATCGACGAACTCGATGCGGTCGAGATACGCGCCTTTACCGGCGGCATACCCCCACCAGTCGTGGCCTTCGTTGCGCACAACCGTGCCTTTGACGCCCACTTCGAGGGTCTCAGGCATGTAAGGGCCAGTGCCCACTGCGGTGCCCATCATGTCCTCGGGGTTGTGGGAGGAGTGCACGATCGCTGCAGGGTAGTCGGCCATGCCCGCAATGAGCGTGATGTCCGGGTTCGGCAGGCTCAGAACAACGGTGTTGCCGTCGACCGTGATCGCGCCGTCGCGTGCCATGTTGGTGGCGTCGTCGATGAGCACGGCGAAACGGCCGGCCATGGAGTTACCTTCGACGTCCTTCTCACACCAGCCAGCGATGTTGCGTGCAACGTCTTCGGCGGTGAAGTCGTCACCGTTGTTCCACTTCACGCCCTGGCGGACGTTCAGGCGGTACTCGGTGGCGTCGTCGTTCACTTCCCAGCTCTCAAGGAGCATCGGCTCGAAGGAGCCGTCGGAGTTGTACTCGACGAGGTACTCGAGCCAGCCCGCGGTGTAGGTCGCGATCTGGGTCCAGTCATACGTACGCGGATCTTTGAGCGCGCGCACTTCCATCTGCATGCGGATCGTGCCGCCTTGCTGCGCATGGGCACCAGCTGCTGCAGGCGTCGCGCCGATCATGGCGTAGGCCGTCCCGGTTGCAACACCAAGCGCCGTGGCACGTGCGAGGAACTCGCGGCGGTCCATGAGGCCAGCCTTGTGCTCCTCTGCGTACATCACCGCGGCGGGATGCACCTTGGGTTTCATATGCGTCATCTTTTTCTCCCTGTGACACAATCATACTTTGTGGGGGGCAGCCCTGTGACAGGCCACGTTGAGCG
Organism: Paracoccaceae bacterium; assembly: GCA_022448245.1. Lineage (GTDB taxonomy): Bacteria > Pseudomonadota > Alphaproteobacteria > Rhodobacterales > Rhodobacteraceae > Shimia_B. The sequence goes on from JAKVCO010000013.1 coordinate 10,596, forward strand.
GTGATCTCTAGCGCGGACGCGCCTTGTTTGCTTCGCGCTCACTCTTCCCCAGCGCTTTGGCATTCGGCACCATCTGGCGGCGTAGGTCAACGGTCCCTATCGAACATTCCTATTCTAAATGCGACATGGCGAAGGTCGCAAAGTGGTCCTGCGCCTTAGCATGCGGGATTTGGGGCGTTTCAGAACCTAGCGGGAGGTTTGCTTTTGCGCCGGAAGTCAGAGGGCGTCTGACCCGTTGTTTTCAGGAATGCGCGCGTAAAATAGGCGGCTGATGAAAAACCAAGCCCTTCCGCGATTCTTTTGACCGGGCGATCTGTCCCGGTGAGGAGCGAACGCGCCTCATACATGATGCGCTGATTGAGAAGCTGGTGAGCCGATGCGCCGGCTGCGTTTTGGCACACACGCGTGAGATGAGTGGGCGTCACGCCAAGCTCATCCGCCAGGGCCCCGACATTGGTGCCCGAGGCGTACCGTTCTTCGAGAAGTTTTGTGTACCGTTCCGCGAGTTTTTCGGAGGCGTTCTGGTTCTCGGCTGTCTTCAGATGGTTGGGCTGGCGTTCTAGCCAGACGCCGAGAATGCCCGCGTGCATCCGGTCCGCCTTGGCAGAGGCGCCGTCCAGCGGGCGCGCCGCCTCGCGCTGCATCGCTTCAAAGAGGCTCACGAACTCAGAATGCAGGAGCAGATCGCGCGTCCGATGGAGGAGCGGACGTGTCGGCAGTTCCAGCGTCGGATGCGGGGTGATGCGCACAGCCGTCCCAAAGGTGCCCGGCTTGACCTCGAAGGCGTGGGGGGTGCCGGCAGGCAGGAACACGATGCTGTTTGAGGCGAACGCCATGCGTTTGCCTTCAATCATCAGCCGTCCCTGGCCCTTTGTGAACCAGATCAGCAAATGCGCCTCTTCCGCGTGAGGCTCTTCCGTGCACCAACGGCCCTTCGCTGCGATCTGGGAGATCGGAAGGATTGTGAGTGCGCGTTCTGTGTCGTCTGCCGAAGTGTCGGTCATGGTCTGCCCTGCCATGTTCGATTCTGGACACGTTAGTATTCACAATGCGATCTGCGAAGCCGCTAGATGTGGGGGCAGAGCTGCCGAAAAGGGCGAGATTTCAGGACGGTACCGATATCCTGTTCCATTGGCCCATGCGGGCACGGAACCACGTGCGCTGGCGCTTGGCGTATTGTCGCGTAGAGACGATCGCCGCTGCGCGGGCATCTGCTAATGAGAGCTCTCCGCGCAGATAGGCGATGAGTTCAGGCGCGCCGATAGCTTTGGCCCATGGGGCGGTCGGGTCCCAGTCGGGCTCCACGGCGCGAGCTTCGTCCAGCGCGCCGTTCTCTACCATGATATCGAAGCGCTGCTCGATCCGCGCGTTCAGCCAGGCCTTCTCGGCATCAAGGACGAAGGCCGCTGCCTTTGACAGGGGCAGGAGAGGGGGCGGTGTCTCCTTTTGCCAGTCCGACAGCGATTTGCCCGTGGCCTCCTGCACCTCCCAAGCGCGCTGGACGCGCATCGGGTTCTGCAGATCGAGACCCGCTGCAGTCTGCGCATCGAGCGCAGCCAGCAGCGCCTCATGCCCCGCGCTCTTACGGATCGTATCGGCGCGGCGGCGGATGTCAGGGGGCGTCTCGGGGATTTCGACCAGCCCCTCGGTCAGCGCACGGAAGTAGAGGCCAGTGCCGCCAATGATGATCGGGGCAGGGCGCTGAGAGAGGAGGGGCGCCACCTCTCGCAGCCAGTGTCCGACTGAATAGGGCACCTCTCGCGAAACGTGCCCATACAGGAGGTGAGGCGCCTGCGCTTCTTCCTCCGCGCTCGGGCGCGCGGAGAGCACGCGCCAGCACGCGTAGACCTGCAGCGCATCGGCATTCACGATGCTGCGTCCTTGGGCGCGGGCCAGCCTCAGGGCCGTCGCTGACTTGCCCGACGCGGTTGGTCCCGCGATCAAGACGGGCGTGTCCAAACTGGTATTTTCTATCTGTGACAAATATTTGCTCGCCATAGTTCACTCAATTGCAGGCGCATCACTGGCACGTAAATCGCCGTTGAACCGCCCACATTTTTCCGACACATATAGCGTGCATCACGGAGGGAAGAGCAATGGCATCGGATATCACCACTACCGAAGAGCCTCGCTTTAATAGGGTCCTCCTGAAAATCTCCGGTGAAGCACTGATGGGTGACCAGGGATTTGGCCTGCACCCACCCACCGTTGCCCGCATCGCGCAAGAGGTCAAAGGCGTCCACGAGATGGGGGTCGAGATTTGCATGGTCATCGGCGGCGGCAACATCTTCCGCGGCCTCCAAGGCTCGGCTCAGGGGATGGAGCGGACGACAGCTGATTACATGGGCATGCTGGCGACGGTGATGAACGCGCTCGCCATGCAATCCGCGCTGGAAGGGCTCGGTATCTTCACCCGCGTGATCTCGGCCATCCCAATGGATCAGGTGTGTGAGCCTTATATACGTCGTCGCGCCGTACGCCACCTCGAGAAGAAGCGTGTCTGCATCTTCGCGGCGGGCACCGGTAACCCCTATTTCACCACCGACACCGCCGCCACGTTGCGCGCGAACGAGATGTCGTGTGAGGCGATCTTTAAAGGTACTAAGGTCGACGGCGTTTACGATAAAGATCCGGTGAAGCACGACGATGCGGTGCGTTACGACAAGGTGAGCTACGACGAGGTGCTGCAGAAGCGGCTGGGCGTCATGGACGCCTCAGCCATTGCGCTGGCCCGCGACAACAACCTGCCGATCATCGTCTTTTCGCTCGATGAGCCCGGCGGCTTCCGCGGTATACTCGCGGGCAAAGGCACTTTCACTCGCGTCCAAGACTAGCCTCAGAGGCTTTGCGCATTTCCCGGCACAATGCGCGAAACTGTGCCGCGCGGATATTCAGTGGTCAGATCCGTCATCATGATCTTCGCGTCAGCTTTGCGCACCGAGGTGCAGGAGTTCTGCGGCCCGTTCGTCCAGTCAATGAGTAGTGGTCCTCGCCCAGACGCCAAGCGCCGCGCAACTCGACCCCTGAGGGGGAGGGGGGTGGCGGCCGCGCGCCCGTCAACGGCGAAGTAGATCGGCCCCTCACCGTCGGGGGTGGCGATGTAGAGCGTATTTCCCGACAAAAGCCCGTCGAGTTGCCTGCTGAGGAGCGGGGCATCGGCGAGGGCAGGCGTCGCGGCAGCGAATGTCATGGCAATGAGTTCCTTTTTCATGGGGCGATCCTTTGGTCAGGTGTCTTGACTAAATGATGGCTCCGGTTGAGGGTCAGGCTGCCTGACTAAAATTACTTGCGCCACGCCACCACTTGGCGCATGGCTGCAGGGATGAGTGATGATCCGACACCCCAAGGCCGCGATCACGTGGGCCTCGACCTGTGGTTCACGTCTTTGGCGTGGGAGACGGAGATGTTCGCGCGTGTTCAGCGGGCGGGGTTTGACGACATCTCTCTGGCCGATAGTGAGGTTTTGTCCGCGATACCGTTGTCAGGGGCGAGGCTTGTGGAGGTCGCGCGGCGCAGGCGGATAACCAAACAGGCCGCGCAGGAACGCATCGCGGCCCTCATAAAGCGGGGATACCTGACGTCCGCGTCCGATCCGCAGGACCGGCGCGCGCGCATTCTCAGCCACACCATACGGGGCCGGGCGCTGCGTGAGGCGCTCAACACGGCCAAGATCGCGCTTCACCGGGAATTGGAAGAAAAGCTGGGGGCCGACCGCTTTGTCGCGCTTCGCGAGGGGCTGGCCGAGGCCAAAGCTCTTTATACGCCGGGCGGCTGAGCGCAGAAGATTTGGACCTCGTGGCTATACAATGCGCCACCGCCCGCGATATACCGCCTTAACAGCGAGTTATGACAAAGAGCAGACATGTCAGACGAAATCATCGAACCAGATACCGCCGACCTTCAACGCCGCATGGACGGCGCCATAGCATCACTGCGCACCGAATTTGCGTCGCTCAGGACGGGCCGAGCCTCGGCCTCTATGCTCGAGCCGGTGATGGTCGACGCCTACGGGCAGATGACCCCGATCAACCAGGTGGGCACCGTCAACGTGCCCGAGCCGCGGATGGTTACCGTCAACATCTGGGACAAGTCTCTGGTCGGTAAAGCCGAAAAGGCGATCCGCGAGAGCGGTCTGGGCATCAATCCCCAGCTCAACGGCACGATCATTATGCTGCCGATCCCCGAGCTTAACGAAGAACGCCGCCGCGAGCTGACGAAGGTCGCCGCGCAATACGCCGAAAGCGCTCGTGTGAGCATCCGCAACGTGCGTCGCGACGGGATGGATCAGGTCAAGAAGGCCAAGGGTGCTGGTATGTCCGAGGACGACCAGAAGCTTTGGGAAGGCGAGATCCAAGAGATGACCGACGCCATGATCAAACAGGTCGATGCCCAGCTTGAAACCAAACAGGGCGAGATCATGCAGGTCTGAGGAGCAAAAGATTTCGGCGCGCGGCATTCTCTGCGCGTCGGCCTATTTCCGCCAAAAATTGTAGTTAACAGGGCATTATCCCACGCAGTTTAGGCTGCATTTGTGCGATGTGCTGGAATTCCTTGCAGCTTTAGTCGTATGCTCTGGGAAAGAGAGGGCGCAGAGCCCCAAAGAGGAACCGGATGGCAAAGATCACGACGAGTGCCCAGAGCAGTGGCGCCCCGTTCCATGTGGCTTGCATTATGGATGGCAACGGACGTTGGGCGCAGATGCGCGGACGGCCAAGACTTGTGGGTCACCACATGGGCGCAAAGCGCGTCCGGGAGATCGTGCAACGTTGCCCCGATGCTGGCGTTACGCACCTGACATTGTTCGCTTTTTCCACCGAGAACTGGAAGCGGACACAGACGGAAGTGGCGGGCCTCATGCGCCTTTTCCGTCGCTACATTATTAATGAGGCCAAGGGGCTGAAAAATGCGGGTGTCCGCGTCCGTTTCATCGGTGACCGTATTCGTCTTGAAGACTCCCTCGTGAAGATGATGGACGATTTGGAGATGTTGACGGCTGACAACTCCAGCGTGCACCTGACAATCGCGCTCAACTACGGCGGGCGCGACGAGGTGACCCGCGCGGCTCGCCGCTTGGCCTACGAGATCGAACAGGGTGAACTGACGCATAAGGATGTGGACGCCGAAACCCTTGCACGGTTCCTCGACACACGCTTCCTGCCGGACCCTGATTTGGTGATCCGAACCTCCGGCGAAGCACGCATTTCGAACTTCCTGCTCTGGCAGTCTGCCTATGCAGAGTACGAATTCATCGACACGCTGTGGCCCGACTTCTCGGCCGACGAATTCCAGCGCATCGTTGAGAGTTATGGCAGCCGCGAGCGGCGCTTTGGTGGCGTCACCGCATGAGCGCTGATTCCCGGTGGGATGACCTCCGCACACGAGTGATCTCTGGCGTGGCGATGATCATCGTCGGCGTGGCCGGCGTTGCTGCGGGCGGCGTTTGGTTCCAGATGCTGACGGTATTCGTGACCGCGGTCATGATCTGGGAGCTCTGGATGATGATCGAACCGACAAAGTCTGTGCCGGGGATGCTTCTGGCGGCGGGCACGGCATCGGTTCTGTCGGGGCTCTTTTTCGAGCCAGGCATCATTGCCTTCGCACTGGCTCCACCGATTGTGGGTGCGCTCGCGCTGAGGCGGGAGCGTCTGACGTTCGCGCTCTTTGCGTTGGCGATCATCTTTGCGGGGTGGGAGCTTGTCGTCTTCCGCTCGGCCTATGGCACGGTCTGGATCTTTTGGCTGATCATTGTCGTCGTGATGACGGATGTGGCGGGCTATTTCGCGGGCCGTATGTTGGGCGGGCCGAAGTTCTGGCCGCGCGTCTCTCCGAAAAAGACGTGGTCGGGCACGGTCGCAGGCTGGATCGGCGCGGCGATCGTTGGCGTAATCTTCATGTCGGTGACTGAAACGGGCGCCGGTCTGATCCTTGCCTCGGTGCTCGTCTCCTTCGCCTCGCAGCTGGGCGACATCGCCGAAAGCGCTCTGAAACGGCGTATGAAGGTGAAAGATAGCTCCACGCTGATCCCCGGACATGGTGGCCTCTTTGACCGATTTGACGGGCTTTTGGGGGCGTCACTCATGATGTTGATCGTGGCGCCCTTTGTCATCACGACAGGCGCCGCTAGTTAAGCGGCTTGTAAGTGCACACTTGATAAAGGGCGCAAAAGCGCTCACATCGCCAGAAACGTAAAGACAGGCAGGGCATGGATATCAGCGGCATCATCGCGGCATTTGGCGGCACGACCTGGGCGCTCGCGGCCTTCATTATCTCACTCTCTGTGATCGTAGCTGTCCATGAATACGGCCATTACATTGTGGGCCGCTGGTGCGGGATCAAGGCTGATGTCTTTTCGGTGGGCTTCGGCAAACCGCTTTTTCAACGCACGGATAAGCACGGCACTGTCTGGCAGCTCGCAGCCTTGCCTTTTGGTGGCTACGTGAAGTTTCGCGGAGATGCGAATGCCGCGTCCGCTGGCGAAGACGGTGAAGTGATGAGCACGCTTTCCCCGGAGGAGCGTCGCGCCACCATGCATGGGGCACCTATCTGGGCGCGCGCGCTGACCGTGGCTGCTGGCCCCGTATTCAACTTTATTCTGTCTGCTCTGATCTTTGCGGCATTCTTCATGGTCAACGGCTCCGCGAAGGAGCCTTTGACCGTGGCTGAGCTGAGCCCCATGCCCGTCGCTGTTGACCTTCAGATGGGCGATCAGATCACAGCTGTGAACGGCACCGATATCGCGTCGCTCGAAGATATCGCGGCTTTGCGGGATACGCTGCCGCGTACGCCGACGCTGGTTTACGATGTGATCCGCGATGGCGATCAGCTGACCGTCGAGGGACCGCACACTTCGCCGCCCCTGGTGGTGGCGGTGAGCATTGATAGCGCCGCGCAAGATGCGGGTATTGAGGCTGGTGACGTGGTGCTGACCATCGACGGGGAGGTCATCACCGTCTTTGACGACATGATCGAGAAAGTCGCCGAAACGCAGGGCAAACCCCTCGCGCTTGAGGTTTGGCGTCCGACATCCGGCGGCAACGGGGAGGTGTTGAACTTCACGTTGGAGCCCCGCGCCACGGATGAGCGCCAGGCAGGCGGTGGGTTCGAGACGAACTACCGGATCGGTCTGCGCGGCGGCACATTCTTTGAGCCGGTCACCGAGGCATTGAGCCCGGTTCCTGCTGTGACGGGCGCGGTGAGCCAAGTGGGGCTGATTATCGTCAGCTCGCTCGACGGTCTCTGGAACATCGTCACGGGCGTTATCGGGACCTGCAACCTTTCTGGCCCCGTAGGGATCGCCACCACTGCAGGCACCATGGCCTCACTGGGCGCCAGTGATTTCATCTGGTTCATCGCTTTCATCTCGACGGCGGTGGGGCTCGTGAATCTCTTTCCGATCCCCATCCTCGATGGCGGCCACCTCGTGCTCCACGCCTATGAGGCGGTGCGCCGCCGTCCGCCGTCAGCGCGGATCATGAACTGGCTCATGTTCTTTGGTCTCTCGGTCGTGCTGTTTGTGATGGTGTTCGGCCTGGCCAACGACATCTGGTGCCGCTTCGTCCTGCGCTGAGGCGGCGCAGGGCAGGGGCAAAGACCCCGATGATACCCCGCCAGTGCCCCATTCCTGCCCTATTTGCCCGCGATCAAGGGGTATCACTGAAAGGGTAAAACGATGCAGACCATTCAAAACAGTGCCAAAGGCCTCGGGCTTCTCGTGGACATGAACTGGGATCGCTTCTTTTTCGTCGGCGCCATCACGCTGGCACTCTTTGCGGCGTCGAACCTCGGCTATCTGGCGGTTCCTTCGGGCTATTAAGCCGCACGCGACGGGCTACGGACAGCGTCCCAGCGACAAAAACATCTACATCTTGTTGCGAAACGCCGCCTGAGCGGCGTTTATCTGTTTTGACTCACCCCCGCGAACCAGCTACTCAATCCTGAAAATAGGACAGTGCAGGGCAAGGGGGCAGTCTGCCATGGGGCGCCATTCTTCCAACGTGATCGCAGCCATCATTAAACGCGGCTGGGTCGCATGTTTGGGTCTCATATTTGCTGTGGCCCTTGTCGCAGAGGCCCAAGCGCAATCGCGCATCTCCAACATCAACGTTGAAGGTAACCGTCGGATCGAGACGGCCACCATCATTTCGTTCACGGGAATCACGCCCGGCGAAGTGGTCAGCGCGGGCCAGATCAACGCTGCCATCCAGCGCGTGCGCGACTCAGGGCTCTTTGAAAGCGTCGATGCGGTGCCATCCGGCGGCACGCTCACCATCATCGTGGTTGAGTTCCCAACCGTGAACCGCGTGGCCTTCGAAGGTAACAGCCGCCTGGGCGACGAAGTGCTGGGCCGCATCGTCCGCTCGCAGCCGCGACGCGTCTACAACCCCACCACGGCCGAGCAGGACGCCGCAGCGATCACGCAGGCCTATGCCGATCAGGGCCGCCTTGCCGCAACGGTGATGCCCAAGATCATTCGCCGCTCTGACAACCGTGTCGACCTCGTCTACGAGATAACCGAAGGCGGCATTGTCGAGGTCGAGCGTATCTCCTTTGTGGGCAACCGCTCGTTCTCAGACCGTCGCCTGCGCAGGGTTCTGGAAACCAAGCAGGCGGGTTTGCTGCGTTTCCTCGTTCAGCGCGACACCTTCGTTGAGGACCGCATCCAGTTCGACCAGCAGGTGCTCTCTGATTTCTACCAGTCGCGCGGCTACGTCGATTTCCGCACCGTGTCGGTGGCTAGCGAACTCAGCCCTCAGCGCGACGGCTTCTTCATCACGTTCAATGTGGTCGAAGGTCAGCAGTTCCGCTTTGGCAAGATCACTGCCTCGTCGCTTCTTGATGACGTGGATGTCGCCCCATTCGAAGCCGCCCTGCGGCTGCGCGAGGGGGCGGTCTACACGCCCATCGCAATCGAGAACAACATCGACCGGCTTGAGACACTCGCCCTGCGCGAAGGCCTTAACTTCGTACGCGTCGCGCCGCGTATCACGCGCAACGACCGGGACCTGACGCTCGACGTCGAATTCGAGATCACGCGTGGCTCCCGTGTCTTCGTGGAGCGCATCGATATCGAGGGTAACACCACGACACTCGACCGCGTTGTGCGCCGTCAATTCAAAGTGGTCGAAGGCGACCCCTTCAATCCGCGGGAGATCCGGGCCGCTGCTGAGCGGATCCGTGCCCTTGGTTACTTTGGGGCCACCGACGTCAACGCTCGCGAAGGGTCGAGCCCCGATCAGGTGGTGATCGACGTCGACGTGGAAGAGCAGCCGACCGGCTCGTTCTCCTTCGGTGGTAACTTCTCCACCGAAAACGGCCTGGGCCTTGTGGTGGAATTCTCCGAGCGGAACTTCCTTGGACGCGGGCAGCTTCTTGATCTGTCCTTGTCGACGGGTCGCGATACAGGTTTGCTGTCGTTCAACTTCGTGGAGCCCGGTCTTTTTGACCGTGATCTGCGCGGCGGTCTGTCCTTCAGCTACCGCCAGACGGACAATGACGATGCCCAGTACGACACGGAAGCCTTCAACTTCTCGCCTTCGCTTGGCTTCCCGGTTTCCGAGAACGGCCGCCTGACGGTCAACGCCTTTGCCTCCCGTCGCGATCTCTTTGACGTGTCGGCGACTGCGGCGACGATCATTCAGCAGGAAGGTCTGCGCGGAGCGGAATCGAACTTTGGCTTCGGCTACAGCTACAGCTTCGACAACCGCCGCTCGGGCCTGAACCCGCGCGCAGGCGTGGTGCTGCGCTTTGGTCAGGAGTTCGGCTTCGGCGACACCGAGTACATCGAGACGACCGCGCTCGCTGCTGCCGAGACGCGCATTTTGAACGAGGACGTCACCTTGCGGGCGACCCTCGAAGGCGGCGCGCTCAGCTATTCCAGCGGGCTGTCCCGCGTGACCGACCGCTTCTTCCTGAACTCGCGCCGGTTCCGTGGCTTCTCCGCGCAGGGCATCGGTCCGCGGGAGATCGACACCGCGACCAACGGCGATGTGACCAATGATGCGCTCGGCGGTGAGCTCTTCGCCGTGCTGCGCCTTGATGCGGAATTCCCGCTTGGTCTGCCTGAGGAATACGGCATCACCGGCGGTGTCTTCTTCGACTACGGCTCGGTCTGGAGCGTGGGCTCTACGCCTGGCGCCACGGGAACGCTGCTCTACGACGACTTCACGCCGCGCGCGGTTGTGGGTGTGTCGCTCTTCTGGACCTCGCCGATCGGTCCGCTTCGCTTCAACTTCTCTGAGGCGGTCAAGAAGGAAGAGTTCGACGAAGAGCAAAGCTTCGACCTGACGATCTCCACGCGTTTCTGATGCGCAGTCTTCTCGCTGCGGCTTTTCTGGCTCTCGCCGGTGGCGCCGCGGCTCAAGAACAATTCCCGGTAGGGACCAGTGTCCCGCAGGCGCAAATTCTCACGATTGATTCATCGCGCCTTTTACCGGGCACTGTTCTGGGGCAGTCGCTTCTGGCGGGCCTCGCGGAGGAGCGTGAAGCCTTCGCCGCCGAGAGCGAGCGCATCGCCGCAGAGTTTCGTGCAGAGGAGCTTGATCTGACCGCCAAGCGCGGCACGCTTCCCCGCGAGGAATTTGCAGAACTGGCCGAAGCCTTTGATGTCCGCGTTCAAGCCGCCCGTGTTGAACGGGACGAGGGCGAGGCGGCGCTGGCCGCACGCTCGGAAAGTCAGGAGATCCTGTTCCTGCGGGAGGTGCGGCCGATCCTTGGCCAGATCATGGAAGAGGCCGGCGCCGTGGTGCTGCTGGAGGCCGACACCGTCCTTTTGCGCAACGGCGCCATCGATGTTACAGCGCTCGCAATCACGCGGATCAACGAAGCGACACGCTCTGTCACACCGCGTGAGGCGCCTCAGCAACCACCCGCTGAAGAGACGCCCGAGGAATAGCAGCCCAGCTTGCCTCATAGGCCCCTCGTTGATACGCCCAACCAAAGACCAAAGCGGAGTTTCCATGTCAGACGGCCTCAAGAGCGCGGACATCCAGCTGATCCAGCGCCTGATCCCACATCGCTATCCTTTCCTGCTGGTGGACAAAGTGACCGACATCGACGGCACCGCTTCCGCGATTGGCTGGAAGAACGTCACGATGAACGAGCCTCACTTCCAGGGCCACTTCCCGGGCACGCCCATCATGCCGGGCGTGACCATCGTTGAGGCGATGGCCCAGACGGCAGCAGTGATGTGCGGCGTGGCTATGGGCCTCGAGGACAAAGACCTGCTGATCTACTTCATGGCCATCGATGGCTGTAAGTTCCGCCGCAAGGTGATTCCCGGCGACGTGCTGCGTATGGAACTCGACACGCTGCGCGGGAAAGAGGGTGCGAAGGTCTGGAAATTCAAAGGCCGCGCCACCGTTGAGGGGGAGCTTGCCTGCGAGGCCGAGTTCACCGCCATGATGGACCTAGACGCGGCTGGCGGAGGCGCCTGAGCCATGGCCATCCACGCCTCTGCCATCGTCGAAGACGGCGCCGAGATCGACCCAAGCGCGATCGTGGGTCCGTTCTGTGTTGTTGGCAGCAAGGCCAAGATCGGGCCGGGTGTGGAGCTGAAATCCCATGTTGTCGTCGCAGGCGACACCGAGATCGGTGAGGAGACGATCGTCTTTCCCTTCACCGTCTTGGGTGAGATTCCTCAAGATTTGAAATTCAAGGGCGAGGCCACGCGTCTCGTCATTGGCAAGCGCAATCGCATCCGCGAACACGTGACGATGAACACCGGCACCGAAGGCGGTGGCGGTCTCACGAGCGTCGGCGACGACGGTCTTTTCATGGCAGGCTGTCACATCGCCCACGACGCGATGGTTGGTGATCGGGTCATCATCGTGAACTCGGCCGCGGTCGCGGGCCATTGTGTGATCGAAGACGACGTTATTGTCGGCGGCCTGTGCGGCATCCATCAGTGGGTGCGCATTGGGCGCGGTGCCATCATTGGTGCGCTGTCCATGGTGACTGCGGACGTCATGCCCCATGGCCTCGTTCAGGGCGCCCGTGGCGAGCTCGATGGCCTAAATCTGGTGGGCCTCAAGCGTCGTGGCGTAGCGCGAAGCGATATCACCGCTCTGCGCGCCGCCTTCCAGATGCTGGCGCAGGGCGAGGGCGCTTTTCTCGACCGGGCGCACCGGCTCAAGGACGAAAGCGACAGCCCCTATGTGCTCGACCTGGTGCGCTTTATCACCGGCGAGACGGACCGTGGCTTCCTGACGCCGAAATGACGCTGGCGCTCATTGCAGGGGCCGGGTCTTTGCCTGCGCTAATCGCTGCTCGACAGCCCGAACTACCTTTTGTGGCTTCTCTCAGCGGATTTGCCCCCGAGGGCCTCACGCCAAACATCACGTTCCGCATCGAACATCTGGGCTCGGCGCTCGAGACGCTGAAGGCGCAGGGCGTGACGCGGCTTTGTCTGATCGGCAAGGTTTCTCGGCCGGTTGTCGACCCGGCCCAGATTGACGCGCAGACGATGCCGTTTGTACCGGCCATGATGGCCGCCATGGCAGAAGGCGATGATGGCGCTCTGCGCGGGTTGATGGCGATCCTCGAAGATGCTGGCTTCACGCTCGTGGGTGCCCATGAAATCGCGAAAGATCTCTTGCCGCCCGCAGGTGTGCTGACGGGCGCGCTGGGGCCGTCGTCGGAAGCCGATGCAGCCCGCGCTGAGCGCATCGTCGCGGCCATGGGGGCCGCCGATGTTGGGCAGGCTTGCATCGTCGCTGAGGGGCAGGCCCTCGCGATCGAGGCGTTGCCGGGGACAGATCACATGATCCGGACCCTGCTTGCGCCCGTGAACACGGGGCAGCCTGCCGGGGTCGATGACCCGATCGGGATGGCGGTCGATTGGCTCTCTGCACGCGAAGGGGCGTCAGCCGCCAAGGCCGCACGTCCGGCGGGCCTTCCGGGGGGAGGGCTCCTCTTCAAGGCGCCAAAGCCGGGGCAGGAGCTTCGGGCTGACATGCCCACCGTGGGGCCCGCGACTGTGCGTTTGGCAGCGCAAGCGGGTCTTGAGGGGATTGTCATCGCCGAAGGTGGGGTCCTCCTGGCCGAGCAAGCCGAGTGCATCGAGATCGCCAAGGCCGCCGGCCTCTTCCTCTGGGTTCGCCCGACGGAGCGCGCGTGAAAGTCTTCATCACGGCAGGAGAACCTTCCGGGGACGCCCTGGGCGCGGCCCTCATTGAAGGCCTAAAGGAACGGCTGCCCGACGTGGAGCTTCGCGGGATTGCGGGACCACGCATGCAAACCGCCGGTATGGAGAGCCTCTTTGCCATGGACGAGCTCTCAGTCATGGGGATTGCCGAAGTCCTGCCCAAGTATTTCCACCTCAAGCGCCGGATCAGAGAGACCGCGGAAGCAGCCGTCGCGTGGCAGCCTGACGTGATGGTGACAATCGACAGCCCAGATTTTTCCCTGCGCGTCGCGGCTTTGGTGAAAGCGGCGAGCTTCATCCGTACTGTGCACTACGTCGCGCCAACGGTATGGGCCTGGCGTCCTGGTCGGGCGGTTAAGATGGCCAAAGTAATCGACCACGTGCTGGCACTTTTTCCGTTTGAGCCTCCCTACATGGAGGCCGCCGGTATGGCCTGTGACTTTGTCGGGCACCCGGTCGCGACGCTGCCAAGGATTTCCGAGGCGGAGAAATCCGCGTTCCTCGCCAAACATGGCCTAGAAGAGACATCACCGCTTGTTCTGTTGCCTGGCTCACGGCGTGCCGAGACAGAGCGGCTCATGCCGCGCTTTACGGCTGCTATCGCGCAGTCGAACTTGGCTGATCGCCCCGTCATTCTGCCGACGCTGCCGCATTTGGCGGAGACGATAAAGGCACTCGCAGAACCGTTACCTCGGCCACCAGTGATCCTTACGGGACAAGGGATCAGCACCGAAGAGGCAACCCATGAGCGTCACGTGGCCCTCGCTGCGGCATCGCTGGCGTTGGCAGCATCCGGGACAATCTCACTGGAACTCGCGCGGGCTGGGACGCCCATGGTCATCGCCTATGACATGAACTGGCTGTCGCGTCAGATCATCAAACGCAAGCTGCTGATTGACACGGTGACCCTCGTGAATCTTGTCAGCGACACGCGCCACATCCCCGAACTCATCGGTGAGGACTGTACGCCAACCAATATCGCCGCTGCCCTCAACGCGCTGGAAGCTGCACCAACGGCTCAGCAACACGCCTTAGAGACGACCATGGCACGCCTTGGAGAAGGCGGAGCAGCTCCAGGCCTGCGCGCTGCCGATGCGATCCTTTTGCGCCTGAGCTGAGCCCGCGCTGCCTCCGGCGGCCCTCCGGGGGAAGTACCAAGCACGAAGAAGGCGCCCGTTTTCTCTGTGCGTTGTACTTTGGGGAGCGCGAGGGGTTAGCCCCTCGCATGGCCCGTTTCATCGCTGAGCCGATTGGATCGGCAGTTGTTCGTTGCAAGTATATCGTGTCGCACCACGTAGTGCCGTCCCAACAATCCTTCGCGCCCCGGTGGGTTTCCTGGAACCCCATCTTTGCCAAGAGGCGAAGCGAAGGATCGTTGCCCGGTGTTACCTCGGCCGTGATGGAATCGGTCATGTGAGCGTGCAGATGTGGGATCAGTGCGCTCAGGGCTTCGGGCATGTAGCATGGCCCCAGAACTCGCGGAGTAGGCAGTAGCCCAGCTCTGGGCTTTTCCAGATACCGGCTTTTCCGATCACGCGGTCGTCCAGCAGTACCGAATACTCGCGCGTCTGCGTCGGGGGGGCTTGCACAGTGCCGCGTACCCGCTCTTTGGTTTCCTCAATAGTTGTGTGCGGCTTTGACCAATACTCCATGGCGACGGGATCGCTTAAGCAGGCGTGAAGAGCGTCGGCGTCATCTATCCCCATTGGCGCAGCGTCAGCCGCGCCGTTTGCAAGGTATCAGCCACGGGTAATCCAACCGCCGCCAAGAACGCGGGGGCCCTCGGGCGCATAGAATACGCAAGCTTGGCCTGGGCTGATTCCTTCTTCGGCCACCACCAGCTCCACTTCGGCGCTTGTGGGGCCTGTTGGGCGGATCACTGCCTCGCGCGGAGGGCGAGTGGATCGCACTTTCGCGCCGACAGCCCATTCCTGTGCGCTCTCAAACGGCGCATCGCCCAACCAGTTTACTTCTTTCACCGGTACGCGCCGCGTTGCGAGGAGTTCTTTGGGGCCCACAACCACGCGGCGCGCTTCGACATCGAGCTTCACCACGTAAAGAGGCTCGGACAAGCCGCCAATGCCCAAGCCCCGACGTTGGCCGATTGTGTAATGGATCACACCACGATGATCGCCGAGAACACGTCCGTCCACATGGACGATTTCGCCGGGGTCCGCCGCACCTGGGCGCAGTTTTTCGATGACCGCAGCATAGTCTCCATTGGGCACAAAACAAATGTCCTGACTGTCGGGTTTATCCGCGACGGGCAGTCCGTACTTGATCGCAAGCTCGCGCGTTTCCGCTTTCGAGGCCAGATGACCAAGCGGAAAACGCAGAAAATCCAACTGTTCTCTGGTCGTGGAGAACAGGAAATAGCTTTGATCGCGAACCGGGTCAGCGGCGCGGTGAAGCTCGGAACCGGACGCGCCGACGGCGCGCTGAATGTAGTGGCCCGTGGCCATGCAATCGGCGTCGAGGTCCTTCGCCGTCTCGAGCAGGTCTTTGAATTTCACGCGCTCGTTGCAGCGGATGCAGGGCACAGGTGTGGCGCCGGCAAGATAGCTATCGGCGAATTCGTCGATCACCGCCTCGCGGAAAGTATTCTCATAATCAAGCACATAGTGCGGGAAATTCATTTCCTCGGCCACGCGGCGGGCATCGTGAATGTCGCGTCCCGCACAGCACGCGCCCTTTTTGGCCAGGGCCGCGCCGTGGTCGTAAAGCTGCAGTGTGACGCCCACGACGTCATAGCCCTGAGACTTCAGCTCAGCAGCCACAACAGAGCTATCGACGCCGCCGGACATGGCGACGACGACGCGCGTTTCAGCGGGGCTTTTTGCGAAGCCCAGCGAGTTCAGTTGAGTCGTATGATCCAGTGACATCCTACGTTCCTGTCTCAAGAGGCTGAAAATATAGGAAAATGCGAAACACTCACAAGAGAGAGTTTCATCGCTCGTTAAGTCCATTCAGCGCAAATGTCACCCGGATTCATCATAAGGGTGAGAGAGATGTACCTGAAGAAAGTCGACGGGCCGCGAACCGTCACGTTGCCAGATGGCTCTGTCATGAGCCGGGCGGATTTACCGCCAATCAACACGACCCGCTGGGTGGCGAGCCGGAAGGCCTGTGTCATCAAGGGCGTGGTTGCGGGCCTTATTACGCGGGAGGAAGCCTGCCAAATGTACGCGCTGAGCCTCGAAGAACTTGAGAGCTGGATTACAGCTGTGCGCGATCACGGAGAGAAGGCGCTGAAGGCAACTCAGCTCAAAAGATACCGTCAACCTTAAGATGTGGTAACATTTTGCAGATGTGGTAACGTGCGGTTAACCATTGAGTGGCAAAAGGGTGGGGACCAGCCATTCTGAAAGGGTAGGCCATGCGCGTACTTCTTGTTGAAGACGATCCGACGACAGCCAAAAGCATTGAGCTGATGCTGACCCATGCCTCGCTTAACGTGTACTCCACAGATATGGGCGAGGAAGGGATCGATCTCGCAAAGCTCTATGATTACGATTTGATCCTGCTGGACATCAATTTGCCGGATATGAACGGCCTTGAGGTGCTCCGACAGCTTCGCGTGTCCAAGATCGACACGCCGATCCTGATCCTTTCGGGCGACGGCGACACTGAGAGCAAGATCAAAGGCTTCGGCTTCGGTGCGGATGATTATCTGACCAAGCCTTTCCACCGGGAGGAGCTGGTGGCCCGCATTCATGCGATCATCCGACGCTCCAAGGGTCATGCGCAGTCTATCATCAAGACGGGCCGTGTGGACGTGAACCTGGATGCCAAGACCGTGGAGGTTGAGGGCAAGCCCGTGCACCTGACGGGCAAGGAATACCAAATGCTTGAGCTGTTGAGCCTGCGCAAAGGGACGACGCTCACCAAAGAGATGTTCCTCAACCATCTGTATGGCGGGATGGATGAGCCGGAACTCAAGATCATCGACGTGTTCATTTGTAAGCTTCGGAAGAAGCTGAGCACAGCGACAGGTGGTGAGAACCATATCGAGACAGTCTGGGGCCGGGGGTACGTCCTGCGGGACCCGGAGCCCGATCTGGATGAAGCCCCCATGAAGCTTCGCGCCTGACACCTTTCAGATATCATGGTCCAAAGCGGCGTCCCTCGGGGCGCCGTTTTCCGTTTCTGAGGTCGGCGGACTGGACGAGGGGGGCGGGCGCTCCTATCACCCAATGAGAACAGGGGGAAAGGCCATGTCCGAGGGCACCAAGACCATCGACGAATTGAGCAAGGCCGAGGCCGCTGAAGAGCTCGCCACCTTGGCCGAACGACTCAAGCAGGCCAACCGTGAGTACCATACCGACGATGCCCCTGAGCTCAGCGACGCAGAATATGATGCGCTGAAAGCCCGCAATATGGCGCTCGAAGAGGCCTTTCCGGACCTCAAGCACGCGGACAGCCCCTCCGAGCAAGTGGGCGCTCCGATCAATGAGGCGTTTGGCAAGATCACCCACGCCGTTCGCATGATGTCCTTGGCCAACGCCTTCGAAGATGCCGACATCACCGATTTCGACGCAAGAACGCGCAAGTACCTTGGGTTGGGGGATGGCGCTCCCCTCGGGTTCACGGCTGAACCCAAGATCGATGGGTTGTCTCTTTCCCTGCGCTACGAAGGTGGACGATTGATCCGAGCCGCTACGCGCGGTGACGGGGCCGTGGGCGAGGATGTGACCGCCAACGCCCGCACGATTGCCGATGTGCCGGAGGTGCTCGAAGGGGCGCCTGATGTGCTCGAAATCCGAGGCGAAGTGTATATGGCGCACGAGGATTTCGAGGCCCTGAACGCGGCGCAGGCTGGAAAGGGTGCAAAACCTTTCGCGAACCCGCGAAATGCGGCGGCAGGCTCACTGCGGCAGCTGGATGCGGGCATCACAGCCGCGCGGCCGCTGCGTTTTTTTGCCTATTCGTGGGGCGAGCTGTCAGAGCCGCTCGCGCAGACGCAGGCCGGTGCCGTGGAGCGCATGAAGGCCCTCGGGTTTTCGACGAACCCACTCACCAAGCTCTGCCAGTCACCGGCGGAATTGATCGCGCATTACCGCCAGATCGAACAGCAGCGCGCCACGCTTGGCTATGACATCGACGGCGTGGTCTACAAGGTCGACGATCTGGCCCTGCAGGAGCGGATGGGTTTTCGGTCCACCACACCTCGCTGGGCGATTGCGCATAAGTTTCCTGCCGAACTGGCATGGACGACGCTTGAGAAAATCGAAATTCAGGTGGGCCGGACCGGCGCGCTGAGCCCGGTGGCGCGGCTGACGCCTGTGACCGTAGGAGGCGTCGTCGTTTCGAACGCGACGCTTCACAACGAAGACTACATCCGTGGCGTGGACTCCAAGGGCGAAGAAATCCGGGGCGGCAAGGACATCCGGGAGGGCGACTGGGTGCAAGTCTACCGCGCGGGCGATGTGATCCCGAAGGTGGCGGATGTGGACCTCTCCAAACGCCCGAGCAGGGCCACACCCTACGAGTTCCCCACGGTCTGTCCGGAGTGCGGCTCAGAGGCGATCCGGGAGGAAGGCGATGCCGTCCGCCGTTGCACAGGTGGCCTGATCTGCCCGGCGCAGGCGGTCGAAAAGCTCAAGCACTTCGTCAGCCGGGGCGCGATGGATATCGATGGTCTCGGCGCCAAACAGATCGAGATGTTCTACGGCGATGACCAGCTGACGATCAAAGAACCGGCCGACATTTTCACGCTCGCCGCGCGCGATTCCGCTAATCTCACCAAGCTAGCCAACCGTGAAGGGTACGGTGCGAAATCGGCAGAGAACCTCTTTGCAGGCATTGATGCCAAACGGCAGGCGCCGTTCTCACGTGTGCTTTTTGGCCTGGGCATCCGTCACGTGGGTGAGGCGGCTTCGCGTCTGCTGGCCCGCCATTATGGCTCCTGGTCTGCCTTCACCGAGGCGATGGATCGGGCCGCGGCTGAGCCGGCCACGCAGGGACAGTCGAAAGAGACGCTCGCCGAAAGTCCGGCATGGAGCGATCTGCTAGGGGTCGACGGCGTGGGCGGTGTGATGGCCGCCTCGCTCATCATGGCGTTTGGCCAACTTCGGGAGCGGGCCTCGATCGATCGACTAGCGGCTGAGCTCAACATCGAAGACGAGGCTGCGCCTACGACGACGAGCCCTGTCACCGGCAAGACGGTCGTTTTCACCGGCACGCTTGAGAAGATGACACGCGCCGAAGCCAAAGCGCGCGCGGAGGCTTTGGGCGCCAAAGTGTCAGGCTCTGTCAGTGCCAAGACGGACATCCTCGTGGCGGGACCGGGCGCCGGTTCCAAAGCCAAGAAGGCTGCCGATCTCGGGATTGAGACGCTCGACGAGGACGGCTGGTTGGAGCTCATTGGCGGATGAGCCGTCCTGAAATCCTCTTTCCGCTTTTCAGCGATCTGGAGACGCTGCCGGGCATTGGCCCGAAGACAGCGCAGAACCTCGCGGCGCTGCATATCGAAAAGCCGCGCGACTTGCTCTTCCACCTGCCGCATTCGGTGATCGACCGCCGCCCGGTGACGACAGTGCGGGGCGCGGATCTGCCTGCGACCTTGACTGTCGAAGTCACCGTCACGCGGCACCGGATCGCCTCACGCAAGGGCGCGCCGCATCGGATTTTTGTCGAAGACGCTGAGACGACGTTGCAGATCATCTATTTCAACGTGTCAGGCCGGTTCCTCGAAAACCTGCTGCCCGTGGGGCAAAAGCGGGTCGTTTCGGGCAAGGTGGAGCTCTTCGACGGAGAAGCCAACATGGTCCATCCGGACCATGTCGTGGCGCCTGCAGATGTGGCGGAGATCCCGGTTTACGAGCCGGTCTATCCGCTCACCGCGGGTGTGACGCAAAAAGTTCTCACCAAGGGGGCTGTGGGGGCGCTGTCGCGCGTGCCAGAGCTGCCGGAATGGGCGGATGCGGAGCTTGTGAAGCGGGAGGAATGGCCGACGACGACCGAGGCCCTCGAGGCGGCGCATCACCCTGAGAACCTCGGTGACGTGGGCCCCTTTGCCAAGGCGCGTCAGCGTCTGGCCTATGATGAGCTCCTGGCCCACCAGCTGACGCTCGCGTTGGCACGCGCTCAAGATCGCCGCGCGACGGGGCGCGAGACGCGCGGGGACGGGCGTCTGCGTCAGCGCATTTTGGACGATCTGCCATTTGCGCCAACTGGCGCACAAACCCGCGCCATCGCCGAGATTGCCGAGGATATGGCACGCCCGCAGCGGATGAACCGTTTGCTTCAGGGGGATGTGGGCGCGGGGAAGACTTTGGTTGCCTTCCTCGCGTTGCTCGTGGCCGCCGAGGCGGGTGGGCAGGGTGTCATGATGGCGCCGACCGAGATCCTCGCCCGCCAGCATATGGAAAGCCTTGGGCCCATGGCTGAGCAGGCCGGTGTACGGTTGGAACTGCTTACGGGCCGCGATAAGGGCGCCGATAGGACCGCGAAACTCAGAGCGCTCGCCAACGGTGACATTCAGATCCTCGTCGGGACCCATGCGGTCTTCCAGAAGGACGTAGTCTTCCGCGATCTGCGCCTCGCCATCGTGGACGAGCAGCATCGCTTTGGCGTGCGACAGCGGCTTCTTCTCGGGGAAAAGGGGGCGGCGGCTGATGTGCTTGTGATGACGGCGACGCCCATCCCGCGGTCGCTCGCGCTCGCGCAGTATGGCGACATGGAAGTCTCCATCCTCGATGAAAAACCGCCGGGGCGGACCCCGATCCAGACGGCCACCGTGCCCACCGCGCGGATGGATGATGTGGTCGCCAAGCTTCGCGCCGCAGTCGAAGAAGGCAAGCAGGCCTATTGGGTCTGTCCGCTCGTCGAGGAAAGCGAGAGCGTGGACATGACGGCCGCAGAAGAGCGGTTCAAGCGTCTTCGCGCCACCTTGGGTGAAGGCGTCGTAGGTCTTGTACATGGGCAGATGCCGCCGGCGGAGAAAGACGCTGCTATGGCGCGCTTCGTGAGCGGGGAGACATCCGTCCTTGTCGCCACGACCGTGATCGAAGTGGGGGTGAACGTGCCCAATGCCACGATCATGGTCATCGAACGCGCCGAGAGCTTTGGCCTGGCCCAGCTCCACCAGCTGCGCGGCCGCGTGGGGCGCGGATCACTCGCTTCCACATGTTTGCTGATCTATCAGGCGCCGCTCAGCGAGAGCGGGGAACGCAGGCTCCGCATCATGCGCGAAACCGAGGACGGCTTCCGCATCGCGGAAGAAGACCTCGCCATCCGTGGTGCGGGTGACATGATCGGGACGGCGCAGTCAGGCTTGCCCCGATTCCGTGTGGCCAATCTCGAGAGCCAATCAGCCCTTATGGCCAAGGCGCAAAGCGATGCGCGCAAGCTTTTGCATGATGATCCGGCCCTTGAGAGCCCCAGAGGCCAAGCCGCGCGTGTTCTTCTTTGGTTCATGGAGCAGGACAGAGCAATTCGTTTAATTTCAGTTGGTTAGGTAGGTCATTCATAAAAAGTTCACGTTTGTTCTCAAAAAGTTCTTGCTGCGTTCAGGGTGATATGCGAACAAAGGGTTAACAAATGAACGCGAGCTGACCCATGACTGACCTGACCAAATCCATCACTGCCCAGAGCTTCATCAAGGACATGATTGGAGCGGTTGCTCTGCTCGCAATGCTCTACGTCGGGCTCTGGATGCCTGCGTTCCTCTGACCAGTTTCTGCCTGCGGTCCACATAGACGCTTACAGCAATTCCCCTCGTTACCTGCTGCGCCCCTGTCCCGGGCGAGGCGCCTGAGATCTGCCTCTCTCACGGTGCCGACGTCTTTCCCCAAATGGATTGCAAACCTAAAGCCGCGTATCCCTGCCAGGATGCGCGGCTCTTTTCTTTTTTGGGGGTGGGGTGGTGCTAGGCGGCTTTGGCTGCGGCGTCGTCTAGCGCAGCGAGCGTTGCATCAAGCGCCAGAAGGATCGACGCATGGCGGTTCGTGAAGTCTTGCGCGGCGCGCAGCACTTCGAGCTCGTCAAAGGGCGCAGCAGGTGTCGGACCGCCTTCGAGCATCCCCGCCAGCGCGGCGCGTGTCTCCTCAACCTCGGCCCTGGTGCGGCCGATGATGTTTTGCCCGACCACGGCGGCCGAGGCTTGTCCAAGCGCGCAGGCTTTGACGTCTTGCGCGTACGCGCTGATGCGTCCGTCGGTGAGTGCGATATCCACCGTGACGCTCGAGCCGCATTGGGGCGAGCGCACGCACGCTGTCCCCTCCGGCGCATCAAGGCGGCCCAGATGCGGAATATCAGCTGCCAACGCGAGGATACGCGTCGAGTACAGTTTGATCAGATCGCTTTCCATTGGGCTTGCCTCGCGTTGATGTCGATAAGATAAGCGCGCCAAGCCAAAAAGGAAATTCGGATGTTTGATACCTCAACTCTGAAATACGACGATAAGGGGCTCATCCCCGCCATTGCGCAGGCCGAGGACGGCATGGTGCTGATGATGGCTTGGATGAACGCTGAGGCTGTCAAGAAGACGCTGAGCACAGGCCGCGTGACGTACTGGTCGCGCTCGCGTCAGTCTTTCTGGGTGAAGGGGGAGACATCAGGCCACGTGCAGGAGCTCATCGATTTCCGCGTGGATTGCGACCGCGACTGTCTGCTTCTGATCGTGCGCCAGACCGGCCCTGCCTGCCATACGCACCGTCTGAGCTGCTTTTACACGGCTGTCCGTGACGACGACGAAGTGGAGCTGATGAAGCCCATCTAAAGCCCGACGAGCGCTCGGATGTCTTCGGGTGTGGCGCCGTCAGCGCGATATTTGGAGATCGCACGCGCGTCGTCGCGCTTCGCCAGCCTCTTGCCGGCGTCATCTCGGATCAGACGATGGTGATGGTAGCGCGGGGTTGGCAGGGCGAGCAGGTGCTGCAGCGCCACGTGGATGACCGTCGCGTCCTCCAAGTCCGCGCCGCGCACCACGTCAGTGATCCCCTGCGCCGCGTCGTCCACGACAACGGCCAGATGGTAGGCGGCGATGCCGGTGTCACGGCGGGCCAAGACGATGTCTCCGACCTCTGCGATGAGGCGCATTGAGCTATAGCTTTGAGCTGTATCGTCCTTAAACCATTGTAATTCTTTCGGCAGTGCCGTTACGGCAGCGCTCATATCCAACCGGACCGCTGCCCCTTGGGTTGGGTGACCAGCATTTCGACACGTACCGGGGTAGATCAGCCCATCGGGGCCATAATTCTCCTGCGGCGCGGAGAGTGCCGCGCGGATATCGGCGCGATTGCAGGTGCAGGCAAAGGTGGGCAGGCCTGCGAGCGCAGCCTCGTAGGCGGGCACGTTATCGGACTGACGCAGAACCGGCTCTTCCCAGCTAAGCCCCAGCCAGGTGAGATCGTCGTATATCTGCGCCTCCCACTCGGGCCGGGCGCGCGTGGTGTCGGTGTCTTCGATGCGCAGTAGAAAGCGTCCATCAGCAGCCTTGGCGGCGTCGTGAGCAGTGATCGCTGAGAAAGCGTGACCGAGGTGGAGCGGGCCGGTGGGAGACGGCGCAAAGCGCGTGATCATCGCCGGCGCAGGACAATCACGTCGGAGCCCGTGACTTTCTCACTCAGATGCGGGCCGTGCTGACGGTAGAGTTGTCGGGCGGTGCCGTCCGCTATGACGTCTTCCAGCGCCTCCATATAGCTCTTATCCGCTAGCGTGGGGTCGTTATAGGAGAATGCGAATATCCCTTCAGGTCCCAAATTGTCTAGCAATACCATGAGCATATCGGGCGGAGCTGCACCAAGAGAGATTACGCCCGTGGCGATGATACAGGCGTAGTCTCCGGGCGCGGCGTTTACCCGACCTGGCGCGCCCAGCCAGAGGTTGCGGTAGACGTCTTCGCCCTCGTGCTGCTTATCATAGGCGAACTGCAGCATGGGCTCGGAGATATCCGTGCCGTCGATCACCTGATAACCCTGTTGCGCCAAGGCAAGTCCCGAGAGGCCTGTGCCGCAGCCGAAATCGAGGATCGGTTCATGCGGGCTCACATGGGGCCGGATCGCCTCGGCGATGCGCGCGGGCGTGGCGTAGTTCATGCCTTGGACGTCCGCCTCATAGGTTTCGGCCCAATCGGCATAGATCTTTTGGGTGTCTTCGATGGACCTCGGCGTCCACAGCGCGGGTTTGAATTGCTCAGCCATGCCGGGAGGCTACCGGGCGCTTTAGGCTGCGTCCACTCTCGCTGTCGTGAGCCACGCCTGCCAGTCAGCTTTGGCGCGGTCGGTATAGGCCTTGTAGCGTGCAGGGCGGTTGCGGCGGCCGCCTTTGACGTCGATGGGCGGGAAGAGCCCGAAGTTTACGTTCATGGGTTGGAAGGTCTTTGCCTCGGCACCGCCTGTGATGTGCGTGACGAGGGCGCCCGTGGCTGTCGTTGCCGGCGGGCCATCGAGCGCCTCGCCATTCATCTCCGCCGCAGCAAGGCGCCCGGCGAGCAGTCCCATGGCCGCGCTCTCCACGTAACCCTCCACGCCCGTGATCTGGCCTGCGAACCGGATGTTTGGACGTGATTTCAGACGCATGGAGTGATCAAGTAAGGTAGGTGAGTTCAGGAAAGTGTTCCTGTGGATGCCGCCGAGACGCGCGAATTCTGCGTTCTCAAGCCCCGGGATGCGCCGCAGCACCTCTTTCTGGGCACCATACTTCATCTTCGTCTGGAAACCCACGATGTTGTAGAGCGTGCCAAGCGCGTTGTCGCGGCGCAGCTGGACGACGGCGTGGGCCTTCACATCGGGCTGGTGCGGGTTGGTGAGCCCGACAGGCTTCATCGGTCCGTGGCGCAGCGTCTCGCGTCCACGTTCGGCCATCACCTCGATCGGCAGGCAGCCGTCGAAGTAGCCCGCTGTCTCACCCGGTTTGAATTCGGTCTTATCGGCCTCGAGGAGTGCGTCGATAAATCCTTCGTAATCAGCAAGGTCCATGGGGCAGTTGAGGTAGGCGCGCTGCTCTTCCTCGGTCTCGCCCTTGTCGTAGCGCGACTGCATCCACGCCTTCGACATGTCGATGGACTCGGCATAGATGATCGGCGCGATCGCGTCGAAGAAGGCGAGCGCTTCGGTGCCGGTCTCAGCCCGAATGGCCTGAGCCAAGCTGTCAGAGGTCAGCGGCCCCGTGGCGAAGATCCACTGGCCCTCATCCGGCAGATCATGAATTTCTTCATAAGAAACAGATACATTGGGAAAGCTCTTCAACCGGGCAGTCACGGCCTGGGCAAAGGGCTCCCGATCCACGGCCAGCGCGCCACCAGCGGGCAGCCGGTGCTTATCTGCTGTTTCCATGATGAGGCCGCCAGCCGCGCGCATCTCCCAATGGAGGAGGCCCACGGCGTTCTGCTCATCATCGTCCGAGCGGAAGGAGTTCGAGCACACCATCTCGGCCAGATTGCCGGTCTGATGCGCGAACGTGCCCACGTGGGGGCGCATTTCGTGAATGACAACGCGAATGCCCTGATTGGCAGCCTGCCAGGCGGCCTCGGATCCGGCCATGCCGCCGCCGACGATATGAAGCTCTTTGGTCATGGG
The DNA here is from genome assembly GCA_022448245.1 of Paracoccaceae bacterium. Classification (GTDB taxonomy): domain Bacteria; phylum Pseudomonadota; class Alphaproteobacteria; order Rhodobacterales; family Rhodobacteraceae; genus Shimia_B. The sequence goes on from JAKVCO010000013.1 coordinate 36,258, forward strand.
GCGCAGATAGGGCGATGAGGGGGAAAGCTCAACGCCACTTTGGGTCGCGTTTTTCGAGAAACGCTTGCACGCCCTCGGCGGTATCGGTGTGGGCCATGTTCTCGACCATGACGTCGCCAGTGTATTCGTAAGCCTGGGCCACGGGCATTTCGATCTGCTTGTAGAACGCCTCTTTGCCGATCTTCACCGCGCTGCCGAGCTTGCTGGCGATGAGGGAGGCGAGCTTCGTGGTCTCTGCCTCAAGCTCCCCCTTGGCGGCGACGCGGTTGATAAGCCCGGCGGTGCGCGCCTGTTCAGCGGTCAGGAATTCGCCCGTCACCAACGCCTCGAACGCGTGTTTGCGCGGTACGTTGCGCGAGAGTGCCACCATGGGCGTTGAGCAGAAGAGCCCGATGTTGACGCCGTTCACCCCGAAACGCGTGCCGTCTTCGGCAACGGCAAGATCGCAGCTTGCCACCAGCTGGCAGCCTGCGGCCGTCGCGATCCCGTGGACGGAAGCAATGACGGGCTGGGGTAGGGAGGGGATCGTCTGCATCATCGTGGCGCAGCGATCGAAGAGGTCTTTCCAGGCGGCGCGTCCGTTTTCGCCTCGCGCGGTCTCCATCTCCTTCAGGTCATGACCCGCGCAGAAGGCTTTGCCCGCGCCGCGTAGCACGATCACGCGGCACTCGGGCGTCTCGCGCAGCTCCTCAAAGGTCTGCGTCAGCGCAGCCAGCATCGCATCTGAGAGCGGGTTCAACCGCTCCGGCACGTTCAGCGTCAGCGTGGTGACAGCCCCCACGTCATGGCGTTCGAGAATTGACATAGGCTCCTCCCTTGGGCCACGACCCTCGCACCAACTCAGGAGGTGCGCAATGGACCCTGTAATGACGATCCCGGAGCTCCACGCCTTTCTGGCGGAGGTTTTCCCGCAGGTTTGCGATCAGTTCGCGGTCGAGGAGATCACCGAGGACGGAATCGTTGTTCGCCTGAAGGTGGGGGAGGAGCATCTGCGCCCCGGCGGCACGGTCTCGGGCCCGTCGATGTTCGGGCTGGCAGACGTGAGCGTCTATCTTGCGGTGCTCAGCCGCATCGGGCCCAAAGCGCTCGCCGTGACAACGAATTGCTCGATCGACTTCATGCGAAAGCCCGCCGCGGCGACGGATCTGATCGCGCACTGCAAGCTCTTGAAGCTGGGGCGCGTGCTGGCGGTTGGCGATGCGTTGATGTTCTCGGACGGTGGGGCGTCACCTGTGGCACGGGCCACGCTGACCTATTCGATCCCACCTAAGTAGCGGGGCGCATCGGGGGAGATTGGCGCGCCCCGCGCTGGCAATGCTGTCAGGATCAGCGCTGCCAGAACCTTTTGTCAGCCTCGATCCGGGCCTGAGCCTCGGTGACGCCGATATCGGTCAGCATCCGGCGGTCTAGGCGGCTCAGATGCTGACGTGTTCGTTGGCGGTTGGACCATTTCACAATCATCACTGCTGCCGCGACGAGGATCGCTGCGGGGACCGGAATGCGTGGTGCGTTTTCGAGTGTGCGGAGCCGGTGCAGGGTAAGGGTTGTCATATTTCGTGCCCTCCAGTGAAGATTGTATTGATACAAAGTGGCATATGTGGCATGAATTTTGATACGATAACGCGATACATTCTGGCGAGGAAAGAATTGTAATGGATACAACTTGGGCAGAAGGCCTCACTTTCCGCGACGGACCGAAGTATCTGGTGCTGCGGGACGCGATCTCTCAGGCCATTGAGAAGGGCCTGCTCGAGGTGGGGAGCAAACTGCCCCCTGTGCGGGAGTTGGCGTTCAGGTTGTCCATCACGCCCGGCACAGTGGCGCGGGCGTATTCGCTTTTGACGGATCAGGGTGTTTTACGGGCCGAGGTGGGGCGCGGAACTTTTGTGGCCGATCGTAGCGGCCCCGTCTTTGCCGCCCATGAAACTGACCCAGGCTGGATCAAATACACCGACCCCGTACCACACGGCTATGAAGATGAAGGCGGTCCGGTTTCGATGATGTCGCCCGGGATCCCGAATGTGGGGCAGGCGAGCTACCTGCGGGGATTGCTCAGCGATATCGCAGCAGACCCGCCGTCTGGCATGATGCATTACCCCACGCGCGAAAGCTTTCAGCCGGTCCGTGCGGCCGCCAAGCATTGGCTACGTGATGCCGCGCTCGGCCCCCTTGATGAGATTGATATCGTGTTGGCCCATGGGGGGCAGAACGCGATCCTTTTGGTGATGCAGGCGGTGCTTCGCGGCAGGCGGCCTACTGTGCTGGTAGAGGAGCTTTGTTATCCGGGCTTCCGACGCTCGGCCCTGTTGCTACGCGCGGATGTCGTGCCTGTGGCGATGGACGATCATGGCATCATCCCCAGTGCGCTCGAGGCGGCAGCGGGCGCAGAGGCTCAGCTTTTGTGCCTCACGCCGAACCTGCATAATCCCACCTGCCGCCGGATGCCGGAAGAGAGACGGCATGAGATTGCCGCCGTCGCGCGACGCTGCAATTTCCACATTCTTGAGGATGATTGGTACCACGTGCCGGATCTTGGTCTTTCCAGCTTTCGGGCCATCGCGCCCGAGCGGAGCTGGTATGTCTCCTCCATCTCAAAGCTGGTGACGCCCTCGCTGCGCTTTGGCTTTGCTGTGTCACCTCCCGGCGGGGGGACGCATTTGCGTCGTGCGGCCGAAGACGGCTTCTTCGGCTTGGCGACGATCCTTGCAGACCTTGGCACTGCCATCATGACCGATCCAAGGACGGAGCGTCTGACCGAAGATGTGCGCGCGGTCTATCGGGAGCGCCGCAAGCTTTTGCTCAATCATCTTGGTGGTTACGATGTGCATTGGCAGGAAGATACGCCCATCGTTTGGCTTACGCTGCCGCAGGGCTGGCGGGTGTCGGCGTTCTGCACGGCGGCAGAGGCAGAGGGCGTGCGGGTCAGGTCATCAGAGGATTTCGCGGCGCGCGACGACAACACCCCGCATGCTGTGCGCCTGTCGCTCAACGCCACCGTCCCGGAGGCCTCATTCGAGCAAGCAGTGGTGAGACTCAGATTCCTGCTCGAAAACCCGCCCGAAAGCGTCGCTGTTTAGGGGGTAAAATAACACCTATTTTGCAATGCATTGATTTTGCTTGCGTAATTTGGAAAGTCTGCACTTGAACGCGTCAGAGGGGTGCGTATAACCGCGCAATCGAATTCAACCGCCCCAAGACGGAAGCGAGACATGAAAACCTATACCGCTACTCCTGCGGATATCGAGAAGAAGTGGATCCTGATCGACGCCGAAGGCCTCGTTCTCGGTCGCCTTGCCTCGATCATCGCAGCACGCCTGCGCGGCAAGCACAAAGCAACGTTCACGCCCAACATGGACATGGGTGACAACGTGATCGTCATCAACGCCGAGAAAGTGCAGCTCACGGGCAAGAAGCGCAACGAGCACTACTACTGGCACACCGGCTATCCGGGCGGCATCAAGTCCCGCACGAAGCAGCAGATCCTCGAGGGCAAGCACCCCGAGCGCGTTGTTGAGCTGGCCGTCAAGCGCATGCTTCCGGGCAACCGCCTGAGCCGCAAGCAGATGACGAACCTGCGTATCTACGCTGGCACCGAGCACCCCCACGAGGCGCAAAGCCCTGAGGTTCTCGACGTCAAATCCATGAACAAGAAAAACGCGCGGGTGTAAGCGACATGGCTGATCAAATCTCTTCGCTCGACGAGCTTTCTGAAATCGCCGGTGACGCAGCTGCCGAAGGCGCTGAAACCGAAATCTCTATCAACCGTGAGCCTGTCCGTGACGAGCTCGGCCGTTCCTACGCGACCGGCAAGCGGAAGGACGCTGTTGCACGCGTCTGGATCAAGCCGGGTTCCGGCAAGGTCACCGTGAACGGCAAGGACCAGGACGTCTACTTCGCACGTCCCGTTCTGCAGCTGATCCTGCGTCAGCCAATGCAGATTGCAGGCGTCGAAGGTGAATTCGACGTGATGGCGACGGTTAAGGGCGGTGGTCTCACCGGTCAGGCCGGTGCCGTAAAGCACGGTATCTCCAAGGCTCTGCAGCTTTATGATCCGTCGCTTCGTGGCGCGCTGAAAGCCGCCGGCTTCCTGACCCGTGACAGTCGCGTGGTGGAACGGAAGAAGTTCGGCCGCCGCAAGGCCCGCCGGAGCTTCCAGTTCTCCAAGCGCTAAAGCGTACCCAATTTCGAAAAAGGCCGCTCGTCAGAGCGGCCTTTTTTATGGCCCGAGTGTATGGTCCGGGCGGGCAGGGCAACTACCTCAGCTCTATGGATCCGCAATCCGACAAACCCAAGGTCGTCTCTCTTTTCGAGCCGGAGCGCATGGCGCGCATCAAAGAGGAAAAGAAACGACGTTCGATGCCCGAAAAGCTCATGCTTTGGGCCTTGATCACCGTTGCCGTGCTCACGATTGCGCCGGTGGGCCTGCTTGCGCTCGTGGGCTACTGACGCGGCTTGCGTCACGCGGCTAATCCGTTAGCATCTCTGGGAACCAGAGGGAGGACCTTCCATGCCACGTTTCGACCCCCCGTTCGTGAAAAGCTTCAGCACGCATGGCGATCCTGACGACAGTGCTCTGGTTGGAGAAGAGACGCATCACTTCACGATCGATCTTCAAATTGCGACGCTGGCGCAGGTCTGGGAATTGGCACCTGCGGACGGGCTGACCAGTGCGGCGCCGACGATGGCCAAGCCGAGGGAATGGATCCCCATCGAGACCATGACACACACGGGAACTGGGCAGGCCCAAGTCAAAGACAAGAAGAAGTCTGAGTGGATTCAGGTCGAGACCGCAACGCTTGAGGGGCAAGGCAGCGGCAAGGGCAGAGGCATCCTCGAGCATGAGCTGACCCACACGTCTGGCGGACGCTCCACCAAGTCCTTTCTGATGCTTGGTTTGGCCCGAAAGGGCAGGGCATCGATGCCCTTTGACGTCTACATGGGGGGTAGCAAGGGCCAGCGGATCACGCCGCGAAAAAAGCAGGGTCGTGCGCTGCTTGAGGGCAATTTGGCGGACGTCAAACGCGTTGGCTTTCAAGGGTCTGATTGGGAAATCACCCTTTCCGGTGTGATGGCGCGCTAGGGCCCACGCGCGAATGAAACTGGGTGTGCAGAGGGGCTGAGGTGTCAGGTAGCTTATCGTCTAACAGGCGCGCGGGGCTTATGCTCATCTCTGCGCCGGCGCTTTATGCGATCCTGCTTTTGGCCGTGCCTTTGGGTGCGATCTTTCTGTTCAGTTTCTGGACCCAGGACTACCTCACTCTGATCACGACGCCGACGTTGGCCAATTATCAGGAGGCATGGAACGAGCCTCTCTATGGGCTTCTCCTGCGCCGATCTTTGATGATCTCAGGCGCGGTGACGGTGGCGACGGTTCTCTTGGCGTTCCCGATCGCGTATTTCGTCAGTTTCCACGTGCGACCGGAGCGTAAATCTCTTTGGCTTTTTCTGATTACCATCCCGTTTTGGACGTCTTATCTGATCCGCGTTTTCCTTTGGAAGGTGATCTTGGGCTACAACGGCGTGCTGAATTCAGGGCTCTCGGGTCTTGGCCTCATCGATGAGCCGCTGACCTTCATCCTCTACAATGCCAATGCAGTCGTCATCACGCTGGCTCATGCCTTTGCGCCGTTTGCCATCCTGCCCATCTTTGTGGCGCTGGAACGGATTGACCGGTCCCTGCTCGAAGCGGGGCGCGATCTGGGAGAGACGAAGCTCATGACCTTCTGGCGGGTGACGCTGCCGCTCGCGATGCCGGGCGTCGTGGCGGCGGTGCTTATCGTCTTCATCCCGACGATTGGCGACTACGTGACGCCGCGCCTCGTGGGCGGGCCGAACGGGCTCATGATAGCCAATATGATCCAGACGCAGTTTCTCAAGCTCAACAACGCGCCCATGGGGGCGGCTCTGGCGGTGGTTGCGATGCTCTTCGTCTCGGTCATCGCGCTCGGCTTTGTTTGGCTCAACCGCAAATTCCTGAGGGTGAAGCAATGAGCCTGCGCGTCTATGCCATTGCCTATCTGATCTTCCTCTACCTGCCGATCTTCCTGCTGCCGCTTTTTGCTTTCAACGACTCGACGATCATCGCATTCCCGCTCGATAGCCTCACGTTCCGCTGGTTCTACGAGCTGTGGGAGACGCCCGCGCTGCACGCCGCCGTGCAGAACTCCATCTTCATCGCAGTGCTGACGGCGATCTTTTCAACGCTTCTGGGCATCTGCGCGGCGCGGGCAGCGGCGAAGTACGAATTTCCGCTGAAGCGCCCGATCATGGGCTTGATCATGGTGCCGCTGGTCCTGCCTGAGATCATTGTGGGCGTGTCGCTCCTTGTGGTCGTGGTGCAACTTCTCGAATGGCAGCTCTCCACATGGACTGTCGTGGGCGCCCACGTGCTGATCTGTACGCCGTTCTCCATCGCGATCCTCAACGGCGCCTTCCAGAACATGGACACCTCGCTGGAAGAGGCCGCGCAGGACCTTGGCGAGACGCCCTTTTCCACCTTCCGCCTCGTGACGCTGCCCTTGGTGATGCCCGGGATCATCTCTTCACTGCTGATCTCTTTCACGATCAGCTTGGATGAGTTCATCATCGCTTTCTTCCTAACCGGCGCCGATCCGACGATGCCGGTCTATATTTGGGGCCTGCTGCGCTTCCCGCAGAAGCTGCCCGCCGTGATGGCGCTGGGGACGATCCTCGTCCTTCTCTCCATCATCTTGCTGACCATTGCCGAATATTACCGTCGCCGGGGCCTCGCCCGGGCCGGTCTGAAAGATAAGGGAGGCTTTCTATGAGTGGCCCCATCATCTCGCTCTCGGGCGTGCAGAAATACTATGGCGACTATCACGCGCTGCGCGATATCGAGCTCGACATCGCGGAGGGGGAGTTCTTTTCGCTCTTGGGTCCTTCCGGCTGCGGGAAGACGACGCTGCTGCGCACGATTGCGGGGTTTGAGGACGCGAGCGACGGCGCCCTGATGCTGAGCGGTCGCGACATGAAAGGCGTGCCGCCGAATAAGCGCCCCACGAATATGGTGTTTCAAAGCTACGCGATCTTTCCCCATCTCAATGTCGCTGAGAACGTGGCCTTCGGCCTGCGCAAGCACGGGCTGAGCGCGGCGCAGAAAGACGCCAAGGTGGCTGAGGCTTTGGCGATGGTGGGCCTTGAGGGATACGGCGGCCGTGCAGCCCATGCCTTGTCCGGCGGACAGCGGCAGCGGGTGGCGCTGGCGCGCGCGCTCGTGCTGCAGCCCAAGGTGCTTTTGCTCGATGAGCCGCTCTCGGCCCTCGATAAGAAGATGCGCGAACAAATGCAGGGGGAGCTTCGGCGCCTCCAGCGCCAGGTGGGGATTACCTTCATTCTGGTGACGCACGATCAGGAAGAAGCGTTGATCATGTCGGACCGTATCGCCGTGATGTTTGAGGGCCGTATCGCCCAGGTGGCCGCGCCTCAGACCCTCTACCGGCGTCCTGAAACGAGTCAGGTGGCTGACTTTATCGGCGTAATGAACTTCATGCCCGCGACAGCCCAGATGGCTGGGGAAAGCGTAGAGACCGAGATCGCGGGCCTCGGCAAAGCCAGCCTCGCGCCCGATCAATGCCCGGGCGGTGTCGCCACGGGCGCGGTGCATGTGGGCATCCGGCCTGAGATGATCTCTCTCGTCTTTGAGGGCGAGGAGGTGAAGGCCGCGACAGCTAAGACCACTGTGGTGGAGCAGTATTACTACGGCGACATGACTTACTACGATGTGGCGCTGGAGGGCGTGGAGAAGCCGATCACGCTGTCGATGAAGAACATCGTAGGGCGGCCCGTGCTCGAACGCGGCGCGCCGGCGCGGATCGCGTGGGACCCGCGCGCCTTGGTGCTGTTCTCAGCTTGATTTCTTGTCGTGGTCAGCGGGCAAGAGGCCCAGCCCACGCAGGTAGATGCCGATCCCTGTTTCCAGCAGATCCTCTGGGGGGAACGGGCTCTTGGTGCCGGGCGACCCCCTCGCAAAAAGCTCCACCACGCCGTGCGACATGGCCCAAACGTGGGCCGAGAACATCTGCGGCGGTGGGCGTTTCTCAGGCGGGATATGTTGGGAGAGCTCGGTCGCGGCTTTTTCCAACACGCCGAGTGCGCGGGTGGCCACGTCATTGAGCTCCGGCGTGCGCTGGATCGAGATGCCCGATTCAAACATCGCCACGTAATGCCCCGGAAAGCGCCGCGCGAAGGCGAGGTAGGCGCGACCCACCGTCTCGAATGCGGCTAAGGCGGAAGGCTGACCCTTGTCGTAGGCATGCTCCATCAGGTCCGCGAAGATGCCATAGCCTTGGCGCGCGGCCTCGGCGATCAGGTCCTCGCGCCCTTCGAAGTGACGGTAAACGGCGGCGGGGGTCACGCCCGCGTCTTTTGCGGCCTCGGACAGGGTAAAGCCGGTCGGGCCCTTCTCCTCAATGAGGCGAAGGGCGGAATCCACCAGCGCTTGCCGGAGGTTGCCGTGATGATACCCGCGTTTAGGCATGCCAGAGGTCTGTGCCGCCTGCGATCTTGCCGTCGATCTCACCCAGCGCGGCGTCGTAGCGGCCTGCGTAATCGTACTGGCTCAGAACAGCGCGGATGGCGTTGAGGCGCGCGCGGCGTTTGTCGTCGCTGCGCACGACGGTCCACGGGCAGGGCGCATTGGTGCGTTCGAGTGTTTCGCCGATGGCGGCGGAATAGGCGTCCCAGCGGTTCAGACCTTCCACGTCGATCCAGCTGAGTTTCCACTGCTTCAGGGGATCGCCTTCGCGGTCGAGGAAGCGTTTGAGCTGCGTGGCACGGCCCACGTTGAGCCAGATCTTGGTGAGCGAAACGCCATCGTCGGTCAGGAGCTTCTCAAAAGGTGCCACCTGTTCGAACCATGCTTCCCGCTGCTCAGGCGTGCAGAATTCGAAGACATGCTCCACCACGCCACGGTTGTACCAGGAGCGGTCGAAGAATACGATCTCACCTTTGGCGGGAAGATGCGCGATGTAGCGTTGAAAGTACCAGCTGGCGGCCTCCCGATCAGAGGGCTTCGACAGCGCCACCACGCGCGCCGAACGCGGGGTCAGGTTCTCGCGGAAGCGCTTGATCGTGCCGCCTTTGCCCGCCGCATCGCGGCCTTCAAAGACGATGGCCACGCGTTGACCGGTTTCTTTCACCCACGCGAGGAATTTCACGAGCTCAATCTGAAGGGCGGCGATGGCCTCTTCATAGTCTTCGCGGTCCATACGTTTGGTGTAGGGATAATCCGGGTTGAGGATCTTTCCCTTCTTCGCGCCGGCCACGAGAGCGCGCATGTCATCAGGGGCGTTCTCCTCGAAGAAACGCGTGATGCCTGCATCAAAGGGTTTGCCCATGCTCAACTCCCGTTTTGTACGGAATATGGAGATGCAAAGGGCTTAGCGCAATCCGGCGCGGCTGGCGGCGCGGTCTACGGCTGCGACTGTGTCTTCTGCAGCGACATGCTGAGGCATGTGCCCGATCCCCTCGAGAACGGTCAAAACGGCACCCGGCACCTGCTTGGACAGCGGGATGGAGTGCACCTTGAGGGGGACGATATCATCCGCGTCGCCGTGGACGATCTCGATCGGCAATGTGAGGCCGCCGTAATGCGGGACCATTTCGACAATATAGGGCTTGAGCCCATGGACCTGGCGCCCATTGGCGCGCGCGGTCTCGCGGCGCGCAGACATGCGCGGGCCGATGTGTTCGGCGTAGCCCTCAGGCACAGGCTGCGGGCGGAAGACGGCTTTGAGCGTGTTGGCGATGTAGTCCTCTGACACGAAAGCCGTGGCGAGCGGTATGACGATGCCGCCGCCTGCGGGCGATGCTGTGACGTTGTAGAACTGGCCCACGCCGCCTTCCCATTCGTTCGACACGGCGCCCACCATCACGATGGCGCCAGTGTCGTCCGGACGCTCCAAGGCCCAAGCCATCGCAACGGCGCCACCAAAGGAGTGGCCAAGCACGATAGGTGTCTCGATCCCCAGTTTGTCAGAGGCTTCCTGCAAGAAGCGGGCTTGTTCGCGCGGGGTCTCGGCGTCCCGCGACCAGACACCGTAAGCTTCCGGGCGGCCCGTGTAGCCTAAGCCGGGGCGGTCAAAAACGGTGACGCGATAGCGGTCCGTCAGGCGATCCACGAATCCGAAGGTGAAATCGCGAGTGGATCCGCCTGCACCGTGGAGCAGGATCACATCTGGCCCTTCGCCTGCCTGGACGTAGTGCACGGGCACGCCGTTCACGTCCACAAAGCTGCCCTCGGGCGGGAAGGATTCTTCTGCTGTGCGCTCATTGCCGGCTGCGATAAAACGCACCGCGACAGTTCCGGCCACCGCGACCAGAGCAAGGACAATTAGCATGGATCGAAATCTCAAGTTGTGGTCTTCCGTAGGTCCGTCTGCGTCTCGCCAATAAGCGAAGCATTATATGGTGTGGTCAGATAAATCTCTGATAGCCAGTTGCCATACAGAAGATGCGCATGGGACCGCCACCGGTTCTGTGGCTTCGACGTTGGGTCATTATTCGGAAAATAATCGACAGGGGGCTCAATTTGAGCACCTTCGACCTGATTTGAGGCAAGATCGCGCTGATATTCCTCGGCCAGCGTCGTGCTGTCGTATTCAAAGTGATTGAAGACGTAGATCGCGCGGTGCGCGGGATCTTCCACCAAAGCGGGGCCTACGTCGTCGGAATGCAGGAGGATCGGCAGACCCGCGGCCTCGATCTCGTCTTTTCGCATTTCGGTCCAGCGGCTCACTGGCATGGCCAGATCGTCAGAAAACCCTCTGAGATAGGGGCTTTCCGGGGCGAAATTTACGTGGCGATAGCAGCCGAACAGCTTCTTATCGAGCAGGTGCTTGGCCACATCGTGGAAGTGATGAATCATCGCCATCCCGCCCCAGCAGACACCAAAGGTGGAATGCACATGCGTTTGGGTCCAATTCATCACCTCGGTGAGCTCGTCCCAATAGGTCACATCCTGGAAGTCCAAATGCTCGATGGGGGCGCCTGTGATGATGAGGCCGTCGAACTTCTCGTCCTTCACGGCCTGGAACGGGCGGTAGAACGCCTCCATGTGCTCAGGCGCGGTGTTCTTCGAGTAATGCTCGCTCATGCGGATCAGGTGGAATTCGATCTGCAGGGGCGTGGCACCGATCAGACGGGCGAACTGGTTCTCCGCCTGGATCTTCTGGGGCATCAGGTTCAAAAGCCCGATCTTCAGCGGACGGATATCTTGGCGCGAGGCTTCTCCTTCATCCATGACCATTACCCCCTCGCGGGAGAGGACGTCATAGGCGGGCAGGTCGGAAGGTAGTTTGATTGGCATCTGCGGGACTTAGCTACGCGCGGTGCGACGTTCAATGGCAGCGGCGATCACGTCCACGAAATCAGCCTCGGAGGAGATGCTCTCCCACTCCTTGCCTTCAACGGTCACGCCCCATTCCGCCATGGCCGCATAGCGCGGTTTGCGGTGGGCGAGCGCCTTTGTATAGGTCCAGCGGACGAACTCATCAGGGTCGATTTCAGCCTCGCTACGGCCTTCGGCATAGGTCTCCCACGCGTTCACGAGGAAGTCGGGCGAATAGCACATGGGCTTGGGGTCGCGGTCAAAGCGTTTGATCAGCGTGTCGGTGTGCGCCGCGTCGCCCTTGATCCAGATAGGCAGCATATGGGCCGAAAGCTCCGTCATCAGCGGGTCACCCGGCTGCGCCGCGTCCACCACTTCGCACAGCGAGCCGGAGCAATCGCAGATGAAGTTCGGGTAGCCATAGAGCTGCTTGGCGCGGTCGATAAAGCGCACGGCGTCGGCCGTGGCCAGCGCTTCGGCTTGCATGTGCTGGGCCTGACGGCGCTGATAATCCTCGATGCTGAGACCGCCGCGCGCAGGGTCGCCAGGCTTGCCCAGATAGGTGCTAAGCGGCGCCAGGTTCTCGAACGTAATATTCGAGGCGACATAGATCGAATCCGAGCGCAGAAGCTCCGCCAGAAACGGGTTCTTCATTGCCTCGGCTTTGAAGTTATCTGCGATGTGTTCGCCCATGTAGCGGGTGCCGATGCGGTAATCGACGGAGTAGTGGAACCACCCGCCCGCATCGCGCAGCATGTTGGAGACATAGGTCTTCCCCAGCCCCGACATTGCGAAGAGACACACATGTTTGTTCGGCGCGTCACGCCAAGCCTGCGCTGTGGGGTAGATCATTCTTTCCTCCCGCTTCCGCCCCCTCTTAGCGGCGCCGGGTCCCCGGGGGAAGAGGCAGGCGGCCAGAGAGGATCACGAGGTCTACTGCCAGGATCCTAAAGCCGATCAGTGCACGGGCAGGAAGGCTCTCACCCAGGAAGAGAGCGCCCAAGATGATGGCAATCGGCGCGATGAGAAGCGTGCAGAGCATCGTGTTGCCCGATCCGGCCATGTCGAGCACGCGGTAATAAAGGACATAGGCGCCCGCCGTGGCGATGATCGTGAGATAGCCAAGCGCGCCCCATGTCTCGAGCGGTAAGGCAAAGGCCAGCGGGCCCTCGAAAATCCACGCCATGGGCACCATTGTGAGGGTCGACGACGTCAACATGCCTGCCGCCTGAACCAGCGGGTGCAGGCCTTTGAGCATCGTGCGTGCCCAGACACCTGCGAGGGCATAGGAAATCGTCGAGGCCACAACAGCAAGATGGCCCAAGGAGCGCAGATCAAGCTGGGTGAGGTTACTCAGGCCGATGGCCGTTGCCACGCCCAGAAAGCCGATGGTGACACCTGCCACCTTTGCCAGAGAAAGACGTTCATCCGCGAGAAAGAGCGCGGCACAGAGCACGCCCCAAACAGCTGTGCCCGCGTTCAGGATCGCTGTGAGCCCGCTTTCGATATGAAGCTGACCTCATGCTTGCAGCGTGAAGGGGATCGCATTGTTCAAAAGGCCCATGCCCAGAAACCCGAGCAGCACGCGGCCAGATAGGGGCACGTCGAGACGCTTTAGAAATACAATGATCCATAGGAGTATGCAGGCCCAGCCCACGCGGTGCGCCACAACGGTGAGCGGCCCAATCTCCTCAAGGGCGAAGCGCACGTTGAGGAAGACTGCACTCCAGATAAGGCTCAGAAGAGCGAGTTCTGCCCACGCACGGGCGCTCATTATCTTTTACGGTGCCATGAGGCGCCCTTAGCAGGGGACTGGGGCTTGGTGAATCCGAAACCTGCGGAAATGAAAAAGCCCTGGCGCGCAGGCCGGGGCTTCCTGTTTAAATACTGCCGCCAGACTTAGAATTCCGTGGCGATCTGGAAGCCGATGCCCACAGCGCTGTTGCCTTCGAAGAGGGCCACAGGCTGACCACCCACACCCGCGAAGGCGTCGCCCAGCTTGGTGTAGTTGATGCCACCGGAAATCGTGGTGCCTTCGTTCTCGTAGCGCATGCCAACCGTCAGGCCGAGAACACCGTCGTTCGGGCCGAGCGGCGACACCGTCGCGGAGCCAGCATCTTCTTCGTAGGAGAGGGAGATGGAGCCAGCAAGCTGCTCGTTAAAGCGGCGTGCAACGCCCAGCGTGTAGCGCACGCTGTCGTCGATGTTAGCCAGGTCAGAGCCCAGGTTCGGCGGGATCACGTCGAAGGAGCCCCACTCAGCCCAGCGGACGCTGGCCGTCAGGAGCGTATCTGCGGCGATACCCGTCTGGAAGTCGAGGTTGATGGACTGCGGCGTGTCGAACTCGGTGACGCCGGTGCCATCCACGGCAGGGCCGGATTCAACGGTGTCGCCGGAATGTGAGATGCGCGAGTTGTAGGTCACGGCCAGACGCAGCGCGATGTCCGGGATCTCATAGGCTGCGCCGAGCACGAAACCTGTGCCCCAGCTGTCCTCGATCTCTGCGCGGTAAAGTTCACCACCTGCGGAGGCGGCGGTCAGGTCGCCGATGCCCGCAAGCGTGGCTGACTGGATCGCGCCCACGGTGCCCGCGCCCAGTGCGGCAGTGGCCAGTGCGGTTGCGTCTGCTGCGGACTCGAGGTCAAGCGCCACGCCCTGCAGAACGGTGCCCACGTCGTCGAGACCCAGAAGCGTCTGAGCCTCCACGCTGCCGCCAGCGGCTGCGGCGCCCAGCGCGGTCGCGAGGGATTCAGCACCAGAGGAGCTTGCAAAGCCCGCGGCGTATGCCAGGCCACCGAGGCCCACGTCACCACCAGCCTGCTGGAAGCGAAGACCACCGAAGACGCTGAACTGATCGCTTATCTCATAGCGGCCAAGCGCCGTGATGGCGTTGCTGCCGAGGTCGGCGAACGTGCCGCCCAGCTGCGACGTGGCAGAGTTCGTGTCGTAGAGGATGTCTGCTCCAAAGGGCTGATCGAAGATGATCGTCCAGGTGCCAACTTCGCCAAGCTCACCCGTCACGGAGCCTGCGATCGCTGTGTAGCTTTCGCTCACGTCATAGGTCTGGCCTGCGGTTGCGGTGCCGGTGTTGTCGACGCCGGTGATGTTCGGCATCACAACGCCGAAGCTGAACGTCACTTCGCCCGGGTCATTGAAGACTGCCAGTGAGGATTGGTTAGAGCGGTCAAGGCCTCCGGCTGCCGCGCCCGAGGCGACAAGCGCGGATACTGCCGTGCTAATCAGGTACTTTTTCATTGCGTTTGTCTCTTCCCTACGCCGCGCTCCCTACACGGCTTCTGAAAGCTTAGTGCGTGACAGGGCGGCTTTGGGTCAATTTGTAACGCAGCGTCACGCTGCTGAGCCGCTTGAAGCGTCACATTTTGGCAATACGCGCCTGGTACAGAATGCTGAGGTAATTGGCCCCGAAAATGATCGCTGCGCCGAGGAAAACGAGCCCGTCGAGAGGCTCGGAATAGAGTAGCATCCCGATAAGCGCGATGGCAGGCAGACGCACGAAGTCGACAGGCATCACAACCGAGGCCGGCGCCAGCGTGAGCGCCTTCGTCAGACAAAAGTGCGCAACAAGGCCCGCAAGCCCGATGACAATGAGGCCCGGCAGCGAGGCCGCCGAAGGCACAGCAATATCGCCATCAATGCCAGCGCAAACGACGCCGAACACCGCCTGCATCACCGTCAGGTGGAAAAGGATGCAGGTGATCGTCTCGGTTCGTGTCAGAAGTTTCGTGAAGATCGCAGAGCCTGCAAAGCCTACGGCAGCCGCCGCGCCGATCAAGATACCTGGATCAAGCTGACCGAAGTTCGGCCGCGCCACGATCAACACGCCTACAAATCCCAGCGCCGCGAAACCGACCTTGGCGGCCGTCAGCTTTTCGCCAAGGAAGAACGGGGCCAAGAGAAGCACCCAGATGGGCGAGGTGAACTCCAGCGCAAAAAGCTGCGCCAGCGGGATCAGCGTCAGTGCATAGAACCAGCAGTTCTGCCCGAAGAAATGCGCGAGGTTGCGTGCGGCGTGGAGGCCAAGGTTGTGGCGGTTCACTTCGCCCAACGTGCCCGCGATGCGTGACAGGCTCACCACCACCACGATGCCGATGAAGGAGCGGTACATCATGATCTCGAACGTATCGAGCTCGAAGGAGACAGCGCGCCCAGCGATGGCCATGGAGGTGAAGGCGAAAATCGCTCCGATCATCCAGAGCGAGCCGCGGAAAGTGTCGTTCATTCGCTGACGTCCCGGCAGCAGCCCGTAAGAAGCATGGGCGTCTGAGCTCTTTGCGTGAGAATCTGCGCCTCGTGTGTGCCCGTGGCGCAGGCGCGGTCGTGCAGGATGACGATGCCTGTGTCGCGGTCCCCGATTAGGGTCAGCGCCCGAGGCCAGTGGGCCCCTTCGGCTTGGGCCACATGCGGGACGTCCATCTGCGTGGGTGCCGGAAAGACGAACTCAGCCTGCGCGCCTTGCAGCGCCAGCGACCAACCGTCCCCCTCACACGTGGCAGTGAGCGCAGAGCAGGGCCCTGCGAGCGCGATCAAGGCGAGGGCGCCCCTCACTCCCATTCGATGGTTCCCGGAGGTTTCGAGGTGATGTCGTAGGTCACGCGGTTGATGCCCGGCACCTCGTTGATGATGCGCGTGGCCGTCTCGCCCAGGAACTCATGGCTGAACGGGTAGTAATCCGCCGTCATCCCATCGACCGAGGTCACGGCGCGCAGGGCGCAGGCGTAATCATAGGTACGGCCATCGCCCATCACACCCACGGTGCGCACAGGCAGGATCGCCACGAAGGCCTGCCATATCTCATCATAAAGACCGTGCTTGCGGATCTGGTCGATATAGACGGCGTCAGCCTCCCGCAGGATATCGAGCTTGGCGCGCGTGATCTCACCCGGACAGCGGATGGCCAGGCCCGGTCCCGGGAAGGGGTGGCGGCCGATAAAGTTCGCCGGCAGGCCCAGTTCGCGGCCCAGCGCGCGGACCTCGTCTTTGAAGAGCTCGCGGAGCGGCTCAACAAGCTTGAGGCCCATCTTCTCCGGCAGGCCGCCCACATTGTGGTGGCTTTTGATGGTGACCGACGGCCCCCCGCTGAAGGAGACGCTCTCGATCACATCGGGATAAAGCGTGCCCTGAGCGAGGAAGCGCGCGCCGTCGATTTGGTCGGCGTATTTCTGGAAGACATCGATGAAGAGTTTGCCGATGATCTTGCGCTTGGTCTCCGGGTCGCTGACGCCGTCGAGCTCACCCAGGAAGAGCTCCTGCTCCTCAGCGTGGATCACAGACAGGTTCATGTGGTCGCGGAACATGCCGACGACTTCGTTGCCTTCGTCTTTGCGCAGCAGGCCGTGGTCGACGAAAACGCAGGTCAGCTGGTCGCCAATGGCCTCGTGGATCAGAGCGGCGGCAACGGAGGAATCGACCCCGCCCGACAGCGCGCAGATCACTTTCGCATCGCCCACCTGTGCGCGGATTGCGGCGATCGCCTGCTCACGGTAGGCGCCCATGGTCCAGTCGCCGCTGAAACCCGCCATTCGGACGAAATTTTCATAAAGCTTGGCGCCGCGCGGGGTGTGGTGCACCTCCGGGTGGAACTGCACAGCATAGAAGTTGCGGCTGGTGTCGGCGGTGATCGCGTAAGGCGCATTGGGCGAGGTGCCATAGACCTCAAAGCCCGGTGCGATGGCGCTGACGTGGTCGCCGTGGGACATCCAGACCTGCTCGTCGCCCTCGCTGAACCACCCGTCGAGGAGGCCCAGCGCGTCGTCACCGGCCGTTACAAACGCGCGGCCGAATTCCGCAGTGCCGTGGCCGCGCTCCACGCGGCCGCCCAGCATCTGCATCATCACCTGCTGGCCATAGCAGATGCCAAGGATCGGCACGCCCAGATCAAAAACCGCTTCCGGGGGGCGAGGGGATCCTTCGTCGATCACACTGGCCGGCCCGCCCGAGAAGATCACGGCCTTCGGTGCGAACTCCGCAAGGAAGTCGGCAGTGACATTCTGGAAGGGGTGGATTTCGCAGTAGACGCTGAGTTCCCGGAGCCGGCGCGCGATGAGCTGAGTGACCTGGGACCCAAAGTCGATGATGAGCAAGCGATCATGTTCCATGACCGGGCTTTAGGTTCTTCGCGGGGAGTCTGCAAATAAGAACCTGTGATGGCGCGCGTCACGAGACCTGCGCGAGGCAGCGGTGGAAATTTTCTATGCAGGCCGGATTCTTCGCAGAAGGATTTTAGGGGTCGCTTTTGCGCCGTGCAGATGTCGGGCTTGGCCCTAGATAGGCGGTAACTTTGAGAGGGGATTTTGCCATGACTGATGCACCGACCCGTACCCGCCGTGCCCGTGGCGGTGGCGGCGCCGCCCGTCGCGCCGCACGTACCGGCGTCAAGATCGAAGCCGCCAAGTTCATCGAGCGCAATATTCCGGTCACTGATCTTCTTAGCAACGAGGCGCTGGAGATCATCGAGGATCGCGCGGAGCAGGTGCTTGAAGAGATCGGCGTTGCCTTTGTCGAAAACCCAGAGGCGCTGAAGCGCTGGAAAGACGCGGGCGCAGATGTCGACGGCGAGCGGGTGCGCCTGCCACGCGGTCTGGCGCGGAAGCTGTGCTCCACGGCGCCGTCGTCGTTCACGCAGCACGCCCGCAACAGCGAACGCAACGTGGTTGTCGGCGGCAAATCCCTCGTTTGCGCGCCGGTCTACGGCCCTCCCTTCGTGCGCGACGCCGATGGCGGCCGCCGCTATGCGACCATGGCCGACTTCGAGAAGTTCGTGAAACTGGGCTATATGTCGAAGTGGCTCCACCACTCCGGCGGCACGGTGTGCGAGCCCACGGATGTGGCCGTCAACAA
The DNA here is from genome assembly GCA_022448245.1 of Paracoccaceae bacterium. Taxonomy (GTDB): domain Bacteria; phylum Pseudomonadota; class Alphaproteobacteria; order Rhodobacterales; family Rhodobacteraceae; genus Shimia_B. The sequence continues at coordinate 54,463 of JAKVCO010000013.1, forward strand.
ACGTCACCTCGATATGCTGCGCGCTCACATGGTGCTCTCGGACAAGCCGTTCATGGGCTCGGTGACGGAGCCGTCTCGCGCCCAAGACAGCGTGGAGATGTGCGAGATCCTCTTCGGGAAGGACTTCGTGCAGGAAAATACGGTGATGACGTCGCTCATCAACATCAACTCACCGCTGACGTTCGACAGCGTGATGATGGGCGCGCTGGAGGTCTACGCGGCCAACAATCAGGCGGCCATTGTGTCTCCATTCATCGTGGGCGGGGCCATGGCGCCTGTCTCCGTGGCCGGTACGCTCGTCCAGGTTTTGGCCGAGGTAATGGCGGGCATCGCCTATAGCCAGCTTATCCGCCCGGGTGCCCCGGTGATCTTCGGGACTTTCGTGACCTCGATCGATATGAACTCCGGCGCGCCGACCTTTGGCACGCCCGAGGCGAGCCAGATTCTTTACGGCGCAGGCCAGCTTGCGCGGCGCATGGGCCTGCCGTTCCGTTCGGGCGGTGGTCTGTGCGGATCGAAACTGCCTGATGCGCAGGCGGCTTACGAGACATCCAACACGCTCAATGCCGCGCTCATGGGTGGCGTGAACTTCATGCTACACTCATGCGGCTGGCTGGAAGGTGGCCTCGTGTCGTCGTTTGAGAAGTTCGTGCTCGACGCAGATCAGCTCGGCACGCTGCATAAGATGGCCGCTGGTGTGGCCCATGATGAGAACGCGCTGGCGATGGACGCACTACGCGAAGTGGGGCCGGGGGGGCACTATCTCGACGCGGCGCACACGCATGCCAATTACAAGGAAGCGTTCTGGCGCAGTGAAGTGCTGGATTACAAACCCTACGAGACTTGGGCGGATGAGGGGTCGCGGGATACGCAAGCTCTCGCCACGGCGCGGGTCGAAAATTTACTGGCGGCCTACGAGCAGCCGCATCTTGATCCGGCCATCATGCAGGCGATCGATGCCTACGTGGCTGAAAAGAAAGCGTCTATGCCGGACGCCTTCGTCTAAGGCAGGGTCAGGCCCCGCGCAGAAGCTGGGCCTCACCCATCAACGCGATCAGCACATCGATGTGACGCGACAGCGAATACGAACCGTCACCCTCGCGGCGTGCGGTGTCGTGCATGGATTCGATTTCCATCAGACGCATCGCTCCCTCACCGATCGATGGCAGGTGAGTGACGTTAAGGATTCGCTTCAAATGATAGTTGCGATTGTATTCAGAGAGCCCGTGGCGCGCCGCCGAGACCAAAAGGCGTGGGCGTTGGATAGTGGATAACATTGTCTGAAGATCTTGCATCGTTACGCTCCTATGTGAGTACGATACAAAGGTGACACAGGATGGCCCCCTGTTGCGTCCTACCCAATTATGGCGAGCGCTCCGTTCAGAACTGCTTCTGATTTATCGATAAATGTTGCGAAATCAGCGGATATTAACCAACCGGTAACCAATGCACGCCTAGGTTGAACCTGCTCTAGACCACGTCTGTGGATAGGTCTGGGGATGGTTTGGGGATAAGATAAGAATGGGGGTACATGCGCAATGCATGTCGCCACGCAACACAAGTTAACAGGCCTGCCGGCTTGGCTTCCTGAAGCGGCCCGGCATTACCTGATCCACATCGAGGCCGGGCTTTCAATTCGGGCGGTCGCACGCCTGACGGGGCTCAATCCGTCGACTGTGTCCCGCCAAGTACGACGCTTCGAGGCGCGCCGGGATGATCCGCTGGTAGATGAGGGGCTGCGCTGCATTGCTGCAGGTCTCTCGCGTAATTCAGTTCCGCTCGGTGACAGGAAAGGCTGTGACATGAAACACCAACTTATTGAGGCGCCCGACGCCGCGCCATCAGAGGAAACCATTGCCCGTGAGGCGCGCCGTATCCTGCGTAGGCTTTGCGAAACTGGTGCGGTTTTGGCCGTTGCTAGGGACATGGATAAGGCCGTTGTGGTCCGCGATACCGCCGCAGGCGAGACCACGAAAACAGCCGTTGTCGACCGTCCTGTGGCCCGCGCCATGGCCTTGAAAGACTGGATTACCTGCGATCAGCCGGAGGCCCGGATCGCACGCTACCGTATCACGGCTGCTGGTCGTGCGGCCCTCAAACGCCTGCTGGCCGAGGCCGAATCGCGTGCGGCGGGCTTTGCCGACTCTCAGGCGGCCTTCGCAGGCCAGCACCGCGAATGGGCCGAGCGTGACGTGCTGGAGGAGGGCTCTGACCGCCCCCGCCGCCTGCGCTACAACCTCGCAGAAAGTCCGCTGGCCGCGCTTGCGCGCCGCAAGGACAAGTCCGGCGAGCGCTTTCTGAGCGATGATCTGGTCGTCGCCGGTGAGCGTCTTCGCGAAGATTTCGAGCTGGCTCAGATGGGCCCGCGTACCACGCAGAATTGGGACCGTTTCCTGACAGCGGGTGCCCAAGCGGGCTTTACGCCCACGGATGGGCTAGGTGGTCCAGAGGCCGCGCGCACCCGTGTTCAGGACGCGCTGGCTGATCTTGGGCCGGGTCTGGGTGACGTTGTTCTGCGCTGCTGCTGCTTCTTGCAGGGCCTTGAAACGGCCGAAAAGCGCATGGGCTGGTCCGCGCGCTCTGGTAAAATCGTGCTCCGCATTGCTCTGGGCCGCCTCAAGCGCCACTACGAAGAGCGTCACGGCAAGCACGGTCCGATGATCGGTTAACACTCTTTGGTGCCGCGAGCTTTCCCTTGCGGCACCATCCATGCGTCAGACGCAAGACGGCATCCCTTTGACTTGATTGGACAAGCAAGGATCGCGGCAGTATCTAGGGCTTAAGTCTTACCGCAAGAAGGCCCCACGTGAGCGACCAGCTAATGCCCGATACGCCAGTGCCGAATCTCAAGCCTGCCCGCGATCTTAAGGATCGCGCCCAGCGCCATCCCGAAAAGCAACGCCGCCCGGATGCGGCTCAACCCAAGAAACCCGACTGGATTCGCGTCAAAGCGCCGGTGGGTGAGGGCTACAAGCAGACCCGGGACATCATGCGCGAGAACAAACTGGTCACGGTTTGTGAGGAAGCAGGCTGCCCGAACGTGGGCGAATGCTGGAACCAGGGCCACGCGACCATGATGATTATGGGTGAGGTCTGCACACGTGCGTGCACCTTCTGCAACATTGCAACCGGTAAACCCCCGGAAGCTCTCGATGTTTTTGAGCCCGGCCGCGTGGCGTTTGCCGTCAAAAAGCTGGGTCTGAACCACGTTGTCATCACTTCGGTGGACCGTGACGACATCAAAGACGGCGGGGCGGAGCACTTCGCCCAGACGATTCGTGCCGTGCGAAAGCAGTCCCCAGGCACCACGATTGAGATATTGACGCCCGATTTCATTCGCTGCGATGACAGCGCGCTTGAGGTGGTCGTTGAGGCGAAGCCCGACGTTTTCAACCACAACCTCGAGACGGTGCCGGGCCTGTACCCGGAGGTGCGCCCCGGCGCGCGCTACTTCCACTCGCTGCGTCTTCTGCAGCGCGTCAAAGAGCTCGATCCGTCGATCTTCACGAAGTCCGGTATCATGGTGGGCCTCGGTGAGCGGGAGCAGGAGGTCGTGCAGGTCATGGAAGACATGCGCGCCGCCGACATCGATTTCCTGACCATCGGTCAGTATCTGCAGCCAACGCCCAAGCACCACGCCGTAGACCGCTTCGTGACGCCTGACGAATTCTCCAGCTACGAGAAAAAGGCTTGGAACAAAGGCTTCCTGATGGTCTCCGCTACGCCGCTGACCCGCTCCAGCTACCATGCAGGCGACGACTTCGCGAAGCTCCGCGCAGCGCGTGAGGCGAAGCTCGCGACCTAGTTTCTGCTACTTGGCAACTTCGATCGCCGGACCACGGCGCCAGATTGTGTCGCGTTCGAGTAGCTCGATTCCGAAAAGCCATTCGGCGCCGATGATGAGGGCGGCGAGGCCGACAACCCCGAGTACCAGTAGGATTTTCCACAAGGGCGGGGGCCTGCGGGCCATCCGCGCCATTCGGACGAGCCAGATCGGTCCCATCAGACGAAGCGCACCGACCCGATATGATCGAGATTCCGGTTCCGCTGCGCGTAGTCGATGCCGTACCCCACGACAAATTCATCGGGGATCTCGAAACCCGTCCAATGTGCCTTGAAATCGACCTTCCGGCGCGAGGGTTTGTCGAGCAGCGCGATGGTGCGAAGCTTCGATGGGTGGCGCGTTTCCAAGTGGGCGACGATGGCTTGCATGGTAAAGCCCGTGTCTACGATATCCTCAACGACGAGCACGTCGCGCCCTTCTACAGCGCCGCGCAAGTCTTTGAGAATGCGAACTTCTCCGGTGCTTTCCATGGCGTTCCCGTAGGAGGTCACCTCGATGAAATCGACCTCAATGGGCAGCTCAAGCTCCCGCACGAGATCGGCAATAAAGATGAAAGACCCGCGCAGGATACCCACCACCACGACCTTGTCGGTTCCTTTGAATTCGCCCTCAATCTCACGCGCCAGCGTCTCGATACGCGCGGCAATCGATTTGGCTGAGATCATCTGATCAATGACATATGGTCGCTCGGTCACGGCACTTCCCTTGATTTTTCGCTCCTTCTAAGCACATCCCATCGCATCACGCGAGCAAGGACCGCCATGCCCACGCATTCTGAGACGAAACGACTGCCGTATACGGCTGACCAGATGTACGCTCTGGTCGCTGATGTTGCCGAATATCCGAAGTTCATTCCTTGGTGCGCGGCCGCGCGCATCCGCTCGCGCCAGCCTTTTGGCGAGGGTGAAGTGATGCTCGCGGATCTCGTGATCTCGTTCAAAGTCTTTCGGGAGCGTTTTGGTAGCCGGGTGGAGCTCTTCCCCGGGGATCGTCAGATCAAGACGGAATATATCGACGGGCCGTTTCGTTACATGACATCGACCTGGTCTTTCGCGGACGCGGAAGATGGATGCGACGTGTCATTCTTCGTGGATTTTGAGTTCAAGAATGCTGTGCTTCAGGGGCTGATCGGCATGGTCTTCAACGACGCGATGCAGCGCATCGTCCGCGCGTTTGAGCGTCGCGCGGCGGAGCTTTACGGTTGAGCCGCATTTTGCACGAGCAGCAGCGCGTAATCCCTTGCTTTTGAACGGACATTGGCGCGTCCAAGGGCGCCAAATTCCACCGTTTCTGTGCTCACCCCTGCCGCCGTGGCGAGGCCAAAGCACACGCGCCCCTCGGGCTTGTGATCGGACCCGCCGGGGCCCGCGATCCCACTGATGGAGATGGCCACATCCGCGCCCGCTTTGGCTAAGGCGCCTGTGGCCATTTCGGCGGCCACTTCCTCGGACACCGCACCATGGGCCTCGAGCGCCTCGGAGGAGACGCCGAGCAACTGCTGCTTGGCAGCGTTGGAGTAGGTGACAAAGCCACGCTCAAAGATCTCAGACGATCCGGCGACATCAGTGATGGCGGCGGCGACCATGCCGCCGGTGCAGCTTTCTGCGCAGGTCACCGTCCAGCCGCGACGGCGCAGAAGACCAAGAAGATTGGACGAGGCTACCATAGTGCAACCCGGAAATCCGCTAACCCGAGAGCCGCCGTAATCGCAAAGAGCGCTATGGCGGCCATCATTCCAGCAAGCCAATCATCTACCATCACTCCCATAGGGCTTTCATGCCGGTCAGCCATACTCACCGGCCACGGCTTCCAGATGTCAAAAAGCCGAAACAAAAGAAATGCCAACCCCATGCTCAGCCAGAACTCATCGAGTGGAAATCCGGTGGCGGAAACGGTCCAAGCGGTCGAAGCGCTGTAGAGCTGGACGCAAGGTATGACCGCAGTCCACTGGCCAAGCACTTCATCAATGACGACTTCTGACGGGTCGTGGGGGCCTTTGCGCGTGACCTCTTTGGTTGCCCAATGGCCGATCACGAGGACTATCACCATGCCCAAAGCGAGCGCATATAAACCACCAAAATGAATGACGGGCACGGCAAGGATGAGGCCTGCTAGAGACCCCCAAGTGCCTGGTGCCGGGCGCAGGTAGCCCACGTATCCGACGGTGGCGATAAAGCGGGAAAGGGCGGTCATACTCATACCCCTCCGTTAGCTGGTTGCACGGTGAAGGGGCAAGTGCGCGCTTTTCGAGCTACAAGTGCACAAAAATTAATCATATGCTGCATTGTGCGCCAAGAGCGTCTCTGCGCAGTGGAGAAGGCGTAAAGGCAGGGTTAGGGAAAGAGAAACGCCCAAGGAATGTGCACTTGTTGAAGTTTCCGGCAGATGGCGCCGATGCGCCTCCCGTTATCTTGGCCCCGCTGGCGGGGATTACGGACCTGCCGTTTCGCTCGCTCGTGGCAGATTTCGGGGCTGATCTGGTGGTCTCCGAGATGATCGCCTCCCAAGAGATGTTGCAGGAAAAGGGCTCCACCCGCGACCGTGCCGAGATTGGCGCCAATGTCGAAGGTACCGCGGTTCAGATCGCGGGCCGCGAGGCGCAATGGATGGCTGAGGCCGCCAAAAAGCTCGCAGGGCAGGGCGCGCGGATCGTCGATATCAACATGGGCTGCCCCGCCAAGAAGGTCACGAACGGCTATTCGGGCTCGGCGCTTTTGAAAGACCTCGATCATGCGACGTCGCTCATTGAGGCGGTGGTTGCTGCGGTGGACATCCCGGTGACGCTGAAAACGCGCCTCGGCTGGGATGAAGACCTGCTCAACGCCCACATCCTTGCGCGGCGCGCGGAGGAGGCGGGCATCCGCTACATCACCATTCACGGGCGCACGCGGTGTCAGTTCTACAAGGGCCGCGCCGATTGGTGGGCGATCCGGCGCGTGAAAGAGGCCATATCGATCCCGGTGATCGCAAATGGCGATATCTGTACGACCGAGGATGCACAGGCCGCGCTGACGGCCAGCGGCGCAGACGGCGTGATGGTCGGGCGCGGCGCCCAGGGTGCGCCTTGGCGTCTGGCGCAGATCCAGGATGCCCTTCGTGGCAAAACCCCGCGCTCGAACCCCGAAAACGACGAATTCATTGACATCGCCTGCCGCCACTACGCCGCCGCCATCGACTTTTACGGCGAAACGCTCGGCACGCGTGTGATCCGCAAACATTTGGGCTGGTACATGGACACAGCTGAAACCCCAGCGGCACTGCGCCGTGAGATCCTGACTGCCCAAAGCGCCGCCGACGTGATGGCCCGTCTGCCAGAGGCCCTGAGCCAGGGGAGGCTTGCGGCATGATTTCCTTCGAAGAGCTGTGGTCTTCGTTGCCCGTGCCCGCGCTGACGGTCGGCGCGGATGACCTGATTGGCGAGATCAATCCGGCGGCAGAATCCTTCCTCAACCAGTCCGAGAAGTCGCTGAAGGGCCGTCCGGTCTGGGACAAGATCATGGTCGACGCGCCGCTCGATGACGCGCTGGACCGCGCGCGCGCCAATGGGGTGCCGCTTTTTGTGAACGACGTGGATGTGGGCGGCGGCGAACGCGCGCCAAAGCTCTGCAATATCCAGGTTGCGCCGCTGCAGAACCGTCAAGGCTCGATGCTGATTCTGATCGAGCCGCGTGAATACGCGGGCCGGATGCGGCGGAACTCCAAATCGAAGACCGCCGCGAAATCCGCCATCGGCATGGCAGAGATGCTCGCGCACGAGATCAAGAATCCGCTGGCGGGCATCACGGGGGCCGCGCAGCTTTTGAGCATGAACCTGTCGAACGGCGATCTCGAGATGACGGACCTCATCGTCGAAGAGACACGCCGCATCGTGAAGCTTCTTGAGCAGGTGGAGGAATTTGGGAACGTCTCGCCGCCGCAGATGAAGCCTGTGAACATCCACGATATCCTCGATCGGGCGCGCAAATCGGCGGCCCTTGGATACGCGGCGCATATGAAGATCACCGAGGCCTACGACCCCTCGTTGCCGCCGACGCTGGGCGATGCCGATCAGTTGCTTCAGGTGCTTCTGAACCTGATCAAGAACGCGGCGGAGGCCTCCAAAGGCGCGCCGGGTGAGATCAAGCTGCGCACCTATTACGAGCAATACCTGCGCCTACGCCGCCCTGATGGGACGGGTCGCGGGCTGCCGCTTCAGATCGAGATCATCGATGACGGTCCGGGCCTGCCGCCCGAGATTGCCGCTGATATCTTCGACCCCTTCGTTTCGGGCCGCGAAAACGGCACCGGGCTCGGGCTGGCGCTCGTGTCAAAAATCATTTCGGACCATGACGGCTGGATCAACGTGGAAAGCGTGCCCGGCAGGACGGTCTTTCGCATATCTCTCCCTGTCGCCCCAAAAGAGGAGCAGTAACTCATGGACGGCACCGTTCTTATTGCAGACGACGACCGCACGATCCGCACGGTCCTGACGCAGGCCCTGACGCGGGCGGGCTGCAAGGTCCATGCCACCTCATCGCTTATGACGCTTCTTCGCTGGGTCGAGGAAGGGAAGGGTGATCTGGTGATCTCGGACGTGATGATGCCCGACGGAAACGGCCTCGATGCGCTGCCCCGGATTGGTGAAAAGCGCCCGGGCCTGCCGGTGATCGTGATCTCGGCGCAGAACACGATCGTGACGGCCATTCAGGCGACCGAGAAGGACGCCTATGACTACTTGCCCAAGCCCTTCGATCTGCCGGACCTGATGAAGCGGGCCTCCCGCGCACTTGAGATGAAGCGCCGTGTGCCGGCGCCGGCCAATGATGACCAGGCGACCTCAGATGATCTGCCGCTTGTAGGGCGCACGCCCTCCATGCAGGCGCTTTATCGCCTCGTGGCGCGGGTGATGAACGCTGAGCTTCCGGTGCTGATCACGGGCGAAAGCGGCACGGGCAAAAGCCTCATCGCCAAGGCGATCCACGATTTCTCTGACCGGCGGAATTCTCCCTTCGTGACGGTTTCGGGGGAAGATCTTGAGGGTGTGGACGGGCCCTCAGCGCTGCTCGCCAAGGCCCGTGGCGGTTCGCTTCTCTTTGACGAGGTAGGCGATCTGCCGGACGAAGCTCAGGCCCGCATTGTGCGCATGCTCGACCAGCTGACCGATAACTCGCCCCGAATCATGGCCACGAGCCAGGTCGATCTGATGAGCAAGATGGAAGCGGGGGAGTTCCGTCAGGACCTTTTTTACCGGCTTTCAGGTGTCACCATGACAGTGCCCGCGCTGCGGGAGCGTGTGGATGATATCCCGCTTCTTGCCGACCACTTCCTGGGACGCGCAGTCCGCGAGGGGGCTAACCAACGGCGGCTTTCGGCCGATGCGGTGGAGCTTGTGCGGACTTACTCGTGGCCCGGCAACGTGCGCCAGCTGGAGAATGCGATCCGTCGCTTGGTGGTGACTGCTGCCGAGGATGAGATCACGCGCCCCGAAGTGGAGAGCGTGCTGGGCAACCAGCCTGCCGTTGATCCTGTTGCAGGCGCGGCCGATACCGAGAAGCTTTCTGCCAGCGTTGCCAAGCACTTGCGTCGCTACTTTGATCTACATGGTGGGGTTCTGCCGCCCCCCGGACTCTATCAGCGCATCCTCAAGGAAATCGAGATGCCGCTTATCGAGATCGCGCTTGATGCCACCGGCGGCAATCAAGCCAAATGCGCGGACCTGTTGGGGATCAACCGGAATACGCTGCGCAAGAAGATTACAGACCTCGATATTCGCGTGACTCGCCGCCGCAAACTGATGTAAACCTGCCACAATAGCGTGTCGTGGCTGCCTCAGGGTGGCCAAAAGATCACGCAGCGGTAGCAGCGGTGCCACAGGCAACACAATCAGGTGGGATGGCTCCTCAGCCATGCGGGTTAACTCGATCCTTGCGCGGTTTTCGCGCTTCAGGCGACGCAGGCAGACGCAGACTGTCACGATGGCTGTGCTCGTCGCAACGGGTCCGATTCTTGCGCTTTTGACCTTTGTCGCGCTCGGGCCAATTGACCGGGATACCACTGATTTCCTGCGCCTCATCCTGCTGCTTGACTTCATCTACATCATGGCTGTGGCGGCTTTGGTGCTGACCCGCGTCGGGCGCATGATTGCGGCGCGTAGGGCGCGCTCAGCAGGGTCCCGGCTGCACCTTCGCCTGACGGGCGTGTTCGTGTTCCTCGCCCTTGTGCCCACGGTTCTGGTGGCCGTGTTCGCGGTGCTGACGGTGAATACGGGCCTCGAAGGCTGGTTCTCAGAGCGCGTGCGTAACGTGATCGGCGCCTCCGTGGCCGCCGCTGAGGCCTATGAAGAGGCCGAATCCCGCGGTCTCGCCACGGATGCCCAGGCCATCGCCGGTTTCCTGAACCGTGAACGACAGGCGGAGCAGTTTACCTCAGACGCGAGCTTTGACGCGAACCTGCGCTTCTTCCTCGGCCGTCTGCAGCCATTCGTGCAGCGCGGTCTTGCAGAGGCCTTCGTTATCGATAGTGCTGGCGAGATCAGGGCGCGCGGGGCCTCCTCCTACGAATTCGACTATGACGCGCCCAGTGATACGGATTTCGCAGAGGCGACGGCTGGTGGCGTCACCATCATCGAGGATTGGGAGCAGAATGAATTTCGCGCGTTGCTGCGGCTCGAAGGCTTCACGGATCGCTACCTCTACATCAGCCGCAGCGTCGATGGTGACATCCTCACGCTGCTGGATGAGACACAAGAGAGCGCGCAACTCTATAGCCAGCTCGAGAATGAGCGTGGGCGCCTGCTGTTTGATTTCGGTCTTCTTTACATAGGCTTCGCGGTCATTCTTATGCTTGCGGCGACATGGGCGGGCCTCTGGTTTGCTGAGCGTCTCTCCCGGCCCGTGGGGCGTCTGGCGGGGGCGGCTCAACGCGTCGGTACGGGTGACCTCAGCGTGCGCGTTCCCGAAGAACAAGGCGATGACGAGATCGCCATGCTGGGCCGCTATTTCAACCAGATGACCGCACAGCTGAAGGGGCAGCGCGATAGCCTTCTCGCGAATACGCAGCAGATCGAACGGCGTCGCCGGCTCTTCGATTCTGTGTTGAGCTCGGTGACGTCTGGCGTCGTGGGCGTGGACGCCTGGGGTCGGGTTGCTTTTGTAAACCGATCTGCCGAGCGTCTGCTTGGCATTGCTTCTGAGGCCGAGGGCAAACCTCTCGCCGTGGCCATTCCTGAATTTGCACCTTTGTTTGAGGAGCTTAAGGGGAAGACTGCAAGTTCCGCGCAGCGCGAAATCAGGCTGACGCGTAAGGGCGTGAACGAGATCTTGCTCGTGCGCATTGCATCGCGCCGCAGCGAAGGTGACGGATCAGAAGGCTATGTGATCGCCTTTGAGGATGTGACGTCTCTGGTGAGCGCGCAGCGCATGGCGGCTTGGGGCGATGTTGCCCGCCGCATCGCGCACGAGATCAAGAACCCGCTGACGCCGATCCAACTTTCTGCCGAGCGCATCAAGCGCAAGTTCAGCCCCAAGCTGGGCGAAGACAGCGATGCGCTGGAGCAGATGACCGAGGTTATTGTGCGTCAAACCAATGACTTGCGGCGCATCGTTGATGAGTTTTCTAAGTTCGCGCGGATGCCAGAACCTGTGTTGAAGTCCATCGATCTGGGTGACCTGTTGCGCAGTGCGTTGCTTTTGCAGGAAACTGGCAACCCGCATATAACCTACGAGGCGGATCTGGCCGCGACCGTTGCCGTCGTCGCTGACGAGACGATGATCTCTCAGGCACTGACGAACCTTATGAAGAATGCGGCGGAAGCCATTGAAACGAGATCGAAACGTGGGGACTCGTTCAAGCCCAAGATCGGCGTTTCCCTCACCGTGGCGGGGGATGAGTGCACGATCGTGATCGAGGACACGGGCATTGGCCTCCCACCTGACCGGATGCGCCTCTTTGAGCCTTATGTGACCTCGCGCGAAGAAGGCACCGGCCTCGGCCTGCCGATCGTGCTCAAGATCATAGAAGAACATGAAGGTGCGCTGCAGCTCTCGGATGCGACGCCTGACGAAACAGACCATTCCGGGGCCCGCGTGGAGATCACGCTGCCCTGTGCCACCATTCCAGCAGACCTAGAAAAAGAAGCCGTTTAAGCCATGACAGACATACTGATCGTTGACGACGAAAAGGACATCCGGGAGCTCATTTCGGATATTCTCGAGGATGAAGGCTACTCCACACGCCTCGCTGCGAACTCGGATGAGGCCATGGGGCAGATCAACACGGCGCCGCCGGGGCTCTTGATCCTCGATATCTGGCTCAAGGACAGCCAGATGGACGGGATCGATATCCTGAAAGCTGTGAAACGCGATAATCCGGAAGTGCCGGTGGTCATCATTTCAGGCCACGGTAACATTGAGATCGCGGTGGCAGCGATAAAGCAGGGCGCCTACGACTTTATCGAGAAGCCCTTCAATATCGATCAGCTTCTGGTTGTAATCCGTCGGGCCATGGAGGCCTCCCGTCTGCGGCGTGAGAACATGCAGCTGAAGCGCCGCGATGGTTCGCAAGCTCAGATGTTGGGCGAGGGCGCGGCCTTTCGCTCGTTGAAGTCGCAACTGGATAAAGTGACGAAGTCGAACGGGCGCGTGATGCTCACGGGCCCTGCGGGCTGCGGGAAGGAAGTGGCAGCGCGCTATGTGCATGCGAACTCCGCCCGGGCGGATGCGCCGTTTGTGTCGGTCAATTGCGCGGCGATCGAGCCAGAGCGTATGGAGGAAGTCCTCTTTGGGCGCGAAACGCCGGAGCGTGGGGTAGAGAAAGGGCTGCTGGAACAGGCCCATGGCGGTGTGATCTTCTTTGATGAAGTGGGCGATATGCCTCTGGGCACGCAATCGAAAATCCTGCGCGTTTTGGTGGACCAAAGCTTCCAGCGCGTGGGTGGCGTCGACAAAGTGCGCGTAGATATCCGCGTAATTTCGAGCAGTAACAGGAACTTGCGCGAAGCGATTGATGCCGGAACCTTCCGGCAGGAGCTCTATCACCGCCTCAATGTGGTGCCGATCGCGATGCCAACGCTGGAGGACCGCCGTGAGGATATCCCGATGTTGGCTAGCCACTTCATCGAGGAATTCAACAAGAGCCAAGGCCTGCCGCTGAGGCCGCTGTCTGACGAGGCGCAGGCGCTGCTTCAAACGATGGTGTGGCCGGGCAACGTGCGTCAGCTCAAGAACGTGATCGAGCGCGTGCTTATCCTTGGGCAAGGCACGGGACCGATCACGGCTGCTGATTTGCCGTCGAGCGAAGCGGCCCCCGAGGAAGACCGCGTTATCCTGTCCTCGTCGCTGGCAACGCTGTCGTTGCGCGAGGCGCGTGAGCTTTTCGAGAGGGAGTACCTTCTCACCCAGATCAACCGCTTTGGCGGCAACATCTCCCGCACGGCGAGCTTTGTTGGGATGGAGCGCAGCGCGCTGCACCGAAAGCTCAAGAGCTTGGGGGTGGTGACCACTAATAAATCAGGTGCCCGAGTGGCGCAGTTCGAAGGTGCTGAATCCGAAGGTTAACGGGTAAGAGGCGGCTGGCGTTTGCAGTCCAGTAACCTATCCTGCTGGAATAGCTTTGCCTAATCGCCTTACGGAGCCAATGATGCCGGGTAGACGCACCAAGACGGCGGGAGCCTTGGCACAAGCGCATGTTCGGGCAACGCAAGGAACCACAGCCTCAGGATCAACTCCTCCGGGAAGTCCATCGCGTCGCAAAGATCGGCACCTGGGAAGTCACTGCCGACGAAGAACTTCTGTGGTCGGACGAAACGCTCGATCTGTTCGGGGTGCACCCTGACGCCTTCACTGGCTCCATAGACGAGTTCTTTGGGCTGGTTCACCCCGATGACATCGAACGCCTGCGGCGGCTTGAGGACTTCCAGGGGTCCGAGAGCGACTATTTCAAATCAGAGTATCGCATCGTCCGTTCAGACGGTGATGTCAGGCATATCCGTCAGACAGCCATCGTGCTGCGGGCAGGCGACGGCACGCCGCGCGGCTTTAGCGGTATGGTCCAAGACGTCTCCGAGCAAATCGAAACCGAGGCCCGGCTGCGTCAGGCCTAGAAGATGGAAACCATCGGTCAGCTGAGTGGCGGTGTTGCGCATGATTTCAACAACATCCTTGCGGCGATCATGGGTGCGGCCGAGCTTTTGCAGCACGAAGAGAAATACGACGCTGAGCTGATCGATAGCATCATTTCCTCCGCGCAGCGCGGGGGGGAGCTGACCCACAGGCTCCTGGCATTTGCCCGCAAGCAGCCGTTGCGCACCACGAAGGTGGACGTCGTGCAATCGGTGGAAAGCATCGCCTCAATGCTCGACCGGCTCACAGGGCCCGATATCCGGCTGGAGCTTGATATCTCTATGGGGACATGGCCGATCGAGGCGGATCCGGCGCGTTTGGAAGAGGCGCTCCTGAACCTTACCGTCAATGCACGCGACGCCATTCAGGGGGCTGGCAAGATCATATTGTCCTGCCGGAACAGATCGCGGGTCAACCGAAACGGGTTCAGCCAGGATTTCGTTGAAATTGAGCTTAGCGACACCGGCGTTGGCATGACCGACGCGGTGCTTGAGCAAGCACGCGACCCGTTCTTTACGACCAAACCGGTGGGCAAGGGCACCGGGCTTGGCCTGTCGATGGTGGAAGGCTTCGTCAAACAATCAGGCGGGGAGATGCGTATCCAATCCCGCCCCGGCGCCGGCACAGATATCTGCCTTTTGATGCCCAGAACCCGCCATGACGCGCAAATGGTCCAGCACAGCTCGGTCCATGTGGGGGCTGGCGACGGAGAGAGCGTCCTTGTCATCGAGGATGATGACGATCTCGCAACCCTGCTTTTCAAGCAGCTCCAGGGGCTGAACTACCGCGTGACGCTCGCGAGCAACGGTCATTCCGCGCGTCAAGCTGCGCAAGAGCGCGGTGGTTTTGATGTCGTGCTCTCAGACGTGATGCTTGCAGATGGCGAGAGGGCCCCGCATGTCGTCGAAGACCTTCTGCGCCGCCACCCTAATACACGCGCGATCTTCATGACCGGTTTCGCCTCTGACGAGCTTGCCAGCCTTAACACCGAGGCGATGAGTAGTTTCGTGCTCAGAAAGCCCTTCAACCTTGAGCAGCTGGCGCATTCGCTCCGACACGTGCTCAAGGTAACCCCCGCGGTCTAGGCCTTCGGCACCTGTGGTGTCTGGGGCGCGGTAAAGAACGCGAAAAACACGCCCCATTGACCGACGCCCCCCAAAATGACAATGCTCCGCTTCTGAAACCGGGGCAGCCGCGAGCGCGACCGCATGAAGGTAATCATCTGTGGGGCCGGGCAGGTGGGCTGGCAAATCGCCCGCCACCTGTCAGGAGAGAAAAACGACGTAACCGTCGTGGACCTCAACTCCGACCTGATCCGTCGAGCCACGGACAGTCTCGACGTGCAAGGCATCGCCGGGCACGCCTCTTATCCCGATATTCTGGAAAGAGCGGGCGCCGAAGACGCCGATATGGTCATTGCGGCGACGCATTCGGACGAGGTTAACATGGTGACCTGTCAGGTTGCCCACTCGATCTTTGAAGTGCCGCGTAAGATCGCGCGTTTGCGTGCTCAGTCCTATCTCGACGCGATCTACAGCGACATCTACCGCCGCGATCACTTGCCCATCGATGTGGTGATCTCGCCCGAGAAGGAGGTGGCTGAGGCCGCACTGCGCCGGATCGCGGCACCTGCGGCCTTTGATACGGAGCTTTTTCTAGGCGGGCGTGCCCAGCTTTTGGGGATCACGATCGACGATGTCTGCCCCGTGCTCGACACGCCGCTGCGTCAGCTGACCGAGCTCTTTTCTACGCTGCGCGCGAGGATCGTGGCCGTGCGGCGCGACAACAAGTTATTCGCGCCCGATGCCGACGATCAGCTCATGGAAGGCGATAGCTGCTATTTCATGTCCCATATCGAGGACGTGCCCCGCACGTTGGAGGTCTTTGGCAAGATCACCAAAAAGCAAGAGCGTATCGTCATCCTCGGCGGCGGTAACGTGGGTCTGCGCGTGGCCAAGGCGCTGGAGGCACGCACGGAACGCATCCGTGCCCGTGTCATCGAGAAAGACCGCGCCAATGCAGAACACGCCGCCGACGAGCTTGAGCGCACCATCGTGCTCCACGGTGACGGCCTCGACCGCGCGCTGATGGAGGAGGCGGGCATCCAGAGCGCCGATGCCCTCATGGCCATCACGGATGACGATAAGACGAACCTTCTGGCGGCTGTGCGCGCTAAGCAGGCGGGTGCGTCCACATCAATCTGTTTGATCAATGACCCCACGCTCGTGCCGCTTCTCGATGCGCTCGACATCGATGCCTATATCAACCCGCGCGCCACGACAGTGTCCTCGATCCTTCGCCACATCCGCCATGGTCGCGTGAAGAGCGTCTATTCCATCGGCGATGCCGAGGCCGAGATGATCGAGGCGCAGGTTCTTTCGACCTCGCCCATCGCGGGCCGCAAGATCGAAGAGATCGACTTCCCCAAGGGCGTGCTCGTGGGGGCGATCCAGTCTGGCAACGAGGTGATCGTACCTTTAGCCTCCACCACGATCAAGGAAGGGGACGTGATCGCGATTTTCGCACTCACTCAGGACGTGCCAGAGGTGGAGCGGCTCCTGCAGGTCTCCATCGACTTCTTCTAGATCGCCATGCGCGCGTTTCTCTATTCGCTACCAATCCTTGTGGTGCTGTCGTGGTTCAGCGCTCTTCTGATGCTGTTGCCTGCGTCGGTGGCGCTTGAGGCCGGTGATCATGCAAGCGCGCGGGCGTTCTTTTACAACGCGATCCTCGTGGCGATCGTCACGGGCATGGTGGCCATCGTCACCCAGGGAAGGCGCGGTCCGCATCCGGTGCGCGCCCAGCTCTTGGCGTTGCTTGGGTCTTTCCTGTTGCTGCCGTTGATCTTCGCCATGCCGCTTCGCGAAAGCTTGGGCGATACCAGCTGGACGAATGCCTACTTTGAGATGGTCTCGGCCATGACGACAACGGGGATCAGCGTCTATACCGATCCGGGCCGATTGAGTGAGGCTGAGGAGATGTGGCGCGCCACGGTGGCCTGGGGCGGCGGTCTTTTGATGTGGTCGGCGGCTGTGGCGCTTTTCTCACCCATGGGGATCGGGGGCTATGAGGTGGCGCAACGACGCGGGCCTGTTGTGGGCCTCGGCGACCAACGCGGGCAGGAGCGCTTCGCGACGGAGCGTCTGATCCGCGCGGGCGGTGACCTCTTCCCGGTTTTCGCGGGGCTGACGCTGGCGCTTTTCGTGGCGCTGCTTGTGGCAGGTGATCCGCCGCTGACGGCTGCGGTGCACGCTATGTCCACCTTGGCCACGGCTGGTCTGTCACCGGTGGGCGGGGTAGAGAATGCCTCTTCGGGGCGCTTGGGCGAGCTGATGATCGCCGTCTTCTTTGTCTTCGCGCTGTCACGCCGGACCTTCGCGACGGGTATTCTTGGAGAGGGGTCGCGCGACATCCGTGTCGACCCCGAACTCAGGCTGGCACTGACGGTGGTGCTGATGGTCTCAATCGGGCTCTTCCTGCGTCACTACGTGGCCGCAACTCAGATTGACGAGACGGTGGGCTTTGTCTCAGCTTTGCGTGCGCTTTGGGGCACTTTCTTCACGGCGCTCTCGTTTCTGACGACCTCGGGCTACACCTCTGCCGACTGGCTCACTGCACGCGGTTGGTCGGGCATTGATGCGCCGGGGCTCTTGCTTATGGGGCTGGCGTTGATGGGCGGCGGCGTGGCGACGACGGCCGGCGGTGTGAAGCTTTTGCGGATGTACGCGCTCCTAAAACATGGTCAGCGCGAGATCGGGCGCCTTGTCTTTCCGAACTCCGTCGGTGGCGCAGGCCGTTTTGCGCGGCACCTGCGCCGTGAGGGTGCGTTCATTGCGTGGATCGTGTTCATGCTGCTGGCGCTGTCGCTTGCAGTGGTGATGTTGGCCTTGTCTGCCGCGAGCGTTAATTTCGAGGCCTCTATGGTCTTGTCGCTCGCAGCCCTCACAAACACGGGGCCGCTCGCCAGCTATGCCACGGCTGACCCGATCGAGGTTGCCGCACTTTCAGCTGGGGCGAAGTACGTTTTGGCCGCTGCGATGGCCGTGGGCCGTCTTGAGACGCTTGCAATCGTGGCCTTGCTGAACCCCGCTTTTTGGCGTCCGTAAGCTGCCAAAAATTGCTCCGCAAAATGAAGCAAATGCCGCCGATCGAACATTTTTATCGCCAAGGGTTTGATTTGCGTCTGGAATCCTCGCCCGTGACGTGCATATGCTGGGGCGAACAAACCTGGTGAAGAGGATGCTCGGCGCCGGGAAAGTAGTTTTGAGACAGAGTAGGGCTGGGCCGATGGCATCAGATAAACAAAACCTGCAGGACGCATTTCTGAACCACGTCCGTAAGACAAAGGTGCCGGTGACGATCTTTCTCATCAACGGCGTGAAGCTTCAGGGCGTCATTACGTGGTTTGACAACTTCTGCGTTCTCCTGCGCCGCGATGGCCAGTCACAGCTTGTCTACAAGCACGCGATCTCCACGATCATGCCGTCGCAGCCGATCTCGCTTTATGACGGCGAGGAATAGGCCAAAGGCCATGCCGAACCGCGCTGAGAAAGCCGCCCGGGTTCGGGCGGCTTTTGTTATTTTAAGACGCCGAGTGGCGGCAGCTAAGCGGGCCTTTGGGGCCAAGCGTTGATTGCCTGCCCCGTCTTCGCTAGGCAGGGAGCCCGCGGGATCGAGCCCGCACCTGTCGAAGATGGTTTCGGCCCAAACGTTAGATACGCCGTAGATGAACGACTTTTACACGACCGAGACGAAATCCACCCGCGCTTGGGTGCTGCACCCCGATATTCGGACGGATACCCAGCGCCGCTTACCCGAGCACGCTCTGGCCGAGGCCGTGTCGCTTGCGGTAGCGCTGCCTGACTTGGAGGTTGTGGGCTCTGATGTGGTGCGCCTGCCGAAGGCGCATCCGGGGATGCTCTTTGGGACAGGCAAGATCGAAGAGCTCGGCGCGATCTTCAAACGCGAAGAGGTGGAGCTGGTGCTGATCGACGGCCCCGTGTCGCCTGTTCAGCAACGCAATCTTGAGCGACAATGGAAAGTGAAGCTCCTCGACCGGACGGGCCTCATCCTGGAGATATTCTCGGACCGTGCGGCCACACGCGAAGGCGTGCTGCAGGTCGAGATGGCGCATCTGAGCTATCAGCGAACGCGCCTCGTGCGGGCGTGGACCCACCTTGAACGTCAGCGCGGTGGCTTGGGCTTTGTGGGCGGCCCCGGTGAGACGCAGATCGAGGCCGACCGCCGTGCGATTGATGAACAGCTGACGCGGCTAAAGCGCCAGCTCTCGAAGGTGGTAAAGACCCGTACACTGCACCGGTCCGCGCGTGCCAAAGTGCCCTATCCGGTGGTGGCGCTCGTGGGCTACACGAACGCGGGTAAATCCACGCTCTTCAACCGTCTCACAGGCGCGGATGTCATGGCCAAAGACATGCTCTTTGCCACGCTCGACCCAACGATGCGGGCGGTTCAGCTGCCAGATGGGCTCGACGTGATCCTCTCCGACACGGTGGGCTTCATCTCTGACCTCCCGACGGAGCTTGTCGCCGCTTTTCGCGCGACGCTTGAAGAAGTCACGGCCGCTGATCTGATTCTGCATGTGCGCGATATCTCGCACCCGGAAACGGAGGAGCAGTCCGAGGACGTGGCCGACATTCTGGGCTCCCTCGGGATCGGAGAAGGCATTCCGCAGCTTGAGGTCTGGAACAAGATTGACGGGCTCGACGCGGAGACGCTCGAACTGCGCCAAAATCAAGCCCAGCGGGAAGATACGATTTTCCTGACGTCTGCGCTGACCGGCGATGGGATGGAGGCGCTGCTCGAGGCGGTGTCCGAGAAGATTACGCCGAAAAAGACCCGCGAGGTGGTGCATCTGTCCTTTGCGGATGGTCGCCGGCGCGCGTGGCTCTACGATCAAGGGGTGGTGGTGGAGGAGACGCCCGGCGAAGACGGTGCTGAGATCTCTGTCGAGTGGACAGCCACGCAATCGGCCCGCTACGCTAAGCTTTGAGCCTGTTGGGAGGCGGACATGGAAGAGAAACGCAAAGACCTCGCCGGGGAACGGCAAAAGAAGCTGCTGCGCAAACTGGTGGAGGATCTGAGCTCTGAAGAGCCGGAGCTTTACTACCAGCCAACCTCCTACATCGCGCAGCTGCTGCACGAGCGGATCAAGACGGGCGGGCGCCTGTCGAAGGAAGATCGTGAGCTACTGACCACGCTCAGCGAGCGCGATATCGAGGTGCTGCTGAGCCTGCGCTAGCGCGGCACGAGGCGCGTGACGCCGATGGCGGCGGCGCGCGCAAGCTCGGGGTCAAGCGACATGGGCACGTATTCGCCCCGGCGCCAAAGCTCCCCCAGATCATCATAGTGACGCGACAGCGGGTGGCCGGATTGCCCCGTGGAGATGATGAAGACGCTCGAGTCTGGGTCCGCGAAATCGTAGACGCCGCGGTAGCCTGCCCCATGCACATTGCGGAAGGGCTGAGGCCCTGTGCCCCGCGTTTTGCCACGCTGAAGGGTGTTGTCGCCGCCGCTCGTCGACTGGCGGATGTTCACGAGCCACCTGAGGCCCCGGATCGATCCCAGCACGGCATGGTCATGGGTCGCCTCATGGGCATCGCCCCAGCGCAGGGAGGACAGCCGCGCCGCGCCATAGGTCTCCTCAATCCAGAGGATCGCATCGTCGAGAGCCACGCGCGCCATGTCGGTGCATGTCTCCAGGGGCGCGGATTGGATCACGTCACACCAAACGCCCGCGCCGTCGATGTCGCGGTAGACACGTTCGAGGAAAAGCGGCTCGACATGGGTGAACTCGCTTGCGAGCGGGCCCATCTCGTCCCGGATCAGGCGCTCCTGCAGGGCGCGCATCCATGCGGCGTAGAGAAGCGGCTCGGGCAGGTGCTCGTTCATCTCACCGTTCCATTCAGCAAGGAGCGTCAGGGCCTCTTGGCGCTTCCTTTCTGGCGTGCCTGCGGGCGCGGCCTCGCCGGTGAACCAGAGGTCTGCGCCAATGAGCGGCAGAAGGTTCCGCGCGGTGGGCGATACGGTATCGAGCTGGCCTTCGATGAAGCTCTCGCGCGTGTGGACGGCACGGGATTGCATCAGACGCTCCCAGCGCTGCACGCGCTGCGTGTCGCTGTAGTAAAAGCTGATGTGGTTTGGGAACGGCTCGTCCGTGACCTTGTTGTTGGTGTTGCCGAGGATGCCGCCGGGTGCGCCGATGAACTCCGGATTGTCGGCATAGGGCAGGCGGCCCTGCCACCGGTTCTCCCCGCGCCAACCGGGCGTGGGCAGGCGGCCTTGCGACTGGTGGCTGATATTGCGTGCCGGTGCGTAGCCGATCGTCTTCATCGCCACTTCTTCGCTGTCGGCGAGCGTCAGGTTCTGAGCGGGTGCCAGATAGCCTTCAGCTGCGTCTATCGCGTCGCGCACGTTCTTTTGCCGGGTGATGGCCATGGCCGACGACATCGAGGTGTCTTGGCCATTGAGCACTGTCCAGGCAAGCGAGGCCACATGGCCCGGCGGCGTCACCGTACCCAGATCGAAATCCTCTGGCGACAAGACGGGGCCGTTCTGCGTCCAGCGCAGGGTGATGGTCACAGGGTCAGATTCTGCGATCTCGATGATCGACTGACGCTCCCTGAAATCGGCCCAGCCGGTCGGAACACGGTATTGGTTGGGGTTCTCCGGGTTTACCTCTTCAATGAAGACGTCCTGGTCATCGAGATAGGCCGAGGTCAGCCCCCAACCGAGATCAGCCGAACGCCCCACTAAGAGCACCGGCATCCCCGGGATGGAGCCGCCGATCTGCCCGCCGGAGGCAAGCTCCATCCGGGCGAGATACCAAAAGGAGGGCGCGGAAAAACCGAGGTGCGGGTCATTGGCAAGTAGCGTGCCGCCGGACGCGGACCGCGACGGGGCGGCTGCCCAAGCGTTTGAGGCGCCGCCAAGGCCACGCGACGCGGCCGGTGATAGCGGGTCCATGGCTACGCGTATGTTGCGAAGGCCGGGCACCGTGCCAGGCACGATCTGAGCATAGTCGGGCAGGGCGGCCACGCCTGCACCCGGAACATCCGGAATGATATCGGCCAGCCGAGGTTCGGGCAGTATGAGGGAGACCCGCGCGCGCAACACCTCTTCCTCGAGATGTGCAGCCAGTTGCAGGCCCATCAGCTTCTGCACGGCGATGGAATCCGCAGGCGTCCAAGGCGCGATGGACGGCGCAAAAAGGAAGAACTCCGGCGCGCCACGGCCCAAGGCGCCTTCATTGATCTCGGCCAGACGGGCATTCACGCCAGCGGCATAGGCCTCGAGCGCGGCAAGGGTCTCAGGCGTTTGGGCGGAGACAGAGCTTTGCGCCAGCGTGTAGAGATCGAGACGCCGCATCAGCCGGTCGATGGGCAGCGTACGCTCGCCAAAGAGCGCGGAAAGCCGCCCCTGCACGGTGCGGCGCAGCATCGTCATCTGCCAGAGCCGGTCCTGCGCATGCACATAGCCCAGCCCGAAATAAACATCCGTATCCGAGCTCGCGAAGATATGGGGAACGTTGGCCGTATCACGCAAAATTTCGACCTCGGCGCCGAGCCCGGCGGCGGGCACTGTGCGGTCGTAATCCGGCAAAGAACGCGAAAAGACGTAGTAAAACAGGGCCGTCACAACCACGCCCAGAACGATCGCCAGTGTGGTCAGCCGCACAAGCCAGCGAAACACGACCATGAGATGCTCCCTCCGGGGCGGCCCGGCTCATTGACGCGGCCCGGCGCGCCGTTACGTTGCGCGCGAGACTAATCACATCGCACGGAAGGGATAAAGCCATGGCGAAGGTCGCATTTCTAGGTTTGGGCGTCATGGGCTACCCAATGGCCGGGCATCTCCAAAAGGCCGGACACGAGGTGACGGTGTACAACCGCACCACCGCCAAGGCGGAGAAGTGGGTGGCCGAATACGGCGGCGCCATGGGCAAAACCCCCGCCGAGGCGGCGGCGGGCCAGGACTTCGTCATGGCCTGCGTGGGCAACGACGATGACCTGCGCGGCGTGTGCATCGGCGAGGGCGGCGCGCTTGCCGCGATGACGGAAGGCGCGATCTTTGTGGATCACACCACGGTGTCGGCCAAAGTCACGCGCGAGATGGAGGCCGAGGCCTCCGCGCGCGGGCTCCACTTTGTGGATGCGCCCGTCTCCGGCGGCCAAGCGGGGGCCGAGAACGGTCAGCTCGGGATCATGTGCGGTGGCTCCGAGGCCGCCTATGGCGCGGCTGAGCCCATCATGGAGGTCTATGCCAAGGCCTGCCACCGCATGGGCGACAGCGGCGCGGGGCAGCTCACGAAGATGGTGAATCAGATCTGCATCGCAGGTCTGGTGCAGGGCCTCTCCGAGGGTCTGCACTTTGCCGAGAAGGCGGGCCTCGACATCCGCGAAGTCGTCAGCGTGATCTCCCAAGGCGCGGCAGGCTCCTGGCAGATGTCGAACCGCTACGAGACAATGGCCGATGGGGAGTTCGATCACGGCTTTGCTGTCGATTGGATGCGAAAGGACCTCGGGATCTGCCTGCAGACGGCGGATGAGAACGGCGCGTCGCTGCCAGTCGCAGCTCTCGTCGACCAGTTCTACAAGGACGTCCAGAAGATGGGCGGCGGCCGCTGGGATACCTCAAGCCTTGTCGAGCGCCTGCGCAAGCTTGGCTGAGGATAACGACTGAGACCCTCATAACCAGTATGTTGCCAGCTATTCCCGGGGTCACCTTTGGCAGCCTGCTTTGAACTTGGTTCTAAAGTGGCCACATAA
The DNA here is from genome assembly GCA_022448245.1 of Paracoccaceae bacterium. Classification (GTDB taxonomy): domain Bacteria; phylum Pseudomonadota; class Alphaproteobacteria; order Rhodobacterales; family Rhodobacteraceae; genus Shimia_B. The sequence goes on from JAKVCO010000013.1 coordinate 78,189, forward strand.
TGCAACGTGCCACTCGTAGCTCGTACCATCCACACGGAGAAGAAATGAGGTTCCCGCATAGTCTTGCCGCCAGTCGAGAGGCAATCGCTCCATTCGCGGCGATACTGCTGTTTCTTTTTGCAAAAGAAATCCTTGGCATAAACGGGCCTGCACTCGCCTATGGCATCATTGGAATTGTATTCGTGGTGATTTTGGTAAGAGAGGTGCCGCGCCGCATTCTTCGCTTAGCAGTTGTTTTCGGCATGGCAGCAATTGTGTTCTTTAACAGGGTTGAGCCCGCTTGGTCGGCATCCGGAATTGTGGGCATGGCGGTTTTGATGGCTACCAAGAAGGTGGATGAAACAGATTGCTGAGTTTCAGTGTCATTGCCCTAAACGACGAGCGACGAGAGGAATGAAATGCTGAAAGACGCCGTACTCCTCAGCTTTGGGCTATTCCTTATGGGATTGTCGACAGTGAGCGCGGTCTGGTTCGTTGCAAACAATCCAGAGTACAATTACGGCGATCCCCGAGTGAGTTTGTTTGCCATTCTAGGCGGCGTTGGTGCTTTGATCGGAATGGTTGGCCTCTTTCGCCTCCTGACGAGCATTCTGAAGAAAGTAGGGGCTTTTCTTGGCGGCAGCTAATTGCGATGGCGCTATTGCTGCGCCTCCGCGCCTCCAGCGACCTTATTTGTGAAATCCAGGTAAAGAGGCGCGCCCAGCGCGCCGCTGAGCGGCTCGAATAGCAAGGCGGAGAGCATTCCAGCAAGGGAGCCCTTACCGCTCAGGTATCAGCCCCCTTGGGAAGAAGCGCAGCATGATTAGCAGCACGAGACCCATGGTGATCAGGCGCATGTGCGGGGCGGCGTCGAGCAGGTGGTCCTTGAGCGCGGAGCCGTCTGCCAGGGGCGAGGTAAGCACGCTCAGCAGCACTTGCGAGGCAGGCTCCACCTGGATCCAGAGGAACCAGATAACAAAGCCGCCTAAGACGGCACCGAAGTTGTTGCCCGATCCGCCCACGATCACCATCACCCAGATGAGGAAGGTAAAGCGCAGTGGCTGGTAGGCCGCAGGCGTGAGCTGGCTATCGAGCGTCGTCATCATCGCGCCCGCCATGCCAAGGATTGCCGAGCCTAGGATGAAGATCTGCAGGTGGCGTGCGGTGACGTCTTTACCCATGGCCTCGGCCGCGGTCTCGTTATCGCGGATCGCGCGCATCATGCGGCCCCACGGCGAGTTCAGCGCGAGCTGCGCCAGCACCAGCAAAAGGATCAGCACGATGGAGAAGAGCACCGCCCATTCCACCCGCACCTGAAGGGCGGAGGCAAAAACGGGGTCGAGGCCCAGCCCCTGCGCGCGCTCCAAGAAGGCAGGATCAGCTTGCAGATTGACTTCGTAAGACACAGGTCGCGGGATGCCCACGACGTTCTTGACGCCGCGCGACAGCCAGTCTTCTGCCTTGAGGATGGCGATGATGATCTCGGCGATGCCAAGCGTTGCAATGGCGAGATAGTCGGAGCGGAGGCCCAGCGCCGTCTTGCCGATGATCCAAGCCGCACCAGCAGCTATGAGGCCGCCTGCAGGCCACGCGATCAGCATCGTCAGACCTTCCGCGCCGAAGCCGCCGAGGAAGCCTGTCCCTGCCGGGTTCACAGCCTCGATGGCGTCACGCGCCGGGTCGAAGAGCTGTCGGTAGATCACGAAGCCCACGATGATGATGCCCGCCACGGCAAGCGATCGCGACCGTCCGGGTTCGAGTTTTCGGTAGGCCACCACGGCCGCCACGATCGTGACCGCGCCCATGGTCATGGCCATTGCCATCCGCGCGCCGCCCTCGGCAATCGCCTCTGTGGTGGGGGGCATGCCGATGAGAACAGCCGCAAGACCGCCCAGTGCCACAAAGCCCATGACACCAATGTTGAAGAGGCCCGCAAATCCCCACTGAAGGTTCACGCCCAGCGACATGATCGCGCTGACAAGGCCGAAGTTCAGCAGCGTCAGCGCTGTGTTCACGCCCTGAAAGTAGCCTGTCCCGATGATCAGGATCGCCACCAGAACGAACAGAGACATATCTCGCAGTGTCAGGGTCATAGCGCTTTCCCCTTCATGATACCGGTCGGTTTGAACAGAAGAACGATGATGAGAATGCCGAAGCTCACCGCGAATTTGTAATCGGTGGTCAAAAGCTGGACAAGGCCGTCCGGCTCCAGGCTCTCAGGCAATAGGTAGCCCAGCACCTTCTTCAGCGGGTAGGTCAGCGCGATCTCGGCGAAGGCGATGACAAAGCCGCCCACAATGGCCCCGATGGGGGAGCCAAGCCCGCCCACGATGGCCGCCGCGAAGATCGGCAGCAGAAGCTGGAAGTAGGTGAAAGCTTTGTAGGATTTATCGAGGCCGTAGAGCACGCCAGCTGTGGTCGCCAGCGCCGCCACGATCATCCAGGTCACCATCACCACCCGCTCCGGGTTGATGCCGGACAGAAGCGCCAAATCCTCGTTATCGGAGAAGGCGCGCATGGACTTGCCCGTGCGTGTGCGGTTCAGGAACCAGAAGAGAAGGGCGACTGCAATGATCGCCACGACGATGGTAATGGCTTGCGAGGTCCGGAAAGCAAGACCTTCATCGAGGCCCGACCAGTCGCGGAAATCGCGGGCGCGCACGATAAAGCGTTCCCCATCGGCAAAGCGGATATCATTCACTCCGATGATGAAGCGCGTGACACCGTTCATGACGAACATCACACCCATTGAGACAATCACGAGGATCACAGGCGATGCCTTTTGTGCCCTGTAGAAGCGGTAGACCGACCTGTCGGTGAAGACCAAAAGCAGCGCGCAGCCTGCGATGCCAATCGGCAGGGCCAAAAGCGCGGTGGGAAGCGGTCCCAGCGATACGCCAAGGGATTGCAGCCCCCAGGTGGCGAAGATGACGACCATGGTCCCGAAAGACATGGTGTCGCCGTGGGCGAAGTTTGAGAACCGCAAGATCCCGTAGACCAGCGTCACCCCAAGCGCACCCAGCGCCAGCTGGCTGCCATAGGCCACACCAGGGATGATGATGAAGTTCAGGATTACGATGACGGCATTGAGGATGTCGGTCACGATATCGAGCCTTGTCTACAAGTTCCAAGGAGGGTCATCGCGTGGTGACCCTGAGACAGGGGGGCCTCAAGCGAGGCCGCATGGCGGGATGCAGCGATCATTCGCGGATATCACAGCGGCCGACCTCGCTCAGCACAAACGCTTCAGCACCCAGAGGGGCCACATGAAGCGAGCGCATGGCGGTGCCGTCCGGTTGAACCGTGACGAGCTGAGATAGTAGGTTGCCCGAGGGCAGGGCGATGACGAAGCGACGTACCCCGTTCGAGGATGGAATTTCGAGCATCAGGTCCGAGCGCAGAAGCATCTGCGACGGGCGGCGGTCAGATTGCACAATGCGCCCACCGCGGTTTTCTTCCAGAACGGTCATCGCCTCATCCGTGCCCGGCGCGCCACCGGCGGCCCGATCGAAGGAGCACACGATGCTGAAGACCGGATCAGCGGCTTCTTCCTGTGCCGAGGCTGCACCGGCTACCACCATCAAGGCTGCAGCTAAAAACGCTCTCATTTCACCACCCTATTCATTGTCTTCATTTAGCCTCTCAAGACGGCCTGTCCCTTAGCCACCGAGGAATGACCGCCGCACTTCGGGGTCTTCCAGCAATTCATGGCCCGTGCCCGTGTAGGCGTTACGCCCCTGCACGAGAACGTAGCCTTTGTCTGCGATTTCAAGCGCTTGGCGCGCGTTCTGTTCCACCATGAGGATCGAGATGCCGGTGCGTGCAACCTCGATGATGCGGTCAAAGAGCTCGTCCATCACGATGGGCGAGACACCGGCCGTCGGCTCATCAAGCATCAGGACCTGCGGCTTGGTCATCAGCGCGCGGCCCACGGCCACCTGCTGACGCTGACCGCCCGAAAGTTCGCCCGCGGGCTGGCGGCGCTTTTCACGCAGAATAGGGAAAAGCTCGTAGACCTGCTCCATGGTGGAGGCGATGTCGTCGGTACGGATGAAGGCGCCCATCTCGAGGTTCTCTTCTACCGTCATGGAGGTGAAGATGTTCGAGGTCTGAGGCACAAAGCCCATGCCTTTTTGTACGCGGGCCTGCGGAGTCAGGGCAGTGATATCCTCGCCCCCCAGTCGCACCGCACCCTGACGCACGTCGAGCATGCCAAACACAGCCTTCATGGCGGTGGATTTGCCAGCACCATTGGGGCCCACGATGACGGCGATCTCGCCCTCGTTCACGGCAATCGTGCAATCATGGAGAATATCAGCGCCGGAGCCGTAGCCGCCGGTCATCGTGTCCCCGATCAGGAACGGCTCAGCTGAGTTCGTGTGAGGCTCGGTCATTGTGTTACTCGAAGTTCTTGCATGTGGCGCTGGTGGAGCGCGCGTTGGGTTTCGGTCACCTGAGCTGCCGCATCGCTGAAGGCCTGTATCGCGAGGATCTCGGAGGTGTCCTGCATCAGGTAGGCGTCGACGACGTAGCTCGTGGCGAGCCGCTCAGAGGCGCCTACGATCCGGTATTTGGCCTGCACGCCGTGCCAAGCCCCCAGCCGCGCGCCGCGAAAGCGAGGGGCATCGACGGTGGTTTCCACGAAGGTGCGCGAGATGGCGTTCACGATCGGCACATCAAAGAGCGACTGCGTGTCGATCTTGCCCGCTCCAGACAACTGACCCGGAATGACTGCCACAGCCACGCCATAGCGATTGTCCTCGGGCGTCAGCGCCACGTAGCGGGAGTTTGGAAAGGCGATTTCCATCGCACCGGCGTCGGAGAGGTCCTCGTAGGCCGCGCAGATGGCAACGGCGGGGGTGAGCTCTGAACAGCTCTCTTTCGCCGCCAGCGACGCTGGCAGAGCGAAGAGCAGACAGGTGAGGAGGGACGCCACGCGCCCCATTACGCTGTCTTCTTATTTTTGACGCCTGTGCCGAGATAGGCCTCGATCACCTGCTCGTTGGATTTGATCTCTTCGATCGTGCCTTCGGCCAGCACCTTACCTTCGGCCATACAGATGACCGGGTCGCAGAGGCGGCCGATGAAATCCATGTCGTGCTCAATCACGCAGAAGGTATAGCCGCGCTCTTTGTTGAGCCGGATGATCGCGTCACCGATGGTGTTGAGCAGGGTGCGGTTCACGCCTGCACCCACTTCGTCGAGGAAAACGATCTTGGCGTCGACCATCATCGTACGGCCGAGCTCAAGCAGCTTCTTTTGACCGCCAGACAGGTTACCTGCCTTTTCGTGCGTGAGATGCGAGATCGTCAGAAAGTCGAGCACCTCGTCAGCCTTTTCAGCCAGCGCGCGTTCCTCGTCTCGGATCTTGCCGCGACCAAACCAGGCGTTCCAGATGCTCTCACCGGCTTGGTGGCCGGGAACCATCATAAGGTTCTCGCGGACTGTCATTGAGCTGAACTCGTGCGCGATCTGGAAGGTGCGCAGCAGGCCCTTATGGAAAAGCTCATGCGGCGGCAGGCCAGAGATATCTTCGCCGGCCATGACGACACGGCCAGACGTAGGTTTAAGATTACCTGCTATCACATTGAAAAGAGTTGTTTTGCCGGCACCGTTCGGGCCGATGAGTCCAGTAATGGAACCTTCTTCTATGGAAAGCGTCGCCCCATCAACGGCGTGGAATCCGCCGAAATGCTTGTGAAGGTCGTGGACCTCGATCACTAGCCAATCCCCCTTATGCGAACAGCCCGGACGAACCGGGCTGTTCAAGATAGTTAAAGCTGCGATTAGCGGAAGTTCACGGTGACGTTTGCGCCGTCCTGAACTTCGATCTCACGGTAAGAGCCTGCGGCTTCACCGGGACCCACGAGCTCAACTGCGGAACCACCCACGTAGTCGATGTCGCCACCGGCACGGATGATTTCGAGCGCCTTGGCGAGCTCACCAGGCAGAATCGGCTCACCGGGGGCGTTTGCCACATTGAGGATCTCGGAGGCGTACTCTGCCGGGTCGTTGGAACCAGCTGCTTCCATGGCGAGCATGAAGATTGCAGCCGCGTCATAGGACTCAGGCGTGTAGGGCGAGGTTGCGTCGAACGCGTCGCCGGCTGCTGCCACGAGGGCGTCGATGCCGTCACCGCCGGAACCGGCGATCTGACCGAAGGAACCGTTGAGGTCTGGGCCCACGTTCTCAGGAAGGCTGTCGCCGATCATGCCGCCGGGCAGACCGAACTGGTCCCACGCGCCTGCGTCGAGGGACGCGCGAATGATGCCCAGACCACCTTGGTCAAGGTAGCCAGCCACGACGAGCAGGTCACCGCCAGCTGCGTCGAGTTCGGCGATTTCTGCGGAGTAGTCGGCTTTGCCGTCTTCGTGTGCGGAAACGATCGTCACTTCGCCGCCCATGGCTTCGAAGTTAGCTTGGATCGCGTCTGCGAGACCCTTGCCGTAGTCGTTGTTGGTGTAGGTCAGAGCGATAGAATCGATGCCGCGCTCTTTCAGAATCTCTGCCATCACCTGGCCTTCACGCGCGTCGGAAGGTGCGGTGCGGAAGAAGAGGCCGTTGTCCTCAACCGTGGACAGGGCAGGCGATGTGGCGGACGGCGAGATCATGACCATGCCGTTCGGGATCGCGACGTTTGCGAGGATTGCGCCCGTCACACCGGAGCAGTCACCGCCCACGATGCCGTTCACACCTTCTGCAATCATCATTTCGGCGTTGGTCGTGGCCAGGCCGTTGTCGATACAGCCAGTGTCGGCGGTGATCACTTCAACGGAGTGACCGTCGAGGATGCCGCCAGCTGCGTTCACTTCGTCCACGGCGAGCTGTGCGCCGTTGCCCATTGGGCCGGTCAGCGATTCGATCGGGCCCGTGAAGCCGAGCAGAACGCCGAGCTTGATTTCGATGTGGCCACCGGCGTTCGCCGCGCCTGCCATCAGTGCTGTGGCCGCAGAGGCCATAAGCAGCTTTTTCATTTAGTTTCTCCCAGTTGGATTTCTTTCCACCCGGGAGCCTAGCAATGATGACGAAAAAGGAAAGCAAGTTCCGGTGTCTGCTTTCGCGAAAAGGTGACGGGAAGTCGGGGAAAAAGCGCCTATCTTCCCGTTAAAGGAGTACACCATGATCCGAACTGCCCTTGCCGTCGTTCTTATTGCCGTTGCGTCAACTTCTGCAGCTCAGGTCCAGACCTCGGCGGGATCGGTCTCCGTCTCGCCGGTCTTGTCGGGTCTCGATGCCCCGTGGGGCTTTGGATTTTTGCCGTCGGGTGAGGTGGTGCTGACCGAAAAACGCGGCGACGTGTTGCTTTTGACGCCAGGCGAGGACGCGCGCGTGATCGGGTCTGTTGATGTCGAAGATCAGGGGCAGGGTGGGCTGCTTGATGTCCTCGTCCCGCGCGATTTCGCTGAGCGCCGGGAGCTCTACTTCACTTTCGCCAAGGATCAGGGGCGCGGATCGAACACCGCCCTGGCCCGTGGAACGCTGGGGACGGATGGGCGCCTTACCGATGTTGAGACGATTTGGGAGGCAGCGCGCGGCGCGTCCGGTGGGCGCCACTTCGGATCACGTCTCCTGGAGGCACGGGACGGCACGCTTTACCTCACCATCGGCGACCGGGGCGACAGGCCCTCGGCCCAGAACCGCGACATTGAGAACGGCTCTGTCGTGCGGATCACCCGCGACGGTGCAATCCCGTCATCGAACCCCTTTGTTGGCGCCGATGGACGCCCGGGCATTTGGTCGTACGGGCACAGAAATCCGCAAGGCATGGCCATGGACGCGCAGGGCCGCATCTGGACCGTGGAGCACGGCGCAGCAGGCGGGGACGAGATCAACCTGATTGAGAAGGGTGCCAACTACGGCTGGCCGGTGATTTCCTATGGACGTCACTACAGCGGCGCCAAGATTGGCGAGGGCACCGCCAAGGACGGGCTGGAACAGCCCGCCTTCTATTGGGACCCTTCAATCGCGCCCTCGGGCATGATGATCTATCAGGGCGACCTTTTCCCAGAATGGCGCGGTGATATTTTTGTGGGCTCACTCAAGTTCGACATGATCTCGCGGCTCGAAGCGGGCGGGTCAGTCAGTGAGGCCGAGCGGATTGCGTCCGAGGAAACGCTGCGCGTGCGCGACATCCGCGAGGCGCCGGACGGGTCGATCTGGTTTCTCAGCATCGGAAACGGCGCGCTCTACCGCATGGCACCCGCGGGCGCGTAATCGCGCGCTAGACGCTCATCCGGGCGGCCTGGGCACCACGCTCTCGGTAGGGCGTGGTGTTGTAATGCGACCGGTAGCACTTCGAGAAGTGCGAGGGCGATGCAAAGCCGCAAGCCAGCGCCACGTTGATCACGCTCATATCCGTCTGCATCAGCAGGTTGCGCGCCTTCTGGAGGCGAAGCTCCATGTAATAGCGCTTGGGCGAGCGGTTCAGGTAGCGACGGAAGAGACGTTCAAGCTGGCGCGTGGACATGCCTACATCTTTGGCGAGGATCGAGGGTGAAATCGGCTCCTCGATGTTGAGTTCCATCTGCTGGATGACCTGGCTGAGCCTCGGATGTCGCACGCCGATGCGCGTCGGGATCGACAGACGCTGCGTGTCCTGGTCGGTGCGGATGGAGGAATAGATCAGCTGGTCGGCCACTGCGTTGGCGAGTTCTTCCCCATGATCTTCAGCGATGAACTTCAGCATTAGATCGATGGAGGCCGTGCCGCCTGCGGTTGTCACGCGGTTGCCGTCGACGATGAAGACAGACTTCGTCAGCTCCACTTCGAGAAACTCTTCAGCAAAGCTGTCCTGGTTTTCCCAGTGGATCGTCGCGCGCTTGCCATCGAGAAGGCCCGCTTTGGCGAGCGAATATCCAGCCGTGCAAAGCCCGCCCATCATCGCACCCCGACGCGCCTCACGGCGCAGCCAGCCCAAGAGTTTCTTGGTGGTCGCGGCGTGAACGCCGATCCCGCCGCACAAAAGCACGGTGTCATCGCGCGAAATCTCACTCAAATCACGGTCTACCCGGAACTCGGTTCCGGCAGAGCACGTAATGAACGTGCCTTCTTCGCCCATCAGCTCCCAATCATAGAGCTGCTTGCCTGCCATGCGGTTCGCAATCCTCAGGCTTTCCAGCGCCGAAGCAAAGCACAGCAGCGTAAACTGAGGCAAAAGGACGAAGATAAACTTGCGCGGTTTTGTGCCGTCGCTCTCAACGTCAATTCGGGGTGGTTGCGTAAGCATGCCGTAGTCTTACCGTAGATGTCGCACTTTTCCCATGGCTGGGACGCAAACGCGCGTCAAGAGATGAACGTGCTCACGGGTATCACAACGACGAATTAGCCTGTTTCCACGGGCTCAACAGCGATGTATACCGGCGTCTGCTAACGATAACACTGCGGGACTGGCCCGCGATATCATAGGAAATAAAGCAATGACCGAGTGGCAAAAATCTGACTGGCGCAACAAGCCCAGGATTCAGATGCCAGAGTATCTGGATGAGGGTAAGCTCAGCGCCGTAGAAGCGCAGCTCGCACAGTATCCGCCGCTCGTTTTTGCGGGCGAGGCTCGAACGCTGAAATCGCAGCTCGCGGCCGCGTCGCGGGGCGAAGCTTTTCTGCTTCAGGGCGGTGACTGCGCGGAGAGCTTTGGTGAGTTCTCTGCCGATCTGATCCGCGACACGTTCAAGGTGATGCTGCAGATGGCAATCGTACTGACCTACGGCGCCAAGGTGCCTGTGGTGAAAGTGGGCCGCATGGCCGGTCAGTTCGCCAAGCCGCGTTCTGCACCCACCGAGGTGAAGGATGGGGTGGAGCTGCCGTCCTACCGCGGCGACATCATCAACGATCTGGACTTCACGCCCGAGGCGCGGATCCCGAACCCGGACAAAATGCTGCACGCCTACACGCAGGCCTCGGCTACGCTGAACCTGTTGCGCGCATTTTCGAAGGGTGGTTTCGCTGACATCCACCAGGTGCATGCCTGGACGCTGGGCTTCACCGACCGTGAAGAGAGCGAGCGGTATCGCGCGATGGCGGGCCGTATCTCTGACGCGCTCGACTTCATGCAGGCCGCAGGTCTGACGTCTGAAAACAATGAAGAGCTCGCAAGCGTGGACTTCTACACGTCGCACGAGGCGCTGCTGCTGGAATACGAAGAGGCGCTGACGCGCGTCGACTCGACCTCGGGCAAGTGGCTCGCGGGCTCTGGCCACATGATCTGGATCGGCGACCGGACGCGTCAGCCCGATGGCGCGCATGTGGAGTTCTGCCGCGGCGTGCAGAACCCGATCGGCCTGAAGTGCGGCCCCTCGACCACCGAGGAAGACCTCAAGGTGCTGATGGCCAAACTGAACCCGGAGAACGAAGCGGGCCGATTGACGCTTATCGCGCGTTTCGGTGCAGGTAGCGTGGGCGATCACCTGCCGCGCCTCATCCGGACCGTTCAGGCCGAAGGCGCCAACGTGGTGTGGTCCTGTGACGCCATGCACGGCAATACGATCAAGAGCGCGTCGGGCTTCAAAACCCGTCCGTTCGACAGCGTGCTGCGTGAAGTGCAGGAATTCTTTGCGATCCACCGCGCCGAAGGCACGGTCCCGGGTGGCGTGCATTTCGAGATGACGGGCAAAGACGTGACCGAATGCACCGGCGGCGTGCGCGCTGTGACCGATGAGGATCTGTCATCGCGCTACCACACCGCTTGTGACCCGCGTCTCAACGCGAGCCAGGCGCTGGAGCTTGCATTCCTCGTGGCGGAAGAGCTTGGCCAGACGGCTCAAACGCGTCATGCCGCAGCGGTTTGAACCAACGCCGTAGCGGCACCAAAAGAAGAAGGCGGTCTCCTGAGAGGCCGCCTTTTGCGTTTAGTCTTGGTCTTTGACGAGCTTGAGATACGGCCGCTCGGACGGATGTTTGGGGGGCTCAAAGGGCGTTGCGCTTTCGGCAAATCCTGCTGTGAGCGGACGCTCCGACGCCGGGCGGCGGGTGACCATCGCGGGCTCTTCCTCGCCGCGTAGCGGACGGCGCTGAACGTTGCCCGTCAGTTCAAACCGGCGCGGTGCACTGCCAATGGAACCACGCGTGGGGAAGCAGCCAATGGCGCGGCTGATATCACCCAGATCGCTCTTCAGCGGCATCAGGATCATCTGGCCCGCAAGGGCAGGCTTGCCTGCGCCCTCAGGGCTTTCCATCTGCATTTCGACGACTTCCGGGCCGTTGAACACACCTTCAATCGCATCAAGAAACTGCGCGCGTGATTGCGTGCCAAAGAAGGAGGTGATCGGCATCCCGCGCACGTCCATCCCCATCATTTCATTGAGCTGCGAGCCAGCAAGGCGAAAGCGGATCACACCGGCGGTCACGCGCTCGACGATAAAGGCATAATCAAGCGCGCTTTCGATGCCGCGCGGATCAATATCGGAGCGCAGAGGGACGAGGCGGTTGCCACGGAGGCTCTGCCAATAGGCCTCCAGCGCGCCGATGCCTTCAAACCGCTGAGACTTCGTGAAATCCACCATCGTTATCTCTGCACTTTCGTCAGACATGTCATCTCCTGCTCAACTTACCGCAAATTTGTCGAGCCCCCATCCGTACTTTGCCAAAACTGAACGCAAATTGGCAGGAAATTTCCCTAAAAGAGTAAACGTCTAGGTTCAGCGGTGCTTGAGAGCAGCGTCCGCGATTGCTAGTCAGCCTCTAACGACGATGTGAAAGGCCGCTATGACGCGCTCCATGACCGCTTACGCGACCCGCACGGGAACCCACGGACCATTCAGCTGGGTATGGGAGCTCAGGGGCGTCAACGGCAAGGGCCTCGATCTGCGCATGCGTGTGCCGGACTGGATATCGGGCCTGGAGCCTGCGTTGCGGTCCGCGCTGACGGGCGCGCTGAAACGCGGCAATATTCAAGCCTCGCTGAAAGTGACGCGCGCTGAAAGCACGGGTGGTGATGTCAGCGAAGATGCCGTGGCCAACGTGCTGAATGGGTTGAAGACCATTGAGTCCATGGCCAGCGAGGCGGGTTTGCACCTTGCACCGCTTACAGCCGCCGACATCTATTCTATCCGCAGCGTGACCGAAGGGGCGGGGCGCGAAGATGGAGGGGCTGACTTCGCCGCCGCTGTCATCGCCGATATCGCGCCCCTCGTCGCTGACTTTGACGCGATGCGTGCGACCGAGGGCGCGGCCTTGGGCAACGTCATCAACGGGCAGACCGACACCATCGCAGATCTCGTGGCCCGCGCCAAAGCGCTGTTGCCTGATCGCGCTGCCGCACAAGAGGCTGCTTTCAAAGCGGGCCTCGCGCGGGTGCTGAAGGAGAAAGACCTCGATGAGGCTAAGCTCGCGCAAGAGCTGGCTCAGCTCGCCATCAAATCGGATGTCATGGAAGAGATTGACCGCCTCGAGGCGCATATCGTCGCCGCGCGTGACCTGATCGGCACCGACGGCCCCGTGGGTCGCAAGCTCGACTTCCTGATGCAGGAGTTTAATCGCGAGGCGAACACGCTTTGTTCAAAGTCGGGCGATACAACGCTCACCGCCATCGGGCTCGATCTCAAAGTGACGATCGACCAGATGCGCGAGCAGATCCAGAACGTGGAGTAAGCCATGTCCCGCCGCGGCCTTCTTATCATCCTCTCCTCGCCCTCGGGCGCAGGCAAGAGCACCCTCGCCAAGCGCCTGCGCGCCTGGGACAATACGATCCGCTTCTCTGTGTCCGCCACCACGCGGGAACCGCGCCTCGGCGAAGTGGACGGTCAGGATTACCATTTCATCGACGAGGCCGCTTTCAAGCGCATGGTCGCGGATCGCGAAATGCTGGAACATGCCCACGTCTTCGGGAACTTCTACGGCTCGCCCCTTGGCCCCGTGCAGGAAGCCATTGAGCAGGGCTGTGACGTCCTCTTCGACATCGACTGGCAAGGCGCGCAGCAGATCAAGAACTCCGTCCTTGGGCAGAGCGTGATGAGCGTTTTCATCCTGCCGCCGTCCATTGTTGAGCTTCGCCGCCGTCTGGTGGGCCGGGGGCAAGATGATGAGGCCGTGATCGCCAAGCGCATGCGCAAAAGCTGGGATGAGATCAGCCGCTGGTCGGAGTACGACTACGTGCTGGTGAATGATGATCTCGAGAAGACGGATGAGCGCTTGAAGACGATCATCGAGGCCACGCGCATGGCCCGTGTCCAGCAGCCCGACCTGCAAGACCATGCCCGTGCCCTGCAACAGGAATTCGAGGAAAGCCAATGATCTATGCGCTCGAAGGTGTCGTCCCGACGCTGCCCGACACCGATGATTTCTGGATCGCGCCCGACGCCAATGTCATCGGCAATTGCATTTTCGAGGCGGCGACGTCGATCTGGTTTGGCGCGACGCTGCGCGGCGATAATGAGCCCATTACGGTGGGCGAAGGCTCCAACATTCAGGAAAACTCCGTCCTGCACACCGACATTGGCTTCCCGCTCACCATCGGGAAGGGCTGCACGATCGGGCACAAAGCTATGCTTCACGGCTGCACCATCGGCGACAACTCGCTCATTGGCATGGGGGCGACAGTGCTCAATGGCGCCGTGATCGGGAAGAACTGCCTCATCGGGGCAGGGGCGCTGATCACCGAGGGCAAGACCATCCCGGACGGAAGCCTTGTGATGGGCACCCCCGGCAAAGTGGTGCGCGAGCTCGATGAGGCTGCGATCAAGGGGCTCGAGATGTCGGCCCTCGGCTATCAGATGAATATGCGCCGCTTCCGTGATGGGCTAAGCCCCGCATGACGCGCCGCCGTCCGATTGCGCCCTTTTCGGGCCAGCCTCTCGTCAGCCCGCTGCAGCAATCCGTCGTTTATCGGTCCGATACGCCGGATGCGCTTGACGCGATGTACGAGGGCGACGACGCGGCGTTTGTCTATTCTCGCGAAGGTCACCCGAACGCTCAGCATGTGGCCAGCATGATCGACGCGATGGAGGGATGTTCTGGCGGGATCATTGCACCGAGCGGCATGGCCGCGGTGACGCTGGCCATTCTCGGCAGCGTTCAGACGGGCGATCATGTGTTGGGGTCCGAGCAGCTCTATGGCCGCTCGCTCAAGCTCTTGAAGGAAGAACTGCCGCGCCTCGGTATCCCTACTAGTTTCTTCGATCCGACGGATATCAAAAGCGTTGAGGCCGCTTTGAGCCCGGAGACGAAGGCGATCCTCGTCGAGGTCGTCGCAAACCCGTCGCTGCGCGTGGCGGATATGGACGGGCTGGCCGCGCTGACGAAGGAGCGTGGGATCACGCTGATCGTGGACAACACCTTCACCACGCCGCTGGGGTTCCGCCCGCTCGAGCGTGGGGCGGATATCGTTCTGCACTCTGTGACCAAGCTGCTTTCAGGGCATTCGGACGCGATGCTGGGGTGGGTGGCCGCAAAGGACCCTGAGGTGAACGCCCGGCTCGAGACCATGGCCATCACGATGGGTATGACCGCCGCACCCTTTGATTGTTGGCTGGCCGAACGGGGCCTGCTGAGCTTTGAGCTGCGCCACTCGCGCACGCAGTCGAATGCGGCTGCCTTGGCTCAGGCGCTCAGTGAGATGTCTCAGGTACGGCGCGTTCTGTATCCCGGGCGCCCCGATCACCCTGACCATTACCGTGCGGCGCATCTGCTTGGCGAAAATATGGGGGCCATGGTCTCCTTCGAGATCGAACCTGATCGCGCTGTCACCAATGCCTTTGTGGAGGCGCTTGATGTGGCTTTTGCACCGACGCTTGGGGACATCACGACAACGCTGTCGCACCCGGTGTCATCCAGCCATAGGCTCGTTGCCGCGGCAGATCGCGAGGCCGCCGGCATTAGCGAAGGGTTCTTCCGTGTCTCGGTAGGTGCCGAGCGTGAAGATCAGCTGGTCGAGGCCTTCCGGAGCGCCCTAGTTCAGCTTTGAGCGGTCCGGCAGCGCGATGAGGTCGAAATCGACTAGGGGCGCAGCCATCCGCACCTCTTTTTCAATGATATTCGGCGCAGGCACGCCTTCCGCGATGGCCAGGTAGCGCCCGCTAAACCCAAGCCCCTGAAGCCGCCGCGCGAGGTCGGTCGCGTCAAAATTGGCACCCAAGAGGGGGCTCATGACCGTATCGGGCATCACGTTGTCCAGTAGCGTGTCGCTGACGTCAGAAAAGGAGACAAAGTGCGCCTCGGCGCCGGCTGCGGCGGAACGCAGAGCCTCTACCCAGACATCCAGGTCTCCCACGCACAAAACCGTGCTCATCTACACATCCTTGATTGAGCGCGTTTGGGGTTGCGCTGCCCAGAGCTGTAAACGGTTACAGGTGTTGATAGCAATGATTTCTCAACCTTTTGGGGAGTGCTGACAAAAACACTCTGCTTGAATTCAGCCCGCAACGCGGCTCATGGCTTGCGTATGGATCGAATCGAGACCCTTACAGCCGTCATTGGCGCGTTGTCGCTGCCTGCTTTGGTCATCGGCCGCGGAAAGCGGTTGCTGGCGATGAATGAGCCAGCCTGCGTTCTGCTTGGGCATAATGCAACGGGCAGCCACTACACGACGGTGCTGCGTCAGCCTGCGCCCATCGAGGCGATCGAGGATGTTTTGGCCGGGAACGACCGGCGCACTGCTGAGCATCTGGGGCAGGAGGGGGACCGAGATCTGCGCTACAGGCTGGAGGTTGCCCCCGTGGGAGCCTCAAGCGCCCTTGGCGCGCTCGTGACGTTCCAGGACCTCTCGGATGCCGAAGGGCTCGGCCAGATGCGTCGGGACTTCGTGGCCAACGTCAGCCACGAGCTGCGCACTCCTTTGACCGCGCTGATGGGTTTCATCGAAACCCTGCGCGGGCCAGCTACCAATGATCACAAGGCCGCAGCGCGCTTTCTGAGCATGATGGAGACCGAGGCCGAACGCATGAACCGTTTGGTTGCCGATCTGCTGTCGCTTAGCCGCTTGGAAAGCGAAGGTAGGCTCAAGCCCGACGCGCGCGAGGATATCGTGGCGATCGTCAAAGAGGCGGTGGAGACGTTGCCACCGCAAGCAGGTGATATCCGGGCGGAGATTTCACTGGCCTTGCCGGAGGACGAAGTCTTTGTCCGCGGCGACCGAGATCAACTGATGCAGGTGCTGAGAAACCTGCTGGAGAACGCAGTGAAGTATGGCGGGGGTGAAACCCGCGTGGCGCTGACACTTGTAGATCGGGAGCCCATTCTGCGCGGTCCGGGCGTCATCATTGACGTCACAGACAACGGTGATGGCATCGACCCCCACCACCTGCCGCGCCTGACGGAGCGCTTTTACCGGGTCGACGCTCATCGCAGCCGGGAGAGAGGCGGCACGGGGCTGGGGCTCGCCATCGTCAAACATATCGTGAGTCGCCACCGCGGGCGCCTGCGCATCCGATCCCTTCCGGGCGAAGGTTCAACCTTCTCAGTCGTGCTGCCCCGCCTCTGAACCGCCCCTTAGGTGCGCCTTTGGCGGCGTGCCTAAGCGATCAGGCCGAATAGGCCCGCAGCAAGGAGCGGAAAGCTTGCTGGCACTGGGATAGGGGCAGGGGTGTCCACGATCTCGCCCGTAATCAGCACCGCGAAATCGCGTGCGTCCGAAAAGAAGCCGGGCGAGAACGCCCTATTGGCATCGAGCGACTGAGTGCTGGCTAAAGCAGACAATCCGGTCCCCAGTCGTCCGCGATTGCCATCACTCGAAAAGCCGACGGCATAGTTACCCGCTGAAAGCGTGCCGAGGCTCGAAAAGTCGGTTGATTGGAACCCCAGAAAGCCGTCCTCGAGAATGAATGATTCTGAGCCTAAGAGGGCGCCAGAGAAGTCGGTGCCACTGAAGACGGAGACCGTGACAGTGAAAGCGGGGCTGGTGAAGGCGTTCATGTCGCCAAAGAACGCGCCAACCTGGAGTGCCGATGTACTGTCGGTCAAGACGAAAGTCCGGCGCAAAGGCTCGGCTTAGAAGGTGCCGAGTGTGACGCCATTTGCGCCTGATTCTCCTGCAGTTGTGTCCAAAATGGTGGCCGCATGGGCTGCGGGCGCAGCCAGTACCAAGGCTGTCGCGGCGATAGAAAAATTATTTGTCATAATTCTCAGAATGTTAGCGGTTAAGTAAAAAAATTATTCCCCTGATCGTTTGGTTAATTGGGAATTCTGCCAACAGTTTTTGCGCCGGGGGAAGGTGCTCTTGCCCTCTAGTGCATTGAAATTGAGTATTTATTTGCGCGCGATCTCAATATGGCGCTGCGCCTTCGGAACCAAGTTTTTCGGCCGAAAACCAGCCGCAGGGCAAATGTCATAAAACAGTTACAAAAGTTTTACAAAAGCATCGCACGGATTCCCTAAACGGCCCACAACGGCAGGTCGCCCGTGGGGGGAGACGGCCGGATGAACAGGATCAAGGAGCATCCATCCATGTCATTCACGAAACTGACAGCCTCTGTGATTGCAATCGCTGCTGTGGCCGGCGCGGCTCAGTCCCAATCCCGCGACCAGGTACAGATCGCAGGCTCGTCCACCGTGCTGCCTTACGCCTCCATCGTGGCGGAAGCATTCGGTGAAAACACTGACTTCCCGACGCCCGTTGTTGAATCCGGCGGTTCGTCCTCTGGTCTGCGCCGCTTCTGCGAAGGCGTAGGCATCAACACAATCGATATCGCAAACGCGTCCCGCGGCATCCGCGAGAAAGAGATCGCAGCCTGCGCCGCAAACGGCGTGACCGACATCATCGAAGTTCGCATCGGCTATGACGGCATCGTCTTCGCCTCCCAGATCGACGGTCCGGCCTACGACGCCTTCACCCCGTCCGATTGGTTCAACGCACTAGCACCCAAGGTGGTTGTGGATGGCGAACTCGTCGAGAACCCGCACACGCAGTGGGCTGACTTCAACGCCGATCTCCCAGCAGAAGACATCCTGGCCTTCATCCCGGGCACCAAGCACGGCACCCGCGAAGTCTTCGAAGAGAAGGTGATCGCGGCGGGCTGTGAAGCCACCGGCGCCTTCGAAGCAATGATGGCTGCTGGCATGTCCGAGGACGACGCCGAGGATGCATGCCTTGAGGTCCGCACCGATGGCCGCTCTGTCGACATCGACGGTGACTACACCGAAACGCTCGCCCGTATCGACGCAAACGCCAACGGCATCGGTGTGTTCGGTCTCGCATTCTACGAGAACAACACCGACAAGCTGAAGGTTGCGACAATGTCCGGCGTGGTCCCGTCCACCGAATCCATCGCAACCGGCGAGTACCCGGTGTCCCGCCCGCTCTACTTCTACATCAAGAAGGCGCATATCGGCGTGATCCCTGGTCTCAAGCTCTACGCTCAGTTCTTCATGGCTGACGAGATCGCCGGCCCGGATGGCCCGCTCGCATCCTACGGCCTCGTGTCCGACCCTGAGCTTGCCGACACGCAAGCCATGATCGAAGCCGAAGGCACGCTCTAACAACTGTCTCCGGGGCGGCCCTTCAGAGGGCCGTCTCACCCCAGTCTGCCAACTGAAAGAACATAAAAATGTCCGTCGCCTGGCTGCTTACCGCGCTCGTCCTGCTCTCCTTGGCGGGCTTTTTTATTGTGAAGGGCCGTGCGCTTGCATCTGCGGACGGCGATCGTCGCAGCCTGCATTCGCTGCCCAACTACTATGGCTACAACGCGATGCTGCTGGTCTTTGTGCCAGCGTTTTTTGTCATGTGCGCGTGGTTGGTTTTGCAGCCGATCCTCATTGGCGCCTCGGTGAGCTCGGAGTTTTCGGAGCAGAACCTGACTGAAGATATGAACATGAGCCTCGTGATGTCTGACGTGCGGCGCGTGGCAGACGGGCTCGACCAAGCGATCGCAAAGGGCGCCATTGGCGAGGATGAGGCCGAGGAAGTCGCCGCTGACCTCGACGGGCTCAAGACGCTGCTGTCGAGCGTGGGTGTGGTTCTGGGCTCAGATGTGAGCGACGACATCGTTGCGAGTGCGCAGGATTATCGCGGCATGGCCGGGACGTGGTCCGTGATCCGCGATGTGGTCGTCCTGATCTTGGCCGTCGCCGGTTTCGCCTACGCTTGGTCGCGCACCAATGCGAGCTTCCGCGCCCGCAACACGGTCGAGCGCGCGGTGCTCGCGCTCCTTATCGGGGCGGCCTTCATCGCGATCCTGACGACGGTGGGTATCATCTACTCGCTGATCTTCAACACGGTGGAGTTCTTCCGCCTCTATCCGGCGTCCGAGTTCTTCTTCCTCCTTGAATGGGCGCCGAGCTTCTCGGGCCGGGGCGGTTCGTCCTCGTTGGGTGTGCTGCCACTGCTCTGGGGTACGCTCTATATCTCGCTCGTGGCGCTGGCGGTTGCTGTGCCGGTGGGGCTTCTGTCCGCGATCTATCTCTCTGAATACGCATCGCCTGCGGTGCGCGGCATTGCCAAACCGCTCCTCGAAGTGCTCGCCGGTATCCCGACCATCGTCTACGGCCTCTTTGCGCTGCTGACGGTCGGTCCGTTCCTGGTGAGCTTCTTCGGCGACGAAGGGTATCTGGGCGTCAACTGGATGGGCGGTGGTACGGCCGTCATGACGGCGGGCCTTGTGATGGGCATCATGCTCATCCCCTTCGTCTCCTCGCTGTCTGACGACATCATCAACGCGGTCCCTCAAGCGATGCGCGACGGCTCCCTCGGGATCGGCGCGACGCAATCCGAGACGATTCGCCAAGTCGTTCTGCCTGCCGCGCTGCCGGGCATCGTGGGCGCCATCCTCCTGGCCGCCTCCCGCGCGATCGGAGAAACCATGATCGTCGTCCTTGGGGCAGGGGCCGCGGCACGCCTCTCGCTTAACCCCTTCGAAGCCATGACCACCATCACGGCAAAGATCGTCTCGCAGCTGACCGGCGATAGTGACTTCGCCTCGCCCGAGGCGCTCGTGGCCTTCGCCCTAGGCATGACGCTCTTCATCATCACGCTGGGTCTTAACGTCTTCGCGCTCTTCATTGTGCGCAAGTACCGGGAGCAATACGAATGACCGACGCTACCACGCCAACGCCCAAGCGCGCGTCGCTGCTGGCCGTCGACGAACGCACCCGCAAGCGCAACGCCGCTGAAGCGCGCTTCAAGATCTACGGGATCGTGGCGATCTGTGTGGGCGTCTTGTCCCTCGTGGTGCTTCTTGCGGCGATCCTGTCAAACGGCATCCCCGCGTTCCAGCGCACTGTGGTGCAGGTGCCTGTGACCGTCACGCAGGAGCAGTATGACGCCGCAGAGTCGACGCTCTTCAAGACCAAGGAATACGAAGGCCTCTTCGTTGCGGCTTTGTCGGCGGAGCTGACGTCAGCTGGGATTGAGGCGGATATTTCGTCCGGCGCGCTGGAGCGTTTGGTGGGCAAGGTCGGCAACAACCTGCGCCAGTTCTACACCGCCAACGAAGTTCAGCTTGGCCAGGAAGTGCTGTTTGAAGTGCCCGCGGCCTCGCGCATCGACCGCTATTTCAAAGGCACGCTCGCCGTCGAAAATATCACCGCAGACAACCGCTTCATTCAGCCCCAGGACCTCGACGTGGCCGAGGCCATGAAGGACGCCGGGCTTATGGCCACGGTCTTCGACTGGAACTTCATCACCGGCGTCGACACGGGCGTCGACAACCCAGGCGGGGCAGGGATCGGCGCCTCGGTGCTGGGATCGCTTTTGATGATGTTCGTGGTGCTCTTCCTTGCGCTGCCCATCGGCGTTGCGGCCTCGATCTACCTTGAGGAATTCGCCCCGAAGAACCGCCTGACGGACTTTATCGAGGTCAATATCTCGAACCTCGCTGCCGTGCCCTCGATCGTGTTCGGTATCTTGGGTCTTGCGGTGTTCATCCAGTACATGCACTTGCCGCAATCCGCGCCTCTGGTGGGTGGCTTCGTGCTGACGCTGATGACGCTGCCAACGATCATCATCTCCACCCGCGCCTCGCTGAAGTCGGTCCCGCCGAGCATTCGGGACGCAGCGCTGGGGGTAGGGGCCTCGAAGATGCAGGCCGTGTTCCACCACGTGTTGCCTCTCGCGGCACCCGGCATCCTGACAGGCACGATCATCGGTCTCGCACAGGCTTTGGGCGAAACGGCACCGCTGCTCCTCATCGGCATGGTGGGCTTTGTGGCCCGCTATCCGGAGACGTTCCTCGGGGGGCTTGAGGGCCCGAACTCTGCGCTGCCCGCGCAGATCTATAACTGGGTGAGCCGCTCGGACGCGGTCTTCACCGAGAAGGCTTGGGGCGGGATCATTATCCTCCTCATCTTCCTTCTGACCATGAATATCATCGCAATTCTCCTGCGCCGCCGTTTTGAGCGCCGCTGGTAACGAGGGACGAGACCCATGTATGACGATACAAGACTCACTGAAGGGGACGTGGCCTCAATGAACACCAAGATTTCTGCCAAGGGCGTGGACGTCTTCTATGGCGACAACCACGCGATCAAAGACGTCAACGTCGAGATCAAGGACAAGACCGTCACCGCCTTTATCGGCCCATCCGGCTGCGGCAAGTCCACTTTCTTGCGCTGTATCAATAGGATGAACGATACGATTGATGTGTGCCGCGTGACCGGGGACATCCGCCTCGACGGCGAAGACATCAACGACAAGCGCGTTGATCCCGTTCAGTTGCGGGCCCGCGTCGGCATGGTGTTCCAAAAGCCGAACCCGTTCCCGAAGTCGATCTACGACAACATCGCTTACGGCCCGCGCATTCATGGGCTCGCGAGGAACAAGGCAGAACTCGATGAAATCGTGGAAAAATCTCTGCGTCGCGGTGCTATCTGGGACGAAGTGAAAGACCGCTTGAACGCGCCGGGTACCGGGCTCTCCGGCGGTCAGCAGCAGCGCCTGTGCATTGCGCGCGCCGTTGCCACGCAGCCCGAAGTTCTGCTGATGGACGAGCCGTGCTCCGCGCTTGACCCCATCGCCACGGGGCAGGTGGAGGAGCTCATCGACGAGCTGCGCCAGAGCTACTCTGTGGTGATTGTCACGCACTCCATGCAGCAGGCCGCGCGGGTTTCGCAGAAAACAGCATTCTTCCACCTCGGTAATCTCGTCGAATACGGTGATACGGGTGACATTTTCACCAAGCCAGAAGACCCGAGAACTGAAGCATACATCACCGGACGGATCGGTTAAAATCATGCAAGAACAACACATTGCATCCGCTTTTGATCGTGATCTTGAGGCGTTGCAGGCCAACATTATGAAGATGGGCGGGCTCGTTGAGGCCTCCATCCTTGATGCGGCGAAGGCGCTTGTGGATCGCGATATCGAGCTCGCAGAAACTGTGCGCAACAGCGACAGCGCCATCGATGATCTCGAGGATATCATCAACGAAGACGCGGCCCGCGTGATCGCCATGCGCCAGCCAATGTCGTCAGATCTGCGCATCATTCTGGCCGTCATGAAGGTCTCTGGCGCGCTAGAGCGCATCGGCGACTACGCCAAGAACATCGCCAAACGCACGACAGTGCTGGCAGAAACGCCGCCGATCAACGGCTCCGAGCAGTCGCTCAAGCGCATGGCGCGCGAGGTGGAGACGATGCTGCGCGATGTGCTTGATGCTTTCATCCAGCGCGACGCCGAACTGGCTGCAGATGTGCGCGAACGCGACCACAGCGTCGACCAGATGTACAACGCCATGTTCCGCGAATTCCTGACCCACATGATGGAAGATCCGCGCAACATCACGGCCTGCATGCATCTGCATTTCATCGCGAAAAACATCGAACGGATGGGCGACCACGCCACCAATATCGCCGAGGAAGTCATCTACCTCGTGACCGGTGAACATCCCGATGAGAGCCGCAAGAAAGGCGCCACGGCGCCAGGAATTGATAGGGCAGGGACGTGACACAACCCTCTGTTCTTGTTGTAGAAGACGAGCCTGCGCAACGCGCGGTGCTCACCTACAATCTGGAGA
This sequence comes from Paracoccaceae bacterium, assembly GCA_022448245.1. Classification (GTDB taxonomy): domain Bacteria; phylum Pseudomonadota; class Alphaproteobacteria; order Rhodobacterales; family Rhodobacteraceae; genus Shimia_B. The sequence continues at coordinate 101,042 of JAKVCO010000013.1, forward strand.
GCGAAGGCTTTCGCGTTGTCGAAGCCGAGAACGGTGAAGAAGCTCTGCTTCTCGTCTCCGAGGAAGCGCCGGACGTCGTCGTGCTCGACTGGATGCTGCCAAGCGTCTCGGGCATCGAGGTTTGCCGTCAGCTGAAGATGCGCAAAGAGACGCAGGCGCTGCCGATCATCATGCTCTCAGCGCGCTCGGAGGAGATCGACAAGATCCGCGGGCTCGAAACCGGCGCGGATGATTACGTCACTAAGCCATACTCCGTGCTGGAGCTCATTGCGCGCGTGAAGTCCCAGCTGCGTCGCTCGCGTCCTGGCGCCATGGCGGGGCGGCTGCAGTACGAGGACATCGTGCTCGACACCGAGAACCACCGAGTGACGCGCAGCGGTGAAGAGATCAAGCTTGGGCCCACGGAGTTTCGTCTGCTGACGACGTTGATCGAAAAGCCTGGCCGTGTGTGGAGCCGTGAGCTGCTGCTAGACCGCGTATGGGGCCGAGAGATCTACGTGGATACGCGTACCGTCGACGTTCATATCGGACGGCTGCGAAAAGCACTGAGTAAGCACGGGGGGGAAGACCCAGTGCGTACAGTACGCGGTGCCGGATACGCCTTAGGTTAATGCTTATAATCAGTATTATGTTACAAAATTTGGTATTACCGATCTGTAATCCTATCTTGCTTTGCACGCTAAAAGCAACCTTACTAACGCTTATGGACTTTTCCTTATCCCTCCACCGTTAAACAAAAAAGGCCCGACCGTCGGCCGGGCTCAGGTTTAGGGAGAAGGCTATTTTAAGGGTTGAGAATGCCGGGGAGGTTGAGACCATTGTACTTCGCACAATCAATGGCGATGTCATAACCAGCATCAGCGTGGCGCATAACACCTGTCGCGGGATCGTTCCAAAGAACCCGACCGAGGCGTTCGTCTGCCTCTTTCGTACCATCGCAACAGATCACCATGCCCGAGTGCTGTGAGAAGCCCATGCCAACGCCGCCACCATGATGTAGAGACACCCATGTGGCACCGCTTGCGGTGTTTAAGAGTGCATTGAGCAATGGCCAGTCTGATACGGCGTCTGACCCATCTTTCATTGCCTCGGTTTCGCGGTTCGGCGATGCGACAGAACCGGAGTCCAAATGGTCACGCCCGATGACGATCGGAGCGGAGAGCTCGCCATTCCGAACCATTTCGTTGAATGCCAGTCCGAGCTTGTGGCGCAGACCTAGACCTACCCAACAAATCCTCGCTGGCAGGCCTTGGAATTCAATCCGTTCCCGGGCCATATCGAGCCAGTTGTGCAAGTGTGGATCGTCAATCAGCTCCTTCACTTTCGCATCGGTTTTGTAGATGTCCTCTGGATCACCCGAGAGCGCGCACCACCGAAACGGACCTATGCCCTTACAGAAAAGCGGACGAATGTAAGCGGGGACAAAACCTGGGAAGGAAAATGCGTTTTCAAACCCTTCTTCCAAGGCGACCTGGCGAATGTTGTTGCCGTAGTCGAGAGTGGGAACGCCCATGTTCCAGAAATCCACCATGGCCTCGACATGGACTTTCATGGAGGCGCGAGAGGCAGCCTCGACTGCTTTGGGATCGCTGTCCTGTTTGGCGCGCCACTCGGCAACAGTCCATCCACTTGGAAGATAACCATGAACCGGATCATGGGCGGATGTTTGATCGGTAACGATATCGGGCTTGATGCCGCGCTTCACCAGTTCAGGAAAAATATCAGCGGCATTGCCGATTAAGGCCACCGATTTGGCCTCGCCGTTTTCCGTCCAGCCATTTATCATGTGCAATGCTTTATCCAGCGAATGCGTTTTTTCATCGACGTAGCGTGTCCGAAGCCGGAAATCGGCTCGGGTTTCATCGCATTCCACCGCTAAGCAACAAGCCCCAGCCATGACAGCGGCGAGTGGCTGTGCGCCCCCCATGCCACCAAGACCCCCAGTGAGGATCCATTTGCCCTTCAAGTTTCCATCATAGTGCTGGCGCCCGGCTTCGACGAAGGTTTCATAGGTTCCTTGCACGATGCCTTGCGTGCCGATGTAAATCCACGATCCGGCCGTCATCTGGCCGTACATCGCGAGACCTTTCTTGTCCAACTCGCTAAAGTGGTCCCAATTGGCCCAATGGGGCACAAGGTTGGAGTTCGCAATCAAGACCCTTGGTGCATTGGAGTGGGTTTTGAAAACACCTACAGGCTTGCCGGATTGGATCATCAAAGTTTCATCCTCTTCGAGGTCTTTAAGGCTCGCAACGATCTGATCGAAATCGTTCCATGTCCGCGCGGCGCGGCCGATCCCACCATAGACGACGAGTTCATGGGGATTTTCAGCGACGTTTGGATGCAGGTTATTCATTAACATCCGCATAGGTGCTTCTGTAAGCCAGCTTTTGGTGTTCAGCTCAGGACCAGTAGGTGGAAATACGTCACGTGAGTTTTTTCGATGGTCTGTCATGGATGGATCCTTAAGAATTGGCTAGGAGCGAAGGGTTCATTTCCTTCAGGCCGCTAAGCATGTTTTTCAAATGAGGGCGTAATTCGGCCGCCCTCTCGGGCGCATAATCCCAAGGCGGCATTTCGTGCATGTAACTACGCTGTGCGAGTTCCATTTGGATTGCATGAACGCTGTCGGATGGTTTTCCGTAGTGGCGCGTTGTCCAGCCGCCTTTAAATCGCCCGTTCAGAACGTGACTGTGAGGTTTTGCCACTAAACAGACATCGACGATGGTCTTTTCAATGGCCGCGTCGCATGTCTCACTATTGTTCGTACCTGTGTTGAAAACAGGCAGTGTGCCTTCAAAGAGAAACGGTATGTCGGAGCGGATTGAGTGGCAGTCGAACAAGATCGCGTAGCCATGGATATCCTTTACGCGGGTAACCTCATTGGCCAACGCGTCATGGTAAGGCGCGTGAAACAATAGCCGTCGCCGCTCGGTCTCAGGCGCATCTGGTTCATGCCCATCCCGCCAGATTGGCTTGCCATCAAAATCTGTGGTTGGACAAAGCGAGGTTGTGTTTTGGCCCGGATAAAGTGATGCACCGGCAGGGTCGCGATTGGCATCGATAACATAGCGATGAAAAGTTGCTTCAACGACTGTGACGTCCTCGACCAATCCTTCGTAGAGCTTCGAGATGTGCCAATCGGTGTCAGCCAGCCCCTGCCCGTTTTCATTGAGCAGAGGTTGGATGTCATCCGGAACGTAAGTCCCACCGTGCGGTTGACCCAGGATCAAGGGGCTATTGCCTGATTGAACTTTGACCGGTGTCATTGAGTCAATCCCGGAAACGACAACCCAGAGGCTTCAAGCATCGCATTCGATGCGATGAGTTCAGCGGAACGTTCGATATCAGGGGCGAGGTAACGATCATCACCAAGGCTTTCGACATCCTGTCGCAAGCGATCAAGAACGTTGTTTAGTGGATCGCTTGTTGCCAAAGGACTTCTAAATTCGACCCCTTGCGCTCCACACATGAGCTCGACACCGAGAATGACATTGAGGTTCTTTGTCATTTGGGACAGGCGTCTGGCCCCATGAGCAGCCATTGATACATGGTCTTCTTGGTTTGCACTGGTGGGTGTGCTGTCGGTTACGCACGGCGTTGCGAGGTGCTTGTTTTCACTCATCAGCGCCGCAGTCGTGACCTCTGCGATCATAAGTCCTGAGTTTAGGCCCGGTGCAGGTGTGAGGAACGGCGGAAGATCGTGGCTCAACGCGGGGTCGACCATAAGAGCAATCCGCCGTTGCGCAATCGCCCCGATTTCGGCCACAGCAAGCGCGATCATATCCGCTGCAAAACCAACCGGTTCCGCATGGAAATTGCCACCAGACACGATGACGCCAGCTTCGGTCAGGACCAAAGGATTATCGGTTGCTGCATTGGCTTCGATCTCAAGTGTCGTAGCTGCTTGACGCAGGACGTCGATTGCGGCCCCGGTCACCTGCGGTTGGCAGCGGATGCAGTACGGATCCTGGACACGGGTATCGCCTTCCAAATGGCTCTTTCGAATTTCCGAACCCGACAGAAGCGCGCGCATGGTGGCAGCCGCTTCGCATTGCCCGCGATGTCCCCGCAGTGAGTGGATTTCCGGCTGGGTCGGTGCCGTCGATCCCATGATTGCATCAGTGGAAAGCGCGGACGTAACCAGAGAGTTTTGTGCCGCCCGCCAAGCATGGAACAGACCTACAAGCGCGAATGCAGTCGAGAACTGTGTGCCATTGATGAAAGCGAGGCCTTCTTTTGGACCCAAGGCAATGGGTTGGAGCCCTGCCCTCTCCAAGGCGGTCCTGCCGGGTAGGCGCTCGCCTCCATAGGTTGCTTCGCCTTCTCCAATCATTGCTGCGGTCATGTGCGATAACGGCGCAAGATCACCGGACGCACCAACTGATCCTTGGGCCGGAATGACAGGAATGACATTGCGCAGAAGCATGCCTTCGAGAAGTTCGACCAGCTCCCATCGAACGCCAGAGGCCCCACGGCCGAGTGATAACAGCTTCAAAGTCATCATCAATCGCACAACCTGTTCGTTGACAGGACCGCCTACTCCACAGCAATGGCTGAGGATAAGATTGCGTTGAAGTTGTGCTGTGTCGCCAGGCTCGATTTTCATGCTGGCAAGTTTGCCAAAACCCGTGTTCACGCCATAAACAGCAGCGTTTCCGTTGGCTGCAGCTTCGATACGCTTTGCTGCTTCTACTACAGCCTGTTTGGCAGATCGATCCAAACGTGCAGAGGCATTTGTCCAATAGATCTCGCTGAGTTGTTCCAGGGTGACGTGGCCAGGTTTCAAATCAAATTCAGGCAATTTGTCCTCCAAAAATCCGCGTTTTGAGGGGATTGAAGCCGATGCGGTAAGACAGTTCGGCTGGTGTTTTGACGTCCCACACAGCAATATCGGCGCGTTTTCCAATGGAAATCTGGCCAGTGTCACTGAAGCCGAGCGCTTTAGCCGCGTTCGAAGTGGTCCCTCTCAATGCTTCCTCCGGCGTCAGACGGAAAAGCATGCATGCCATATTCATTGACAGCAAAAGTGACGTGAGGGGCGAGGAACCAGGGTTGCAGTCGGTAGCTACTGCGATTGGGACTTTGTGTTTGCGAATAAGATCAATCGGGGGAACTTGGGCTTCGCGGAGCGTATAAAAGGCCCCCGGCAGAACAACGGCCGAAGTTCCGGCATCTGCCATTGCCATCACACCGTCTTCATCCAGATATTCGATGTGATCTGCCGACTGAGCGCCGTAGGACGCAGCGAGCTTAGCTCCCCCGAGATTTGAGAGCTGCTCTGCGTGTAATTTGACCGGTAATCCGAGAGATTTCGCGACGTCAAAAACCCGCGCAATCTGGTCTTTATCGAATGCGATGCCTTCGCAGAAACCGTCAACGCAGTCAACGAGCCCTTCGCTATGAGCATTCTTCAGCGCTGGAATACACACTTCATCGATGTAGCGATCTGGCGCATCTGCATATTCGAGTGGAACAGCATGTGCCCCGAGGAAGCTCGTCGTCACGCGTATCGGACGCCTCTCGGCCACTTGCCGCGCGACCCGCAGCATTTTCAATTCTGTTTCCGTATCGAGACCATAGCCTGACTTGATTTCTACAAGTCCGACACCCTCGCCGATAAGCACATCGGCGCGCTTCAGAGCATTTTCGAGTAGCTCTTCTTCGCTCGCTTCGCGGGTTGCTTTTACTGTCGAGACGATGCCACCGCCAGCTCGCGCGATTTCCTCGTAGGAAGCGCCTTCTAAACGGAGTTCAAACTCTCGCGCCCTATCCCCCCCGGAAACGATATGGGTATGGCAGTCGATCAAGAGCGGTGTCACGAGCGATTGTGGATGATCATGGCGAGGCAAACGGGAATGCATTTTGGGGATTGATGCAGTTGGGCCGACCCATGCGACCTCTCCGTTTCGCACAAGAACTGAACCATTTGGAACGAGGCCATATTGCCCTGGAACGGACCTATCCATCGTGGCGATGGCACCCGCTGAAATGATGAAATCGTTGGCAGTCATGCCCTAAACTCAAAGTGGTTGTCAGATGCCACAGTAGTGTTATAGATTTTCTATGTCTATACATAAGGAAGCAAGAATGCAGATTTTCTCGGCGCGGGCATTGGTGGAAGACACTTGGCAGAAAGATGTCCTAGTTGAGGTCGGGGAAACCGGTCTGATCGAACGCATAGCTGTGGAAGAAGAGCCCAGTTCAGATGCCGTAAAAGTGGACAGTTTGCTTCCTGCGATTGCCAACCTGCACAGTCATAGTTTCCAACGGGCAATGGCCGGCATGACGGAATACCGCGCAAAGGGCCAAGACAGTTTTTGGACCTGGCGCACGCTGATGTATCAATTTCTTGAGCATCTTACGCCTGAGCACATCGAGGCTATCGCCGGGCAAGTTTTCGTTGAAATGCTTGAAGCCGGATATGCGTCGGTTGGAGAATTCCACTATGTCCACCATCAGCCAGGCGGGACACACTACGCGTCGCAAACCGAGCTCAGCGATCGCATTTTTGCTGCTGCTGACCAAACAGGTATCGGCCTTGCACATTTGCCTGTGCTTTATAGCTATGGCGGCGCTGGCAAACAGGAGCTTGTCGAGGGGCAAACGCGCTTCGGACATTCGGTGGATCAATTTGCTCAACTGATGGAAGCGCTTCAGTCTAGGCTGCTAGAGGCCAATCCAGATACGACACTAGGGATCGCACCCCACTCTCTTCGCGCGACTTCACCAGATGAGCTGGCTCAGGTAACGGCAAGCTTTGGCAACGGACCGGTCCACATTCACATCGCAGAGCAACCCAAGGAAGTGGCAGATATCTCCGATTGGCTCGGCGCGAGACCGGTTGAATGGTTGCTAGACCATGAAAATGTCGCTTCCAACTGGTGCCTCATTCACGCAACCCACATGACTGAAACAGAGACAGTAGATTTTGCTACAACCGGCGCTGTCGCAGGCCTCTGTCCAATTACGGAATCCAATCTTGGCGATGGCATTTTCAATGGCACGGATTTTCTTGCGGCCGGTGGTGCCTTCGGCGTTGGATCGGACTCAAACGTACGTATCTCGCTTTCTGAAGAGTTACGCACTTTGGAATACTCGCAGCGTCTTCGTGATATCAGCCGCAATCTCATGGTCCCTGGCGAAGGATCGGTGGGCCACTCACTCTACAAGCGGGCGGCAGAAGGTGGCGCACAAGCCCTGTCCAGAAATGCGGGTGGCATCGCGGTTGGAAAACTCGCGGATCTCACAGCTATCAACTCAAACCATCCCTATCTGTGTGCTTTGTCGGAAGATCAGCTCATTAATGGTTTCTGTTTCGCAGCGGATGACAGCGTTGTGACAGATGTCTGGTCTGCAGGCCGTCACATGGTTAAAGCGGGCCGCCATGTTCATCGAGACGCTGTCTTTTCTAATTATCGGACTGCGATGAACGACCTGAAATCAAAACTTGCCGCTTAGGCCAAAGATCGAGACGCAGTGAACGCGTCTCTTTCGGCCCCATCACTACTGTGTCGAAGTCCCTGAAGACCGCGCCTTCTGCCGCTGAGAGCTCTGTACCATCGCCAAGCTGCACTTCTCCGCTGACACAGTAAAGCGCCGTGATTTTTGGTCTCTCGGTTCCAAGTGTCTTCAAGTTCTCTGGACCATCGACCCTGCCGCTTGCACGCCAGCACGTTGCATCAAAAATCATATTGAAATCTCGAATTGAGCCGTCAGTTAGGATCGACGTCGTCTCATCCTCTCCTGAAAACGCAAAAGGACTGAGTAGATCAGCCCGGTGTGTTTGCCCATTGATGTTCAAGAGAAGTCCGTCGCCCTCAATTACCGTAAGGATGCGAGAGAGACCTTCGAACTTGGAAAAGGGGCCTTCTTCAGTAACGTCGGCGATGCTCAAACGCCAATAGTCCTCATCTAGTATGCCTTTGGGTCAGGAGCCATTGATTTCCGGCTGACAGCGTGATTCACGGTTCAAAAATCGAGCGGTGACCCTGTCTGATCTTT
>JAKVCO010000014.1 GCA_022448245.1 Paracoccaceae bacterium
GGCTGCAATTTGCGAGACGTGCCTTGAGACATCACCGATCGTGTCAACGATTTCGCTGAGCGCGCGTCCGGCTTCGCCGACGAGCTCTACCCCGTGCTTCACGTGACCGCCGCTTTGGCAGATCAACGCTGTGATTTCCTGCGCGGCCTCAGCCGATCTCCGCGCGAGGGCTCTAACTTCTGAGGCGACTACCGCAAAACCACGTCCTGCGTCGCCGGCCCGTGCAGCCTCCACGCCCGCGTTGAGCGCCAGAAGATTGGTTTGGAAAGCGATGTCATCAATCACGCCGATAATTCGAGAAATCTGACCAGAGCTTGCCTCGATCTGGCCCATGGCAACCACCGCCTTGGCGACAATCTCGCCAGACGTGTCCGCATGTTCGCGCGCTTTACCGACGACAACATCGGCCTGTTCCGCTTCACCGGCAGCAACGCGCAGGTTTGTGGTCAGCTCATCAAGGGACGCCGCGGTTTCTTGCAACGTCGCGGCCTGATGTTCGGTCCGTCGACTCAGGTCATCTGCGGCGGCTGTGATTTCGCCCGCCTCCGAGCGGATGGAATGTGCATTCACGAGAACGCTCCGCATGGCTTGCGCGAGCGTGCCTAGGGAAGCGTTGAAGTTGGTGCGCAGCATGTCGTAGTCGCCGTCGAACGGCGCGTCGATCCGCCAGGACAGATCGCCCTGTGCGAGCGCATCGAGCCCGCCGCTCACCGCCTCAACCACCGCGGTTTGCTGTGCGATCAATTCGGCTTTTTCCGCCTCCGCGGCCATCAGGAGCTGGTGATCGCGGGTGACATCCTGACCAAGCAGCAACAAGCGCGTTGGTATGCCGGAGCGGTCGAGGACAGTGGTCATGCCCCCTTCCAAAATCCGCTCCGTCCCCACGGTGATAAACCGCGACTGACCCAGAGATTCCGTGCCGTCTACATCCGATGCCCCGTGCGTTTCATCTGCAGGCTCGAGCAGTTCATCAAGCGACTGATCTTTCAGATCGTCGAAGGTGGCGTCAAAGAGCGCGCAGAACGCGGGGTTCGCCGTTGCAAGCAGACCCTCCATGTCGAATTCGGCCATGACCTGGCGCGTGTTAATTGCCTCAAGGACCGCATCGCGCATGCGTGCCTTAGTAACGTCCTCCCATTCGACGACATAGCCGAGAGGCTTGTCATCTTCATCGCGCACGACGCTGAACGTGAGCCTTAGATCAAGCGCATCAACCGCGATATGGAGTCGATAGGGAAGCCCGTCACGGGCCGCTAGGATCCCCTGAATGCGCTCCGAATCGCTCTCAAACTCATCAATCGAGAGACCGACTGGATCGGCGGGGTGCAGATTGCGCACTCGCGTCCGCATGACATCCTTGTGACGCTCCATCAAGTCGGAAAAGGCACCGTTGGCATAGGTGATCTTCAGATCAAGATTGACGAGCGTCTGCGCCGCCGATGCGCCTTCAAATGCTGCCCCTTTGAAAGAATTGTCGAGCGCCAACTCCTCATTGAGGGCCATCGCATCTCGGAAGTCCGAGAGCGATCGCGCCATGCGCCCGATCTCATCCTTGCGTCGCAAATAGGGAATACGCCCCTCAAAGACGCCGCGACGGATATCGCCCATGATCTTTTGGATGCGCGTCAGTGGCCGCGCGACCGCGTGAGCCAGCACCAATGCGATCAAAATAGCCGCGATCAGAACGATGAGCGCGTCGCGCAGCATGTCCATGAGCATCGCGCGAGCCGGAGCTGCAACTTCTGCCTCATCCATATGCACAAAGAGCGCGTAGCTTTGGCCGAGGAAGGCAATCGGCGCGTAATGCGCCATCTTGGGCACGCCATCAATCGACAGTGTCGCCGCCCCGAAGTGCCCGCCCAGAGCGAGACGCACCGGAGAGATATCGTATGATTTGTTCGCGGACCCTTCGCCATCCCATGAGGTGATCACCTCGCGCCAATCGGATCCAACGAGGATCGCCCTGCCCGTCTCCCCCAGGTTTGTCGGGTCCGACAAAATGTCATGAAGCCGCCCAATCTCGATCCGGTAAACAACTAAGCCCACTGGGACCCCGCGCGCATCAAGAAGGGGGCGCGACATGAAACCGGAAACTTCGTAGGCGTCGCCTACATAGGGCTTAAACTCGGACAGTGTCGGGCTGCTGCCAACCTGTTCCAGACCTTCAGTGAAGGTACTTAGAAGTTCAGAATCGGCGAGTTGCCTTTCGTTGGCATTCCGACCGAACTCCGTGCCCTTCAGCACCGAGTAGATCACGTTGCCATCGAGATCGAGCAGCAGGATATCCTTGAAGTCACCTGTGTTGACCAATGCCTCAAACGTAGACGCATATCGATTGTGGGCCGAGACATAGACCGGATCGAGGCCTTCTAACCCCGTCTGCTCGTCACCATATGCGGCCCGAAGCGCGTCACCGCCGGCACCGTCCGGAAAGTTCTCCTGGATCCGCGTCCAACCTTTTCGAAAGGCCCGGAAGGCGGTCAGTGTGAAGGCATTGTCGCCATGCAGCTTCACCTCTTTCTCGATCTCAAGGAACCAGGCTTTGATCAGGGCTTGCCTGCTCATTGCCACCGTTTGCAGGCGCGTGGCGCCAGCCTCGTACACCGCGGTGCGGGCATGTGTGACGGCCACGTACCCGGACAGGCACGTCGCCCCGAGAACTAGACCCAAAAGGATTAGCGAGATTTTTACATGAAGACTCGCAATATTTACTTTACGCATAGAGGCCCCCTGGCAACGAGCGCACCATCGGCGGGAAGCGCTAAAATTGACTTAACCAGCTTGTGAGCATTGCGCGGGGGCCGTAGCGTTTTCATGAAAATTTTCAGGACTATTCCGCATGGACAGCGCCCGCCCGGTCATCAGCAACGCAAAAGCACGCCGGATTTTTCTATCTGCCCATGGTCTTCTGAGCCGTCCGACCGGGGCCGCAAGCTACGCCGACGTGGCTCAAACCGTTCATAATCTTGGATTTGTTCAGGTCGACAGCATCAACACCGTCGCGCGTGCCCATGATCACATCCTGTGGTCACGCCTTCCCTCATACAGACCCGGCCGCGCCATGGGATGCGCGGCACGGGACAGGTCTGTCTTTGAAGGTTGGACCCATGATGCAGCGCTTATCCCGGCTGCATTCTTCCCGCACTGGCGTCATAAATTCGACGCGGACCGCAAAATCCTTGCCGAACGCTGGGTAAAATGGGGCCGCGAGGGATTTGAAAAGGAATTCCAGCACGTTCTCAAACGCATCGAACAGGAAGGCGCGCTGTCGGCCACCGATCTGGGCGAGGGCGAACGGCAAAACGGCGGCGGCTGGTGGGACTGGAAGCCACGCAAGGCCGCGCTCGAGTACCTCTGGCGCTCTGGCGACTTGGCGATCTGCCATCGAAAATCCTTCTCCAAGTTCTACGAGCTGACTGAACGCGTTATCCCGCCAGAGCACCTCAACGCGCGCACCTCTTATGACGAAAGCCTCGACTGGTCTGCGCGGGCGGCTTTGGACCGGCTGGGCTTTGCGTCCCCGTCCGAGCTCTCTGCCTTCTGGGACCTCTTTCCGAAGAAGGCCTTGGCGAACTGGGCAAAGGAGCCGCAGGAGGCCCTCGTTTGGGTGGATATCGAGCTGAATAACGGCTCACTCAAACCAGTGCTCACCCACGCCGATTGGGAAGCCCGCCTCGAGGCCCTGCCCGAGCCCACGCCGCGGCTGCGGATCTTGTCCCCCTTCGATCCAGCCCTCCGCGACCGGAAGAGAGCAGAACGGCTCTTTGGTTTTGAGTATCGGATCGAGGTCTTCGTGCCTGAGCCCAAGCGGCAATACGGCTATTACGTCTTCCCCATCCTCGAAGGTGAGAAACTAACAGGCCGCATCGATGTGAAGGCGGATCGCGCCACTGATACGCTTCTCGTGAAGGGATACTGGCCCGAGAAAGGCATCTCGCTTGGGACCGGGCGGGCACGTCGCCTAGCGCAGGAGCTCATACGCATCGCGCGTCTCGCCAAAGTCACGAAGATCGAGTTCGAGAACACCGATAAGACCGCGCTCCTCAGGAAAAGCCGGGAATTCTAGACGCCGCGCAAAGCCCTTCTATGTTCCTCCAGACCACCTAAAAACCCAACGGAGCCGCCCTTTTCACGCCGCAACTGGCGCCGCGCCCTAGACGCCGCCGCTGCTTTCGACAACGATGCGCGGGCAACGCTCCACCCCTTAAAGACGAAGACGAGACAATCAGAATGGACCTTTTCCCAGCACCCGCCATTCCGCGCCTTACCGTTCTGAATTCGGACGACACGATCCCTGTGAACCGCGTCTTCTGTGTTGGGCGAAATTACTGGGCCCACGCGGCCGAAATGAATGGTGAAGTGGAGCGCGACGCGCCATTTTACTTCACCAAGTCCCACCATGCTGTTGTTGGAGGAGGAGAAATCCCCTTTCCACCGGGAACAGAGAACTATCACCATGAATTCGAGCTGAGCTTCGTTTTGGGCACCGGCGGCAAAGACATCGACGCCGATGACGCGATCTCCCATATCTGGGGCTGGTGCGCGGGGCTCGATATGACGCGGCGCGATTTGCAGAACTACGCGAAGGAAAAGCGCCTGCCGTGGGATACGTCCAAAGATATCCCGGCTGGCGCCGTGTTGGGCCCAGTAACGCCCGCTGCTGATTGGACATTAGGTACACAACGTATGCATCTGAGTGTTAACGGAGAAATCCGACAGGACGCCCACGTGAACGAGCTTATCTGGTCCGTGCCTGAGATCATCGCTCACCTGTCGCGTCTGTACACGCTGACGCCCGGCGACGTGGTTATGACGGGCACACCCGCGGGTGTCGGCCCCGTCGGCCCCGGAGATGTCCTGGAGGGTGAGATCGACGGCCTCGCCCCGATCAAAACGACGATCGGCGCCCCGACTTGAACATCCTTTTCATCATGTATGACCAGCTGCGGTTCGACTATCTGAGCTGCGCTGAACACCCTGTTCTAAAGACCCCTAACTTTGACCGCGTGGCCGCGAAGGGCGTTCGCTTCACCCGCGCCTATACGCAGTCGCCCATCTGTGGCTCGGCACGGATGTCGTTCTACACCGGGCGCTACGTCAATTCACACGGCGCTGCCCGCAATGGATTTCCGATCCGCGTCGGTGAGATCACGCTTGGCGATCACCTTAGAAAGCTCGGCTATGGGTGCCATTTGATTGGCAAAACGCACATGCGCGTGGATGCCGAAGGGATGCAACGCCTTGGACTTCAACCTGACAGCATCATTGGTGCTCGACAGGCAGAATGCGGGTTCGATGCTTGGGTGCGCGATGACGGACTGTGGGCCGAAGGCAAAGACGGCGCCTATGACCCGCTGCCGTCGCCCTACAACAAATACCTCAAGGAACAAGGCTATCCCGGCGACAACCCTTGGCATGACCACGCCAACAGCGGCATCGACGGGGACGATATCGCCTCCGGCTGGTTCATGCAGAACGCCGACAAGCCCGCCAATATCCGCGAAGAAGACAGTGAAACCCCGTGGCTGACCGGCGAAGCCATCAAGTTCATGGAACAAACAGACACACCTTGGCTCGCACATCTGAGCTATATCAAGCCGCATTGGCCCTACATCGTCCCTGCCCCGTATCACGACATGTTCGGGCCGGACGACGTGCCGCCCGCGAACCGATCAGATGCAGAACGCGCCGAGGCGCATCCCGTTCTGAAGAGCTTTATGGACAACAAGATCGCCGCCGCCTTCCAGCGTGACGATGTCCGCGCGAAGGTCATTCCCGCCTACATGGGGTTGATCAAACAATGTGACGATCAGCTCGGGCGCCTGCTCGATCATCTCGAAGAGACGGGCCGTGACAAGGATACCATGATCGTGCTGACCTCCGATCATGGCGACTATCTCGGCGATCATTGGATCGGTGAGAAGGACCTCTTCCACGATGCGTCCGCCCGGATCCCGATGATCATCTATGATCCGCGGCCCGAGGCGGATGGTACCCGGGGCCAGACCTGCGATGCCCTCGTCGAAGGCATCGATCTTGCCGCTACCTTTGTGGAGGCAGCCGGCGGCGACGTGCCCACGAACATCATCGAAGGCCGTTCGCTCCTTCCCTGGCTCAGGGGGGAGACACCCGAATGGCGGGAATTTGTCATCTCAGAAACCGACTACAGCGTCACGCCCATGGCCGAGAAACTCGGGCTGGCTGACGATGAGGCGCGGCTCTTCATGATCTTTGATGGGCGGTGGAAAATGGTACACGCCGACGGTGGGTTCCGGCCCATGCTGTATGACCTGGAGACCGACCCTAACGAACTTGTGGATCTCGGCGGTGGGGCCGAGCACGCGGCAGAGATCACACGCCTTTACGGCCTGCTGGCGGAATGGAGCCGCAGGCAATCGCAGCGCGTGGCAACCTCTAAGGAGATGCTCGCTGGCATGCGGGGTTCAGGCCCCGGCAAAGGGATCCTGATGTTCATGGTCGATGGCGATGAGCTGCCCCGCGAGTTCACCGAAAAGCAGCGTGGCAAGGCGAAGGCCGACTACACCTAGCGCCACTGAACTGCGCGGGCGCGCAGCGTCTGAGCTAGCATTACGATATCGGCGCCTGCACCGAGGAAGCGGGCGCCAGCGGCTTCAGCTTCCTTCAGATAGGCGTGGTCGGAGGAGAAAACGCCCGCCACCTTACCGGCCTGAGCGATGCGTGTGATCGTCTCCATCACCGTGGCGCGGGCTTCCGGGTCTGCCGGTGTCAGCCCCATGTCTGCGGCAAGGTCGGCCGGGCCTACGAAGACCCCGTCAACACCATCGACCTCCAAGATATCGTCGAGCGCGTTCAGCCCGGCCTTGTTTTCCACCTGAACCATCAGACAGATTTCCGCATCTGCGGTGGCCACGTAGTCGGCAATCTCTCCAAAGCGGGAAGCGCGTGCCAAAGACGCGCCTACGCCGCGAACGCCAACAGGCGGATAGCGGCAGGCCCGAACCAGCTCTTTGGCCTGAGCGGCGCTTTCGACCATCGGGATCAGCAACGTCTGCGCGCCGATATCGAGGGCCTGCTTGATTTTTGCGGTATCTCCCTCAGGCAGGCGAATGACGCCGGGCACGGCCCCAATCGCTTGCAGCTGCCCCATAAGCGACCGCACCCCGTTGGGCGCATGCTCCCCATCCAGAAGCAACCAGTCAAAGCCCGCCGTGGAGGCCACTTCGGCGGCATAGTTGTCCGCAAGGGAGACCCAGCACCCCACCAAACGCTCGCCCGCAAGAAGCCTGCGCTTCAACTCATTTGTCGGTGCTGGCATCGCATCCTCCCATCAACGTCCCGTTGACTATGCCTTCTAGGGTCTCATTAGGCATTCAGAAACCGCTGTCTCTTAAAAAGGCTGGAATCAAGAGTAACTGGAGGCAGCAAATGACCCCCGATGAGGCCCGCCATGTGACCGTGAGTTTTGGTCGCGTGTTTCCTTTCCGCAAAAAACTGACGACGGTCTTTTATCAAACCTTGTTCGAACTGGCGCCGGAGGCGCGCCCACTGTTTCCCGATGATCTGACCGGCCAGAAAGACAAACTGGCCAATACGCTCAACCTGGTTGTGACGAACCTGACCAAGCTCGACACGATCTTGCGGGCCGTAAGCACGCTGGGGCAGCGCCATGCAGGCTATGGCGCGACGCCGGGACACTATGAAGTGGTTGGGGTGGCCCTGATCACCGCGCTCAAGAAGGTGACGCCTGCGGGCCTCACCCCTGCTGAGGAAAGCGCGTGGGTGACAGCCTACAACCTGATCTCAGACGCCATGATCAAAGCGGCCGCACAAATGCCGCCCGAATCGAAAACGGCCTAGGCCGCATTCTTCTTAGGATTTTCGCGGACCGCGCCGTCAGGACGGTCCGCGCGAAATAAAGGGCGCAGACCGGTGATCAACCGCGCTCCTTTCTGGAATGTCAGGTAAGACCAGAACCAGCTCAGCATCACAAAAAGAGGCCGACGGACGCCAATCAGGAAGTAGACGTGAGCCAGGCCCCAGAGCCACCACGCGATGGGCCCTGAGAGCTTGGCCCAGCCGAAATCGATCACCGCGGCATTTCGGCCGATCGTGGCGAGGTCGCCCTGATGGCGATATCGGAAAGGCTCTGACGATGGCGCGCCCCCGGCAACGATCTGAGCCAATCGTTTACCCACGTACCCGCCGGCCTGTTTGGCGGCGGGCGCAATGCCCGGCACGGTGCCATCTTTCCACGGAATATGCGCGGCGTCCCCGATCACGCTGATCTCAGGGTGACCCGGCACTGTCAGGTCCGGCTCGACCTGAACGCGCCCGGCGCGGTCGGTCTCCACCCCCAGCCAATTGGCCATATTCTGCACCATCACGCCCGCACCCCAGATCTTGGTTCCCGAGGCGATGAAGCCGGAGGATGTCTCAACCCCCTCTTCGGTCACATCGGTGACCATCGTATCAAGCAGTACTTCCACGCCGAGCGCTTCGAGCGATTTCTTCGCCTTTGCCGAAAGCTCCTCCGGCATGGTGGCGAGGACACGCGGCCCGCCTTCGACGAGGACAACGCGGGTCGAAGTGGGGTCGATCTGGCGGAAATCGGCTGCAAGGGATCGCTTGGCCAGTTCCGCGATGGCGCCTGCCATCTCAACCCCGGTTGGGCCCGCGCCTACAATCACGAAGGTCAGTTCACGGCGCTGCTCATCCTCTGCCGCCGCGACCTCGGCACGTTCAAAGGCCATGAGAACCCGTTTCCGGATCTCGGTCGCGTCCACGATACGCTTTAGACCGGGGGCATGCTCCTCCCAATGATCGTTCCCAAAGTAGGAGTGTTTGGCCCCCGTCGCGATGATCAGGTGGTCGTAGTCAAAGCTCGCAGTATCGCCGATCACGCGGCGGTTCTCACGGTCAATTGACTGCACTTCGGTAAGCGCCACGCGCACATTCTTCTGATCGGAGAAGATGCCCCGGATTGGCCAAGCAACATCCGCCGGCGACAGATCCGCTGTGGCGACTTGGTAAAGCAAAGGCTGAAAGAGGTGGTAGTTGCGCTTGTCTACGAGCGTGATTTCGACGTCCGATTTCGCGAGCTGTTTGGCTGCTGCCAAACCGCCGAAACCAGCTCCGACGATCACGATCTTCTTTTTTGATCCGGTCATAAATGACTCCTTACCTCTTCTAGGTAGGAATAGTTTCAACGTTGCCCACAAAGGTTTCAGCTTGTCACCATTCAGTGTTCGCTCTAGGTGGTATTGGTAAGATCATTTTACCAATACGGAGGCTGCCATGCTGATGGGCCTGAACGACTGCCACAATTTTCAGGATTTTCGGAAGCTGGCAAAGAAACGTCTGCCCGGGCCGATCTTTCACTACATCGATGGTGCGGCAGATGATGAGATCACCTACCGCCGCAACACGTCCTCCTTTGACGATGTGGATCTGATCCCATCGGTGCTGAACGGCGTGCAGGACGTGGACATGAGCGTGGAAGTGATGGGCCAAAAGCTCGACATGCCGATCTACTGTGCACCTACCGCTTTGCAGCGTCTCTTCCACCATGAGGGGGAGCGTGGCGTGGCCCGCGCGGCCACCAAGCACGGGACGATGTTTGGCGTGTCCTCGCTCGCAACTGTGACCGTGGAGGAGATCGAGAAGCTCGCCCCCGGCCCGAAGATGTTTCAGTTCTACTTCCACAAGGACCGTGGTCTGAACGACGCCCTGCTCGAGCGTGCGCGCGCCGCGAACTTCAACGTCATGGCCCTAACGGTGGACACGATCACCGGCGGCAACCGTGAACGCGACTTGCGCACTGGCTTCACCTCTCCCCCCAAGCTCACGCCCGCCTCGATCATGTCCTTCGCCACGCACCCGATGTGGGCCTACAACTGGTTCACCAAGGAAAAGTTCGACATGCCGCACCTGTCGGGCCACGTTAAAGCGGGCACCAATGTTGCGGTCAGCGTGGGCGAATACTTCTCGACGATGCTTGACCAGAACATGAACTGGAAAGACGCCGAGGAGCTTTGCAAGAAGTGGGACGGCCAGTTCGCCCTCAAAGGCATCATGAGCGTCGAGGACGCCAAGCGCGCCGTCGACATCGGCTGTACCGGCATCATGGTTTCGAACCACGGCGGTCGCCAGCTTGATGGCTCCCGCGCGCCCTTCGATCAGTTGGCGGAGATTTGTGACGCCGTGGGCGACAAAATCGACGTGATCTGTGAAGGCGGCATTCAGCGCGGCACCCACGTGCTCAAAGCGCTCTCCGTGGGCGCGAAGGCGTGCTCCGGCGGACGCCTCTACCTTTACGCATTGGCCGCAGCCGGTGGCGCAGGTGTCGAAAAGGCACTGGGCAACCTGCGGGTCGAGATCGAGCGCGACATGAAGCTGATGGGCATCACGAGCCTCGATCAGCTGTCCCGCGACAACCTGCGTTTCCGCTAAAAGCGCGACGCGCTCCGCTTGAGAATTTCGGAAGGCGGCCTTCAACTGAGGGCAGCTTTTCTTTTGCGGTGAATGCCAGACGGCGCCTTAGTAGTCGCGTTCCCAGAAGATACCGATGCCGGTCTCTCCTTCGCTCGATGCGGATCCTTGAAGGCGGGTGTTGTCGTTGAGATCAAAGTTCAGATTGATCGTCGTCGATCCTCCGGCGCCCAGCTCGACTTCGGAGTACAGATTCTCACTGATCGTGGCCCCAATGGCGAGCTCCGCTTCACCCGTATCGGCATCGGTGCGCAGATCAAGATCGTCCACGCCAAGCGAATTACGCGCGTCTTCCAGCACGCCGTTCCCGGCC
Source organism: Paracoccaceae bacterium (assembly GCA_022448245.1). GTDB lineage: Bacteria > Pseudomonadota > Alphaproteobacteria > Rhodobacterales > Rhodobacteraceae > Shimia_B. The sequence goes on from JAKVCO010000014.1 coordinate 10,784, forward strand.
CGCCCCGAGAGCTTGCGGACCGAGTTCACAAGCCGCGCCACCTGAAACGCCGATAGAGTTTCGATCCCACGCCCAAAGAGGACACGGGCCAAAATCTCGTCTTCAGGCAGCTCGGGTGAGGAGGTCAGCGAAAGCTCCGGATTATCCATCGGCCCGCTCAACCCGATCTGCGCGGTGATGTCTTCCACGGTCGTCTGCGCCACGATCTCCATCGTCGGAATAAGGGCGCCCGAGACGGTGATCGCCCCTTGTGTCAGATCCAGACGGCGCCCGAGGAAGTCGAGCCTGCCGCGTGTGAGCTCGAGCTCGCCCGTAGGAATGGGGTTCGAGGTCGTCCCCGTGACGCGCACACCGCCATTGAACCCGGCATCAAGACCCCTTCCACGGACAAAGACCGGCGTTTCTGCGGTGAGGGCGATATCTAGGTTGATGTTCGGCCCACCTGTCCCGGCCTGTTGCGCTACGCCGGAGATATCGATGCCTGCGCGGTCCAAGGTTCGGCGTACATCGCTGGACGCGCCCGTGTGGCGAATGGCGGGGATCGCAGGTGCAGAGCCAAGGCCCGTATCGGGAATTCTGATCTCGGTGTCGGCGATGGCCACGCTGCCGGTGATCCTCAACTGGCGTTGGGCCGCCCCTTGCAGCGCAAGATCGAGCGTCGTGCGGTTCTCGAGGACATCCGCGTAGCGCACCGGAAGCCGGACAGCATCGATCGTAAGGTCGACGGGGAATGGCGCGGTGAGCCCGGCCGTTCCTCCGATATTGATCGGTCGCCCCTCGAGAGAGGCCTGAGCGCTGATCCAAGCACGGCCATTTGCCACGTCTACATCCGCGGTGATGGGCTGAAGCGTGATCCCGTTGTCGGGGTCAAATAGGCGACCCTCACTAACCGCGACCGTCCCAACGAGGTTCTCCAGCGCGGGCAGCCCGTTCAGCGTCACGTCGAAGGAAGCTTGACCCCCAAGCCCTCGTCCGGCCGCAAAGCTCTGAGCAATTGCCAGGGGCAGGTTCCCGGCGGCCTGAATGGCCACAGCGCCGCCCGGCAAATTCACCTGTCCGCGCGCATCTGCCCGTGCACCTGAGTCCGTGGCGAGCGCCAGGTCAAAGGCCGGTGTTCCAGTGAGATTCGTCAGCGAGCCATCGACGTTTGCCCCACCGTTCAGCCCCGGGGCGAAAGTCGCGAGCGACGCTAAGCGCGCCCGAAAATCGAGGCGGGAGCTGTTGCCCAATGGGCGCCCTGCAATGTTGGCTGTAATGCCCGGCGTGGCCGTGAGATCGGCGTTGATCGCAAGATCGCCCGTGGGATTCTCGATCCGCACTTGGGCGGTAGCAGGCCCTCTGAGTTGCGGCACCAGAAAGCCAAAATCAGCCAACGTAGCCTCAAGATCGATGCCTTGCTGGGCACCGGTAGCCCGCCCCTGAATGCGCGCCTCGATCCCCGGCGTGGCCGAAAGAACAGCATCGATCAAAGGACCGTTGGAGAGGTCGGAGATACGCGCAGTGAACGTCGCAGGGCCCGGCAAAGGCGCTACAAATTCAGCAAGCTCGCTCACCTCTGCAGCGACCGAGAACGCCTGCGCGGGGCCCGACGTGGTGCCCTCGATGCGGGCCACGATGCCCGGGTTCGCTGTCAGATCGAGCGCGAGAAGCGGGAATTCCGGCGCGAGGTCGAGGGTGCCCGTAAACGCCGCCGTTCCCGTGAGCTGTTCGACGAAGCGGCCAACCTCTGCCAGTGAGCCTTTAAAGGCGACAGAGGGCCTATCACCCGCGAGGGTGCCGTCAACTGAGGCGGCCATGCCGAATTCAGTTTCGACCTGCCCCGCCAGGGCTTGCCGCCCCTGCAGATCCTCCAAAGTCACGTCGAGCTGAACGGGCCCCTCCACGATCTCGTTAAAGAGCCCCACGTCACGCAAGCGCGCGGTCACCGCCAAACCGCCGTCTTCGGCATCGACATTTCCGCTCACGCGCGCGGTCAGCTCAGGGTTGTCGAGCGAGAATCTCTCAATCGCGGTGCCGCTCTCGTCCCGGCGCACAGCGATGGCCAGATCTGATTGCGGGGTCAGAAGTGGCTCAAGCGCCTCCACCCCGATGTCGATCCCAGCAGATGACCCATCGAGGGAGACCGCGATAGCGCCGCCTGGCAACTCAGCCTCAAGCGCCACATCCGCACGGATTTCACCCGCAAGGCTTTGGCCCGCCAGCTGAGAAAACGGTGCAAGATCGGCTGCGGTGAGCGCGACCTCGGCATTCAACGCCATGCGTCCGTCGGTGGGCGTGGCCGATGCACGGCCCGTCGCCGCGAGATGCGCCGCCTCAAGAGAAAGATCCTCGAGCTCCAGGGAGCCATCTGCGCCCGCAATCAGGTTAGTTGAAAGCGCGAGCGAAGACCCAAGCGCCTCCTGCAGGCCCGGATCGCCCGGGATCTCAAGCCCTGCGACGGCTGCCACGATGCGTCCGTCAAAGATCGTGCGCGCTTCTGGCGTTAACGGCCCCGCGCACTCGAGACTGAGGGTGTCGATCACCACGCCCTGCGCGTCCACGCCACGGGCCACGACGTCAAAATCCAAAGCGTCCGACACAGACGCGTCAAAGCTGAGATCGAGTTCAGCTTCGAGCAGCGTCACATTACTGCCCGGCAGCGAAATCCGATCCCCCTCGCCCAACACGCCGGAAAGTGCGAAGCGTTCCGGCGCGCCGCTCGCATTCAGATCCGCAGAGCCCTGAAGCGTCAGCGCTTGGGCCGAAACCAGAAGCTCACTGACGCTGAACGCGCCGTCGTCGGCAGCGAGCCCCCGTGCCTCAACCTTGGTGTCATCGCCAAAGAAAGCGCGCGATCCTTCATCGACGAGGGGGCGAATGTCACCGCTAATATTTGCCACGAAAGAGCGCCCAGATCCGTTGGCGGCCAACGTCACTTGGCCTGAGACACGCTCTGCCCCATCGGTTGCCAATTGGATGTCGGCGCCAAAATCATCGAGCGGGCCCGCGCCCTGCACGGTCAGGCTGACCGACGGCAATCCGGGCAGATCGAGAAGCCGCGCAAGCACGCCCTCTGCTGGTTCGCTCACAGCAACGTCGATGGCAAAGGCATCCGCCTCGGGATCATAGTCTACGGCAAATTTCGCGGTGCCCCGGCGGCCATCCAAACGTTCGGCATCCAGATCGATGGTTAGCGCACCGTTTGCCAACAACGCAGACAAAGTAGCGCGTGCTTCGAGGGCTTGGCCGAGGACAGGATCGCCCACCAAAATCCGATCCACCGCCAAGCGATCGATCTGGATGGCGACCGGCAGATCAGGAATTCTAAAGCCGGACGCCTGCGCTTCAGGCGCCTCCACACCTTTCGCCGGCAGCGGTAGGCGGAAAAGCTCGATCCGTTCGGCGGACAGCTCTTGCACTTCCAACCGCCCGCTGAGGAGCGCGCCGCGGTTCCAGTCGAGCTGCAGGCCCGTGAGTTCGATCCAGACACCGTCCGCGTCCGAGACACGCAGCGCGTCCATCGTGGCCTGCGCCGTCAGCGCACCGGCGAAACCGTCGATCTCGATCACCCGATCCTCAGAAGACAGCCGGTTTTCGAGGAAAGATTCAAGGCGTGCGTTTTGTGCGCTGGCCAGCATTGGCAGCACACAGAGTACGAAGGCGAGGATAAGCCGTGCCATCAGAACGCCTGCCCGAGGCCGATATAGAGCCCGTAGGTCGTGTCATCGTCGGAGGAGCCGCCGATCGGCACGCCCACATCAACCCGCAAGGGACCAAAGGCCGTGTTGTAGCGGAGCCCGATCCCGGCACCTGCTTGGCTGTCGCCATCCGCGAAATCGCCTTCGCGCGCGACAAATCCGTAGTCCACAAATCCCACAACGCCCAGCGCCTCGGTGATGCCCTGGCGTAATTCGAGCGACAGGCCTGCAAAGCTCTGCCCGCCGGTTAGCTCATCGCCCGGAAGAGGTACGCCCAGGGATTGGAAGCCCTGCCCACGCACTGTGCCTCCCCCGCCCGAGAAGAAGAGGAGGTCAGGGGGCGTGCCCTCGACAGAAGCCCCTTGGATCGACCCGATCTGGAAGCGCCCGGCAACGACCGTCCGCTCGCCCAGCGCGCGATAGGCACGGGCGTCACCGCGCAGCACGACACCCGTTTCACTGTCGCTGAACCCGATGAAGGGTTCGACCGCGGCCGACAAGAAGTAGCCGGAGGTTGGGTTCAAGCTGTCATCGCGCCGATCAAGGACTGCGTCTGCCAGCAAGGTCACGTGGCTGAATTCGCGCGTGCCGAAGGCATCGGTGCTCTCGGAGAACCGAAAACCAGCGAGGAGGCCGATCTCGAACTCCTCGCTCACCTCGCGGGAGCGGCGGGCGCCAAATTCAATCAGGCTTTGTTCGAAAGCTGCCTCGTCGAGGCGCTCGAAAGCGGCGGAGATATCAAGCTGGTCATCTGCACGGTGGAAACCGGGTATCGAAAGGAGCGCGCGGACCGAATAATCGACCCCGCCCGAGTTCCCCCCGATGCCGGAAACACCTGCATCGAAACGCAGTCTCTCAGCGCCAACGAAGAAGTTGCGGTGGAGCCAGAACGTCTCCAGCGTTAGCCCCTCGGTCGAGGAAAGCTCTGCCCCGAAGCCAAGCCGGCGCAGCGGCGCGGGGTCGAGTTCGAGCTCAATATCAAGCGATCCGTCGGCGTTGGGCAGCTCTGCCTCGCGCGCGACGACCGAGCTGAACGTCCCCGTCGCCACAAGCCGCGAGCGCGCTTTCGTCACGTCGTCGGGGGAGAATGCTGCGCCGGTGGGCAGGCCTGCGATGGTCAACACCCGTTCGGGCCGCACGGAGGTGTCCGGCGGCACCACAAGCCGTCCGAAGGTAAGCGCGGGACCCGGTGCCACAAAGAGCTCCACATCCAGCTCAGAGACCGCATGGCGTGCCGTGATGCGCTGGCCCGTAATCTGTGCCTTTGCGTGGGATGCATCGCGCCAATCGTCGATGGCAGTTGAAGCCGCATTGCGGATGATGCTGGTTGAGGCCGCCTGCCCCGGCGCGAGGCCTGTCGTGCCTGCGCTTCCGGGCGCCAGTGGCGTCACCTCTGCGCGCCCAAAGGTGAACCGGGGTCCGGGATCAACGCGGACCTCGATGGGCCGCACGTTTGCGGGAGGATTGAACGGTGAAATCTGTGAGACTTCGCGACCATTCATGCGGATCGAGATGCTCGCGCCGAAATAGCCCTCGTCGTAGAGGGCCGCCAGCAGGCGCTCGTAGTCGCCGCGCGCCGTGGCCACCAGATCCGCAGCCGAAGTCTCAGCCTCAGCCTGCAAAACAAGCGAGGTCATCAGCAGGCGTTCCTGCAACGCCTCATTTGTAACACTCAGGGTCAATTGTTGGGAAGAGACCGCGCCAGCAAGAAGGCCAGTCAGCGCAATTGCTCGAAGTATGGTCTGGTACAAAAGTGACAGTACGGGCATTGCGTCTCAAGCTTGGTGGCCACACAGCCTAGAACGTGGTGCTGTTGCCCCTAAGGGCAAATCACGCGTCGCGGAGCGATGCAACTGATTGAGCCCCGGCAAGTTCCGAAACTTCGCCGGGGCACAGAACAGAGGGAAAATGAATGTCGCAGGATGATTGGTGGAAAGGGTCGGTCACGTATCAGATCTACCCGCGCTCTTTTATGGATGCGTCCGGTAATGGCGTTGGCGACATCAAGGGCATCATCAGCAAGCTCGACTACGTGGCCTCTCTAGGGGTGGACGCGATCTGGCTATCGCCTGTGTTTACCTCGCCCATGCGGGACATGGGGTATGACGTCTCTGACTATCTGGATATCGACCCCCTCTTCGGGACACTCGCGGATTTCGACGCGATGATCGAAAAGGCGCACGCCCTCGGTCTGAAGATCATCGTCGATCAGGTGATCAGCCATGCGTCAGACCAGCACCCTTTCTTTGAGGAAAGCCGCCAGAGCCGCGACAACCCAAAAGCGGATTGGTTTGTGTGGGGCGATGCCAACTATGATGGCACGCCGCCCTCGAACTGGATGAGCATTTTCGGCGGTCCGGCGTGGACATGGGATACCCGCCGCAAGCAGTACTACATGCACAATTTCCTGAGCACGCAGCCGGACTGGAACTTCCACAACCCGGAAGTGCAGGACTATCATCTGGAGTGCATGGAGTTCTGGCTCAAGCGCGGCGTCGATGGCTTCCGCTTGGACACGGTAAACTACTACTTCCACGACAAGCTTTTGCGCGACAACCCGGCCAACCATTTCGAATGGGGCCCGGACGCAGCCAAGCCCGTGGATATGCAGTACTGCCTCTTCTCCAAATCACAGCCCGAGAACCTTGCCTTTCTAGAGCGGCTTCGGACGCTTCTCGACAAATACGATGCCCGCACGACCGTGGGCGAGGTTGGCGACAATCACCAGTCCATCGACCTCATGGGCCAGTACACCTCTGAGGGGCGCCTCCACATGGCGTATTCCTTCGAGCTCCTTGGCCCTGACTATACGCCCGAGCATTTCCGCAGCCGGATCGAGCGCTTCTTTGATGGCGCGCCGGATGGATGGCCCTGTTGGGCATTCTCGAACCACGACGTGCCGCGTCATGCAGGGCGTTTTCTGCCGAACGGCAAATCGCTCGACGCAATCGCCAAGCAATCGGCGGCACTGCTTCTCACCTTCCGCGGGTCTGTGTGCCTCTACCAAGGCGAAGAACTCGGCCTCGTGGACACGGAGCTGGAATTCCACGAGCTGACCGACGTGCAGGGCATTGCCTATTGGCCGGAACCTGTGGGCCGCGACAACAACCGCACCCCTATCCCGTGGACGAAAGACGGGCCCAACGCGGGTTTCTCGGATGCCAACGCAACATGGCTCCCCGTCAAAGCCCCCGCCAAAGCGCGTGCCGTCGACCAGCAAGAAACCAAATCAGATAGCGTTTTGAACTTTTATCGACGCTTCCTGAAGATGCGTCAGGCCCATGAAGATCTCCGCACCGGCGAGCAACGCTTCCTCGACCTGCCCGAACCCCTGCTAGGCTACGAGCGCGGCAACGGATTCGTGTGCCTCTTTAACCTTTCCAAGAGGAAAGCTACAGCCAAACTGCCCTACGCGGTCGAGGCCGAAGTTGCAGAGGCGGCCACGTTAGGGAAAGATCGTGTAGACCTTGATCCCAACGGATTTCTCGTGGCGAAACGGCTCTGAGCTATGCATCCCGTGCAACCCGGGGCTTAGTCAGGAGGGGTTGCTCGAATTTCCTACCCATGAGAGGGCCGTTAGCGATAACAATTGGGAAAAAGCACAGGGATAGCCATGGTGATCCGCACGCTGCCGCCGCATCTGACGCAGGAAGATGTCACCCGACTTTTGGAGAACAGATCTGGCGATCCGTTCTCGAAGCTCGGGGTGCACAAGACCAAGGGTAAGTCTTGGCTCGTCATGATGGTGCCGAATGCTGTTTCTGTGTCTGCCAAGGTGGGCCGCAAAACGGTCCAGCTGGAGCGCATCAAAGGGCCCCTCTTCGCAGCAGCCATCCCGAACTCCAGGTTCAAGCCGGTCATCACCGCGACGTTCGAGGACGGTGAGCGTACCGCAGCAGATCCCTACTCCTTTGGCCCGGTTTTGGGCGACATGGATATCCACCTGATCTCCGAGGGCACGCACCGCAAGCTCTGGGAAGCGCTTGGTGCGCATGTCACCCGGCACGAAGACACCGAGGGCACGCATTTCGCCGTCTGGGCCCCCAATGCGAGCCGCGTCTCGCTCGTGGGTGATTTCAACGGCTGGAACGGCCACGCCCACCCCATGCGCCCTCTTGGATCCGCAGGCGTGTGGGAAATCTTCATGCCCGGCATCGGCGAAGGCACGCAGTACAAGTACGAGATCGCGCCCTCCGAGGGCGGGATGCACACCAAGTCTGATCCCTTTGGCTTTGGCTCCCAACATCCGCCTGAGACGGCCTCGGTCGTGCGCGACCTTGGCGGATATGGTTGGAAAGACGCCGATTGGCTGGCAGACCGCGCGGAAAAGAACCGCCGCGATGCGCCCATGTCGATCTACGAGGTGCACCTGCCCTCTTGGCGACGCGCGGACGGGAACCGCCCGCTGTCTTACAAAGAGCTCGCCAAAGACCTCATCGAATACGCGCAGTGGATGGGCTTCACTCATCTCGAGTTTCTGCCGATCAGCGAATTCCCGTTCGATGGCTCTTGGGGCTACCAGCCTGTCGGGCTCTACGCGCCCACGATCCGCATGGGTCCGCCGCATGAATTCCGCGATCTCGTAGAAGCCGCTCACGAGGCCGGCCTCGGCGTGATCCTCGATTGGGTGCCGGGCCACTTCCCCACGGACGCACATGGCCTGTCGAAGTTCGACGGCTCGCACCTCTATGAACACGCGGACCCGCGCGAAGGCTTCCATCAGGATTGGAACACCGCGATCTTCAACTACGGGCGCACGGAGGTGAAGAACTACCTCACGGCCAATGCGCTTTACTGGTTTCAGGAATACCACGTGGATGGCATCCGCGTAGATGCCGTGGCCTCTATGCTTTACCGCGACTACAGCCGCGAAGCGGGCGAGTGGATCCCCAACAAGGATGGCGGGCGCGAGAATTACGAGGCCATCGACTTCCTCAAAGAGATGAACACCCTCGTGTACGGTGAGGTTGAAGGCATCATGACCGCAGCCGAAGAAAGCACGGCCTACGGCGGCGTCTCCGCCCCCGTGGATGCAGGTGGCCTTGGCTTCGGGTTCAAGTGGAACATGGGCTGGATGAACGACACCCTCCGCTACTTGGAGAAGGACCCCATCCACCGCAAATACGATCATCACCTGATGACCTTCCCGCTCGACTGGGCCTACACGGAGAACTTCATTCTGCCGATCAGCCACGACGAGGTCGTGCACGGCAAAGGCTCCATGATCGCAAAGATGCCCGGCAACGAATGGGAGAAATTCGCGAATCTGCGTGCCTATTACGGGTACATGTGGGGTTTTCCAGGCAAGAAGCTGCTCTTCATGGGCTGCGAATTCGGCCAGTGGGAAGAATGGAACCACGACACGAGCCTCGACTGGGACGCGCTCCATGGCGGGAACCAGAAGGGCCTTCAGGCGCTGGTGCGCGATCTGAACCGCACCTACACCGCCTCGCCCGCGCTCCACGCCAAGGATTGCGAGCCGGACGGCTTCCGCTGGCTGGAGAATGACCCGGAGACATCGCTAATGTCCTGGGCGCGGTTCGGCAAAGACGAAACGGCCATCGTTGTGTGCAACTTCACACCCGTGGAGCGCCAAGGCGTCCGCATCGGCGTGCCCAGCGCAGGCGCCTACAACGAAATCATCAACACCGACGCCGAAGTCTATGGCGGCGGAAATCGGGGTAACGGGGGCGGCGTCACATCACAAGACGTCCCCCAAAGCGGATACGACCAGAGCATCGAAATTACGGTGCCCCCGCTCTGCACCCTCATCTTTAAACTGGACTAAGCTCTCGGGAGGAGAACATGCCCAGACCCAAACGACTGTCTAACCGCACACTGGCCTTCGTTCTTGCTGGGGGTCGCGGATCGCGACTGAAGGAATTGACCGATACGCGGGTGAAACCTGCTGTCTACTTTGGCGGCAAAACGCGGATCATCGACTTTGCTTTGTCGAATGCCATGAACTCCGGCATTCGCCGCATGGCGTTGGCGACGCAATACAAATCGCACTCGCTGATCCGCCATTGCCACCGTGGCTGGAACCACTTCCGCGCCGAGCGGAACGAGTTTCTCGACATCATGCCTGCCTCGCAGCGCGTGAATGAAGACATGTGGTACCGCGGCACGGCTGATGCTGTGACCCAGAACATCGATATCATCGACAGCTACGACATCGATCACATCATCATTCTGGCGGGCGACCACATCTACAAGATGGACTACGAGGTCATGCTCGAAGAGCACGTGGCCAAGGGTGCCGACGTCACGGTAGGCTGCCTCACCGTGCCACGCATGGAGGCCACGGCCTTTGGCGTGATGGCCACCGACGCAGACGAGAACATCACCTCGTTCCTCGAAAAGCCTGCCGATCCGCCCGGCATGCCCGACAACCCGGATATGGCGCTGGCGTCCATGGGCATCTACGTCTTCTCCTGGCCCTATCTGCGCGACATCCTCATCGCCGACCGGGACAACGAGCAATCGGCCCATGATTTTGGCAATGATCTTATCCCCGAGATCGTGAAGAACGGCAAAGCCCACGCCCACCGGTTCGATCGCTCCTGCGTACGCCATGCTGATGCGCCTGCCTATTGGCGCGACGTCGGTACGCTCGATGCGTTCTGGGAGGCCAATATCGACCTCACCGACTTCACGCCAGAGCTCGACCTGTGGGATCGTGACTGGCCCATTTGGACGAACTGGGAAGCCACGCCACCCGCGAAATTCATCCACGATGAAAAGGACCGTCGAGGCCTTGCTGTGTCGTCCATGGTCTCTGGTGGATGCATCATTTCGGGCACGGAGGTCCGCAACTCCGTTCTCTTCCGGTATGTGAACACGAACAGCTACGCGATTCTGGATCACTCGGTGCTTCTGCCCAACGTGACCGTTCATCGGAACGCGCGGCTGACGAAATGCGTTGTTGATCGCGGTGTGGAGATTCCACGCGGCCTCGTCGTCGGAGAGGACCCGCAAGAGGATGCCAAGTTCTTCCGCGTGACCGAGAAAGGCACAACGCTCATCACGGCGCCCATGATCAAGAAATGGCAGGCCGCGAAGTGAAGGTTCTTTCGGTCACTTCGGAATGCGTGCCGTTCATCAAGACGGGCGGGCTGGCTGACGTTGCTGGCGCGCTGCCCGGCGCCTTGGCGGCCGAGGGTGTGGAGATGCGCACCCTCCTGCCAGGCTATCCAGCCGTCATGGAGTTCATGAAGGACGCCGAGAAAGTCTATGAGCTCAAAGAGCTCTACGGCGCGGCGGCGTGGCTCTTGAGCGCAAAGGTCGAAGGGATTGAGCTTCTTGTCCTCGATGCGCCGCACCTCTTCGCGCGGCCGGGCAATATCTACCTAAGCTCGCACAACCGCGACTGGGCTGATAACGCCGAACGCTTTGCGGCGCTGTGCCAAGTGGCCTGCGATATCGCCGGCGGCGCGTTGGACGGCTGGACGCCTGACGTGGTGCACGCGCACGATTGGCAAGGCGGTATGGCCCCTTACTACATCGCCAGGTCCGGAGCGCAGGCCAAGACTGTGCTGACCATCCACAACATCGCATTCCAGGGCATCGCGCCTGCGATCCGTGCCGTCGCGCTCGACATCGCGGCAGAGGATTTCCATGCGGATGGCGTGGAGTACTGGGGCCAGGTATCCGCGCTCAAGGCAGGCCTCAACTACGCTGACCGCCTGACGACGGTCTCGCCGACTTACGCGGAAGAGCTGATGCGACCCGAGTTCGGTATGGGCATGGACGGCGTTTTGCGCCGACGCAGGAATGATCTGCAGGGCATCCTCAACGGGATTGATACGACCGTATGGTCGCCAGAGGACGATCCCATGGTGCAGAACTACAAATCACCTCGCGGCAAGGCGAAGAACAAAGAAGGGTTGCGGCAGGAGTTCGATCTGCCCGAAACAGACGGCCCGCTTTGCGTCGTCATCACCCGCATGACAGAACAGAAAGGCCTCGACCTTCTGCTCGAAGCCCTGCCCGCTTTGATCGGTGCTGGCGGGCAACTGGCCCTGCTGGGCTCCGGCAGTGCCGAGCTTGAGCAGGCATTTCTGGCAACCGCAGCCGATGAGCCCAACGTTGCCGTGAAGATCGGCTATGACGAGGCGCTGTCGCACCGGATGGTTGCCGGCGGTGATGCGATCCTCGTACCCTCTCGGTTCGAGCCCTGCGGCCTGACGCAAATGATGGGCCTGCGCTATGGCACGGTGCCGGTGGTGGCGCTGACGGGCGGCCTTGCTGATACTGTCATTCCCGCAACGCCCGCGACGATGCCCAAGGGGCTCGCCACAGGCATTCAGTTCGCGCCGGTGACGGCGTCGGCCCTGACCGGGGCGCTGACCAAACTCACCACGCTCTACGCTGATCAGAAGGCCTGGGCCAAAATCCAGCGGAACGCGATGGCGCATCCTGTGGGCTGGGACAGCTCCGCCAAAGAATACGCCGCCCTTTACCAGAGCCTCGTGGACGCCTCATGAAGTCACTGCAGCTCTCTGCTGGGCGTCCCTACCCGCTGGGCGCGACCTTCGATGGAGAAGGCGTGAACTTTGCCGTGTTTTCGCAGCACGCGACGCGGGTGACGCTTTGCCTTTTCGATGATGAGGGACGCGAGGCGCTTCTCGTCGATCTGGCGGAGCGCGATGGGCATGTCTGGCATGGCTACTTCTCGGGGATGCAGCCGGGGCAGCAATACGGCTACCGCGTGCACGGGCCCTACGCCCCGAACGAAGGCCACCGGTTCAATCCGCACAAGCTTCTGATTGATCCCTATGCCAAGAAGCTGACCGGGCATCTGGAGTGGCACGACAGCCTCTATGGCTACGAAATCGGGCATGCTGACGCCGACCTCAGCTTTGATACCCGCAACAGTGCACCTTACATGCCGCGCTGTGTGGTGGTGGACCCGGCCTTTACATGGGGCCGCAAAACCGGCGGCCGCATTGCGCGCCCGTGGAACGAGACGATCCTCTATGAGGCCCATGTCAAAGGCCTCACCGCGGGGCGCCCGGACGTGCCCCACCGCGGCAAATTCCTTGGCATGGCCTCCGAGCAGATCCTCGATCACATCACAGACCTTGGCGTCACAGCGGTCGAGCTTTTGCCCGTGCAGGCCTTCGTCGACGATCGTTTTCTCGTGGATCAGGGCCTCAGGAACTACTGGGGCTACATGACGCTCGGCTTCTTTGCGCCTGACCCGCGCTACATGAGCTACGGCGACATCGCCGAGTTCCAGCAGATGGTCGCGCGCTTTCACGCCGCCGATATCGAGGTGATCCTCGACGTGGTCTACAACCACACCGCAGAGGGTGACCAGAACGGCCCCACGTTGGCCTTCCGTGGCTTCGACAATGCAAGCTATTACCGCCTGTCGAACGGCCGCTACTACGTGAACGACACCGGCACCGGGAACGCGTTGAACTTTGATCACCCGTTCACGCTGCGCCTCGTGATGGACTCGCTGCGATATTGGGTCGAGGTCATGCATGTTGATGGCTTCCGCTTTGACCTCGCCTCCACATTGGCGCGCACGGGTGGCGTCTTTGACCGCGATGGCCCGTTCATGCGTGCGATCCGGCAGGACCCGGTTCTCAACCGCGTAAAACTCATTGCCGAGCCTTGGGACGTGGGCATGGGCGGCTACCAGCTGGGCGCCTACCCTGCCCCCTTTACCGAATGGAACGACAAGTATCGCGATCAGGTCCGCCGCTTTTGGCGCGGCGACGACGGGACGGTCCAAAAGCTGGCCACGCGCGTCGCCGGATCAAGCTTTCGCTTTGACCACGATGGACGGCCTGCAACCTCGTCCATCAACTATTTGACGAGCCATGACGGTTTCACGCTGATGGACACCGTCAGCTACAACACCAAGCACAACGAGGCTAACGGCGAGAACAACCAAGACGGCCACGGCGAGAACTACTCCGACAATTGCGGGGTCGAGGGCGCAACCGACGACCCCAAGATCATCGCAAAACGCGCGCAACGGCGGCGCAATATGCTCGCCACGCTGATGCTGTCGCAGGGCACGCCTATGATCTTGGCCGGCGACGAGCTCGGCAATTCGCAAAGTGGTAATAACAACGCCTATAGCCAGGACAACGGGACCGGCTGGATCAACTGGGAAGACAAGGACGACGACTTCTTGCAGTTCTGCAAGGACGTGATCCTCTTCCGCAACGCGACGCCGATCCTGCGCCAAACACGGTTTCTCCATGCGCGGCCGAGGCTTGTGGATGGAGTTCCCGATCTCTTCTGGCGCCGCGCTGACGGCCAAGCCATGACGACCGATGATTGGGGCAAGGCAACGCTCAAGTTCCTTGGCGCCGAGATGCGTATGGCGCGCGGCACGCCCGCCTATGAGAGGCGCCTGGGCGCCATCTACATCATCTTCAACAACGGTGGGGAGGTTCGTGCCACCCTGCCAGACGCGCCCGACGGCAGTTTCTGGTCCCGCGCGTTCGACACGTCAGGCGGTATCCCCGCGCACGACAGACCGCGCGCCACCACATCCATCGCCACTGAAAGCGTCGTCGCCTTTACCCTCAGAGAATTAGACAAAGCAAGCTAGAGAGCTTCCCCATGTCCACGATCCAAACCAACCCAATTGACGGCCAGAAGCCAGGCACCAGCGGCCTGCGAAAGAAGACGCGAGTCTTCATGTCTCCGCACTTTCTGGAGAACTACGTCCAATCGATCTTTGACGGCATCGACGGTGTCGACGGAAGCACCTTGGTCGTGGGCGGCGATGGGCGCTATTTCAACGACCGCGCGATCCAGGTCATCTTGCGCATGGCCGCAGCCAACGGCGCCGCGCGCTGCATCGTGGGCCAAAACGGCATCTTATCGACGCCCGCAGCTAGCCACCTCATCCGCAAGCGCGGCACAGATGGTGGTTTGATCTTGTCCGCATCGCACAACCCCGGCGGCGCGGACGAAGACTTTGGTCTAAAATACAACGGCCCCAACGGAGGCCCTGCATCTGATGGCGTAACCGACAAGATCTTTGCCAAAACGACTGAGATCACCGCCTACAAGATCATCGAGGCCAAGGACGTGGCTCTGTCGCGCCTTGGCGCGACGACGCTGGGCGACATGGTTGTCGAAATTATCGACCCCGTCAGCGACTACGCCGACCTCATGGAAGAGCTCTTTGACTTCAACGCGATCGGTGGGCTTTTCGTCGGCGGCTTCCGAATGCGCTTTGACGCGATGCACGCCGTCACAGGCCCCTATGCCAAGGAAATCTTCGAGAACCGCCTAGAGGCCCCCATGGGCACCGTCGCCCACGGCGTGCCGTCCGAAGACTTCGGCGGCGGGCACCCTGACCCAAACCCGATCTGGGCCAAAGAGCTCATGGATGTAATGTATGGAGAGGATGCCCCCGATTTCGGCGCGGCCTCTGATGGCGATGGCGACCGCAACATGATCGTGGGTCTCGGCGCTTATGTATCACCCTCAGACTCGCTCGCCGTGCTCGCAGACCTGGCGCATCTGGCACCCGCCTATGCAGACGGGTTGGCAGGCATCGCGCGCTCCATGCCTACATCCGGCGCCGCCGACCGCGTGGCCGAAGCCAAAGGCATCGAGATTTTCGAGACACCCACCGGCTGGAAATTCTTCGGCAATCTGCTCGATGCCGGACGCGCGACGATCTGCGGTGAGGAAAGCGCCGGCACCGGGTCGAACCACGTGCGCGAAAAGGACGGACTTTGGGCCGTTTTGCTGTGGCTCAACATCTTGGCAAAAACAGGAAAGAGCGTGTCCGAGCTCCTCGCGGATCACTGGGCCAAATACGGGCGCAACTACTATTCTCGCCACGATTATGAGGCCGTCGACAGCGACGCAGCCAACGGGCTGATGCAAGCGCTGCGGGACCAATTGGACGACCTCGAGGGGGCTTCGTTCGGGGGGCTGGCTGTTTCCCACGCTGATGAATTTGCCTATGATGATCCCGTCGATGGCTCGCATTCCGAGAGCCAAGGCATTCGCATCTTCTTTGAGGGGGGCGGGCGCGTGGTTTTCCGTTTGTCCGGCACCGGGACCCAAGGGGCGACACTGCGCGTCTACCTTGAGATGCTGGAGACCGACCCGGCCCAACTGCACCATGATCCGCAGGATGCTTTGGCGCCCATCATTGCGGCCGCTCAGGCTGTGGCTGGGATTGAGGAGCGTACCGGACGATCCGCGCCGGATGTCATTACCTGAGGCGCATCTGCTAGAAGGTCGCCCTTAACGTCACGATCTCGGTTGGTCGCAAGGACAGCTCCACCGTCTCAGCGGCGGGAAGCTCCTTCTGGGTCACGCCGAAGATATCTGTCACGCGCAGGCGCTTCAGCTTGGTGGCAAAGCTCAGCTGCACCTTCTGCGCCTCGCGCCGTGCCTCAAAGAAGCGATACTCAATCTCACCGTCTACCGGGCGCACAGTCTCGACCACGACGCCACTGGGCGCCTCGATAACAGGGGCAACCTCTGGGCCTAGGGCCACGCGGAGGGGGGCGTTCAAATCATAGGCCGCATGGTCGAGTTCGGTGCGATCGAGCTTTGCTATGGGCAAGAAGGCATAGGTGAACACGTGCCGCCCTTGATCCGCGACGGGATCAGGCGACGTCGCCGATTTGATCAGAGACAACCGCATCACGTGGCCATGGATGTCATGCCCGTATTTGCAATCGTTGAGCAGCACTGTGCCCCGCTCCCCATCTGCCAAAAGCGCCCACTTCTGCGCAAGAACCTCGAAGCGCTCGGCGTCGAAATCAGACGCCCTGGAGGTGGAGCGACGGATCGCGCCCATTGAATGTCTTAGAGCGCGGTTTCCGTCGACACGGCGACCGGGAACGCAACTTTGAGGAGGATGCGGCTCATGCGCCAATCGATCTCGGCCACAAAATCGATGCGTCTTGAGCCTGCCGTCAGGCGGATCGTCTGAACGATCTCGCAGCCACGCCACAGATGTATGACGTGAACAGCGGCGCGCACGGGCCCGTTCTCGACCACCTCGAACTGGCGAGCATTCGTGACCTCTTCCTGATTGTCTTGGCAATAGGGGTCGAAGTCCCACACGTCCCAGCAGACGGGGCGGTCTTCAAAGGCAATCAGGCAGTTCCCATGCTCCCCCTCGGCCAGCGCCTGCCAGCCAGTCGCGACGTCTGTCACCTCGGCGATATGAGCGTTGGGCAGGATTTTTACCCGGATCAGACCGTTGTCGAGCCAGGCTGTCTTCTCCCCGACCGAGGCCCGCGCCCCATGCTTAGGGGTTTGGACCGTGCCAATCGCGCGCGCCGAATAGCCTGGCAAATGAGCGAAGTAGCAAAGCGCCCCGTCCGAGGTCTTTTGAGCGGCGTGGGTTTCAGCTGCGCCTTTCACCTCCGCCACGCGGGGCCCGCGCGTGGGAGCCGTATTGATCGCAACAAAAGGCCCGTCCTTAGGCAGGAGGGACTGCACCTTGGCCTCAAGCCCCTCCCGCAGTGCGGCGAGATCGCGCCGGGCCTCGTCGAAGACTTCCATGATCGACGTCCCCGTCAGAATGTCATGGAGTTGATGGACACAAAACGTCTTCCACTCCCGCGTTAAATCAATGTCCTCGCGGACCATGGCCGCAAGCGCCTCAGCTTCATGGAGGGCCCGTTCGGCCTTCCTGTTGGCCCGTTTGATCCACCCTTGGGAGGTGAACACCCCGGTGCACTTCCATGTAGTGTTCGCCCGCGTGGAATTGCCCCTCGGGCACATCGGTGGCGTCCATCCACGCTTTGACGGTCGAGATGGCAAAGCGTGGCATACCGGGCATGGCGCTGGAAGCGTGCGCTTTTGAAATCAGCTCTTCGGTCGGCCCGCCGCCGCCGGCACCGTAGCCATAGCAGATAGGCAGGTGATCAGTGGCAGCGCCATGAGCGTTTGAGAGCGTGCCCCGCACCTCAGCCGCCGAAAGATCGCTTTTGTAATTGGTGGGGAACGGCAGATACTCGACGACCCGCGGCGTCGTCAGGATGTGGGCCTTCACGCGCGTGCCGTCGATGCCTTCCCAATGGTGCGAGGCCCAAGGGACGCGGTTGATCTGGTTCCAGTTGAGCTTGTTAGTCACGAACCACTAAAGCCCCGCCAGTTTCATGAGCTGCGGGATCTGGCCGGGGAAACCGAAGGTGTCTGGCAGCCACAGGATCGGCGTCTCGACGTCGCCAAACTCCTCGCGGAAGAACGCGCGCCCCAGCGTGAGCTGACGCACCAACGCCTCAGGCCCCGGGATATTAAGGTCAGGTTCGACCCACATGCCCCCCATCACCTCCCACCGGCCCTCGGCCACCCGAGTTTTGATGCCCTCGTAAATCCCGGGGAAGTCCTGCTTGGTCATCTCGTAGAGCACGGGCTTGGAGTGCGAGAAACAAAAGCCGTCATCCACCTCCATCAAGCGCAGCACGTTGGAATAGATGCGTTGGTTCTTCAGCCTGATCTGAACGATCGTCCACAGATAGGCCACGTCCATATGCGCGTGCCCTATCCCGAGCAGCTGAGCTTCAAGCGGCGTGCCCGCCTCAAGCAGTGCCCCGCGCAGCGTCACCAAAGTGCCCGGGACCGAGGCATAAGCGGATCACAGGTATCGTGCACCCCGAAGGCCGCGTCGAGCACTGCAATCAGGTCAGGGTTGTCGGTGTGGGTGGCTGTGTCATGAACCGTCTGCGCCAGCCGGATGAAATCGAGCGTATCGGGGCAGCGTTCCACCAGCGCAGGCGCATCCATATAATGCTGCGCGCGACTGTTCGGATCAGGTGGCCAACCGGGGAGCCCTGTCCAGCCGTGCAGCGTGAGCACGTGGCTGCCTGCGGCACCCTCCGGCAAAGGGATGGTATGGTAGTAGCGATCCGCGCTGCCCAAAGGCAGCTCGCCCAGATAGACCATTGCCTCCGGGTGATTGAAGATATCACCCAAGGCGTCGAGCGGTAGGGAAGCGCCAGATGCCGCGCGTCCCACCCTTCGGGGACGTGCACTGTCGTTTTCATGAGGAAGTCGAGGTCGCGCCGCCCCAGTAGCTATGGTGCGGGATCTCGAGCCAACCAGAGGGCGCCTCATCAAACGGCGCATCCACCATTGCTGTGGGAAGTTCCTTTAGCCGAAACGGCGGCAGCGGCTGTGACCGGCGATGCACTATGGGCGCGATAAGCGCGAGGCGTGCGCCTAGCTTTTCGCGGGTCAGCCTTAGCCGATGCAGCGCCCGTTGGCGGCGGTCGCGCTCTAGGTCTTGGAGATCATCCATATTTGCTGAGCTCAAACCCTTCGATCCCGCCGCGCAGGACGGCGGGGGCCTTCTCCGCCTCGTCGCGCATGGCGTCCGGATCCCATCCCTTCGTGCCCCAGGAGCAGTCGAAGTCTGACCAAGGGATCGAGTCGATCAGGAGCTGGGTATAGGGATGCTTCGGGGCGCCGATGACTTCCTTCGGGGGCCTGCCTCGAAGACATGGCCTTTGAGGAGCACCATCAAGTAGTCGGACACGTGGTAGGCCGTGGGTGATGTAGAGGATCGAGATCCCGTATTTGTCTTATCGTAGATGTTGGACAGGATCGTCGCGCGCAGGGATGCGTCCAAAATCGACACAAGCTCGTCCGCGATCAGGAGCTTGGGCGACAGCATCAGCGCACGGGCCACGATCAAGCGCCGCCTCTGGCCGCCGGAAAGCTGGTGGAGATCGCGGCTGAGCACGAGGCCCGGATCGAGGCCCACGGCAGAACAGGCCTCCTCCATCGCTTGCTAAGTGTGCGCCTCGGATTTGGCGAGGCCGAACTGCTTGAACGGGAACTTCAGCGCGTGATCGACGCCGTAGAACAGGTTGAAGCAGACATAGGGGCTTGGAAGACGGCCTGCACGTTCTTGCGGAACTCAAGGCTTTGCGCGGCGGGCATCTTCTGGATGTCTTGCCCTTCAAAGAGGACCCTGCCCTGTGAAGGCTGGTTACTGCCCAACATGATCGAGCCCATCGTGGATTTGCCGGAGCCAGATTGGCCCACGATCGAGATGATCTGCGGCGTGTCCCCTTCGAGGGTAAACGACATCGGATGCAGCGCCGTGACGGGGCCGTAGTCCTTGCGCACGTTCGCAAAGCGCAGAAGCTGCTCCTTGGTGTGGCGCGCGGGCGACGGCGCGCCCTTCTCGGGGTTCAGGAAGCTCGCGCCCCCCACAAGCGGCACGGAGGAGATAAGGTCCTGCGTATAGGGATGCTGCGGGTTCTCGATGATTTGCTGGACGGTGCCATGCTCCACGAGCTCCCCGTCTTTTATGACGGCAAGCTCATCCACCGACTGAGCCATAAGCCCCATGTCGTGACCGATGAGGATGAGGCCCGAGCCGATTTGCGCCTGAATGTCCTTCAGTGTCTGCATGACCTGGCGCTGGGTGACCACGTCGAGCGCGGAGGTCGGTTCATCCGCGATGATCAGGTCGTGGTTCAGGATAAGGCCCATCGCGATGCAAACGCGCTGCTTCATGCCGCCTGAGAGCTCGTGCGGGAATAGCTGCCCGGTGTGCCCCGGCAGGCCCGCAGAGGCCAGCGCCTCGTCAGAGCGTTTCTGAAGCTCCGCCCGCGATTGGGAGCCTTCGTGGGCGATGATGGCATCCCACATCCAAGGCTCGACCCGCATGACCGGGTTGAGAGAATTCATTGCCCCTTGAGGGATATAGGCCACCGCCGACAGCCGCGCGCGGCGACCCTTTTGAATAGTCAGGTTCAGGCCCTTCACGGCCTGCACCACCCCGCGCGGCGTGGGAAACTCGATAGAGAGGTCTTTGAGTGTGAGGGCGGGTTTCGTGGTCATCTTGATCTCTCCAAGGACGCGCGGACGCGACAGGCCTGACCTCGGAAGCGTGTAGGATTTGAGCGCGGTGTTGCCCGCGCTTTGGAAGTGAGTTCAGCTTGGACAGTCAGCCCCGCGTATGCCAACCTAGGGGGAGGTCGGGCATGGCGCGGTCGCGCCGGGTACGTGCGGAGATCATTACACCTCCCTGTTCAGCAGAGAGGCCCCGCAGGGGCACGCGCGCCCCTGCTCTAAGTTGAGACATCATGACAGCTTCCTCAGACGCGGGTTCGACACTTCATCGAGGCCCAGGTTGATGAGGAGAAGACCGATGAACATCGTGGCCAGCAGCAGCGTCGGCAGGCCCCACCACTACCAGAGGTTCTGGATCAACGCCCCTGCGTTGATGGCCTCATAGATCGTGCGGCCGAGCGTCGGGATACGCTGCGGACCAAGTCCCAGCACCCCGAGCCCACCGCCGTCACGATCGCGGTCGTCACGTTGGCGATGAAGGAACCGAAGAGATAAGGCTCGAGGTTCGGCAGCATCTCTTTGAACATGATGTGGGTGGTCGACGCACCTGAAAGCTGCGCCATCTGCACGTAGCCCGACCGCTTCATCGACAGCACCTGCGCCCGGATAAGGCGCGTGGGCGATTGCCAAAGGAAACCAGCGATCAGGAGCGCCATCATGGTGAGGGACACGTCCCCGAAGGAGCTCTGGAACACGACGAGGATCAGCAGCGGCGGGATGGTGATCATGACATCCGCCAGCACTCGGATCACATTGTCCGTGCGCCCGCCAATGAAGACCGCTGAGAAGCCCAGCGTGATCCCCATGGACATGCCAATGAGCGACGCCAGCAGCCCCACAAAGAGCGTGTTCGGCGCGCCGATGATGAGGAGCGCAAGCAGATCGCGCCCGCCCCCATCTGTGCCGAGGGGCGATGTCCACTTCCCACCCTGCCCGCGCAAGTTCTCAAATCCGACCGGCGGCAGTTTGAGCGGCATGGAGCCTGTAAAGACGAGCTCCGGATCCCACAGCAGGCGCCCCACGATGCCGAGGAAAACGATGCTCAAAAGGAGCCCCGCGCCCCAGAGCAGCTTGGGGTTGAGCCATGGGTTGTCGAAGCGGCGCAGACGGCGGGCTTGCTTGCGCTCGGCCCGCGTCATCTTGGGGTATCGTTTGCAGAAGTCTCAGTCATCACGCGGCCTCGTGGCGAATGCGAGGATCGATGAACGGGTGGAGCAGATCGACAAGAAACACGCTGAGCGCGGTCATCAGGATGATGACGTAGCTGACGCCCTGAATGACCGGGAAGTCCTGATTGAGGATCGCGTCATAGAGGAGTTTGCCCATGCCGTTGTAGGCAAAGATGCGCTCCACAAGGACCTGCCCTGCGATCAGCAAACCGATCTTTAGGGCGAAGGCCGTGATCTGCGGCAAGAGCGCGTTCCGGATCATGTAGCGGTAAAGGATTTAGCGCGGGCGCAGGCCGTTGGCTTTGGCCAGCGTCACGTAGTCCTTCCCCTGCACCGTGATCATCAGACCCCGCATGCCGAGCGCCCAGAAGCCAAAGGTCGCGATTACGATAGAAAGCCCAGGCAGGAAGCCGTGGTAGATCACGGACTGCACGAATTCCCACGTCCACGCGGGCTCCAAAAAGATCGAATAGGCGCCAGTCAGCGGAAACCACCTGAGCTGCGCGCTGAAAATCCACATCAGAAGCAGACCCGACAGGATCGGCGGGATCGAAGTGAAGACCATCGCCGCCGGGATCGCCACCTTCACGAGATTGGGCGACTTCTCCCACACCATCAGCGCGCCAAGGAGGTTACCAATGAAGAAGGTGATGATGAGCGACAGGATCATCAGCCCGAGCGTCCACGGCAGCGCGTTGAGAATAAGCGTGCTAACAGGCGTCGGGAAGGCCGCGGTGGAAAGGCCAAAGTCAAAGACAAGCGCGCCTGTGATGTCTTTGAAATACTGGACGATCAGCGGCTGATCGATGCCCATCTGCGCGCGCAGCTGGGCGAGGATCTCTTCGGAATTGGCAACCGATCCGGCACCGGCGGCCATGCGGCCAAGCGCGATCTCGGCCGGATCGACCGGCGACAGGCGCGGGATGATCCAGATGATCGTCGCCGCGATCAAAACGGTCAGCACCAGCGTCACTGCGCGTTTGATGAGGTATTCCCTTGGGATACGTCGCATCGTGTCCTCCCCTGTTGGCGCGCCCCGGCGATGTATCCCGCCGTGAACACGAAAGTTTAGCTTTTGGCCTTCCCAGCCGCTTCCCGACTGATGTGATGGTTCCAGCCTCTCAGTACGAGCTGTTCGTCCGGATGCTCATTGCCCGCTTCGATATGATCATCGCCGGCATAAAGCTGGCACAGAATCGATTTCCGCGTCTTGTCTGACCGGTTGGGCATAGAGCCGTGAAGCGTGAAGTAGTGAATGAAGATGACGTCCCCGGCCTCGGCCTCGATCACGTTGGCGTCTTCAATCGGATGCGCGTCGAGTACATCGTTCTGCGCAGGCCCATTGGCGCCTTCGATGCGGCCCCAGCGGTGCGAGCCCGAATAGACACGCAGGCAGCCCATCTCGTCGGTGGCGTCAGAGACATGAATGATGCCCGCGATCATAGAATCGTTCGCCGTTGGGAAATAGGGCCAGTCCTGATGCATCGGGAACGGAGGGCCATTTTCGGACGGCTTCTGGAAGAGCTCTGAGTGGTGAAGAATGATGTCGGGCCCGAGGATCGCCCCCACGACGCCCAGAAAGCTCGGCGCCAGGAAGGCATCGAGCCAGGTGCGCGAATAGCGCTGCACATTATGCGTATGCAGGATCACATCGTCGGCGCGGGCGAGCTTGGCGGTTTCGCTGCCGTCCCATGTCGCATCAATCCGGTCCTCAGAGGACAAAAGCTGGCGCACGATGGCGTCATAGCTGCCCTCTATCTGCTGAAGGGCGGCGGCATCGAAGACGCCCTTGGCGTGGTAATAGCCATCGCGCTCAAAAGCGGCGCGGATGTCGGAAGCATTGGCAACGGGGGTAATTGTCTCGAGGGACATGGTCTGAAACCCAGTGGGAGGGGGAAAAGGACAGGCGCGAAATTACGCGCGTCCCAGAGGCACTTACTGGGTGCTCTCAAGGTTGTGGATGATCTGGTGCGTGTGGTTCCACCAGAAGAACGGATGGTTGTAGTAGTTCTCCGAGGTGGACCAACCGGTCCAGTAGGTTTCGTTCATCGGCGGAAGCTTTGCGGACTGAACGATGGGCACGAACGGCACCTTGGCATCGAGGTACTGATAGACCTCTGCGACGAGGGCCGGGATCTCCGGGTCGCCAAGCGCGCGGGAGCCGATGTCATTCACGATTGCGGAATAGGCATCTGCCCCCGGACCGTCCCAACGGGAGGTATTATTGAAGCCTGGCGAACGCTCACCCACCGGGACCACGTCCTTGGAGGTATAGAGCCCCATGGAGGCCCAAGGTTCGTTCACGGACCCGCAGGAGAGCCACCTGTAGGACATCTCATAGGCACCGAATGGCAGAACCTCGCCCCAGAAGACGCCGTTCTCAACCGGCACCGCGCGAGCATCGATGCCAGCACGCTGGAACTGCTCCACGATGAGATCAATGGTGCGGGTGTATTCCGTTGAGGCGGAGTTAACGTGGATCGCCACGGAGAGCGTCTCACCATCCTTCTCGTAGTAGTCCCCGTTCTGGGACCAACCCTCGGCTTCCATCATCGCCTGAGCGCCTGCCACGTCGGGTTTGTCGCTGAGGCCGTAGCCCGCCTCGACCAATGCATCCATGACGGGTGCCATAGAGCCGTACTGCGCGAACATCGTCTTTGACGCGGTCGTCGCGCCCTCAAGCGCCACATTCAAGATCTGGCTGCAGTCGATGATCATCGAGGCAGCCTTGCGCATGTTGGCGTTGTCCCAGGGCGCGATGGTCGTGTTGATCTCGAGCTGGCGCGCACAAGGGTCGGCTGCCGCGAACGGATAATCCGGGAACCACGCACGAACGGCCGGGTTTTGCGCCTTGATCGCTTCGTGCGTGCCGATGGAGACGTTCTGAGCGGCGTCGAGCTGGTTGGTGACCATCAGCTGCGCGCGACTCTCTTCACCACCGAATTCAAGAAAGATCACGCGCTCGGGCTCTGGCAGATCCATGAAGCCGGACTTCGCGCCCCACCAATCGTCATTGCGATCCCAGATCGCGCGGTTCGAGGCAGCGGAGGTGAAGGTTTAGGGGCCGGTGCCGATGGGCGGGTTAAACGCGAAGGTCGCCGCGTCCTGGCCGTTCCACACATGCTCCGGCATGATGAGGAAGGAGCAGAAGATGCGCACGCCAAAGTTTTCGACGAGGAAACGCGGGTTTGCGGCGTTGAGCGTGAACTTGATCGTGAGGTCGTCCACCTTCTCGACCGAAGCGACCTGCGCGCGGATCGTGGACGCCTCGCGGGAGGAGGTTTCCTCGTGCGTCAGCGCCATGTTGACGGTGAAGACCACGTCATCGGCGTTGAACGCCTCGCCGTCCGACCACTCCACCCCGTCGCGCAGGGAGACGGTGAACTCGGTGCTGTCGTCATTGGCTGCGGCGCCGGTTGCCAACCACGGATCAAGGTCGCCCGTGCCGGAGTTCAGAATGAAAGGCGGCTCCCACATCGCCTGATGCGCGCCGTGCATCCGCTTGGTGCCCGGCGTGAACCAGTTGAAGTTCTCCGGGTCCGTGATCGTCCGGTCCAAGTCGAAAATAACTGTGTTCTCGCGCGACACGCTCTGCGCCTAGGCGACAGAGGCCCCAAGAGCAAAGGCCGACGCGGTCAAAAAGAGCTTCTTCATTTATTTCCTCCCAAAGTTTGGGGCTTCAGCCCCTTAGAGCCCGAAACTAACGCAGGTAGTCCATCACAAGGACTTGCGTCTTTTCAGGCAGATCAGATCGGTTCAGCGTGACCCTAGGTGAGCAAGCAAACTCAACATCGTCATCGTTGAAGTGGGCGAGAAAGCTCTCGATCCACATTGTATTGCGCGGTTTGTAGGTGAGCGTGCGAAAGTGCATCGGGATCACCAGCTTGGGTTGCACGCGATGGATCATTTCCATCAGGTCGAGCAAAAGGGTCGTCAGATAGCCCCCTGCCAGCGCGAAGAGGACATCCGTGTCCTCGAAAAACTCTTGCTGCTTGAACGTCAGCGGATTGCCGACATCGCCCATATGCGCGCATTTGAGGCCGTCGAGCTCGA
Source organism: Paracoccaceae bacterium (assembly GCA_022448245.1). Taxonomy (GTDB): domain Bacteria; phylum Pseudomonadota; class Alphaproteobacteria; order Rhodobacterales; family Rhodobacteraceae; genus Shimia_B. The sequence goes on from JAKVCO010000014.1 coordinate 36,501, forward strand.
ACCGGTACATGCCGTTCTGGCCGGGCACTTCATGCTCGGGGTGGTGATCCCACTCCGCGGCTTCGATTGCCGTGATCTCCACGCCCTTGGCCGTGGCCCTCCCCCCGATCTGCGCCACGGTGAGTGCGTTGACGATCTCGGGCGCGCCGTGGATCAGATCACCACGGCAATGGGCGCTGTCGTCCTCGGAAGACATGATGACGAGGTCAGCAGGCTCCGTGATCGGCGGGCAGCCAATGTCTTCTGGCGTATAGGGGTCCGTCACGATCCGCGGACCGGTTTCAGGCACCAACCCAAAGGCGGCATGGCCATACCAGGTGACGTCCATTCAGTTGTTCCCCACCACGTGAGGAGACGTCATCGCCGTGATGTCGTTGTTCTCAGGCTGCGGGAAGGTTCGCCACTCCTTCGCGTCGCCACGACACAGAATAGCCTCAAAGCCTTGGGCCCAGCTGTCGTCGGTGATCTGAACCTCTGGCGGGCAGTAGCGCAGGGTCAGACCGCAACGGCGCCGCGCACTCGCATTAGGCAAAGACCCATGGACGAGCATGTCATCGTGCAGCGACACCTGCTCGGCCTTGAGGGTGTTCGTGAAAGGATCACCGAGCACGTCTACGCCAGCGGTTTCCTGGTGGAAGACGGCCTTGCCCCCTTCGATCGCGCGGACATCAAAGGCGCCTTTCTCATGGGTACTTGGAATGAAACGCATGGCCGAATTTTCGGCGTCCGCATCGTCCATCGCAAGCCATAACGTGAACGTGCGCGCGGGCGACAGCTTCCAGAAAGAGGCATCTTGGTGCCAAGGTTCAGCCTTGGGATCATTGGGCCTTTTGGATAGGATTGCCGAGGCCCAGCACAAAAAGTTAGGGCCCAGAAATTCCTCCACCATATCGAGAATGCACGGATCCGTCGCGATGTCGTAGAGCCCCGACAGCCGCGCTTGATAACAGTTGATCCCGTAGGCCCCGCCTTCGCCCATGTCGCGCATCAGCCCATCGGCATAGGCGCGAAATTCAGCAATTTCATCTACTGAGAAGACATCAAAAGGCTGCACAAAACCCAAGGAATTATACCCCTTGACCTGGGAGGGAGAGAGACGCTTTGGCGCTTGGTTCACGACGGGCGCAAAGGAAAGACTGAGGGGTAACTGGAGAGTATCAGACATGACTCGTTCAATGCTTTTTCGTTACGATACTGCCTGTTTTTGGCGCATAGCAGCGCTGCCATTTGACGTATTATTGTACTATTTTGATATTTCTCTGCGGCAGTGACGCAAGAGTTTGCTAATCTTGCGCCAGGTTAACCGAGAGATATAAACTCGCCTCCTACCTCAAAGAGGATGAGACCTTTCACTACACCAGAAAGGCTCTCTCCAAACGCTTCCCGGCGCTGGCCCATGACCATGATTACTTCGAGGTTTTCATCGTTATCCGGGGGCGCACCGCGCATTGGATCAACGGGGTGATGCAGAACCTTCACCAAGGTCAGTTGGTCTTTGTGCGCCCCTCCGACGCCCACGCGTTCAAGGCCGCTCGAGAGGGCTGCGAGATCATCAACGTCATGTTCCGGAAGGAGACGGTCGCCCACCTCGTGTCGCGCTATCACGACACCCTCGCAGGCCGCCTGTTCGATGCGCCAGGCCCCCTGCCCGAGCTCCATACCTTGGAGCCTCGGCAGTTTGAGCGTGCACTCGCTGTGGCCACGCAGTTCCAAACCGCAGACCGCGCGCTTGCCCGGATCGAGGAATTCCTACTAGTGCTTGCAAACCGCGTGGCCTCGCCCGAGCGTCAGATCGTGATCTCGGGGCCCGGATGGTTCTCTGCGGCCTGTTCCGCAGTACAGCACGTCGAGGTCTTCGCGCAAGGCGCCCCGGGCTTCATCGAGGCGGCCGGACGTTCGCACGAGCACGTCTGCCGGACCTGCAAGAAGATGCTAGGCATTACCCCAACGGAATACCCGCATGGACCACGCTGCCCGGCTCTTGAGAACAGAAGACACCAACATCGAGAAAGTGGCCAGTATCTGCGGTTTCGAAAACACGAGCTACTTTTACCGCCTTTTCGCGCGCCAGTTCGGGGCCACCGCCAAACGCTACCGGTCCACACACAAACGCGACCCCTTCGCCGCGATGGACTAGCCGCGCAGCCGCCAGATGATCAGCCCCGCCGCGCAGATCACGAAGGCCCCAATGATCGTGGCCAGATCGGGCACATTGCCAAACACGATCCAGCCCGCGAGGCTCAGATAGATCACGAAAGAATAGCCGAAGGGCATGAGCGTTGAAGCACCCGCATAGGCGTGGGCCCGCGTCAGGGCCTCGTGCCCTGCCCAAGCAAAGGCGCCAATCGCGAAGAGAAGAATCCAACCCAACGTGGTCTCGGGGTTCTCCCAGAAGATGTAGCCAGCGGGCGCAAGGACCGCGGTGCCGAGAACGCCGGTGTAAAACTGCATGAGACCGGGCCGCACCTGCCCCGTGAGCATGCGCGTGAGCACAGCGTAGAGAGACATGGCCGTCGCCGGATAGAGCATCAACAGCGCGTAGAGGTTCACGTCATCATCGAAGGGCCGCACGATGATAAGGACGCCTGCGAAGCCAAAGATGATCGCGCCTAGGTGACCGATGCCGATGCGCTCTCCCAGAATGAGCCAGCCCAGAAGGCACGTGATGACAGGCGCAAGGTAAAGGATCGCCGCCGTGACCGAGAGCGGCAACTGCCCCAGCGCGTGGAAGTTCACCACCGTGGCCGAGATCAGGCAGAAGGCACGGAACCCCACCAGCGCATGGGTGCGCCACGGAAGCGAGGCGCAGGGAACCCGCCCGATATCCACGCCTGTGATGGCAAGGTGCACCGCATAACGCATGAAGGCGAGCTGGAGAACAGCGAGGCCCGCACCGCTTAACCACTTTGTCGACGTATCTACGAAGGCGAACAGCAAGTTCGCCAACAATATCAACGCGATGGCGTGTCCCAGCCGCGCAGTGGGCGCGGCAGTATCAGCCATGCCCCATCTTCTTGGCGTAATGATCGATGATCTGCGGCACCATCGCCTCGGCAAGGCCGCTATCGCGCGCCTCTTCAAGCATGGCGAGCCCTGCGGGCGCCATGATCGACGGCGCACCGGCGTCTTGCGTCATGCGGTTGTAGTAGCCCACATCCTTGGCGGCATTCTTGATCGAAAAGGCGAGCTTGGTGGGATCGCCGTCCACCGCATAGGCCTTCATGAAATCAAAAAAGCCGTTGCCCACGGGGCCTGCTGCGATGACGTCATAGACTTGGCTCCGCTCCACACCGGCCTTGTCAGCGGTCACGAAGGCCTCCGCAAAGAGGTTGGCCATAGACTGTGCCACGAAGTTGTTGATGAGCTTGATGACATGCCCGTTGCCCAGCTTGCCGAGGTGGAACACGTTCTCGCCCACAGCTTCGAGCACAGGCTTGGCTTTCGCAAAGGCGGCTTCGTCGCCTGCGCACATGAGGTTCAGCTTGCCTTCGCGCGCATGGGAGGGTGTCCGCCCGATCGGCGCATCGAGGTAGGTGGCGCCCGTCGCCGCCACCTCATCGCCCAGTGTGATCGTGGACGCTGGCAGCGACGTGCCGAAATCGATGACGATCTTCCCATCTGAAAGGCCCGCAATCACGCCGTCATCACCGCGCATGCGGCTTTCAACATGGTCCGACGTGCCCATGCAAATCATGATGATGTCGGAGGCCTCGGCGAGCTCCTTCGGGCTCTGCGCTTCAGTGGCGCCGCGCGCGATGGCCTTGTCGAGCTCGGTCCGGTCGCGGTTGCCGAGAACCGTGAGGGAATACCCTTCATCCTGAAACCGCGACACCATGGCGCCTCCCATAAGACCAAGGCCGATGAAGCCGATATGAGGTTTGGACATGGGAACTCCTTCTGGGCCGTCTGAGAATATGCTGCGGCCATGAAGTCCGCGGGTAATGGGTCGCTTGCGCCATCATGGACGCCGAACGAGAAATTTCTAGCGCATTTGCCTGCAGATTCGAGGCAGGCGAGCCGAGCTACATCGTGGCGCCAATCTGCCAAGGAACGAACTCGTAGTCGCCCAGCCCCTGTGCCTCGGATTTCGAGGGCTCGCCAGAGGCGACGCGCAAAATCATCTCATACATTTCACGGCCCATGGCCTCGATGCTGATACCCTCAGTGAGAACGCGGCCTGCATCGACGTCCATATCCTCAGACATCCGGCGCGCCATCTCGCTATTGGTGGCGATCTTGATGGTGGGCGCGGGTTTGGAGCCGAAGGCTGATCCGCGCCCGGTGGTGAAGCACACGATCTGGCAGCCGCCTGCGATCTGGCCCGTGACTGAGGCCGGATCGTAGCCAGGCGTATCCATGAAGGTGAAACCGGGCGCGGTGACCTGTTCGGCATAGCGGTAGACGGCCGTGAGCGGCGACGTCCCACCCTTGGCAGCTGCGCCCAGCGATTTCTCAAGGATCGTCGTCAGCCCGCCTGCTTTGTTACCGGGAGACGGGTTATTATCCATCGAGCCCTTGTTGCGGGCGGTGTAATCCTCCCACCAGCGGATCAGATCGATGAGCTTCTCACCTGTCTTCTGGTCAGCCGCCCGTGCAGCGAGAAGGTGTTCTGCGCCGTAGATCTCCGGCGTTTCGGCCAGCACGCCCGTAGCCCCCTGCCCGGCGAGCAAGTCGCAGGCATGCCCGAGCGCCGGGTTCGCCGTGATGCCAGACCACCCGTCTGAGCCCCCGCATTGCAGCGCGACCTTGAGGGCGGACACCGGGCAAGGCTCCCGCTTGGCCTCATTGGCGACGGGCAGCATGGTCTCGATCCGGCGAATACCGACCTCCACCGTCTTCCTAAGGCCCGCCATGTTCTGAATGTTGAGCGCTTCAAAGGTAGGCCCGCGCTTCAGGCCGTAGGCTTCGAGCAGCCAATCCACCTGGTTCATCTCGCACCCGAGACCAAGGAGCAGCACAGCCGCATGGTTCGGGTGGCGCGCATAGCCCCACATGACGCGCTGGAGGGCCTCGAACCCCTCCCCGTCGCCGCCCATGCCGCAGCCGGTCCCGTGCACGAAAGCGACGACGCCGTCGACGTTGGGGTAATTGGCCATAACCTCAGGAGTAAAGTGATCCGCGATCATCCGCGCGGCGGTGGCCGAGCAGTTCACCGAGGTGACGATGGCGATGTAATTGCGCGTGCCCACCTGCCCGTTCTCGCGCTTGTAGCCCATGAAGGTATCGGGCGCGGTCTCGGGCGCGGAGCGCAGGTTCGTGCCGAATTCATACTCGCCTTCCACGTTGCGGAAATCGACGTTGTGCGTGTGGACGTGGTCCCCGGGAGCGATGTCGGCGGATGCATAGCCGATGACCTGAGCGAATTTCCGCAGCGGTGCGCCTTGGCTCACCGCCTCGCGGGCGAACTTATGCCCGGGCGGGATCGCATCGCGCAGCACGACGCCGTCAGCCTCAGTGCCGGCTTCCAGCCGCGCGCGGGCGACGCGGACGTTGTCTGCGGGGTTCAGTAGGAGTGTTTCCATCAGGCGCAGTAGGGTCCCGAAGTTGGCCAGCGGTGCTGGGGAATATGGGCAGAGTTGGCGAGCGTCGTGCGTGTCTCTTCCCACATGCTCTGCCACACGCGCCAGTCTTTGAGCTCGGTCTCAGGTGCCGCGCGCGAGCGGGCCACAAAGCTCGGGAACTGATCGCGGCCCGTGCTTTGGCCGGTGACGTTGTAGCGAAGATCAAAGGACCAGCGGTAGCCGTCCGATTTATTCGACAATGACGCGTGCGGCGTCATCGGATGAAAGATCACCGCGCCGCCTGCCTTCACGGGGCACGGCGTCGCCTGCCGCTTGGGGAGATGATGGTCGCGAATGCCCGTCTGCCCAAGCGAGCAATGCGGGATCAGTTCCTCCTGAATACCCGGCATCACTTGTAGACAGCCGTTCTCAACGGTCGCGTCCGTGATCGCGAGCCAGACCGTCACCATCTGCGTGTTGTCTGCCGTCTCCAGCGTCACACCCTTATCTTGATGCCAATCCGTGGAGATGATGTGCGCGCGGTCTTCGTTTGCATCCACATTCCGCTCCGGCGGCTTGATGCGCACGTGCTGGATGGGGTTTGAGGTCAGCTCCGGGCCCAGAAGGCTTTCCGCGATATCGAGGATGCGCGGGTGCGTGGCCATGGAAAAGACAGCCGGCCCGAAGTGGAATGGCGTCTCCTCACTGATGCCAGCATGGGGCAGCGAGATATCGAGAGGCTGATACCAGTCAAAGCCCCCGCGATAGGCCACGTCGAGCTTGTCCCAGAACCCCATGCCCGGCGTCGGTGCAGGCACCTTCCCCCCTTCGTGCCACTGAGCATAAAGCTCATCCATCTTGGCGGCATACTCAGCGCGGATGGCCTCGAGCGTCTTCGTGTCGATGACGTCCTCAAGGACGAGGTAGCCTTCCGTGTTGAAACGCTCGATCTCGGCAGCTGAGAGCATGGCGATTGTCCTTCCGTTCGATGCGCGGATGCATTTCAGGTGGGAAGGCCCGGCGGGCCGGGCCCTACAAGAGTAGTGTCACGATATTTGGCCAAATGAGAAGTACCGACAGCGCCAGAAGCTGCACACCGATAAACGGCAGGAAGCCTTTGAAAATGTCCGTGAGCGAGATGTGCGGCGGGGCCACAGACTTCAGATAGAAGGCCGCGGGCCCGAACGGCGGGCTGAGGAACGAGACCTGCATGTTCATACAGAAAACCACACCGAACCAGATCGCCACGTGCTGCGATTCGAGCTGGCCGATGAAGCCGATCTCTTCGATGGGTAGACGGCGAACGATGGGCAGGAACACCGGAATGATGAGGAGGACGATCCCCACCCAGTCCATGAACGCGCCCATGAAGAGCAGGATCAGCATCATCACGAGGATAACCGACATCGTGGGCATCTCGGACCCCACGATGAGGTTCGCGATGTAGCTCGGCCCGCCCGCAAGCGTGTAGGCGCCGGCGAGTGCGGCCGCACCGATCGTCACCCAGATGATCGTGCCCGTGGAGCGCAATGTGCGCATGAGCGAGTCCCAAAGCAGCCCGACCGAGGCTTCCCCACGCATGAGCGCGATGATGAAGACCGCAAAGGCACCCATGCCCGCGGCTTCGGTGATCCCCGTAATACCGCCGTAGATGGAGCCCAGAACCACACCGATCACCACGATGGGCGGGACGAGGCCTTTGCCGTGCTCCCAACCTTTCATCGTGCGCTCGCGGCCAAAGACCATGAAGGCCAGTACAAGACCGATGATGCCTGCGATGGCGATGGGTAGCAGATCCTCAGGCTGACCGAGGAAGATGGGGTCCTCCCCCTCCTCCAGGATGTTTTGCCCGGTGACCGTGAAGTAGACCGCGCGCAGGAAGAGAAGCCCTGCGCCCCCCGCCACGAGAAGTGACAGGAAGCCGCCGAACATGCCCCGCTTTTGCGCGGCTGTCGGATCGTCTGGATGCGGTTCCGGCAGTGGTGCATCCTCGGGGCGCAGCTGCGTGCGGACGATGATGTAGATGATGATCATCGAGGCCAGCATGAAGCCGGGCACAAAGGCGCCGGTGAAAAGCGCTTTGATCGACGTCTCCGTAATCAGGCCGTAGATAATTAGAACGATCGATGGCGGGATCATGGTGCCGAGAGAACCCGACGCACAGATCGTGCCGATAGCGAGGTTCTGGTTGTAGCCAAGCCGCAGCATCTGCGGCAGCGCGATAAGACCCAAAAGCACAACCTCGCCCCCGATGATGCCCGACATCGCGGCCATGATCACAGCCATGATGGAGGTCACGATGGCAATGCCACCGCGCGTCCGCGCCAGCCAGAAGTTCAGCGCGTTATACATCTCCTTGGCAATGCCAGAACGCTCCAAAAGGGCGGCCATAAAGATGAAAAGCGGGACCGAGATCAGAACGTATTCGGTCATCAGATCGAATATCTTCTGCGTTAATATGTAAAGCGGTCCAGTTCCCGGCCTCGCTGTAAGTAGGGTTTTGACGCCAGTCCAATCGCAATCTGACCATAGATAGCAGTTTGGATGGGCGAAGATTGCAGGCTCAAACTTCATGATAAGCACAACGAGAGCCAAGACGGCTGAAGCTAGGCCAAGTGGCATCCCAATCGCCAAAAGCGCGATCAAACCTACCACGACCACGATTGAGATCGTGCTGATTTCTTCCATGGATTTAAGGAGTTCTAGTTCCATCAGTTCGACCCCACGCTTTTCTTGAGGGCCTCGATTTCGTCTTCATCGGGCTCATCAGTATGTTTATCGGGTTCTCGGTTCCAGTCTGCAAAGAGGTTCGCCACCGCCTGCGCAGCCACGAGAGCGATGACAATCAAAACCATGGGCTGGATCGTAGCCGGGATCGGCGGGTCGAAGGCGGTGCCAAACATCTCCCACCGGTAGAACTTGGTCAGAAAGACCTGCTTGTAGGAGCCAAAGATCAGACCGAAGGCAAATACCACGATCAGAAGGGTTGAGATCGTGTCGAATACCCGCTGCATCCAGCGTGGAACGACGTCGTAGAGGATGAAGATACGGATGTGGGAGCGCTGCTGCATGGCGTAGAAGCCCGAGCAGAGGAAGACAAAGCCCGCGATCCAGAGCGTTAGCTCGTTTGCCCAAAGCGTGGGCCGCTCGAGCGCGTAACGCAGAAAGACCTCGTAGAGCATGACAGAGGTCATCGACAGAATCATGATCATCGTCGCGCGACCAACGAAGAGCGCCACGCGGTCCCATGGACGGTAGTCCTGAAACTCCATGGGTGCGATGCGCAAGTTCAGCGCGCCGAGAACGAAGATGATGGGCATCCCGATCAGCGCCGCCCAGTCGATCGCGTCCGCCTTTCCCCCAAAAAGCCCGCCCATGTTCGGCGTGACGTCCTTGTCGGCCGCCAGTGCCGTGATCTGGCCCAGAAGGCTCTCATTCGTGGGCGGGATGAGGTCGAGAATGAAGTTCGGGATGTGCCAGATCGTCCACCCCGCGCAAAGTATGAAGAGGAAGGGATACACCCATTCCATCAAACTGCCTGATTCATTTTCCTGCATGGCCCCTCCCCCGGTCTATGCGACTTTGTAGTGTTCGATGAAATCGCGGTCGGGCGTTACGCCGAGCCCGGGCCCGCTTGGGATCGCCACGCGCCCCGTCGCTTTGACCTGCGATTGAATATTGAGTGGCTCCTCGAGGAGCTCGTCACGGAACCGGTTCTCGGTCGTGTCGAACTCAAGCATGGCTTCCCACGGGTGGAGCCCGCCGGGCATGGGCGGCATGGCCGCCAGAAGCTGAAGGTTCGTGGCTACGCTGATGGCCGAGCCCCATACGTGGTTCACCACGGGCGTGAAATTCGCGTGGCAAAGCGCCAGAACGCGGAGGTATTCGCTGATCCCGCCGAGCCCACACACTTCGGGCTGCGCGATGTCGAGGCCCCGGCTCTCAAGCAATGTCTTCCAGCCCCAGCGGCCGAACTCTGCTTCGCCACCCGAGATGTTGACGTCGAGCCCTGCGCGAAGCTCGCGGTAGCCGGCGTGGTCTTCGGGGGCGATGGGCTCCTCAAACCAATAGGCGCCGAGCTCTCCCAGCGCGCGCCCGACGTAGAATGCATCTGACGTCGTGTAGGCGTGGTTGGCATCGGCCATGAACGGGAAATCGTCGCCCACGCCCTTGCGCACGGCGGTGGCCAGCACGACATCTTCCTTGGGCCCGAGGCCGATCTTCATCTTGGTGGCCGCAAAGCCCATATCGCGGATGTTGGCGGCCTCATCGCGGAAGCGCGCGGCGAGTTCCTGCACGCTCTCCCGGCGCAGCATCATGCCGTAGCCATAGCAGGGCACGTCCGCGCTATGGGCGCCACCAATGAGGTTGTAGACGGGTTGGCTTGCCACCTTCCCCGCAATATCCCAAAGCGCGATGTCGACGCCGGAGAGCGCCTGCATGGACATCCCCTTTTGCCCATGATCGCGTGTCAGGTTGTAAACTTTGTGCCAGGCCGCGTCGCGCGCCAGCGCATCGGTGCCCAGCAGCATCGGAGCGATCACTTGCTCGACGATGCCCTTGTTGGCCAAGGCGATATTGCCGGGCCCAAAACACTCACCCCAGCCGGTCACACCCTCATCGGTCGACACTTCGACCAGATGGGCGGTCCTCTGCGTGTAGTGTTGCTGAGAATACCCGAGCTCTTCGGGCATGTCGCAACGCAGGACGTGGCTTTTGATGGCAGTAATCTTCATCGGAGGTGAAAAAGGCGGAGCGTATGCCCCGCCTTTCCCAAAGCCTATCGAGGCATCGCTTACTGCATTGCACCGATTTCGGTGAGGAAGCTCACGTGGCTGTCCAGAAGCGCTTTTGCTTCAGGGGTCGTTGCGAACTCTTCCCAGCCAGCTTTCACAGCCGTACGGAACTTGGCGAGCTCTTCAGGCGACCACTCATAGAGGTTCACGCCCTTCTCGCGGAGCGCCACAGCGTTCTGCGCGTTCTTCACCTCGTTGATCGTGGCGTTGTGCAGCGCGAGACTGTCCATGGCCACTTCCATGATCTTGCGGTGATGCGCAGGCATGCCTTCCCAAACGTCCGTGCGGCAGGCCAGGTGGTCAGCCGGCATGGAGTGGAAGCCCGGGTAGTTGGTGTGCTCTGCGATGTCGTAGAGACCCAGACCGATGTTGTTGGTCAGATTCGCCGCGTCTGCGCCGTCGATGATGCCGGTTTCAAGCGCGGTGAAGATCTCGTTGAAGTCCATCACGATCGGGGATGCGCCGAGGTTTGCGAAAACCTTGGTGGCGAGGCCCGGAGGGGAACGGAATTTCCAGTCTTTGAAGTCTTCCACGCCGCGGATCGGACGCGTGGACGAGAGGCTCTCGGGACCAGGGATCCACCAGCCCACGAAGGACATGTTGTGGTCCTTGTAGAGCGTGTCGATCGCCGCGCGGCCGTTACCGTGCAGGAGCCATGCCATCTGCTGGTACGGGTTGGAGTAGCCACCCATCAGGTCGCCGGTGAACTGGAACGCAGGGTTCTTACCGGTCTGGTAAGCGCCGCCCGTCATGTCGCAGTCGAGGATGCCCGTTGCGGCGGCGTCGAATGTCTCGGCGGACTTCACGACGGAGGATGCGTAGAACATCTCCACCTGAATTTCACCGTTCGACATTTCCTGAATGTCGTTGATGTACTTCTCGGCCAACTGACCGGACAAGGTCTCTTGGCTGAAGTGTGTCTGGATACGAAGGTTCGTCGTCTGAGCAGATACCGCGGCAGCGGACAGCGCAACAGCCGAGGCCGCGAGGGCCAAGCCTTTGATCAGTTTCATATTTTCCTCCCTTAATGCGGAATTATGTGCCGGGTCTTGCGCCCGGGCTGCATGGCTTCACGCTAGGGCAACGTGAATTGTTAGCGCAAGCAAAATTTGTTGGCTGCTCAACTATCAAGCACTGAATGACCAGTTTTGCTCATGAATGCATCTGCTCGTGAGCCGCCTCGAGGCGCTCCCAATCGAAATTTACGCCGCTCCCTGGCTCCTCTGGGGCGACTGCTAGCGCATCCTCAACAGCCAAGGGCCGAGTCGTGTATTGGTCGATCGGGAAAGAATGCACTTCGAGCCAGCCCGCATGCGGCTGCGAGGACATAAGTGACACGTGCAGCTCCTGCATGCCGTGGGAGCACACCGGAATGCCATGGGCCTGCGCCTGCTTGGCCACCGCCAGCCAGCCGGTGATACCCCCGCAATTCGATGCATCAGGCTGAATGAAAGAGAGCTTCGAGTAGCGGAAGGCATGCTGGAACTCCTCGATGATGTGCAGGTTCTCCCCCATCGCCAGGGGCATGCCAGTCGCCTCAGCAATCTCGGCGTAGCCTTCGTAGTTGTCGGGGATGATAGGCTCTTCGAACCAAAGGATATCATGGGGCTCGAACGCGCGCGCGGCGGCGATCGCCTGCGGCACATCCATCGAGTAATTCGCGTCCACCATAAAGGCGGTGTCAGGCCCGATGAATTCGCGGATCGCGCGGACACGCTCGACATCGGTGACGAGTTCAGGCTGGCCAATCTTGATCTTGATCCCGTTGTGGCCGCGATCGAGATAGCCTTCCGTTTGTTTGATGAGCTTCTCGAGAGAGAAGTTCAGATCGATCCCCCCGCAATATGCTTTGCAGCGATCAGAGGCCCCACCCGCCAGCTTGTGCAAAGGCTGCCCTGCCCGTTTGCACCGAATGTCCCACAACGCGATGTCGACGGCCGAGATTGCAAAGGCCGCAATGCCGCCCCGCGCCACGTAATGCATATGCCAGAGCATCGCATCGTTGAGCGCTTCAACCCCAGAAGCATCGCGCCCCAACAAGAATGGCGTCAGGTCATGCTCGATCATCGCTGCAATCGCGCGCCCGCCCCGACCGCCGGTGTAGGTGTAACCCGTGCCCTCGGCGCCATCCTGCGTGCGCACTGTCGCCGTGATCAGCTCAAAATGAGTATGCGTGCCGTGCTTGGCATCTACCAAGACCTCCGCCAAGGGCACATCAAACACCCGCACCTCGATGCTCGCGATTTTGTCCATGCTGGGTCTCCTCCCGGTGTTGGGTGAAGACAGCACAGCACCCTGTAAATTTACAAATTGATTTTTCAAAAGACTGGTGGCTGACTTGGGTCACTCCCCTGAGGGAGGGGCAGCGGGTGTCTACCGGACCCGCCCAACGCCGAAAATACGGCGCCTGAAATCCCGCGTGACATAGTGCCTGAAAACGGAGGATGGCATGCGCGCTGGCGTTATTGGACTGGGAGACATGGGCTCCGGTCTCGCGAAGAATTTGATGAAGAACGGCTTTGAGTGTTTGGGGAACGATCTCGACCCGGGTCGGCTGAAAGCCTTTGAAGAGATGGGAGGCCGCGCCGCGATGCCCACCGAAATGGGCGCCTGCGACGCCGTCTTTGTGATGGTGATGAATGGCGATCAGGCCAAGGCCGTGATCTCGGATCTGAAAGGGGCGATGTCGCAAGGCGCCGTCATACTCAGCGCGACCATCAAGCCGCGCGAAGCCCGCGAAATCGGGGAGATGCTAGAAGGCTCAGGCCTAGATCTCATCGACACACCGGTTTCAGGCGGCTTTCCCGGCGCCCAAGCCGGAACGCTCACGATGATGGCCGCCGCGTCAGACAGCGTACTCGATACCTACGCCCCGGTGATGGAAGCCGTCTCCGCCAATATCCACCGCGTGGGCACCAAGCCCGGTGACGGCCAAACCGTGAAGGCGTGCCTACAAAGCCTGATCGGGGCGCAGTTCTCGGCCACGTTCGAAGCCGCAGCACTCGCGGCCAAAGCAGGCGTGCCTGGGCAAGTGATCCTCGACGTCTTCTCGACCTCTTCAGCAGGCTGCGGTGTGGTCAACAACGCGCTTGAGAAGATCATCGATCGGCAATTCAAAGGGACAGGTTCCCACATCAACACGATGCACAAGGACCTGACGATCTCCATGGGGCTGGGCGAGGAACTCGGCGTTCCACTTCAAACCGCAGCATCTGCAATGCAGGTCTTCCACGCGGGGCGCAGCCGGTACCCGGATGGCGACAACTGGACGTGCGCCCGGGTGCTCGAGGACATTGTCGGCGCCGAGCTCCACCGCACCAGCGCAAAACCCACCAGATAATAAGAACGAAGGGACGGTGGGCGGGGCGCCTTTGCGCAGCAAACAGCGTCCGACCACCGGAGACACAGCATGAAACTAGGCGTAATCTGCGACGGCATCTCCCGCGATCTGGCCCATACGGTCGATGTCATGGACGAATTCGATGTCACCTATGCGGAACTGCAATTCGTCGGCGAACACGAAGTGGGCGACCATTCCCCTCAAGAGATAAAAGAAATCGACACGCTGCTACGGGATCGCGGCAAACCTGTCTCGTGCCTCTCACGGCACGTCTTCGCGGGGCTCACGACCCAGAACAAAGCAGGCGACGAGGCCCATACCAAACACATGGACGCCCTCAAACGCGTCATGGAGATGGCTCATACCGTAGGCTCCCCTCTTGTCCGCATCATGACCAACAAGAAGGAACAGATCCTCTTTGGTTACGGCGGCGCAGAGAAATGGAACGTGGCGCATGGCGCATGGGACGCAACGCTCCCCCTCATCGCGCCCGCCGTGGAACTGGCCCGCGCCGAGGGCCTCACCCTCGCCGTCGAGACCGGCAACGGCACGATGGTCAATTCGAATTGGAGCGCCAGAAAGCTGATCGATGATCTCGACGCGGAAGACGCCCTAAAAGTCCTATGGGACCCGGCCAACAATTGCTGGTGCCACGAGGCGGCAATGCCCGATGGCTACGATGAGGTGCGCGGCGGATACTTAGGCCACGTCCACATCAAAGACGTCCTTGTTGACACCCCCCGCGCCACCCTCACGGTCAAGAAGATGGGCGAAGGGCAGCTTGGGCCGTCCTTTGGACCCATGGCCGAGGCTCTGCGCGCTGACGGCTATGACGGCGTTATTAGTCTTGAGAGTGTCTATCACCCGGGCAATGGTGACTTCGAAGCGGGCTTCCGCGACTGCATCGGCACTTTCAAGGAAATCTTCGGGTGAAAATAGCAATTATCGGCGCCGGGCTCGTCGGCGAACGGCACGCGCGGCTGGCGATCAAAAAGGGCTGCTTGGGCTGTATCGTTGATCCCGTCCCGCGCCCCGAACTGGCCGCTGAGCTCGGCACAGTTCAGCTTGATGAGGTACCCGACGACATTGAGGGCGCCATCATTGCCACGCCGAACCAAACCCACGCTCAGGTGAGTATCCCGCTGCTGGAGCGTGGGATCCCCTGCCTTGTCGAAAAGCCGATTGCCGCCACAACGGCGGACGCCAAGCTCATCGTCGAGGCCGAGCGCCGGACCGGCACGCCCGTTCTTGTGGGCTATCACCGCCGTCACCACCCGGCAGTGGCTCGCGCAAAGGAAGTCGTCTCCGCAGGCACCTTGGGGCAATTGACCGTGATCGACGCCAAGTTTTGGCTCATCAAGCCTGCGCATTACTTCACCCAAACCTGGCGCACACGCGAAGGCGCAGGCCCCATTTACATCAATCTGACCCACGATCTCGATGTGCTCCGGCACCTCGTAGGCGACATTGAAGAGATCAAGGCCTTCGGGTCGAACGCGATCCGCGGGTTCGAGGTTGAAGACAGCGCAGCCATCGTCATGCGGTTCAAGAACGGGGCCTTGGGCACGGTTACGGTGTCTGACACGACCGTGGCCCCGTTAAGCTGGGAATTCACCTCTGGCGAGAACGCCGCCTACCCCAACGTGCCCGGCCCCGCCTATTCAATCGGCGGCACCAAAGGCACGATCAGCATCCCAGACCTCACCCTTTGGCAGCATCCCGCCGAGCAGAGCTGGTGGGCACCCATCGAAGGCACGTCGTTGTCCGTCTCGACAGCCGACGCATTGGATCTCCAACTTGATCACTTCCTCAATGTCTGCGCCGGCCGTGAAAAGCCAAAAGTGCAAGCAATTGAAGGCTTCAAGAGCCTTGAGGCCGTCGAGCGGGTCATGGAGGCGATGGCGAAATAATTCCGACTAAAATAATAGGCTTTGACATCTCCGACTAATTAAGTCAGAAATTAGCCATCGATGAAGGATATCACGATGGCATTCGGTCAGAATCAAGACGCACCAGGCTTTCGCTACCTCAATGAGGCGGCTAGTATGTGGGGCATTACACGTACGATGTTTCCGCCCTTGTTCATTCTCAGCGCCGACTGGGACATCATTGATAGCATTATTGAAGAAAAGGAGTTTGGGGGACTATGGTGGTGGTAGAATTCCCGAGAGAATTGTCCGAGCGGCCGTTCGATGGCACGCCAATCTATAACGCCGAAGACCTCACACGATCCGGCGACCTTGCCCATATCGTGCTGAATGGACAAACGTACACGCTCCGCATCACGAAGGCAGGAAAACTCATCCTGACGAAGTGAGGCACGTGCGAGCGCCAAGATGCCGCCCTTCCCCAAGGGCGGCATCTGCACTAGTTCCGCTGCAGAAACTGGCGCTGCATCGATGACCAAGAAAATACCTTCCCCCTGCGTGAGCGTTTGCAAATACAAGCGCGAAGACCACTGCATTGCGTGCTCGATGACGAAGTCGCAAAAAAAGATCTTCAAGAAGCTCAAAAAGAATGCGGAACGCGCCGCGTTCATCGAGATGCTCAAGCATCAGCAGGCGCAGCTTGGCGGCTACGAGGCTTGGGCGCTGCTCTACAAGCGTAAGGCAGAAAAGAAGCTCAAGAAGGCCGCCTAACGAAAAAGGGCCCGCACCAGATGGCGCAAGCCCCATGTTTTCGAGATCAGCCTTCGCTTATGCGAGATGTGAATCGAGGATCCACGCGAATTTCTCGTGCACGAGTTGACGTCCGATAAGGAGGTCATGCGTGGCCACGTCCCCTCCTTCGTCAGCATAGGCCGCAGCCCCAGCGAGCGTTGCCGCCACCGTTTTCTGCGCATCGGACAGATGCTTAATCATCTGCTCTGCGGATTGATGGCCGTCCTGCTCAGGAACCTTCGAGCGTGCCACATGTTCTGAAAGGCGGCCCTCAGCATGGCCCCCGATCGCTTTGACGCGCTCGGCAACCTCATCCTGGCCGGTGAAGTGATCCTCGTAAACTTCCTGGAACAGCTCGTGGAGAGGGCCAAACGCCATGCCCTTTACGTTCCAATGAAAGTTCTGTGCCAGCATCGTGGTCACGACCGTCTCGGCGACGGCCTGATTCAACATCTCAACCAGTTCTGCTTTCACGTCGGTTGATAGGCTCTGTGCGCTCTGGACCATGTTCTTTCCTTGATTTCTCTGTCTGGGTGACCGTCATAGGTGGGTTGGCTGGCTTCAGCGGCTGGCTGATCCAATATTTAGAACAATTCTAAAAGAGAGCAAGGCCTACCGGTCGATTAATCCGGCAACAACACGGATTATGCTCCGGAACGCATGGTGATTTTGGCGTGGAACACGGCGGCGCAGAAGGAACTCGACCGATATCGTATCATGCTCAAGGGCGCGTTCGATAAGCCGCACAAGCCACTCCTCGTCCGAACTCATGCTTTTGGAGCCAGGCGCAAGGAAGGTCATCCGGCGCTCAAGCGCCTCGTTGACCACGCGGACCATGAGGGTGGCTGCTGTTTCAAGGGAGGCTTCGTAAGAAGCCTGAATCGCAGCACAAGCCGTCCCGAGGTCAAGACGCGCCTGCGCCCGGCAGGTCTGCGCAATGAACCGAAGTCGGTTCAAGATCGGCAACAACTCCGCGAGATCACCAGCAACGCTGGGTTCGCGATCGGCAAGTACCTCGGCGGGCAATGCAACAGTAACGGCAGTCATCAACCACGTTCCTTCACGGGATCAATCCCTTTTCCCTGAGCGATATAGTCAGAAAATAGCGCGAACGGAAGCCCCCACCCCATTCACGTTCACTTAAGCTGAGCGAATGAAGTCAGCCGCACGCTCGGCGATCATGATCGTGGGCGCGTTCGTGTTTCCGCTGACGAGGGTCGGCATGATCGACGCATCCACCACCCGAAGCCCCTCTAGCCCATGAACGTTGAGCTTTCGATCGACCACGGCTTCATCGCCCTCGCCCATCCGGCACGTGCCGACCGGGTGGTAGATCGTGTCCGAAGTCGCCCGGATGTAGCGTTCCCAATCGGCATCCGACATGTCGCGGTGGATGCGGACCTCCTGCCCGCGCCAACGGTCAAGCGCCGGTGCTTGCATGATCTCTTGTGTCATGCGCGCGCCCCGGATGAGGGTCGCCAAGTCTCGCGTGTCGCTAAGATAGCGGGGATCAATAGCTGGGGCGGCTAAGGGATCCGCCGAGGCCAGTGAGACCGTTCCGCGCGAATGCGGCCTGAGCGCGCAAACATGGCAGCTGAAACCGTGCCCGAGACGGATGCGCCGCAGGTGGTTTTCGACCATGGCGATGACAAAATGCAGCTGGACGTCCGGCGCGGGCTGGTCCGGCGTGGTCTTGAAGAAGGCGCCCCCTTCCGCGAAGGGCGACGAGGCATTGCCCGATCCATCTTTCGACCAAGCCCCAAGGCTTTTCAGAATGTCCCAAGCGCCGCGCGGGCTGACGCCATGGGTTTCGCGCGCCTTGTCGCGATAAGTCAGGATCACGTCGAGATGGTCCTGAAGGTTCTGGCCGACGCCTGGCAACGCGTGACGCACCTTGATGCCGTGGCGCTCGATATCCTCGGGCCGCCCGATACCGGATAGCTGGAGGAGTTGCGGCGACCCGAAAGCGCCTCCGCACAAGATCACCTCGCCGCCAGACACCTCTTTGCGCGCCCTGCCCTGCGCGTATTCCACGCCGGTTACGCGGCCCCCGTCGAAGAGAAGCCGCGTCGCCTGCGCCTTTGTCATGACGGTCAGGTTCGGGCGATCCAGAACCGGGTGCAGATATCCCGCAGCCGCAGAACACCGCTCGCCACGGCGGTGATCGTGGAACGTCGTGGTTTGATAAAGCGACGCACCCTCATTGTCGCCACTGTTGAAATCCTCTGTCGCGCGCAGCTGAAGCTCTCCGCAGGCATTGACGAAGGCGTGCGAGATGTCGCGCGGGGCGACCTGATCAGAGACGTGAAGCGGGCCATCACCGCCGTGGTTGGCATCCGCCCCGCGCACGTTGGCCTCGGAGCGCTTGAAATAGGGCAACACGTCGTCCCAACCCCACCCGGCACCCCATTGCTCATAATCATAACGGTGACCGCGGACGTAGAGCATGGCATTGAGCGCAGACGATCCACCCAGCATCCGCCCCCGCGGCTGGTACCCGCGACGCCCGTTCAGCCCCTCTTGCGGGACGGTTCGAAACGCCCAGTTGTTGATCCTTGGAATGCCTGGCAGCATGACGACCGCACCGATCGGCAAGCGGACGACGATGCTTGTGCCCGCCCCACCCGCTTCGAGCAGACAAACCCGGCGCGCGGGATCTTCGCTGAGCCTTGCGGCCAGCGTGGCCCCCGCCGAACCACCACCGACGATTACATGATCAAAGACTGTCATGGCCGCAGCATCTCTTTAGGCTCTGGCCCGTCAACCCGCGCCAGGCCCGGGCAACGTAGCGTTAATTCACATGCGCTACGGTCAGCGGGATAGAACACCCGCGCGCGACTGCCACATCATGCGGGCGACTGAGCCCGACGCACCATATGGAGTGCACTTTTTTAAACCGCACAGTTGACCGGCGCTTTTTAACCACTCATGCTCGATTTATGAGCGGCCTGAAAACTCTTCTTCTCGCGATGGGATTGCTGTCCGCAGCCCCCCTCACAGCGTCCGGCGGCATCGAGTTTATCTTTGCTGGCTGCGTCGGCCGCTACTCCGCACAAATGGAGCATGCGTGGCTGCTTGGTCAGAACGCCGAGGACGAGGAAGAGAAGCGTGAAGTGTTCTTGTCCCTCCTCGAGGCGACGATGGACGCAGAACAGGCCGAGCAGGTCTTGGCCCACCGCATTGCCTCGAAGATGTCTCAGGCCTCGCTGCTCACAGTGGCTGAGTTTGCTACCGACACCGATACCGCCACCCGGGCCGTAGAACTTTCCCAGAGCGAAATACAGGGCTGCCGCAGCCTGCTGCTCGATAGCTAAAGGGCCGAAAGGCGCGATTTTGGGCGTAGTGGCGCACAGAATGCGGGCGTTTGCGGTATTTTCCAGCCGAAACCGTTTCGCGTCGCAGTGAATAATGAGGCAATGCCGCAGGCGCGCGCCGCAATTTTATGCAGCCCGGCTCGGTTGATCCTGCAACTTTCGAAAAGACTCCCGACCACCGCCGCTTTCCCTTAGCCGAAAGGTCGGGACACGACACCCAATGAGGAGATCGTGCAGCGGGTTGGCCTAGGAACCATTCCCCCGCCGCACGACGCATAAAATGCGTAAGGTGGATATCGGCTGCTTTGGCACGTCGTACAACCCCGTACGCCTCGAAGAGAGGAAAATTCAATGAAAAAACTGCTCTGCTCCAGTGCTCTGGTGATGCTTGCCGCACCCGCTTTCGCGTGTGACGCGCCTGTTAAAGTGGGCGTTCTGCACTCGCTCTCCGGCACGATGGCCATCTCGGAGACCACGCTGAAAGACACCATGGAGATGCTGGTCGAGATCCAGAACGAAGCTGGCGGCGTGCTGGGTTGTGAGATCGAAGCTGTTGTCGTCGACCCGGCGTCTGACTGGCCACTCTTTGCAGAAAAGGCGCGCGAGCTGCTGACCGTGCACGATGTTGACGTTATTTTCGGCAACTGGACGTCCGTGTCCCGTAAGTCCGTGCTGCCGGTCATCGAAGAGCTGAACGGCCTTCTGTTCTACCCGGTGCAGTACGAGGGCGAAGAGAGCTCCAAGAACGTGTTCTACACGGGCGCGGCTCCGAACCAGCAGGCCATCCCAGCGACCGACTACTTCCTAGAAGAGCTCGAAGTTGAAAAGTTCGCCCTGCTCGGCACCGACTATGTTTACCCGCGCACCACGAACAACATCCTCGAGGCCTACCTCCAGGATCAGGGCATCGCGGAAAACGATATTTTCGTGAACTACACGCCTTTCGGTCACTCCGACTGGTCTAAGATCGTGGCAGACGTCGTGGCGCTTGGCGCAGACGGCAAGAAAGTCGGCGTGATCTCCACGATCAACGGTGACGCAAACGTGGGCTTCTACAAAGAACTCGCTGCTGCCGGCATCTCTGCCGATGACATCCCTGTCGTCGCTTTCTCCGTGGGTGAAGAAGAGCTTTCGGGCCTCGACACGACGAACCTCGTCGGTCACCTCGCCGCGTGGAACTACTTCCAGTCTGCTGACACGGAAGCCAACGAAACTTGGGTCGCCTCCTGGAAGGAACGCATGGGCGAAGAGCGTGTGACCAATGACCCGATGGAAGCCCACTACATCGGCTTCAACATGTGGGTGAACGCTGTGACTGCAGCTGGCACCACGGATGTCGACGCTGTGCGCACGGCGATGTACGGTCAGGAGTTCCCAAACCTGACCGGTGGTACGGCTGTCATGCTGCCGAACCACCACCTCGCCAAGCCGGTTCTCATCGGCGAGATCCAGGAAGATGGTCAGTTCGACATCATCTCCCAAACCGACGAAGTGCCGGGCGATGCCTGGACCGACTTCCTGCCGGAATCCGCTGTGCTCAAGTCCGATTGGGCTGAGCTGGGCTGCGGCATGTACAATACCGAGACGTCCTCCTGCGTCCAGTTGAAGTCCAACTACTAAACTACTGAGTGCGAGGGGTTTTACCCCCTCGCACCTCTCACCGGGGCGGGTCATGATCTATCGATTTCTGGCAATACTCTTGCTGTGGGCCGGTGTGGCCTCCGCGCAAGACATGGAGGCACCGATCCAGCAGGTGCTCCAGGAACATGGCGAGATCATCCAGAAGAGCTCGCGCCGAACCATTGGCCCGGCCATCGACACCCTCGCAGCGAGCGGCCTCGACGACGCCCAAGCTGTCCTCGAACGTTGGCAAGCACGGGAAATGTGGTTCAATAAAGAGACCGGAGCCTTTGTTTTTGGTGAAGAAGGTGAGAACCGGACCCTTATCCTTTCCGACGTCGCTGGCGGCGATCTTGGGACTGCGCCGAAAGGCGATTACAAACAACTCAAACCGAATTCCGGCATCCGTGGCCTCATCGGCGCGGCCCTCGTTCAGTTCCAACTGACGGCCCCCGATGCCGCGACGCGCGCGGCGGCACTCGATGCCATTGAACGTAATCCTGAGGCCTCTCACCTTGCCGCGCTGCGCGCTGTAACAGACGAGCCGGATGCGGAGCTCGCCACGCGAAGTGCGCGGCTGGAGCGGCTGCTGACGATTGAGTTCGACGAAGATGATGCCGCCCGCATCGCCGCGATCGAGGGTTTTGAGGGCGACCTAGGCGTTGACGTTCGCGCCGCACTCAACCCCCTCGTCCAGACCGAATTGAGCTTCGTTGCCGCCGGTGAGGCCGACGCCCCGCTGCAGATCGGCGGCGACATCACGCGCGACGATGCCTATGCCCTTCTCGTCTCAGCTGGCGAAGCCGAAGCAGTGGTGACATCCGGCGAAATAAAAGAGGCACTGATCGCCAATATCGACGGCGCTGAGGTGCAGGGCATTCGCGTGGCCGCTCTCGATACCGACGATGCGCGGGCCTCGACCTACGCCTTGTTGTCCGAGGCAGGCCTTGCCCGACCGCAAGTCACCGAAGCAGACATCAACGCCACCCTCGCCGGCTTTGACTTCTTCCGCAGCTACACCAACGCGCCCCTCGACGTGGCCCTTGCCGCGCAGGCGGTGCTGAGCGGCATCGAAACGAAGGTGGCAGTCAACCAGACCTTCGATCTGGGGCTCGACGCCTTGTCGCTCGCATCGATCTACTTTCTCGCGGCCATCGGGCTCGCGATCACCTTTGGCGTGATGGGCGTGATCAACATGGCCCATGGTGAGTTCATCATGATGGGCGCCTACACGGGCTATGTCGTTCAGCTCTTCATCACGGACTACACGGTCAGCATCCTTGTCGCCATTCCGCTGGCCTTTGCGGTGACCTTCAGCGCAGGCGTGGCGATGGAGCGGCTGGTGATCCGTTGGCTTTACCACCGCCCGCTTGAGACGTTGCTGGCGACCTTCGGAATCTCCATCGCTCTACAGCAGCTGGCCAAGAACATCTTTGGCACGCAGGCGCGTCCGCTGACGGCACCGGGCTGGCTGGATGGATCGCTCGTGATCAACGACATTGTGTCGATCAGCTACATCCGGATCGCGATCTTTGTGCTGGCCCTCCTCTTCCTCGCGCTCTTCCTCTTCGTGATGAATCGCACGCGTCTGGGGCTTGAGGTACGGGCTGTAACGCAGAACCCGCGCATGGCGGCCTCCATGGGTATCAACCCGGACCGCATCAACATGCTGACCTTTGGCTTTGGTTCTGGGATCGCCGGGATCGCGGGCGTGGCCATCGGGCTTTACGCCAAAGTGACCTCCGAGATGGGGGCCGATTACATCGTTCAGAGCTTCATGACGGTCGTTGTTGGCGGAGTGGGCAACATCTGGGGCACGCTTCTTGGCGCAGGCCTCGTGGGGTCCATGCAAAAGGGGATCGAGTGGCTCAACCCGTCGAATACCCTCGCCGCGCAGACCTACATGATCCTTTTCATCATCCTCTTCATCCAATTCAGGCCCCGCGGGATCATCGCGCTCAAGGGCCGTGCGGCGGAGGCGTGAGGATGACCCAGCGCAATGGGGGCCAGCCCCCAAACCCCCGGAGTATTTTTGGAAAGATGAAGGAGGCGGCGCGTGGCTGATATGGCCCTTCATGGGGTGAGGCGGCCGCTGATTGTGCGCCATCCCTCCCTTCTGATTTTCCTTACTTGTCTTGCGCTCTTCACCGTCGCCGTGACGCTGTTGGCGGAAGGTGTGGGGATGGGAGTGATCTCCACCTCTTTTGTGAAGACGCTGGGCAAGACGCTGTGTCTTTGCCTTGTAGCGCTCGCGATGGATTTGGTGTGGGGCTACACGGGGATCCTGTCGCTTGGGCACATGGCGTTCTTCGGCATTGGTGGCTACGCGATCGGCATGTGGCTGATGTATGCGCGCACCGAGATCATCGTGCGCGATAGCCTGGCACAGGCGCCCCTGCCCCCCACAGTGACTGAGATATCAGACGGGATCGCCAACCAGATTTTTGGGGTTGTGGGCGCCTCTGAGTTTCCTGCAATTTGGGCGCTTGCGCATTCTTTCCCGGCGCAGCTGGCCTTTGTGGTGCTGGTCCCGGGGCTTTTGGCGCTGATCTTTGGTTGGCTCGCGTTCCGGTCGCGGGTGACGGGCGTCTACCTCTCAATCCTGACGCAGGCGATGACGCTGGCTCTGTCGCTTTACCTTTTCCAGAACGACAGTGGTTTGCGCGGAAACAACGGGTTGTCTGGCCTTCAGAACCTGCCAGGGTTCGATGACGTTCCGCAGTCCAGCGTTTCCATCGCTTTCTTCTGGGCGTCGGCGCTGGCGTTGGCTTTGGGCTATCTTCTTTGCTCCTTCATCGTGTCGGGCAAGTTTGGCTCCGTGTTGCGGGCGATCCGCGATGACGAAGCGCGGGTCCGCTTCCTTGGGTATTCGGTGGAGGCCTATAAGCTCATTGTTTTCGTTATTACCGCGATGATCGCGGGCGTGGCGGGCGCGCTCTATTACCCGCAGGCAGGTATCATCAATCCAGCCGAGATCGCGCCCATTGCCTCGATCTACCTTGCGGTCTGGGTGGCGATTGGTGGGCGGGGGCGCCTTTATGGGGCCGTCATCGGCACGGCGTTTGTCTCGCTCCTGAGCTCCTGGTTCACGGGCGGGCAAGCGCCTGACATCAATCTGGGCTTTGCTGTCATTCAGTGGGTGGATTGGTGGACGATCCTCCTGGGCCTCTCCTTCGTGGCCGTCACCCTCTTCGCGCCCAAGGGCATCGGCGGGCTCATCGATCTGATTGAGGAGCGTCGCAGTCCGGATCGCCATGGCGCGGATCTTGGCCCCGACGCAGGCGCGCTGCGCGAGAAGGAGGCCAGCAAGTGAGCATGCTTCTCGAGGTTGATGGTGTCTCGGTCAGCTTTGACGGGTTCAAGGCGATCAACAATCTGACCTTCCAGATTGGCGAGGCAGAGATGCGGGCCGTCATTGGGCCGAACGGTGCAGGCAAGACCACGTTTATGGACATCGTTACCGGCAAGACGCGGCCGGACGAAGGCAAGGTGATCTGGGGCGAGAAGTCTCAGAACCTGCTGGCCATGACCGAAGCGCAGATTGCGCAGGCGGGCATTGGGCGGAAGTTCCAGCGCCCCACAGTGTTTGAAAACCAGACGGTTGCAGAGAACCTGATGCTCGCGCTGAAAAACGCGCGGGGGCCGTTTTCTGTGCTGCGCTTCAAGGCGGCGGCGCAAGATCGGGAGAAAGTAGCGGAGCTGGCAGACCAGATCGGTCTGCTGGGGGCATTGGCGCGCAAGTCGGGCGAGCTCTCCCACGGGCAAAAGCAGTGGCTTGAGATCGGGATGCTCCTAGCGCAGGATCCGCAGCTTTTGCTTGTCGACGAGCCGGCCGCGGGCATGACGCCCGATGAGCGCGAGCATACGACAGAGATCCTTGTGGAAGCAGCCAAGACCCGCGCGGTTGTCGTCGTGGAGCACGATATGGAATTTGTGCGCCGCCTCAATTGCCGGGTGACAGTGCTGCACGAGGGGTCTGTGCTGGCCGAAGGGTCGCTTGACCATGTGACCTCCGACGAACGTGTGATTGAGGTGTATCTTGGCCGATAGTCTTCTCAAAGCGCAGGGGCTGACGCTGCACTACGGCGGCAGTCAAATTCTGCGGGGCGTGGATGTGAGCGCAGCCAAAGGCCAGGTGACCTGCGTGATGGGCACGAATGGTGTGGGCAAGACCTCGCTTCTGAAGGCGCTGAGTGGCACGCACCCGCGGTCGGGCGGCAGCATAACACTCGATGGCGAGGCCGTTGAGAAGTCAGGCGCCCATGCGCTGGCCCGCAAGGGTGTGGCCTATGTTCCCCAGGGTCGCGAGATCTTTCCGTTTCTCACAGTGCGCGAGAACCTTGAGACCGGCTTCGCTTGCCTGCCGAAGTCCGAGCATCACATCCCCGACGAGATCTTTGAGCTGTTCCCTATCCTGAAAGACTTTCTCGCCCGGCGCGGCGGGGACCTGTCCGGCGGACAACAGCAGCAGCTCGCCATCGCGCGGGCGCTGATCACGCGGCCGAAGCTTCTGCTCCTCGATGAACCCACCGAGGGCATTCAGCCCAACATCATCAAACAGATCGGCAAGGTGATCGAAAAGCTGCGCGAGCGCGGCGACATGGCGATAATCCTTGTGGAACAGTTCTTCGACTTTGCGCATGCTTTGGGCGACCGTTTCGTTGTCCTTGAACGCGGGGCCGTGAAGCTGACCGGCGGGCGCGATGAGATCGACGCAGCCACGCTGAAGGAGGCCGTCAGCGTCTGACCCCACCTCGCTCACGGAACACCGGGGCGAGATCACATGTCTGTAAACTATCGCCTACACTGCGAATTCTGTATCCCCTTGGCAGCAGAGTCTCGCTAAAGCTTGCGCACATATGTTTGACGCCCAGATAAGACCGCTCATCGACCCCCCGCTGAACGCGCTTGGCCGCGCGCTCGCGGGGCGTGGTGTGACGGCTGATGGGGTCACACTGGGGGGGCTTGCGCTAGGTCTGCTGGCGGCTGTGGCAATCGTCTTTCAGGCCTACACGCTGGCCTTGATCCTCATTCTTTTGTCCCGTTTAGCGGACGGCTTGGACGGAGCTGTAGCGCGAGCGACGCGCAAAACGGACTTCGGCGGATACCTCGATATCACGTGCGATTTTCTCTTCTACGGCGCGATCCCGATGGCGTTTGTCTGGGCCGACCCTTCGGCCAATGCGGCTGCTGGCGCGTTCCTCCTCACCAGCTTTTACTTCAACGGGGCGACGTTCCTCGGCTACGCGATCATGGCCGAAAAGCATGAAATCACGACGGAGGAACGCGGCTCCAAATCGCTCTACTTCACAGGCGGGCTCCTTGAAGGGTTCGAGACGATCGCCTTCTTCTGCCTGCTCTGCCTCATCCCCACATGGTTCGCGCCCCTTGCATGGGCGTTCGGAACCCTGTGCTTCATAACCGCTGCGTCTCGTATCGTATTGGCGCGGCAAGTCTTTGCACCTGACGACTAAGAAGGACATCCCATGAAACACATACTCGCAGCGGCCATGGTCACCCTCGGCGGCGCCGCATTCGCAGAGCCTAACCCCGCAGATTGGGACGCCGTCCTGAAAGAGGCCCAAGGCGAAATCGTCTACTGGCACGCCTGGGGCGGCGCCACGACGACGAACGATTTCATCGCTTGGGTCGGTGAGCGCGTGATGAACGACTACGGCGTAGCGCTTGAGCATGTGAAGCTCACTGACACCGCCGACGCCGTCTCGCGCGTGGTGGCCGAGAATGCTGCGGGAACGGACGCAGGCGGCGCCGTGGACATGATCTGGATCAACGGTGAGAACTTCATCGCGCTCAAAGACGCAGACCTTCTCTTCGGCCCCTTCGCGGAGCAACTGCCGAACTGGGAGCTCGTGGACGCCGAAGGCAAGCCCGTCACCGTGGATTTTACCGTCCCGACTGATGGCTATGAGAGCCCTTGGGCCGCCGCACAGGTCGTCTTCATCTACGACAGCGAAACGCTGAGCGAGCCGCCGACCTCCGCCGAGGCGATTGCAGAGTGGGCCGCCGCCAACCCTGGTCGATTCACCTTCCCGCAGCCGCCCGACTTCCTCGGCACGACCTTCCTCAAGCAGATGCTCTTTGAGCTAGTTGAGGACACCGACCGCCTGCAAGAGGACGCAGGCGATGACTACGCTGAGGTGACGGCGCCGCTTTGGGCCTGGCTCGAAGAGACGACGCCCAACATGTGGCGTGGCGGTCGTGCCTACCCGCAGTCTGGCCCGCGCCAGCTGCAGCTGATCAACGATGGTGAGATTGATCTGGCCGTTTCCCTCTCCCCTGGTGAGGCAACTGCCGCGATCGCGAACCAGCAGCTGCCCGAAAGCGCGCGTACGTTCGTGCTTGATGCAGGCACGATCGGTAACGCCTCCTTCGTGGCGATCCCTTACAACGCCAACGCCAAAGCAGGCGCGATGGTTGTCGCCAACTTCCTTCTGTCGCCCGAAGCACAGCTGCGCGCGCAGACGCCTGAGATCCTGGGCTATGGCACCGTCCTAAACATGGACGCGCTGAGCGCCGAGGACCGCGCGGCGTTTGATAACCTGGAGCTTGGCGTGGCCACGCTATCGCCCGCAGAGCTGGGCACCGCCCTGCCCGAGCCGCATGCCTCCTGGATGACCCGCATCGAGCAGGACTGGCGGGAGCGCTACGGCGTTGCGAACTGAGAGTAGGCTGAGCGTCGTTCCGGCGCTCACCATTCTTCTGCTTCTGGGCCCCATTGCAGCGGGCCTTGTAGGAACCGTGCTGCCCGCCTTCGGACTGATGAAGGTGGGCGGTGGCGGTTCCTTTTCGCTTGAACCGTGGCACATGCTCTTTGCTGAGCCCGGCCTTTTTCAGGCTGCATGGATTTCGGTGAAGACAGGCCTTCTGTCGACGCTGGGCGCCCTGGTCGGGTGCCTTTTGCTTGTGGCCGGGTGGCAGGGCACGCGCACCTTTTCAGCGCTTGAGCGGCTCTTGTCGCCCCTTCTATCTGTGCCCCACGCGGCAGCGGCTTTGGGCCTCGCCTTCCTTTTGGCTCCGTCCGGCTGGGCCGCGCGCCTCAACTCCCCTTGGCTCACCGGGTGGGAGCGTCCGCCCGATCTGCTCATTGTCGGTGACCCCGGCGGTTGGGCGCTGATCGCGGGCCTCATGGCCAAGGAGCTGCCCTTTCTGATGCTCATGGCGCTCGCCGCCCTGCCCCAGATCAACAGTCGGGAGCGAATGCAGGTAGTGCTCTCACTCGGCTACGGGCGGGTGCGCGGCTGGGTGCTGGTGGTGCTACCTGCCCTCTATTCGCAGCTCAGGCTGCCGGTCTACGCGGTGCTCGCTTATTCGATGTCGAACGTGGACGTCTCCACTGTGCTCGGCCCTACCGCGCCGCCGACACTGGCCGTGCTGATCCTGCGTTGGATGACTGACGCGGACCTCGCGCTGCGCGGCATCGGCGCGGCAGGCGCGCTTCTACAGCTCGCGATCGTGGTCGGCGGGATCGCTCTTTGGCGCTTGGGGGAGATCGCCGCCGCCGCCCTCGCCCGCCGCGCCGTCGAAAGCGGTCAGCGCAGCGCGGGCTGGCGCGATCAGACCGGGCGGGTTCTAGGCATCGTTATCGCCGTGCTCGCAGGTGTCTCCATCCTCGCAGGTCTCGCCTCGCAAGCTGTATGGTCCTTCGCGGGCCGCTGGCGCTTTCCGGACGTCCTGCCCGCGCAATTCGGGCTCCGCTCATGGGAGCGTCATGGCGAGAGCGCGCTCGACGTCACTCTGGTCACCCTAGGCCTCGCGGCCCTCGCCGCCATCATCGCGCTTTTCTTCGTTCTGGGCTGCCTGGAGGCAGAGCACAGGCGGGGCCGCAGCATGGGGCGCGCGGGGCTCCTTCTCCTCTACCTTCCGCTCATCTTGCCGCAGATCGCGTTCCTGCCCGGGCTCCAAATCCTCTTGCTGCAACTCGGCGCGGCGCAGGGCTTTTTGCCGGTGCTCGCCACCCATATCGTCTTTGTCTTGCCCTACATGTTCCTTGCCCTCTCCGGCCCCTTTCACGCGTGGGACACACGCTACGCCACCGTGGCGGCAGGCCTTGGCACGGGGCCTGAGGGTGTTCTTTGGCGGCTAAGGCTCCCCATGCTTCTAGCGCCGATCCTCACGGTCACAGCGGTGGGCATGGCCGTCTCAGTCGGGCAGTACTTGCCGACATTGCTTGCCGGTGGCGGGCGGCTTACGACACTCACGACCGAGGCGCTGGCCTTGTCCTCAGGCGGCGACAGGCGGGCTATCGGGGTCTGGACCCTTGCCCTGACAGCGGCGGCCTGGGTTCCTTTTGCGGCGGCGCTCGTCGTGCCCCGCTTGGTGTACCGGAAGAGACAGGCAATGCTTCATGGGTGAGGGACTGAAACTCGATAAGCTGGACATCCAGCACCGCAACGGGCGCCCCCTTCTCGCGATCTCGGCCCAGGTACCCGCCGGGGAAACGGTGAGCGTCATGGGCCCGTCTGGCGTGGGGAAATCGACGGTGCTCGCAGCGATCACGGGGACACTGCCTCCGGCCTTCCGCTACTCCGGTGAGATGAGCCTGAACGGTCGCAGGCTAAATGACCTGCCCCCGCAAGAGCGCCGCGTGGGGATCCTTTTCCAAGACCACCTGCTCTTCCCGCATCTCTCGGTGGGTCAAAACGTGGGCTTCGGCCTGCTGCGTCGTACGCCAGACCGGCGGGAAAAGGTAGCGGAAGCGCTCTCAGAGATCGGGCTTGAGGGGTTCGCGGACCGTGATCCAGCCACGCTCTCAGGCGGTCAGCGGGCGCGGGTGGCGCTGATGCGCACGCTCCTTGCTGAACCAGAAGCGCTTTTGCTGGACGAGCCGTTCTCGCGCCTCGATGCGGAGCTGCGTGGCAAGATGCGAGAGCTTGTCTTCGAACGCGCCCGGGCGCGCCAACTGCCGGTGCTTCTGGTGACCCACGATCTCGCCGATGCCGAGGCCGCCGGTGGTGAGATCATCCAGCTGACTTAGCGGCCTCCAAGGCCTCCGCAAAGAGCGCCTTGTCCCCCAGCTGGTTCATCAAGATGAGGATGAGCCGCGCGTTGAGCACGTCGCTTTCGTCTTTCGACATCCCCTCGTGGGCCGCAATCAAGAGGTCGTAGCAGCCATCAGGGTCGGAGAGGTTCGGTGACAGGTTCAGCATTTTCCAAGCGCCTTTTGCATTGCGGCCTCAACCTCGGTTGCGTCAAACGCGGGCCAGCGGGCCGCAACGTGCTGATCCGGGCGAATGAGATAGACCGCTTGCCCCGCCTCCTCCAAATACCGCGCGCGCAGCTCGGGTGACGGATCGGCGATGTGCACCTGATCCATGGATGTCTCCGCCTCGGTTCCGATGCTCAGCAGCGTGAAACCGGTCAGATGGTCCAGCAGATATCCGTTCCCCACCGGCGCATCCACGCAAGCCCGCCCCGGCGCCGTCACCGCAGGGCCGCCAAGCGCATCAGGGCCAAAAAGGTCCATCCCCTCGTAGGAACACGGCACCGACAAGCGGCCCGAGTTCACGAGCGGCCGCGCGAATTCATGCTTGCGCGCTAGATCGAGCACCGCGTTGCGGAAGATCGTCGATTGCTCCGACTTCGGGGTCATAAAGTCTGTCGCACGCGATGAGTTCAGGATGTTCTCATCTGCCCCGTGGGAGCGTTCGTCATGGTAGCTATCGAGCAGTGTCTCCGGCGCCTCGCCGCTCAGCACAGCGTGCAGTTTCCAAGCCAGGTTTTCGGCGTCCTGCATCCCGGAATTTGCGCCGCGCGCGCCGAATGGACTGACCTGATGAGCGCTATCGCCCGCAAAGAAAACACGCCCGTGGCGGAAGTTCTCCATGCGACGGCACTGGAACGTGTATATCGAGGTCCAGTGCAGCTCGTACTCCGGCACCTCTCCAGCCTGGGAGGAGAGCATCGCGTCCACACGCGCGCGAATGCGCTCGGGCTCAAGCTCCAACTCGCGGTCGATGTCCCAGCCAAGCTGGAAATCGATGCGCCAGATATCATCGGGCTGCTTGTGCAAAAGCGCCGACTGGCCGGAGTTCTTGAAGGGCGGCTCGAACCAGAACCAACGTTCCGTCGGGAAGTCGGCCTTCATATGAACGTCGGCGATGAGGAAGTTGTCCTCGAACACGCGACCCTCGAAATCAAGGCCCATCATGTCCCGGATGGGCGACCGCGCGCCGTCGCAGGCGATGAGGTAATCGGCCTCCACTGCGTAAGGCCCATCAGGCGTCTCGATCTCAACGCGCGTGTGGTCTTCGAAGCGCTCAATAGCGCTCACCCGATTGCGGCCCCGGATCTCGATCGGGGCGCCCTCGGCCTGCGCGGCCTCGATCCGCTCCACGAGGAACTTCTCGAAATAGGGCTGCTGGAGGTTGATAAACGCCGGGTGGCGGTGGCCTTCTTCGGGCAGGAGATCGAACTGAAAGAGCTGCCCATCGCCGTAGAAGACGCGCCCTTTCGACCAGACGACGCCCTTATCGACCATGGGCCCGCTGGCCCCAAGGCGGCGCGCGATGTCGAGGGTGCGCTTCGAAAAACAGATCGCCCTGGAGCCCAGCCCCGCCCCCTCGTGATCATCGAGCACCAGCGCAGGCGTGCCCTTCAGACCAAGGTCGAGAGCGATCCCAAGGCCCACTGGCCCGCCGCCCACGATCACCACCGGATGGCGCACAGGGGCCTCGTCCTGCGCAGGCACTTTGGCGTAAGGATAAAGCGTGAAAGCCAGTGAATATCGGTCACGGAAAGGGGCGTTCATGGTCGTTCCTTTCTGGGTGTAGTTCGAAGATGATCAGCTTGGTAATCGCAGATAATCCGCGACGAACGCCGCCGCAAATGAGCCAACTATAAACATAAAACTCGCAATCGCGCAGGCCAACCACTGGTTCCTGCGTCTCCTAAGGTGCTTAGTGGCCGGATCATAGTGCGCCAGATGGAAGCCGCCTTTGGGTCTCTCATAGCGACCATTCACGCCCAAAAGGCCTATTTGGATCATCCATAGCGTCCCGCCGTAATAGCACAGAAAAGGGAAGCTAATGAGTGACAGCCCCATACCTCCCGCAAGCATAAACGCAATCAATAGCTCCACGCCCATTACCCCTGCAACGCTTCCCACATCTGCGCATCGCGCTCGGCGGTCCAGATGCGAGGTGTGTCGATATCGAGCGCTTCATCATAGGCGCGCGCGACGTTGAAGGGCAGGCAGTGCTCGTAGATCGCGTAATCGGAGAATTTCGGATCACACTCCACGCGCACAGCGTCCCATGCCTCTTTCAGCGTGCCACCGCGCAGCGCCACGCGGGCTGCGGGCGCATAGGTGGACCGCACGAAGTCCGAGGTAGCGTCCAACGCTTTGTTCACCATCTCCCGGCCCACGAGCGCATCGCCACGGCCCGGCGCGATCGCGTCGAGGTCGAACTTGCGGATCGCCTCGAGCGTGCCTGGCCAGTCGTGGAAATGCCCGTCCCCGCAGTAGCAAGCTGAGTGGTATTCGACGATGTCGCCCGTAAACATGACGTTCTGATCGGGCACATAGATGACCGCGTCGCCCGCCGTATGCGCGCGGCCGAGCTGCATGATGTCGACCCGGCGCTTGCCAAGGTAGACGCTCATTCGCCCATTGAAGGTGGTGGTGGGCCATGTGAGGCCTGGGATGTCTTCATGGCCCTGAAAGAGGCGCGGGAAACGGGCAAATTCGCTATCCCAGTCCTCCTTGCCGCGCTCTGCTACCATGGAGCGGGCCTTCTCGGACATGATGATCTGCCCTGCCCCGTAGGCAGAGGCGCCCAGCACGCGCACAGCGTGATAATGCGTCAGCACAAGATGACTGATGGGCTTGTCGGTGACGGACCGGACGCATTCAATGACCTTGGCCGCCAGTCGCGGGGTGGCCTGCGCCTCCACAATCATGACGCTCTCGTCACCAATGATGACCCCAGAATTCGGATCGCCCTCAGCGGTGAAGGCCCAAAGCCCCTCGCCCACCTCGGTAAAGCTGATTTCCTTTTCGGCCATGTCGCCTTGGCTTGCGAATGCTTTGCTCATCGTGGTCCTCCTGCCCTTTCGGCGTAATCGTTTCGCGCGCAACGATCAAGCGGACTTTGCCCTGCGTCTCCCCTGAGGTTAGGGAGAGATATGGAGAATTACACCGAAATTCGTACCGCTGTCACAAAGCTCTGTGCGCGCTTTGACGGGCCCTATTGGCGCGCGCTCGACCGGGACCGCGCCTACCCCACAGAATTCGTCCAAGCCTTGACCGACGAAGGGTGGCTGGGCGCTTTGATCCCCGAGAAATTCGGCGGTGCGGGCCTACCCTTGTCCGCAGGCGCGGCGATCCTCGAGGAGATCCACGCCTCAGGCGGCAACGCAGGCGCGTGCCATGCCCAGATGTACACGATGGGCACGCTGCTGCGGCACGGCTCCGAGGCGCAAAAAGAGGCCTACCTCCCCGGCATCGCATCGGGCGAGCTGCGACTGCAGGCCTTCGGCGTCACGGAACCAAGCTCCGGCACGGATACGAGCGCACTTCGCACCACGGCACGACGCGACGGCGACCATTACGTCATCAACGGCCAGAAAATCTGGACGTCGCGCGCAGAGCATTCGGACCTCATGATCCTCCTCGCGCGCACCTCGCCGCCGGAGCCCAAGCGCACCTCAGGCCTCTCCGTCTTTCTCGTAGATATGCGCGGCCAACCTGAGGGCCTCACCATCCAACCCATCCGCACGATGATGAACCACGCCACGACACAGGTCTTCTTTGACGACCTCCGGGTGCCTGCCACCAATCTCATCGGTGAGGAAGGACGCGGCTTCCACTACATCATGTCCGGCATGAACGCCGAGCGTATCCTCATCGCGGCCGAATGTATCGGCGACGCGCACTGGCTCATCGATCGCGCGGCAGCATACGCGAGCGAGCGAGTAGTCTTCGGCCGCCCCATCGGCCAGAACCAAGGCATCCAATTCCCAATCGCCAAGGCCTACGCCAACATGCGCGCCGCAGACCTCATGGTGAAAGAGGCGCTGCGCCTCTACGAGGCGGGCGAGACCCCGGGTGCAGAAGCCAACATGGCCAAGATGCTCGCCGCCGACGCCTCAAACGAGGCCGCAAACGTGGCCATCCAAACCCACGGCGGCGCGGGCTTTGCGGAGGACTACGATATCGAGCGAAAGTTCCGCGAAACGCGCCTCTATCAGGTCGCGCCGATCTCCACCAACCTAATCCTCAGCTACCTCGCAGAACACGTCCTAGGCCTACCTCGCTCCTATTAGATATTTGATCCCACGGTTTGATGGTGCGGTCCATTCGATGGAATGGAAGGAAGCACTATGGGACAAGTTCGTCACGGGAGCGCCACGACTACGCACGCCGTCCGAGCAGCAATACAGCGCTCGCAAGCTTCGGTCGCGGAGTTGAGCAGAGAGCTCGGTATTAACCCCAAGACAGTCGCGAAGTGGCGGAAGCGCCACTCAGTCGAGGATAGGAAAACCGGGCCGACGGAGCCGCGCTCAACCGTCCTCCGTGAAGAGGAGAAAGCCGTGGTCGTCGCCTTCCGTCGGCATACGCTGCTTCCGCTGGACGACTGTCTCTATGCCTTGCAGCCTACGATCCCGCATCTCACGCGCTCGTCTCTGCATAGATGTCTTCAGCGGCATGGCATCTCTCGCGTGCCGGAAATGGAGGGGGACACGCCCAAGAAGCAGCGCTTCAAGCGCTACCCAACCGGCTTCTTGCATATCGACATCGCTGAGCTTCGGGCGGCAGAGGGTAAGCTCTATCTCTTTGTGGCCATTGACCGAACCAGCAAGTTCGCGGTGGCTCAACTGGTGGAGAAGGCGGACCGCAAAACGGCATGGGAGTTCCTGGAGCTGCTTTTGGAGACCCTGCCCTACCAGCTCCACACGATCCTCACCGACAACGGTATCCAGTTTGCCGAGCAGCCCCGCAACCGAAACACCAACATCTCTCGGCCGATGCGCTTCGACATGATCTGTGAGGCCAACGGCATCGAACATCGGCTGACCAAACCGAACCACCCTTGGACTAACGGCCAGGTCGAGCGCATGAACCGCACGATCAAGGACGCAACGGTGAGGCGGTATCACTACGATAGCCACGACCAGCTCCGCTGCCATCTCGCTGACTTTCTCGACGCCTACAACTTCGCCCGTCGTCTCAAGACGCTCAGCGGCCTCACGCCTTACGAATACATCTGCAAAATCTGGACTTCACAGGCAGAGCGATTCATCCTCAAACCGATCCACCAGATGCCGGGACTGAACAACTGACGAAAAGGGCGCAGCAATGCGCTGCGCCCTCTCCTTCATCTTTCCAAAATACTCAATCCGCACGCCCCACAACGGGCGCCGCGTATCAGTAGTGCACAGACAGCGCGTCCATCGGCGTCTTCTGCGGCGGGGCGAACTTCGTCAGGTCGATGCCCTCAACGGCCGTCTTGTACTCCTCAACTGTAGGCGTGCGGCCCAGAATTGCGGAGAGAACAACCACTGGCGTGGAAGCCAATAGCGATTCACCCAGCTTCTCAGCAGAATCTTCCACCACACGGCCTTTGAAGAGACGCGTGGAGGTGGCGAGCACAGTATCGCCCTTCCCGGCCTTCTCCTGGTTGCCCATGCAAAGGTTACAACCCGGACGCTCGAGGTAGAGAATGTTCTCATACTCAGTACGAGCCTTCTCCTTGGGCGCAGTGTCGTCGAATTCGAAGCCTGCATATTTCTGCAGGATCTCCCAATCACCCTCTTCCTTGAGCTCGTCGATGATGTTGTAGGTCGGCGCGGCCACCACGAGCGGTGCCTTGAATTCCACCTTGCCATAGGCGGCCTCGAGGTTGCGCAGCATCTGCGCCACGATCTTCACATCGCCCTTGTGCACCATGCAGGACCCCACAAAGCCCAGGTCCACCTTCTTGTCGCGGTAAAAGCTGATCGGGCGGATCGTGTCGTGGGTGTAGCGCTTGGAGACGTCGGCGTTCTGCACGTCCGGGTCGGCAATCATGGGCTCGTTGATCTTGTCGAGGTCCACGACCACTTCGGCGGCATACTTGGCATCCGCATCCGGCGTCAGCGCAGGCTTCTCACCGCTCTGGATCTCAGCAATGCGCGCATCTGCGATGGCGATGAGCTTGGCGAGCATGCCATTCTCATGCTCCATGCCTTTGTCCATCATGATCTGGATGCGCGACTTCGCGAGCTCAAGCGATCCGATCAGCGTCTCGTCGTTGGAGATACAAACGGAGGCCTTCGCCTTCATCTCAGCCGTCCAGTCAGTGAACGTGAACGCTTGGTCAGCGAGCAGCGTACCGATGTGCACCTCGATGACGCGGCCTTGGAAGACGTTGTCGCCGTGCTGCTCAAGCATCTGGGCCTGCGTGGCATGCACCACATCGCGGAAGTCCATGTGATCGGCCATCTGGCCCTTGAAGGTCACCTTCACGGACTCAGGGATCGGCATGGAGGCTTCGCCCGTTGCCAGCGCCAGCGCAACCGTGCCGGAGTCAGCACCAAAGGCCACACCCTTCGACATCCGCGTGTGGCTGTCGCCGCCGATGATGATGGCCCAGTCGTCCACCGTGATGTCGTTGAGCACCTTGTGAATGACGTCCGTCATGGAATGATAAACGCCCTTCGGGTCACGGCCCGTGACGAGGCCAAAGTCGTTCATGAACTTCATCAGGCGCGGCGTGTTGGCTTGTGCCTTGAGGTCCCAGACCGACGCCGTGTGGCAGCCCGACTGATACGCGCCGTCCACCAGCGGGGAGACGACGGTCGCGGCCATCGCCTCAAGCTCCTGCATGGTCATGAGGCCCGTGGTGTCTTGGGAGCCCACGATGTTGACCTTCACACGCACGTCGGAACCCGCGTGCAGCACCTTGCCCGGCGTGTTGCCACGCGCATTGGCGTTGAAGATCTTCTCCACAGCCGTGAGGCCCTGGTTCTCGTGGCTGATCTCTTTGGAGGCCGCGAAAGCGGACTGGAGCGGCTGGCCCAGCGTCTCGGCTGCAAATGTCTGAAGCTTCTTGCCGAAGACGATGGCGTAGGAGCCGCCCGCCTTCATGAACTCCGTCTTCTGCGGCGTGAAGGAAGACGCCATATCGACAAGCTCTTCTCCATCCTCGGAGTAGAGCTTTTTCTCTTTCGTATTGATCTTGAGAACCGTGCCCGTCGCGACAGAGTACTTCTGTTCGAGGATCGGGTTACCGTCGTTGCCGAGGATCGGCTTGCCGTCCTCATCAACCTTTTTAACCCAGTTCTTGAGGTCGACACCGATGCCGCCCGTCACACCTACCGTCGTCAGGAAGATGGGGGAGATACCGTTCGTACCGGCCACAACGGGGGCGATGTTCACGAATGGCACGTAGGGGGAAGCTTGCTTGCCCGTCCAAAGCGCCACGTTGTTGACGCCAGACATACGGCTCGAGCCCACACCCATGGTGCCCTTCTCGGCGATAAGCATCACACGTTTGCCGGGGTGCGCCGCTTTCAACGCCTCGATTTCCTGCTGAGCCTCAGGGGTGATCATGCACTTGCCATGCAGCTCACGGTCCGCGCGGGAGTGTGCCTGATTGCCCGGCGACAGAAGGTCGGTGGAGATATCGCCTTCGGCAGCGATATAGGTGACCACCTCAACCACTTCTTCCACCTCGGGAAGCTTCGTGAAGAACTCCGCCTTGGCGTAGCTTTCCAGAACGTCCGCGGCCACGGCGTTGCCAGCGGCATGCGCCTTGGCGATCCGCTCCATATCCGCGTCGTAGAGGAAGACCTGCGTCTTCAACACTTCGGCAGCTTGCGCGGAGAGGCCCGCATCGTCGCCCAGCGCGATGTCGAGCAGCACCTCAACAGAGGGGCCGCCTTTCATGTGGCTGAGAAGCTCGAACGCGAACTCGGGCGTGATCTCAGGCACCTCCACGGCACCGATGGCCACTTCCTTGAGGAAGTCTGCCTTCACGCGGCCTGCCGCAGTCGTACCCGGAAGCGTGTTGTAGATGAAGAAGTTCAGCGCCTGTTCACGATGGGCGTGGCCCGGCGTCATGATGATGCCCGTCACCTCCGCCGTCAGCGGACCCTCGTCGATCGGCTTGGGGCTCAGCCCCTGCCCTTTACGGGTTTCGATTTCTTCGAGGTAGGCGTCATAGAGGCTCATCAGATCGGCACCTTTCGCTTGGATTTTCGCGGAATTGCGTTGCACCCTGGCATTTGTATGCGGCGGTATACCACTTCAATACCCCACGCAAGGGCGCGCGCCGTGGCAGGGTGCCGCGCGCGAGGCTCGGTTACTGTTTCCCAAGTTGGCGACTTGTGCTGATCTGTTAGGCCGCTACTTTGCAGCTAGACGATTGAGGGAACAACTAATGAGACCAGTTCTGTGTTGTGTGACGATGCGAAAGTGCGCCCCCTGATGCGCACGCAGGTGGTCATCATTGGCGGCGGTCCCTCGGGCCTCCTTCTCGGTCAGCACCTCGCGCGTGCAGGTATCGAAAACATCATCCTAGAGCGCCGCAGTGAAGCCCATGTCCTGAACCGCATCCGCGCTGGCGTTCTCGAACGCGGTCTCACCAACCAGCTTGCAGACCTCGGCATCGGCGCGCGGATGTCGCGCGAAGGCTTTGTGCATGATGGCACCGTGATCTCCTTCGGGGATGAGGAGATCAGGGTCGACTTTACCAAACATACGGGCACGGCAGTGATGGTATACGGTCAAACCGAGGTGACCAAAGACCTATACGAGGCGCGCCACGGCATCGGCGGCACCACGCTCCATGACGTCAGCGATGTCGAAATCCATGATGTCGGCAGCGACACCCCCTCCGTCAGCTTCACGCAAGGCGGGCAGTCGCACATCATCCACTGCGACTTCATCGCAGGCTGTGACGGGTTTCATGGCGTCAGCCGTCAAACCATCCCTCAGGACAAACGGCGCGAGTATGAGAAGGTCTATCCGTTCGGCTGGCTCGGCGTTTTGTCTGAGACACCGCCCGTCCACGAAGAGCTTATCTACGCAAACTCCGATCGTGGCTTTGCGCTTTGCTCCATGCGGAACGAGCAGCTGAGCCGCTACTATCTGCAATGCGCCTCCGACGATGATCCCGCGCGCTGGAGCGACGATGCCTTTTGGGACGAATTGCGCCGCCGCATCCCTGCAGCGCATGCCGAAGCGCTCGTCACCGGCCCGTCGATCGAAAAGAGCATCGCGCAGCTGCGGTCCTTTGTGTGCGAGCCCATGCAATGGGGCCGCCTGTTCCTGTGCGGAGACGCCGCCCACATCGTGCCCCCCACGGGCGCCAAGGGCCTCAACACCGCCGCCTCCGACGTCTACTACCTCGCCGATGGGCTGATCCGGCACTACGGCGGTGACAGCGAGGGGGTCGATACCTATTCAACACGCGCCCTCGCCCGCGTCTGGAAAGCCGAACGTTTCAGCTGGTGGATGACGCGGCTGCTTCATCACTTCCCTGATCAGTCGCCATTCGACACGCGCATGCAGCAGGCCGAGGTGTCCTATCTTACCTCATCCGAGGAGGCGCAGGCAGTGCTGGCTCACAACTACGTGGGACTGCCCTACTGAGTGCAGGCATTTCTGTGATGCAGGCCTCTCTCGCGAATGTCAGAGTGAGCGCAAAGTCGAACACAAAGGCAGCCCGCACGACATGATGGACCTCACCGTCAAAGACCTTGTCCTTAGAAGCCCCTCGGGGCGGCGGTTGCTGGACATTCCCGCGCTCGCGGTCCCCGCTGGTGGCGTGCTGGCGATCGCCGGCAGATCAGGTGCCGGTAAGTCGACGCTTCTGTTTGCTGTGGCGGGGCTCACCCCGGTGACGGCTGGCTCCGTGACTTGGGGGGCGAAAAGACTTAGCGCGCTGACAGAAGACGACCGCACCGCCTTTCGCCGCGAAGCTGTTGGCATGGTCTTTCAGGACAACATGCTTTTTGAGGAGCTATCGGCCGCAGAAAATGCCGCCCTCGGCGCGCTCTACGCCCCTCGCCCAACGCGGGGGTCGGTAAAAGAGGCCGCATCAGCCGCGCTCGGCGCCTTTGGGCTGGCCGGGGCGGACACACGTCGGGCCGAGAGCTATTCGGGCGGCGAACGCCAGCGCATCGCAGTGGCGCGCGCGCTCAGCACCGATCCCGCAATCGTCCTCGCAGACGAACCTACAGCGAGCCTTGATCGCGCTACCGCTGACGCGTTGATCGCCGACCTGATGTCGAACGCGCGCGACCGTGGCCGGACGCTCGTGGTCGCATCGCACGACCCTGCATTGCTTTCCGCGGCAGATAAGGTGGTCACCCTCGAAGACGGGCGACTTGCGTCCGACGGCTAGGCGCCCCCCTGCCGTCAGACCCCGTGCGCAAAGATTTGGCGAAGAGCCGCCTGAGACACGCTTAAATCCCGAAAACCGTTGAGGGTTCCCGCTCAAGTTGTGCTAGCGTTCTCGGAGGGGGCCCGACCGCGCCGATTTCGCAAGCGTCCTAACGCTGGACCACGGGCCCCAGTGAGACCAACGGTCATTCCGAAGAAAGGGAGAAAGGTGAGGATCATTGTAGCCATGATGTGCGTTGCGGGCCTTGCGCAACCGCTGATGGCTCAGCAGGCGGCAGACGCCGTGTCGCCGGAGGTGGCAACCCTGACTTCTGCCTTTGGGGCCCTGTCGGAGGCAGCTCAAGAGGCTCTCGCGACGAAGGCTGCGGGAACGCCTGTGACAGCCAATGACTGGATGGTGGCAGCAGCCAACCCTCTGGCCGCCGAGGCCGGTGCACGGGTCTTG
Organism: Paracoccaceae bacterium; assembly: GCA_022448245.1. Lineage (GTDB taxonomy): Bacteria > Pseudomonadota > Alphaproteobacteria > Rhodobacterales > Rhodobacteraceae > Shimia_B. The sequence continues at coordinate 77,525 of JAKVCO010000014.1, forward strand.
GAAAACGGTGGAACGGCAGCTGACGCCATGGTCACAGTTCAAGCGGTGCTTGGGCTCGTGGAACCGCAATCATCTGGGCTGGGCGGGGGTGCCTTCTTGGTCTGGTACGATGCCAATTCAGGCGAAGTCACAACGCTCGACGGGCGCGAAACCGCGCCGCTCGACGTCACGCCCACGCTCTTTCAGACTAAAGATGGCGAACCCATGGGCTTTTGGGACGCCGTGGTAGGCGGCCGGTCCGTTGGGACACCAGGCACACCAAAGCTCATGGAAGAAGCGCACATTCGGTGGGGGAATGCCCCTTGGGCCTCGCTCTTTGGGGAGGCCATCTCCCTCGCTGATGAAGGCTTTATCGTCTCAGAACGGATGGCGGGATCTATCGCGGGCGGGGCTGAGCGCCTGCAAACGTTCAAGGCCACGGCGGACTACTTCTTCCCCGGTGGTGAGGCCCTCGCTGCTGGTGATGTCCTGACAAACGCGGATTACGCAAACACGCTGCGGTTGATTGCGGCCCATGGGGCTGATGCCTTTTACGAGGGCGCGATTGCAGACGATATCGTGGCCACGGTGCGCACAGCCGCTGGCAACCCCGGTGTCCTCAGCGCAACCGATCTCGAGATCTATGATGTCATTGAACGGCCGCCAGTCTGCGTCCCTTACCGCAGCCATGAGGTTTGCGGCATGGGTCCACCCTCCTCCGGCGCGCTGACGGTGGGCCAGATCCTTGGCATGGTCGATCGCTACGACATGGCCGCCCTTGGGCCAGACAGCGCCGAAGCATGGCGCACTATCGGCGATGCCTCACGCTTGGCCTTCGCAGATCGCGGGCGCTACATGGCCGACAGTGATTTCGTGCCCATGCCGACCGAGGGCCTCACAGCACCCGCCTACCTCGACGAGCGTGCGGCCCTCCTTGCCGGCGAGCAGGCCTTGGCCGAAGTCGCACCGGGGCGCCCGGAGTGGGATCACGCGATGCTCTGGGCCGACGATGTGTCGCTGGAGCTCCCGTCCACGTCTCACATCTCGATCGTCGATCGCTATGGAAACGCCCTCTCCATGACGACCACCATCGAGAACGGCTTTGGCTCGCGCCTCATGGTGCGGGGGTTCCTGCTGAACAACGAACTCACGGATTTCTCCTTCCACACCCACCGCAACGGCTTCCCGATCGCGAACCGGGTGGAGCCTGGCAAGCGCCCGCGGTCGTCCATGTCACCCACGATCATGCTGACGGATGGTGAGCCGAGCCTCGTGATCGGATCGCCCGGCGGCAGCCGCATCATCGGCTACGTCGCCAAAACCATCATCGCCCATGTCGATTGGGGCATGGACGTCCAACAGTCCATTGCAATGCCGCATCTGGTGAACCGCTTCGGCCCCTACGATCTGGAGCAAGACACGGATGCCACTGCACTTGAGGGTCCGCTGCGCGATCTGGGCTTTGAGGTAAACCTGAGGGGCCTCACATCAGGCCTCCACGCCATTGCGGTGGGAGATGTTCTGACAGGAGGTGCTGATCCAAGGCGCGAAGGCATCGCGATGGGGCAGTAAATCACCCCGAAAAACGGCGGCAAAGGGTTACTCTAGACCATTGAAAAACAGTCATTTTTGGTAGCCCGCCGCATACAACTGCACACTATACAGGGCTTTTCGAGGGGGGCGAAACCGCCCCTCTCAGGGTGAGTGAAAAAAAAGTTCCTCAGCCAAGGGTCTATAAAGACACAACAATCTCCCAAAGTATTAAAATTCTAAAATCTTCTATCTTGAAGTAATAAACTTGCGCGCAAGTTTATTACGTGTCGAGCATCCGGGAGGATTCAACCTCCTGCATCGGCACAGTTAAGAACCAATAGGTCGTCTAAACACGAGGGCTTTGCGCGATGATCAAAACCATTCTTGTGCCTGTGCGCGGAGACGGCATGGTTGCGACCGTGCTGGCCCACGCGGCTGAGCTGGCCAAGAAGCATGGCGCGCAGGTCAACGTCGTGCATTGCCGACCGCAGCCCCAAGATCTGATCCCCCAAGGCATCCCCCTGCCCGAGTTCGCCCGCAAGATGATGCAGGATCAGGCCGTGGAGCTTGCTAACCGGACCGAAGATCACCTGCGGGGCATTCTACGTCGTCTCGCACGGGAATACGGGCTGACCGAAGGCACTGCCGAAGAAGGCGGCACGAGTTGCACCTTCAAGGAAGAGAACGGGCGCATGGCCGAGGTGGTGCGCCACGCCGGACGTCTGGCCGACCTCATCGTGCTGCCCAAGCCCCAGCGCGAACGAAACCTTGGCCAAAGCTCCCTCAAGGCCGCGCTTTATGGCGCCGGCCGGCCTGTCTTGATCTGCCCGGGCCAGCTGCAGCCTGATGCCAGCTTTACCCAGCACGTGGCGATTGGCTGGAACGGGTCGCTGCCTGCGGCGCGCGCCGTCGCCTCGTCCCAAGACATCGTGCAGGCTGCCGACAAGGTGAGCATCCTGACCGGCGGCAAAGTAGAGCCCCACGGCCCGACGGCGTCCGAGCTTCTCGACTACTACGCGCATCGCGGCATCACGGCCGAAATCGTCACCTTCGCCGGCAAGGACCCCGCGCGGGAGCTACTCGCCACGTCTCAATCCATCGGCGCGAGCCTGCTCGTGACCGGCGCCTACAGCCACAGCCACGAGGCCGAAATGCTCTTCGGCGGCAACACCGAACGCATCGTGGATGACACCGAAATGCCTGTCCTGATGGCCCACTGAACGACCCGCAAAAGCCAACCGACACCCTTGGCTCTTGCGACCCCAAACAACCAACCGGGATTTTATTGGAGGACCCCCAAATGAAACTCACTAAGCGACTTTTCCTCGGCCTTGCAGCAAGCACGGCCATGGCTGCCCTTCCCGTCACAGCGATGGCAGAAGATTGGAGCCCTAAGCGTCCGATCGACTTTACCATCATGGCAGGCCCCGGCGGCGGCGCCGACCAGATCGCGCGTTTCGTGCAGTCCGTGGTGGAAGCCAACGACATGACCACGCGCCCACTCGTGCCCACGAACCGTGGCGGCGGCTCCGGCGCTGAAGCACTGCTGCATATGAAGGACGCACGCGACGCCGATCACACGATCATGGTCACACTGAACTCTTTCTACACCACGCCGATCCGTCAGGAGGCACTGGGTGTCGACATCGAGACCTTCACCCCGATCACCATGATGGGCGTCGACCCGTTCGTGCTCTGGGTCCACAAGGACAGCGGCATCACCACGTTTGAGCAGTACATCGAGCAGGTCCGCGCGATGGACGGTGAGTTCGTGATGGGCGGCACCGGCTCCGGTCAGGAAGATTCCATCGTCATCGCGTTCATGTCTGGCGCCTACGGCCTCGACATCAAGTACATCCCCTATGATGGCGGTGGCGCAGTTGCCAAGGACCTCGCAGGCAAGCAGATCATGGCGACCGTGAACAACCCGGCAGAGGCCAAAGGCTTCTACGAAGCGGGTGAGTTCGTGCCGCTCCTGGCCTTCTCGGACGAGCGTATGCCGGCCTACCCAGACGTGCCGACCATGAAGGAAAAGGGTCACGACTTCTCCTACTACAACCAGCGGGCCATCGTTGGCGCGCCGGGCATGTCGGACGAAGCCGCGGATTACTACCGCCAGGTCTTCAACGCCGTCTACGAGGGCGATGCGTGGCAGGGCTACCTGACTTCTGAGAGCCTCTCCCCGCTTCCGATGAACGAAGCGGAGACGCGCGCGTACTGGACCACCCAGGTCGAGAACCACCGCGAGCTGCTGAGCGCCCTCGGCGGCGAAAGCTAAGCGACAGGACCGGAGGGCAAAGATGCGCCAAGGCGAGATATCTCTTGCAGGGCTCTTTGCCCTCTTTTCCCTCTATCTGATGTGGAAAGCTTCCGAGCTTCCCATCGGCTACATTCGGGGCACAGGCCCCGGGGGTGGCTTTTGGCCGTTCTGGCTCTCGTTCGTGATGCTACTGAGCTGCGGTGCGATCGCGTGGAACTGGTGGCGCGGTAAATCGCCCGCCTCGACCTCGCGCGAGCCATTGCTAGACGCCTTTGGGTGGCGGACTGTCATCCTCGTTGGGGGCGGTGTTGTGGCCTTTGTGGCGCTGATCAACGTCATCTCGATGTACGGCGCCATCGCGATCTTTCTTGCCTATTACCTGCGTTTTCTCGGACGCCATTCCTGGTGGCTCACACTCGCCATCGCGATCCTTTTGCCCATCGGCCTCTTCTTCTTCTTTGAAGCCGCGATGCTGATCTCGATGCCGCAGGGAATGCCGTTCACCCAGCCCTTCTTCGACGTGATGTACGACATCATCTACTGACGCTGCCCACCCCTTCGAGGTTTCCATGGAAGTTTTGTCGTTTCTGGCTGACGGCGTCCTTTTGGCGCTAGAGCCTATCAACATCATGCTCATTCTGATCGGCGTCACGGTCGGTCTTTTCATCGGCGCGATGCCGGGGCTGGGCTCTGTGAACGGTGTGGCGATCCTTTTGCCGATCACCTTCCTCGTGCCGCCGGGCTCCGCGATCATCTTCCTTGCGGCGATCTACTATGGCGCCATGTACGGCGGCGCGATCTCGTCCGTGACCTTGGGCATACCGGGCGCGTCGACCGCGGTGGCCACGACCTTCGATGGCAGGCCACTCGCTCTACAGGGCCGCGCGAGCCTCGCGCTCGTCACCGCCGCCATCGCTTCCTTCGTTGGGGGCACGGTCGCCACCGTCTTTTTCACGCTCTTCGCGCCGCTTCTGGCAAACCTCGCGCTCTCCTTCGGCCCGCCTGAGATCTTTGCGCTGATGCTTTTGGCCTTTGCGACCTTCGTCGGCCTCGGCGGGGACGACATCCCGAAGACCATCTTCTCCATCTGCTTCGGCCTCGTACTGGCAACGGTGGGCTTTGACACGATCTCTGGCGAGCCGCGCCTCGTTCTTTTCGAGATCGACGGCTTCCTGCGCGGCATCGGTTTTATCGTGCTCGCCATCGGCGTCTACGGCATCGGTGAGATGCTTTGGACCATCGTCGAGACGCGCGGGGAGATCACGACGACGAACCCGAAGATGACGGCAAAGGGCCTAGCCGCCGACACCAAAGAGGCCGTGAAACGCGGCTGGAAGGGCACGACGATTGGCTCCTTCCTCGGGTTCTTCGTGGGCGTCTTGCCCGCTGCGGGCGCGACGCCGGGCTCACTCATGTCCTATGGCGTGGCCAAGATGATCTCGAAGCGGCCTGAGGAATACGGCAGCGGGTCGCCTGACGGCGTGGCCGCTCCTGAGGCCGCTAACAACTCCGCCTCCACGGGCGCGATGCTGCCGATGCTGACGCTTGGTATCCCGGGCTCGCCGACCACAGCGATACTGCTCGGCGGCATGGTGATCTGGGGCCTCACACCCGGCCCCCGCCTCTTTGTGGACGAAAGCGAGTTCGTCTGGGGCCTCATCGGGTCGTTCTACATCTCGAACGTGGCATCGCTGCTCATCAACCTCGCGTTCATCCCGCTCTTTGTCTGGATGCTGCGGATGCCGTTCACGATCCTAGCGCCTCTGATCTTCGTGCTCTCGATCATCGGTGGCTTTGCGGCCGCGCGCAGCATGCATGACATCTGGCTCATCGTGATCTTTGGCCTCGGCGCCTTCTTCATGAGGAAGTTCGACTACCCGCTGGCACCCGCCGTTCTAGCCATCGTTTTGGGCCCCATAGCCGAGCCCACCCTGCGCCAGTCGCTGCTCCTCTCCTCGGGAGATCCGTCGATCTTCTTCACGCGGCCCATCGCGGCGCCCATTACAATCATCGCGATCATTCTGATCCTCCTGCCCGCCTTCAAATTGCTGCGCAGAAAAAGAGAACTGGTCGAAGGGTAGGCTCCGCCTTAGCTACCACCCAACCGGGCCGGGCCCCAAAACAACTAAAGAGACGAAAGACACGCAATGCGCACACTTGCAGAATTGATCCAGCAGCACCCAGACACCGCCAACGCCATCGGCGCGCCGGGCCGCGAATGGATGACCTATGGCGACCTGAAAGCCCAAGGTGAGAGCGTGAAGAACGCGCTGCGTAGTGCCGGCGTGGGCGCAAAAGACCGCGTGGCGATCGTGCTGCCGAACGGCCCGGAGATGGCCGCCGCCTTCGTGACCGTCGCGCAGGCCGCCACGACTGCGCCTCTGAACCCGGCCTACAAGGAGGAGGAGTTTGCCTTCTACCTCGAGGACCTCAAGGCCCGCGCGATCATCGTGGAGGCGGGCTATGACGGCCCTGCCCTCGCCGCCGCCAAGCGCTACGACCTCACCGTGATCAAGCTCACCGCCGCTGAGCCTGCGGGCACCTTCACGCTGTCGACCGATGTGAGGGGCGATGCGGCGGGTACACTGCCCGCCTCGGACGACATCGCGCTGATCCTGCACACCTCGGGCACGACCTCGCGCCCGAAGATCGTACCGCTCCTGCAATCGAATGTCGCGGCCTCGGCGGAGAATATCCGCGCCTCGCTCGCGCTCACGGCAGATGATTGCTGCCTGAACGTGATGCCGCTCTTCCACATTCACGGGCTTGTGGCGGCCGTCAGCGCGTCCCTTGCTGCAGGTGCCTCGATCAGCTGCGCGCCGGGCTTTGACGCGCTTAAGTTCTACGGCTGGCTCGAGGAGGTTGATCCCTCCTGGTACACCGCCGTGCCCACAATGCATCAGGCGATCCTCGCGCGCGCGCCGCGCAACGCAGAGATCATCGAGAAGTCGCGCCTGCGCTTCCTTCGTTCGTCGTCGTCCTCCCTCCCCGGCCCGGTAATGACCCAGCTCGCCGAAACCTTCGGCGCGCCGGTTGTGGAGGCATACGGGATGACCGAAGCTGCCCACCAGATGTGCTGCAACCCGATTGAAACAGGCAAACAAAAGCCGGGTGCCGTTGGCGTAGCAGCAGGTCCCGAGGTGCGCATCGCGCACGAGGTGGAAAACCGCCTGATCGACGGCGTGGGAGAGGTCTCGATCTCGGGCCCGAATGTTACACCCGGTTACGAAGGGAACCCTGAAGCCAACGAGAAGAACTTCTTCGAGGCCGAGGGCAAACGCTGGTTCCGCACGGGCGACCAAGGCGCCTTTGACGAGGACGGATATCTCGCCCTCACGGGCCGCTTAAAGGAGATCATCAACCGTGGCGGCGAGAAGATCAGCCCGCTCGAGGTGGATGGCATCCTCTCCGACCACGCAGCCGTTGCGCAATGCGTGACCTTTGCGGTCCCGCACCCGAAACTCGGGGAAGACGTGGCCGCCGCTGTCGTGCTGAAGGAGGGCAAAGAGGCCTCCGACCGTGACATCCGCGACTTTGCGAGCGAGCGTCTGGCGGCCTTCAAAGTCCCGCGTAAGATCCTGATCCTCGACGAGATCCCAAAAGGCGCCACGGGAAAGCTGCAGCGCATCGGCCTCGCTGAGAAGCTGGGGCTCGGCTAATGAAGATCTGCATTTTTGGCGCCGGCGCAATCGGCGGATACATGGGCGCCAAGCTCGCCGAAGCGGGCGCGGATGTGAGCCTTGTGGCGCGCGGCCCGCACCTGAAGGCTATGCGTGAGAACGGCCTGCGCCTCATCGAAGAGAGCGGCGAGAGCACGGTGGAGGTCACCGCCTCTGACGACGCAGGCGATCTGGGCCCGCAGGACTATGTGATCGTCACGCTGAAGGCCCATTCGGTGCCTGCGGTCGTGCCCAAGATGCAGCCGCTGATCGGTGAGAACACCACGATCGTCTCTGGCGTGAACGGTGTCCCGTGGTGGTATTTCCACAAGAGCGGCACCGACCTCGAAGGCACGCGCCTTGAGACGGTGGACCCCGGTAACGCCCAATGGGACGGCTTTGGCCCGGACCGAGTGCTGGGCTGTGTCGTCTACCCTGCTGCTGAGGTGATCGAGCCTGGCGTCGTCAAACATATCGAAGGAAATCGCTTCTCGCTTGGCGAACCTGATGGAACGAAATCCGACCGCGCTTTGGCGCTGTCGAAAGCGCTTAGCGCTGCTGGCCTCAAAGCGCCTGTGCGCCCGAAGCTGCGGGATGAGATTTGGGTGAAGCTCTGGGGCAACCTGTCGTTCAACCCGATCTCCGCGCTTACCCACGCGACGCTTGATGTGCTCTGCACCGATCCGGGCACCCGTGAAGTGGCGCGCAACATGATGCTTGAAGCGCAAGAGATCGCTGATAAGCTTGGCGTGAAATTCCCCATCGACGTTGACCGCCGCATCAAGGGCGGCGCGGAAGTGGGCGCACATCGTACCTCAATGCTGCAAGACCTCGATCAGGGGCGCCCGATGGAGATCGACGCGCTCGTGGGCTCGGTGCAAGAGCTTGGTCGCGTTACCAACACCCCAACGCCAACGATCGACGCGGTGCTCGCGCTTACTGCGCTGCGGGGGCGCGTTGCGGGCCTCTACGGCGCCTAAACGACGAACGGGGGCATGCCCTGCCCCCCGCTTGATCTCGTTTCTGGTTCTGCGCGGCCAAGTGTCAGAACTTGCCGGAGTGCCCCCAGCCGTCACGCGGGCCGATGACCTTTGCGTTCACCCAGTGCTCGACGATTTTGCCCTCATAGACGCGGTAGACATCGAAGACGGCCACGTCTTGGCCACGTGCGAACCTCTTGGAATAGGTCATTACGAAGTCCCCCTGCCCGATGAGGTTGAAGAGAAACTCTTGGCTGCCAGCCTCCTCCGAGGAGAGCGAGGCCGTCGCGCCCCGCGCCAATGCCCGGAGCTTGCTGGATGAGGCCCGGAAGCACGAAGGCCTCAAGCTCGCTCAAATCACCTTCCTGACGGACTTGCTTGGTGTACTCGGGCACCAGCGCCTTGTTGGCCTCCGTATCCGCGGACAGATCGACTTTCTGCGTGCCGCCCGCCTGATCTTCGCCTGAGAGCGTCTTGGCCTCCTAGGCTGCGATCGTGTCCCAGTGTTCGAGGATGAGGCCCGCGGCATCCGTGTAGAACGTGTCCATCGTCACCCATTGCGCCTCACCGTCGTTGAGCGACTGGTAGGCCGGGCAGAACACCATGGTCCTGTCTTAGCCCCTTAAACTGAGCCACAATTTTTGTGTTTCGAGAGGGAACGAAGATGGCTCTGAAGCGGTATTCGGATGAAGATGAGTTGAAGCTTTTGCGCGAGATTGACGTGCATTTGCATAATAGCTTGGACGTTGTGTGTGTGTCGGAAGGCGGGGATCCCACCCAAGCGAGACATCGCGTCAGTGACTGCCGATGGGGCCTATGACACTCGCAAATGCCACGATGCGATTGTGCTGCCCGTAGTGCCCAGGCTGTCACCCCTCCGCGCGAGAACGCCAAGCCTTGGAAACCCACCAGCGGCGGGGCCATCGCCCGCAACGAAGCGGTCAACGCATCACGATATCTCGGTCGCGCCATCTGGCGACGGTGGCGCGGGTATCACCGACGAAGCCGTGTCAAAATCAAGATGCATTGTGTGAAGTTGTTGGGGCAAAGCCTCATGGCAAAGGACTTCGACCGGCAGGTCCCAGAAATCCAAATCCATCTAGCCGTCCTCAACAAGTACACAGCTTTTGGAATACCCGTTACTGAGGTCGTAGGCTAAATCCGTCCGGGGAAAGGGAAAGTGCAATCACGCCCCAATTTTGTGCAACAGCGCCAGTGAAACCGACAAAGCATTCGTGCGGCGATATATGAACTGCCCTGTAATAAACGACGAGGCATTTGGAGGAGAGCAAACATGCATCATTATCGGATCGGACTAACTGTTGGGTTAATAGGGATCTGCACACAGCTTTTTGCCGAACAGCATGCGGACTTCCCCCTCAGCTTTTCTGGCACGCTCCCGTGTGCCGATTGCGACGGCATCGAGACCCGTATTAACCTCTTTGGAGACGGCGTGTTTCGCTCGGCACTGACCTACCTTGGTCGGGAAAGCGATGGCCCCAATGCCAATGTTTTTTACGATATGGGCCAATGGGAAGCCGATGCCGATACTCCGTCATCTGTACGTCTGCTTACGGATGAAGAGGGAATGAACCTCTTCACTTATGAAGCCGGTACTGGCCTCACGATGCTGGCATCCGATGGGACGCAGATCGCATCGTCGCTCAACTACACGCTGCCCGCCGATGAGCCGTTTGAACTGCTCCCGATGGCGCTCTATGCCACCGGACTATTGGGGCAGTCCGGCCATGACCTCACGTTTGCAGAGTGCAAGACAGGCGTTCGTTTTCCGATCCATAATGCTGGCGCAATCGAAGAGCTGCGCGCGCTTCGATCCGGTCTGCCCCCGGATTCCGAGATTCTGGTCAGTCTCTTCTCGCTCATATCGCCCCGTCCCTCTGAAGGGCCCGGGTCGCCAATGATCGACAGTGTCACCGCCGGTTTGATCGTGGGAGCATCGGCAAGTGCCGACTGCGCAGCCGCCCTGAAACGTCCCCCCCTGACCGGCACGACCTGGCGGCTGGTGAGCTTGAATGGCGGGGCCGTGGACCACGATGCAGTCGGTCAGGCAGCAACGCTGACCTTCAGCAGCCCCGTGGACGACGCGCGCGTCGCGGCGGAAACCGGGTGCAACATCATCAGCGGGGGATACAACCGCAATGGCGCCTCTTTGACAATCGGAGGCGCGGGCGGTGCCTTGCTGTCTACACGGCGCGCTTGTCCTTCTGCTGTCACCGAACTCGAAACAAATCTGAGCGCCGCTTTAATCGCGACGCGCAGTTGGCTGATAGAAGCACAATTCCTACAACTCTCGGGGGAAAACAGCGTACCGCTGGCTGTGTTTGAGGCGATACCAGCACAATAGCGCCGCCGCGCCTTAATGGGACGCCGTAATCTCGGCCACTGTCTGAGATCGGGACATGCCGGTCTCAATGAAGCAATGGTCAACAGTTGAGAATTCGATCTTGCCAAGGTCCAGCTTGCGCACCTGCCGGTCAGACATTGTGTGAAAATAGATCACGCGGTTTGTCAGATCGTGCGCCGTGGTAATCTGCGTGGCGCTTTCTAGTTCGGTCGGGATGTTTTCGGCCGGCACGGAAGCCCCGATGGGAATGTTGAAGCTGTCGAGAATGCGAAAAGCCTCAAACACGGCATCCGACGCGGTTGCAATTGGCCGGGCCGAGGCCGTCAGCGTGACGGCGCGAACAAACCGTGCAGGTGGCGTGAAATCCCCGGGCAGCCCCCGCAGCCCGGTGCCCGCCCCCAGTGGCGAGAATTTTTGGCCATCCAATAACACAGGCATTTCCGCCTCTGGATGCAAGCCCAGATAATTGCGCAGGTTGGTCAGATGCCAATCATACCCAGGAGCATTGGTCACGACGCCGCAAACGGTGTCGAAAATCTCAACCCGCCCTTGATGCGTGATCTCGATTACGATCGATGCGCCCGAACGGTCAGCGACCTTCCAATGGAACGGCAGCGGCACCCCCCCGAAATCGGTGCCATCCACGTTGACAACAGTGATTTCGCCTATCCGCGCCCGCACATCTGCCACAGTTTCACATGTTGATAAGGACCAATTGAGTAAATCACCCACGCTCATCGCGCGGTCTGACTGCGCCGGATCGTATTCAGCAAAACTGGCAAACCCCGGGAAGTAATACATACCCACAGAGAGCCCCGCCTCATTGAGGCCATCCGGGCCATAGGGCTGTCCATGCGAAGACAGGGCGACAAACCCGAACCTGCCGGTCCACCGGTGACCGTTTTCGCCATCCGGCGTCAATCCGCGAAACGCGTGTCCCGAAGGATAAAGAACCAGCCTGTCCTGGTGAGTATGGCTATGTGCCCATTCGACTGTGCGAGCCGCGATTACAGAACCATCTTCGGCACTCAACGAAATCCCCGTACACATCTTTCAGCCGCTCCTTCGAATAACAGTGGCCCTGCTGAACGCAATCCCATCATCCGTATAAACCAAGGTCCGGTCCGGTACCAACAATCGAAACGGAGGCGCCAACTCTGCTGACTAAAGAAATATGCCTGACGCAAGCGGAAAGCGAAACAAGTGACGGGCAGTGGACGCATTGCCCTCCAAGAGCCGGGGCGTCCATGGCCCGTCAGATCTTTCTGCCAAGATCGGGCGACCTGTGGCCCGATCGGTCCGTTAGGTATGTGCGCCAAAACCGAAGTGTTCCAAGCTGTTCAGTCCCGGCATCTGGTGGCTCGGGTCGAGGATGACTTGATCGGGTTCGGCAGTCCAGATTTTGCAGATGTACTCGTAGTCCGTGAGGCCGCTGAGCGTCTTGAGACGACTTGCGAAGTTGTATGCGTCGAGGAAGTCAGCGAGGTGGCTGCACATCTCTTCTTTGGGTCAGGATGCATTGATTTCCGCGGCGCGCGTGATTCACGGCTCGAAAAACGGAGCGGTGACATGAGCGATCTTTTCTGGCTGAGCGACGCGCAGATGGCACGTCTGGAACCTTTCTTTCCGAAGTCGCGTGGAAAGCCACGGGTCTATGACAGGCGGGTGTTGAGTGGGATTATCTTCATCAATCGCAACGGCTTGCGTTGGCGCGACGCGCCTGCCGCCTATGGTCCGCATAAGACGCTCTACAGCCGTTGGAGGCGCTGGAGCGACAAAGGCGT
>JAKVCO010000015.1 GCA_022448245.1 Paracoccaceae bacterium
ACGCTCTTCACTATGGTCGCTAGGCCCATTTCCAATCACATCGAATACCAGAATCCCAACATCGGAATGCACCCGACCGGTTCTCTCTAAAAGCCTGTCCATATTCAGATCAGAGAAAATCGAAGACCGATCTAAAGCGGTGAGCTCAGGCTTTGTAGCGGAAATGGTGTGAGGGATGTCGGCAAAAATCTTGTGACATTTGAGGCTATCAAGAGTCAATTTCTTCAATAAAACCTGCAACAAGGCGTTCCGGTCGATTGTCAACTTGTAGAACTTCCACAAAGTCCTCTTGCGCATCTATTCCAGCGGGATAGACGATTTCGATATGTGTTTTTCGTTCGAAGCAGACCAGGCGTAAGAATGTACCAGCATCACCGATCTGTTCCGCGACTTCGAATACTCGCCCATCACCTTCTTTTTCAGTTAGAATCTCCCAGGCGTTTGTTACGTTAGGGACCAAAAACACAGATATCAGAAATAACCATTTTATCATTATAAACCCTATTCATACTGAACCAACATTTCCCAAGGGCCTTGGGCTTGTAGGGACCTTGGGCATTTTCGTTGAAAACTGCAACCGATATTTCCCAAGTAACGTCGTGTTGTGACGAGTTTGACCGTTTTGGTGAGCGTTTTCAACTCTTACGGCGGCGTTAGCGCTGAGATCGTTGATTTTGAGAGTTCCGTAAGCGCGCTTTTCGAGATTTTCGTTGATTTTGGCCCATTTGGGCCGCCCCAAGACGCAGCTGTGGAGCCGCTTTTGTTCGGTTTTCTGTGATTGAGGCGTCATGCAGGCCTCGACGGTGGCTTGAGGGCACGGATTGCGGCGAGGATTTGTCCGAAGATGTTGCGCGGCACGGCAACCTCTGCCAGTTGGAAGTTTATCTTGCGGGCATGGCTCACAACCCGCGCCCCGATCTTGATCAGGCGGCTCTGGATGCTGGTGAGCGACCAGTCAGCAACCTCTTCGGGTAAGTCGGCACGCTTGAGGAAGCTCCCCATGTTGTAAGCCAGCGCATGGAGCTGAAGTCTGACCTCGTTGTCGCGGAACCGTTTGCAGGAGAGCCGCGTCCAGTTGATCGCGTATTTGCCTTCCTTGATGTGTTGCTCGGCTGTGCCACGCTGATTGTAGAAACGGATGACCCAGTCCGGCTCCATCGGCAAGTTGGTGACGACGAAGCCCACGCGGGGGAACAGATCGCCGGGATGCCATTCGACCTTGGCAATCACGCGGCGAGCTTTGCCCCAGGACGCCGCCTTGTATTCGAAGTCATGGTAGAAGCGGCGAACGTCGTTGGGTGGGCGGCCTACGGGGCGCTTCAAGAGATGCGAGATTGCTTTCTGCAACACTGCGTTGCCCTTGAGGCGGATGGCGTAGAAATAGCTCTCGGCCTCCAACGTCTTATAAAGTTCAGGGATGGCGAAGGCCGCATCAGCGCGAAAGAAGCGCATCAGGTCACGGTTCCGATACCGCGCTATGACTGGGGCCAGAACGTCCTTCCAACCATCAGCGCTGTGGACATTGCCCTTGCGCAGGGCGCAGCGCTCAAGATCGCTGAACTGGTTGAACACGAACAGCGGGTGATAGCACTTGCAGCCAAAGTGACCATTCCATGCCGTGCCTTCCTGATCGCCATGGGTGGGGCTGACGGAACTGTCCATATCCAGAGTGATCCACTTGGGCGGTTGCGCATCATGCATCGCATCAATCCACTGTCCGGGCAGGTCAGCCAAAGTGGCAAGGTTATGAGCAGAAGCAAGAATATCAGTCTCGAACCGCGCCATTTGGCTGGTCGAGGCAGCTTGGCCATCAACAGCACGGCCCCCGACGATCTGGCGCATCACTGGATCACGCGATAGCCGGTCCGCATCGTTGACATCCGGGTATCCGGCAAGCCGTCCAAAGGTGGACTGGCGCAGCAGACCGACAAAGTTGTGAACCCCGTTCTTGCCAGTCCGCGTATCCTGCAACAAACACCCTGCCAGATCATGCAGGCCCAAGGTCTCGTCCAACTCACGAAACAAGAGCAAACCGCCATCGGAACTGATCTTGGAGCCGTGAAATTCCAGCCGCACCCGAGTTTCAAAATCCAGCCGAAAATCGCCCTCAGAACCCGCACCCACAGGGTGATCCAACATTGCAGCCCCAAACCCAGATAACACACTGAAATATAACACTAAAAGCAAAAATCACGAAGCCAAATCACGCAGTTACTTGGGAAATGTGGGCTTAAAACTTTCAAAGCCGCCAAATCAGGCCCTCCTGAAAAACAGGGCGAACTCGCCTTGCGACACGTGGAACCGGCTGTGTCGACGTTCCTAACGGATATGGTAGCAGCGCTCGACGAGAGGTATCTTGAAGGCCGCAGCGTCGCCAAGGAAGCAGCCATGGATGCGGTCAAAGCCGCCGATGGCGTGGGCCGCAGCATCCATATGATCGCGATCAATCCTCTATCGAGGCCGCGCGCGCTGGCGACAGCGGACGCGGTTTCAAAGTCATTGCGGAGGAGGTCAAAAACCTCGCCGGACAGACCCGATCCCTCCTTGGACGTATATCTGCGGCAATGCGGTCATATTGACCGCGCCTGCCTTGCCCCATATCCGGGGTGAAGGAGGTCTTGCCATGAACGCACCCGCAAAGATCAGCCAAAAAGACGCCCCAGAGCTCTCCCGCTTTTCGTGGGAAGACCCTTTCCTGATGGAGGACCAGCTCGGCGAAGATGAACGCATGTTGCGCGATGCAGCACGCGCCTTTGCCCAAGCAGAGCTCGCTCCTCGCGTGTCAGACGCCTACCGGGAAGAAACCGTGGCGCCCGAACTCTTCGCAATGATGGGCGAAGCGGGCCTTCTGGGCGTGACCGTGCCCGAAGCCTATGGCGGCATCGGCGCCTCCTACACTGCCTACGGCCTCATTGCGCGCGAGATTGAGCGCGTGGACAGCGGCTACCGATCCATGATGAGCGTTCAGAGCTCTCTCGTGATTTATCCGATTTATGCCTATGGCTCAGAAGAGCAGCGCCAAAAGTACCTGCCGGGCCTCACCAGCGGCGCGTTGATCGGCTGCTTTGGCCTGACCGAGCCTGACGCGGGTTCCGACCCTGCAGGGATGAAAACCCGCGCTGTGAAAACGGGCACGGGCTACAAGATTTCCGGCGCCAAGATGTGGATCTCGAATAGCCCCATCGCGGACGTCTTCGTCGTCTGGGCCAAGTCTGACGCCCACGATGGCAAAATCCGCGGCTTCGTTCTCGAGAAAGGCACGAAAGGCCTCAGCGCGCCCAAGATCGGCGGCAAGCTGTCGCTGCGCGCCTCCGTGACGGGTGAGATCGTCATGGACGGCGTCGAAGTTGGCGAAGACGCCCTTCTGCCCGGTGTGCAAGGGCTCAAAGGCCCGTTCGGGTGCTTGAACCGCGCTCGCTACGGCATCGCTTGGGGCGCCATGGGCGCTGCAGAGTTCTGCTGGCACGCAGCGCGCCAATACGGCCTCGACCGCACGCAGTTCGGCAAACCTCTCGCGCAGACACAGCTCTTCCAGAAGAAGCTCGCAGACATGCAGACCGAGATCACGCTGGGCCTTCAAGGCGCGCTGCGACTGGGTCAGCTCATGGATGAAGGGGCCGCCTCGCCCGAACTCATAAGCCTTATGAAGCGCAACAACTGCGGTAAAGCCCTCGATATCGCGCGCACCTCCCGCGACATGCATGGCGGAAACGGCATCCAAGAAGACTATGGCATCATGCGCCACGCACAAAACCTGGAGACCGTGAACACCTATGAAGGCACCCATGATATTCACGCTCTGATCCTCGGTCGGGCGCAAACTGGGCTGCAGGCCTTCTATTAATCTGTAAAATTGCTTGGAATGTTCGCCAAGCCACCCCATTCTAGCCTTGAACGCGCTTCAGGGGTGGGGCCGTAAATTAGTGGATGTTAACGATATGTCGAACGCGAGCCAGGATCAGGCTTGGCCTGATCTATCCGAGCTGAACAGACAAGAATGGGCGCAAGCCCTTCGTGAGCTTGTTGAACAGCACGGCGAATATCTTGACCTGGATGACGATCACCACGTCATTCAGATGGGTGAAGGCGAACGCCTGCTCGTCACATTCGAATCTGCCCATGACATCCGCAACGGCCAAGAGGACGCGCTGCCTATCGGTCTCAAAATGGCGCAGACGCTCAATGTCGCTGTCATCACCGTGATGTGCCAACGCCCCACCTGGTTCCGCGCACCAACAGTTTTTGCTTTCTTTGATGCGCTGACAGACGACGGTGTTTTCGATTCCTTCGAACACGTGGCCTTCTTTGGCACCGGTCTCGGCGGTTATGCGGCGGCGGCGTTCAGCGTCTCTGCGCCGGGCTGCGATGTAGTGGCTGTCAGCCCGCAAGCAACGCTCGACCCACGCGTGGCCGAATGGGACCCCCGCTTTGCCTCGGCGCGCCGTTTCTCGTGGACGGACCGCTACGGCTTTGCGCCCGAGATGGCCGAGGCCACACGCCATACGTTGGTGCTCTACAATCCTGAAGATGATCTTGAGGCAATGCATGTCTCGCTCTTCGCCCGCGACGGGATTACCCGCTTCCGCTGCCGCCACATGGGGCGCGATGTGACGGGCGCTCTCGACGACATGCGCATTCTCAACGACACGCTGCGTCTCGCATTGGCCGGGGTGCTGGGTGAGGCAAGCTTTGCGCGCCTTTATCGCAAGCGCCGCGACTACGCGCCTTACCTGCGGGCCCTGCTGACCGAGACCGAAGATCAGGACCGGCCCAAGCTGACATCCTGGCTCGCGGAGAGCGTTCTACAGCGCAAGAACATGCCACGGATGCGTCGCGCTCTGGAGCGTGTGCAGAAGGCCGCTGAAGCCTCTGCTGAGGCCAGCGAAGCGGCGGAGTAAGGACCTAGAGCCCGCCTTCCCGCGCAATAAACTCCACGATCTCAAGCACGCCCATGCCCGACTTCAGCGCAGCCATCACGAATGGACGCTCGCCCCGGTTTTCACGCGCATCGCTTTCCAGCAGGTCCCGGTCTACGCCCACATGCGGTGCAAGATCGGTCTTGTTGATGATCAGCAGGTCGGAGCGTGTGACCCCCGGCCCCTTCTTGCGCGGAATGTCCTGCCCGGCAGCTGTGTCGATCACGTAGAGCGAGATGTCGGCCAACTCCGGCGAAAATGTCGCCGCGAGATTGTCCCCGCCGGACTCAATCAGGATCACATCGAGATCAGGGATCTCATTCGTCAGATCCGCCACGGCGCGCAGGTTGATCGAGGCATCTTCTCGGATGGCCGTGTGAGGGCAGCCGCCTGTCTCCACGCCACGAATGCGGGCCTCGGGCAATGCTTGGGCACGGAGCAAATAATCCGCATCCTCGCGGGTGTAGATATCATTGGTGATGACGGCCATGGAGTAGCGATCCGCCATCGCGCGGCAGAGCTGTTCCGTCAGGGTCGTCTTGCCAGCGCCCACCGGGCCACCAATGCCCACGCGTAGAGGTCCGTTCATGTTCTGAACACCCGTGCTGTCTGAGATTCGTGCTTCATCGAACTGATATCACTAAAGAATGCTCCGGACCCGAGATCATCAAACGACGCCGTTGCAGCCCGTTCCGCCGTCGCTTGGATCGCGGGAGCGAGGGCTGCAAGGACGTTCTGACCTTCTTTCTGCCCGAGGGGGACAAATCGGACAGAGCAGCTTACCAAGTTAGACGTGAAGCTTTGCAGGTAAACCCCTGCAATCAAGTCACTTTCTAGCTCCAAAGATCGCGACGCGACCCCCAGGGCCACAGGAAGTGGTGCATCTTCGATATCGTGACCCATGGCCCTAAGCGTTGCCGCAAAAGCTGCGCCTTGAGCCTCCGTTTCCTCCAGCCGTTCTTTGGAGCCCGCCAACGCGCGCGCTAAAGCGACAGGGTTCTCACCGTCTCGCGCCGCGCACAAAAGCAATGCGTCTGTCCACCCGCTTCCACGGGTTAGAATGACATGAAGCCAATCCTGTAAGCCTCTGGCATTGCTTACCTTCCCCTCAGAGATCGCCGTCTCAAGACCGTGTGAATACGCAAACGATCCCAAAGGGAACGCAGGCGACATCCATTGGGTGAGGGTCAGGAGGTCAGTGCGCATGGCCCATTGTCCTTCCGTGGCCATAGGCGCCGCCTTCGGGGCGGAACCGGCCGGTAATCTCTTCGACTTGGCCGCCAAGGTTCTCGACCATTGCCCGAAGCACGGGGTCATTCAGGATGACCAAGGCGTCGTCGGAAATCTGGCACGGCGTATGACGGTTGCCGATATGCCAGGCCAAGCGTGGGATATCGCCCGTGATTTTCAGAAGGGTCTCGGTGGCTGCCTCGACAGCAACGACACGGCCGTCTTCCAGCTCAAAACCCTGTCCGGGTTGGATGTCGGAGGTATGTGCAAGATCGACGAGGAACGCCGTCCCGTCAGAAGCCTCAAGGCGTTTGCGGCGCAGAAGGCGCCCTGCGTAGTCCAACGTGACCTGCGCAAAGGCGCCTTCGCCTGGGCCGATTTTGGTGGCGCGGGGCAAGCTCATGACCTGCCCTGCGACTTGAGGGGTTTTAGAAACCGAGGGTGTCGCGGTGAACGTAGCGCACAATGCCCTCGCGCGTGATACCGCGCGCGGCGAGCTGTTCGTCCGTCATGTCCATGAGCTTTTCGATTTCGTCCGAACGCGCACGGGCACGACCCATGGTTACGAGAGTGTCTGTCAGAGAGTGGCCGAGGGAGGCCAGAGCGGCGCGCAGCGAGCGGCCTGCGGGAATGTCGGTGATGGAGGCCATCGGGGAAATCCTCTTTGGGGTTGCTTCCTACGCCCCAGAGATAGGCTTTGCTGCAATGCAGCACATCCCACAACTCCACAGCCCCGCTATGCGCTACTTGCATGGTTTTCCTCACCATTCGATACCAACGTAATCTTCAGTTTCGCTTAGCGCGCCATTCAAGGCGGTGCTCACTACGACGCCTGTTCCAAGTTCTGGGTACCAGTGGGTGAAAGTCTCCCAACCGATTTCATCCTTTAACTGAACTTCGGTGCGAATGCCCCAAGTCTCCAGCTCGCAGGTCCCGATGCGCGTCCGAACCGGTGTTTCAGCCACTGTGATTGAGAATATAGCGGGGAACTCAAAACCCCGCTGGTCAAGCACAAGCGGTAAGTCTTCGCGCGCGCCGAGCTGTGGGTAAGGCAACCTAGCAGTGCCATTGACCCAAGTGAAACGAAACACCTCGGAACCATTCTGGGCCAGGCTCAGAGGGTAAAGCCCATGGACCATCTGAGCTGCACCAGGCCCGGGGCTGCCGACGACGTCGAATTCACGCTGGTCAATCACACCCTCTCCGATGTGAGCATGCAGGAACCGCTCACCTTCACTTGTTACAAAGGCAATGCCTTGTTCCAAGTCCCCCGATGTCGGACAGCTCCAAGCTGACCCGCTCAGAACAAGAAATAGCGCTGCGCCATGGGCAACTCTTTGGCTGGCTCGCATGTCAAAAGCTCTCCGTCTGCGCGGACTTCATATGTCTCGGGATTGACCTCCACTTCGGGGGTCAAGTCGTTGAGCACCATATCTTTCTTACCGATCCCTCGACAGTTTTCGACAGCGACCGTCTTTTTGGCGAGGCCAAGGCGGTCGGTTTCGGCGGCGTTTGAGACGAAGAGGACTGCTGAGTTCTCGACACTGCGCCCCATGGAGCCGAACATCGGCCGGGTGTAAACCGGCTGCGGCGTGGGGATGGAGGCATTCGGATCGCCCATCTGCGCGCAGGCGATGGAGCCACCCACCAGAACCATCTCAGGCTTCACGCCGAAGAACGCCGGGCTCCAAAGGCAGAGGTCTGCGCGCTTGCCCACCTCGATGGAGCCGATCTGGGACGAGATCCCATGCGCGATGGCCGGGTTGATCGTGTACTTGGCGATGTAGCGGCGCACGCGGTGGTTATCGTTCTCGCCAGTCTCTTCCGGCAGTCGGCCACGCTGGACCTTCATCTTATGAGCCGTTTGCCAGGTGCGGATAATGACCTCACCCACCCGGCCCATGGCCTGGCTGTCAGAGGCGATGATGGAGAACGCGCCCATGTCGTGGAGGATATCCTCAGCAGCGATGGTCTCCTTGCGAATTCTCGACTCAGCGAAGGCCACGTCCTCGGGGATCGATTTGTCGAGGTGGTGGCAGACCATGAGCATGTCGAGATGCTCTTCAAGCGTGTTGACCGTGTAGGGCCGCGTTGGGTTCGTAGAGCTTGGCAGCACGTGATCGAGCCCGCAGACCTTGATGATGTCAGGCGCGTGCCCGCCGCCTGCCCCCTCGGTGTGGAAGGCGTGGATCGTGCGGCCTTTCATGAAGGTTACAGTGTTCTCCACAAAGCCGCTCTCATTGAGCGTGTCCGTGTGGATCATCACCTGCACATCCATGTCGTCGGCAACAGAAAGGCAGGTGTCGATGGCCGCGGGCGTGGTGCC
The DNA here is from genome assembly GCA_022448245.1 of Paracoccaceae bacterium. Taxonomy (GTDB): domain Bacteria; phylum Pseudomonadota; class Alphaproteobacteria; order Rhodobacterales; family Rhodobacteraceae; genus Shimia_B. The sequence continues at coordinate 8,473 of JAKVCO010000015.1, forward strand.
CCAGTCTTCGTGCAGCTTCATGGCGCAGGCGCCCGCCTTCACCATCTCCACCAGCGCGTCTGGCTTCGAGGCGTTGCCTTTGCACGAAAGGCCGATGTTCACCGGCACGCTGTCGAGCGCTTGCAGCATCCGCCCGATGTGCCAGGGGCCGGGCGTGCAGGTGGTGGCGAGCGTGCCATGGGCGGGCCCGGTGCCGCCGCCCAGCATCGTCGTCAGGCCCGAATGCAACGCGTCCTCGATTTGCTGCGGACAGATGAAGTGGATATGGGCGTCAAAGCCCCCTGCGGTGAGGATCTTGCCCTCGCCCGCAATCGCCTCTGTCCCCGGGCCGATGATGATATCGACGCCGGGTTGCGTATCGGGGTTACCGGCTTTGCCGATGGCCGCGATCTGGCCGCCGCGCAGGCCCACGTCGGCTTTGTAGATGCCTGTGTGGTCGACGATGAGCGCGTTCGTGATGACCGTGTCCACGGCGCCTTCCGCGCGCGTTTTCTGCGATTGGCCCATGCCGTCGCGGATGACCTTACCGCCCCCGAATTTCACCTCTTCCCCGTAGGTGGTGAGGTCCCTCTCCACCTCGATGATGAGATCAGTATCGGCAAGGCGCACGCAATCCCCGGTGGTGGGGCCATACATGTCGGCGTAAGCGGCGCGAGAGATTTTAGCGGGCATAAGCGCCTCCATTCATCTTTAGGTACGCGGACAGCCCGTCCGCTTCCCCCCCACCCGGGCCGGGGACGGCGCTATATTCTTTGTGGTGGCGATCGGGATAACTCAAAGCTTCCCCATCACTTTCTGATTGAAACCATAAACCTCGCGCGCCCCGGAAAGCGGCACGAGCGACACTTCGCGTTGCTGACCAGGCTCAAAGCGTACGGCGGTGCCTGCGGCGATGTCGAGGCGTTTGCCCATGGCGGCGTCCCGGTCGAAATCGAGCGCGGTATTCGTCTCGGCAAAATGGTAGTGCGAGCCCACCTGCACCGGCCGGTCGCCCGTGTTGGCCACCATCAGCATCGTTACTTCGGCCCCAACATTGAGTTCGATATCGCCCTCGGCGGGCATGACCTCGCCCGGCCTCATGAGATCGCCTTCCGAATGGCGCCGATGATCTGCGTCGCGAAGAGGCCAATCAGGCCGCCAAGCAGGATCGCTGCGCCTGGATCGCCGTAACCGATCAGAAGCAGCACCAGCGTGAGAAGGAAAAGGCTCAGCGCATAGGACAGCGCGAGCGCCTCCTCCGTGCGGATATCGATCTTGTCAATCAGAACCTTTTCGAGCGCGCCAACGAGCGGCTCCTGCACGATGCGCGAGGCAAAACCTGCACCAATTGCGAGAAGGAATGCGAGCATGGGACGTGTCTCCTCTTAGCGGATGGGGTGGTGGACGGTGACAAGCTTGGTGCCGTCTGGGAATGTGGCCTCGACCTGCACGTCGTGGATCATCTCGGGGATGCCCTCCATGCATTGATCGGCGCGAACGACGCTGGCGCCCGCCTCCATAAGATCAGCGACAGAACGTCCATCGCGAGCCCCTTCAACCACATAGTCCGTGATCAGCGCGATTGCCTCGGGGTGGTTCAACTTTACGCCGCGCTCCAGCCGGCCACGGGCGACCATGGCCGCAAGGCTGACAAGCAGTTTGTCTTTTTCTCTCGGGGTCAGGTTCATCGGTCTTCCTTCAAACGGGCTTCATATGGCCCAGACGCGCGGCAAGGCGCCGTCGGTAAATTGTGTGATAGCGTGGGAGAGCGCCTTTTTAAGCGGCCAGAGGTCAGCTGCTGCGCCACGGATGACGCGCTTGCCGTCCCAGGCGGAGCTGTAAAGCCCTTCTGGTAGGCCAATCGCGCGGTCTTCGGCGTCGTCCGCACGGTAGACCATGGTGGCAAAAGCGCGGGCGTCACCAAGCCCTGCAGCTCTGCCCATCAACTCTTGGTCGAGATGCAGCGCGTCTACCCATTCAGGGGCGCCGTTGCACCACAACTCGCGCCTGTCACGCAGGGTGAACTGGCTGAGCGTCTCGCCCATGGCCGCACGACCCAGCACGACGATTTCAAGGGCTAGCACCCGTGCACCGGGCGCGGCGTCGATCCGCGTGCGGCGACTTAGGTGCGATGTCTCAAAAAGGATCGTCTCTTGCGGCAACCAGAAAAGCGTCGCCCCTTCACCCACGCGCAGCGCCACGTCCACGTTGGCGGCAGCCCCTGTCGAGGCATAGGCGCGCTCAGCCGTTTGCGTCGTTGCCATCAAGGCGCCGCCCGCGACCGAGGCATCGAAACTGAAAGAGTCTCCGCCCGTCAGACCGCCAGCTGTATTGAGAAATACCGCCTCAGGCATGTCGCGGTACGTGGCAGGCAGCATGACCTTGCCCGACCCTGATTGCGCGAGCTCTCTCAGCTTGCCCTGCTCAAATGAGACGCGTGCGACACCGCGCGCGCGCTGCATGCTGTCAGTGCTGAGATCGAACATGCGCCCCCCGTCTACCGAGCAACCTAGGCCGTGAAGCAGCGCCGTCGCAACGTTCAACCGCCCGTTTTGCGCTCTCAAAAAGCGCGAGTGCCCAAAAATTGCGCATTCGACCCATGGCGGTGCCGGCGCATCCGCGCTAAGCCGCGCCCATGGATGAGATTACGCTGCGCCGCCCCGACGATTATCACGTTCACTTTCGCGATGGCGACATCATGCAGGCCGTTCTGCCGGAGACCGCCCGCCACTTTGGCCGGGCCATTGTCATGCCGAACCTCGTGCCGCCTGTGGTGACCGGGCAAGACGCAGCCGGGTATCGAGCGCGTATCATGGCGGCGCTGCCGCCTGAGATGTCTTTTGAGCCGCTGATGACGCTCTACCTTACCGAGGATACCGATCCGAACGATCTGGCCGCAGCCCATGCCGCTGGGATCGTGACGGCGGCAAAGCTCTACCCTGCCGGGGCAACGACGAACTCCGCTTCCGGCGTGCGCGATTTTGAGAACATCATCCCTGTCCTGGAGAAGATGGCTGAGATTGGTATGCCCATGTGCGTGCATGGCGAGGTGACGGACCCGCAGATCGACATCTTCGACCGGGAGGCGACCTTTATCGACCGCGTGCTTGAACCCGTGCGCAAACGCGTCCCTGACCTCAAAGTCATCATGGAGCATATCACCACCACCGAGGCTGTGGCCTATGTGGCAAGTGCAGGCGCCAACCTGGCCGCGACGATCACGACGCACCATCTGATGATCAACCGCAATGCGCTCTTCAAAGGCGGGATCCGCCCGCATTACTTCTGCCTGCCCATCGCCAAGCGCGAAAGCCACCGGCGCGCGCTGGTGAAGGCCGCGACCTCCGGCGACAAACGCTTCTTCCTCGGCACAGACAGCGCGCCCCACGTGGACGCCGCGAAGGAGACCGGCTGCGGCTGCGCGGGCGTCTTCTCGGCGACGAACACGATGAGCTGTGTCGCCCAGGTTTTCGACGACGCCGGCGCCCTCGACCAGCTGGAGGCCTTTACCTCGCTGAACGGGCCCCGCTACTATGGCCTAGAGCCCCATGAGGAGACGATCACACTGCGTAAGGAGGCCCCGCGCTTCCCGCAACACATCGCCTCCAAAGACGGGCCGATCACCCTCTTTGACCCCGAAGTCGACCTTCAGTGGCGCGTCGTCTGACACGCAAAACGGAACAACACGCACAGGACGGAAAAGATGAGCAGCTTTACCTCGAAAGAAGAAATCGCACGGCTGACAGCGCGGATGCTGCTCGAGATTGAGGCCGTGAACTTCCGTCCTGAAGATCCTTACATCCTGACCTCTGGCAAACCCTCGCCCTCCTACATCGATTGCCGCAAGCCGATCTCCTCGCCGCGTATCCGCAGCGCGATGATGGACTTCATGGTGACCACGGTCATGCGCGACGCGGGCTTTGAGGCCTTCGACAACATCGCAGGCGGTGAGACGGCGGGCATGCCCTATGCGGCCCTCGTGGCCGAGCGCATGGGCCTGCCCATGACGTATGTGCGCAAGAAGCCCAAAGGCCACGGCCGCGGCGCACGGATCGAGGGCGACATGTCAGAGGGCCAGCGCGTTCTGCTTGTCGAAGATCTGACCACCGACGGCGGCTCAAAACTGAGCTTCGTGGATGCGATCCGCGAGACGGGCGCGAGCTGCGCGCATACGGCGGTGATCTTCTACTACGACATCTTCCCGGAGACGAAGAACGTTCTCGGCGACCACGGCGTGACGCTGCATTACCTTTGCACCTGGTGGGACGTTCTGGCTGAGGCGCGCGAACAAAAGGCATTCACCAACGAGACCCTTGAAGAGGTTGAGAAATTCCTCCACGCGCCGGCCGAGTGGCAAGCTGCGCGGATGTAATTCTTCGAGATTTCCACTGGAAATTTTACTCCCGGTTGCGTGGATAAGTCCGTGATTCCTCGCGATGCGGATCGCCTATGTTGGGCTCTAAATGCACCTAATGCCCACATCTTGATTGTTTGAACAGCATTTTTGTGGCATATCCCAACCTATGGACAGGGTTATTCACAGACTTGTTCCACCTTCCCATGGCTGGCCGGGACCTTTAATCACTTGGCCTCAAGGGAGTACATCATGAATGAGATCGCAAAGCTGACGGGCGCGGTAGAAGCCGCACCCGCAGATCCGCTACCGCATTCCATTGAGGCCGAGCAGCAGCTTCTGGGTGCGATCCTAACCAACAACGATCTGTATGATCGGGTCGCGTCCGTCATTGGGCCTGAGCACTTCTATGACCCGGTGCATGCTCGAATTTGGGAGACCGCGGCAGCGCGTATCACCAAGAATGCGCTGGCCTCGCCGGTGACGCTCAAAGCGTTTCTCGAGGACGATGAGGGGCTCAGGGAACTGGGCGGCCCGGCCTATCTGGCGCGCCTTGCAGGCGCTGCGATCTCGGCTTTCGCGGCGCGTGATTACGCGCAGATGATCTATGATCTGGCCATCCGGCGCGAGCTTATCGCCGTGGGCAACGACATCGCCGACCGCGCGCAGCGTATGGATGTGGCCTCCGAGCCCAAAGAACAGATCGTGCTGGCAGAACAGACGCTCTACCAGCTCGCCGAACAGGGTCAGTCCGACACCGGGTTCCAATCGTTTCTGAAAGCCGTCACCGACGCCGTTCAGGTCGCCAACGCGGCCTACCAGCGCGACGGTGGCCTTGCCGGGGTCTCTACGGGCCTCATCGACATGGATAAAAAGCTGGGCGGTCTGCACCGGTCTGACCTTCTGATCCTCGCGGGTCGTCCCTCCATGGGGAAGACATCGCTTGCTACCAATATCGCCTACAATATCGCCAAAGCCTACAAAAAGGGCCTGACCCATGACGGCCAGGAGGGGGCCGTAAATGGTGGCGTCGTAGGTTTCTATTCACTGGAAATGAGCGCAGAGCAGCTTGCCGCGCGGATCCTGTCAGAGGCGGCTGAAATCCCGTCCGAGCAGATCCGCAAGGGTGACATGACCGAAGGGGAATTCCGCCGCTTCGTCGAAGCCGCAAAGCAGCTCGAATCCTGCCCGCTATTCATCGACGACACCCCTGCTCTGCCGATCAGCCAACTGGCGGCACGGGCACGGCGGCTCAAACGCACGCACGGTCTGGATGTCCTGATCGTGGACTACCTTCAGCTCGTGAGGCCTGCGACGGCAAAAGACAGCCGTGTGAACGAGGTCTCCGAGATCACGCAGGGTCTGAAAGCGATTGCGAAAGAGCTCGATATCCCGGTGATAGCCCTCTCCCAGCTGTCCCGTCAGGTCGAGTCGCGCGATGATAAGCGCCCGCAGCTTTCAGACCTGCGTGAATCTGGTTCGATCGAGCAGGATGCCGATGTGGTGATGTTCGTGTTCCGCGAGGAGTATTATGCCGAGCGTGAAAAGCCTTCGGACGACCGCCTCGACGAAATGGCGGCCTGGCAGGAGCGGATGGACCGCCTGCATGGCAAGGCCGAAGTCATCATCGGCAAGCAGCGTCACGGCCCGATCGGCACCGTGGACCTCAGCTTCGAGGGCCGCTTTACTCGCTTCGGCAACCTCGCCCGCGACTTCCAGCGCGAGCAAGGTGGGGACTTCTGATCTGAAGTGTCTGGGGCGCGGTCTCTAAACCGTCGCGACGCACTGGCACTGGGCGCAGCGGCCTGCGTTGCCGGTTTGCCCGAGGCGCAGCAGACGACTGGAAGGCCCCGGCCGAGGACGCACCTCACCGTGCCACCTACATGCAATGGCCCGTCTCACAGCGGGTCTATGGCTATGACGGCTTCCTAGGTGACGTGCAGGCCACCATCGCCCGCGCTGCCAACGCGATTGCGGAGTTCGAGCCGGTCATCCTTCTGGCCGACCGCAATGAACACCCCCGTGCGCGACGTGTCGTTTCCAGCGGCGTTGAGCTTTGGGATGTCCCCACCGAGGACCTTTGGGCGCGGGACGCAGGCCTCCTTTTTGCGACAAACGGCAAGGACATGCGGGGGCAATCCCTCAACTTCAACGAATGGGGCGGCAAGCAGGTCGATCGCCACGACAGCCGCATCGCTGGCCGCTTGTCGGAGATCTTGGACCTGCCTCTCGCGCCCTCGCCCCTCGTAGGGGAACCGGGCGGCGTCGATCATCACGGGGACACTCTGATCGCGCATGAGAGCTCCTGACTCATAAACAACCGCAATCCGGGCATGGATCTTGCCGAGATTACCGAGCGTCTGAATGCTGAATACGGCACAAGTCGTGTGATCTGGGCGCCGGGCCTCGCGGGGCAGGACATCACCGATTACCACAGCGACAGCCTTGCCCGTCTGACAGCACCCGGTCGTGTGCTGATCAACCTGCCAAATGAACCCGACCCGCGCGATCCATTCCATCAGGCTGCGCTGGAGACCAATGACATCCTGGAGGCCGCGGGCCTTTCCATCGAGCTCATCCCCGAACCAGTTGAGCGCCGCGTGACCTCTGACGACTTCGTGGCCTCCTGCGCCAATTACTACGTCTGCAACGGCGGGGTCGTGGCCTCTCAGTTCGGGGACGCCGAAACGGACGCAATCGCGTGCGATGCCCAGTCCCGCCACTATCCGGGGCGCGAGATCGTCATGCTGAACGCCGACGCGCTGGGCGAACTCGGCGTTGGCATCCACTGCGCCACGCAACAGGAACCGGCTGTATGAGCTTTCTTACCCGCCACGCCGAGGCTCTTCAGGCGCTGGGCGCACTGCTAACGGCTGTCTTTGCGGTCGTGGCGCTGGTGGCCGTGAAGTTCCAGCTCGACGCCTTGGAACGTTTCTCCCGCGAGGCGCAGGCGCGTGACATCTACCGCAGTTTCCTGTCGCTCTCGCTCGCTAACCCGCGCTTTGCTGAACCGGACACCTGCCCCACATTCACAGGCGAGGATCCCACGCAATACGAATTCTACTTGGAATATGCGCTCTACACCGCAGAGCAGGTCATCGACATGGACCCGTCCTGGGAAGGCGCGTTTGAACAGATGTTCTCCGAACACCTCGGTTGGCTCTGCGAGATGGAGCTCGCGGCTACACACAAGAAGTGGAGGCGCTGGTGACGCGCCTCCAAACCACTCAATGCGCTACCGTCGCGCAGACCTGGGCGGCGGAATAGTTACTCCGCCGGTTCCTGCACCTTGGGTTTCTGGAAGGGGTAGATGAGCTGTTTGAAGAAGCCCTTTGGCACGTGGTCACCGATGACACCGTATCCCTCGGGCCAACGCTCCTCCGGCAGGTGGTGCGTGCCGAACAGGCAATCATAGATCGGGAAATGCGAGGCGTAGTTGATATCCACCGCCTCCCGGTCCGAGCCATGGTGCCAGTGGTGGAAGCGCGGCGTCACGAAAACGCTCTCGATCACGCAGAGGTCAAAACCCACATTCGAATGGATGAACTTGGAGTAGACGAAGACGATCAGAAGGTAGGCCTGAATGGCGCCCAGATCGAAGCCCAGCGTGAACATGGGCACAGCGGTGAAGCTACGCAGCGCTGCGATCTCAGAGAATTACATGCGCGCACCAGCCATGCAATCCATGCTCTTTGCAGAGTGGTGGATGGAGTGGAGGCGCCACAGAACCGGGATCTCGTGGAAAGCACGGTGCAACCAGTACTGGATGAAGTCGGTGGCCAGCATGATCAGGATCACCTGCACCGCAAACGGGATGCTCCCGACCCATTCCTGCAGCGCGTCGAGCGTGATTGCCTCGTTGACGAAATTCGATGGGATCAGCGTCAGGAAGCTCAGGCCCTGAATGAACATCGCACTGACGAGGAAATAGAAGAGATCTTCATCCCACTCAGGCCGGAGAACGGTCTGGTCGCCGCGGTGGGGGAACCAACGCTCCAGCGGTACAAAGAGGAAGCCGAGGAAGAGCGTGTTGGCCACGAAGTAATCGAGCCCGAAGTAGAGCGCCTGACGCCATTCGCCAAAGCCCTGCGCCTCAGCGGTGCCGAGAAGCGAAGCCACGATGGCCAATAAGAGTCCCGTGAAGCCAAGGATTTTGTGTCGGTCGAGCAACAGCGACAGCAGCGCCAGCAAATAACCCGCCACCATCGTGAAGCGCAGGAAGATCGTCAGAAACGATCCCTCATGGACGGCCTGAATTCAGGCATGGTGAAGGTTTCAGGATACTGACGCATGGCCACGAGCACGAGGCCCGCGATACCTGCCAGCACGCTCAGCCTACCCGGCAGCCAGCTCGAGCCAAACGGACGGCGTTCCCGCGGGCGCTTAAATTCCCGGCGTAGGTCTTTCCACATAGAACTGCTCCTTATTTTGTGATCAGCATTCTACGCCAGATCTTTCAACCAAGGGAGAAATCGGGGCATTCTCGCGGCAATCAGGTTGACGGCTTGGCCGGGTGTGGGGACAAGCAAAGCATGGCACAGGCAGAACTCACCATCGATCTTGCGGCGATTGTCGCCAACTGGCGGTCCCTCGACGCGATGAGTGCGGGCGAGACAGCAGCCTGTGTAAAGGCCGACGCCTACGGGCTGGGTGCTGAGGTTGTTGGGCCTGCGCTCGCCAAGGCAGGTTGCCGGACATTCTTTGTGGCGTTGGCCGAAGAAGGTGCCACGCTGCGCAAGGTTCTTGGCGCTGGCCCCCGGATTTGCGTCTTTGGCGGGCATATGGAGGGCGACGCGCCGCTGATGGCGGAACACAACCTGATCCCCATGCTCAATTCGCCCGAACAAGTGCTACGGCATGGGGCGGGCGCCTACGGTGTGCAGCTCGATAGCGGTATGAACCGTCTCGGGATGGAGCCTTCTGAGTGGGCCAGCGTGCGCGACGGACTGACGCCAGAGTTCGTCATGTCCCACCTCGCCTGCGCGGATGAAGCCAGCCACATCATGAACAAACAGCAACTTGCGGCATTCACGGAGATGACCGAGGGCGTCACCGTGCCGAGGTCGCTTGCGGCCACGGGGGGCGTGCTGCTCGGCGCCGACTATCACTTTGATCTGACGCGGCCAGGCATCGGGCTTTATGGTGGCGCACCCTACTCTGCTGCCAAGCACGTGGTCACGCTGTCACTGCCCGTCATTCAGGTCCGTGACGTCGCCAAGGGCGAAACTGTCGGCTACGGCAACATCTGGAAAGCTGAGCGTGCCTCGCGCATCGCGACCGTGTCTGGCGGCTACGCTGACGGTCTGATCCGCGCGGTGGGCCGTGCATCGAGCCTCTTTCATGGGAACAAAGCCTGCCCCCTCGTGGGCCGCGTATCGATGGACCTGATAACAGTGGATGTCACCGACCTCACAGAGACGCCCACCAGCCTCGATATTCTGAACGGCACACAAACGGTGGACACGTTGGCAACCGCCGCAGGGACCATCGGTTATGAGATCCTGACCTCTCTCGGCGCCCGCTACGCGCGGCGGTACGTGAGCTGATGCTGGCACCGCTGGCGGCACTGGGCCGCGGAACTCTGGCGGCTCTGGCGGGACTGGGGCACGTGGTGCTCTTTGCATTGAGCACTATACAGCACATGCTCACCCCGCCATTTTACGCGAAAGAGCTCGCGCAAGCCTCTCTGATGATTGGGTATTTCTCTCTTCCAGTCGTGGGCCTTACAGCTCTCTTCACGGGCGGCGCGCTGGCGCTGCAGATCTATTCCGGCGGCGCGCGGTTCAACGCCGAAGCCGTGGTTCCCACCATCGTAGCCATCGGCATGGTGCGCGAGCTTGGGCCGGTTCTGGGCGGCCTTATGGTGGCTGCGCGAGTGGCGAGCTCAATCGCGGCCGAGATCGGCACGATGAAAGTCACTGAGCAGATTGATGCTCTGGTCACGCTCTCAACCCACCCGATGAAGTACCTCACGGTGCCCCGCGTGTTGGCTGCGACGTTGACCGTGCCGGTTCTTGTGGCGGTCGGTGATAGCATCGGCATCTTTGGTGGCTACCTCGTAGGCACCGGGCGACTTGGCTTCAACTCCGCCGCCTATCTTACTAATACCATGCAGTTTCTTGAATTCTGGGATATTGCGTCGGGTCTCGTCAAAGGTGCGGTGTTCGGCTTCCTCATCGCCCTCATGGGGTGCTACTACGGCATGAACTCTGGCCGGGGCGCGCAAGGTGTGGGCGCGGCGACGAAATCCGCCGTGGTCGCGGCGAGCGTGCTGATCCTTGCCTCCAACTATGTGCTCACGGAGGTCTTCTTCGCGGCATGATCGAGTTAAAAGACGTCCATAAAGCATTCGGACCAAACAAGGTTTTGGCCGGCGTTGATCTCAAGGTCGAGCGCGGGACCTCCACAGTGATCATCGGCGGGTCGGGCACCGGCAAGTCAGTGTCGCTGAAGTGTATTCTGGGTTTGATCCGGCCAGACAGCGGGCAAATCCTGCTAGATGGCACAGACATCATCGGTCAGCCGAGTGACTTCCTCGACCGCTTCGGGATGCTCTTTCAGGGTGGTGCACTCTTTGACTCTCTACCCGTCTGGCAGAACGTGGCCTTCCGCCTGCTCCGCTCTCCGCGGAAAGCTGAGGCCAGGGACATCGCAATCGCGAAACTTCGGCGCGTGGGGCTGAAGCCCGAGGTTGCGGACCGTTATCCGGCCGAGCTGTCAGGCGGCATGCAAAAGCGCGTGGGGCTGGCCCGCGCGATCGCCGCTGATCCCGATATCATCTTCTTTGATGAGCCGACGACGGGCCTCGATCCGATCATGGCCGTTGTCATCAACGATCTCATCCGCGAGATCGTCACCGAGATCGGTGCCACGACGATCACCATTACCCACGACATGTCCTCCGTCCGCGCCATCGCGGACCGGGTGGCAATGCTTCACGCCGGGCGGATCCAGTGGGAAGGCCCGATCGGGGATCTCGACACCACCGAGGACGCCTACATTCGGCAGTTTGTCGGGGGATTGGCGGAGGGCCCCATTGAGGCCATCCGCTAAAGACGTTTAGCTGGCTGCAGCTGCGTCGTTACAGGCAGACGCCATCGCTTCTGCGCGGGTTGCTGAATCGGCGGCCATGGCCGTTTCCGTGCTCATGCCCGACAGGCAGCCATCAATGCGGCCAGCGTGATCGGTTGCGCCCGGGCCCATGATCGCAGTGACGCCAAGCGCCATGGCAACAAGGGTTGCACAAAGCATGACCCAGTCGGTCGTGACCGCACCTTCTTCGTTGGACGTGAATGTCTTAAGGAAGTTAATCAGCCTGTTCATGAGTTCACTCTCTACTAGTTTGTGAGCCCTTATTGCCTGCCAACCATGCCGAAAACTCGACATTGAAGGGGTAATGTTATTGCCGCTCGCGCCACATCACGGCATTCCTGCGGCATGGCCAAGAAAAGCTACACCTGCTCTGCATGCGGCAATGTCACCTCGAAATGGGCTGGCAAGTGCGAAGCCTGCGGGGAATGGAACACCATCCAGGAAGAGAAGCCTCTGTCGGCGGGTCCGGGGTCGAAATCGCTCGGCACCAAGCGCGGCACGGCGATTGAACTGACGGACCTCGCGACCGAGGAAGCCCCACCGCCCCGTACAGAGGCAGGCGTTGGTGAGCTCGATCGTGTTCTGGGCGGCGGGCTTGTGCAGGCCTCGGCACTCCTTGTGGGCGGTGATCCGGGGATCGGGAAATCCACGCTGCTGCTCCAGGCAGCGGCCCGGTTCGCGCGCAACGGCCTCAAAGTGATTTACATCAGTGGCGAGGAAGCCGCCGCGCAGGTGCGCATGCGCGCGCAGCGGCTAGACCTGACGGAATCGCCGGTCCAGCTCGCCTCCGCGACGAACCTGCGCGACATCCTCACGACGCTCGATACCGAAAAGCCCGATCTCGCCATCATCGATTCCATCCAGACCATGTGGGCCGACAACGTGGAGGCCGCGCCGGGATCGGTCAGTCAGGTTCGATCGGCAGCGCACGAGCTCACCAGCTTTGCCAAACGCAAAGGCATTGCAGTCATCATGGTGGGTCACGTCACGAAGGAAGGTCAGATCGCAGGCCCCCGTGTCGTCGAGCACATGGTCGACACCGTCCTCTACTTCGAGGGAGAGCGCGGTCATCAGTTCCGCCTTCTACGCGCGGTGAAGAACCGTTTTGGCCCGGCTGACGAGATCGGCGTCTTTGAAATGACCGGCAAGGGCCTCGTGGAGGTGAAGAACCCCTCAGCCCTCTTCCTGTCGCAGCGGGGCGCGCCTACGCCCGGATCGGTCGTCTTTGCGGGAATCGAGGGCTCACGACCCGTGCTCTGCGAAATTCAGGCGCTTGTGGCCCCCTCGCCCCATGCGCAGCCCAGACGGAGCGTGGTGGGCTGGGATGGCTCGCGCCTCGCCATGATCCTCGCCGTGCTCGAGGCGCGCTGTGGCGTGCCGTTCACCGGGCTCGATGTCTATCTGAACGTCGCAGGCGGCATGCGCATCTCCGAACCCGGCGCAGATTTGGCCGTCGCCGCAGCCCTTGTGAGCGCGCGAGAAGATGCAAGCCTGCCACAGGAAGCGGTCGTCTTCGGAGAAATCTCGCTCTCTGGCGCCTTACGTCCGGTCTCTCAGGCGGAAAATCGGTTGAAAGAAGCGGCTAAACTTGGTTTCACCGCCGCCATCGTCCCGCCGCTGTCCAAACGGATCGCGTCGAGCGATGTGGCACTGACACAGGTGCCGGACCTCGCGGGGTTCGTAAGCGAGATTTTCGGGGAAGCGACGCGTAAGGTCGACCCGGTGGAGGAGGACTGAAGGTCATGGAAGGCTTCACGATCATCGATGGTGTCGTAGCGGCAGTGATCGTTATCTCGGCGCTTTTGGCGTATTCGCGCGGCGTCGTCCGCGAGATCATGGCCATCGCGGGCTGGATCGCAGCGGCCGTGCTGGCCTTCATCTTCGTGGGTCAGGCGGAACCTCTGGTGCGTCAGATCCCTGTGGTGGGCGACCTTCTTGGCGATGCCTGCAACGAACTGAGTATCGTTGCCGCCTTTGGTGCGGTCTTCCTCGTGGCCCTCGTGGTCGTGTCCGTCTTTACGCCCCTCCTTTCAGCGCTCATCCAGCGCACGGCGCTGAGCACAGCGGATCAGGCGCTGGGGTTCCTCTTTGGTGTGGCGCGCGGCATCCTTCTCGTGGCGATCGCGTTCTTCATCTACGACACCGTCATCACCAGTCAGAGCATTGAGGATGTTGATCAGTCACGCTCGGCAGCGGTCTTCGGCAACTTCACCGACACCATTCAGGATCAAGATCCCGAAGCGGCAGTGGGCTGGATCGAAGTGCAGTATGATCGCCTTATGGCGAGCTGTGGCAGCTAACCTGCCACCACCACATCGTATTCTTCAGTAGGCAAAATGTCGGGGCGCCTAGGCGCCCTGCGCCAGCTTATCGCGGTTCCAGGCGCTTGATGGTTTGTCTTCCATCTTCTCGGTCACGCGGTCCGAGTTCTCGAGCCCGTCGAGATAGGCCTCGCTGACCGAGCCGGTCACGTAGTGGCCATCAAAACACGAGCAATCGAAGCGCTTGATCTCCGGGTTGCCCTCTTTGGCGGCCCAGATCAGGTCATCGAGCTGCTGGTAGTAAAGCCCGTCGCAGCCGAGCTCGACACGGATGTCATCGGTGCTGCGACCGTCGGCAATCAGTTCGCGCTTGGTGGGCATGTCAATGCCATAGACATTCGGGAACTTCACGGGCGGCGATGCGGAGGCCACGTAGACTTTCTTTGCGCCTGCCTCGCGGCACATCTCCACGATCTTCTTTATCGTATTCCCGCGCACGATGGAGTCATCGATCAGGAGGACCGACTTGCCTTTGAACTCGAGCGGGATGGCGTTGAGCTTGCGACGGACGGAGCGTTGGCGCTGGCCCTGCCCCGGCATGATGAACGTGCGCCCTACATAGCGGTTCTTCACGAGGCCTTCGCGGTAGGTCACCCCCACACGCTTTGCCACCTCAAGTGCCACGGGGCGGGCGCTGTCAGGCACCGGCATGATCGCGTCAAGCTCTAGCCCTGCGTCCATCTCAGCCTGAATCTGGCGCGACAGTGTCTCGCCCATGCGGATCTGAGTTTTGTAGACGCTGATGCCGTCCAGAAGGCTGTCTGGGCGCGCGAGGTAAACATATTCAAAGATGCAGGGCGTCAGCTCGCCCTCGACGCATTGGAACGTGTGCATCTTACCCTCGAGGTCGATCAGCATCGCCTCGCCCGGGTTCAGGTCACGGATCTTGCGGAAACCGTTGATGCCAAAGGCCACGTCTTCGGACGCAAAAGCATAGTCATCGCCGAAAAGATCGCTCTCACGCATGGCGACGGAAAGCGGGCGGATGCCGTTCGGGTCACGGAAGGCCAGCATGCCCACACCGTCCACCAGCGCGATGCAGGAATAGGCGCCCTGGACGCGCTCCATCGTCATCTTCACGCCGGCGAAGACGGTCTGCTTGGGATCAGACGTGCCCATCACCTTGATCGCGTCTGCAATCTTGTCAGCAAGCACATTCAGAAGGATTTCACTGTCGCTGTCGGTGCGCAGGTGGCGCGAGTATTTCGCTTTCACCTTTGCGCGTTGCTCAGCGGTGTTGGTGATGTTGCCGTTGTGGACCAGCGTGATGCCGTAGGGCGCGTTCACGAAGAACGGCTGCGCCTCTGCGGCGCTCAGCGAGCCTGCCGTGGGGTAGCGGCAATGGCCGATCCCGATGCGCCCTTGCAGAACTTCCGCGTCTTCAGCGCGGAACACGTCTTTTACGAGGCCGTTTGCCTTACGCTCCCGAAAGAACTCCCCGTCATGGGTGACCATGCCAGATGCGTCCTGCCCGCGGTGTTGCAACATGATGAGGCCATCATAGAGCTGTGGGAAGACTGAGTCAGACTGGCTGGCGATCCCGAGAATTCCGCACATGGAAAAGCTCCGTTCGAGTGGCTTGGCGGTCCCTTAACGCAGCTTCGCCGGAAAAGACAGAGGCCGATCCGCGCAGAGACAAGATTCCCTTTACGCCCCCTCTCAGCAACTCGTTGCCGATGCCCTTAGGGCACCTTGGTTAACGCGTTTCCACACCCACATAGATGCGCTAGGCGGCGCGCCTCGACGTAATGCGGCAATGAGATATGACCACTCCTAAAGCGGCCCAAGCGGCTACAACCGAAGATGCATTGCCGGGCCGCGGGCTCAGGCTTCTTGGCACCATGGGCCGCAAGACGGCCCCTGAGGCCTTGCTGCTTCTTGGGGGCGATGTGCTACAGGTCGCGCCGGGGGACCGCGCGGGCCGCGCGACAGTTCGGGCGATCGAGCCGGGCCGCGTGATCCTTGAGGTGGGCGGAGCAAATCACGCGCTCGAAGTCGCGGGCTAGGGCCGCGCTCTCTTGACGCCCGGCGCTGAAAGCGCCACTGGGCGCGCCATGACAGAAAAACCCGTAGCCCTCATCACAGGCGCGTCGCGCGGCCTCGGTGCAGCCCTCGCAGAGGAGCTTGCCGCCACCCATCACGTCGTGGCCGTCGCCCGCACGATTGGCGGGCTGGAAGAGCTCGACGATCGCATCAAAGCCAAGGGCGGTGAGGCAACGCTTGCCCCCATGGATGTGCGTGAAGATAAAGCCATGCAGGTGCTGTGCCGGTCGATCCACGATCGCTGGGGCAATGTGGATGTCTGGGCCCATACCGCGATCCACGCGGCACCCTTGGCCCCTGCCCCCATGATCAACACCAAAGACTGGTCGCTGTCCGTTGAGATCAATCAGAACGCCACACAGCGCCTGATTTCCTACGTGGCGCCTCTGCTCGGCGCCTCTGGCACGGCGATCTTCTTTGATGACACGCTGCCGGGCGATAAGTTCTCAGCCGCCTATGGCGCGACCAAGGCCGCCCAGATGGCGCTAGTGCGGGCCTGGGCAAAAGAGACCGAGCGCACAGGCCCGCGTGTCGTGATCGAGAGCCCTGCGCCCATGCCTACGGCCCTTCGTGCGCGTTTCTATCCCGGTGAGAACCGCGATGGCCTCGCTGATACGGCTCAGGTTGCGCGCACGGCCGTGGCCACGCTTAGAGGCCACTAAGCACGATTAGGCTTTGGCCGCGGCCGTTTCCTGAATACGCTGAACCATGGCGCGCAGCCCGTTCGAGCGTTGCGCGCTGAGGTGTTCGGTCAGGTTCAGACGTCCAAGTTCCGCCACCACATCGACGCCCTGCGCCTCGGCAGGCGTGCGTCCGTTGTAAAGCGACAACAGAATCGCGATCAGCCCTTTGACGATCATGGCGTCGCTGTCGCCCTGAAACTCCAGCGTGTCACCCTCCGAAGCATGAAGCCAAACCTGGCTCGCGCAGCCCTCCACCTTGGTGCCCGGCACCTTCAGCGCTTCGGGCATCTCGGGCATGTCGCGCCCCATCTCGATCACGTGACGATAGCGATCTTCCCAATCGTCCAGAAACTCGAAGGTTTCTACGATCTCTTCAAACTCGGCCTGTGCCATTCCTGCCTCCGAATTGATCCAGTCTTTTCAGACCGAAGCCTTTGGGCTAGGCACATAAGCGGAGAACGGGGAGAGGCCAACATGTTGCGCACCATTTCACTTATGGCGGTCGTGCTTCTGACAGCCAGCGGTTGCGCTCAGGTGTCAGAGAGCCGGTTTAATCCGCTCAATTGGTGGGGCAGCAGCGAGCCCGCTCAGATCGATCCCGCCACTGGCCAAGCCGTCATCGATCACTCGACCATTCGCCCGCTGGTGCCTGCATCGCGTGTGACGCAGACCGTTGATGCCCGCCCCCTAGTGGAAGAAATCGGTCAGCTGGAAGTCACACCCACCCTCGGTGGCGTGATCGTCCGCGCCACGGGCCGCGCCGCAACGGCGGGCAGCTTTTCGGCAGAACTCACGCTCAGGGAAGCCTCGATCGAGGGCCTCTTCCTCGAAATGCGCGCCTTCCAGCAAAATGGTGCCGGCGGCGGCAACGTCACCGTGGCCCGTTTTATCTCCGACGATGAGCTCGGCGGCGCCCGCTCCATCACCGTTCGCGGCGCCTCAAACAGCCTGAGCCGCCGCCGCTAAAGAAGGCAAAAACCATGAAACGCGCGATCCTTTTTCTCATCACACACGGGATCGCGCTGGCCATCGGCTTTGCGGGCGGGATCTACCTGCTGCCCATCCTAACCGCGCCCCCCTCGCCAGACAGCGCCATGCTGGAAGAAGAAGCGCGCGCTGCGGTCTATTCTGTGGAGCTGACCCGCGACGCCCCCGGCAATGACCGCCTTCACTGGGGCGAAGGCACGCTCTCAATCACGCCTGAGCGCATTGTGCATGAAGGACGGCTCGCACCCGGCCCGGACTACCGCGTCTATCTGGTGCCTGGCCCCGTGGGGCACGAGGACGACTTCGAGCCGCTCAAGGCCACCTCAATCGAAGTCGGCGCCGTCAAAAGCTTTGGGGGTTTCCTGATTGATCTGCCTGCAGACGTCGATATCGAGGCCTACAACACAGTTCTCGTATGGTGCGAAGCCTTCGGTGAATACATCACCGCCGGAACCTACCGTTAAAGCGAGACGAGCTTTACTCGCTGACCCTTCACTGCGAGGCCCATGGAGCCTTCGCACAGCTTGATCGCGTCTGCACCAAAGACTTCCTTGCGCCACCCTTTGAGTGCCGGAAGATCACGCTCGCCCGCAGCAATCGCATCGAGATCAGTGACAGTGGCAATGAGCTTTTGCGCCACGTTCTCTTCATCGGCCTTGGCCTTCAGAAGAACACGCAAAAGATCGGCCAAAGCCGGGTTAACCTGAAGCTTCTCGCGGGAGCGATCCACCTTGGGCAGGTCTTCGGGGGCGTATTTTCCAGCGCGGTCAATCGCCGCCAGAATGCCGTCGGCGATGTCACCCTTGCGGGCTTCGCGCAGCAACAGCCGCGACCGGCCGAGGTCTTTCATGTTCTTGGGCTTGGTCGAGGCGAGCTCCACCAAGGCATCATCCTTGAACACGCGCGACCGCGGCACATTGCGGTTCTGCGCATAGCCTTCGCGGAACTCAGCGAGTTCTTTGACGTAGGCCATGAACTTTCCGGAGTTGGTGCGCGTCTTCACACGCTTCCATGCTTCAGCCGGCTTTATCTCGTAAGTGCCGGGATCGGTAAGGATCGACAGCTCCTCCTGAACCCAGCGGGCGCGGTCGGTGCGTTCCAGTTCTGCGGCGAGGTGTTCGTAGATCTCGCGCAGATGGGTGACGTCGGCCACAGCGTAGGTCTTTTGCGCGTCCGTCAGAGGACGGCGTGACCAATCAGTGAAGCGGGACGACTTATCGAGCCCCTCTTTGGCGATTTTTCGCACGAGGGTCTCATACCCCACCTGCTCCCCAAAGCCACAGACCATGGCAGCAACTTGCGTGTCAAAGAGCGGCAGCGGGAAGACCCCAAATTCCAGCCAAAAGATCTCCAGATCCTGACGCGCCGCGTGAAAGACCTTGATGACGCTTTCATCGCGGAAAAGATCGAGGAGCGGATCTAGGCTCAGCTCCTCCGCCAGCGGGTCGACCAGAACTGCCGCATCCGGTGCACCGGGGTGCGCCACCTGCACAAGGCAAAGCTTGGAGTAATAGGTCCGTTCCCGCAGGAACTCGGTATCGACGGTGACGTATGGGTAATTGCTGGCTTCTTTGCAGAAGGCTGCAAGCTCGTCGGTCGTCGTTATTGTCTTCATCGCGCTGTGGACCCGCGTCGCCTCAATGTTTGCGCGCTTTTAGAGGCGCGCGGCGCAGATGGAAAGGGGCGGTCACGTTGCGTCCAGAATAACGGGTGTTCTGTCCCCCGCCGCAAAGCGCCTAAGCACCGCTGGGTAGAGCTTGTGTTCCTGAACCAGAACGCGTGCTGCGAGGGTTGCTGCGTCGTCACCGGGCTGAACGGAGACCCGTGCCTGACCCAGAATCGGGCCTGCGTCGAGTTCTGGGATCACCTCGTGAACACTGCAGCCATGCTCCGCATCGCCTGCATCCAGCGCGCGTTGATGCGTGTGAAGACCACGGTACTTTGGAAGCAGCGACGGATGGATGTTGAGCATCCGACCTTCCCACGGCGCAAGAAAGCCCGCCGTCAGAACACGCATGAACCCTGCAAGGCACAGGATGTCAGCCTCGTAGGGCGCGATGACCCGCTGAAGTTCGGCCTCGAAGGCAGCGCGATCGCCCTTGAAGGGTTTGTGGTCGAGCACCTCGGTCGGCACGCCACGGGCTTCGGCCTTTTCCAGCACGCCCGCGGTGGCATCGTTTGTGAAGACGAGGCGGGCGCGCGCAGGGAAATCCCCCTCCATCGCGGCCATCAGCGCCTCTGCGTTCGAGCCCCCGCCCGAAGCGAAGAGGGCTACCCGTTTCACGCTTTGAGGCTCCCCGCGTAGCGCACGCCCTCGCCCGCCGTCACGCGACCGATCTCGAAGACGGTCTCGCCCGCAGCCTCAAGCGCCGCGCGGGCGCCTTCAGGGTCCGGCGTCACTAAGATCATGCCAATGCCCGCATTGAAGGTTTTCAGAAGCTCGGCTTCGGCCATGGCGCCTTGATCAGAGAGCCAACCAAAGACTGGTGGCAAGGTCCAGGCGGACAAATCGATATCCGCACCAAGGCCCTCTGGCAGCACGCGCGGCAGGTTCTCCGTGAGGCCACCGCCCGTGATATGCGCCAGTGCGTGGATTTCGGTCGCAGACATCGTGGCAAGCAGCGACTTCACATAAAGACGCGTTGGCGCCAACAGAACCTGCCCCATGGTGCCTTGGGCGAAGGGGCACGGATCGTCCCAGCCGAGGCCCGAACGCTCCACGATCTTGCGGACAAGCGAATAGCCGTTCGAATGCACCCCGTCAGAGGCGAGGCCCAGGAGGACATCGCCCTCGCTGACGCCTACGGGCAGATGCTCGCCCCGCTCCATCGCGCCGACGGCGAAACCGGCAAGGTCATAATCGCCCGCCGCATACATGCCCGGCATCTCAGCCGTCTCACCGCCGATCAGGGCACATCCCGCGCGGGCGCAGCCCTCGGCGATGCCTTCAACGACGGTGGCCGCCGCGTCGACATCGAGCGCGCCGGTCGCGAAGTAATCGAGAAAGAAGAGAGGCTCTGCGCCCTGACACACGAGGTCATTGACGCACATCGCCACGAGATCGATGCCCACCGTCGCATGGTTGCCCGTATCGATCGCAATCTTGAGCTTGGTGCCCACGCCATCCGTTGCGGCCACCAGAACCGGATCCTTGAAGCCTGCGTCTTTGAGATCAAAGAGAGCACCAAAGCCGCCGAGCCCTGCCATAACGCCCGAACGCGAGGTCCGCGCAGCTGCGGGCTTGATCCGTTCGACGAGAGCATTGCCCGCGTCGATATCAACACCGGCCTCAGCATAAGTAATGGGTTTTTTAGTCATGGCAGTCCCTCCGATGGGCGCCGCCTAGCAGGCGTGGCGGTGAAGGCCAAGCGTCATAGCCGCATCCGGGCCCCGAACCAGATCATAACGCCAATGGTGACCAGCCAGATGGTTGCAAAAAGGACGAGCGGCAAAGCCAGCGAGGGAAGCATGGCTAAAAGCTCACCCATGGCACCAGCGCTTGCAAAGCCGCCCAGCGATACGACTGAAAAGAGCCCTGCCCCGACAAGAAAGAAGGAGAGCGTAAGCGTCAGGCCAGCTTGCATCCCCGGGGCGGCCTTGTTGATGCGAACATATTCGCGCCCGCCGTCAAAGGAGGCCACGACCACCGGCAGCATGGAAAGAACCAAGGGCGGCGGTGCGCCCGTGACCGCCAAAAGAGCCAGCCCTAGCGCCGTGACGATCACAATCGCTGCCAACATGACCCAGAAGAACCGCATGAGAAGTAGCCTCAAGTGCTCCATGGTGCGCGTCCTCCTCAACTTGGCGGATTCAATGCCCGCCATTATCTGCCGTCGCGCCTTACGCTAGCAGCCTCAATTGCTTGACGCTATCGGCGCAGCATCCTACCCCAAGCGTGCTGGGCCTGTAGCTCAATTGGTTAGAGCAGAGCGCTCATAACGCTTTGGTTGCGGGTTCAAGTCCTGCCGGGCCTACCAGCGATCCTCCACTCTTCACCTTGCCAGCACGAGGTCTGCGCAAAGCCCGCCCATGGCGTCGCTCTCGGTGAGGCGCAACGTGCCCCCATGGCGCCGCGCGGTGTCGGAGGCGATGGCCAGCCCGAGCCCGACCGAGCCGCCGCGATTCTGATTGCGCGCCACATCAAGGCGCGTGAAGGGCCGCGTGACGGCCTCTCGATCTTCGGGCGCAATGCCCGGTCCGTCATCCTCCACCCGAATACGGACTGAGCGATCCAGCAGCTCCACCGTCAGCCGGATGTGTTTGCCGTAGCGCGCCGCGTTCGAGATCAGGTTGGCTACGGACCGCTTCAAGCCAATGGGGCGCAGCTTCATCGTCGCGTGCGGCAGCGGAGCGCCAAGTTCCACATCAGCGCCCGTGCGTCGCGCGTCCTCGAAACAATCGGTCATGAGTTTGTGGAGGTCGGTCTCTACCGGCTCCTCCCCGGCACCGACGCGGGCGAAATCGAGAAAGGCGTCGATCATCTGTCCCATGTCATCGACGTCGTGGCTTAGGTCTTTCACATCGTCGCTCGGGTCCATCATCCCCAGTGCAAGGCGCATGCGGGTCAGCGGGGTGCGCAGATCATGGGACACACCGCTCAGAAGCAAGGTGCGCTGTTCGATCTGACGCTCGATCCGGGCGCGCATGTCGAGAAACGCCGCGCCCGCCGCCCGAACCTCGCTCGCACCAGCAGGAGAATAGGGTTCCGTCCGCCCTCGGCCAAAAGCATCGGCGGCCCGCGCAAGCCGCCGGATGGGCCGCAGCTGATTGCGCAGAAAGATGAATGCGATGGCGATCATGAAGATGCCCACAACGATCATCAGTACGAGAAGCTGATGCGGATTGCGCGCCGACATCCGGTTGCGATTGAAGCCGAGCTCGTAGGTCGTAGCCCCTTCGGTGATCCAGACACGCACGTAGCGGCGGTTCGATAGGTCTACGCCTTCCAGCGCAAAGATCTCATCAAGGCGCGAGATGATCGTGAAGCCTGAAATATCGTACCAATTTTTCGGGTTGCCGGGCGGCATGGGCGTACCCGTCTCAAGCGCCACGCCCAAGGGATCAGCCAGCGCGCGGCCCGCCATCAACCCCTCTTCCTCGGCCGTATCCAGAATGTGGGTCAGCACAATCGCTTGCGCATCCACCATCTGCCGGGTCACATCTTCAAAATGATCCTGAATGAACACCACCGACACGATGACCTGCAGCGTCAGGAACGGCAGCGCCAGAATAAGTGCGGCACGGGCATAGATCCCGCGCGGCATATAGTCTTTGAGCCAACCGAACATGGCCGGAGCCTAGGGGGATGCGCGCCATGAGGGAAGAGCTCGAACCAGACCTTGTCCGCATCCGCGCCCCGAATCCGGGGCCGCTGACCGGGACCGGGACAAACACCTACATCCTCGGCAGTGCAGACCGCGTGGTGATCGACCCGGGGCCAGACCATGACGGCCACCTAGAGGCGCTCCTGGCAGAGACGGAGGGCGCGATTGCGGCGATCCTCGTCACCCATTCGCATCTGGATCACTCGTTGCTTGTGCCCCGCCTGAAGGAAGCGACCGGGGCCGACGTATATGCCTTCGGGCCCTCTGGCGCCGGCCAGTCCGACATCATGCGCGACTTGGCCAAAGACAGCGACATTGGCGGCAGTGAAGGCGCCGACCCTGCGTTTCGCCCGGATGTCACCCTTGCGGACGGCGAAGCAGTTACCCTCTCCGGTCAGACCATTCGCGCCCTCCATACCCCCGGTCACTTCGGGAACCACCTGTGCTTTGAGTGGCGCAGCGCTGTCTTCTCGGGCGATCACGTGATGGGATGGGCAACGACTCTCGTCTCTCCTCCTCATGGCGATCTGACGGACTTCATGGCCTCGTGCCGACGCCTCGCGGCCTCTGAGCACCGCATTTTCTATCCCGGCCACGGCGATTTGATCTCAGATCCAGCCTTACGGTTGGCCGAGCTCATGGCGCATCGCACTGGTCGCGAAAACCAGATCCAGAGCGCTCTCCGCGATGGCCCGCGCACAGCCAGAGAGCTCACAGAGGCAATATATACTGATGTTTCAGAGAGCTTGTGGCCCGCGGCCGAGCGCAACGTACTTGCCCATCTGATCGACCTAACGGCCCGAAATATCGCCGCACCTGAGGGCCTACTGACGCGGCATTCTGTCTTCTCACTCAAAGGGTGATTTTTGTCGTCAAAACCCTCTGGACGCCCCCGAAAGCCATTGCTATACGCGCCGCCAGTGTTCCGGCGTAGCTCAGCGGTAGAGCAGTTGACTGTTAATCAATTGGTCGTAGGTTCGATCCCTACCGCCGGAGCCAAAATTTCTTTCAGACTTCAAATGAGTAACGAACCGTCCCTAAGGGCGGTTTTTGGTTTCTGCAACATCTCTGCAATATGATGACGAACTAAACGACCTTAGACCTGGTCTTGAGCGGAAAATATCGCGGAACTTAATAAGCCGTGACTAAACACCTAGGGGCGGCGGTCTTCGTGATCGCGGCGGCCTACCTCTTTCTGCGCTCGCGCCGAGGCCTCGCCCTGACGGCGATCCGCGATAATGAGCTCGCCGCCGGGTCGCTCGGCATCGATATCTGGCGCACGAAGTTCGTGGTCTACGTCATCACTGGCGCTCTCACGGCCATGATCGGCGCACTGATCGTCCGGCAGAAACTGCGCATCTCCTCCGATTCAGCGTTCTCCGTGAACGATTGGACGGCGTTCGTGATCTTCATCGTGGTCATCGGTGGGATTGGCACCATCGAGGGGCCCATCATCGGCACGCTGATCTTCTTTGCCCTGCGCGAGACGCTCGCCGGCCTCGGTACGACCTACCTCATCGTCCTCGGCGTGGTGGCCATCGTCGTCATGCTGAAGGCGCCGAAGAGCATGTGGGGCTACGCGCGGGACCGGTTCGACCTACAGCTCTTCCCGTTGGGATATCGCGTGCGCCGGAAGGACTAATTTGGCGCAGCTCTAAGGGGTTGGAGCAAGCCGCACCCTCGCTTAATCTGTACCCATGGGTCAGATCACTTCGCTCTTTGCGCGTAAGGTCATTGCCGCCGCCGGCGACGCAATTGATCCTGTCGCGGTGCTGGCATCGGTGGGGCTCGATGCGAAAGGTCCTTTGGACCCCAAGCACATGCTCGATGAAAACACGTTCTACGGCATGCTTGAACTCATGGGCGCCCAGATGGATGTCACCGCGCTGCCCCTTACCGTGGGGGGCCAGATGCGCCCTGATGAATACGGGGCACTAGGGCTGGCATGGAAAGCCGCGCCGAACCTCATGGGATCCTTCAGCCGTGTGGCGCGCTACTGGCGGCTTTGGACGAGCTTCACGATGTACAAGCTCACCGAAACATCTCAAGGCATCCTGTTCTCCGAACATCGCGAGGGCGACAGACGACTGGGCATGCGCCTTTCCATTGAGGCCGATTTGGCCAGCGGCATTTCGCTATCGCGCCAAGTCTCCGCCCAGCCCTTCGCCCCGCTAGCGGTCTATTTCACCCACGCCGCCCCCGCGACCACCGCTCATCACGAGGAATACTTCGGCTGCCCCGTGCACTTTGGTGCGGACAAGGATGCACTCTTGATGTCGCGAGCCTCCCTCAACGCGCCGAACCTCCTTGGCGACGAAGGGATCACGCAATTCCTCGTCTCGCATCTCGATGCAGAGCTTGCGCAGATCGACACCACGCCCCCGCTGCAAGCGCAGACCAAGGGCGAGATCGCGCGCGCCCTGTCCGACGGGCTGCCCAAGATGGCCGACGTTGCACGCAGCCTCGGGCTGAGCGCGCGGTCCTTCCATCGCAGGCTCGCAGAACAAGGCCTGTCCTTCCATACGCTCACCGAGGAAACACAGCGCGAGATCGCCATCGGCATGCTGAAAGAGGATGCCTACGCCTTGTCCGAGATCGCCTTCCTGACCGGCTATTCAGAGCAAAGCGCCTTCAACCGGGCGTTCAAACGCTGGACGGGCGACACCCCAGCCGCCTACCGCAAAACGCTTCGCCCCTAGGCTTTGTGAAGTTTTCGAAACAACGCAGATCATCGCTTCACTCCCGGCTTAGAAGCTGCGCATCCTGCCCCATAAAGTAGGAGCATTTCATGAAGCACATCGTATTCGATATCGGCGCCGTTCTCATCGATTGGAACCCCTTCCTGTCCTTTGAGGACGCTTTTGACAGCCGCGCTGAGTGCGAGGCCTTCCTGAAGCGCGTCAACTTTGATCGCCTCAACGTGGCAGGTGACGCAGGCGCCACCTTCGCGCAGATGGCGGACATGGTGGAGGACCCGGCAGATGCCGCCCTCCTGGCCCAGTACATCGCGCGCTATACCAAGTCGGTCTATGCCAAGATCGATGGGACGTGGGACATCCTGCGCGCCTTGAAGGCCAAGGGTCATCCTGTGCACGCGATCACCAATTGGTCAGCCGAGACATGGCCTGAGGGCGTGAAGGCTCATCCCGAATTGGGCGATGCGTTTGAGACGCTCATCGTCTCTGGTGAAGTGCGGATGGTGAAGCCGTCGCTCGCGATCTTTGATCTCCTGTGCGAGCGCGCGAGCGTCGCTGCCGGGGAGTGCATCTTCATCGATGACGGCCTGCAAAACGTCGCTGGTGCGCGCGCTGCAGGCATGGACGCGATCCATTTCACAAGCCCCGAGGCGCTGGCCAACGCGCTGAAGGCGCGAGGCGTGCTCTAGGAGCCGCGATCAAACAGGCGCACCGCGATTGGTGCGCCGAGGATCACAGTGAATATCCGCAGAATGTGGTGAGCCACCACGAAGGCCATGTCGGCCCCGACAATCAGCGCAAGAACGGTGAGTTCCGCTTGGCCGCCGGGTGCAAAAGCCAAAAGGACCTCCTGACCGGGCGCGAGGCCCGCCATGTAGATCCCCTCAACGAAGATGATCGTTAGGATGATCAGGATCACACAGAACCCGAAACCTGCGGCGAGGTCGCGCCGCACTTCTTGCATGGTGACGCCTGCGTATTTGGCGCCGATGGTCATGCCGATGAAGAACTGAGCGGCCCAGATCGCCTCGGCTGGTGGGCGGTTCTCAATAAAACCAGCGATGGTCACTACCGCTGTCAGAAGGAGCGGCCCGAGGATGGACGCCCCAAACATCCCAAGCCACTTCGCCCCGCGCCAGCCGATGATGGCGCAGGCCACCATCAGCGCGAGCTGGTCCCACGGGATCGTCCTCGCAGGTTTACCAGGTGGATTGGACAGGTCCGCATCCCAAATGCCCTGCAGAAGGAACGGCAGCGCCACGACGATCACCGAGACGCGCGTCGCGTGGACAAGCGACAGGGTCCGGATATTGCCGCCCGCCTCTTCGCCAAAGATCAGCATATCCTGCAAACCGCCCGGCATCGTTGAATAATATGCGGTCGGGAAATCAAACCCCCAGATACGCCGGAAGTACGGTACGCCTGCAAAACCGATAACCGCGACCATGACAGGCACCAGCAGCAGCGTGGGCCACATCGCAGGCAACGTGACGATCACCGCAGGCGTCAGCGTCGCGCCCACAGCCACGCCGAGAACCGTGCGCATGCTCTCATTCAGCAGCTTGATGCCCTTGAGCGGAACCCCAATCAGCGCGGTCGCAAGACACGCAAAAATGGGGCCGAGAAGCCACGGCAGCGGCAGGTTCAGAAGAAAGAATGCTCCAACGCCGAGGCCAGCAATGGCGAAAGTCATCAGCACGTGGATCATGAGCTAAGCGCCCCCAGCCGGACCCGAAGGGACGTATTAAGGTGCGCCTCAGCCTGCTGCCCGGCAGCCGCAACATCGCCAGAACGCAGGGCCGCGATGATGGCCGCGTGCTCTGCCGTGACCACGTCGATCCGGGCCGCATCCGAGAAGGTCGTCGGACCCAAAAGCAGCAGCGAGTTGTTCAACGCCCGCGCCGCATCGAGGAGGAACCTGTTCCGACATGCGAGGTAGAGGCCCCGGTGAAAGTCCTGATTGATTGCGGCGGCCTGCGCGGGGTTATCGCGCTCCCCAGCGATCTGCGCGTTGAGCGCCTCGAGCGTATCAAACTCCGCCGCGGAGCCGTGTTTGGCGGCCATCTCCGCTGCTGTGCGCTCGAGGACGGCCCGCATCTCGTATAGCTCGACCACCTCCGCGTGCCCAAGTTGCCGGATCGTGGCCCCCTGACGCGGGCGGTGCTCCACGATTCCTTCCGCTTCCAGCCGACGCAGCGCCTCACGCACGGGCGTGCGCGAGAGCTTCAGCCGTTCGCCCACGTCCTCCTCCCGCAGCCGGTCCCCCGGTGCGTATTCGCCTGCGCGGATCGCTTTCAGTAATGCGGCATAGGCGAGCTCGCCCGATGCTTGTTGAGCCATCTTCGGCCTCCTTTCATTTTTGTATCCGCTTGGATACAAAACGTCCAGCGGGAGGAATCAGCCATGAAAAAAGTCGTCGTCGTCGGATCTGGAAACGCAGCCATGGCTGCAGGCATTGCAGCGCTCGAGAAAGGCGCCCAGGTGCTGATGCTGGAAAAAGCGGGGCCGGAGCTTTCAGGCGGCAACACGAAGTACACCGCCGGCGCCATGCGCTTTGCCTATGACGGTTCAGAAGAGCTGATCCCCCTTCTGTCCGACCCAGACGATGACCGCCTGCCGCGCACGGATTTCGGCAGCTACACAAAGCAAAAGTTCTCCGACGATCTCTTGGGTTTCAACGAGGGCCTGCCGCTGAGCCGCGAACAAGGCATCCTCGTGGGCGAAAGCTATAAGGCGGTGCGCTGGCTCGCCTCCAAAGGTGTCACCTATGAGCCCATCTGGTCGCGCCAGTCCTTTGAGAAAGACGGCAAGATCATCTTCTGGGGCGGCCTGACATTGGCCTCCAACAATGAAGGCGTGGGCCTCTTCGACATGGAGCTTGCCGCCTTTGAAAAGCTCGGCGGGAAAATCCGCTACGAGGCCGGTGTCACCGGGCTAATGACCGAAGGCGACCGCGTCACCGGTGTCCGCGTGGGAGATGAAGAGTTCGCCGCCGATTCTGTCGTGCTGGCCTGCGGCGGCTTTGAAGCCTCCGACGAGATGCGCGTGGCTGAGTTTGGTCCCGACTGGGCCGTGGCCAAGGTGCGCGGAACGCCGATGAACACCGGCGACGGCCTCAAAATGGCTTACGGCATGGGCGCCAAGGCACACGGGCGCTACAACGGCTGCCACGCCACGCCCATGGACCTTCACATGAAGAACTACGGCAACCTCGATATTCCGCCGGGGGAGCGCAAAAACTACCGCAAGATCTGCTACTTCCTAGGCGTCATGCTCAACGCCAACGGCGACCGCTTCGTCGATGAGGGCATCAACTTCCGCAACTACACCTACGCGCAGTTTGGCCGCGCGGTATTGGAACAGCCCCAGCATTTCGCCTGGCAGATCTTCGACGACAAGGTGATGGACCTCCTTTACGGCGAATACCGCTTCCGCGACGCGAGCTACGTGGAGGCAGAGACGCTGGAAGAGCTGGTGACCAAGCTTGAAGGCGTCGATGCGGACGCGGCTCTGGCGACGTTAAACGCCTATAATGAAGCGGTGATGGACGACGTGGATTTCGATCCGACGTCTCTTGATGGCAAAGGCACCGAGGGCCTCGAGTTGGCAAAATCCAACTGGGCGCAAAGGTTCGATACCGCTCCCTTCCGGGCCTACCCCGTCACGGGCGGCATCACCTTCACCTACGGCGGGCTTGAGGTCGATGACGCTGGCGCAGTGCTTCGCGAAGACGGCAGCGCCATTGATGGCCTCCACGCCTGCGGCGAACTTGTGGGCGGCGTGTTCTACGGCGGCTATCCGGGGGGCTCCGGCCTTACATCCGGGGCTGTCTTCGGCCGCCGCGCGGGGTACGGTGCGGCCGACTAACAGGACGCGCCATGACATACCCCGACATCCCCTCCTACATCCTCGGCGTCACGAAGGAGATTTGGGAGGATCGGGGCATCTCCACCCTTGAGCGCTACTATGCGCCGAAGATCGTTGTGCGCTCGCCTGCGTCCGTGGTGGTGGGCAACGAGGGCATCATGGCCGCGACCATGGCCACACTGCACGAATTACCCAATCGTCAGCTCTATGGAGAGGACGTGATCTGGTGCGAGACGGACCAAGACACCGCGCTGTCGTCCCACCGCTTGATCTGCACCGCGACCCACAGCGCTGGAGGCGCCTATGGCGAGCCTACAGGCAGGCAGCTGACATATCGCATCATTGCAGAATGCCACGTGGATGGGATCGTCATCGACGACGAATGGCTGGCCAGAGACCAAGGCGCGATCGCGCGCCAGATGAGCATGACGCCTAAGGCCTATGCGCAGCAATTGATCAATCAGGAAGGCGGCCCGGACAAGTGCGTGCGGCCCTATACGCCCAGCAATGACGTCCAAGGCCCCTATCGTGGGCAAGGGAATAACAACGCATGGGGCGCGCGCTACGCAGACGGGCTCACCCGCATCATGGGTCGCGACTTATCCGTGATCTCAGAGACCTACGACCGCGCCGTGCATCTGTCGTTGCCGGGTGGCGAAGAAGCAATCGGGCGGGAGGCGGCGGACCGCTTTTGGCTCGGATTCCGCGCCAGCTTTCCGGGAGCAGAATTCCGTATCGACCACGTTATAGGGCGCGATGATACCACCATGCCCCCGCGCGCAGCGCTGAGATGGAGCCTTCATGGCAGCCATGAAGGTTGGGGCATGTTTGGCCGCCCCACGGGCGCAGAAGTCTTCGTTATGGGGCTGTCCCACGCGGAGTTCGGGGCCCTCGGTGTCGAGGAACCCCGCTTGCGCCGCGAATGGGTCGTGATTGATGAGACCGCCGTTTGGAAACAGATCCTGCTGGCTCAGTAGACGTCGCGCTGGAAGCGGCCTGCGTCGCGCAGCTCCGCGATATAGCTGGCGTCCTTGCCGCCGTGCTCCGTCACGATATCGACCAGCGCGGCCTCCACGTCCTTGGCCATGCGCGCGCCGTCGCCACAGATGTAGAGATATGCGCCACGCTCCAACCATTCCCAGACCTCCGCGCCCTTCTCGCGCAGGCGGTCCTGAACGTAGACCTTCTGAGCCTGATCGCGGGAGAAGGCGACGTCGAGCTTGTTCAGCAGGCCGTCCTTTTTCCACGCCAGAAGCTCCGTCTGGTAAAGGAAGTCCTGCGTGAAATGCGGGTTCCCGAAGAAGAGCCAGTTGTCGCCTTCGGCCTCGGCAGCGTCCCGCTCCTGCAGGAAAGCGCGGAACGGCGCGATGCCTGTGCCGGGGCCTACCATGATCGTCGGGGCGTCGCCCTGAGGAAGACGGAAGCCGTCGTTTTCTTCGACAAAGACACGGACCTTGTCGCCCTCTTCCATGCGGCGGCCAAGGAAGCCNGACGCGCCGCCGAGGTGGTCACGGCCATGGGCNTCGTAGGCGACGACGCCCACGGTCAGGTGCACCTCGTCTTCAACCTCGGATTGCGCCGAGGCGATGGAGTAGAGACGCGGCTGCATCTTGCGCAGCGCGGCCTTCAGGTCATCTGAAGAGATCTTGCCCGGGTGCTCCAGAATGATGTCTGTGATCTGGCGCGGCTCGAGATAGACTCGCAGGGCGTCCTTGTCTTCTGCGAGCTTCGCCAGGGTCTCATTGCCGGTAGCACCAGCATAGGCCATGACGAAACCGGGGTAGCCTTGCGTCAGCTCATACTCGTTGATCAGCGCCTCGCGGAGGCCCTCGTCCGAGAGCTCCAGAGCCGCGAGAACTGCATCTACCTCACTGGCATCGTTCAGGAAGAAGACCCCGAGGCTATCACCGGGCTTGTACGTCAAGCCGGAGCCCTCAAGTGAAAGCTCCACATGGCGCACGTCCTTCATGGAATCGCGACCCGTGATCTTTTGAACGCCGAGGACTTCCGCTTCAAACGGGTTCTTTTTCGAATAGGCGCTGGTCTGCGGGGCCACGAGGGGCACAACGTTCGACGGCGCAGCTGCGCATTTCAGGCCGGGCTCCAGCGCGTCGATCGCAGATGTAATCCACGCCTCGGTGTGGTCCTCGTAGTCCACATCGAGAAGCGCACGCTCCACGCTGACACTCGCCCCCAGAGCGACCAGACGCTCTTCAAAATCAACGGCGGTCTGGCAGAAGAATTCGTAGGACGTATCCCCAAGGCCCATGACAGCGATCTGCGTGCCTGGCAGCTTCGGCGCTTTCTTGGAGCCAAGGAAATCGTAGAGCTTCTGCGCGCTCTCGGGCGGCTCCCCTTCGCCATAAGTGCTGACGACGATGGCAAGATGCGTCTCATCCTTCAGCTTGTTGGGCTTGTAGTCGACCATGTTGACGAGCTTGGCATTGAGCCCCCGCGCTTTTGCTGCCTCAGCGACCTCAGCGGCCACATGCTTGGCGTTGCCAGTCTGGGAGCCATAGAGGACGGTCAGCGTCGCAGGCACCGCGTCAACGGGAGCGGCGGGTGCGCCGGTGCCGTTCGCAGCAGCCGCCATATAGCCCGACACCCAGGCCTGCTGCATGGGGCTGAGGCCCACCATCAGGGCCTCCATCGAGGCCATCTGTTCGGCGCTCAGGGGTGTCATCGTTTGGGGGATTTCTTTAAGAAACATGTGCTTACCCTGTCAGGTATGAAGACCGCATTCGCGGAAATGACCGCCGAAGCGTGTTTGCTCTTCGGCCATGCCGGCTTCGAGCGGTTTTGTGGTGTGGGTGTCGCCGACGGAGACGTAGCCTTCCTCCCAAAGCGGGTGGTAGGGCAGATCGTGGGCCTTGAGGTAGGCGTGCACGTCGCGGTTCGTCCAATCGAGGATCGGATGGATGCGGGTGCGGCCGTCCTTTTCTTCGACGATCTGGCGATCCTTGCGGCTCTCGGATTGCACACGGCGCAGGCCCGAGAACCACGTCCCGGCCCCAAGCCGCGCCAGTGCGCGCTCCATGGGTTCGACCTTGGCGATCTTGTTGTAGGCGCGGATGCCCTCTGCGCCCTGCTCCCAAAGGGGACCGTGGCGCACTTCGAACCAGGCGGGCGACGTCTCTGTCCGCGTGACATGGAGGTTAAGGTCCAGCCGCTCCGTCATCTCATCGATGAAGCGATAGGTCTCCGGAAAGAGATAGCCCGTGTCGACGAGGATCACCGGAATGCCCGGCTCCGCCCGCGTGACCATATGCAGGAGCACCGCCGACTGAATGCCGAAGGAGGAGCTCAGCACATGGGCACCCGGCGCGTGGTCGAGCCCCCATGCAATGCGCTCCTGCGCAGTTTTCGTCTCAAAGTTCATGCGTGGAAGTCCGTTTTGGAGACTTTAACCTCCGCCACGACGCCCGTGCGGATGACATAGTCGCCAAAGCACTCACCCTCTTCCCGCTCCTTCGACCAAAGGCCGATGAGACGGTCGAGCTCCCCGAGGATCACCTCAGGCGACTTGTTCTCGAGATGGAGCTTGGGGACCCGCGTGCCCACGACGTTGCCGCCGAGGTAGAGATTGTATTTGCCCGGGCCCTTGCCGACGAGGCCGGCCTCAGCCAACATCGCGCGGCCGCAGCCATTGGGGCAGCCCACCACACGCAGCACGATGGAGTCGTCTGGGATGCCGTGCTTGGCGAGGATTTGTTCCACGTCCACCACGAGGTCAGGCAGGAAGCGCTCCGCTTCCGCCATCGCCAGCGGGCATGTGGGCAGCGCCACGCAAGCCATGGAGTTCTTGAGCTGCGGGGTGTCGAACTCGGTGAGCAGCGCGTGTTCGCGCGCGAGGCTTTCCACCTCTGCTTTCAGCTCAGCAGGCACGCCCGCGATGACGAGGTTCTGGTTGGCCGTCATGCGGAAATCAGCGCCCTCGACGTCCTGCAACAGCTCCGCGATCTTGCGGATGCCCGTCTTCAGCGGACGGTTCGGGAAATCGAGGATACGGCCCGACAGGATGTAAAGCGTCAGGTGCTGGCGCCCGTCCATCCCCTCAACCCAGCCGAAACGATCGCCGCGCGAGGTGAACTCATAGGGGCGCGAGGGCTCAAACGTGACCCCTGCCCGCTTTTCGACCTCGGCCTTGAAAGGGTCTACGCCCACACGGTCGAGCGTGTATTTCGTCTTGGCGTTCTTGCGGTTCACCCGGTTGCCCCAGTCGCGCTGAACGCTGACGACATGCTCGGCCACAGCCAGTGTGTGTTCGAGCGGGATGAACCCAAAGTCGTCGGCCTTCCGTGGATAGGTCGCCGTGTCGCCGTGTGTCATGGCGAGGCCGCCGCCCACGAGCACATTAAAGCCAACGAGCTTGCCGTCTTCAGCAATCGCCACGAAGTTCAGATCGTTGGCGTGCACGTCCACTTCGTTGTTGGGCGGGATCGAGACGGTGGTTTTGAACTTACGCGGCAGATAGGTCTCACCCAGGATCGGCTCCTTGGTCGTTTTGGCATTCTCACCATCTAGCCAGATTTCCGCATAGGCCTTGGTGTTGGGCAGAAGATGCTCGCTGATCTTTTTCGACCACTCATAGGCCTCGGCGTGAAGCTCGCTCTCCACCGGGTTCGTGGTGCAGAGCACATTGCGGTTCACGTCACCAGCGGTAGCGATGGAATCGATCCCGGCCGAGTTGATGACCTTGTGCATGTCCTTGATGTGAGGCTTCAGCACGCCGTGGAACTGGAACGTCTGGCGCGTGGTCAGACGCACAGAGCCATACATCGTGTGATCTTCAGCGAACTTCTCGATCGTAAGCCATTGAGACAGCTGGATGATTCCGCCCGGCATCCGCGCGCGAAGCATCACATTGTGCAGCGGCTCCAGCTTTTGATCGGCGCGTTCACCGCGAATGTCACGGTCGTCCTGCTGGTACATGCCGTGAAAGCGGATCAGCTGGAAATTGTCGGGCGTGAAGCCACCGGTAAGCGGGTCCTGCAGGTCCTCTGCAATGGTACCGCGCAGGTAATTGGAAGCTTTCTTCATCCGCTCGTTGTCGGCGAGCTTGCCTTCGACGATCAGGTTTTCGGGAGAGTTATCAAGCATGGCTGACCTCTTTAAGGAGGGTGGCTTTGGCCGCGCGCGTGGCGAGACCGGTAAAGAGAATGGCGGGGTCAGTGCCGTCGAGCAGCTCCGGCAATTCGTTGAGTGTGGCTGTGATGATCCGCTGATCGGGGCGCGCGGCGTTGAAGACCGCGCTCACCGGCATCGACGCAGACGCGCCATGCATCATCAGGCGCCCTTGCACAAAGCGGGCAGAGGCGCGGGCCATATAGATCGCGGCCACGGCGCCGGGCTCGGCCAAGCGGCGCCAATCGTGTTCGGCAAAGCCCGAAAGATCGCGCCCCGTCAGGAATTGGATCGAAGAGTTGCGTCCCCGGCGCGTCAGGCTGACGCCCATGGCCGCCGCTGCAGCAGTTGCGGCGGTAACGCCCGGAACGATATCGAAGGCGATGTCATTGGCATCGAGCGCCTCGATCTCCTCATCGAGGCGACCAAACGTGCCACCGTCGCCACTTTTCAGGCGCACGACGCGATCAGCGGCCCCATGCTCCACGAGAAGCGCGTTGATGTCTTCCTGGCGCCACGAAGGCCCAAAAGCCGATTTCGCGACAGAGATGATCTGAGCTTCACGACGGGCCAGCTCCAGGATTGCAGGCGGCACGAGACCGTCATGGATCACTACCGCCGCCTCATGCAGCGCCTTGCGCGCCTTTAGCGTCAGGAGTTCAGGATCGCCCGGCCCCGCCCCCACAAAGGTCACATGCCCTTGCGCGGCTCCATCGTTCACGTGGTCTGCCAGCAGGTAATGCAGCGCCGCTTCTACAGCCCCCTTGCCCTTCGCCAAAGACTTGGGGCCTTTGTCGAAGTAGTAAGACGTCCAGAATGCGCGACGGCGCGGGCCCTGTGGGATGATCTCGGCGGCGTCACGGAAGCCCTGCCCGATACGAGCAAGAATGCCTGTTCCCGCGGGAAGCATCTCTTCGACCTCGGCCTTGATCTTCCTCGCCAGCACAGGCGCGGCGCCTTCTGTGCCGATCGCCACCGTGACCGGATCCCGGTCTACAATCGCGGGCGTGATGAAGTCAGAGGCCTCCAGGTTGTCGACAACGAGGGACTTCACACCAGCGGCTTTGCCAAGGGTCGCGACCGACAGATCCTGCTCGGGCTCGTCATTAGCGGCATAGAGCAAGATTGCGCCGTCAAGATCGCCCGCGGTTACGACACGATCTTCATACACAACCTTGCCATCCTGCGCCCAGCCCTGCACCACGTCATGGGCATCGCGGCCAAACACATGAACGCGTGCTTCGGTCTTCAACAGCAAGCGCAACTTCGCGACGGCGCATTCCCCGGCTCCGGAGACCACGATCTTCTGGTCGCGAGTATCTACAAATATCGGAAAGTGGCGCATATCCAGCTCCTGCTCAGCTTGGGCAAAAGCTAGGATAATATTCCTATATAGGGAATAATATCAGGAAAATAAGGAACTTCTTCCCATCTATGGCGCACTCAGCTGCGATCTTCCTACGCTTTCGCCTCCGGAAGGAAACCCTCTCGCTTTAAGCCCATGCAGGCGGATATCCGTCCTATTTTGCGCCCTGACGGGCTTGTGAGCAATTGCACCAAACCCTCCCCATGACACGCCCCACTTTCGCCCCAATGTGTACTTAGCCTTTTCTGATCAGCGGCCCGCAGAGGTCGTACGGCAAACACATGGGAGGGCAACTCAATGGAGAGCCCGATGGCCGAGCAGAAAAAAACTGAACAATCCGACAAGCCCAAGCAAGGCTTTCAGTTCAAGGATTGGGCAGCGCTCTAAAGCCACGCTAATCGGCGTGACTGAAACGGACACTGCGCAAAGCGTTTCGCTTCTGCGCGACCGCTACTTTTCCCCAAGTCAAATCTTTTGGCCGGCCAAGCTGTCGCCAAAACAAAAAAGGCCGCCCCAAATCGGAGCGGCCCTTCTTAATTCTGCTGACTGATTTAGCCGACGAGCTCGAGGCCCGAAAAGAAGTACGCGATCTCGACAGCGGCCGTCTCAGGCGCGTCAGAACCGTGGACGGAGTTCTCACCCACGGACTCGGCGAACTCAGCGCGGATCGTGCCCGGTGCGGCATCGGCCGGGTTCGTGGCACCCATCACTTCGCGGTTCTTAGCAATCGCGCCTTCGCCCTCGAGGACCTGAGCCACGATCGGCTCGGACGCCATGAACTCACACAGTTCGTCGTAGAACGGACGCTCTTTGTGCACTTCGTAGAAAACGCCAGCCTGAGCCTTCGTCAGGTGAATGCGCTTCTGCGCGACGATGCGAAGACCAGCTTCCTCGAACTTGGCATTGATTTTGCCTGTGAGGTTGCGCTTCGTTGCGTCGGGTTTGATGATCGAGAACGTGCGTTCGAGGGCCATGATATGCTCCATCAGGTGTAAATTTGGCGCGCCGTACCATGGCCCTGCCCAACTGAAAAGCCCGTCCCGAGCATTCGGTGACAAAACCCGTCCGAGCAAAACCGCCATTGGCCTGGGTCGGTGGGCGGGCGCCTTTAGAGCACGGCGCACGCCGCGCGCAGAAACAGAGCCGTCTCCGACCTTTTCTAATCCGCAACGCAAGGGTAAAGCCCGCGTATGTTGCGCATCTCCGAAATCACCTACGCCGTCGAAGGCCGTCGCCTTTTAGAAGATGCCTCCGCCACCATCCCGGCAGGCCACAAGGTGGGTCTTTTCGGACCCAACGGTGCGGGAAAAACCACGCTCTTCCGTCTGATCCGGGGGGAGCTCCCCCTGGAGTCAGGCTCGATCAACCTCCCCCGTGGCGCGCGCATCGGCGGCGTCTCTCAGGAGGTGCCCTCCTCTGCCACGTCGCTTCTCGACACGGTCCTTGCCGCTGATGAAGAACGCGCCACGCTCCTTGCTGAGGAAACAGAGGATCCCGCCCGCATCGCGGAGATCCAGATGCGGCTCGCAGATATCGATGCATGGTCTGCTGAGGCACGCGCCGCCACCATTCTGCAAGGCCTTGGCTTTGACGAACCAGATCAACACCGCCCTTGCTCAGATTTCTCCGGTGGCTGGCGTATGCGCGTTGCTCTCGCGGGTGTGCTCTTTTCACAGCCCGATCTGCTCCTCCTCGACGAGCCGACCAACTACCTCGACCTCGAAGGCGCGCTTTGGCTCGAGTCCTATCTCAAAACCTACCCGCACACGGTCATCATCGTCTCGCACGATCGCAACCTTTTGAACCGCGCTGTGGGCTCGATCCTGCATCTCGAGCATCGTCAGCTCACCTTCTACCAGGGCACCTTCGACGCTTTCGCCAAGGCGCGCGCGGCCAAGCGCGCCGTGCAAGCCGCTGAAGCAAAGAAACAAGAAACCCGCCGCGCGCATCTGCAAAGCTATGTCGACCGCTTCCGCTACAAGGCAGACAAAGCCAAACAGGCCCAGTCCCGCATCAAAGCGCTGGAGAAGATGGAGCTGATCTCCGCGCCCGAGGCCGAAGCCCGCGCGGTCTTCAGCTTCCCAGAACCCGAAGAGCTCAGCCCCCCCATCGTCAATCTCGACGGGGCAGCCGTGGGCTATGGCGGGGATCCGGTCCTCGACAAGCTAACCCTGCGCATCGACCAGGACGACCGCATCGCGCTGCTCGGCAAGAATGGTCAGGGCAAATCCACGCTGGCAAAGCTGCTCAGCGACCGTCTGACAGCCGAGAAAGGCCGCATCACCAAAGCGGGCAAATTGCGCGTGGGCTACTTCGCCCAGCATCAAGTGGACGAGCTGGAGCTGGATCGCACGCCGCTCGATCACCTGCGTGCGCTACGCCCAGACTGGCTACCGGGCAAACTCCGACCGCTTCTTGCAGGCTTCGGCCTAGGCGCTGATCAGGCGGATACCGAGGTTCTCAGGCTCTCAGGCGGTCAAAAGGCGCGCCTCTCGCTGCTTTTAGCCACGCTTGATGCCCCGCACATGCTCATCCTCGACGAGCCCACCAACCACCTCGACATGGAAAGCCGTGAGGCGCTGGTGCAGGCGCTTGCCGCCTACAAGGGCGCAGTGATCCTGGTGAGCCACGATATGCACTTGCTTGGCCTCGTGGCCGACAGGCTTTGGCTCGTCTCGGACGGCACGGTGAGCCCCTATGAAGATGACCTCGAAGACTACCGCCGCTTCCTCCTGAAAGCGCCCGCGCCGAAAGAGAAAAAGGTCAAGGCACCCAAGCCCTCGAAGGACGCCCTGCAAGCCGCCCGCACAGAGGCCCGCAAGGCCGAGGCGCGCATCGAGAAGCTGACCGAGATGCATGAGAAGCTGCAGGAAAAGCTTGCCGATCCAGCGCTGTACCATCCAGATCGCGCCTCGGATCGAGAGGTCTGGCAAAAGAAATTCGCAGAGGTAGAAGAGGCCATGACCCGCGCTGAAGCCCTTTGGATGGCGGCATTGGAAACCTTGGAAGAAATGGAAAACGCCTGATGGATCCGGCTTTCTACGTCACGGCCTTTGCCACGCTTTTCGTGATCATCGACCCCATTGGCCTCGCCCCTCTTTTCGTCGCATTGACCCAAGGGATGGAAGCCAAGGAGCGTCGCGCCATTGGTCTGCGGGCCTGTATCGTGGCCTTTGCGATCCTCCTCCTCTTCGGGATCGTTGGCGAAGCAGTGCTGAGCTTCGTTGGCATCTCCCTCCCAGCGTTCCGCATCGCGGGCGGCGCGCTCCTCTTCCTTACCGCTCTCGACATGCTCTTTGAGCGCCGGCAGGAGCGCCGCGATGGTCATGCCGAAACCCGGCCCGATCCGTCGGTCTTTCCTATGGCTATTCCCCTGATCGCGGGGCCAGGCTCCATCGCCACGATGATCCTTCTAACCGGCCAGGTGGAAGGCGACATCGCCGCGACCGCAGGCATCTTTGGGGTCATGGGCGGTGTCATCGTCATCACCTTCCTATTGTTTCTCAGCGGATCGCTCATTGAGCGTGCCCTTGGACGCACGGGCGTCAACATTGTCACCCGCCTTCTGGGCATGCTGCTCGCCGCGCTGGCGGTGCAGTTCATCCTCACGGGCCTCGCTGACGCGGGCTTTGTCTAGGCGGCAGCCGTCCCCATATAGAGCTCATGACAGGCGATAACATAGCGACCCTCATCTTTCTTGTGCTGCTACTGACGGTGATCGGCGGCGGCTTCTTCATGCGCAACCGGCCCTCACTAGGGCAAACCGCGCGCACCATGGGCACATGGTTCCTGATCTTCGTGGGCCTCATCGTGGCCTACGGCCTCTGGGACGATGTACGTAGCGAGTTCTCCTCCAGCCGTGCGATGATCTCGGAGAGCGAGATTACCGTGCAACGTCAGCGGGATGGACACTTTCACCTCACGCTCGAGGTCAACGACGTTCCCGTCGATTTCGTGGTCGATACGGGCGCAACAGACGTGGTTTTATCGGCAGCAGATGCGCGGCGCGTGGGGCTGGAGCCAGCCGATCTCGCCTTCTTCGGACAGGCCATGACAGCCAACGGCCTCGTCGATATCGCGCGGGTGACATTGGATACTGTGGAGCTTGGGGAGTTCCGCGATGAGCGTGTGCGCGCCTCGGTCAATGGCGGTGACATGAACATCTCGCTTCTGGGGATGAGCTACCTCAACCTCTTCGACACGCTTCAAATTCAGAATGGTGAGCTGACGCTGATCCGCTAAGCGGGGCGGCTCAGCTTTCAGCCTTCATGACCCAACGCCCGGCTTCTTGCGCCCAGTATTGCGCGGCGACGCCCGCGCCGGTCATGGCTTTCCACTGAACGCGGGCGCGCTGGACGGCGTCCCCATCAAGGCCATCAAACAGGATGAAGGTCCGTTCCTTCGCCTGCGCCATGTCGGGAGAGATCTCGGCCCCGTCGATCGACATCACACATTGCGGGTCGTTCGTGGCCTCGCCCGTGGTCAGCAAAACGGGCTGTTGCGCATCATGGTCGCCGCCCGCGAGGCCGTGCGGCAAGAACCCGTCCTCCGGCCCGAGCCACAGCTTTTCATCAAGCATCTTCAGCCGCTCGATATCCGTGCCATGCACAGCCACGCGCCAGCCTGCCTCAAGCGACTTTTCCAGAAGCATGCGGCAGGTCTGATCGACCGAGCTTTCGGTCAAGTGATAGAAGCGCGCGCTCACCCTTCGTAATTGTCTGCGATCATACGGTTGAGCGCCCGAACACCCCAGCCTGTGGCACCCTTCGGCGCGTAAGAGGTGTCGGACTTCACACTGGCCACGCCCGCAATGTCGAGATGCGCCCATGGCATTTCATCGAGCACGAAGCGCTGTAAGAACTGGCCCGCCGTGATCGAACCCGCCGGGCGACCACCCACATTCTTCATGTCCGCCACGGCAGATTTCAGCTGCTTGTCATAGGCCGGCGACAGCGGCATGCGCCATGCGCCTTCATCCTCGTCCTTGGCGGCCTTGAGGAACTTGTCGCTTAAATCGTCCGAGTTCGAGAAGACGCCCGCCATTTCGTGCCCAAGGCCGATGATGATTGCCCCAGTCAGCGTTGCCAGGTTGATCATGCCCACGGGCTTGAAGCGTTCCTGGGCGTACCAAAGCACATCCGCGAGAACGAGGCGGCCTTCTGCGTCCGTGTTGATTATCTCGACCGTGTCGCCCTTCATGGAGGTCACGACATCGCCTGGACGGGTTGCGTCCGGCCCCGGCATGTTCTCGACGAGGCCCACAAGGCCAACGACGTTTGCTTTCGCCTTACGCAGGGCAAGTGCGCGCATCACGCCCGAGACGACGCCCGCGCCGCCCATGTCCATCGTCATATCTTCCATGCCACCCGCAGGCTTCAGGGAGAGACCGCCCGTATCAAAGACAACGCCCTTGCCGACCAGCGCGAAGGGGGCTTCATCGCCGCCGCCTTTCCACGACATCACCACAACCTTCGACGGGGCAGAGCTGCCCTGGCCCACGCTCAGAAGCGTGCGCATACCAAGCTCTTCCAGCTGCGGTTCTTCGAGCACTTCAACTTCGAGCCCCAGCGATGTCATCGCCGCGAGCTGTTCTGCAAAATTCGTGGTGGTCAGGTGATTGGCCGGCGCGTTTGTCAGGTCACGTGTGAAGAACACGCCTTCCGCGACAGCCAACGGTGCTGCAGCAGCTGCGGCCACCTCTTCCGGTTTCGAGGCCATGAGGATGACGTTTCCGGTCTCCTTCGGATCTTCGCTCTTCATCTCGGTGTAGCTGTAGACCCGCAACGCAATGCCTTCACAGATTTCCGCCGCGCGTCCGATGTTGCCTGCCAGAACAAGAAGCGGGCTGTCGTTCTTGAGCTTACCAATGGATACACCGGCTTTGCGCGCATCCCCGGCCTCAGGCTTGCGGGCGAGCTTCACGACAATCACGCCCGTTGCGTCCATCCCTGCCGGATAGGCAAGTTCCCGCGCTTGGGATTCGGACATCTCGGCGAAGGCCTCGCTTTCGGCAAAGCGCTCAAGCGCCCCTTTGGAAAGACGGTTCACGCGGCGCGAGGACTGGTCGAGCTTTCCGGACGCCTCAACAAAGCAAACAACTTGGCCCGTATGAGTGGCCACTTGATCCAGTTCAGTGGGCAGGAATTCGAATGTCACAGGTGTAGTCATTGTGGCAGCTCCCGAGATAGGTTCGCGCAATGCTAATCATGCCCGCGTCCGAATGGCCACCCGCCGCTGACGCGACTTTCCTGAAAGCGCTAAATGGTTTAGCGTCACCGCAAACGGGCACACAGGCACAAACACAAGGCGGAGACGTAGCGTGGCGAGGTTCGACAGATACATGCTCGCGCAGTGTCTGCAGCTATTTGGTTTCTTTGCGCTCGTGTTGGTGCTGGTTTTCTGGGTGAACCAGGCGGTGGGCCTTTTTGATCGGCTCATTGCAGACGGCCAGACCGCGCTTGTTTTCCTCGAATTCACCGCGCTCACGCTGCCCAACATCATCCGCACGATCCTACCCATCGCGGCCTTTGCCGCTGTGCTTTACGTCTCGAACCGGATGTCCTCCGAAAGCGAGCTGACGGTGATGCAAGCCACCGGCTATTCCGCCAAGCGCATGGCCCGCCCCATTGCCTATTTCGGGATCGTTGCGGGGCTGATGATGGCGATCCTGATGCATGTGCTGGTCCCGATCTCGCAGGAACGGCTGGCGCTTCGCACGCAAGAGGTCAGCGCCAACGTGACCTCGCGCCTCTTGCGCGAGGGTGTTTTCACGCATCCCGGCACCGGCTCCACGCTTTATCTGCGCGACATCACCGAGAACGGAGAGCTGCTCGATGTCTTTCTAGCCGATCTGGTGCCCGGCCAAAGTGACGAGATCTTCACCGCCGAGCGCGCGTTCCTTGTGAAGACCGAGGATGGCCCGCGCCTTGTAATGATCGACGGACAAAGCCAAATCCTTGATCCCGACAGTCAGAACCTCTTCGTGACGGTCTTCAGCGACTTTGTGGTCGATATCGGAGCGCTTGTGGATGACGACACTGTGCGCCAGCCGCGCCTGCGAGAGCTTCTAACGCCAGAGCTTATGTCGCCGGATCAGGCGCTCCTTGATTTGACGAGCAAAACGCGCGGCGACATTGCCGAGGAATTCCACAGCCGCATCGCGCAATCGATCTTTCCGCTGGTAGCTGCTCTCGTGGGTTTTGCCGTGTTGATGTCGGCGGGCTTCACACGACTGGGCATCTGGAAGCAGATCATCGCAGCGCTTGGGGTTCTTGTGGTGCTCGTCTCCGTGGAAAGCGTGATGGCCGAACGGATCATCATCAACCCTGACAATTGGCCTTTGGCCTATGTGCCGACAGTGCTCGGCCTGATCGTCGCCTGGATTGGGCTGACGTGGGCCGACCGCAACCGGCGCCTGCCTGCCAGCGGAGCATCCGCATGATTTTGCACCGCTACTTTGCCTACCGTTTTCTCAAAACCTTCGGCGCCGTCTTCCTGATCTTTTTGGGGCTATCGATCCTCTTTGATCTCGCCGACCAGGTGCGCCGTTTTGCGGGCGACGGGGTGAGCTTTGGTCAGATGCTGCAGCTGTCGCTGTTATCCGCGCCGGTCAGCTATTACCGCATCTTGCCGATTATCATGCTGATCGCGACGCTCACGCTTCTGCTGTCATTATCACGCTCGTCCGAGCTGGTCGTGGCGCGAGCTGCGGGGCGTTCTGCGTTGCGGGCACTGGCAGCCCCTGCCCTGATGGCGTTCCTGATCGGGGTCATCACAGTGGCGGTGCTGAATCCGCTGACCGCCGCGATGTCGAAGGAATACGAGCAACGCGTCAACGACATTGATGACGACGGATCGTCGGTGCTCTCGATCTCGGATGAAGGGCTTTGGCTGCGTCAGGGTACGGCAGACAGCCAGACGGTGATCCGCGCGCTCAGCTCGAACCTCGACGGCACAACGCTTGAAGGGGTTACCTTCATCTCCTTCGCACGCGATGGCGAGCCCGTGCGCCGGATCGAGGCCGCGACTGCCACTTTGACCGAGGGGGGCTGGAACCTTGTCGACGCCAAGGCTTGGCCACTGTCCCGCACCCCGAACCCCGAACAGGCGGCTCGGGTCTATGAAGAGCTGCGCATCCCCTCAGACCTGACCCGCGAAGGCATCCGCGACAGCTTTGGCACACCCTCGGCCATCCCGATCTGGGACCTCCCTGCCTTTATCGAACAGCTCGAGCGCGCAGGCTTCTCAGCCCGCCGCCATCTGGTCTGGTTTCACATTGAGCTCGCCCTGCCGGCCTTCATGGTGGCCATGCTTCTCGTCGCGGCGGGCTTCACGATGCGACATACGCGCGTCAGTCGAACAGATCTTATGGTGCTTTATGCCGTGATGCTGGGGTTCGGCCTTTATTTCATTCGCAATTTCGCTCAGATTCTCGGGGAGAACGGGCAGATGCCAGTCCTTTTGGCCGCGTGGGCACCGCCCCTGGGCGCGATCGGTTTGGCGTTGGGACTTTTGTTGCACTTGGAAGACGGATGACGCGACGACTACTAGCCTTCCTTTTCTTCCTGCTGGTTGCCGCGCCGCTCAGCGCGCAGGAGGCCGCCACCCTGATTGCTGACCGCGTCGAAGCGCACGGCGATCTTTTGACCGCCACCGGCAATATCGAGATCTTCCAAGGCACCACGCGTTTGCGGGCCCAGCGTATCATCTATGACGGCGCCACGGATACGCTGACCATCGACGGCCCCATCGAGCTGCGCGACGGGCAGCAAATCACGATCCTTGCCTCCCAGGCCGAGCTCTCACGCGGTCTCGCCGATGGGATTTTGCGTGGGGCGCGTTTGGTGCTGAACCAGCAACTTCAGATCGCCGCTGTAGAGATGCAACGCGTGGCCGGACGCTACACCACCGCCAGCCGCGTCGGCGCCACCTCCTGCCATGTCTGCGAGAACGGTCGGCCGCCGCTTTGGCAAATCCGGGCCAGCCGCATCACCCACGACGCCGAAGAAAAGCAGCTCTATTTCGATCGCGCGCAATTGCAGGTTCTGGGCGTGCCGATCTTCTACGTGCCGCGCTTGCGCTTGCCCGATCCCGGCAATGCCCGCTCCACCGGCCTGCTGATCCCCGAGATCAAGAGCTCCACCCTGCTCGGCA
Organism: Paracoccaceae bacterium; assembly: GCA_022448245.1. Taxonomy (GTDB): domain Bacteria; phylum Pseudomonadota; class Alphaproteobacteria; order Rhodobacterales; family Rhodobacteraceae; genus Shimia_B. The sequence goes on from JAKVCO010000015.1 coordinate 53,462, forward strand.
ATGGTGTGAAGCTGCCCTACTTCATCGCGTTCGGCGACGATGCTGACCTTACCGTCACGCCCTTCATCACCACGGACACCCGCACCTTGGAGCTTCGCTACCGACAGGCCTACGAACGCGGCTGGATCGATTTGAACGCCTACCTGTCAGACGACCGCATCGACGCGCCGGACTTTCGCTGGGGCATCCTCGCCCGTGGCGCCTTCGGGATCGCTCACGGTTACACGCTGGCCTTCGATGTCGAAGAAGAAGGCGATCTGGGCTATCTCAACGACTACGATTATTCGGGCAAAGACCGTCTCGACAGCGCCATTAGCCTGTCGCGCACCCGCGCGCAGGACGACACCTTCGCTGAGCTGGTCTCGATCCGGTCGCTTCGCGATGGTGAGGACAACGACGAATTCCCGGCCCTCCTCTTCGAGGCCCGCCACACCGAACGCATCGGCCAAACTGCTGCCCTGACATTTGACATGGACGGCCACTTCCGCCGCTCGGACCTGACCACTGACGCCGACGGTGACGGGCTTGCTGACGGCCTCGACAGCCTCCGATTTGGCGCTGCGGGCGACTGGAATTGGAGCACACTTCTGTCGCGCGGCCTGATCTTTGAAGCCAAGGCACAGGCGGGTGCAGATATCTTCCTGTTCTCGGATGACCCGAGCTTTGATGATACCGTCACGCTCGGACATGGAGCCGCTGCTGTGGGTCTGCGTTGGCCGCTGATCCAGCGCGGCTCGGGACCTGGGGCGGCGACGAACATGATCGAACCCCACGTGCAGCTTGTCTACGGCGACGCCCCTGACGTGGCGCTGCCCAACGAAGACAGCACGCGGGTCGAGTTTGACGAAGGCAACCTCTTCGCACTGAACCGTGCGCCGGGTTCCGACTTCTTCGAGCGGGGCTTTAGGCTCGACGCTGGTGTCACGTGGCGCCGTCAGGGGCCTACGGGGTGGGATTCCACCCTTACCATCGGGCGCGTCGAACGCTTCTCGGGCAACAACACGGCATTCACGGCCGCCTCCGGCCTTTCGGGCGGCAGCTCCAACTGGCTGGTCTCGGGGGCGCTGGCAACGGGCGAGCGCCTCGACCTGACGGGACGCATGATCTTCGACAACGACTTCAGCGTCTCCAAAGGGGACCTGCGCGTAGCCTATGACGCCGATCGCCTACGGATCGACACCTCCTACGCGTATCTGGAACGCGACCTCGAAGAGGATCGCACCTCCACGGCATCGGAACTGGCCCTAACAACGGCGTATGATTTCTCGAACGTCCTCACCGGACGGCTCGACATGCGCTACGATTTCACGACCGAAAAGACGACCGAGGCCGGTGTCGGCATCACCTACGTTAACGAGTGCGTGGAAGTCGGGTTTTCCGTCTCGCGCACGTTCACCGCATCGGCTAGTGTCACTCCAAGCACGGAATACGGGTTAACCGTTCGGCTGAGGGGCTTTGGCGCAGAGGCCGTCCCCCAGGCACGAAAAGCAACCTGTAGCTGACGCAACCGCCCCGCAGTGGCGGACGAAACGAGACGAGCAAGAGGGAAAACCCATGGCGCGCTTCCTGATTTTGACCCTGGCACTCCTGTGGCCTGCTTTCGGCATGGCCCAGTCGCAGTTCCGGACGGTGGTGACAGTCGACAATGCCGCTGTGACGGCATTCGAAGTAGAACAGCGCCTGCGACTTCTGCGGGCTTTGAACACGCCCGGTGCCAGCCGTGAGAGCGCCCTTGAACAGCTGATCGAAGATCGCCTCAAGCAGGCCGCGGCCCGTCGCGCTGGTCTTTCACTGACCGAGGAGGGCCTCGAACGCTCCCTCACTGAATTCGCAGGCCGTGCAAACCTCACTGTCGCAGAGTTGCAGCAGACGCTGCGGGCCCAAGGTGTGGAGCCTGAGACCCTGACTGATTTTGTGTCCGTAGGCGTTATTTGGCGCGAGCTCATCCGGTCGCGCTTTGGCGACCGCGCGACGATTAGCGAAGCTGAGATCGACCGCGCCGTTGGTGGCGTGGGGCAGAACTCCTCGATCCGCGTTCTTTTGAACGAGATCGTCCTCCCTGCCCGCCCGATCCAGAACGAGGCTGCCGAGGCCAAGCGCAATGCAGACCGCATCGCACGGATCACGTCCATCAGCGCCTTTCAGGCCGAAGCGCGCCAATTGTCTGCTTCCCCGTCGCGCGAGCGTTCGGGCCGTCTGAACTGGCTGAACCTGAGTGAGCTTCCCCCTGCCTTAGCTCCGATCCTCCTTGATCTGGTGCCGGGAGAGGTATCAGCCCCGATTGAGCTCGAAAACGCGATCCTGCTCTTCCAACTCCGCGCCATCGAGGAAGTGGAACAGCGCGCGGCAGCCCCGGCGGCGATCGACTATGCGGCGCTCTACCTTCCCGGAGGACGCTCCGAACGCACATTGCGCCAAGCCCAAGAAATCGCCGGTCGCGTCGACACCTGCGATGACCTCTATGGCGAGGCACGCAACATGCCGCGCGAGGCGCTGGAGCGTGGTTCAAAGGTTCCGACAGAGATCCCTGATGATGTCGCCATCGAACTGGCCAAGCTTGATGCGGGCGAAGTATCGACGACGCTGACCCGCTCCAACGGTGAGACGCTGGTTTTCCTGATGATGTGCGCCCGCGTGCCGAGCCTCGATACCGAGCAGGACCGCAACGTGATCCGCGCCCGCCTGCGCTCCCAGCGCCTTACGGGCTATGCTGACGGCTTTCTAGCAGAGCTTCGCGCGCAGGCGGTGGTTCGCACCCAATGACGACACATCTCCCCGTTGCGCTGAGCTGCGGAGAGCCTGCGGGCATCGGACCTGAAATCGCTCAACAAGCTTGGCAGACCCTCCGGGGCGATCTGCCGTTCTTGTGGCTTGGCGATCCCCGCCACCTACCGCTCGATCTGCCTTGGCAAACGGTCACGGACCCGTCTGAGGGCGCCACTGTGGCCCCGACTGCCATGCCAGTTTGGGAGGTCCCGTTCGATGGCTCGCCCACAAAAGGCACGGCCGACCCGAGGAACGCCCATGGGGTAATCCGCGCCATCGAAGAGGGCGTGAGCCTTGTCCAAAACGGCGCGGCCCAAGCGATCTGCACCGCCCCCATCCACAAAGCGGCATTGCAAGATGGAGCGGGATTCGCCTTTCCCGGCCATACGGAGTTCCTGGCCCACCTGGCAGGCGTCGACGACGTCGTTATGATGCTGGCCTGCGCCGATCTTCGTGTCGTGCCCGCCACCATTCACATCGCCCTAAAAGAGGTGCCCGAGGCCTTCACCGAGGAGGTGCTCCGCGCCCAAGTCGCCATCACCGATCAGGCGTTGCGCGACAATTTCGCGATCGCCGCCCCGCGCATCGCCGTAGCTGGCCTGAACCCGCACGCGGGCGAAGACGGCAAGATGGGCGATGAAGAGCTCAAGTGGATGCGCGCCGCAATCACGCGGCTGCAGGGAGAAGGCTATGACATCAAAGGCCCCTTGCCTGCCGACACCATGTTCCATGCCCGCGCCCGCGAAGGCTACGACGTGGCGATCTGCGCGTATCACGATCAGGCGCTTATCCCGATTAAGACGCTCGATTTCGATGGCGGCGTGAACGTCACGCTGGGCCTGCCGTTTCGGCGCACCTCACCCGATCACGGTACGGCTTTCGACATCGCAGGCAAAGGCATTGCGCGTCCGGATAGCCTGATTGCCGCACTCAAGATGGCGGCGGCCTGATGCAGATAGACAACCTCCGGCCCCTGCGCGACGTCATTGCCACGCATGACCTGCGGGCCAAGAAATCGCTCGGCCAAAACTTCCTGTTGGACCTGAATCTCACCGCGAAGATCGCACGCCAGGCAGGTGATCTGAGCGCCTGCGACGTGCTCGAAGTGGGCCCCGGCCCCGGTGGGCTGACGCGGGGCCTCTTGGCTGAAGGCGCTCGCAAGGTGCTCGCCGTTGAGAAAGATGAACGCTGCCTTCCGGCCTTGGCCGAGATCGCGGAGGCCTATCCCGGCCAGCTTGAAGTGGTGAACGGAGACGCGCTTAAGGTTGATCCCTTGGCACATCTTAACGCGCCGATCCGTATCGTCGCCAACCTGCCTTACAACGTGGGAACCGAGCTGCTGACGCGCTGGCTCTCGGTGCCTTGGCCGCCCTTCTGGGAGAGCCTGACGCTCATGTTCCAAAAAGAGGTCGCAGAGCGCATCGTCGCCCGTCCGGGCTCCAAAGCTTACGGGCGTTTGGCCATCCTATCGCAGTGGCGCTGTGAGGCGCGGATTGCCATGACACTGCCGCCTGAGGCGTTCCAACCGGCGCCTAAAGTTCATTCCGCAGTGGTGCATCTGGAGGCGCTCGGCGCGCCCAAGTTCGAGGCAGACGCGGGCAAGCTCTCTGCGTTGACGGCAAAGGCCTTTGGTCAACGGCGCAAGATGCTTCGGGCAAGCCTCAAAGGCATCACGACCGATCTGGAAGACAAGCTTGAAGCCGTGGGGATCAGACCGACCTCTCGCGCTGAAGAAATCGATCTAGAGCGCTTCTGCGCCCTTTCACGTCTAATCTGAGGGCTCACTCAGCCGCTTGGGGGGCTTCGTCACCACCGGTGGGCTGCGCGCCACCTTCGTCAGCTGCAGGCTTGCGCGACCGGCGACGCTTGGGCTTCGGTGCGCTCTCCGGGGTCTCGACGAGACCGCTTTCGCTGACTTCAACCACATCGGGTTGATCCGACTGAGCGGGGTCACCGACGCTGTTTGACTCGCGCTCCTGACGTTCAGCCCGTTCGCGATCACGCTCGGCCTGACGTTCACGGTTCTGACGCTCTTGCTCTTCGCGGCGCGCTTCCTGCTCTTTCTGCGCTTCGCCAAGAAGGCGCGTGTAATGCTCAGCGTGCTGCGCGAAGTTCTCAGCTGCCACACGGTCGCCAGACAATTGGGCGTCACGCGTGAGCTGGTTGTATTTGTCGATGATCTGCTGCGGCGTACCGCGCACTTTACCTTCGGGCCCGGAACTATCGAACACCCGATTGATGATGTTACCCATCGAGCGGTTGTTATTGTTGCGGTTCTTGGACCGCGAACGGGATTTCGATGATCTCATAAGGTCGCTTCTAGCCTGTTTTTGGCTCTGTGACCGCAATGCGGATCGGGGTCACACCTTTTCGATGATTAAGCGCGGCGAGCTCCCTCAGCCTGCGCTGTGGTTAGTTTGCACGTTAGACCGCACGTCGCAAGCCGTTTTGGCGCGCAAACCCTAAAAATCAGTGTAAAACCGCGTCAGACGGGGTCTTTTGCCACCAACACTCGGTTTTTCTCGCTCATGTCGGTGCGAAATGCTGTGTCTCTCCAGCCGTTCGCCTGCGCAATGGCCTCGACATCCGGGCATTGTCCTTGGCCGAATTCGACGATGATGCGCCCGCCAGGACTAAGGTGCTTTCGGGCCCCGGCAAAGATGGCGCGGTAGGCAGACAACCCGTCGGCCTCATCCGTCAGCGCCATGCGGGGCTCGTGCAGACGTACTTCGGGTTGCAGACCGTCCATTTCAAGAGCCGTGATGTAAGGCGGGTTCGAGACGATGAGGTCGAAGACCCCCTCAACAGCCGTGAACCAATCAGATCTCTGAAACTGAAGGCGGGTCTGCACCGCATGTGTCCGAGCGTTTCTAGCGGCCACCGTGAGTGCCGCATCAGAGAGGTCCGTCGCCGTACCACGCGCCCCTTCACAATCGGCAACAAGGGTCACCGCGATGGCCCCACTTCCGGTGCCGAGATCCAGGACGTCGCTGAAGCTTTCTTCTAGCGCCGCCGCGATAAGCGTTTCGGTCTCGGGTCGCGGATCAAGAACGTCACCGCTCACGAAAAACTGTCGGCCCCAGAACTCCCGATAGCCAAGGACATGAGACATCGGCACGCGTTCGGCGCGCTTGGCGACCATCGCATGGATTGCGGCCTCTACGTCTGAGGTCATCGCGTCGTGTTCGATAAGCGTAAGACGCCCAGGTTCAACGTCCAAGGCATGGGCAACGATCAGACGCGCCTCCCGCGCCGCGCCCTCGATGTCATTCTCTGAAAGGAGTGCTGCAACCCCGCGCACCGCCTCACGGATGGTGGTCGTCACCCCTCCATCTCCGCCAGCGCTGCGGCCTGAGCTTCAGCCTGCAAGGCGCCCACGATCTCCTCCAGATCGCCGCCCATGACGGCGTCGAGCTTATAGAGCGTGAGGTTGATGCGGTGGTCCGTCATCCGCCCCTGCGGGAAGTTGTAGGTTCGGATGCGTTCAGAGCGGTCGCCGGAGCCCACCTGCGCCTTCCGATCGGCTGACCGTTCGCTGTCCACGCGCTGACGCTCTGCATCATAGAGGCGCGTTTTGAGGACATGCATCGCGATCTCGCGGTTGCGGTGCTGCGATTTCTCGGAGCTTGTCACCACGATGCCCGTAGGGATGTGTGTGATACGGACTGCAGAATCCGTTGTGTTCACGTGCTGGCCGCCTGCACCGCTGGCACGCATGGTATCAATACGGATCTCAGCCGGGTCGATGTAGATATCGACATCTTCCGCCTCTGGCAGCACAGCAACGGTGGCTGCAGACGTGTGTATACGCCCGCCAGATTCCGTCGCGGGCACCCGCTGCACACGGTGCACGCCGCTCTCGTACTTCAGCTTGGCGAAAACGCCCTGCCCCTGCACATGCGCCACGACCTCCTTGATGCCGCCGAGCTCCGTGGATTGCTCCTCCACGATCTCAAAGCGCCATCCCTGCCCCTCGGCGTAGCGCTGGTACATGCGCAGGAGGTCACCGGCGAAGAGAGACGCCTCATCCCCGCCCGTGCCTGGCCTGATCTCGATCATTGCAGGGCGCGCGTCGGCGGCGTCCTTGGGCAGCAGCGCGATCCTGAGCTCCTGCTCCAGTTCCGGCAGGCGCGCGCGGAGCTCGGGAAGCTCCTCCTCGGCGAGCTCTTTCATGTCCGGGTCGCCCAGCATCTCCTCAGCCTCGGCTATGTCAGCCTCGACTTGCTCATAAGCGCGGATCTGCTCCACCACCGGGCGAAGATCGCTGTATTCCTTGCCGAGCTTGGCGATATCACCCTCGCCCGTAGACATGGCAGCCTCGAGAAATTCGAAACGCTGGGTGATCTGAAGAAGAGTGTCGCGCGGGATCATGTCCCTGAGGTGCGCCAAGCCGCCGCTAGGGTCAAGGCCTGTGCTGTGGTACGCTGACGCCGCGCGTATTTCTATTCTCATACTTTCCCTAATGGCAGACATGGCAAACGCGCAATTGAACCCCGCGTTGGATTGTTAGTGCCGAGGCTCCTCCAGTGAACGCTTTGAAATGGGCGATATTACCTGCTTCACGATCAGCGGGCGCACGTTCACGGCGCAGTGCCAGATGAGCCTGAACAACCCGATGTGGCGCGAGGTTACCGACGGCTGCGCGATCAGTTAGTCGCCGCCGCCAGCCACTGTTCGACACGGGCGCGGTTAGCGCCGAAATCCTTGCGGCCGTAAATCAGATGCGCGGAGATGTGGATGAGGCCTTCCGCTTGCCAAACATGCACGAGGTCCGGGAACCGGATCGCAGGGGAACGCGTGAGGTAGAGCCCCTCTTCCATCTTGCGCGCCTTGGGCCAGGTCATGATCGCTGCCTCAAGCTTGGCGAGGTCATGGGTCTCTGCGCTCACCACGGCATAAAAGCCGCCTTCAGAGCGATAGGTCCCCACGGGTTGAGCCTCTGGCCGTCCAGGGCCGGCGGTGGCCGCAACGGGTGCGAAGCGCACGTAGGCCAATACAAAGAGGATCAGGATGGCGAGGACAAAGAGGATCGTACCGAACATGCGCATGCCTCAGCGATATGGAACACCGGGAAGGATCGACAACATCTCGAAGATGAGGTTAGCGCCCACAAGGGCCGTGTTGCCGGATGGGTCATAGGGTGGTGAGACCTCAACGAGGTCAAAGCCCACGATGTTGAGGCCATTGAGCCCGCGCAGGAACTCCATAGCCTGCCATGTCGTGAGGCCGCCGATCTCGGGCGTGCCGGTACCCGGTGCGAAAGCGGGATCGAGGCTGTCGATATCGTAGGTTATGTAGACGGGGTGGTCGCCAATTTTCGATTTGATATCAGCGGCTAGCGGGGCGAGGCTCTTACCCCAGATCTCTGGCGCGATCGTCATGTTGAAGCCCCAGCCTTGAGCCTCGGTGAAGTCTTCTGCCGTGTAGCCCGTCCCGCGGAGACCGACCTGGAATACCTTCTCAGGGACAAGGATGCCTTCCTCATAGGCGCGGCGGAAAACGGTGCCGTGGGTCTCGCGTTCGCCGAACATCTCGTCATTGACGTCAGCATGGGCGTCCACATGCACGAGCGCCACCGGCCCGTGCTTCTTGGCGATGGCGCGCAGAATAGGCAGCGTCATCGTGTGATCACCGCCGAGGCCCACCGGGATCACATCATGCTTGAGAATGCCGTCGTAAGTATCTGTAATAATGCGAATAGTGTCGCTCAGAGAGAAGGTGTTGATCGCGGTATCACCAAGATCGCCCATCTCCAAACCGTCGAAGGGCGCAGCCCCGGTCTGGATATTGTAGGGCCGGATCATCGCACTTTCTTGGCGGAGCTGCTTTGGCCCAAACCGGGTGCCAGAGCGCCATGAGGTGCCGATGTCCATAGGCACCCCGATGAAGGCCACATCGAGGCCCTCGGCAGTCTCGGCGGCTGGAAGTCGCATGAAGGTCTGAAGCCCGGAAAACCGCGCAAGATCGTTTCCAGATGTCGGCTGACTAGGCATTTCTTTCCCTTTTATTCCAGCAGTATAGACAGCAAAGCTCCATCGCCACATGGGCCCCGGCGATGCCTGTGCAATTGCCCACATCAAACGGTGGTGAGACCTCTACGACGTCGCCACCCACCATGTTGATGCCCTTGAGCGCCCTGAGCATCATCAGCGCCTGCGCGCTGGAAAGCCCGCCCGAGACAGGCGTGCCCGTCCCCGGCGCGAAGGCGGGATCGAGGCAGTCGATATCGAAGGTCAGATAGGTCGGGCGATCGCCAATGATCTCCTTGATCTTGGCGACAGCGGCCTTCGGGTCCTCATGCACCTCTGGCGCGTCGATGATGGGCACGCCCAAAGTGTCTGGGTTCAGCGTTCGGATGCCCACCTGAACGGAGTGCTCCACATCGATGATGCCTGCCTTCACCGCCTTATAGAACATGGTGCCGTGATCGATTCGCTCCTCATCATCGTCGGCCCATGTGTCGGTATGCGCGTCGAATTGCAGGAGGGAGATCGGCCCGAACTTATCCGCATAGGCCTTGAGGATCGGATAGGTGATGAAGTGATCGCCGCCGAAGACAAGGCTGCCCGCCCCGCTTTCCAAGATCGTCGCGATATGGCGCTGCAGAACCGCCGGGAACTCACTGACTTTCGCGTAGTCGAACGCCAGATCGCCGTAGTCGATCAGGTTGTTTTCCTCGAGCGGATTGATGTCCCAGCCATAGGGCGGATCGCAGGGTTGAAGCGTGGACGCCTCCCGGATCGCGCGGGGGCCAAAGCGTGTGCCCGGGCGGTTCGTTACGGCCTGATCAAAGGGCACACCGGTGAAGGCCAGGTCCACGTCCGCGAGGTCCTTGGTGTAGTTTCGCCGCATGAAGCTAAGTGCCCCGCCGAAGGCATTCTCGAAACTCAGCCCGCGCGGATCGCTCCGCGTGAAAGCGCCATCTACATCGTTGTCACTGTCTTTAAGCGCCATCAGCCGATCCTAATTCCTTCGCGGGTGAGCGTATCCGCCACCTCCTGGATCGCCTTACCGAGAGTTTCTACACAAAACGTGACTTCGGCTTCGGAGATGGTCAGCGCAGGCGACATGACGTTGAGATGCCCGAGCGGTCGCACCAGCAGCCCCCGCTTTTGCGCCGCGTCCGAGATGCGTTTGCCCACGTCCACATCGTCAGGCAAGAGCTCGAGGGTCTCCTTGTCGGCTACGTTCTCTACGCAGCCGATCAGAGCCTCGCCGCGGACGTCGCCCACGAGAGGCATGTCGCTCAGCGTGGCGAGGCCCTCTTGGAAGAGGGCGCCAACCCTCAGGGCATTAGCGCAGAGGTCCTCCCGTTCGATGATCTCGATGTTCTTCAGCGCCGCGGCGCAGGCAACGGGATGGCCCGAGTAGGTATAGCCGGAGGTGTACCAGCGCGGTTCAGCGGCCAATGTCTCCCAAATCTCGTCCGAGAACAGCATCGCGCCGATGGGTTGGTAGCCCGAGGACAAGCCTTTTGCGCAGCATAGGATATCAGGCTGGGCGCCATAGCGCGCCTCAGAGGCGAACATGTGCCCGATGCGCCCAAAGCCCGTGACGACCTCGTCGGCGACAAAGAGGATACCGTGGCGCTGGCAAGCCTCGGCCATCGCCTTCAAGTAGCCTTCAGGGGGCATGATGACGCCACCCGAGGCCTGGATCGGCTCGGCAAAGAAGGCCGCCACGCGTTCGGCGCCGATCTCCGCGATCTTAACTTCGAGCTCGGCCACGCAGCCTTCCACCGTGGCCCCACCCCGCAGCGTATCGGGGGCGGAGATGTGGTGGATCGTGTCTTCCTCATACCGGAACTCAGGCGCGCGATCGCCGTCGCGGTTGCCGATGGACATGCTGATGTGGGTGGAGCCGTGGTAGGCATGCTCCCGCGCGATAATGTGGTGGCGGCCTTTGAAGCCGCGCGCTGATTGCACAAAGCAGGCGAGGCGGTAAGCACTGTCGATGGCCGTCGATCCACCGGTCGTGAAATGCACGTGGGTAAGCCCTGTAGGCGCCAAATGCGCAAGCCTTGCGGACAAAGCAGCAGAGGGTGCGTTCGACATGTCGCCAAACGTGCTGGAGAACGCGAGCTTCTCCACCTGATCGGCGATCACCTCGGCCATCTCGCGGCGCCCCAACCCGATATTGGTGTTCCAAAGGCCGCCGACAGCATCGAGATACTCGGCCCCCGTCACATCCCACACGCGGCAGCCTGCGCCCTTTTCAACCACGACCGGCGGCAGCCCATCGCCCGTGTATTGCCAAGGGCGCAGCGCATGCGCGATATCCATTTGGGTCAAATCGTTCATGCGAACCGCTCCTTCAGCGCTGCGTGGCGTTACGAGGCGGACTTCAGCGGCGCGGCCCGCTCGACCATCCGCGCAAAGAAGGATGCCCCCACCGGCGACACGGCATCGTTGAAGTCATAGCCCGTGTTGTGCACCGAGGGCCCGTCGCCCTGCCCGAGGAAGAGATACGCGCCCGGGCGCGCTTCGAGCATGTAGCTGAAATCCTCTGCGCCCATCTCCCGTCCCACGTCGCCGTCAACGGTTGCGGCGACCTCCCGGGCCACCTCCGTGGCAAAGGCGGCCTTCGCCGGGTCGTTGATCGTCGCCGGGTAGCCCACTTCATAGCGAAGCTCAGCCTTTACCCCATAGGCGGCCGCCTGGCCTGCGACGATCTCTTCCATGCGCTGCATGACCATGGCCTGCACCTCCTTGTTGAAGGTGCGCACAGTGCCGTTCATGTAGGCGGTCTCGGGGATCACGTTATCTGTTGTCCCAGTATGGATCTGCGTGACGGAGACCACGAGGTCCTCCACCGCGTGGTGATTGCGGCTCACAATCGTCTGGATTGCCGTCGCCATACCCACGGCAGCCACGACGGGGTCACGCGTTTCATGGGGCATGGCGCCATGCCCACCGACGCCCGTGATATCAATGTGGAACGTGTCCACAGCGGCCATGATGGGGCCGTCATTTGTGTAGATCGCGCCCTCTTCGCGGTTCGGCGCGTTGTGGATGCCGTAGACCTCTGTGATGTCGAAACGGTCCATCATGCCCTCTTGGACCATGACATCCCCGCCGCCGCCGCCTTCTTCGGCGGGCTGAAAGATCAGAGCCACGCGACCTGAAAAGTTCCGCGTCTCGGCCAAGTACTTCGCGGCCCCCAGCAGCATCGTCGTGTGCCCGTCATGCCCGCAGGCGTGCATTTTGCCTGGCACGGTGGAGGCATAATCGAGGCCCGTCGTCTCCTCCATCGGCAACGCGTCCATGTCCGCGCGCAGGCCGATCGTGGGGCCTGAGCCATTGCCTTCGATGATGCCCACAACGCCCGAGGTCGCGATGCCCTCGTGCACTTCGTCGACGCCAAAGGCCTTGAGTTTCTCGACCACGAAGGCCGCGGTTTCGTGGCAATCAAAACCAAGTTCGGGATGCTGATGAAGGTGGCGGCGCCACGTCTTCATGTCTTCGGCGAAATCGGCAATCCGGTTGACGATGGGCATGTGGGAGACCTCGCTATCTGTGTCGCATGCAACGACTCATCGCGAGCGTACTGCCCCTCCGTCACAAGAGCCAGAGCGGCGCATCACCAAGCTCAGGAGCTGTCGATCGCCTTAGGCGGCATCGGCGCAAAGGTCGGCGCATAGTCGGCGTACTGGCGATGGAACTCGATGTTGATGAGCGTGGGGCCGTCAGGGCTCCATTCGTAGCGCAGGCTGCTCCCTGCGATCTCTCCCGCCTTGAGACAGAACAGAACGAGATGCTCGATCAGATCGTCACCGAACTCCACCACTGACCACGCACCGCCCCCCGCGAAGGGAGAGCCTGCTGCGAGTGACCGCAGCGTATCGGTCGCCTGCTTTTGCTTGGCGGCATCAAAACGGGGCGCGATTTCGGCCAGCATCCTTTCAACGCAGGAGGCCTCGTTTGACCCCATCACCGACAAAAACATGCATGTCTTCTCTTCCGGTGTGGCCATGGCTGCTGCCGGAAGAAGACAGCTTAGAATAGCGAATATGGATTTTCTCACAGGACCCACTCCCTCTGACTTACGCACTGCATGAAAGGGGCGCCCGAAAGCGCCCCAAATCAGTTTCGATTGCTGTTCGCCCAGCTCAAGCCGACGCGCGACGGCGCAGGAAACCGGAGACACCGAGGCCCGCCAATAGCAGCGGCAGCGATGCCGGCAGCGGCACAGGTGCCATCCCGCCGGGATCAGGAGGCGTCACGCCCCCGAACGAGTTGCCTTGGATGAAGACTGCAGAGTCGTAGGATGAACCCCCGTGTCAGACACGATGAGATCGATCGCATAGACAGCGCCCGACGTCAGGCCCGTTGCGGAGGCGGTGAACACATCCGTGAAGCCATCGTATTCGATGTCGAAAGGCGAGCCCGCTGCCGCATCGTTGTCGTTGTAGAACTCGCTGTTGACGAGGTTGTTGACCGTGTCGATTTCGACAGGATCGCTCGCGCCGGGGATCAGCGCGATGTTCTCGTCGGTGACGCCCAGGCCATTCAGCAGGAAGGTGAAGGTGTCATTGAGACGAATTGACGAACTCGTTGTACTCCTCCGACGCCCAAACGTAGTTGAAGAACAGATCGCCTGTTGTCGTCGTAAAACTGATCGACAAGGTGGTCTCTGTGCCGGCATCGGTGAATGACGCAGAGTTGTTAAGCCCAGCCGCCAGAGCCGCCTCACCCTATGTCAGGATGATCCTGGTCTCGATGCCGATACCGGCGTCGTCGCCATTGGAGGGCGTGCCCGCGGCAACGTCGGTGCCATCGTTGAGCAGAGAGGTTGCGGTGATGGTCACGCCACTCCCGAGGATGGAGTTCGACAGAGTCGTGGCGTCTTCGGTTGGTGTGATTGTTAGCGCATTGGCCCGGTCGCGGCGGCAAACACGCCCACCGCACATAGGGTCGATAATCGATACATCTTTACCCCCAGGAAACCGATTTCATTTAGACTTGGTTCAAAATTCTACACTTAGGAATCGTTCAAAATCGCAACGTTGGTACGCGGAAATACACGTACACAGAGGGCCTATAGTGGCCCTGAAAGAAAGGAGAGCCGCAACCCAGACGGGTGTTAGAGGAAAAGTTTACCAATATTAAGAAAGCCTTACCGCAATTCGAGCCATAGAAATAAGGGGTTTGAGACCACACAAGCCCGCTCTCAGCGGCCACAGCCGCCTGCAAGACTGCCGCTACCGTTTCAAAAATATCCTCGCTAAGAAAGCCCATGACCGAGACAAATCCCACCGCCCCCTCCATGGACCGTCTTCTCGAAATCATGCGCAGGCTCAGGGATCCCGAAACAGGCTGCCCTTGGGATATCGAGCAGACTTTCGAGACCATCGCCCCCTACACAATCGAAGAGGCCTACGAGGTCTCGGACGCGATCGAACGCCAGGCCTGGGAGGAGCTTGAGGGCGAACTGGGCGACCTCCTTCTCCAGTCTGTCTACCATGCTGCCATCGGTGAGGAGCAGGGCCTATTCACCTTCGAAAGCGTGGCGGCCAAGATTTCGGACAAGATGGTCGCCCGGCACCCCCATGTGTTCGGCGACGAAAGCCGCGACAAGTCCGCCGAGCAGCAAGTGCAGGATTGGGAAAAGATCAAAGCCGCTGAGCGCGCAAGCTTGGAGCAGAAGGGTGTGCTCGACGGCGTGGCGCTGGGGCTGCCTGCCTTGATGCGCGCGCTGAAGTTGCAAAAGCGCGCCGCGCGCGCGGGTTTTGATTGGACCGATGTGGAAGACGTGCTGTCGAAGATGAACGAAGAGACGCGAGAGCTCGTGGAGGCCCGCGCAGACGCCGACCCGGCCCATATAGAAGAGGAGTTCGGCGACCTGCTGTTTGTGATGGTCAATATTGGCCGCCATCTGGGGGTCGATCCTGAGACGGCCCTGCGCGCGACGAACGCAAAGTTCACGCGCCGTTTTGAAGGGATCGAGGCCGCGCTGGCCGAGGAAGGCCGCCGGCCAGAGGACGCCTCGCTTGAGGAAATGGACGCGCTCTGGAACCAGATGAAGCAGCGCTAGATTCACCCCATGGATGATGTGAGCCGCTACCTGCACCTGACGCGCGAGGTGATGCCTGCCCGCGCGCGGCAGCCGGGAACAAAGTGGCCTGTGCGCGAGGATCATTGCTTTCAGCGGATCGTGCTTGATCACGTGGCCGGCGGACGCTGGTACGACCACATTGCGCGCCCCGCCTACAAGCACCTGAGCGCCGATCAGGCTGCAGAGGCCGTGCGCTTGTGCGAAGCGATCCTCGAAGGGTGCGCGGACCTCGCGGCGCTCAACCGTCAGTCCTTGGCTTACCGGGGCAAACTTGATCGTCGCCCTGCCCCGCGTACCTCCCCTCCATGCCCACGCGAAACTCGGCAAAAGACGCTCGATTTGTAGAGACGGGCGATGACCTCGACGAGGTTGTCACCGACAAGCGTGAAGGCTGGCGCGCTACGCCGGTAAAGGCCTGCCGTCGGCAACGGTGCCACAAGAAGCGATCGCTGGATGAGGTGGATCGGCTATCCGTTTAAGACGACTTCACAGCGCCGTGATCAGCTGGCCCTGAAAGCGCCGTAATCCTCTGGCTATTGCCGCCCATGGATACGCAACACAGACTGGACTGGGTCGACGCCGCAAAGGGCATCTGCATCATCTTGGTGGTGATGTTTCACGCGACTTTGCATCTGACGCCGACGCTTGGCGCTTCGGGTTTTGCGTGGTTCACGCACTTCTTTGGCCCGTTCCGGATGCCGGATTTCTTCCTGATCTCGGGCCTATTCCTGTCGCGCAGGCTCAGCGCCCCGGCGGCGATTTTCTATGACCGCAAGGTGCTGCATTTCTTCTACTACTACTGGCTTTGGGTGCTCATCACCTTTGCCATCCTCACACCGGGGCAGGCGGCAGGTTGGTTGCCCTTCCTGTCGGGGCTGGCAACGGCGCTGATCTATCCGGAGGGGCACCTTTGGTTCATCTACTGCCTGCCGCTCTGCTTTGTGCTGGCGCGTGTCACCCGTGGGCTACTGCCTTTGGGCGTTTGGATCGGTGCGGCAGCGGCTCATATCTTTGACGTGCAGGGTGAGCCGCTCCTACTGGTCTACCTCACGCATTACTTCGTCTTTTTCTACACCGGTCATGTCGCATCGCCCCTGATTTTCAGGTTTGCGCGGGGCGTGGCGGACCACCCGGTTCTGGCTCTTTTGGGGCTTGGCCTTTGGGCTGGCGGCAACGGCTGGATCACCCATGGCAGCGACATCGCTGTCCCGGGCCTGTCCCTGATCCTTGGCGTGGCAGGCGGCATGGCCATCACCACGATTGCCGTCCTACTACAACCCATAGCGCTTGGATCAGCGCTCGCCACGCTGGGCGCGCGGTCGATCGTCGTCTACTTGGGCTTCTTCATCCCACTGAAATACGCCGAGTCCCTGCTGATCCCGTTGGGCCTCCCGGCTGATGTCACGATCGCGCTGGCGCTATGTGCTGGGATCGCGGTGCCGCTTTGGCTCTATGCACTGCTCAAGAGAACGGGCGTGGGGCTATGGCTCTTTGAGCGCCCGGCGTGGGCGCGGCCACAGATCGCGCGGCCACAACCAGCCCTCGACGGCGCTTCCTGACTGATATCGCAGCCGCCGGGCTTGGCACTGGACATCCCCCCAAATACCGCCCACCTCTGCTGCATGAGAAAGATCATTATCGACACCGATCCCGGCCAGGATGACGCCGTAGCCATCCTCTTGGCCCTCGCCTCACCCGAAGTAGATGTTTTGGGCATCACAGCCGTCGCGGGGAACGTCCCGTTGGAGCTCACTGCCAAGAACACCCGCATCGTGTGCGAACTTGCGGGCCGCCCAGACGTCAAAGTCTTCGCGGGATGCGACCGCCCGATCGGGCGCACCCTTGTGACGGCAGAGCATGTGCACGGGCAAACGGGCCTGAACGGCGTCGAACACCCCGATCCCACCATGCCCCTGCAAGAGGGTCATGCCGTGGACTTCATCATCGATACGATCCGCAGCACCGACGACGTCACGCTGTGCCCACTGGGGCCGCTGACAAACATTGCCACGGCCCTGGAACGCGCCCCCGACATCGCCGAGCGCATTAAAGAGATCGTGCTGATGGGCGGGGCCTATTTCGAAGTGGGCAACATCACCCCGGCGGCGGAGTTCAATATCTACGTGGACCCCGAGGCCGCGGACATCGTCTTCAAATCAGGCACCCCTCTCGTGGTGGCGCCCCTCGATCTGACGCACAAGATGCTTACCTCTGCGGAATGGATCGAAACCATGCGCGCCCTTGGCACGCCCGTGGGCGACGCCGTGGCTGGCTGGACCGACTTCTTTGAGCGCTTCGACGTGGCCAAATACGGCTCCGCTGGGGCGCCGCTGCATGATCCTTGTGTGATTGCCCATATCATTGATCCCAGCCTTTTCTCCGGCCGCCATGTGAACGTTGAGATCGAGACTGAGAGCCCCCTCACGCGCGGCATGACCGTTGCGGATTGGTGGGGCGTCACCGACCGCGCCAAGAACGCCCTTTTCCTTGGGGGTGGCGACCGGGCCCGCTTCTTTGACCTCCTAACCACAAGGCTGGGCACGCTATGAAGGCACGGACTTCCATCCACAAAGCCGGCACCGAGGATATTGACCGCCTCGTCCCGATGATCATGGCCTTTCACGAGGAGGAAGGGCTCGATACCGACGAAGCGCACATCAGGCGCGCGATCACACCGCTGCTGGCGGGATCTCCTCATGGAGAGATCTTTCTAGCCGGCCCAAGAATGGCACCGGCGGGCTATGCGCTGCTCTGCTACGGCTGGTCGATCGAGTACGGCGGCCTCGACGCGTATCTCGACGAATTCTACCTGCGCGCGGCTGTGCGCGGGCGCGGCATGGGTGGTGATGTCTTGCAGGCAGTCTCGGAGTACTTAGCTAAGAAAGGCGCAAAGGCGCTGGCGCTCGAAGTGGACTTCGAAAACGAGGTCGCGATCCGCACCTACGAGCGGTCTGGCTTCGAAAAACGCGCGCGCTACGGCCTCATGGTGCGGACCCTGACATGACACTCTTCGACAATTCCTACGCTCGGCTTCCTGACCAGTTTTACACCAAACTCGCGCCCACACCGGTGGCCGCACCAAAGCTGCGCGCCTGGAACTCAGAACTCGCAGCCGATCTCGGGCTCCCAGATTGGAACGCCGACGAAAAAGCAGCGATCTTCGGCGGCAATGCGGTGCCTGAGGGGGCCGAGCCGCTCGCCGCGCTTTATGCCGGGCATCAATTTGGAAACTGGAACCCGCAGCTCGGCGATGGACGCGCGATCCTTTTGGGTGAAGTGGTCACCGGCGGGACGCGCCGTGACATTCAGCTGAAGGGCTCGGGGCCCACGCCCTATTCCCGTATGGGTGACGGACGCAACTGGGTCGGCCCTGCACTGCGCGAATACCTGGTGAGCGAAGCGATGCATGCGTTGGGCATTCCAACGACCCGTGCGCTGGCCGTGGTCACCACGGGCGAGACGGTGCTGCGCGAAACACCCCTGCCCGGCGCCATCGTCACCCGAGTTGCGTCGTCTCATATCCGCGTTGGCACATTTCAGATCTTTGCGGCGCGTCAGGATACGGCCGCGCTCCAGTCTCTCGTCGATCATGTGATCGCCCGCCACTACCCGGGCGCCGATGGCGTAGAAGGCTTCCTTGAGGCCGTTGTGGCCCGTCAGGCAGATCTTATCGCGCACTGGATGTCTGTGGGTTTCATTCACGGCGTCATGAACACCGACAATGCCCACGTCGCGGGCGAGACGATCGACTATGGTCCTTGTGCTTTCATGGACGATTACCATCCGGCGCGCGTGTTCTCATCGATCGACCACGGCGGGCGCTATGCTTTCTCGAACCAGCCCAATATTGCCGCTTGGAACATGGCACAGCTCGCCACCGCGCTTTTGCCCTTGATGCCGGATCGTGAGGCGGGGATCGAACGGTTCACTGAAATCGTGAACGGCTTCGCAGAGGTCTATCAAAAGGCTTGGCGGCGCGTCTTTGGTGCCAAACTCGGGTTGAGCGACCTTGGCGATGCGGGCGTGGATCTTGTCACCACGCTCCTTAGTATGATGGCCGAAGAGAAAGCAGATTTCACGAACACGTTCAGGTATTTAAGCAGCGATCCTGATGAGGCTTTGCTGCATTCGGGCTACGCCGATTGGTTGGTTCGCTGGCGCGTGGCCGAGCCGGATGAAGCGCTGATGGCGCGGGCCAACCCGCAGGTCATCCCCCGCAATCATTTGGTCGAAGAAGCCATTCAAGCCGCCGTTCGCGAAGACTGGGCTCCCTTCGAGGCACTGCACGCTGCGCTGCAAACGCCCTTTGACGCGCCCACGAATGCCCGCTTCCAGATGCCACCTGAGCCTGACGAGGTTGTCGTTCAGACATTTTGTGGCACCTGACGGGGCCTCCGGTTGATCAGGAAAAGGCCCAGCGTCACAAGCGCCAGTGCCCCAAAGAGCTGCGGCCCCACTTGCTCACCAAGCAAAAGCGCGGCCATCAAAACGGCCAGCGGGGGCGATAGGAACGCGAAAGAAGCCACTGACGTTGCGGGATAAATCTTGATCAGCCAAAACCAGAACAGGAACCCGAACGACGCTACGCACATGATCTGAAAGCCAAGGGCCACCCAGTGGATCGGCTCAAGCTCTCGCACCAGAGGACCAAAGAAAAGCGCGCCGATCATCAGCACCGGGATGGATAAGAAGACCTGCCAAAAGAGCTGAACTTCCGCAGGTAAGTCTTTCACATTGCTTCCTTTAATTACAATGAGGATCAGCGCCCATCCAATGGACGCGCCGACGGCGCACAAATCACCAACCCAGCTGCCTTCGGCCCCTGCATCGCGTCCGTCGAGCACCGCCCAAGCCATCCCCGCAAAGGCCACCGCGAGGCCAATCAACTTCGCGCCCGTCAGCTTCTCTGCTAGAAACATTCGCGAGAACAACGCCGCCCACACTGGCATCGCATAAAAGATCACCGAAGCCCGCGACACGGTCGTCAGATCAAGCGCGGTAAAGAGGCACAAAAACTCCGCCCCAAAGATGAAACCCATCAAAGCGGCCGTGGGCCATTGCGGACGATCAAGGCGCCAGATGATCCCGCGCCAGCTGAGCCAGGCAAAAAGGACCACAGCCGCCCCCACCGATCGCAGGCCCGCCATAAAAACAGGCTGCCAGCCATCGCCACCCACGGCGATCACCACCTGATTGAAGGCCAAAAGTAGCGCGAATGCGATGAGAGAGACGGTCCCGAACGTGTCGAGATGATCCTTGCGTTCCATGCCCCAAGCGCTGAAGGCGCCGGCGCGCAAAGTCAACAACTCCTTGAGGCTGGCGGAGCGGCCCGGTAACACAGACATCAAGTTCAGAGGGCACCCATGGCTGAGACCATAATCCAGCGCTGCGAGGCAAAAGGCCTCCGCATGACCGGCCAGCGCCGCACGATTGCAACGGTCCTAGAGGACGCCAACGATCACCCCGATGTTGAAGAACTTTATGCGCGGGCGTCTGCGGTCGACGCGGGCATTTCACTGGCAACCGTCTATCGCACGGTGAAGCTCTTTGAAGAGGCTGGGATACTAGAGAAGCTCGAATTCGGAGACGGGCGCGCCCGCTATGAAGACGCCGACCGCGACCATCACGACCACCTGATTGATCTGTCCACCGGCGAAGTGATCGAATTTGTCGACCCGGAGATCGAAGCCCTTCAAGAGAAGATCGCCGAACGCCTTGGTTTTGAGCTTAAGGGCCACCGCCTCGAGCTCTACGGGAAGCGCAAGAATGGCTGACGCACACCCGCCGCTTCGTGCGGCGCGAGGCACTGCGCCCACTGGTCCTCTTCTCAATGTCTAAGACCCCATCGAAGGATTGGCGGGCGGGCGCCTTTGCGCAGCAAACAGTCCCGGACGGACAACCCAAAACACGCAATCTCCGGGGCATCATCCTCATGGTGCTTGCCATGCTGGGTTTTGCGATCTCAGACGGTTTCGTGAAGGCACTCACGGAGGTCATGCCCAACGGCCAGCTCCTCATCTTCTTTGGTCTCACCGGCAGTACTCTCGTGGCTATCTACGCCAAACTGCGAAGGATTCCGCTGACTGGCAGCTTTCTGATAAACCCGATCTTCGTCATCCGCTGGGCCGCAGATATGTTCGCCGCGATCTGTATCGTGGGCTCGTTTGCCCTCGCCCCCTTGTCACTCGTCGCCGCGATCCTTCAGGTCTCCCCCCTCTTTGCGGCGGCCTTGGCGGCCCTCCTCCTTGGCGAATCCCTCGGGCCGCGCAGGCTGTTCGCGATTGCAGTGGGCCTCTTTGGCGTGTTGATCATCACCGAACCTTGGAACGCAGGTTTGGAGATCGGCGCGCTCTTGGCCGCTGGTGGCGCGTTCCTTCTGGCCCTTCGCGATGTGCTGACCCGCATGGCGCCTCGCGACATTCCGTCTGAGGCCCTCGTGGCCTATGGCATTTCCGCCATGGCGTTCGCGGGTGCCCTTTCCTGGATCATCAGTCCCGCTTGGGCCCCGCTCGAACTGGAAAGCGTTTGGCTGCTCGCAGGCGGGGTCCTTACCGGAATTGCGGGCTATACCCTCATCACCTCAGCCTCTCGAAGCGCTGAGATCACAGCCATCGCCCCGTTTCGCTACTCCCGGCTGGTGTTCGCCCTGTTGATCGGCGCCCTCTTCTTTGGAGAAACCCTCTCAAGCTGGGCGCTTCTGGGATCAACGCTCGTCATCGGATCGGGGCTCTTCGTCTTCTGGCGCGAGGCGCGCCTTGCCGCACAGACCAAAGCAACGCCGTGAGCGCTAACATTTCACGCGCCGCCCGGTTTAATCCAACGCAAACGCCTGCTAAGAGGCGCGCAATAACGCCATGAGGAGCCCGCCATGAGCACCATCGTTGATATCTTTGCACGCGAAATTCTGGACAGCCGGGGTAACCCCACGGTCGAGGTTGATGTCACCCTTGAAGACGGCTCCATGGGCCGCGCGGCCGTACCATCGGGCGCCTCCACCGGCGCCTACGAGGCCGTCGAGAAGCGCGACGGCGACAAATCCCGATACAAAGGCAAAGGCGTGCTCGAAGCGGTCGCCGCCGTGAATGGCGAGATCGCGGACGAGATTGTCGGCATGGACGCCACCGAACAGGTGATGATCGACGGCGCCATGAATGAACTCGACGGCACTCCGAACAAGGGCCGTCTCGGCGCCAATGCGATCCTCGGCGTCTCCATGGCCGCCGCAAAGGCCGCCGCAGACTATTGCGAGCAACCGCTTTTCCGCTACGTCGGTGGCACCTCGGCCCGCGTTCTGCCCGTGCCGATGATGAACATCCTGAACGGCGGCGAGCACGCAGATAACCCGATCGACATCCAAGAATTCATGATCATGCCGGTCTCGGCCACGAGCATTCGTGACGCCGTGCGCATGGGCTCGGAAGTCTTCCACACCCTCAAGGGCGAGCTTTCTGCCGCGGGCCTCTCCACCGGTATCGGTGACGAAGGTGGCTTTGCGCCGGACATCTCCTCCTCCCGCGCAGCGCTCGATTTTATCCTCAAAAGCATCGAGAAAGCAGGCTACGCGCCGGGCAAGGATATCTATCTCGCCCTCGATTGCGCGGCGACCGAGTACCACAAGAACGGCAAGTACGAGATGGTCGGCGAAGGCCTGTCGCTGTCGTCTGAGGAGAATGCCAAATACCTCGCAGCACTTGCTGCTGACTACCCGATCATCTCCATCGAAGACGGGATGGGCGAAGATGATTGGGACGGCTGGGTGGCCCTGACCGAGATGCTCGGCGCGAGCACGCAGCTCGTCGGCGACGACCTTTTCGTAACGAACCCTGCCCGCCTTGCCGACGGCATCGCGAAGGGTGCGGGCAACTCTCTGCTCGTGAAAGTGAACCAGATCGGCTCCCTCACAGAAACGCTCGCGGCCGTGGACCTCGCGCACCGCAACCGCATGACTTGCGTCATGTCTCACCGTTCGGGCGAGACCGAGGATGCAACGATCGCAGACCTCGCCGTGGCCACGAACTGCGGTCAGATCAAGACAGGTTCGCTGGCGCGCTCGGACCGGTTGGCGAAGTACAACCAACTGATCCGCATCGAAGAAGCGCTCGGCGAAGCGGCGACCTACGCAGGCGCCTCGATCCTGCGCGCATGATTCCTCAGGGGCGGCGCAAGTCGCCCCGAGCTACCCTTTCTGAAAGCGGGCCAGCCGGTACGGGGCCAGCATTTCAGAGGCCTCCCCCTCGATTTCATGAGCGACGAGTTCGCCCACAAGCGCCGCAAGCGTGACGCCGGAGTGCATGACCGCCACCGTCAGCCCGCCAATGCCGGTCTCTCCAACGACAGGAAGCCCGTCGCCGGGCACGGGCCTTTTCGCGCGGATCAATTGTTCGACGCGCGGTTCATCCACCACGACCGTGCGCATCAAAACATCAAGCGACCTCTGAGTGATCTGTTCTTGATGGAACGCCTCAACGGCCCCAGTCACCACTTGATGGCGCGGGTTTGAGGGCAGCCAGAAACGGCCGGCTTTGTCCTGACGGATCTCCCGTTCCTCGGTGACGAGGATGTGGCCCAACATGCTGGGCGCAGGCGCCGTGACCACCATATCCGCGGGCCGATCAAGCATCGGCAGATCGAGCCCAAGGGGCGCCAAAAGATCGCTCGTGCCGGTGCCAGTCGCCAAAATCACGTGATCGGCGGGCAAAAGGCCAGCGTCGGTTTCCACGCCCACAACAGCATCATCCCCCGCAAGGAGCGACCGCACGCGCTGCCCCAAGATAAGCTGCGCGCCGGCGGCCACCGCACGATCCATCAGACCCTGAGTCACCTGTTGGGGTTCGCCCACGCCCTCAAGATGGAATGCAAGTGCGGCGTCCGGGGGTTTGCGCAGCGCGGGCTCAAGATAAGACAGGCTCTTCCCATCGAGCCGCGTCACCTCATACCCCAGTTCGTAAAGCGCCGCTTCCTGGGCGTCCAAATCGCCTTCCCACGTCAGCGTGCCCGTCCACGAGACGCCACGTACGCCAGTGCGTTCGCTGACACGTCGCCATGCCCGCAGCCCCTCACGCCGGAGGCGAAAGTGCGCTTCATCCGCATAGAAACTCGCATTGATCCAACCGAAGGAGGCCGCTGTGGCTCCCCCTGCGACAAGGCCGCCGTCCACAACGACCACCTCCTCGCCCCGAGCGGTGAGCCGCTCTGCAATCGCTGCGCCGATAATGCCCGCACCGACAACCAAAAATCTCGACATATTCCCCTTTGCCCCTGCTATAGCAGGTCCGGAAGAAAGCCCCCTCATTGGACCTATAACATGAACGCAGACGAACTCATCGCCCATCTTGCGCTGGAGCCTCATCCCGAAGGTGGATGGTACCGCCAGACCTGGATTGAGAGCCCGTCAGAGGGGCGCCCGACAGGCACCTGCATCTACTTTTTGCTCAAAGAGGGTGAGGCCAGCCACTGGCACCGCGTCGATGCGACGGAGATCTGGCACTACTATGCAGGCGCTCCGCTCGTGCTGTCGCTGGCGGAAACTGAGGCAGGGCCTGCAGTTGACCATCTGCTCGGGCCTGACCTTCCCGTCCAGAAACCACAGATCATCGTCCCCAAGGACCACTGGCAGGCTGCAAGAGCCACTGGCGCATACACGCTCGTGGGCTGCACCGTCTCCCCCGGTTTCAGCTTTGACGGTTTTGAGTTGGCCGCGCCCGGCTTCGATATCCCGCGCTAGGCGTCGCCTCACGCCGGCCGCGAGACGATCCCACCACCCAGCACTGCAGGCGCCCCCGTGGTCGTCGGACATGTCGTAGGCATCCCCTGCGCCACCCGCGCCGCCAGATAAGCGAAGGCCTGCGCCTCGAGCATGTCACCATCGAGGCCAACAGCTTCTACAGGGTCCACCGGGCAATCTGAGCCTGCGGCGAGCATCTCCATCATAAGCGCGTTTTGGCGTCCGCCACCCGTCACCAGAATGCGCGAAGGGGCTGAGGGACACTGATCGAGCCCAACGGTCACCGAAGCCGCAACAGCGGCCGTCAGAGTCGCGGCCCCATCAGCATCGCTGAGGTGCGAGACATCAAGCACGCCAGAAAAGGCATCTCGGTCGAGCGACTTCGGCGCCATGCGATCGAAATAAGGATGGCGGAGCAACCGCTCGATCACCGCCATATCTACCGCGCCCGAGCGTGCAAGCGCGCCACCTTTATCGCAGCGCGCGCCACGTCGCTGGGACATGAAATCATCAAGCGGCGCGTTGGCCGGCCCGGTATCAAACGCCAAGAGAACGCCGGGCGCCTCTGGCACGTCGCTGGCCGGGTCCACCCATGTCAGGTTGCCTACACCGCCGAGGTTCAGAAAGGCCACTGGCGCCTCCGCCTCAATCCAGCGCGCGCAGGCCCAGTGGTAGAACGGCGCAAGCGGCGCGCCCTGCCCGCCCATCTGCACGTCAGCCGTTCGAAAGTCCCACGCCACAGGCCAACCTAGCGTCTCCGCCAGCTGCGCGCCGTCGCCCGCCTGATAGGTGCCCTGACCGCCCGGGTCATGGGCCAGCGTCTGGCCATGGAAGCCCACAAGATCAGGCGCCTCGAACCGAGAAAGCACTTCGGCATGGGCCGCCTCGACAAGGGCTGCCGCGTCATCTGCGCGCCAAGACCCAAGCGCTGCACGCAGCACGGAACGTTCCTCCTCGGCATAGGCCCGGAACTCCGTCTGACCGAAGCCAAGGATGTCGATCCCGTCCGTTTCCAGCACCGCTGCGTCGACGCCATCCAGTGACGTCCCCGACATCGTGCCAATCACTCGCAACCGCTCGCCCAAAAGCCTTTCCCCTCCTTGCGTCCTGAGGTAGCCATGCCGCGCAGCACGCATCGGAGCAAGACAAATGAACTATCATCCGAAATCGGACTTCATGGGAGTGATGATGGAGCGCGGCTTTATGGCCGACTGCACCGACTATCAGGCCCTTGATGAGGCGCTGCTCAAAGGCCCTGTGCCGGCCTATATCGGCTATGATGCGACGGCCAAGTCGCTGCACGTGGGTCACCTGATGAATATCATGGTGCTGCGCTGGCTGCAGAAGACAGGCCACAAGCCCATCACGCTCATGGGCGGCGGCACGACAAAGGTGGGTGACCCGTCCGGGCGTGACACGGAGCGCTCGCTGCTGACGCCCGAGGGCATCAACGCCAATATTGAGGGCCTCAAGCAGGTCTTCGCGAAGCTTCTGACCTATGGCGATGCGCCCACAGACGCGCTCATGCTCAATAACGCGGAGTGGCTGGACGAGCTCAACTACCTCGAATTCCTGCGCGATATCGGGCGGCATTTCTCGATCAATCGGATGCTGTCCTTTGAAAGCGTGAAGTCACGGCTCGACCGAGAGCAATCGCTGAGCTTCCTAGAGTTCAACTACATGATCTTGCAAGCCTATGACTTCTTGGAGCTGAACCGCCGCTATGGCTGCATGCTCCAAATGGGCGGCAGCGATCAGTGGGGCAACATCGTCAACGGCATCGACCTAACGCGCCGGGTGCTGGAAACCGAGATCTTCGGCCTCACTACCCCGCTTCTAACAACGAGCGACGGCCGCAAGATGGGCAAATCTGCGGGCGGCGCTGTGTGGCTGAACGAGGATATGCTTTCGGCCTATGAGTTCTGGCAGTTCTGGCGCAACACGACTGATGCCGACACTGGCAAGTTCCTGAAGCTCTTCACCGAGTTGCCCGTGGACGAATGCGACCGGCTCGGCGCGCTCGAGGGCGCGGAGATCAACGAGGCCAAGATTATGCTGGCTAATGAGGTCACGGGGCTTCTGCACGGCAAAGCGGCTGCTGAGGCTGCTGCTGCCACGGCGCGCGAAGTGTTCGAAAGAGGCGGCGTGGGGGACGACCTGCCGACGCTCAGCCTCACGCGTGAGGACGTGGGCGACGGAATCTCCATCGTACAGTTGATCGTACGCTCGGGGCTGGCGAAGTCCGGCAAAGACGCCAAGCGCCTCATTGCAGAGAACGGTGCCAAGATTGACGACGCCCCTCTCACGGACGCTGGCATGATGCTCGATGCCGGGGCGCTCAGCGCGCCGGTGAAGCTGAGCGCGGGCAAGAAGCGCCACGCGCTGGTGCAGCTGTCTGACTAAGGCTCTGGCTGGCCCGCTCCGGCGGGCTTGCCCTTAGTGTAGCAGATCGCCGGGGCCGAATTCGCCCACGACACTGCGCCATTTCCCCGGCTCGAGCGCCACGCGGTGTGTGAAGCGGACGGAATTCAACGGCCCCTCAATCTCGTCATTCCAGAAAGCAATGAACTCGAACAGCCGCGGGTGATCGGGGGCGATATCGTAGTCTTGCCAGATAAACGTGTTCAGCACCGCAGGGTGATCGGGCAAGCCGTAGAACATTTCAGCCGTGGTAAGCCCGTAGCCCTTCAAGAGCATCTCCGTTTCGGTCATGGCCTGCTCCTTCTCTTTGCTATGCCATCATGACAGCAACAGATTGCAATTCCGTCAATGATTTCATGCTGTTGTCACTCGTGCAGAGCGCTGCCAAAGTCACGAGGAAGCGATGTAGGCATTGTCCCAAGATGAAGCGCGTGATAGCATAAAAGCAACAAAATATAGCGTGGGTGCGAAGCGGGACGGAACATGAGCGACGACATCGAAACCCCTGAAAACGAAGGCGAAAATCCGCCTGAGCGGCCCGCATATGACGGGCCGACCATCTCTATCTCGGATGAGATGAAAAATTCCTACCTCGATTACGCCATGTCGGTGATCGTCTCCCGCGCGATTCCTGACTTGCGTGACGGGCTCAAACCCGTGCACCGCCGGATCCTCTACGCGATGCACGAAACCAACAACTCCGCCGATAAGCCCTATCGCAAGTCTGCCCGTCCCGTGGGCGACGTGATGGGTAAGTATCACCCTCACGGTGATGGCGCGATCTATGACGCCCTTGTCCGGATGGCGCAGGATTTCTCCATGTCGCTGCCCCTGCTCGATGGTCAGGGCAACTTTGGCTCCATGGACGGCGATAATCCGGCGGCCATGCGCTACACCGAGGTGCGGATGGATAAGCCCGCTGCCTTCCTCCTAAACGACATCGACAGGGATACCGTCGATTTCCAAGACAACTACGACGGCAAAGACCGGGAGCCTACGGTTCTTCCCGCGCGCTTCCCCAACATGCTCGTCAACGGTGCGGGCGGTATTGCAGTGGGTATGGCCACCAACATCCCGCCCCATAATCTGGGCGAAGTGATCGACGCGACGCTGGCGCTAATCGAGGATCCGGACCTGACGTCCGAGCAGCTCATCGACTACGTGCCCGCGCCTGACTTCCCAACCGGCGGCATGATCCTTGGACGCTCCGGCGCGCGGAAGGCCTATCTCGAGGGGCGCGGCTCCGTCATTATCCGCGCGAAAACCCGCGTGGAGGAGATCAGGAAAGACCGGTACGCCATTGTTATTGATGAGATTCCTTATCAGGTGAACAAGGCCTCCATGATCGAGAAGATCGCCGAGGCCGCGCGAGATAAGCGGATTGAAGGCATCGCCCACGTTCAAGACGAATCCGACCGCAATGGCGTGCGGGTTGTGGTGGAGCTCAAGCGCGACGCGACGGCTGAGGTCGTGCTTAACCAGCTGTTCCGTTTCACGCCGATGCAGGTCTCTTTCGGGTGCAACATGCTTGCGCTGAACGGTGGTCGGCCGGAGCAGCTGACGCTGCGCCGCTTCCTCACTTCCTTCATCGACTTCCGCGAGGATGTCGTGGTTCGCCGCACGGCGTTTGAGCTGAACAAGGCCCGTGACCGTGCCCACCTGCTCTGCGGACGCGCGGTGGCGGTCTCCAACGTGGATGAGGTCGTGGCCACAATCCGCTCCTCCGCTGACGCGGCAGAGGCCCGTTCCCGCTTGATGGAACGTCGCTGGCCCGCTCAAGACATCGAAGGCTACCTGCGCCTGATCGACGACCCGCTCTCCAAGATCAACGACGATGGCACCTACTACCTCACCGAGGTTCAGGTGCGTGACATCCTCGATCTGCGTCTCCAGCGTCTGACCCAGCTCGGCGTCAAAGAGGTGACGGACGAACTTGAAGAACTGGCAGGTAAGATCAAAGAATTCCTCGATATTCTTGGCTCGCGCGAACGCATCATGGGCATCATCGCCGACGAGCTGACCGAGGTGAAGGACCTCTTCGCCGTGCCGCGTCGCACCGAGATCACCGAATGGTCCGGCGATATGGAAGACGAAGACCTGATCGAGCGTGAAGACATGGTCGTGACGGTCACCCAGGGTGGCTACATCAAACGCACGGCCCTCGCCGACTTCCGCGCTCAAAAGCGTGGTGGCAAGGGCCTATCGGGCATGTCGATGAAGGACGA
>JAKVCO010000016.1 GCA_022448245.1 Paracoccaceae bacterium
AGCGATTTCTGCGCCACGTGATCCGGCTTGGATTTGCGATCTTTGCGGTGAAGTGCACGCGACATGGGATCCGACTTGCGACAACTGCGGCGCCTTCGACACGCTCAGCTGGAAACGACCCACTGCGGCCGAGGTTCAAAGCAGCGCTGCTGCCAAGATGTTGCCCATGATTGTGGGCGAAGAGACCGCTGAAGTCGAAGCCGTAGAAGAGGATGCAGCCGCATTGCCGGGGCCCGAAGTTGTCGATGCAGAGATCGTCGAAAGCTCTGCCGCCGGAGCTGGCAAAAATTAGGTCTTTTGGCCCGCGCGATTCTTCGCTAAACGCCCCGCACCACCGGGCTCATGCGCCCAGGGGCCGCTGTAGCTCAGATGGTAGAGCACGTCATTCGTAATTAGCGGGTCCGCTCGCAAACTACGTTTGAGACCAGTTGGTTAGGCGCGGCGCGCTGTAACTAGTAGGGCCATAGTAGGGCCGCGACAGAGAAGGATGCCGGTGTAGCTCAGCTGGTAGAGCACGTCATTCGTAATGATGGGGTCGGGGGTTCGAGTCCCTTCACCGGCACCATCCTTCTCACGGTCGAAATTGTTCCTGAACGGAAAACTCCAGCACCTAGAGGCGACCTCCAAGTTTCTTGAGCAAGTCTTTTCTACTCGCGTAGTCTGGCATCGCCCTTCCTAGCAGCGACCAGAACTCTGGTGAATGATCCGGTTTCTTCAAGTGGGCCAACTCGTGGACAACTACATATTCGATCAACGCTGGGGGTAGCTGCATTACCCGCCAGTGAAAGTTTAGGCGCCCATTCGCGCTGCAAGAACCCCATCTATACCCTAGGTCAGTAACATTCACGTAGCCTGTAGGCGAAACACCGATGAGCTTTACCCACTTCTCAACGGCATCATTCAGGTATGGGTGCGCTCTTCTCGTGTAGAACTGTTCTATTCTCTCTTCAGCCTTCGAAAGTTGATCCCTGCGCAGCAGCAAGCGATCTCCAGAAATCCAAACCGATGGGCTTGGTTTGTTTGACTCCGTGGAATCAATGATTTTGAGCCGATAGTGCTGCCCGAGCAGATAAAATCCCTCACCATCGATGAACTCAGGTTTCCGGAAAATGCTTCTCTTTTCGTCTGCATTTTGCGCCTGTAATTTCTGGTAAACCCAGACCAGCTTTTTCCTGATGAGTGGTACAACTTCATCCAAGTTGACTTGTTCGGGCAAGCTTACAACTAGCGATCCGTCACGCTCCACAGAGATGCCGACGGTCTTTCTTCGGCCACTTCTCTTTATTGTGAAGACTAAGTCTTCAACCTGCAGGGTTTCGCTCATGGCGTGAAGGCCGCACGGTTTGCACGCGCTACGCCCATGCAATCCGCAGCAATCGAATCGAGTTCAGCAAAGTCGAACATATTGCTGCTATCAAGTTGCTGAAAAATCCAACGCCTGGCCGCTTCTTGGCTAACGGCATTGTCCCAGAAGCCGGATACGCTTCCTTCCTCTTTAAGCTTTGCGACGATCCTAGTGCCAAGTTCGGCAAGTTCCTCATCTTGGTCGTCCTTCCCACTGCGCATCTGCAAGACACCGAAGATTGGGCCCTCTGTGTGAGGGTCTAGGCCGAAGGTGGCAGTTGCGCCGGATGAAGCGGCTGAGGTCTCTTCAATGAGAGCCAAGAGTTGCCGCGCGATCTCATCCCAGTTGTCGTGGTGGGTGGTTAGAATGCCGTCTAGTCGATCGCTGAGGCTCCTATACTTTGCTGGATCCTTGTCGAACGATATTGAGATGTGACGGCGAAGCGCATTTTCCATGTCTGCTGCCTTCGCGCGGCTGCTTGTTTTGCGTTCCACCTCCTTGGCAAAGTTCGGGTCCAGGATCTCGATAGGAGGGACTTTCGGATCGATGCCGTGCGCCTGTATGAAGGCATCGAGCATGGCTTGAACCTTATGGGCGACCCCCCGCACGTCGAGAGATCGATCCCGATAGAGGTTCGCCGCAACCTTTGCGATGAATGCAAAGATCTTCACGTCGCGAGCGAATGGACGTGCCTCGGGGCGAGGCATGAGAGCGTCGAACAAGCCGACCAGCTTCTTGACCAGAACGAGGAACTGAGCCCGGAACTTCTGGTCCTTCAGCTTGGTTACACATGCGTCGACGTAGGATTGAAGGTCGGGTCCGAGAGTAATCCCGACATCAGTAAAGTGCTTAACGACCGCGTCTCGAGCCTGTCGCAGCTCTGGCAAGAGGTCTTCGGGCTTGCCGATGCCACCCGCTAGGTCGCCCTGATCTTCCGCGTCGTAGATCGCCAAAGCGTCCGCCAGGTTCTTTCCGACGCCGTAGTAGTCCACGACGATACCGAAGCGCTTGGCCTCTCCCGCCGTCCGGTTGGTGCGAGCGATGGCTTGCAGCAGCTCTGCGCCCGACATGGCCCTGTCGAGATACATCGCCTGTTCGACCTTGGCGTCGAAACCGGTGAGCAGCTTGCTCTTCACGACTAGGACCGCAAGCGCATCCTGGGACAGCGGCTTCTTGAAGCGTTCGATGCGCTGCTTCGTCTCCGAAACACCGCCCCAAGCCTTCAGATGTGGCAGGTCGTTGTGGTCCACGGATATGACCGCCGCGAACTCGAGCGCCTTGATCGTGTCTAGATAGGGTAGCGCAGTGGAGAGGAACGCCACGTCGCCGCCAGCCTCCTGCGCATCTTCCGGAGCGATATCCTTCAGGATGTCCGCAGCGCCCTCGATGGCGGCGACGATCTCGTCGCGGGCGTCGTTCAAGGCTTCGACGTACTGTACCGCCAGCTCCCTGCTCGCGGCGACGAGCTGCGCTTTCAGGTCGTTTGGGAGAATGTAGACGATGTAGTGCCGGAGCACATCGATCGCTTTGGCATTCAGCGGGTCAGCCGCGTTGAGGACACGCGCACGCGTTGCATAGCGGTCCTTGATGGCCTCGCGCTCGTCGGCCGACTTTCCGGCAAAGGTGGCGTCGAACAGCCCGTCGAGCGTCCCCTTGTCTGTGACGTCGGCCTTCAGCTCCCGCCCCTCGTAGAGGATTTTCACGATGGCGCCGTCGGCCTCTGCGTCCCGAAGGAGATAGCGGTCGATGTAGGCTCCGAAGATCTCCCGCGTCTTCTTCTTGTTCTTCTCCTCGATCGGCGTCCCGGTGAATCCGATGCGCGCAGCGTTGGGCAGAGCGTCGAGGAGGTTCTGGTGGAGCCCGCTGGTGTGCGAGCGGTGCGCCTCGTCGATGAGGACGAGGACGTCCTCGCTCTCGTTCAAGACGGGGAACGCCTTTCGCTCGCCAATCTTCGCGACCAGCTTGCCGGAACGCAGCTCGTCGGTCTTGGCTGGCAGGAGGTTCTCGGCCTTGCTGTCGGGTTGCTCGTCGTTCTCGGCTGCGAACACGATCTCCTGCTCATCGCCTTCGCCGTTCCGCTCCTGCAGCTTCTGGATCATCACGAACACGAGGTCCGGCTCCTGCCGACCTAGATGCGTCTTCGCGCCATCGGCATTTCGCGCGACCCGCATGACCTGGCCGGCCAGTTTCGCCGTCTTGGACAGCTGATCCTCCAGGTCGGTCCGGTCGGTGACCACGACCACCTTGAACCGTCGGAGCGCCGCGATCGTCCGGAGCTTCCGCACCAGGAACACCATCGTCAGGCTCTTTCCCGAGCCCTGGGTGTGCCAGATGATGCCGCCCCGGCGGTCGCTCATGCCATCCTGACGGCGGGTCTTGCCCTCCTGCAGGCGCCGCAGCGCGATGTGCACCGAACGGAACTGTTGATAGCGGGGCACCACCTTGATGCGCACGCCGTCGTCCGTCGTCATGTAGACGGTGAAGGAGCGCAGCGCATCGAGCAGGTACTGCGGCCACAGCAGGCCGGCTGCCATCACCTCCTGCTGCACCAGTTCCGTGCCCGGCGCCTTGCCAAGCTCGCCGCACACCTCGTCCATGGCGGCGCGGGTCTGCTCGATGCCGACCGGCTTGACCGAGCGCCACGGGAGGAAGTCGTCCGGCCGGGCGGTGACCGAGCCGACGCGGGCGTCGTAGTAGTCGGTGGCGACCAGCAAGTGGTTCGTCCAGAACAGCCGCTCCGCGCCCTCGTTCTTTTCGGGCACGCGGCGGTTGGCGTAGCGACGCATCTGGTCGATGGCGGTGGCGATGGGGTCGGTGACGGCCGGGCTCTTAGCCTCGATCACCACCAGCGGCAGGCCGTTCACGAACAGCACGATGTCCGGCACGATGAACCCGCGATCGCCGACAGCGCCGGGCGGGTCCACGCGGAACTGGTTAACCGCGACGAACTCGTTCTCGTCGTCCGGCTCAAACCCGATGAAGCGCACGCGGCGTTCGTGCTCGCCGTCGGGGCCCGAGACATTGACGCCGCGCACGATCTTGTCGTGCAGCTCCTCGTTGATCGCGATGAAGTCCCGCGAGGTCGGCCGCTCGAGCTGCGAGATCGCCTGGCTGATGCGGCGCTCGTCCAGCCATTCGGACCCGTCGTCGTTGCGGTTCAGACGGCGCAGCGCGTCCTCGAGCCGGTCGCGCAGCAGCGTCTGCTGGAAGGTATCGCGACCGAGCAGGTGATAGTCCCTGCGGCCGGTGCTCGGGTCCTCGTCGGCACCCTCGATATGGGTCCAGCCCATGACGCCCAGCTGGCGCAGCAGAGGGCGTTCGACGACGTTCAGTTCGTCCAGACGGTCCTGCTGGCTCATTCGGCAGCCTCACGAATGGCCACCACAGGCTTGCGGCCGGTGAGGAGGTCATCGCGCAAACCTTCGCGAAGTGACGAAAGCTTGGCGCGCTCGCGGCGGTGGTCCTCGATGGCCGCAGCGACGCCGTTCACGCGGTCAATGATCGCTCGCTGTTCTTCCAGTGTGTCCGGCACGGCGATCAGCGCGCGCCGGAGGTTCGTGGGGTTGATATTCACCTGCTGCACGCCGGGCGTTGCGAACTGCCGGATGGCGCGCTGGACCGGCGCCCAATTCAGCCAGAGATGCAGGAATTCCGGCAGCAGGGCATCGCCGCAATGAAGGCGAACCAGGTAGGAAGCGAAGGCCGGGCCGGGCTCGTCCCTTCGCCAGATGGCCGCCTTGCCCACATGCTCCCAGCTGTTCGTGCGGTTGAACAGGACATCATTGCGCTGGAGCCGAAAGCGATCGACGGCATGCGCCGGCGCATACTTCATGTCTGCCAGGTCGAATTCGGCGTCCTGAATGTTGTTCATGCGGAGAACGGGGATTCCGGCGCTGCTATCGCCCAAGGACAGGTTCGTCCCGTACTCTGCTCCGACGACGAAGCGCCCGAGGTTCTCGACCGTCCATGTCGGAGGCCGGTGGCCGACTTTCGTCTCAACAAGGTCAGAAGGCTCGCGGGGTGAAGATTCGTCGGACAGACCACGCGTGAGCAGGTCGTCGATGATGCCAATGCGGACCGTGCGCAGCTTCTCAATCACCGCGTCGGTTTCGAGGGTCGCATCGTCAATGGCATCTAGGATGTCGGCGATTAGGGTCTGGCTAGGCCCATCTACCTCTCCCAGTCTCACTCGACGCAGATCGGACTCGTTAATGGCCGGATAATTCGAGCCGACTTCGAATTGCGCGACCTGCCGTTTGAACTCGTCAAGAAAAAATGAGTGGAAAAGAAAGCGGCTGTCAGCGCCTTCCTTTGGTGAAAGCACAGCGAAACCAGTCGACGCAATCAAAGGAAGGTCGGACGGTTCGCGCACCATTCCATGGCCCATCAAGCCCGGCCGAACGGTCGAGAAAAGCACGTCGCCAGGCTTCACAACGCGGCGCGCGCGGCTGGGGCTGTTCGCGTAAGTGAGTGCTCGGGTCCTTTGCCAGTCGATCTTGCCCTGGTTTACGCTGCTCAGGTCGATGTATCTAAACCAGAAGTCGGTCGGCGTCTCCCGTCCGAGGCTCTCCATGTTGGCGTCACAGTATTGGCTCAGCGGATTCGTGGAGCTTTCGTCAGGCATACCTGAGCTCCTTTAGGTAGCCGTCCAGCCGCGTCGTTGCGTCGGCCCTGCGCCCTGCGATCTTCTTCAGGCTGACCCGATACTTGTCCCAGAGCCGCTCCAAGTCGGCCACCAGAGCGCCGACGCGGCGGACGCGGGCGCGCTCAAACCGGTCGAGCAGCCGCTCGCGGTCGATGTCGAGCACCAGTTCGCGGCAATCATCGTCGTCCAGTTCGGCCCGTGCGGCCGTCAGCCGCTCGACGAACGCCGCCTTGAGCCGCCGCAGCGTAGCGCGCGCTTCCTTCAGCTCTTCTTTGATCGCCTCATAGGGTGCGAGCATGGCGTTGATGGTCTCGGCTTCCTCGACCAGCGGCGCGAGGCGGCGTTCGATGGCTGCCAGTTCGGCTTCGAACTCCTGCACGTCCATGCCCCGCGCGCGCATCCAGTCGATGGAGCCCTTGGACGGCTTGCCGGTGCCCGTGGTTTTCACCAGCTCCTTCCGGCGCTTGTCGTCGTCCTTCATTTCGGCGCGCAGGTCCTTGCGCCGCTTTTCCAGCTCCTTGGCGAGGTTGCTGCCTTCCTCGGCCCCGTCCAGCCAATCCTCGGCGCCCTCGACCCCGTCGCCCGTCTCCTAGGCTTCCTTCTCGGCCTTGACCCGCTCCACCTCGGCCTGCGCGGCGGACAGCTCAGTGACGTAGTCCGCCATGCGATGGCGCACGAAGGGATGGGCGAGTAGCTCCTCCAGCGTGACCTTCACGGTCTTCTTGGCGTCGCTGTGTTGATTGTCACTGAGAACTGACCCGGTATTTTCACCGAGATTTGACCCACCCTCAGTTATGCGTCGTGGCTTATGACGCGGTCAATGTTGCGGTCTCCTTTTCTGTTTTCTTTGCAGCCTCAGCGCTGGCCTTGAAGCGGTAGCTGTCGTTGCCAGTCTCGAGGATATGACAGCGGTGCGTCAGCCGATCGAGGAGCGCTGTGGTCATCTTAGCATCGCCGAAGACCTGTGCCCATTCTGAGAAGCTGAGGTTGGTCGTGATGATGACGCTGGTGCGCTCATAGAGCTTACTCAGCAGGTGGAAGAGCAGCGCCCCGCCGGACGCACTGAACGGCAGGTAGCCGAGCTCATCCAAAATGACCAAGTCGACCTTGGTCAGCATCTCAGCCATCTTGCCAGCCTTGCCAAGCGCCTTCTCCTGCTCAAGTGCATTGACCAGTTCCACGGTTGAGAAGAAGCGCACCTTGCGCCTGTGATGCTCAATTGCCTGCACGCCAATTGCTGTCGCGGTATGGCTTTTGCCTGTTCCTGGCCCGCCGATCAGCACGACATTCTCAGCTGCTTCGATAAACTCGCAGCGATGCAGCTGCCGTACTGTCGCCTCGTTGATCTCGCTGGATGCAAAATCAAAACCGGTGAGGTCTTTGTAGGCGGGGAAGCGGGCGACCTTGGTGTGGTAGGCAATGGAGCGCACTTCGCGTTCGGCGATCTCCGCCTTGAGCAATTGCGACAACATCGGTGTTGCAGCTTCAAAAGCGGGGGCACCTTGGGCGACCAGATCGTCGACGGCATTTGCCATGCCATAGAGCTTGAGGCTGCGCAGCATAATGATGATGGAGGCTCCTGCTGGGTCATGACGCATGGCGCTTCTCCCCAGCCTGTCTCAGCCCGTCATAGCGATCGACGTTGGCTTCTGGCGTCGTCTGCAATGCCAGAGCGTCTGGTGGGTCGACCTCGGGATGGTCTATTGGTTTGCGATCAATTAATCGATGTAGCAGGTTCAGGATGTGCGTCTTGGTGGGCACGCCCGCTTCCAAAGCCAGTTCCACCGCGCACAGGACGTCTGCCTCATTGTGCTGAAGAACCAATGACAGGATGTCGACCATTTCTCGGTCTCCACCTTCTTTGCGCAGCATGTGATCCTGCAACTGGCGGAAGGCATCTGGCATCTCGGTGAATGGCGCCCCATTGCGCAGAGCGCCTGGTTTGCGTTGAATGACAGCGAGATAGTGGCGCCAGTCATAGATGACCTTGCCAGGCTTTCGATGTGATCGTTCGATTATCCGGGCGTGCTCA
The DNA here is from genome assembly GCA_022448245.1 of Paracoccaceae bacterium. Classification (GTDB taxonomy): domain Bacteria; phylum Pseudomonadota; class Alphaproteobacteria; order Rhodobacterales; family Rhodobacteraceae; genus Shimia_B. The sequence goes on from JAKVCO010000016.1 coordinate 8,023, forward strand.
CAGACCGCTTGCCCTTCGGCGACCACCACCAAGTGTTCAGGATAGACATGCAGGCTCACCCGCCGGTTCGCAAAGCTGGCAGGCACACTGTAGCGGTTGCGTTCAAAGGTAATCAGGCACGTCGGAGACACCCGCTTGCTGTGTTCGATAAACCCGTCGAATGCTGGCGGCAGCGCCATCAGCGTGGGCTTCTCTGCCTCCCAAACATCTGCAATGGAACCCGGCAACGTCTTGTGTGAGGTCTCTGCCCACAGGGCGAGACAACGATCTTCAAGCCACTGGTTCAGTCCTTCCAGATCAGCAAAGATCGGCATAACCTGCCACATTCGGTTGCGCGCGTCCTGCACATTCTTCTCAACCTGGCCTTTCTCCCAGCCTGCGGCCGGATTGCAGAACTCAGGCTCAAACACGTAATGGCTGGTCATTGCCTTGAAACGCGCATTGATGTCGCGCTGCTTGCCTTTGCCGACACGATCAACTGCGGTCTTCATATTGTCATAGATGCCACGGCCTGGAACACCGCCAAATACGCGGAATGCATGCCAGTGGGCATCGAATAACATCTCATGTGTTTGCAGAGGATACGCACGCACCAAAAACGCTCGGCTGTGGGACAGCTTAACATGGGCCACCTGAAGCTTGACCCGCTCGCCGCCGATATTGGCCCAGTCTTCACTCCAGTCGAATTGGAAAGCTTCGCCCGGTTGGAATACCAAAGGCACAAAAGTGCCGCGCCCTGTTGTCTGTTCCGCGCGGTGTCGATCCGCCCGCCATGCCCGCGCAAAAGCCGCGACGCGTTCATAGGAGCCGTCATATCCCAGCTTCACCAGATCCGCGTGCATTTGCTTGACCGTTCGCCGTTCTTTGCGTGACTTCCGCGTCTGGATTAGAAGCCAAGCAGACAACCGATCCGCATAGGCGTCCAACTTGCTCGGACGCTTTGGCGTCTTGAAACGAGGCTCCGATACGCCTTCGCGCAGATACTTCTTAATCGTGTTCCGAGACAAACCCGTCCGACGGGCAATCTCTCGTATCGGCATTTTGTCACGCAATGCCCAACGTCTGATGACACTCAAAAATCCCATGTCGATCACTCCAAATCTCCCCAACCAAAACCGTCGGGGCAGTGTGTTCACATGGGTCAATTCTCAATGACAATTGATGGGGCTACCGGGTCAGTTCTCAGTGACAATCAACACCCCAATGCTCATGAAAGTCCAGGAATGTCTCAGAATTATCCGCGGCCGCATCGGTGTGCGCGAGCGTGATCGTCGTCCCATCACCGAACACAACCTGCTCAATGTCTTGGATGTGGATGTGATTGGTGATGCCGCTACCGGAAACGGCACGCACAATATATTGCGCCGTTCCCTTTGGAACCCACTCCGTCGCTGGTGATCCTGAGCCGGAGAAGTTGGCGTCAACCGGCTGCTGGACTGTCGTAGCCGTGTAGGTGAAATCATACTGGCTCTGCAGACCATCAAGAAGCAGCACGTCGGTGCCTTCACCACCCTGAACAATCTTGGACAGGTTGCTGTCGTGAACGTGGAAGGTGTCGTCTCCCAAGCCACCAACCGCATGATGATCTCCACCGTGCTGTAGCACGAACGTGTCGTCACCTTCTCCACCGGTCAGGTACGTGTCCCCGGAGCCGGAGATCAGGCTATCGTTGCCGAGGCCGCCGTCCAGCCGATCGTCGCCGCTCCCCCCGTCGAGGGTGTCAGCGCCGTCGCCGCCGATGAGTTGGTCGTCATCATTTCCGCCGACGAGGCTATCATCGCCATCTCCACCAACGAGGAAGTCATCGCCGCTGTCGCCAAGCAGGGTATCGTTTCCGCCATCGCCAAAGAGCTGATCGTCTCCGTCGCCGCCCGATGCCGAGTCCGCGCCGTCACCGCCCATGAGAAGGTCGTCGCCCGCATCGCCGCTCATCGTATCTGCGCCGTCACCGCCGGAGACGACATCGTCCCCTCGACCGCCGGAAAGCTGATCGTTGCCCGCGTCTCCAGACAGGCCGTCGTCACCTGCGCCGCCGGTTAGGGTATCTGCTCCGTCGCCGCCGGACATCTGCACGTCGAGGCCCAAGTCTGAGGAGACGCTGAACGCATCCGCGCCAGCCCCACCGTATACGACTTCAAACAAGGTTGCCTCTAGGTCGAGCGTGATGCCAGGCGCCGACGACGTGCCATCATCAACCACAATCGCAATGTCGCGCCCAACGCCGCCATTTACGAAGCTGTCATCGGCATCAAAGAAGATGACGTCATGGCCGCCGCCGCCTTGAATATTGTCAACGCCCGCATCCCCGGAGAGGAAGTCATCGCCCCAGCCGCCCTGGACGAGGTCGTTGCCAAGCCCACCAGAGATCTGAACTGCCGCGATATGGCCCAAGGCGCGCAACTGGTTATTGCGATCATCACCGAAGGCGCCGTCGAGGTTATTGGCGGTCAAGTCGGCGTCGGGGGACGCTTTCCCTTCTACGTCGGCGTAGCGAGAGGAGGCCCCATTCTCGAACTCAATTGCATAACCATACTCGGTCTCGACGCGCCTGAACCCAAGTTCGTCTGCGCTCAAGAACATATCGCCCACTCCACCGGCAACCGTCGTGAGGCCGGTTGTGCTATCAGTCGACCCGATGTCTTCCCCGTCAGCATCTTGCGTCGCTATGACGGAGCCATCGTGGGTGTACGATGCCAACCCATGCAAAGTGTTGCCAAAAACTGTGATGTCATCGGAGGTGTCAGAGTATGATGACCTGTCATCATAGGTGAGCCCCACCTCAGTGATGCCCCACTCAGCAAGGGTCTTGAGCTCTCCTGCGTCGACCTCACCATCCTGGTCGAGGTCTTGGAAGATCCGAAGATGGCTCCAAGCCGCATCCGCACTATTGAGAACATCGTCGTCATTGCTGTCGAAGGCTTCAGCTAGACCTTGAAGGTCCGTTGCACCGTCCGAACCCCAAACTGCAAAAGCAAGTTCATGCGCCTGGTCAATCTGTCCATCGCTAACGATGGAGCTCCAATCAAAATCGAAGGCTGCGTGATCAAAGCCTGAAGGCAGGTCGACTACAAGAAAACCGTCGTCAGCTCCCGCCCAAGAAGTCTTCTCAAGGTAACCGTCGCCGTCTACATCGAAAAATATGTCTTGGCCGAAACCGACCTCAACGCCATCGCCGTTCAGATCGAGGATAACAGGCTTCCCTCCACCTCCAGAAGTTGTTGTAAATGTTCCCGCAGCTTCTGGTCCCTCGAGATCAAATACTGGATCATCGCCGTCATATACTTTGTCGTTGATTACTACATCGCCCTTATGCGGACCCTCGGTCAGGATGCCGTTCGTGGTGCCCGTAATGTCTGACTTTTTGACGCCGCCCGTGCCATGGATGGCCTCGTTGTAGTCAACTGATGGTGGACGTGGATCTGGATCGCTACCTCCGGAGCTACTAGAACCTGACTGTTGCAACAGCTCTTCAATTTCTTCGCCTGTCAACAGGTCGTCTAATGGCTCTGGAGCCTCTTCCACTGGGTTCACGGGTGGGGCACCATCTCCGGTGGGATCATCTTCGGATTGTAGCCAAAGTAGCTTACCGTTCTCGATTAAGTGGAAAAGTGTCTCTAACTCGCCCGGGATAACTGGGCTCGTACCCACGTCTTCTGGGGCCGTGGCCGAGGCGACAGGAAAATTGAACTCATTGAACGAATCCAAGCCGTGGAGTTCAAAGCCTGGACGTGCAATGGACGGAAATGAGTAAGGAATAGAGCTGTGTTTGTTGTAGCTGCCATAAGCAGACCCGTCGGTCCTAACCGTGGTTAAGTCTTGCCCGAAAAGGGGCGAAGTCTCAGCAACGATTGTTCCATCGTCTTCTACGGTAAGCAAACCGCCTAGTGCCAGGTATTGAGCGCCAATCTCGGCCTTTTCCCCCACATCAAGAACGCCATCTTCAATGCTGTTTTCAATTGAATTTCGAAGGGAATTTGCTGTTGGCCTAGTGGCCAAAGTTACCGTAAGGTCTTCCGGCAAATTGAACTTAACTCTGCCATCGCTCATTTTGTAGATTCCTCAATACAAGATCTAAATTCGGCACCCAAATCATTGAAGTCCGCTGAGGGACACTCGAACGCGCAGTTCAAAACACGCTGAGGGTCAACCGAGGTAAGCTCGAGCTGTCCCAGCAAATAGCCTTCTATTTGTTGTAGCGGCGGAGCCTCGTTCACTAAGCCCTTCAGTTCGCTGATGTAAGCTAGTTCGAGAGCCAAGAATTTGCTTCGAGTTAGTGCGCCGTTTGCATGCAGCTCGCTCTTGACCAGGGTGATCTGCGCCATCTTTTGGGGTCCCCTCAAGTCGGCGGTCGCCAATAAACTGCCGGCCACGAGTGGTCCATGCTCTTGGAGCCACCACTCCATTCTCTCCATGGGGTTGTCGCTAGGTGAACAAGAGTTGAGTTCGCTGTTTGCGTAGGCCGATGACTTAACCAACGACAAAGCTAAGATCAAAGGGACATACAGTAAGTAGCTAGATTTCACGCTTTGGCCTCTTCCACATTTTTCGAACGATCTGTGACTTAGTGGAAGGGACACACTAAAGGAGCGCAAGTTTGAAATCGTGAAGGAAGCGTGAGTTCGAACCTACCAAGCCAGCTTGCGCGACAGCCCACCTTTGTTGGGCGAAGCGGGTTTCAGGTCCCAGGTGCAATATCAAGAGCGCGCAGGAAAGCATTTATGGGTAGCAGAATAAAATGTTGTCGCAGCCGCATTTTTTGAATGAACGACTGTAGGAGGGGGTCGCTTTCTTCAACACTCACACTCAAAGCTGTTTAAGGCCTGTCGGCCTGGTAAAAAAAGGTGGTCTAAAAGGTGGTTCGCGTGGAAACAGTTTGACTAAAATACTTAAAATAATATATAAAATTAAATTATAATGTCCCTTCAGCGGCACCACACTTCCGTACAGACAAGTACAAAGAGATCCTGCAGCGCCTTGTAGATAAAGGCTGCACTTGATGCCTTTTGTCTCACCACGTCCGAAGAGATCCAAGGAAATGTCCCAAAGTTGGGGGCGCTATCTGGGGGCATCCCGATTGACCAAAAAAGCGAATGCCCCAACCAGTGCCACTGGCCGCACAAAGTGGGCCGACCGTTTCTTGTGGTCTCACAAAGCAAAACGCGGAGCGTTTCGGCCCCGCGCTTGTTCTCAAGAAAGCTGCGATGTTGCTTATGCGTTCACAACTGGCCTTGAGCGCCACAGCGCCGCAAAAAGGGCGAGGATTGCGAGCCAGTCAGCTACTGCGATACCGGCATAGATCCATCCCGGCACCGGGCCGAGCGCCCAGATCCCGGTAATCGCCACCACGCTCCCCGCCATCAACAGCAGGAACGTCAAGTAGGCGAGCCAGCGGTACCCTTGGAGAAGCCCGTAGGCTATCGCTGCATAGACGATCCCCACGACGAAGAGCGTCAGCGCGTCTGTCCCGAAGCCGCCGAAGATCGGTGCGATCAGGTGAAGAACGGCGCTGATACCCACAAAGAGGGCGCCTATGCGGTAAGGGCCTCGCATATCGGTCATCCGTCTTCTCCTTCGATTGTATCGCTGGTGCAGGGGAACCCGGCCACGCCCCACGCAAGCACGTCATTCACATGCTCTTGCAAGCTGTAGGGTGCGGGCTCGCGACCACCGCCTGGATTCCAGGCCCAATGCAGGATCAGGTCGTGATCGAGGTGGCTTGCGAGCTCTAGAAGACCACGGTCGCCATTGCGTTCCGGGTCGCGGAGCTGTTCGCAAATCTCGACGGAGCTTTTGCCGAACCACTCGGCCTCGGCTGGTGGCAGCTGCCAGTTCATCGCTACCTGTGGGGCAGCGTGCGGCATGTCGTTGAGGGTCTCGCGGTAGGCGTGACACGTCGAACAAAGGACGTATTCGGCCCCAATGCGGCTTTCGCCAGCAACGATGTTCATCCCGTGCGGCCGCGCGCGCCCGTAGGACGGGCCTGACCACATCGGGCGCCCGGAGGCCCCTACATGGCAGTTGGAGCAGCGCGGGTGCGAGGCGACTTCATAGACCCGGTCCCAGGCGGACAGGCCGTCCTCGCGGCTGACGGCCTCAGGCGGCTCGATGACGACGTTTTCACCGTCTGCCGCCCACGCGGCGGTGGTGGTCAGTGTGGCCGCGATCAAGGCGCTCAGTAGTTTCCGCATGACGGCCTTCCTCACACGAAGGCGATGAACTTGTTGAACGGCATCTCGCGTAGGCGCTGGCCCGTTGCCGCGAAGATCGCATTCGCCAGCGCAGGCGCAGCTGGTGGGACCGGTGGCTCACCAACGCCGCGCACTTTGTGGCCGTTTTCCATCCCCTTCACGGTGATCTCTGGCGTCTGCCAGATCCGCATCGCTTCGTGTTGGTGATAATTGGTCTGTTCGGCCATGCCGCCCTTGTAGGTAATCTGAGCGTTCATCGCGTGACCGAGGCCGAAGACGACGCCGCCCTGCACGAGGTTCTCAAAGTTCACCGGGTCGATCACGGTGCCCACGTCGAGCGCCACCCAGACCTGATCGATCTTGATGCCCCATTCGGTGTTCGTGACCTGCACGACTTCCGCTGTCGGCACGCCGAAGCTTTCGATGAAGGCCACGCCCTTGCCCTGGTTCGGCGCCAGCGGCGCGCCCCAGTTCGACATCTCCGCCGCAGCCACGAGCACTTTGCGGCTCACGTCGTGACCCATCAGGCGAATCCGCTCTTCCATGGGGTCTGCGCCTGCGGCATGGATCGTCTCGTCGAGGAAGCTGTCAAAGAAGAAGCCAGCGCCCGGCGCGCCCACGGCCCGCCACGAGGAGGTCGGCCCAAGCTCCTGCGCGCGGTAGGCCCGCATGCGGAAGTTTTCGAGTTCGTAGGGGTTGTTCCACGCGCCCGCCGAAATCTGCGAGTCAGGCCCGGGCACCGCCACGCCAAGGCGGCTCATCTGGGATCCGATCACCGAAGGCGCCGCGATGGACAGGTCGATGGAGGTGACCTTGCCGTTCTCAAAGGTGCTGGTACCGCGCGCCATGGAGATATGACGCGGGAAGTCCTGCGCGAAGTCGACCTCGCGACAGTAGGTCATCTTCACCGGCGTGCCGCGCATCTTGTCTGCGATCTCGGTGGCCTGCTTGAGGTAGTCGAGCTCCAACCGGTGGCCAAAGCTGCCGCCGATATAGTGGTTGTGGAAAACAACCTGGTCGGCCGTGTGACCTGTGACTGCTGCGACCTGCTGCGTCAGGAAGATCGGCATCTGGTGGCCGGTCCAGACCTCGACTTTGTCGTCCGTCACGCAGACGATGGCATTCATCGGCTCAAGCGGCTGGTGCGCAACGTAGGGCGATTTGTATTCAGCAGTGAAGCTATCGCCCGATGCTGCAGAGATATCACCGTCGTTGCGCCACTCGCTGTCGAGTTGCTCTTCGTTGAACGAGGCGGCGACGGCTTCCCAGTGTTGGTCTTGTTCATCTGGGTAAGGGGCCTTGCCCCACTCGATCTCGACCGCATTGGCCGCCTGGAAAGCGCGCCAGGTGTTGTCGGCCACAACGGCGACGCCACCGGTGATCTCGAAGATGTCCTGCACGCCGCGCATCTCGCGGGCCTTGCTGTCATCGAAGGACTTCATCGGCCCGCCCTTGCAGGGGTTAATCATCACCGCTGCGTGAACCATGCCCTCGACTTCTGCGTCGATGCCGTAGGTCGTGGTGCCGGTGGATTTTCCGACAATATCAAGCCGCTGCATTGGCTTCCCGATCAGGCGCCACTCCGACGGGTCGCGAAGCGTGACGCGGGACACAGGCTCCAGCCCGGCGGCTGCATTTGCGAGATCAGTGTAGGCCAGCAACGTACCATCGGGCAGGTGAACCGCCCCATCCTTGGTCGTCAGCTGGTCCACCGGTAGGCCCGTCTGGTTCGATGCGGCGAGCTTCAGCGTCTCCCGCGCGACGGCACCGGCATAGCGTAGCTTGTGGAAGCTGTCGGGCATGGAGGTCGAGCCGCCCGTGCCCTGCAGTTGCATCAGCTTCATGACGCCACCCATGATCCCGCGCATCGTCTCGGCGACAACGCTCTCGTCGGTGGACATGAAGGGAACGCCCTCTTCCGCCATGGCGGTGTTGTAGTAGGCGGGGTCCGGCTTGCCGAAGTCGATTTCGAACTGTCCGAACTCAAGGTCGAGCTCTTCCGCGATCAGCGCGGCTTGCGAGGACACGACGCCCTGGCCCTTGTCGGCGTGAGGCGTGATCAGCGTGATCTTCTGAGGAGAGATATGGACCCAGGGGTTAAAGCTCGCCTCACCGGAGCTTAGACCTGCCTGAAGTGGGTTATCGTAGGGGCGCTGGGCCATGAAGGTGCCGAACGCGACCCCGCCGCCAATGGCAATGGAGCCTACGAGGAAACCGCGACGCGTGATGGTTTTGACTGCACCCATGACTTACGCCTCCCGCAACTTAGCGGCGGCCGTGTGCACGGCGGCGCGAATACGGGCATAGGTGCCACAGCGGCAGAGGTTACCGCCCATGACAATATCGATTTGTTCATCGCTCGGCTCGGTCGTGTCTTCCAAAAGCGACGCGGCTTGCATGATCTGACCGGACTGGCAGTAGCCGCACTGGGCAACCTGATGCTCGACCCAGGCTTCCTGCACCGCGTGCAGCGCCTCGGGAGAACCCAGACCCTCGATCGTCGTGATCTCGCTGCCTTCCTCAACGCTTGCTGCGGCGAGCTGGCAGCTGCGCACGGCGATGCCGTCCACGTGCACCGTGCAGGCACCACACTGCGCGATCCCGCAGCCGTACTTTGTCCCGGTGAGCTTCAGCTCATCCCGCAGGACCCAAAGAAGCGGCATGTCATCTTCGACATGTACTTCGTATTCATTGCCATTTACGGTGAGTTTCATCGCGGTCTCGCTTCCCTATTTGGCCAGTTGGACAAAATCAGTACATTTGTACATTGACCGAGAACCCGAAGCCTGTCAAACCCAAATAATGAGCAGCGGCTTTTCAAAACGTGATGAAAAGATCCTCCGCGCGGCCCTCTCGATGTTCGCGCGCTTTGGCGTGGCCAAAACGACGATGAACGACATCGCGTCCGAGGCCGGCGTTGCCCGTCAGACTGTCTACAACGCCTTTCCTGGTAAGCCTGATCTTTTGCGAGCCACGACGCGGCTGGCCACGCGTGATTTCCAGGAGGAGGTCCGCGAGGCTTGGAGTGGCGTCGAGGGCACCGCCGCCAAGCTCGACCTCTATTTGGAGCTTGGGCCGCTGCGGTGGTACGCGTTGATCAAGGAATCCCCGGCAACGGCCGAGGTCTTTGACGGCATGAACGAACATGCGAAGGCCGAAGTCGCAGAGGGCACCAAGAACTGGACCGCGATGATGGAAGCCGAGCTGAAAGCAGACGGGGTTCGGTCCAAGGATCCTGAAGTCTCGCTGAGCGACCTGTCAGAGTTCTTCTACTTCGCCAGCGCCAACGCAAAGTACAGCGCCGAGAGCACCGAGATCCTCAGAGCGCGCCTGAGGACGATCCGGTCTGCTCTATTGAACATGCTCGAAGACGCGGGTTAAGCCGCCTCGCCTGTAGGGCCCGTGCACAGGATCGAGCAGTCTTTTTGCAGCGCCATGAGCATTGCCCGCATGCGCCGGTTTTCCGAATGCACCAGGTAGATCCCGTGCCGGGGAAAGACGGCTTGGGGAAGGATGTGCACGAGCTCGGATTTCTGCACGGCCTCTGCGGCGATGAAATCGAGCATCCGGATTACGCCCAACCCCTGCACCGCTGCATCGACCAGATAGGCTCCGAGATTGGAGTTAAGGGCAGGCTAAAAATCAATCTCGGCCTTCTTGCCGGCATAGTCGACGGCCCACGTCGCCCGACGGTCGGCGCCGTAGTGGAGGAGGTCGTGATCTTTGAGGTCGCAGGGTTCTGTGATCGGCCCTCTCTTCTCCAGGTAAGACGGTCTGGCAAAGAGGCAGACCGTGGTTTCCCCAAATTTGATGTGGCTTAGTCCGCCCCAATCCTGAGAGGTGATCCGCACGGCGAGGTCATAGTTCTCGCGGTCCAGATCGACGGTGCGGTCTTCGAAGCCGACGGTCAGATCAATCTCGGGGTGCTCTTGCATGAAGGCGTAGAACGTGGGCTTGTGGAACGACATGCCGAATTCGAGTGGCACCCTTACCCGCAAAGGGCTGCTCAGGGGCGCGACGTGTGCATGAAATCGAAATCGAAGTCGTCGGCATCTGCCACCATGGCGAGCGCACGCTGATAGAGTTCTTGTCCTGCTTTGGTGACCTCCCAGTTGCGCGGCTGACGGTCTACCAGCTTGATATCATAGCGATCTTCGAGCTGTTGGAGCCTGCGGCTCACCGCAGATTTCGCAATGCCCAGCGCGTCCGCAGCGCGGGTAATACTGCCTTCATCAACGACTGAGACAAACAGCCTGAGGTCTTCGATATGTCCAATTTCCACGTTCTCATTTTGTGATCTCTGCGGCCACATTTTTTGAGAATATTCCACAAATAGGCAACGGGTAGGTTCCTTGGCATCGTAACAAACCCCAAGAAAATCATGTCCTCTTCCAAGACCCTGCTGAGCTCAACAGCGATCATTCTAGCCAGCGTGGGTGCGCCCTCGCGTTCGATACCGAGAACACTCTCTTCGTGGGCGACGGCAAGGCGGGACTCGTGCATGCTTTTGACCTCAGCGGCGCCGTCACCGACCAATCTGACTACCAATTGGGCCGCGCTCAGACCTTTGAGGGCCGCACGATCTTCAACCACCTCGACATGGAAATCGCCGCTATGCTCGGCGTGGCGCCCGGCGACGTGGTCATCAACGATATGGCCGTTCACAAACCCTTGAAGCAGGTCGTCCTGTCGGTGCATCGCGGCGAAGGTACTGAGGCCGAGGCGGTGATCGTTGCTGTCAAACAAGGTGGGCTGGAGCTTGTCGATCTCGAGGCCGCTGACAATTCCTCAATCTCTGTGGGCCCGGTGCCGACGGCAGAGGCGTTGGAGTTTGGTCAACCGTGCAACACGCTCGCGATTACGGACATCGATTCCTACAACGGTGAGCTTCTGGTCGCTGGCGTCTCCAACGAGGAGTTCAGCTCAAAACTGCGCCGCATTCCGTTCCCGTTCACCAACGAGGTCAGCACCTCGTCGATCAAGATCTGGCATGCCGTTCACGCGCGGTATGAAACCGGCGCGCTGATCATCTCGCAGACCGTTGCCGAGATCGACGGAGAGCCGACGCTGATCGCGATCTACGCTTGTACCCAAATCGTGAAGATCCCGCTGTCGGAGCTCACGGATGGCGCAGATGTGCGTGGCACCATGATCGATGAGATGGGCTTTGGGAACACGCCGCTCGACATCGTGCCCTACTTGAACGCGTGGGACGGGACGAGCCATGTAGTCGTCACGAACACCAACCGCTCTGCCAGGTCGCTCAACATTGAAGCGATCGGTGCCGCGGAAGACATGCCCTATGGCGAAGGCGTGCAGCCTGTCTTCTCGGTCGCTGGGGTTTATCAGTTCCCGCTTCCGATGAGAGGTACATTGCACCTCGACACGATCGACGAAACCTATGCAGTCGTTGTGCGGCGTAGCCCCGAAGACGTACGCAACATCCAGCTTCCCACGCTGGCGATGCCGTTCTTCTTCGACCGGGTCGACCACGTTGTGGAGATGAACTGGAGCGATGCGCCTGATCCCTTGGGCTACAAGTCCGCGCCTTCTCTCGAGTACAACTGATGAGAACCCTTCACCAACTGACGCAGCAGGCTTTGCTTGCCGCGTTCATCGCTCTCCCCACCTTCGCGTGGGCGCAGATCGGGGCCGCCTACGAGGGTGAGGTTTTGACGATCACCGGCTTGTCCCCGAGCACCCATGCGGAGCTGCTGGCCGACCCCGATGGGCGCGCGCCTGCGGTGGCGGTTCCCGCGCTTGAGGCTTTGACGCAACCCAAGCTCGCAGGATTTGCCCCATCGCAAGCTATCCTTCCAGCGAACACCCTGCGCGTCTACCTGCACTTCTCGGAACCGATGGCGCGCGGCCAGCTGCGCGATGCGGTTCGCTTGTACCGCGCCGATGGCTCGCAAGTGTCGAGCCCTTTCCTGACGCTCGGGCCTGAGCTTTGGGACACCTCCCAGACCCGCGCGACGCTGCTACTCGACCCCGGGCGGATCAAGCAGGGCGTTGGGCCTAACACGAATGATGGCGCGCCTTTGGAAAAAGGTGGGAGCTATCAGCTAATCGTGGCTGGCCGCATGAAGGGCGCGGAGGGGATTGTGCTGGGCACCGATGCCACCGTCGCCTTTCGGGTGCGGCCGCCGGAGCGCAGGGCCATTGATCCTGAGGATTGGCAGATGCTCACCCCCCCAGCGGGAAGCCACGCGCCCGTCACTCTGGCCTTTGCGCGCATCATGGATACCGGCGCTGTGCGGCGGTTGATCACCCTTCTGGATCCAACGGGGGCTCCTGTGGCGGGTGTCGTTGAAACCGATGGTGGCGGGTGGAGCTTCACCTCTCATACCGCTTGGACAAAGGGGCGGTATTCTCTGGTCATTGATCCAGAGCTTGAGGACGTCTCCGGCAACACACCCGGCGTACCCTTCGATGCGAAAGCGTGGAAAATAGGGACCGTTCAATCGCCCCTAAGTCTTCCCGTGAATATCGTCAGACATCCCTCAAGCGCGCGCCAAATGGGACGCCGTGCTTGTAATTCACCTCAGCTAAGCGCAACCCTTACGTCCAAAGAGGGTGCCCGCGTTCAAAGCAGGGCGACGCGACAAAGAACGATACGATCCAGGGAGTTCGCCATGAGCGCTGAAACCATGTCGGCCGCATTCTATCGCGGTGACCGAACCTTTTCTGTTGAGCGCATTGCGGTGCCGACCCCGGGCGAAGGCGAAGTGACTATCCGCGTTGCCTATTGCGGGATCTGCGGTACGGACATGCATGTCTATCACGGCAATATGGACGCGCGCGTCGGGTTCGAGCGGATCATCGGTCACGAGATGTCAGGCGTTCTGCATGCCCTGGGCGATGGCGTGTCAGAGTTCCAGCCCGGACAGCACGTTGTTGTGCGCCCGCTGGATCCCGGCGAGGACAATCCTGCCACGCGCGCCGGCTACCCTCATATCTCGCATAACCTGAAGTTCCTGGGCCTCGATACACAGGGAGCCATGCAGGAATATTGGACGGTGCCTGCGCACACGATCCACGTGCTGCCGACCGAGCTGCGCCTCGATCATGCGGCCCTGATCGAGCCGGTCGCCGTGGCGTGCCATGACGTGCGCCTATCTGAGCTGCAGCCCGGTGAGGACGTCGTGGTAATCGGCAGCGGCCCCATTGGCATTCTGGTTGCGATGGTCGCGCAAGCGGCCGGAGGCAATGTGCTGATTTCCGAAGTGAATGAACGTCGCCTCGGTGTGGCCCGGGCGCTGGGTTTTGACACCGTAAACCCTTCCGAAACCGATCTTGCCGCGCACGTGTCCGAGCGAACCGGCGGCAAAGGCGCGGAAGTGGTATTTGAAGTCTCAGGCTCCCAGCCGGGCGTGGATGCGATGACAACCGTGGCTGCGGCGCGCGCGCGGATCGTGATGGTCGCGATCCATGCCCAGAAGCCTCAGGTCGATATGTTCCAGTTCTTCTGGCGCGAGCTCAAACTGATCGGCGCGCGGGTTTACGAGCCGGAGGACTACGAGAAGGCGATCGAACTCGTCGCCAATGACAAGGTGGGTGCTGAGACGATCATCACTGATGTCAGCCCGCTCAGTGAGATTCAGGCGGCCTTCGAGGCGCTCGATTCCAATCCTACTGCGATGAAGAGCCTTATCAAAGTAGGAGAGATCACATGAGCGTTCTAGGATCCTTCGACCTCACCGGTAAAACAGCCCTCGTTACGGGCTGCAAACGCGGTATTGGCCGCGCCATGGCAGAAGCATTGGCCGAGGCCGGCGCGGACATTGTGGGTGTAAGCGCTTCGCTCGAAACAGAGGGCAGCGCGGTCGAAAAATCAGTGCAGGCTCTCGGGCGACGCTTCAAAGCGTACCAATGCGATTTCAGTGATCGCGCGGCGCTAACCGAGTTCATCGGTCAGCTGGCGGCAGATGGTGTGGCGCCCGACATCCTCGTCAACAACGCGGGCACGATTAAACGCGCGCCCGCTGCTGAACATGGCGATGACCTCTGGGATCAGGTGATCGACGTGAACCTGTCTTCGCAGTTTATCCTGTCGCGGGAGATCGGCCGCGGCATGGTCGAGCGTGGCCATGGAAAGATCATCTTCACGGCATCTCTGCTGACGTTTCAGGGCGGCATCACCGTCCCCGGCTACGCGGCTTCCAAAGGTGGTCTGGGACAGTTGACCAAGGCGTTGGCGAACGAATGGGCGGGCAAAGGTGTCAATGTGAACGCCATCGCGCCGGGCTATATCGCCACCGACAACACCCAAGCCCTGCAGGACGATGCGGCCCGCTCGAAGTCTATCCTCGAGCGCATTCCGCAAGGCCGTTGGGGCAAGCCGCAAGACTTTGCCGGACCAACCGTGTTCCTTGCCTCAGCAGCCTCTGACTACGTCAACGGAGAGATCCTCGTCGTTGATGGCGGATGGATGGGGCGCTAGCGGCGCCGACCAGAGAGCTCTGTCTGGCCGCCTCGTAGGTGCGGCCAGACGCCAGAACCGCCGCAATAAGTTCGCTCGGCAGGGACGGCTTGCTGCACACCATGGCGCCCTGGAAGGGCGTGAGTTCTTCAATTTCAGCATGGCCGGAATGGAAGACGACTGGCGTGCCAGCGGCGATCAGTTCGTGCGCCAGATCAAGCGATAGCCCGTCCGGCACCCGCAGATCGAGCACGGCACAGTCAGGCCTAAGCGCGGCCAAATCGAGGGCTTCTCAAATTGTGCGGGCAATGAAGGTATCTTTGGCGCCAGCGGCCAGAAATCCTCTTCAATGGCGAGAGCGACAAGAAACTCATCCTCCAGGATAAGGATCGAGAGCCCCTCCAAAGGCGCGTTGTGTGCCCGCTGTACCACGCCCCCTCCTATGTCAGCGTGAGAGAGAATTTCACCAAGACACCTTGGTCCGTGAACGTACGTTCATAAGATCCGCCAAGCTGCTGCGCTGCGCCTTGCAAGAGGCTCGATCCAAAGCCCGAAGTTGCGTCCTCTGGTACCGAAAAATTCGGAACGGTTTCTTCCCAAATGAAGTTCGTCAGCCCATCAGGGTCAGCGCGCCAGGCCAGGCGCACCCCGCCGCTGGGTTTGGAGAGCGCACCGTACTTGAAGGCATTGGTGGTCATCTCGTGAATGATCATTGTCAGCGTGTTGAGGGTATCGCCGCCCAGGGTGACGTCCGGGCCTTCCTTGATGAAGCTCTGTTTGACGACATGAGGCATGACGATCGTGTCGATCAGTTCGGTGATCTGCACCTCGTCAAACGAGGCCTTCTTGCGCGCCAGGTCATAGACGCGCGCAAGCGACGTGATGCGACCGGCAAGTTCGTCGGCCATCTTCACACGACTGTCGTACCGCTTGGGGGCAAGACGAACGAGCGAGCTCACCACCGCGAAGAGGTTTTTGATCCGGTGGCTCATCTCCCGGATCATCAACTCGCGGCGTTCGTTGAAGTTGGTGACATCGGTGATGTCGATCGTGGGTCCCACGACCTGTGTGGTGCCGTCGCGGGATGTGTAGGGCGTGCCGTGCGAGCGGATCCACCGGGTCTCGTCGCCCGGTAGCATCACGCGGAAATCGATCTCGTAGTCACTTTCCGTCTCAATCGCGTGGCTGAGCACCTCAGCAATGTTACGTTGGTCGTCTGGATGAATGTTGGTGAGCCATTCTGCCATGGGCATGCGGCCTGACTTTGGCACGTTGCACTGCTCTGACAGCGTTTGATCAATGACGACTTCGTCTTTCTCCGCATCCATTTCGGCAAGGCCCATCCGACCCACCTGCATCGCCAGCGCGAGCCTGTTTTTCTCCAGCTCGAGCTGCTGACGCAGGTCGGCTTCTTGCGAGATGTCCGTCAGCGCAATGGTGGCGCCTTCCACGGTGCCATCCTTGCAGAAGTAAGGCGTGATACGCGTGAAGTAGGACGACCCTTCCTTGCCCGGCATGCTGGTGCTGGTTGTCTCACTAAAGACATCGCGGCTTTTCATGACGCTGATGGTCTCTTTGGCCAGATCGGCGCCTTCAAGCCCGAGATTGAACTCGTTCAAGAAGCGGCCCTTGTCGGTCTGCTTGATGGGCAAAACGGCGCCCGCGGCTTCAGTGATTTGACGAATGCGCAGGGAGCGGTCCACAACGAGCATGGCGAGGCTCGCCGAACGCTGGAAATTGTCGAGGTCGGCATTAGCTAGCGTCAGCTCGTCGATCTTATTCTTGAGCTTTTCGTTGGCGGTGGTGAGCTCCTCGTTTTCCGATTGAAGCTCCTCGTTCATGGACATCATTTCTTCGTTAGAACTTTTCAGTTCCTCATTGGCTGTCCCGACCTCTTCCATCCTGTCTTTGAGCTGTCGCTGCGTTTGGCTCAGCTTGTCCTGCAGGTCTGAAATGCGCTGATCGCCTGAAACCGGAGGCACGGCGTAGCGTTTGATCGTCGGTTGCAACTGGTCCTTCATCGCAAAGATGATCGCCACTGTTCCATCCCGCATAGGGTGCGCGATGACATCCGTACGCGCGACACCGAACGGCGCCCGCACTTTGACATCTTCAAGCGCCTGCCGGTCGCCGGTTTTGAGCACCTTTGCATGAAGCTCGGTGGCGACGTCCTTCAAACCTTGGCGCAGCAAACTATAGAGATCCCGCTCTTCTCCCGGACGCGTCACGAGGAAGAGGCCGAGTTCGCCCGAGCTGCCGATGACGCGGCCATCAGCGGAGACCTGAACGAAGGGTGGCGCGTATTCCTGATAGATCTCTTCATGTGCTGGAAGGCTCTGATGCCCGGGGAAATCCTGCTCCACAGCCATGCGCCGCTGCGTCGCCTGCTGACTGCGCCGCGCCATCGACTGGCCCAGCGGCATGTGCAAATGCACGCGGCGGCCATTCTCCACCCTCTGGAACAGGCGCGCGCCCTGATCGACGTCTGAAAAGAGGCCAGTTTGGCGCGTGATACTTTCCAAGTTGCCAAGAAACAGATGCCCATCAGCCCGCAGGCTGAAATACAGCACCGGGAAGAGTTCGACCTGCAAATCGTCTCTCAGGTAGATCAACAGATTGCGGCACGAGATCAGATCAATTTTCGAGAATGGTGGGTGCTGGATGATGTTGTGCTGCGAAAACCGCACCATGTGCCGGATGCTGGTGTCGATCTCGAAATGGCCGTCCGAGGCGTGCGTGTACTCCTGCTGGTAGGTCTTTGGCAGTTCGTCATAGTCATTGAGCAGATAGACCCCCCGCCGTGCTCGGGTGAGCATCTCTTCGTCAATGTCAGTGGCAAAGATTTGGATGAGGGGGCGCTTGCCCAGCTCCCTGCAGGTCCTGTCGACCAACATCGCGATGGAATAAGCTTCTTGCCCGCTTGAACAGCCGGGCACCCAAATCCGGACTTCGTCGGCGTCATCGGCTTTCTCGATCATCGGTTTGATGACCTTCGCGCGCATCACCTCGAAATGTTCCCAATCGCGGAAGAACGAGGTGATGTTGATGAGGAAATCCTTCGCAAGCGCGGCGCGTTCGTCGAGGTTGTCTTCAAGGAATGTGAGGTAGTCGCCCAGGTGCGTCAGCTCACAGATTTGCATCCGACGCTTCAGCCGGCGCAACAGCATCGAAGGTTTGTAGCCGGAAAAGTCGTTGCCGGTTGTCTTAGAGATCAGCTCGAAAATCCGGGCTAGTGCTTCCTGTGTCCCGCCGGTCTCATCGCCTTGGTCGAGGTCGGGCCAGTCGGGATCCTGATGTCCTTCGAAATATCCGAGAAGCCTTGGGATGATCTCTTCAGCAGGCAGCGTGAAGTCGATCATCTTGGTCGAGATCGCCGAAAAAGGCATGCCGTCGTAGCGCGCTTCTTCGGGGCTTTGCACAGCGATCACGCCGCCAAGGTCCTTGGCGATCTCAATGCCTGCGGTGCCATCTGCGCCGGTGCCCGAAAGGATGACGCAGGCGCATTTTTCACGCTGCGCCGACGCCAGTGAGCCGAAAAAGAGATCGATGGGTCGCCGCACACCGCGAGGTTGCTTGGACTCTCTGAGGCAAAAGTGCCCATCCTCTATAATGAGGCTGCGACCGGGTGGAATGACATGCAGGACGTCGACATCGATGGGGTCGCCATCCTTGATCTGCCGCACTTCAACTTGGGTTTTGCGGGAGAGTAGCTCCACCATGACGCTTTCATGGTTGGGGTCGAAATGCATGACCAGAACATAGGCAATCCCCTGACCGGGCACCATTTTGCGAAACATGCTGGTGACGGCTTCGAGTCCTCTGGCGGAGGCGCCAATGCCGATGACAGGAAAATCTACCTGCGCGCTGATGTTCGGACCTAGCTCTTCCATCTGGCTCTGAGCGTACAATTCTGAGTTGAGTGTGCCGCGCATCAGACAAGCGGGCAACAGATATGTTTTCATCACCTCTCAAAGCGGAAGACATCGTTGCCGGAGCGTTCGCACCTTGCCGGAACGCGCAACGCCCCACCCGGCGCCTGCAAACGGCTCTTCCCTCTCTTTGCGGCTTCGCGATACTCAGACCGGACCGAAAGAGTGAGGATTGAAGATGTCGCGTGATTGGGACGACGCCTACGCCAACATGGCTCACATCCCTAACGGGGCAGAGATCGCCGCCGCCTGGCCCGGCCAAGCGGATGCCTTTCGGGAAAAAACCAAAGCCGAACTCGGAGTCGCCTATGGCGCTAAGCCACGGCAAGCATTTGACCTTTTCCTCCCAGAGGGGGAGCCGAAGGGCCTCGTGGTTGTCATTCATGGCGGCTATTGGATGCGCTTTGGGCGCGAAGACTTCAGCCAATTGGCGCAGGGTGCAGTGGCGCGTGGCTATGCCGCTTGCGTGCCCAGCTACACTCTGGCGCCGGAAGTTCGGATTGCCGACATCACCGCCGAGATGACCGCGGCCGTCGAACACGCCGCCGTGCTGGTTGAAGGCCCGATTTTCCTGACGGGGCATTCGGCAGGCGCGCATTTGGCCTTCCGGCTCATGTGCGAAGACAGCGCGCTGTCCGATGCAGTTTTGTCACGTGTGAGCGGCGTCACCGGGATTGGGGGCGTGTACGACCTCCGGCCCCTCATGCTCACAGAGCTGAACGCCACCCTCCACATTGATGAGACGGAAGCCCTGTCAGAGAGCCCGGTCCTGCTGCGCCCCAAGGTAGATGTTCCGATTGCGGTCTGGGTCGGCGCTGCGGAGCGACCGGAGTTCGTTCGCCAAAGCCGGGTTATGACAATGATGTGGGACGGGCTCGGCGCGGAAGTGACGCTTGTCGAGGATGAAGGCCGGCACCATTTCGACGTAATCGACGGCCTGCTTGAAGCCCACTCGCCTCTCATGGCAACTGTGCTGGACGATCAGGAGCCCTAGTTCACACCATGACCAATCTACCGCGCAAAGACCTCTTCGAGATGCCCGAGGGGCTGATCTACCTTGATGGTAACTCCCTCGGCCCGTTGCCAAAATCCGTGCCCGCGAAGCTCGCTCAGGTGGTGAATGACGAATGGGGTCAGCACCTAATCCGTGGCTGGAATGTCGATGACTGGATGGGGCAACCGGTGAGCATTGCCGATCGTATGGGCCATCTGATTGGCGCGGCACCGGGTACCTGTGTCCTTGGCGATACGCTGTCGCTGAAGGTGCATCAGGCGCTTTCGGCGGCGCTGGTGCTGCGGCCTGGTCGCAAAACGGTGTTGTCAGATACCGGCAACTTCCCGACAGACCTCTACATGGCGCAGGGCCTGATCCGTCAGCTGGATCAAGGGCACGAGCTCAAGACCGTCGCACCCGAAGAGGTGGCTGATCACATCACCGAAGACGTCGCCGTGGTGATGCTCACCCATGTCGACTACCGCACAGGGCGCATGCACGACATGGCCGCCATCACCGAGAGGGCCCACGCAGCCGGTGCCGTGATGATCTGGGACCTCGCCCATTCGGCTGGCGCCGTGCCGGTCGATCTGGAGGGGTGCCGCGCCGAATTCGCTGTTGGCTGTACCTACAAATACATCAACGCGGGCCCCGGCTCCCCCGCGTTCATCTATGTCCGCCCGGATGTCTCCGGCGAAGTGTTTCCGGCCCTGTCCGGCTGGCTCGGCCATGAGGCACCTTTCGCCTTTGACCCCGACTACCGCCCCGGCCCGGGGATTGAGCGGTTCCGCGTTGGCACGCCACCTGTACTGCAGGTCGCCGCGCTCGATGCAGCCCTCGACGCGTGGGACGGGGTGGAGATGGAAGACATCCGCCGCGCCTCCGTCGCGCTGTGCGAACAGTTCATCGCGGAAGTCGAAGCGCGAGTCCCAGCGCTGACGTTGGCCTCGCCGCGTGACGCCAGCCAGCGGGGCAGTCAGGTCAGCTTCCATTTTGAGCATGGCTATGCCGCCATGCAGGCCCTTATCGCACGTAACGTGATCGGCGATTTCCGCGCCCCTGACATCATGCGCTTTGGCTTCACGCCGCTCTACCTCGGGCCCGAAGACGTTACGGGCGCTGTGGATATTCTGGCAAAGGTGATGGATGGCAAGCTGTGGGACCGGCCTGAGTACCACGCGCGGTCACGCGTTACCTAGAAGCTCCTCATAGAGCGCGAGAAGCTCTGATGCCTCGCGCTCCAACGGGAAGTTCTTACGAACATGGGCAACGGCAGCCTCTTGGTAGGCCTCCAGATTGCCGCCCACGATGTCATTGACAGAAGCAATGATCGCGTTTGTGTCGTCCTGATCGACAAGCGCCCCGGTTTCGCCGGGCACGACGAGCTCCTCAAAAGCGCCGACGCGGGTGGCGATGACAGGCACCGCGCAGGCCATGGCCTCGAGCACAGTGAGGCCGAAGCCTTCGCCCAATCGGTTCGGGGCGATAAAGAGGTCCATCGCGCGGTACCAATCTGCCACCGCATCCATGGGCACCTCAGGCACAAAGCGGATGCGATGATGCAGACCCGCATTGCGGATCTTGGCATCCAGCCGCTTCTGATACTCGACATGCTTCTCTGTAGCGCGGCCGATGATGACACCGCGCAGGCGCCGATCTGCCTTACATGCCGCGATCATGGCATCGACGAAAACATCCGTTCCCTTCTGCGGCCTGATCCGGCCAAAGCAGCCGACGTAGATGTCCCCTTCCGGCAGGCCCAGCTTGCGTTTGGCTTCCGTCCGATCGGGTGCCGGATAGAAAACGCGCGTGTTCACGCCATGCAGGATCACGCGGGAGGGCAGGTGCACGACACTCGCCGTCTTCTGGCAGGTGGCCACGATGGCATCCATGTTGCCCATCAGCCATTTAGTGTAGCCCGTACGGCTGCGTTGAGAGGCGGATGTGAAGATCAGCTTGTAGCGGCGGCGCAGGATGTGGCACAGGAAAAGGCCAAGCAACATCTCGGTATTGCGGCGGGCGTGCCAGACGCGCCAGCGGTCGCGTGGCATCAGCATCGCGCGCCAAACTGGGATATGCGGCGTCCCCTCGGGAAGGCCTGGGCCGGTTGCCACAACACCGTCCATCAGCGGGACCAGCCTGGCGATGGTTGCCGTCACTCCGGAAAGCCGTCTCTTCAGATTGGGAGCGACGGCGCGGATGTCCTTCATCAGAAGAGGCTCGCGACCGAAGCGCCGATGGCCGCGCTGGCTAGTGCTATGGCCGTGATCAGAACCAAGGAGGTGCCGCGCGGCTCTTCCTTCGGTTTCGGGTTCGACGCCTCGATCAGCATCTTCTCGGCGAGCTGCGGCAGGCGGGGCCCGAACCGGCTCAATACCCGTGCCGTCTTGTAGAGGTCCTTGGCGAGGGCCGCGGGCCCAACGTTCTTGCGCACGTAGTCCTCGACCACGGGTCGCGCGACCTTCCAAATGTTGATGTTGGGGTTGAGCGTACGCGATACGCCTTCGACCACCACCATGGTGCGCTGAAGCAGGATAAGCTCGGTCCGGGTTTCCATCCCGAAGCGTTCCGTCACCTCAAAGAGATACGTCAGCAGCCGCGCCATGGAGATGCGGGACGCGTCCATACCAAAGATGGGCTCTCCCACGCTGCGAAGTGCGCGGGCAAATTCATCGACGTCTCGGTCTGCGGGAACGTAACCGGCCTCAAAGTGCACCTCAGCCACGCGCTGATAGTCCTTGCGGATGAAGCCAAAGAGGATCTCGGCATAGACGCGGCGCGTGTATTCATCGAGTCGCCCCATGATCCCGAAATCGAGCGCGATGATCGTGCCGTCTTCGGCGATCTTTAGGTTCCCCTGATGCATGTCGCCGTGAAAATAGCCGTCGCGCAGGGCATGGAGCAGAAAGTAGCGGAGGATCCGTTCGCCCAGTTCTATGCGGTCATGTCCACCGGCTTCGACGGCCTTGAGGTCGGCGGCGTTGATGCCGTCTGCCCATTCCAGCGTCATCACGCGGCGCCCTGACAGATCCCACTTCACCTCCGGCACGCGGAAGCCTGCGTCGTCTTTGGTGTTGGCCGCGAATTCTGCGGCAGCAGAGGATTCGAGCCTCAGATCGAGCTCCGCCATCACCACACCATTGAAGTGATCAATCACATCGAGCGGTTTCAGACGCCGCGACGAGGGCGATAGCCGATCCACGATGGAAGCCGCCGCATAGAAGGCGTCGATATCCTTCTGGAAGGCTTTCTCAATCCCGGGCCGCAGCACTTTGACCGCCACGATCTCCCCGCTCTTCCGATCGACGGCTTTGTGCACCTGAGCGAGGGAAGCGGCTGCGATCGGCTCTGAGAAGCTCGAAAAAAGCTCGTCGCATTTGGTGCCAAGCTCCCGCTCGACCGTGCGTTTGGCTTCGCGTGTCGAGAAAGCAGGCAGTTTGTCCTGCAGTACCCGCAGCTGAATGGCGAGCTCATCGCCCACCACGTCCGGGCGCGTGGAGAAAATCTGGCCGAACTTGATGTAGGCAGGCCCAAGCGCGGTGAGCGCGCGGACAAGCGGCGGCATCGACGGATCACCGCGATAACCTAGCCATTGGAACGGCCACCCCAGTACGCGCGCCACAAGGCGCAGCGCGGGCGGCGCATCCATCGCCTCGAGCACGACCTTCATCGCGCCCGTGCGCTCGAAAGTGGCGCCCGTGCGGATCAGGCGCAGGATGTTATGGGGGCCACGCATGGTGCTTTGCTAGATCTTCCAGCCGCTGTGGAGGCAGGCCACGCCTTGCGTCATGTTCCGGTACTTGGCGTTTCCGAAGCCCGCCGTGCGCACCATCTCGAGGAAGGTGTCCTGATCGGGGAACTTGCGGATCGACTCAACAAGGTACTGGTAACTGTCGCGGTCGCCGGTGATGAGACGCCCCATCTCCGGGATCACATTGAAGGAATAAGCGTCATAGCCTGCCTGTAGCAGCGGGTTTGGCATCTGACTGAACTCCAGCACCATCAGACGCCCGCCGGGCCGGAGCACACGGTAGGCTTCATTCAGCGCTTCCTGTGGGCGCGTGACATTCCGGATCCCGAACGAGATCGTATAGACGTCAAACGTGTTGTCTTCGAAGGGCAGCGCCATCGCGTCACCCACCAGCCAATCGAGCTGATGCGCCATGCTTTCGGCTTCGGCGCGTTTGCGGCCTTCGATCAGCATCCCTTCGGTGAGATCGAGCACCGTCGCGTGCCCCTGACCAGCGCGCTTGAGGAAGCGAAAGGCGATATCGCCCGTGCCGCCTGCCACATCGAGCAGTTCTTGACCGGCCCGCGGCGCGAGCCAATCCATCATCGCGTCTTTCCAGAGTCGGTGGATACCCACGCTCATGACGTCGTTCATGATATCGTATTTCGAGGCGACCGAACTGAACACGCCGCGGACGCGTCCGGCTTTTTCGCTCTCCGGCACGGTTTCATTGCCGAAATGAGTAGTGGATTCGCTGTCTGTCATGGGAATATGCGGCTTTGCCTAAGTCTTGTCTTAATCTTGATATAAGGGTCTCCGGGAAAGAACAAATAGTCGCGAGGTGGGGCCCTTGCTGTTAATCGGTGCGTTAGTGGCCACGGTAGTGGGTGTGTGCGGTCTTTGGGTCGTGCACAGGCTTGGTCTTGTGGGCCAATTGCGTGATGTGATTACCCAGCGTCTTTCGCCTCCAAACATGGAAAATCGCGATCGGGTTTTGGGAACACCAGCCCAGCAGCACGTCAACCGCGATGGTCAGGCGTTGGTCCTAAGTCTTGCTCTTTGGCCCCGCTTGGTGTTCACGCTTTGCATCGTGGCGGTCCTTGCCGTGGCGAACCTGCAGCCTGATGATTTGCCCCGTGGTCGCTTCTGGGAAAGCTACATGATCTTGTCGGCGCTGGCGGCGTGGGTTGTTGGTTATGTCTGGACGTACCAGGTGATCCTCGATGGCCCGCGTCTCCTCCTTCCTACGTGGCTTTTCACGTCCCGTGCGCTCGATCTGCGTAAGCTCGATCGCGTTGAGGACCAGGGCTCGCTGATGCTAGTGCTGCATATGAAAGGCGGCAACAGGGTGCGTCTGCCCAAGCTCTTGCGCAACCGTGCGACGCTGATGCGCGCGCTGGCGGTGCACGCCACGCCTTGATCTTCCGACCCAGAGCGCGCTAGCGCAGGGCCATGCCAGAGTTACCCGAAGTCGAAACTGTCCGCCGTGGGCTCGAGCCTGTGATGACCGGCCAGCTGATCGAGCGGGCCGAGGTCAACCGGCCTGATTTGCGTTGGCCCCTGCCTGAACGGATGCAGGAACGGCTGATCGGGCAATCGGTCCTAAGGCTGCGCAGGCGCTCTAAATATGTCCTCGCCGATCTGGGTTCTGGCGAAACGCTTCTCATTCACCTGGGCATGTCGGGGCGTATGCTGATTTCCGGCGCGGAGGTTGGCGGGTTCTATCATGACCACCCGGCGCCTGAGAAACACGACCACGTCGTGCTCCATATGGGGCAGGGCGCGCGGATCACCTTCAATGACGCGCGTCGCTTTGGGCACATGGACCTCTGGCCCACGGAGGACATGGAGAACCACTGGCTCATCAAGTCGCTCGGACCTGAGCCCTTGGGCAATGCGTTTGATGGCGCCTACATGGCCGCTGCGCTGAAAGGGAAGAACACGCCGATCAAGACTGCACTGCTCGACCAGCGCATCGTGAGCGGACTTGGCAATATATATGTCTGCGAGGTTCTGTTCCGCGCCGGCATCTCCCCCAAACGCAAAGCGGGCAATCTGAGCGCCGAGAGGGCGGGCGCCCTTGTGCCGATCATCCGGGACGTCCTGCAGGACGCGATCGAGGCTGGCGGGTCGAGCCTGCGCGACTATCGGCAGGCGGACGGGGAGCTCGGCTATTTCCAACACACCTTCCGCGTCTACGACCGCGAAGGCGAGGCCTGCACCCGCGATGCTTGCGGCGGCGAAATAAAACGGATCGTGCAATCGGGACGTTCCAGCTTTTACTGTGGCACCTGCCAACGTTAAGAAGGCTAAAGCCAAAGCAACAGGGATGAGCCAATGGCCTATGAGACGATCCTCTACGAGGTGGACGACCACGTCGCGACAATCACCTTGAACCGTCCGGAGGCGCTGAATGCGCTGAACTCGCAGCTCCTGAGCGAACTTGCCGCCGCACTTGGCGAAGCTGACGGCAATAAGAAGGTGCGGGCGATTATCCTGACGGGCTCCGAGAAGGCCTTCGCCGCGGGTGCCGATATCTCGGAGATGGCGCAGAAGGATTTCGTGGACGTCTATACAGAGGATCTGTTTGGCGCAGAGATCGAAGCCGTCATGCGGACGCGCAAACCGATTATCGCTGCCGTCTCCGGCTATGCGTTGGGCGGCGGGTGCGAGCTTGCCATGATCTGCGATTTCATCGTCTGCTCCGATACCGCGAAGTTCGGCCAGCCCGAAATCAACCTCGGCGTCATTGCAGGCATCGGTGGATCGCAGCGCCTGACGCGCTTCGTCGGCAAATCTAAGAGCATGGACATGCATCTGACCGGCCGCTTCATGGACGCCGAAGAGGCGGAGCGTTCGGGCCTGGTGTCCCGCGTCGTGCCTGCGGACAAGCTCATGAAGGAAGTGCGCATCATCGCCGACAAGATTGCTGAGAAAAGCCAGATCTCGGTCATGGCCGCAAAGGATGCCGTGAACCGCAGCTACGAGACGACACTGCGCGAGGGCCTCGCCTATGAGAAGCGCCTCTTCTTCTCTCTCTTCTCTACGCATGACCAGAAAGAGGGCATGGAGGCCTTTCTCACCAAACGCGAGCCACGCTTTCGCGATAAGTAAGCGCCACAGGACGCGAGGCTTGCGTTATGCGTAGGCCCAGCCTATACGACGCGCCTGACATGCGCGTGCAGCCCGCAAAAGGCTCGCTTCGTCCCGGCGACCGACGTTCCGGTGGGCAGTGTACGCACTCGAAACATACGCTGACCATCAGGTCTGGAAGAGAAAGAGACGATACCCATGGCAAATACGCCTCAGTCCAAGAAACGCGCCCGCCAGCTCGAGCGCCGTACGGCCGTAAACAAAGCACGCCGTTCCCGTATCCGCACCCACCTGCGCAAAGTCGAAGAAGCGATCGCGTCCGGCGACTCGGCTGCTGCGAAAGAAGCTCTGAAAGTGGCTCAGCCCGAGCTGATGCGCGGCGTGACCAAGGGTGTGTATCACAAAAACACCGCTGCCAGAAAAATGTCCCGCCTTGCTGCGCGGGTTAAGTCGCTCGGCTGATTCCGGTGAGCGACTCAGGCCAATTGTGCCTGTGGAAAAGACTTTTTCGAAAGCGCCGTCCTGCGGCGCTTTCTTAATTTTTGGAGTGGCGCCGAGGGTCAACAGATTCTTTCTGGCCAATTATTGAGTCAAGAGAATTGAGCTGTTGATGGGCCTGCTTTCGATTCATTAAAACTAAGGAGCGAGTCATTCGCATTGGGGGACATGAGCTCAGGGATGATTTGAATGCAGGGACAGTGTATTCAGGTGTTTTTGAGCGCGTACAAAGGGTTAGCTTAGGGAGCTGCCCAAAGTGCGAGGCGGGTCCGCGCTACCCATGTCCACGAGGCTGTATCGAGGTGTGACACCTTAGGCATCAACGGGTTCGCCCGATGAGCACTCCCTTTTTTGGGGGGAGCTACGGCTTTGCTCGTTCGAATGATCTGCCATTCGCGGCCTATCTGCGGGCCAATAAGAAACGCTAAAGCACGGAAGCTGCATGACACAGGAAGCCTGGGGGACGGTTCGCCAAAATTTGAAACGTGTTGTGGGGGCGAATGCCTTCACTGCGTGGATTGAACCGCTTGAGTTTAACGATGCGCGGGACGGCGTGGCCTCTTTTTCGGCTCCGACCGCGTATGTGGGTAACTATGTGGATCGAAATTTCGGTGATGACATCCTTTTCGGCCTGCGCCGTGAAGGCGTCAAGGTCGAGCGCGTGTCGTTCGAAGTGTCCTCCGAGCTCGCGCGCCGTGCAGCTGAGCGTGTGAATGACGAGGCTGACGAGGCTGAAGGCGAAGAGGCCGTGATGGAGCTCACCAGCGCTCGCCTCGACCCGCGCTACACCTTCGAAAAGTTCATCGTCGGCAAGCCCAACGAGATGGCCTTTGCCGCCGCGAAGCGCGTGGCCGAAGGGCGGGGCGTCGTCTTCAATCCGCTCTTCCTCTACGGTGGCGTGGGCCTTGGTAAGACGCACCTGATGCAGGCCATCGCGTGGGACCTGCGCGAGCTTCGCCCAGACCTTAATGTCGTCTACTTGAGCGCTGAGCAATTCATGTACCGCTTCATCCAAGCGCTCCGCGAGCGCAAGATGATGGACTTCAAGCTCCAGTTCCGGAACGCCGACGTGCTGATCGTCGATGACGTACAGTTCATCGCCGGCAAGGACAGCACACAGGAAGAGTTCTTCCACACGTTCAATGCGCTCGTGGATCAGGGCAAACAGATCATCATCTCTGCCGACCGTGCACCGGGTGAGATCAAGCAGCTCGAAGAACGTATCGCCTCGCGCCTGCAGTCCGGCCTCGTCGTCGACCTGCACCCGACGGATTACGAACTGCGCCTCGGCATCCTTCAGGCCAAGGTGGAGCATTACCGCAAGGATTACCCGGGTCTCACGATCCAGGATGGCGTGCTGACCTATCTTGCACACCGTATCTCCACGAACGTTCGCGTGCTTGAAGGCGCGCTGACCCGCCTCTTCGCCTTTGCCTCGCTCGTGGGCAAAGAGATCACGCAAGAGCTGACGCAAGACTGCCTTGCCGACATCCTCCGCGCCTCGGACCGCAAGACCACCGTTGAAGAGATCCAGCGTAAGGTGGCCGAGCATTTCAACATTCGCCTCTCGGACCTGCTTGGGCCCAAGCGCTCGCGCAACCTCGCGCGTCCGCGCCAGATGGCGATGTACCTCTCCAAGAAGATGACGGCCCGGTCGCTCCCCGATATCGCGCGCCGTTTTGGCGGGCGGGACCACACAACCGTCATGCACGGGGTCAAGAAGATCGAAGAGCTGATGACCGAGGATAGCCAGATCGCTGACGATCTGGAGATGCTTCGCCGCGCACTCGAGGCCTAAACTCGGGTTCTTTCGCGTCATTCGCGCCGCAAATTCTGCCAGATGTCGTCTCGCACGCCGAAAAGGCTTGCGGGACGGGCGTGAGCAAGTAGTTTCCAAGCCCCGGGGGACCTTCCCGGGTAGAGGGACGGAGAGGCTCAATGAAGCTCAGCATCGAACGTGGAATTCTGCTCAAAGCAGTGTCGCAAGCGCAGTCTGTGGTCGAACGCCGCAATACGATCCCGATCCTTGCCAACGTGCTGATCGAGGCCGAGGGGAACACGGTGAGCTTCCGCGCCACCGACCTCGATATCGAAGTGGTCGACAAGGCCGACGCCATGGTCGAGCGCGCGGGCGCCACCACCGTCAGCGCCGTGACGCTGCACGAGATCGTGCGCAAGTTGCCTGATGGCGCGTTGGTGTCTTTGTCCGACGACGGCACGAAGGGCCGACTGACGGTCGAAGCAGGCCGGTCGAACTTCAACCTCGCGACGTTGCCCAAGGAAGACTTCCCGGTGATGACGTCGTCTGAGTACACGGCGAACTTCGGGTGTGCCGCACCCACGCTGCGCCGTCTCTTCGACAAATCGAAATTCGCGATCTCCACGGAGGAGACCCGCTACTACCTGAACGGCGTCTACATGCATGTGGCCGATGGCGACGGCGGCCAAGTGCTGCGCTGCGTTGCCACCGACGGCCACCGCCTCGCACGTATCGACGCGGAACTGCCCGGTGAAGCAGGCGCCATGCCCGGCGTTATCGTGCCCCGGAAAACCGTAGGCGAACTGCGCAAGCTTCTCGACGACGACGAGGCAGAGATCGCGGTGAGCGTTTCTGAGACCAAGGTCCGCTTTGCCACCGATAAGGTGACCCTGACCTCCAAGGTCATCGACGGCACCTTCCCCGACTATATGCGCGTCATTCCTTCCGGGAATACCCGCAAGCTCGAAGTCGACGCCTCTGAGTTCGCTCAGGCCGTGGACCGTGTGGCGACCGTGTCGTCGGAGCGTTCGCGCGCCGTGAAGTTGCAGCTCGATGAAGATCGCCTCGTTCTCTCCGTCAACGCGCCCGACAGCGGCGCCGCGGAGGAAGAACTCGGAGTGGCCTACGGCGACGAAAAGCTCGAGATCGGCTTTAACGCCAAGTACCTGCTTGAGATCGCAAGCCAGGTGGATCGTGAGAATGCGGTCTTCCTCTTCAACTCCGCAGGTGATCCGACGCTGATGCGCGAAGGCACTGACGAAAGCGCTGTCTACGTCGTCATGCCGATGCGCGTGTGACGGCTGCGGTCAGCGGTCCTCTAACCTCAGAGAAAGGGCGGGTCGGTGCTGTTTGTTGAGCATCTGACGCTGTCGCATTTCAGATCCCACAAAGTCGCACGGCTGGAGCTTGACGGCCGGCCGGTGGTGCTCTTTGGATCGAATGGTGCAGGCAAGACGAACGTTCTCGAGGCGGTATCGTTGCTGTCCCCGGGCCGGGGGCTGCGTCGCGCCTCCGCGGACGAGATCACGCGTCAGCCCGACGCCATCGGCTGGAAGATCATGGCTACTTTGGGTGGGCATGAGCTGGAGAGCTGGTCTGAAGGCGGCGCCGCGCGTCAGGTGAAGATTGATGGCAAGGCGGGCACTCAGTCCGCGCTTGGGCAGCTTGTTCGTGTGCTTTGGCTCATCCCTGCCATGGATAGGCTCTGGATTGAAGGTGCCGAGGGGCGCCGCCGCTTCCTCGACCGCATGACACTTAGCTTTCATCCCAGCCATGCGGAGCATTCGTTGACCTATGAGAAGGCCATGCGCGAACGGAACCGCCTGCTGAAGGAGCAAGTGAGCGACCCCGGTTGGTATCGTGCTGTTGAAGGGCGCATGGCCGAGGCGGGGGAGGTCATCGCCACTGCCCGGACTTCTGCTGTGGCAGCGCTCATGGCGGCGCAGGAAGATGCAGAGACCGCCTTTCCTACAGCCGACCTAGCCATCACTCATCCGGATGCCGACCTGCCCCTCACAGCGCAGGACCTTAGCGCGGCATGGGCCGACACGCGGGGCCGGGACCTCGCTGCCGGGCGCACGCTGATTGGGCCGCATCGCGTGGATATGGAGGGCACCTACCGCGCCAAAGGCGTGCCTGCGAAAGCCTCTTCCACGGGCGAACAAAAGGCACTGCTGGTCTCGTTGATTCTTGCCAACGCACGGGCGCTGGCCGCCGATATCGGCACCCCGCCGCTTCTGCTTCTCGATGAAGTGTCGGCCCACCTCGATCAGCAGAGGCAAGCGGCACTCTATGACGAAATATGCGCCCTTGGCGCTCAGGCTTGGATGACAGGTACGGGGGAGGAGCTTTTCTCGGCCTTGGGCGATCGCGCTCAATACTTCGAGGTGGGCGAAACTGACGGCCAATCGGAGCTTCGAGCCCTATGACACTCTCAGCCGCAGACCTCTGGCTTTACGCCTTCGCCGTGATGGTCCTCTTTCTGACGCCCGGTCCCGTGTGGGTGGCGCTCTTGGCGCGTGGGATGGCGTCGGGCTTTGCGGGTGTCTGGCCGTTGGCGCTGGGCGTAGCCATTGGCGATGCCGTCTGGCCCTTTATCGCGATCCTGGGCGTTTCCTGGCTGGTGCAGGAGGTGGAAGGCATCCTGTCGATCTTGAGGTGGGTCGCGGCGGGCATGTTCCTCGTGATGGGCGTGCTTTTGATCCGGAATGCGGGCAAAGCGCTGGGGAGCGACTCGCGGCTCACGCGGCCCGGTATGTGGGCCGGTTTCATCGCGGGCGTGCTTGTCATCCTCGGGAACCCCAAAGCGATCCTCTTTTACATGGGCGTACTGCCGGGCTTCTTCGATCTCACTCAGGTGACGGCAGCCGACATTGGCGTAATCGTCCTCGTCTCGATCCTCGTGCCCATGGCCGGAAACCTCGCGCTCGGCGCCTTCATTGACCGGGCACGCCGGCTGCTAAGCTCCCCCGAGGCCCTGCGCCGCCTGAACACCGCATCAGGGGCCCTTTTGATCTTTGTCGGTCTCGTCATACCCTTAACGTGATGGACCACGCCCGCCTCATAGCCTCCTTGCCCAAGGACGAACGCCGCGCCCTCACGCGGAAAAGCGATGTGCGCGGGCTCACGCACCTCGCGGGGCACCTTGGTTTGATCGCAGCCGGCGCGATCTGGATCGCGCTGGGCCTGCCGCTGTGGTGGGCTGTGATGGTTCCCTATGGCGTGGCGCTCGTCTTCCTCTTCACGCTCGAGCATGAGGCGACGCACAAGACACCCTTCGCCACGGGCTGGATGAATGAAGCGGCTGGGCACGTGTCAGGCCTCGTGCTGCTGCTCCCCTTTCAGTGGTTCCGCGCCTTTCACATGGCGCACCATCGCCACACCAATGATCCAGAGCGTGACCCCGAACTTGCAGGCCCACGCCCCGACACCTGGCCCCGCTTTCTGACGCACGTCAGCGGTTTGCCCTACTGGTGGGCCATGGTGCGGGTTCTGGTGGAGAATGCTTTCGGCAAGCCGAAAGCTGACTACCTGCCCGAGCGTGCCAAGCCCGCCATCCGGAAGGAGGCCAAGGCCTACCTCGTGATCTACGTGGCGCTCGTTCTGCTGCTGGGCCCCTGGCTGATCTGGCTATTGGTGCTGCCTGTCTTGCTCGGCCAACCGTTCCTGCGCCTATACCTCCTTGCAGAACACGGGCGTTGCCCGCCAGTGGCAAACATGCTCGAGAATTCACGCACGACCTTTACCAACCGTGCTGTGCGTTTTCTGGCGTGGAATATGCCCTATCATGCCGAGCACCACGCCTATCCGGCGGTGCCCTTCCACCAGCTTCCGGCCTTCCATGCCCACGCAAAAGACCATCTGAAGTCCACCTCTCGGAGCTACGCAGAGTTTGTGGATAAATATGTGGGTAACTTGGCAAAATACACGTGATTTCAATGATTTAATATGAAGACATTTTGCTCGTGATCTCGGAGGCCCATTTCGAGTTTGCGTCCGCAAGAGACCGGATCTCATTGGCCACAACCGCAAAGCCGCGCCCTTGCTCCCCCGCTCGTGCGGCCTCGATCCGCGCGTTTACAGACAGCATCGAAAGCTCCCGCACGGAGCGGACGATCTTCTGAGCAAGCTCCAGCGTTTCTTGATTGGCGATCTGCGTCTCGGCCAGATTGCGTTCTATCTCCCGCCGCAGTTCCCATTCGGCTGAGGCGTCACCCACAAGGCCCTGCAGGAAGACGACGTTGCCTCTGGTGTCACGGACTGCTGTGCCGCGCTCTCGAACCAAGATCGTCGTCCCGTCCGGACGCACCAGGCGGTAGTCCAGGTCCCACGGTTCATGCTTAGCGATGGCGGCATCCACACGGTCGATCATCGGGCGCAGATCGTCTTCGTGGCAAAGAGAGGCGTAGGTGCGGCTACGATTTCCGAGCAGCTCGTCGGCGGCGCATCCGGTGATCTCCTTCACGCTCCCGGTGAGGTATCGCATCGTGACGTCTTCATCATTGTCGCAACGATACGCAAAGCTCTGCGACGCCTGCATAATGCTGCGCATGATCTCGAACCCACCCCCATCCTCCGGGGCAATGCCATTGGCTGCCAAGTCTTCCATCCCCGCGCGATAACAGCCAAGCGTTACCGTTCTCTAACCAACCATGTGAGATCTTTGAGAGGCGTGCTGGCCCGCGCGCCGGGCGCATTGCGACGCAGCATGGCCCAAACCCCTTAAGCCACGCAAAACATAGCGCAATCGCGTGACATTACCCCCTAATCCTCGTATACATCGGCAGGAAAAGAAGAAGGGCGCGGGCATGGCCGACGAGGCGCAGAACCAGCCGGAATACGGCGCGGATTCCATCAAAGTTCTCAAAGGGTTGGAAGCAGTCCGCAAACGCCCGGGCATGTACATCGGTGATACAGATGATGGCTCTGGTCTCCACCACATGGTTTACGAGGTCGTCGACAATGGCATCGACGAGGCTCTTGCCGGTCATGCGGACTACGTGAGCGTCAAAATCCACGCCGATAACTCCGTCTCCGTGGCCGATAATGGCCGGGGTATTCCGGTTGGTATCCACGAGGAAGAAGGCGTCTCCGCGGCCGAGGTCATCATGACCCAGCTGCACGCGGGCGGTAAGTTCGACTCGAACTCCTACAAGGTCTCCGGCGGCCTCCACGGCGTGGGTGTCTCGGTGGTCAACGCGCTTTCCGTCTGGCTTGAGCTGCGCATTTGGCGCGACGGGAAGGAGCATGTGGCCCGCTTCGAGCATGGCGAAACCGTCAAACATCTGGAGATCGTGGGCGAAGCCGGCGACCGCACCGGCACCGAAGTGCGCTTCCTTGCTTCGACGGACACCTTCTCGAACCTCGAATACTCCTTCGAGACTCTGGAAAAGCGCTTACGTGAACTCGCATTCCTGAACTCCGGCGTGCGCATCATTCTCGAAGACGAACGCCCTGCCGAGCCGCTGAAGAGCGAGCTTTTCTATGAAGGCGGCGTGAAGGAGTTCGTTAAGTACCTAGACCGCTCCAAAAACCCCGTCATGGAAGAGCCGATCTACGTCAAAGGCGACCGCGACGACATCGGCGTCGAAGTTGCGATGTGGTGGAACGACAGCTTCAACGAGATGGTCCTTCCCTTCACCAACAACATCCCCCAGCGGGACGGCGGCACGCACCTTGCGGGCTTCCGCGGGGCGCTGACACGCACCATCCAGAAGTACGCCACTGACAGCGGGATCGCGAAGCGCGAGAAGGTTAATTTCACTGGGGATGACGCAAGGGAAGGCCTTACCTGTGTGCTCTCTGTGAAGGTGCCTGATCCGAAATTCTCCAGCCAAACCAAGGACAAGCTCGTTTCATCCGAAGTTCGCCCGGCTGTGGAAAACCTTGTGGGTGAAAAGCTCTCCGAGTGGTTCGAAGAGAATCCGAACGAGGCCAAGCAGATCGTCGGCAAGATCATCGAGGCGGCTCTGGCCCGGGAAGCGGCGCGCAAGGCCCGCGAGCTGACCCGCCGCAAGACGGCGATGGACGTGAACTTCCTCGCGGGCAAGCTCAAGGATTGCTCCGAGAAAGATCCCTCGAAGACCGAACTCTTCCTCGTCGAGGGTGATAGCGCCGGTGGTTCTGCCCAGACGGGCCGGGATCGTCTGACCCAAGCCGTGCTGCCTCTGCGCGGCAAAATCTTGAACGTGGAACGCGCGCGGTTTGATCGGATGCTCTCCAGTCAGGAGATCGGTAACCTCGTCATGGCGCTGGGCACCGGCATTGGCCGCGATGAGTTCAACATCGAGAAACTGCGCTACCACAAGATCGTCATCATGACCGATGCTGACGTCGACGGCGCCCATATCCGGACGCTGCTCTTGACGTTCTTCTTCCGCCAGATGCCTGAGCTGATCGAGGGCGGGTACCTCTACATCGCGCAGCCGCCGCTCTACAAAGTGTCGCGCGGCCGCTCTGAGGTGTATCTGAAGGACCAAGCGGCCCTCGATGACTACCTGATCGAACAAGGCGTTGAAGGCGCCACGCTGCGTCTCCACAACGGGGAAGAGATCATAGGCCAAGACCTCGCCCGCGTGGTCATGGAAGCGCGCAGCCTCAAGCGGCTGCTCGATGCCTTCCCAACCCACTACCCGCGCCACATCCTCGAACAGGCGGCTATTGCAGGCGCGTTCGTTCCAGGGGCCGTGGATGCCGACCTCCAAGGCGTAGCCGATCGTGTTGCGGCGCGGCTCGACCTCATCGCGCTGGAATATGAGCGTGGGTGGCAGGGTCGCATCACGCAAGACCGTGGTATCCGCCTCGCGCGCATCCTGCGCGGCGTGGAAGAGGTTCGTACCCTCGACGGCAAGATGCTTCGCTCCGGGGAGGCCGCGCGTACGGGTTCCTTCACGAAATCCCTCCAAGACGTCTACGCACAGCCCGCGACGCTTTCCCGAAAGGATCGCCAACAGCTGATCCTCGGACCGCTGACCTTGCTCGCCGCGATCCTAGAGGAGGGCGAAAAGGGCAACCAGCTGCAGCGCTATAAGGGCCTGGGTGAGATGAACCCGGACCAGCTGTGGGAGACGACGCTCGACCCCGATGCGCGCACGCTGCTGCAGGTGAAGGTCGACGATGTGGCCGAGGCCGACGACCTCTTCACCAAGCTGATGGGCGATGTGGTTGAGCCACGCCGGGAGTTCATTCAGGACAACGCGCTCAGCGTCGCCAACCTGGACTTCTGATCCTCGCGATAAGGTGATGGCCCCGGTAACCCGCTCTTGCGCGTTTTCGGGTTGCGACTGTCATCATGATGCAGCGCCGTAACTTCCTTTTGGGCTCTGCGAGCCTCCTTTTCATGCCCTCGGAGCCGCTCCTTGCAGATGGTTCGCGCCCCATGCGCGCGATCCGGCGGTTCGCATTGGGCGATATGCAGATCTCCATCATCAAAGATGGCGCATTCTCCATGGGCGTCGGGATGTTCGGCGCCAATGTGGGGAAGGAGGCGGTGGGCGATCTGCTAAAGGGCTACGGCCTGCCCCCGCCAAGGCGCAGATGCCGCTGCAGGTGATATTGATCGAAACCGAAGGCGTGCGCGTGCTCGTGGACACCGGCATGGGCGACGTGAGCTTCAACAAATCCGATCCAAAAGCGGGTCGGCTTCTGACTAGCCTGGCCTCGCTCGGGATCGAGCAGAAGGACATCGATATCCTCTTCCTGATGCACGGCCACCCGGATCACGTCGGCGGCCTGACTGTCGAGGGACAGAGGGCGTTCACCAACGCGCTGCACTATCTGCCAGATCTGGAATTCGAGTTCTGGACGCAGGAGCCGGACCGCGCGCCAGCCGCCCTTCGCGAAATGATCCGCGAATGCCGTACGCATATCCTACCCGTGGCCCACGGGCTGAAGTCCTACAGCGACGGGGAGGAGATTGCGCCGGGCGTCTTTGCCGTCGCTGCTCCCGGTCACACCCATGGGCACTTTGCGCTTCGTCTTGAGAGCAAGGGAGAGAAGCTGCTGCACCTAGTCGACACTTCTGTCCACTACATCGCCAACCTGGAGCATCCGGATTGGACCGTTGGTGCGGACCTCGACAAACCGCGCGCGGTTGAAACGCGCAAGCGCCTGCTCGCGCAGGCGGCTAGAGCAGATTATGGTCGCGGGCTATCACTTCCCGTTTCCGGGCGTGGGGCGCATCCTGCGCATGGTTGACGGGTTCAGATACGTGCCCGTTCCGCTTGTTTAGAGCCTAGGCAAAAGGCGTTACATCCAGCACCACCGGGTGGTGATCGGATGGCCAAACCTCCCCCAGTTTGCGGTTGAAGACCGTCGCCTTTCCGGAGCTCAGGCCCGGGCTGATCCCGATATGATCGATCGCTCCGAAGAGGTGGAGACCTCGATCCAAGTGGTACGTCGCGCCCGGCGGCTTCGGGAAGGTGAGACCCATGGCCTCGAATACCTGATGAAAGCCCGATCCGTGGCGGGCGTTAAAGTCTCCGAGCAGCACCAACGTCTCCCCCGCCTCCAGCCAGGGTTTGATCCGTTCCGCCACCAACTTCATGGAGGCTTGCCGGTTCGTGCGGGAGAACGCGTCCGGATGGATATTCACAACCCGAAACTGGGTGCCGTTGGTCTCGAACACAGCCCAATTTGCGAAAGAGGGCGACGCGCCGTCGAAACCGCGTGAATAGATCACGTCCGGCGTCTCGGAAAAAAAGAACCAGCCCTCGTCGATCAGAGTGAAGCGGTCCGGTCGGTAGAAGATGGGCTGCGTGGGCGGAAAGACTTCCGCCCTCCCCGTGGCTGCTGCCGCGAACTGCGGGTTCTGTTCCAACAAGTATTCGCGTTTGAGGTTCACGTTCCCGTCGCCCCGGCGCGAAAAGCTCTCCATCTCTTGGAAGCCGATGATGTCGGCCTCGAGCGCCTTGAGTGTCGCATCCATCGGCGCCTTGCGGTCTTCCCAACCGCTCAGCCCCCACCGGCCCTCCTGCTGCTCAAGCCAGATGTAGTGTACGTTCCATGTGGCAAAGCGGATGGCCTCCGGATCCCGCGCGGGAAGATCAGTCGAAGGGGACAGCCGACCCTGTTGGCATCCAACCAGAACGAAGGGCAGGGCCAGCACGGAAAAAATGATCCAGAGCATGCGACGCACCAAATTCCTCGTCTCCTCGCGATCTCTTCAATCTATGGACGCAGGCGCGCGATAAATAGCTTTGGTGACCCTTAACCGTCCATCCCGTGTTTTAGCAGCACCGGCACGATGAGCTCTTCTTCATCCCACAAGTGACGGTCAAGCAGACGCCCAAGGCGGCTGATTTCCTTCAGCGCCCCTTCCGCGGCCTCGCGGTCATCCTCAGGGGCCTGAAGCATCACGTTCGACGCCGCAGCGATTGCCTCGAGGCGTTCGGTCAGATCGTGGTGATCTCGATCCAAGATTTCAAAGCCATGTTCCAGCTTCTCCTCCAGCACGATGAGCTTGGGGAAATAGTGGTCGTCCTCCACGTGATGATACTCATGCAGGCCACCCAGAAGCATGTTCGCATAGCGCGTGTGGTGCGGTTTCATCAGCTGCGGATCGACGCGTTTGTCGAGATGCGCCTCCAGCAGCTCTGTGATCCGAGCACAGAGCTCGCGGAACATCGCGTGGCGGGAAAACCAGAACTGGATCAGCTGCGAAAAGCCCGGATCCGCCTCCCACGCCTCGCGCGGGTAGTCTTTCAGAAGGACACGCAGCGGCTCTGACAGGCCTTCCCGCGTTTCCAGTGCTTCAGTCATGGCCACCTAGTTTTCGTTGC
Source organism: Paracoccaceae bacterium (assembly GCA_022448245.1). Classification (GTDB taxonomy): domain Bacteria; phylum Pseudomonadota; class Alphaproteobacteria; order Rhodobacterales; family Rhodobacteraceae; genus Shimia_B. Next base: position 46,415 of record JAKVCO010000016.1, read on the forward strand.
TTCATGCGTTCGCGAAAGCGCGCGCGATCAGCCTCAGAGTATTCGTCAACGCAGTGGTGGCAACGCACACCCTCTTCGTACTCAGCGCGCAGAGTATCGTCCTTCGACAGCGGCCTCCGGCAGCCGTGGCACATCACATGCTCACCTTCCTCGAGCCCGTGGACCACGCTCACGCGCTTGTCAAAGACGAAACAGGCGCCGTTCCAGCTGCTGTCTTTCTCGGGCACTTCTTCGAGATATTTCAGGATCCCACCCTTGAGGTGAAAGACCTCGTCCACGCCCTCACCCTTGAGGAAGTTCGTGGACTTCTCGCAGCGTATGCCGCCGGTGCAGAACATCGCGATGCGTTTGCCTTCGAACTTGTCGCGGTTGGCGGCCCACCACTCGGGGAAGTCTCCGAAGCTTTTTGTCTCTGGGTTCACCGCGCCTTCAAAGGTGCCAATGGCGACCTCATAGTCGTTGCGGGTGTCGATGGTAACGACGTCAGGTGCGGCGATGAGCGCGTTCCAATCAGCCGGGTCAACATAGGTGCCCGTGCCCTCAGCCGGGCGCACCTGCGGTTGGCCCATGGTCACTATCTCACGCTTCAGTCGGACCTTGAGCTTCATGAAAGGCGCCTCCGCGGCGCTGCTTTCTTTCCACTCCAGACCCGCGCAGCCGGGTAGGGCGCGGATGGCCGCAACCGCGGCATCGATCCCCTCGCGCGAGCCTGCAATCGTGCCGTTGATCCCTTCTGGCGCCACCAGAAGCGTGCCCGTCACGCCATTCGCCTCACATATCTCGATCAGCCCAGGGCGCAGGGCGTCCGGGTCCTCGAAAGATGTGAAGTGATAGAGCGCGGCGATCGTAAACATGGCGCGCAGATACGCCTTTGCCTTTCTCGTCTCAATCCCTACCTTGCGCGCACGCTTTAACAGCGCCCCGCCGTCAGGCACCTGAGGGGGCAGGATAACACAGAGCTAGGACCGACCCATGACCTCCATCAACGAAGCCCTTCTCGTGATCGATGTGCAGAATGACTTTTGCCCGGGCGGTGCCTTGGCCGTGCCGGAGGGTGATCTGATCGTGCCCGGCATCAACGCGCTGATGGATGATTTCGCCGCGGTGATCCTCACGCAGGATTGGCACCCGGCCGGGCATTCTTCCTTTGCGTCAACGCACGGCGCTGATCCCATGACGGTGACCGAGATGCCTTATGGCCCGCAGGTTTTGTGGCCTGACCACTGCATCCAAGGCATGTCCGGGGCACTCTTTCACGAGGATCTGCAGACCGACCGCGCCGATATGGTCATCCGAAAGGGCTATAACCCGGCGATCGACAGCTACTCCGCGCTGTTTGAAAACGATCACACCACGCCCACGGGCCTCGAGGGCTATCTGAAAACGCGGGGGATCACCAAGCTGACCTTTGTCGGGCTCGCCACGGATTTCTGCGTGAACTACTCGGCCGTGGATGCAGCGAAGGCGGGCTTTGAGGTGTCTGTACGGCTCGATCTCTGCCGGGCCATCGATTTTGACGGCTCACTTGATGCGGCGAAAGCGGGCATGAAGGATGCGGGTGTGAAGCTGATCTAAGGGAGGTACGGACCCGGCTGTCCCACGGCTTTGGATTTCTGCGCCGCCGGCCCCATGACATGGGCTGGGTCGCTCCTGAACTGGGTCAACCGGGCCATGCCACCACAGGCGGGTTGGACGCGTCGACCTCCAGGGGTGCATTCAGTCCCGCCGGTAGCTGGACGATCCGCGGAAACCTCCGTCTCCACACATCGTTCCCCTCTCACCGAGGCTGCTTGTGCCTCACGATTGTGGTCAGATTTCGGCACATTTCTAAAAAGAAAGCGGAAAGAGCTTGCCGGGCCGCCCCGATCCGGGTTTCGTCTGTCCGCGGATTTTGGGAGAGACCGATGATCGACATCGCGACACGCGTGTGGAATCACAAATGGAAAATCGATCCGATCGTTCGATCGCTCATTGATACCGATTTCTACAAACTCTTGATGTGCCAGTCGGTTTTTCGGAACCGGCCAGATACGCATGTGACGTTCTCGCTGATCAATCGGTCCAAAGATATCCGCCTGGCTGAGCTCATTGACGAAGGTGAGCTGCGTGAGCAACTCGACCACATCCGCTCCTTGTCGCTGAGCCGGGGAGAAAGCACGTGGCTGAGGGGCAATACCTTCTACGGCAAGCGTCAGATGTTTCGTCCGGACTTTTTGGAGTGGTTTGAAGAGCTGCGATTGCCGCCCTACCACCTCGAAAAGCGCGATGGGCAGTACGAGCTAACCTTTGAAGGTGCGTGGCCTGAGGTGATGCTTTGGGAAATCCCCGCCCTGTCCGTTCTGATGGAGCTGCGCGGTCGCGCGGTGCTTGGGCGCATGGGCAAGTTTGAGCTTCAGGTCCTCTACGCCCGCGCCATGGCTAAGCTTTGGGAGAAAGTGGAGCGTCTGCGTAGCCTCGATGATCTGCGCATCGCTGACTTTGGCACGCGGCGCCGGCACTCGTTTCTCTGGCAGGATTGGGCCGTGCAGGCGATGATCGAGGGGCTGGGTGAACGTTTCGCGGGCACGTCGAACTGCCTGATCGCCATGCGCCGCGAGGTGGAAGCCATCGGCACCAACGCGCACGAGCTTCCCATGGTTTATGCCGCCCTCGCCGAGAGCGATGAGGCGCTGGCCAGCGCGCCCTACGATGTCCTCGCCGATTGGCATGAGGAGCATGACGGCAACCTCCGCATCATCTTGCCCGATACCTATGGCACCGAAGGCTTCCTGAACCGCGCGCCAGATTGGTTGGCGGGCTGGACGGGCATCCGCATCGATTCCGGAAGCCCCGAGGAGGGGGCGGAGACCGCCATTCGTTGGTGGAAAGCGCGGGGCGAAGACCCGACGCAAAAGCTCATCATTTTCTCGGACGGTCTCGACGTGGACAAAATCGAGGCGCTGCACCGCCAGTTCGCTGGCCGCGTGCGGGTCAGCTTTGGTTGGGGGACGCTACTGACGAACGATTTCCGCGGTCTCGACGATGGCCTCGCGCCGTTCTCGCTGGTCTGCAAAGCGGTGAGCGCGAATGGGCGCCCAACAGTGAAGCTGTCGGACAACCCGAACAAAGCCATGGGCCCGGCTGACCAGATCGAGCGCTACAAGCGGGTGTTCTCCGTCGGTCAGCAGGACGCGCTTGAGGTCGTGGTCTAGCCGTGCCTAGCTGAGCCACCCTTCGGCGCAATGGATGGCGCGGTCAGCTTGCGACCGCTGATAGTCCGGGTCGCCCGCGCCACGCGTGATCACCCACCCGCAAGACGCCATCGCGCGGAGCATCGTGTAGAACCGGAGCTCATCAAGGCTCGGCGCCACACGCAGCGTGCCGTAGCCCGCAATGAGCGCCGCTTCGATCACCTCCCGCTTGGGGTGCGCGTAATGCTGCACCATCGCGCTGCCGAGGTCGTAGAGACGGTAGCCAAAGCCCGCGTCATCAAAGTCGATCAGGGCGAGGCCAGCGGGCGTCGCCAGAATGTTCTCTTGCAGGCAATCCGCATGGATGAGGCCCGCATCGGCATCCTCCGTCGCCACGAGCATGTCGTAGGCGCGTGATTTGGCGCGCAGTAGCAACTCCCCTTCCGCCTGGGTGAGGGTCGGGTTCTCCCAAAACCGGCCCCAGAGCGGTTCCTCCCCCAAAAGCGTATCGGCGTCCCACGCCGGGCGCAGGACATCGTCCGTCACAACGGCATCGGTGGCGTCATGGAAGGCCGCGATCAGGGCGCCGACCTGCGAATAGAGCGCTGTGATCTGGGCATCGTCGCCCGGCAATGGCACGGTACTTGAGCCAATGGCGGGCCCTTCGAGCCAGCTCACCACGCTCGCGTAGCTGCCGCCGTGGATCGCGCGCAAAAGCGTGCCATCGCTCGACTCCACAGGGCGCGGGCAGGGGAAGCCCACATCGGCCAGGCGCGACATCCAGCGAAGCTCGCTCTCGATGGCCATGCGGGATTGGTAGCCCGCCCGATGGACCCGTAGCGCGCGGCGTTCGCCCTTGATTGTGGCCGAGTAGACGGCATTCTCCCGCGCAGCGATAAGCTCGGGCGCGGTTTCCACTTCGCCCCAAAGGCGCGCGATTTCGATTACGTCGGACATGTCTTCAGCGCCTGTTCAAGGATCGTGGCCAGATGGTCGAGATGGTCTTCGCAAAAGGGCATGGGTGGGCGGAATTTCAGGATGTTGCGGTGGGGCCCGATCACGCCCATCAGAACACCCCTGTCTTTGAGGCCTTCGATCAGCCAGGCGCCGAGCTCGGGTGCTGGGAGCCCATCCCGCGTCAGCTCTACCGCGTAGAACTGCCCGCGACCCCGGATATGCGCCTCGGCCCGGAAATCGAGCCCGCCCAGCATGTCGAGCACCTTTGCCGACATTCGCGACGCGTGGTTGATGAGGTCTTCGTCCTCGATCACGTCCATCACGGCAGAGGCGGCCGCCATGCTCACCGGGTTGCCGCCGAAGGTGTTGAAATAGCCGAATGCCTCGCGGAAAGCCGTCATCACCCCGGGCCGCGCCACGCAAGCGGCCACAGGATGGCCATTGCCCATGGGCTTGCCCAGCGTGATGACATCCGGCGTGATGCCCAGCCAGGAATGCGACCACATTCCCCGACCCGTACGGCCAAAACCGGGCTGCACCTCATCCGCGATCAATAGCCCCCCGGCCTCGGTCACCACACGTGCCATGGGCATCAGGAAGTCATCGGGCAAATCAGGCAAGCCTTCGTTGGCGAAGATCGGGCAAAGCATGATGCCCGCGAAGCCGGATTCGTTCTCTTCCAGCTCCTGAATCGCTTGGCGCACACCCTCGGCGAACGCCTCACCTTGGGCCGCCATTGACCCGCCCAGTGGCGTCAGTGTCGTCGGCGCAGGCACGAGACGCACGTGGTCAGGATAGCCACCAATGGGCGGGCGGCGGCGCGATAGCTGAGACACCGCTGTCGTGTTGCCATGGTAGGTCGCGTCCGTGGCAATGAAACCGCGCTTGCCGGTCACTGCCTGAGCCATGCGGAGCGCGATGTCATTCGCCTCTGATCCCGAACAGACCATGATCGCCTGATGGGGCCCGTCGAAAGTGGCCGTCAGCCGGTCGACATAGTCCACGATGCCCCGGTGCAGATACCGCGTGTGAGTGTTGAGCGTCGCCGCCTGGTTCGCGATCGCCTCCACCACGTACGGGTGGCAATGCCCGACATGGGGCACGTTGTTGTAGCAATCGAGGTAACGATTTCCTGATGCATCCCAGAGCCAGCAGCCCTCGCCCCGAACGATCTCTACCGGGTCCCTGTAGAATGTCGGCACATTGGGCCCCAGCGCGCGGGCGCGCCGCTCCACCAGCTCATTCATCGTTTGAGACCTTTCCCCTTAGTGCCTTCACCTGGCCGCGCTGTGTTTTGGCGGCGAGCCGGCGTCTTTGCGAGCCCAGCGTTGGCTTCGTGGGCACCCGCTTCTTTGGTTTTTCAGTGGCCTTCAGCACAAGTTCACGCAAGCGTTCGCGCGCGATTTCGCGATTGCGTGCCTGGCTGCGTGTTTCCTGCACCTGCAAAACGATGGCGCCGTCCGTCGTCCAACGCCGCCCCGCGAGGCGTTTGAGCCGTGCTTTTATTGGTTGGCTGAGGTTGGGGGACCGCTCCGCCTCGAACCTGAGCTCCACGGCGGTGTTGACCTTGTTGACGTTCTGCCCGCCCGGCCCGCTGGAGCGTGCAAAGCTCTCGGTCATTTCCCAATCTTCGAGGGTGATGTCGCCCGTGATCAGCAGCATGGCTGCACCCTAAGCATGCGTTGTGGCCATTTCCATCCCTACCAAGCAGGCTATGATTGCGGCTATGAACTATCTGGCTTCTCCCTCCCGCTACTCATCCATGGTCTACCGCCGCTGCGGCGCGTCCGGCCTGAAACTGCCCGCTATCTCTTTGGGCCTTTGGCATAACTTCGGGGGCGATACCCCAGATGATCTCAAGCGTCAGCTTTGCCACACGGCGTTTGACGCGGGCATTACGCATTTCGACCTCGCCAATAACTATGGCCCCCCGGCAGGATCCGCCGAGGAGTTCTTTGGCCGCTTCATGGCCAGCGATTTCGCCGCTTACCGCGATGAGATGATTATTTCGTCCAAAGCTGGCTACCACATGTGGGAAGGTCCTTACGGCGAATGGGGCAGCCGCAAGAACCTGATCGCGTCTTGCGATCAGTCACTTAAGCGCATGGGGCTCGACTACGTCGATATCTTCTATTCGCACCGCTTTGATCCGGAGACGCCGCTAGAAGAGACGATGGGCGCTCTCGATCACATCGTCCGTTCGGGCCGCGCGCTCTACGTGGGGATCTCGTCCTACAACTCCCAACGCACGCGCGAGGCTGTGGCGATCCTGAATGATCTGGGCACGCCTTGTCTGATCCATCAGCCGTCGTACAACATGCTCAATCGCTGGGTGGAAGAGGACGGCCTCAAGGATACGCTGAAAGAACTCGGCGTGGGGTCGATTGCGTTCACGCCGCTCGCGCAGGGCCTGCTGACGCGGAAGTATCTCAATGGCATCCCTGAGGGTTCGCGCGCCACGCAAGGCAAGTCGCTGAACCCGGCGATCTTCACTGATCGCGTGCAGCAGAGCATCCGCGACCTGACCGATATCGCCGAAGCACGGGGTCAGTCGCTCGTGCAGATGGCGCTGGCTTGGGTGCTGCGTGAAGAAGGGATCACGACGGCGCTGATCGGGGCCTCGAAGCCCGAGCAGATTGCCGAATGCGTGGGCGCTGTTGAGAACCTTGAGTTCACGGTTGAAGAGCTCGCCGCCATTGACGCCGCCGCTCAAGACGAGGCGGTCAATCTTTGGGCCCGTTCGTCAGAGACTGAGTGAGCAGGGGCGGAATCAAGGCGAAGCCGCCGCCCCATCGACGTGCCGCCCGCCGGCGAGTCGATAGGCCACCGCCTGCGCGTCGATTGGATTTGGCGGCCAAGGTGGCGGCAGCAAAGTGAGCTGAACTGATTGCAGGTCGACACGCCGCGGCCTGTCGATGGGGCTTACTACGGAAGCGTCTTCAAAAGCGCCGACATCCGTTCGAGCCCGAGGTCGAGCTTCGCCGCCGCGCCGCCTCCTACCCCAATTCGGATGTGGTCCGGCTGTCCGTAGGATGAGCCGGGGAGGAGGAAGGTCCGCTGTTCGCTGAGGAGCCTGCGGGCAAAGCTATCCCCATCGATGCCGTCCACGCGGGCGAGGCCGATGAGCCCCGCTTCGGGCTTTTGCCAGCTTAGCCGCGGCTCGGCTTCGACAAAGCGGTCGAGCTGCTCCAGCGTGGAGATGGCTTGGGAACGGGCGTCGTTCAGTTTCGCCGCGTAGCGGTCTTCGCGCATGGCGATCTCGGCGATGACCTCACCCAAGATGTTCATGATCTCGCTGGCGTTCTCCCGCAGGATGAACGCATCCTGGATCGCGCCCTGGTCCTGACAGATCATCCACCCCGTGCGGAGGCCCTGCAGGCCAAGCGCCTTTGAGACAGACCCGGTCGTGATCCCCTTCTCGTAGATTCCCGCGATTGATGGGGGGCGAGGGCCTGCCCATTCGAGCCCGGCGTAGACCTCATCCACCAGAAGCCACGCATCCGCGCGGCGGGCGATTTCGGCGATCTCGCGCAGCTCGGCCTCGGGGATCAAGCGGCCTGTGGGATTGTTGGGGTTTGTCAGGAAGATGAGCTTGGCACCCTCGGCGGCTTCCTCCAGCGCATCAAGGGGCAGGGACCAGCCCTCTTCCTCCTGCCGTGGCACCTCGATGAGTTCTGCGCCGATGGCCTCGGCCATCACCCTCACCTGCGGCCAGCCGGGCGTTTCCGTGACGATCTTGTCGCCCGGTCCCACGAGTTGGCGCAGCGAGAGATAGTTTGCCTCTGCCGCGCCTGCGGTGATGAGCACGCTCTCCAGTGGCAGGTCGAGTGCTGAGCGGTCGAGCACGTTTTGGCGGAGCGCCGGCAGCCCACGGAAATCTTGTCCGTTCCAGTCCAGCGAAAGCTCCGGGTCGAGGTCGGCGAGGTAGTCTTTGAGCTGCGGTGGCTGGGCCAGCGAGAAGCCGATGAAGGCCTCAGGCTCGGCCTCCGTCGTCTCAAGCAGGTATTCAAAGAGGGTGTGTATCTTGACTTTATGCATCTCACGCGGCCCGTTGGGGGCATGTTTCTGAAAGGTAGCCCCATTTCCCTGACAGTGTTGGACTACGGTTTCTTCCGTGTCCATGCAGGCCCGCGGGACATCGGGCTTATGGGGGCGCTTGTGGTTACTGATGAAGGGGAGCGGGTGCTGATCGACACAGGCATGCCCGCGAAATACGCGCGGGACCCTGCGGCGGGAACGGAAGATGGCCTCGATAGTTTTGGGCAGGTGCTGAGCATGAGCGAGGCGAACCTGCCGGCAGCTCAGCTGTCGCTATGCGGGGCCAAAGATATCGATCTGATGATCGTTACACATACGCATATCGACCATATTGGTGGGCTCTTTGACTATCCAGATGCGCCCACCTTGATCTCAGCCCCTGAGCGGGCCTTGCCTAAACCGCTATATTGGACGGGTGGGCAGCCGTGGGACTGGCCTGACCGCGATTGGCGCGTGATTGAGAGCGACGGAATGATCGGACCGGGGTTTGAGGTATATCTGGTGCCGGGACATGCGCCGGGGCAGCTCGCCTTTCGGGTGGCGCTGCCGGAGACGGGGCAGGTGCTTTGGTTGTCCGACGCGATCTCGCGCCCCGAAGAGGTAGGGGAGGCGTTTGACACGGCGTGGGATCCGCAAGTGGCGTTGCATCATGCAGAGCGGCTCTTGGCGCTTGATCATGATCTGGCGATTTATGGTCATGGGCCGGATCAGTGGCCTGAGTTGAAGAAGGCCCCGGAGCGGTATCTCTAGTACGGATGCGAGGGGCTAAGCCCCTCGCGCTCCCCGAAGTACGGGGCACAGAGAAGGGCGGGCGCCTTAGCGGACGTCGCGGCCTTGGTTGAGGATGATGACGTTGCCGCTGCAGACATCACCCATGGGGCCAGCGAGGTGGGCGACCCAGCCGCCGATCTGTTCAGGGCGCATGGCCTCGCCATGGGGCATGGCGGCGATAGCTTTGGCGAGGGTTGCATCATCCAGCACACCAAACAGAGGCGTCTCGGTCATGGCAGGCGCGATGGAGTTCACGGCGATTTTGTCTGTGGCGTAGCGGCGAGCGAGGTCTTTGGTGAGCGTGTCCATTGCAGCTTTTGAGGCGCGGTAATGCGGCGGGTCGAAGACGTCGAAATTGTAGGCGCCGTTCGAGGAGATGTTGATGATCTTTTTGACGCCGTCGCGGCCGAGCATCAGCGGGATCGCGGCCTGACAGCAGTGGAACATGGAGGAGAAGTTGACGGCCATTTGCGCGTCGAACTCCTCCACAGGGATATCCGGGAAGTCGGACATGAAGCAGGTACCGGCGTTGTTCACTAGGGTGTCGAGGCCACCGTGTTTTGTGCCGATATCCTCGAACACCTCAGCGATCGCCTTGGCGTCGGTAAGGTCGACCTCGATGGGTTCAGTGACCGGGGACGGTTTGAGGTCGAGCCCGATGACGTGATGCGTGTCTTTGAGCGCGGCTGAGATGGCTTGCCCTAACCCTCCAGCGGCGCCGGTTACGACGGCGATTTTCATTTTTTCCTCCCTAAGCTTTTGGCCAGATTACCTGCTCCGCGGGAATGGAAAAGGGCCGCCCCGGCGAAACGGAGCGGCCCTTCGAAGTTTACGGAGGCAGGATCGGTTAGAACCAACCTAGCCAGCTGGGGCGCTAAAGCTGCGCCAAGGATTGCCTTAGAGGCTCGCCTCCCCAGTTGTCCCGACCATATTCTCCAGAACCTTCTTCGACACTGGATCACCTCCTTTCTGAATGTTTCGCCTACTAAGAGAGAATCGCGGAGGTGTCCGTTTGTCAATGATTTCGATCAGGCGACCTCGGCATTTCTGACGTAACGCCGCACAATGAAGCGAAACGGCACGAGGGCGATCAGCGCGAGCGAGAGTTTCACGCCAAAGTCAGCCACAGCGAGGGACACCCAGAGCGGCGTGTCACCACCCATCCCGAGAAGCGGAACGGCGTCTTGTGCCCAGGTTGGCATGTTGTCCGGCTCAAGCCCGTTCAGCATGGCTGAGAAGGCCACGGTGAAGAAGATCGCCGTGTCCACAGCTGACCCGATCAGCGTCGATGCCAGGGGCGCGCGCCACCACTTGCCGCCGCGCAGGCGGTCAAAGATCTGCACGTCGATGAGCTGTGCCGTCAGGAAGGCCAGGCCAGAGCCGAGTGCCACGCGGAATGTCACCAGCGGACCAAACTCACCCATGATCTGGGTGCCCACGAGGGAGCAGAAGATGCCCACGATAAAGCCCACCACTACGACCTGGCGCGCGGCGCGCGGCCCGTAGAAGCGGTTCATCAGGTCGGTGACGAGGAAGGCGAGTGGATACGTGAACGCGCCCCATGTCAGCCAATTCCCGAAGAGGAACTGAACGAGGATATTGGAGGCAAGCACGATGGCTGCCATTGCAAGAATGCCGGGAATATGAGTGCGGTCCATCAGTAGAGCTGCCCGTTTTAACAAGGTTGCGGTAACTTGGCCGTCAGTCGACGCTCACGGCGTGGGCGTCGTAGTGTCGCAGCCAGCCAGACGCAAGCGCAAAAAGTTAAATTAGTGCGGCTTTACCGCATATCGCCTTAGTCGGACGCCAGAACCACCGCACATTGTTGGGGCAGATCGCCTAGGCGCAGCTCTCGCCGGGGCTGGGGGGCGGGGGCGTTCGGATCGCGTGGCTTGGGCGGCGGTGGGTTCAGGATGCGATCGACCCAGCCTTCCGCCTCGTCACAGCCGTCTCCCGGAGGAGGTGGGGCCTGATCGGTGCAGCCCGCATCCCCGGCGGGGCAGTTCAGCCTGACATGGAAGTGGTAGTGGTGACCCCACCAAGGTCTGATTTTGTTCAGGTAGTCCCTGTTGCCGGTCTCGCGTTTGCACATGTCGACCTTGGCGCCGGGGAAGACGAAAATCCGCGCCACACGTGGGTCAGAGGCTGCGAGTTTCAGGACTTCTCGGTGCTCCTGAGTCCAACGGTCATTCGTGAATGCCCCGGCATTCCGGCGCATGGAAATGGAGGAGATGTTCTCGCGCTCCTGCACGCTCAGATTCAGGCGCTCAGGTGGGAGCATCCAGATGTCGATGTCGAGGCCTGACTGGTGGGAGCGGTGGCCGGTGAGCATCGGCCCTCCGCGCGGCTGGCTCATGTCGCCCACATAGATGCCTTCCCAGCCGGGCAGCCGGGCGACTTTGCGGGACAGGTCCTGCACGTAATCAACTGTTACCGGCTGCGCCCAGTTGCGGTTGCGCGACAGGCGCATCGCTTGCCAGGTGGGTCCGGTCTCCGCCAGCTGCACCGCGCCGGCCTGGCAACCTTTCGCATAGCCACCGATGGCCTGGGGCGTCTGGCGCGAAGCGCGCGGCTCCGCCCCGAAGAGCTGTTTGGCCGGTGGGCCCGAGGTCGCGACCCTCGCACGCGGCTCAGGCGTCGCGGCGGCTTCCGGTTCGCTGTTGCAGGCCGCCAGCAGCGCGAACGCCGCGATGGCGAGAATTACGGGATGGGGATTTCTTCTTTGGACCATTCCGCTCGATCTCCCTCCGGTTTCACCCAGCGTAGCAGGATCATCCCGATGATGAATAGACCGATGACGGGAGAGAAGCCCAAACGGGCGTCGTTCAGCAGATAGGTGAAGAGACCGATGAGCATCGGCGCGAGAAACGCAGTGGCCTTACCCGATAGCGCGAAGAGGCCGAAGGATTCGGTTGGACGCTCCGGATGCGTGTGGCGCACCATCATCGACCGGCTCGCCGCATAGATGCCGCCGCCGGAGCCGCCAATAGCCGCGCCGCAGATCATGAAGACGATATCAGGCAGGTTCGATCCTTCCGGCAGTGGCATCCCAAAGAACGTCTCCCGCGACATCCCCACGATGCACAGGCAAACGATGATCAAAACCCAGATGTGGAAAGTGATGACAGGCCGGGGGCCAAAACGCGCATCAAAGCGGCCAGAGACCTGAGTAACAATGGCTGCTGTGATGATGGAAATGATGCCGAAGATGCCAAGCTGGAACGTCGTCCATCCCAGCACGAGCGCCGCGTAGACACCGCCGAAAGCATAAAGCCCGTTCAGCGCATCTCGATAGAGCATTGAAGAGCCCAGAAAGCAAAGCAGGCTTTGCCTTGACATCATACCTTCGATCGACGTCCCGAGGTCACGAAGAGCCTGCATGGCGCCGCCTTGTCGCTTAGGCGGGTGCACTTCTCGAACCCAAAGAAAATATGGGATCATGAAGACCGCAAACCAGATCGCGATGAAGGGTCCCACGGCCCGTGTGCCCTCGCGTGTTTCCGAGTTTAGCAAACCAAATGCCGGATCCAGTCCCAGGATCATGGTCGTCCCGCCAGGCTCAGATTCTGCAATCAGGAAGATCATGATAAGGAACGCCACAAACCCGCCCCAATAGCCGATGGCTGCGCCTGAGCCAGAGATTTTGCCAACCTCTTCGTCGTCGCCAAGGCTGGGAAGTTGAGCGTTAGTAAAAAGAAGCATTGCCTCTGCCGAGATGAAACCCAGCGAGAACACAATGAGTCCGAACCAAAGGTTCGAGCCATCTGGCACCATCCACCAAAGCATCCAAGTGAAGGCGACGTAGAGAATTGCAAAGAACCATATCCACGGTAAGCGACGCCCTGTACTGTCGGCGTAAGCGCCCAAAAAAACACCCGCGAAGGCAATGAAGATCCCCGCCAGTCCCTGCCCCCAAGACCACATCGTCTGAGCGCGTGCATTTGCGGTTTGATTATCGAGCCCTGTGCCCATGAAGTACTCCGCCGCAACCACAGCAAAGTAGGGTCCGAAAATGAACGTGAGGCCAAGCGTATAGAACGGCTGCGTCGCGAAATCGAAGGCCATCCAGCCCCACACGCGCTTCTTTAGGCTAACATCTGCCATCCTGCTCTCCCCGACTTTTCGCTCATTAGCGCTGGGGACAGCCATTCGGGCAAGAAAAACCCTAGGTCACGGTCATTGGAGGCCAGGGACGTTGCCCTTCGGCCTCAATCCACGCCGTGATCCACTGCGGCAATTCGGGGGAGGTTGGGTCGGTTCCCATGGCCTCGGCCACCTCGGTCATCGGCACGGCGCGGTGGTTGGCCACGACCGCCGTCCGAAAGAGGACGTGGTTGGCGCATTCGCCGGACGTCTTGAACATGCCCTGCTCGAAATAGCTAAAGCGTTCGTCCCAGCCACACATCCGCGTGCGCATCTCGTAGCGCTCGAACGGGACGAGCCGTTTGCGGTAGCGCACCGAGGCGCCAGCCACAGCAAATCCCCAACCCTTCTCGCGCAGGAGCGGCGCCAGCCCAACGCGCTGGGCCATCTGGAAGCGCCCGAACTCGTACATCGTCATGATGCGACCGTTGTTCATCTCCATGAAGATATCGCAGTCGAGCAGCGATACGCGGTGCTGCGAGACATGGGTATCAAGCACGTCCATCGGCGGCAGCGAGCGGCCTTTGACGAGAGCGGAAGCGAGACGAATCCAAGGGTACATACCGCCAAAGGTGGCATGCCTGACGCGCACGTCAAGCTTGCCGTCACGGAAGGAGCTTGTGCAAAGGGGACCCTGCGCCTAGATCAACGGCATGAGCGACATTATCCAAATCATCATGCTACTCCTCGATGTGGCGATCTTCTTCATCTTCGCCCACTTCATCATGAGTTGGCTGATCAGCTTTAACGTGCTGAACCCGCGCCAACAGATGGTGGGGCAAATTTGGTACGGACTTCAGCGGCTGCTCGAGCCGCTATATGGGCCCATCCGGCGCATGTTACCGCCGATGGGCGGGCTCGATCTGGCGCCGCTCGTGGCGATCATCGGCATCCAGATTATTCGGATCCTGATCACCTGATTTTCGCTGAACCTGCCTTGTTCAGCGAATTTTAATGTGGGACCTTTCAGATAAGAGCAAATCGATAAAAATCTGACAGGGCACCCATGCAGGACACTCTCCGAGAGGTCTTTGGTTTCGACGATTTCCGCCCTGGGCAGGAAGAGATCGTGCGCGCCGTGACTGCAGGTGAGGACGTGCTCGCCATCATGCCCACGGGCGGTGGTAAATCGCTTTGCTTCCAGCTTCCCGCCTTGCTGCGCGATGGGGTGACGGTGGTCATCTCGCCGCTCATCGCGCTGATGCGCGATCAGGTCCGCGCGCTGCAGGAGGCAGGCGTTGCAGCTGGCGCGCTGACCTCCGGCAATACGGAGGAGGAGACGGCAGAGGTTTGGCAGGCCCTCGAAGAAGGCAGCCTCAAGCTCCTCTACATCGCGCCGGAGCGTCTCGCGGCGGGATCATCGCTCGGCATGTTGCGGCGTGTTGGTGTTTCCCTGATTGCCGTGGATGAGGCGCATTGCGTTAGCCAATGGGGCCACGATTTCCGCCCCGATTACCTGCGCGTGGGCGACCTGCGCCGTGCGCTGAACGTCCCCCTCGCGGCCTTTACCGCGACGGCCGACCTCGAGACGCGGCAGGAGATCATCGAGAAGCTTTTCGGCGGGAAAGAGCCGCGCGCCTTCCTTCATGGATTTGACCGTCCGAACCTGAATCTCGCCTTCCAGCCCAAGACCAAGCCGCGGGAACAGATCCTGTCTTTCGCCGCCGCACGGCGCGGGCAGTCCGGCATCGTCTACTGTGGCACCCGCGCCAAGACTGAGACGATCGCCCAGGCCTTGCGCGCCGAGGGGCACGCCGCCTGCCACTACCACGGCGGGATGGAGGCCGAAGATCGCCGCATCGTCGAGGCCCGTTTTCAGCGCGAAGACGGCCTCATCGTGGTCGCAACCGTGGCTTTCGGCATGGGCGTAGACAAACCGGATATCCGCTGGGTGGCTCATGCGGACCTGCCGAAATCCATCGAGGCCTATTATCAGGAGATCGGTCGCGCAGGCCGCGATGGCGCCCCGGCGGAGACACTGACGCTATTCGGACCCTCCGACATCGCACTCCGCAGGCAGCAAATCGACGAAGGGATCGCTCCGCTCGAACGCAAGGCTGCCGACCACGCGCGTCTCAATGCGCTTCTTGGTTTGGCTGAGGCGCTGACTTGTCGGCGTGAGAAGCTTTTGGCCTACTTCGGCGATACGCCCGGCCAATGCGGGAACTGCGATCTCTGCGAGAAGCCCGCAGATGTGGCCGACGGCACGACGCCCGTGCGCATGGCGCTCTCCGCGATGCTGCGGACGGGGGAAAGCTTTGGCGCGGGGCACCTGATCGACATCCTGCTCGGCACGAAGACCACGAAAGTCGCCGAACGCGGCCATGATGATCTGCCGACATACGGCGTGGGTCGTGACTGGACGAAGCCGCAATGGCAGGCGATTTTCCGGCAGATGATGGGCCACGACCTCGTCCGCCCGGACCCCGCCCGCTACGGCGCCCTGCGGATGACAGATATCGCCCGCCCGATCCTGAGGGACGAAGAAACCATCAACCTGCGCTTCGACACGATCCGCGCCGCGAAAGGTCGCCCCGAGGCCAAGAGCCTCGTGAGTGATGAGGCCGCGCCGCTTCTGAGTGCACTCAAGGGCAAACGCCGTGAGCTCGCTGAGGCGCAGAAGGTCCCGGCCTATGTGATCTTCAATGACAAAACCCTGATCGAGATGGCGGAGACACGGCCCCAGACGCTCGACGATATGGCAGGGATCAGCGGCATCGGCGCCAAGAAGCTGGAGAAATACGGGATCGCCTTCCTTAGCGTGATCTCCGAGGGCGCGCCGGAGATGCATCCTACGCGCCGCAAACTGGCTGGCAGCCACACGGGGGAGCTCTTTGACCTCCTCATGGAAGCCCAGCAGGAGCTTCAGTACGGCGCCATGGGCACGCAAAAGCCGATGTCCTGCACACCGGGCACCATCCGCAAGATCGCGGAAAGGCGCCCTGAGACGATGGACGATCTCGAACGCATACAGGGCGTGGGCCCGCAAAAGGCCGAACGGTTCGGCGAAGCATTCCTAGAGGTGCTGCGCGCCTCTTGAGGGCGCGGCATTGGCTGCTAAGTCTGCTGAGAAGAAGAGGGGAAGACGCGATGCTCGTAGTTATTTCACCAGCCAAGCGCTTGGATTGGGACCCGGTGGAGCGGGACGACCTCACGCGCCCGGATTTCGAGGCTGACGCCATGCGTCTCGCGAAGACCGCGCGGAACCTGACCCTCAAAGGGCTTCAGGAGCTCATGGATATCTCGCCCGACCTCGCGCGCCTGAACCGCGATCGCTTCAAGGCGTTCTCCGACGCGCCGGAGGCCGATGCGCTCCGCCCGGCGGCCTTTGCCTTTGCGGGCGACACCTATCAGGGCCTTGAGGCCGCGACGCTCTCAGAGGACGATCTGCGCTGGGCCCAAGGCCACCTGCGCATCCTCTCCGGGCTCTACGGTCTGCTGCGGCCGCTCGACGAAATTCAGCCCTACCGTCTGGAGATGGGATCGCGCCTGAAGACCCGCCGCGGTGGGTCGCTTTATGCCTATTGGGGCGCCGACATCGCCAAAGCGCTCCGCGCGCAAGCGGAAGACGCGGGTTCTGAGGTTCTCGTGAATTGTGCGAGCCAGGAATACTTCGGCGCCGTTGATCTCAAGGCGCTCAAGATGCCGGTCATCACGCCGAACTTCTATGAGGAGAAGGACGGCAAGTCGAAGATGGTTAGCTTCTTCGCCAAGAAGGCACGCGGGGCCATGGCGCGGTTCATCGTGCAGAACCGCGTGACCTCCGTTGACGGCCTCAAGGACTTCGATCTAGGCGGCTACCGGTTCGAACCGGAGAAGAGCGCAGAAGGCACCCTCGCCTTCACACGCCCCTATCCCGATCCTGCCAAAGTAGCCTGAGCGTCAAAGACGCTCGAACGCCACCGCGATGCCCTGACCGCCGCCGATGCACATGGTGCAAAGCGCGCGCTCGCCGCCGGTGGCTTCAAGCTCGTGCATGGCTTTGACCATGATGATCGCGCCCGTTGCGCCCACAGGGTGACCCAGGGAGATCGCGCCACCATTCGGGTTCACTTTGGAGGCATCAAGGCCCAGTTCCTTGTTCACGGCGAGAGCTTGGCTCGCGAAGGCCTCGTTCGACTCGATGACGTCGAAATCGCTCACGGAGAGGCCGGTCTTTTCCAGCAGGTTGCGGACCGCGGGGATGGGGCCGATGCCCATTACCTCTGGGCGGACACCTGCGTGGCCATAGCCCGAAATGCGAAACTTGGGCGTGAGGCCCGCAGCCTCCGCCGCCTCCGCACGGGCGAGGGTAATCACTGCCGCGCCATCGTTAATGCCTGAGGCGTTGCCAGCGGTGACGGTGCCGTCCTTCTGGAATACCGGGCGCAAGCTGCCGAGCTTTTCCATGCTCGTTATTTTCGGGTGCTCGTCGCGGACGAAAGGCACCATCTCGCGCTTCACACGGACTTCGACCGGGGCGATTTGGCTGTCGAATTTGCCTGCGTCCCAAGCCGCGGCGGCACGGGTCTGGCTTTCCAGTGCGAAGGCGTCTTGGCCTTCGCGGGTGATATCGTGCTCGGCGGCGACGTTCTCGGCCGTGACACCCATGTGCCCCGTCCCGAACGGGCAGTTGAGCGCGCCCAGCATCATATCGAGCGACTTCACATCGCCCATCTTCGCGCCCCAACGGGCTTGAGGCTGAATGAAGGGCGACCGGCTCATGTTCTCAGCGCCACCTGCGATCCCAAAGGAAGCATCGCCCAGCATCAGGGCCTGCGTGACCGAGACGACCGCCTGAAGGCCAGAGCCGCAGAGGCGGTTCACGTTCATTGCGGGAACGGATTCGGGAAGGCCCGCCTCCATGCCTGCGACACGGCTTAGATACATATCGCGGGGTTCGGTGTTGATGACGTGGCCCATGGCCACCGTGCCTACCTGACCTGCTTCAACGCCCGACCGCTCCATCGCGGCCTTCATGGCCACAGCGCCAAGTTCGATGGGCGGTGTCGCCGCCAGCGCGCCGCCGAAAGTGCCGATAGCCGTACGGGCGCCGCCCAAGATCACGATGTCAGTCATGGATGCCTCCTTGTTCAGGATAGAATTGCTGAGGGGCGACCGTAGGGAAAGCGCGACATTGCGTCAGTCGTCGCGGTTGAGCAGCGTGCGAATGGCAGTTTGGAAACCCTCGGCGTCTTCAAGCTCGCCGAGCACTTCCGTTTGAAAGGCCAGTGCCTGAGGCAAAATCTCTTCCACGAGCGTGGACCCCGCTGGGCTGAGTGCGAGGACAAGGAGCCTCTTGTCGCCGCTATGCGCGGCCCTGACCACGAGGTCACGGGCCTCAAGGCGGGCGACGGCACGCGAGACGCGGCTCTTTTCAAGATCAGCCTGCAGGTGGATTTCGCGCACGGAGCACGTGCCAGCATCATGCAGATGCGCCAACACGCGCCACTCGGACACGGTGAGCCCATACTTGTCGGAGTAGATCTCAGCCAGCCCGGCTGAGAGACGCCGCGCAAGGACGACGATCTGGTAAGGGAGGAACTGATCGAGTTTAAATTCCGTCATGGGCACTTTTTGGGCCAGCCGTGCCTTCGAATAAAGCAGAATCGCGCCGTTGACCTCGTTGCACTTGCAACGATATCTTGCAGTAGGAGGATTTCAGCGATGAACACTCAAGCCCTTCCCACGTCGATGATCCAGGCGCCGAGCCTGCCGGGCCCGCACGAGGGCTACATGCCTGGGTTCGGCAACGATTTCGAGACTGAGGCGCTGCCGGGTGCACTCCCGCAGGGCATGAACTCCCCCCAGAAAGTGAATTACGGGCTTTATGCGGAGCAGCTTTCGGGGACAGCGTTCACCGCGCCGGGCCCTGAGCGGACGTGGTGCTATCGCATCAGGCCGTCCGTCAAGCACACGCATCGCTTCAAGAAGATCGACGTGCCCTATTGGAAGAGTGCGCCTCTGATTGATCCGGATGTGATCTCGCTCGGGCAATATCGTTGGAATGCTGTGGCCGCCGAGGGGTCGCTGACGTGGCTCACAGGCATGCGGACGATGACGACTGCAGGCGATGTGCACACGCAGGCGGGGATGGCCGCGCATATCTACCTCGTGACCGAGTCGATGGTGGACAGCTATTTCTACAACGCCGATGCCGAGATGCTGGTGGTGCCGCAACAAGGGCGGCTGCGCTTCTGCACCGAGCTCGGAATCATCGATGTTGAGCCGCAGGAGATCGCGATCCTGCCGCGTGGATTGATCTACCGGGTCGAGGTGCTCGAGGGCCCGTGTCGCGGGTTTGTTTGTGAGAATTACGGTCAGAAGTTTCAGTTGCCGGGCCGTGGCCCGATCGGCGCGAACTGCATGGCCAACCCGCGCGATTTCAAAGCGCCTGTAGCTGCCTTTGAGGATCTCGAGGTGCCAAGCGAGGTGATCGTGAAATGGTGCGGGACCTTCCACCGGACCGAGATCGGCCAGTCACCTCTCGATATCGTAGCCTGGCACGGGAACTACGCCCCAATGAAGTACGATTTGAAGACGTACTGCCCAGTGGGTGCGGTGCTTTTTGATCATCCGGACCCGTCGATCTTCACGGTGCTGACGGCGCCGTCGGGTGTGGAGGGCACAGCCAACATCGATTTCGTGCTGTTTCGGGAGCGCTGGATGGTCGCCGAAGATACGTTCCGGCCGCCGTGGTACCATAAGAACGTCATGTCCGAGCTGATGGGCAACATTTACGGCATCTATGACGCCAAGGAGGAGGGCTTCGTGCCCGGGGGGATGTCGCTTCACAACATGATGCTGCCCCATGGGCCGGATCGGGACGCGTTCGAGAAAGCGTCCAACAGCAACCTTGGCCCGGGGAAGCTAGAGAACACGATGAGCTTCATGTTCGAGACAAGATTCCCCCAGATGCTAACGCCATTTGCGGCCAACGAAGCGCCACTGCAGGACGACTACATCGACTGTTGGACGTCACTGGAAAAGAAGTTCGACGGCACGCCGGGGAAGAAAGGATGATTGAGTTTCTCTCTTCCATCAGCGTCGTGGGTTGGGTGCTCATTATCGGGTTCCTCTTCTGCCTTCGGTATTTGCCGACCCTTCTGCGAGATATGTTCGTGCCGGACCGGACACCGCGAAAGCATATACCGGGTGAGGAGCCGCCGATCTTTCATCGCCCACCCGATGATCACGGGCAGGGGTGAGGTATGACTCTGAGCCAGGTCATCCTTGTGCTGATCTTGCTTGGGGTGTCGGGTCTGTCGATATTGCTTGTGATCGGGCGGCCGGGGCCCAAAGTCAGTAAGAAGCGCAAGCGGGACGACCGCGAGTGAGTATTTTGGGAAAGATGAAGGGGTGAGCCTTGGGACTGATGCGATCCTGGGTGCCTGGGGCGAACGAGCCGGGCTGTGACTTTCCGCTGAACAATCTGCCTTATGGAGTCTTTTCGCGCGCGGGCGAGGCGCCGCGTTGTGGGGTGGCGATAGGGGATTATGTTCTCGACCTCGCGGGGTTGGAGGCCGATGGGCATTTGAAGGTGGCAGATGCTCCGGTTTTTGATGCGCCTTACTGGAACGAGTTCATGGAGATGGGCGCGGAGGCTTGGGCGCTTCTTCGCAAGGAGCTGGTGGCATTGCTTCAGGAGGGTTCAGAGCATCGGGCGAGCGCCACGGAGTACATCATTCTTCTAAGCGAGGTCGTGCTGCATTTGCCGGTTCTCGTGAGCGAGTTCACCGATTTCTACGCCTCGCGCCATCACGCCACCAACGTGGGAACGATGTTTCGGGGGACTGAGAATGCGTTGCAGCCGAACTGGCTGCACATTCCTATCGGTTATAATGGACGGGCATCCTCGGTTGTGGTTTCCGGCACGAACGTGCGGCGCCCCTGGGGCCAGTTGCGGGGTGAGGACGGGCCACAGTTTGGGCCATCAGCGCGGTTTGACTACGAGCTTGAGCTCGGCGCTATTGTCGGCTCGCCAACCGAGGGACCGGTGACGGTGGCCGAGGCTGATGCGGCGATCTTTGGATATGTGCTCCTGAACGACTGGTCGGCGCGCGACATTCAGGCGTGGGAGTATCAGCCGCTGGGGCCGTTTCAGGCCAAGGCGACGGCCACGACGATTTCACCTTGGATCGTGACGGCGGAGGCTTTGGCGGGTTTCCGCAAATCCGTTCCCGAGCGCGAGGTGACGGTGTTGCCCTATCTTGAGGAGCCGCATGCCACCCTCATTGACATCGAACTCGAAGTTGATCTTGAGCGGGATGGTGTCACAGCGCTAACGCGAACGAACTACGCTGAGATGTATTGGTCTTCTGCTCAGCAGCTTGCCCACCATACGACGTCCGGCTGCGCGATGACGCCCGGTGATGTGCTCGGCTCCGGGACGGTTTCGGGACCCACGCGGGAGGCGCGGGGGTCGATGCTGGAACTCAGTTGGGGCGGCAAAGAACCGTTCGAGACCCATGCGGGCCCACGCAGTTTCATCGAGGATGGCGACACGATCGTCCTGCGGGGCCATGCGCAGGGCGATGGCTTCCGCATCGGCTTTGGAGAATGCCGCGGCACATTGCTGCCCGCGCTGGACGATCCTTACGTTCGCCCCAAGTAACGCCGCATGGCGAACAAAAGAAAATTTGGCCCGACGCGTGGTGAATACATTTTCAGAGCCGGCGCGGGGGCGGGGATCCTGCTCCTCGTGGCCTATGCGCTCTTTGCCAAGGGCATGCCCACAGGGTTGATGACGTCGGAATCGATCCTCTTTGGCACGGCTTTCGCGCTCTTCCTCGTGGCGCACTCTGGCTGGAAGATCATCCGAAAAGACTACCGCGAGGTTTGAGCTTCTTGCGGCCTCGCGGGGTGAGGTTGAAGAAGGTCGTGCCTTCGATCGCGACAGGGACGAGGTCGCCGCCGTAGGCCGCGCCTGCGTCGAGGTTCACGTGGTTGCCTGCATGCTCATTGGCTTTGACGGGCGTGTGGCCGTGGACGATCAACTTGGGATGCGGGCGGGTGTAGTTCAGGAACGTCTGCCGGATCCAGACGAGGTCCTCCTCGGTCTGCTCGGCGAGGCTCACGCCCGGGCGGATGCCCGCGTGGCAGAAGAATACATCGCCACGGTCGGCCATGATCTCAAGGTTGCGCAGGAACTCCAGATGGGCAGCGGGGACCATCAGGCTCGCCCTTTCTTGCAGTTCGTTCAGGCGCACCCGGTCTTCGACCGCGACGCCATAAGAGGCGAGGGTCTCGATCCCGCCCAAGCATTCGTGCAGCCAGTGGTAACCGACGAGAAGGTGAGGGTCATGGCGGGGCTCCGGCTCAAAGAACCATTCCATCATCCGATCATGGTTGCCTTTGAGACAGGTCCAGTTCTGACCTTCAGCGAGGCCGTCGATCAGGCGCTGGATGACGGCGCGGCTGTCTGGTCCGCGGTCGATGTAGTCGCCGATGAAAATCACTTCCGACCCCGCGCCGCCGTCGGCCTCGATCAGCTCGAGCGCGCGGTCGAGCTTGTCGGGGTGCCCGTGGATGTCACCAATGGCGTAAAGGGTCATGCGTCGCGCTCCA
This sequence comes from Paracoccaceae bacterium, assembly GCA_022448245.1. Classification (GTDB taxonomy): domain Bacteria; phylum Pseudomonadota; class Alphaproteobacteria; order Rhodobacterales; family Rhodobacteraceae; genus Shimia_B. Next base: position 69,040 of record JAKVCO010000016.1, read on the forward strand.
CGATCAGCTGATCTTGGGGAAGGTGATTTCAGGCGGGGCGACGATGCGCAAGGGGGGAGGGGCCACCCTGCAGAGGGGTGGTCCGGCAGAGGCAGGCCGCCGGACCGAGGAATTCAATCGTCAGGCGACGTCGAATTCGAGGTTCTCGACCTGGGTGAACATGCCCGTGGCTTCGAGCGCCTTGATGGCGTCGTTCGGTACGGGGTGGTCGATGTAGAGAAGCGCGATTGCCTCGCCGCCGGGCGTGTTCCGGCCAAGCGTAAAGTTCGCGATGTTCACGCCTGCCTTGCCCATGGTGTTCCCGAGGAGGCCAATGATGCCCGGCACGTCCTCGTTCGTGGTGTAGACCATGTGGCGGCCGATCTCGGCGTCGACGTTGATGCCTTTGATCTGGATGAAGCGCGGCTTTCCGTCGGAGAACACCGTGCCCGCGATGGAGCGTTCACGTTCCTCCGTCACCACCGTCACCTTGATGTAGGCATCAAACACGCCTGATTTACTCTGGTTCGTGGTGGAGATGTTGATCCCACGCTCAGCCGCGATCACCGGGGCGGAGACCATATTCACGTCCGGGTTCACGCGCTTCATAATGCCTGCGATGACGGCGCAGTTGAGCGCGGGCAGGTTCATGTTCGCGACGGCACCGTCATAGAGGATGTTGATGGCCTTGATCGGCTCGTCCGTCATCTGGCCGATGAAGGCACCCAGATGCCCGGCGAGCTTCACCCATGGGCCCATGACCTTGGCTTCTTCGGCGGTCATCGAAGGCATGTTCAGCGCGTTCTCGACCGCACCGTCGAGCAGGTAGTTCGACATCTGCTCGGCCACTTGCAGGGCCACGTTTTCCTGAGCCTCGGTCGTTGCGGCGCCGAGGTGGGGTGTGACGACGACGTTGGATAGGTTGAAGAGGGGGCTGTCCGTTGCGGGCTCCACCGCGAAGACATCAAAAGCAGCGCCAGCGACGTGGCCGGATTTCAGCGCTTCTGCGAGGGCGTCTTCGTCGACGAGGCCACCGCGGGCACAGTTGATGATCCGCACGCCCTTCTTCATCTGAGCAATACGCTCAGCCGTGATCATGTTTGCGGTCTGCTCCGTCTTCGGGACGTGGAGGGTAATGAAATCAGCGCGGGGGAAGAGGTCTTCCAGCTCTACCTTCTCGACGCCCATCTTGGCGGCCTTCTCCTCCGACAGGAACGGATCATAGGCGATGACCTTCATCTTCAGACCCTTCGCGCGATCACAGACGATCCCGCCGATGTTGCCTGCACCGATGACGCCCAGTGTCTTGCCAGTGAGCTCCACCCCCATGAACTTCGACTTCTCCCACTTACCGGCGTGGGTGGAGGCGGAGGCCTCCGGGATCTGACGCGCAACGGCGAACATCATGGCGATGGCGTGCTCGGCCGTTGTCGTCATGTTCCCGAAGGGCGTGTTCATGACGATGATGCCTTTCTTGGAGGCAGCTTCCTTGTCGATGTTGTCGGTGCCGATCCCGGCGCGGCCGATGACCTTGAGGTTCTCAGCAGCGGCGATGATCTTCTCGGTCGCCTTGGTAGCCGAGCGAATTGCCAGGCCATCATATTGGTCGATCACGGATAGGAGCTTTTCTTTATCCTTCCCGAGGTTGGGTTCAAAATCCACATCAATTCCACGGTCGCGGAAAATCTGAACGGCGGTTTCCGAGAGTTTGTCGGAGACGAGTACTTTGGGCATTTTAGGTGTCCTGAAAAAGGCAGTTACGCGGCTTCGGTGAGCGCGTTGATTTCGGCGTGAAATGCGTAGTCGATCCAAGGGAGGAGGGCCTCGATATCGGAGGTCTCCACCGTGGAGCCGCACCAGATGCGCAGACCAGCTGGCGCATCACGGTAGGCGCCGATGTCGAGGGCGACGCCGTGGGTCTCCAGCCGCTTGGCCACGGCTTTGGCGAAGGCCGCGCCGTCTTGGATGCGGTCGTCGGTGAACTTCAGACACACGCTCGTGGTCGAGCGCGTGGCTGGGTCCGTGGCCAGGTTCGCGATCCAATCGTTCTGGTCGCAGAAGTCCCACACCGCTTGCGCGCTGGCCGCAGCGCGGTCGATGAGGCCTTTGAGGCCGCCCACGCTTTCGGCCCAATCGAGGCAGTGGAGGTAATCTTCGACGCAGAGCATCGAGGGCGTGTTGATCGTGGCGCCCGTGAAGATGCCGTCGATGAGCTTACCACCTTTGGTGAGGCGGAAGATCTTCGGAAGCGGCCATGCGGGTGTGTAGCTTTCGAGCCGCTCAACAGCGCGGGGGCTCAGGATCAGCATGCCGTGCGCCGCTTCGCCGCCGAGCACTTTTTGCCAGCTGAACGTCGTCACATCGAGCTTGTCCCAAGGCATGTCCATCGCGAAGGCGGCAGATGTCGCATCGCACAGCGTGAGCCCCGTGCGGTCGGCAGGGATCGGATCGCCTGCCACGCGCACGCCAGAGGTCGTGCCGTTCCAGGTGAAGCAAACGTCATGGTCGTAGTTCAGCGCGGCCATATCGACGATCTCGCCATACTCAGCCGTGTGCACGGTGGCGTCGATCTTGAGCTGTTTGACCGCGTCGGTCACCCAGCCTGCGCCAAAGCTTTCCCAGGCGACCATCTCGACCGGGCGTTCGCCCAGGAGGTTCCACATCGCCATCTCGTAGGCGCCGGTGTCAGATGCGGGCACGATCCCGATCTTGTAGTCCGCCGGTACGCCGAGGATATCGCGGGTCCGCTCGATGGCGGATTTTAGTTTGTCTTTGCCCACGGCTGCGCGGTGCGAGCGGCCCAGAGGCGCGTCGGCAAGCTTATCGGCTGCGAAGGTAGGCGGTTTGGCACAGGGGCCAGACGAAAAACGCGGGTTTGCCGGCCGCGTGGCCGGTGCTTGGTGAGCCATCGGTGTTACCCTTACAGATATGCGCCTCTCGTTGGGGAGAGGTGTCCCACCTGTGCGTCTACGGTGCGCGGGTCCCGCCAGCAACAGCCAAAACATTCATCATCGTCATGAAGCCCGTTCGTATCGGAAACCCGGTTTCCACTTGGCGTTCCCGGCAGGCGGAGCTAGGCCAGCGGCATGATAGTATCGATGATCGCAAAGCCCGGTGGGCTCACCGCAGCCCATGTCGCCCGTGTTGACGGCCCTGTGCGCTGGCTCTCCGACGGGGAAGCCGCTGAAATCGAAGGCACTTTGCCCGACGGTCTGCGGGAGGAGCTCGACGCCCAAGGTGTCGATGTGAATGTCCTGCCCGAAGGCGCGCGCCGAAAGAAGCTGCTGATCGCGGACATGGATTCCACCATGATCCAGCAAGAATGCATCGATGAAATGGCTGCTCACGCGGGCATCGGAGAGAAAGTCGCCGCCATCACCGCGCTCGCCATGGATGGCAAGCTGGGGTTCGAGGAGGCGATGTCCGAACGTGTGGGGCTGGTCAAAGGTCTACCGCTAGCAGCCTTGCAGGAGGTCTATGACGACCGCATCACGTTGATGCCCGGCGGGCCGGTGTTGCTGGCGACGATGCGGGCCAATGGTTCCTTCGCGGCTTTGGTTTCGGGCGGTTTTACCTTCTTCACCGAACGCGTCGCGTCGCGTCTGGGGTTCAATGAGAACCGCGCGAACGTGCTACTAGAGGACGGCGATGTGTTGAGCGGTGACGTCCAGCGCCCGATCCTTGGCCGCGAGTCGAAGGTTCAGGCCCTTGAAGAACTCACCGCGCAGCTCGGCATTGGCGAGGATGATGCGCTGGCCGTGGGCGATGGGGCGAACGATCTCGGGATGCTCGGCCGTGCAGGGCTCGGCGTGGCGATCCACGCAAAACCCTCTGTTCAGGCGCAGTGCGCTGTGAGGATCAACCACGGTGAACTCACTGCACTCCTCTTCCTGCAAGGCTATGCCCGCTCGGAATTCGTGGAGGCCTAACGCTTCAGGTCGGCCAGCAGGTCGAGCGAGGCGAAGCCATCCACCTTCAGCCCGCGCGCCCGTTGATATTGCCGGATCGCGTTGGTGGTGTTGGGCCCGATGAGGCCGTCAGCACCTTGGGTGGAGAACCCCGCCGCCGTGAGCCTTTCTTGAAGCTCCTGAATCTCCGCGCGCTTGAGTGGCCTGCTGCCGACGGGCCATGACCCTTGGACCGGACGTGCCCCACCCACGCGGAGCGCGAGGTTCCCGACGGCCAGAACATAGGCGTCGGCCGCGTTGTAGCGTTCCACCACCCGGAAGTTGTTGAAGGTCAGGAACGCAGGGCCATTCGTGCCCGCTGGTAGGAAAAGCGAAGCCTGACCATAATTCGGCACTGGCTTTCCATCGAATCCGGTGACCCCCCGAGCCGCCCATTGCGAGGGCGACAGTACGAAAGACCGCCGCGCCAGAGAGATATCCGCCCCTTTTGACAGCCGCACCTCAACCGCCACCGGCTGACCCTTTCGCCAGCCAAAGCGTTTTAGATAGGCCGCTGTGCTCGCCAGTGCATCGGTCGGGTCATTGGCCCAGATGTCCCGCCGCCCGTCACCGTCGAAATCGACAGCATAGGCGCGGTAGCTCGAGGGGATGAACTGTGTGTGCCCCATGGCGCCCGCCCAGCTGCCCTTGAGGTTCCGGGCGGTCGTGTCGCCTCGGATCAGGATGTTGATCGTCTCATCAAGCTGGGAACGAAAGAACCGCCCGCGCCGTCCATCGAATGCGAGTGTCGCGGTGGCCTCGACGACAGAGATATCCCCCCGCGTCTCGCCATAGCGCGTCTCTGCGCCCCAGACGGCCACGACCACCTCTTTATCGACACCGTAGCGTTCCTCGATGGCGTCCAAGCTGCGCCGATGCCGCCTCAGCGCCACGCGCCCGTTGCGCACCTGCTCGTCCGAGACAATGCGGCCAAGGTAGTCCCAAATGGGCAGCGAGAACTCCGCCTGATTGCGGTCTTTCTCGATTACCTCTTCATTGTAGCGCACGCCCCGGAACGCCTGGTCCAGCACGCGCTGCGGCACGCCCCGCGCGACGGCCTGACGTTTGTAGGATGCGACCCAGTTCTGAAAGGCCTCTTCTTTGGCGCTGCTCACGCGGATCTCCGTCTTGGGCGGATTGGGGGATGGGCTCAACGTCGCCGCACCGACCAAGGTCGCCAAGGAGAAAAACATCAAAAGAGCAATAATCGAGCGCATGGCGTTACATCTGAGACACCTAATGCATAGCAGCTTAGAGGGGGCAGACGCCTCTGTCAGCGCAAGAAGACTGCGCCAATGAGCATCCTACCGCCGACGGCGTGTCACCTTGCGCAATTTCGAGCCCTTTTTCTTGCTCGCGTGCATCTTGCGCTTGGGTGGCTTGCCCGGGCGCGCACTTCCGCGCGGCACGGTCGCCCCCTCCAGCTCCAACATCTCGAGGATCAGCCCGCCGGTGATAGGCGTGGCTTCCGTCAGGCGCACCGTCGCGCGTTGGCCGAGCCCGATCACCCGGCCTGTGTCGGCACCCGTCAGCGTGTGATCATCAGCGTCGTAGTGGAAGTATTCATCACCGAGCTCGCGAATGGGCACCATGCCGTCCGCACCGGTTTCATCGAGCTTCACGAAAACACCGAACTTGGCGATACCCGAAACGCGGCCCGTCAGCTCATCGCCCACCCGTTCGCTAAGATAGGCTGCGAGGTAGCGATCCGATGTATCGCGTTCAGCGAGCATCGATCGCCGCTCCGTCTCGGAGATATGCTCGGCTGTGGCATCGAGTCGCTCAATCTCTTCCGGGCTGAGTCCATCGTCACCCCACCCATGGGCCGTGATCAGCGCGCGGTGCACGATCAGATCCGAGTACCGCCGGATCGGCGAAGTGAAATGCGCGTAATGGCTAAGCGCCAGGCCAAAGTGTCCGAAGTTCTGGGGGGAATAATAGGCCTGCGTCATGCTCCGCAGCGTGGAGATATTGATGAGCTCTGCGAACTCCGTCCCCTGCGCCTGACCCAGCAGCCGGTTCAGCTGCGCTGTCTTCAGCACCTGCCCCTTAGCGAGCGTCAGCCCGATCGACCCAGCCGTTTCCCGCAGCGCGTCGAGCTTCTCCGGCGATGGCTCCTCATGGACACGGAACAGGAGCGGCGCCCGCTTCTCGGACAAGGTCTTCGCGGCGGCCACATTGGCCAGCACCATGAATTCCTCGATCAGTCGATGGGCGTCGAGCCGGTCTTTGAAGGCAACGGAGGTCACGATGCCTTTCGAGCTCAGGATGATCTGGCGTTCTGGCAGGTCGAGGTCGAGCGGCTGCCTTGCCTGCCGCGCCGTTGTGAGCGCAGTATATGCTTCATAGAGCGGCTTCAGCACGTCTTCTACAAACGGTTCCGTCCGCTCGTTCGGTGAGCCATCAATCGCCGCCTGCACCTCTTCATAATGCAGCGAAGCGGGCGAGCGCATGAGCCCCCGCACAAAGCGATGGGACAGCAGCGTGCCCTGCGCATCGATCTGCATCTCAACAGCCAGACAGGCGCGCTCTACACCCTCATGAAGGGAACACAGATCGCCCGAGAGCACATCCGGCAACATCGGCACAACGCGATTTGGGAAATAGGTGGAATTGCCCCGCTTGCGTGCTTCGCGGTCGAGCTCTGACCCCGGGCGCACGTAATGCGCCACATCAGCAATAGCGACCCACGCTGTGAACCCGTGATCGGCCCGCAAGACGCAGACAGCATCATCGTGATCGCGCGCATCGGCGGGATCAATGGTGACCAACGGCAGATCGCGCAGGTCCTCGCGCTCACCCAGCTCAACTGGTTGAGCTGCATCCGCTTCGGCCACAACCTCATCCGGAAACGCATCCGGTATGCCGTGGTGATGAATGGCGATGAGGCTCACCGCTTTAGGCGCTGAAGGATCCCCCAGGCGGTCAACAATCCGCGCCTTCGGCAAACCCATACGCCCCCGCGGTCCAGCTTGCTCCGCTTCAACCAGCTCACCTTCTTTGGCGCCACCCGTCGCGCCCGCAGGCACCAGCCACTCGCGGTCGCTCTTCTTGTCGACAGGCACGATCCGCCCGCCTTCAGAGCCGCATCGAAACACGCCCAAGATACGCTTTGGATTGGTGCCGATCTTGCGGATCAGGCGGCCTTCATAGTGGTAGTCTTCGCCCTTCACCTCGCTCAAACGTGCAAGCACACGATCGCCCGCGCCAAGCGCCCCATCAGCAGCACGCAGAACCATCAGAATACGGGGCTCAGGGCCCTCGCCCTTCCACTCCATCGGGCGCGCAAAGACGTCGCCATCGGCATCGGCACCCGCCACCGTCAGTACACTCACCGGTGGCAGCTGCTCCGGGTCACGGTAAGACTTCTTCGTCTTCTCCAGGTGCCCTTCGCCTTCAAGCTCCTTCAGAATGCGCTTAAGATCGATCCGCGTAGCGCCTTTGATACCAAAGGCTTTGGCGATATCGCGTTTGGACGTCTTCGTGGGGTTCTCGGAAATCCACTCAAGGATCTCTTCGCGGCTTGGCATGCGGCTCATACTCGGCACCTACCATGCGCCTAGAAAACAGCAAACCCGTCTTCTCTGTGCCTTGTAATTCGGGGTCTGGGGCAGCGCCCCAGCGCGCCCTAACATCTAGAGCGAGATTTCCATCATGCGGTGGTCGATCCCCGCATCGTCAAACACGGCGCCATAGGCGCGGTAGCCGAGCCGCTCGTAAAACGACAAAGCGCTCAGCTGAGCGCCGAGGATCGCGCGCGTAGCACCGAGCCGCCGGGCAGAGCTGTGGCACTCTTGGATGATGGCCTCGCCAATCCCTTTCCCGCGATGGTCGCGCAGCACGCAGACCCGCCCGATCTTGGCTGTCGTGCCCATGGGCAACACGCGTGCGGCGCCCACTGGATAGCCGTTCAAGGAGGCCAGAAGATGCACTGCATCCCCGTCTTTGCCGTCCACCTCGTCAGCTTCGGCAACGCCCTGTTCGTTGATAAAGACCGACCGTCGCATGGCTTGGCACGCGGTGACGTTCTGGGTTTCTGCTACTCTGACGCTCAAGCGAAATACTCCCTCAGAACCCGCATATAGATCGCTTTGAGACTGTGCACATCTTCGAGCGGCACTCTTTCATCAACGGCATGCATTCTCTTTCCCACGAGGCCGCATTCGACGACCGGGCAATGGTGCTTCACAAAGCGCGCGTCCGAGGTCCCCCCTGATGTCGAGAGCTCCGGCACTCGGTTCGTTTCCGCCTGTACAGCCGCCTGCACGAGTTTGGAGAGATCGCCCGGCGGGGTCAGAAAGCTCTCCCCGGATATCTTCACCTGAATGTCGACAGTGACGCCGTAGGCTTCTGCCACCTTGTCGGCCTCAGCCTGCAACCACTCCGTGATGGAGGCGCCGGAGTGCAAGTCGTTGAAGCGGATGTTCACCACGCCCCGCGCCTCGGACGGGATCACGTTCGTGGCGGTGTTGTCCGTGCTCATCGACACGATCGCGAGCGTTGAAGGATCAAAATGCGCCGTCCCTTCGTCCAGCATATGCGATCCATAGGTATCCATCAGCCGCGCCAAAGCCGTCAGCGGGTTCACCGCGAGATGCGGATAGGCTGAGTGACCCTGCACGCCCCGTATCGTGACCCAGGCGGTCATCGACCCGCGGCGTCCAATCTTGATGGCATCCCCCATCTCATTGGGGTTGGTGGGCTCGCCCACAAGGCAATCTGTCATCACCTCATCATTGGCATCCATCCAGTCCAGCAGGGCCACGGTGCCGTCGAAAGCATCGCCCTCTTCATCTCCGGTGACTGCCAGAATGATGGCGCCATCGGGTGGGGTGTCGGTGACAAAATCGATGGCGGCGGCGGTGAAGGCTGCGACCCCGCTCTTCATATCGGTGGAGCCGCGCCCGTAGAGAAAGCCGTCATGAATTTCAGCGCCAAAGGGCGGATGGGTCCATGCGGCCTCATCGCCTACGGGAACGACGTCGGTGTGACCATTGAAGCCAAAGGTGCGGGCGTGACCCTTGCCGCCCCAGCGCGCGAATAGGTTCGAGACCCCTCCCCGATCCACGCGCATGCAAAGAAATCCAGCCTCTCCGAGCTGCGCTTGCAACAGCTCCAGCGCACCTCCTTCTTCAGGGGTGACAGAGGGACAGCGTACCAGCGCAGCGGTCAGTTCAACGGGATCGATAGGTGTTGCCATAATGCAAGCCTAGCGATGCGTCTTCCATCCTCAACCCTGCAAACACGCGGTTGGGCAAAATTTCCTATGCAAATCAGCGCATTTCGAGTATCGCTAGACGCAATGCGGGAAAACCCGTGAAAAAACAATGCCCGAGGCAGGGTAAGGGATCGAGCAGGTTCCTACAGCGGTTGGTTTTTTGAAGGCGCAGCGGGGCGCCATCTTTGCCGTTGCCATGTCCAGCGATCGGGCGAGGTGGGGCAGATTATGGTCGCTGGCAACGAGATCCAGTACAATACAAGTGCGTCTGCATCCGATATGGCGGAGACCATATTCGGTGAAGGTGTCACTGTCGTCGGCGCGAGCTACACCGGCGACAACATATCCTCTGCGATCTATTCCGACCCGAACGGGTTTTCGACAAATGTGCTGCCCTCTGAGACCGGCGTGATCCTGTCCACCGGTCAGGCGGCGAGCTTCACCACGCAGAACGCAACGCAGTCGAACGTTTCCACACAGACGTCGACGAACACGTCTGGCGAAAACAACAACGCAGATTTCAACGCCGTCGCCGGGCAACCCACGTTTGATGCGGCCTATATGGACGTGTCCTTCACGACCGAAGCTGACTTCATCACGATGCAGTTCACCTTCGCCTCCGAGGAATACCCCGAATACACTTCATCGATTTACAACGACGTGGTCGCGGTCTGGATCAACGGTACTTTCGTGCCCATGGCCGTGGGCAACGGCAACACATCGGTGACCAACGTCAATGAGCAAAACACGCTCAACCTGTACAACGATAACACGGGTGACCAGTTCAATACCGAGATGGACGGCTTTACCGTCACTATGTCACTGACGATCCCGGTGGTGCCGACAACCGACCCGGGCAGCCCCCAAGTCAACACGATCCGCATCGGTATCGCCGACGCCTCTGACAGCGCATGGGACTCCAACGTGCTTATCGCTGGGGATAGCATTCAGGCCGAGCTCGTCGCCTTTGACGACAACTTCACCATCGGGACTGAGTTCACCAAGACGTTCAGCGTCCTGGGCAATGACATTGGCCCCAATGGCGGTGTCGAAGTTACCCATATCAACGGCAACCCAGTCTCCATCGGCGACACGGTTACGTTGGCGACGGGCCAGACGATCACGCTGAACAGTGACTTCTCCTTCGATGTCACTTCCACCGATGACACGGGCGAAATGGTCTTCACCTACTCGGTGGAGGATAGCGAAGGCATCACGGACACGGCCTTTGTCACCCTCGATACGATCCCCTGTTTCGTCGCGGGCACCCTGATCCTGACGCCCGAAGGCGAGCGCCGAATCGAAGACCTCGCGCCGGGCGATCTCGTGATGACGCATGATAGTGGTCCCCAACCGTTGCGCTGGATTGGCAGCCGGACGATGCCTGCAGAAGGCACGCTTGCGCCTATCCGCATCGAAGAGGGCGCGCTGGGCGAACACCGCCAGTTGCTGGTGTCACCCCAACACCGCGTGTTGATCCGCGACACTCTTTCCGAGCTTCTCTTTGGCGATTCCGAGGTTCTCGTCAGTGCCAAGCACCTCGTGAACGACAAGACGATCCGGCCAGCGGAAGGTGGGTTCGTGACCTATGTCCACCTCCTCTTCGATAGCCACGAGGTGGTCTTCTCCGAGGGGCTCGCGACCGAGAGCTTCCTGCCTGGACCGCAGACCAACGATTGCTTTGAGCAGGAAGTGCTCGACGAAATCTGCGCCATCTTCCCGGAGCTCGATCCCAAGACGGGCGATGGCTATTCGCCCTCGGCACGCCGCACGCTGAAGGCCCACGAAGCCCGCGTTCTCATGCAGGGGAGCGCTGCATGAACTGGGTGGGCCTCGCAGATGCCGAAGGCGCGCAGTTCGACCTGACAGGGCTCGCCAACCGGACGCGCCGTCGCGCGGCAAAGGTTACCGAGGCCCCCGGCGCTTTGGCGAACCGCGGCACGTTGCTGATGGAAGCAGACGTGGCCCAGTTCACCGTTCCCAGAGAACTCATCACCCATGCCCTTGGCGCGAGCTATGGGTTGAGCATTGCATTTGGCGAAGCTGATGGTCTCGACTTCGACCTGTCGCTGGGCCGTTCAACATGGTCTGAGACGCTACCGCTGCGGATCACTGACGAACTTCAGGTGGTGCGAATTTCATACGCGTGGGATGTCGCGTCGCGCGCCGCGGTCCTCTCTGTTTATCAACCGCGTAGTCAGCATCTCGCGCAGGTGCTCATTACCGATCCGCGCCCGATGCCGCTGGCTGCGCTCCGCAGCCTTGTCCATGACGCACCCGATATGTGCCGCGCCAATGAAATCAGCTTCTTGGCGCTGTCGCGCGAATTCGAACCAGCTGGCGCTATGCCCGGCCTCGATCGGCGCACGCTTATCGATACGTCCCGCGGCCCGCGCCGCATCTCGGAGATCGCGGCCGGTGATCTGGTCTACACGGCAGATGGTGACCGCCGCGAGGTGATCTCCACGGTGAGCCGCGTGCTACCGGCGCGAGGCTCCTTCGCACCTTACAACTTGCACGCGCCCTACCTTGGGCTGGAGCGGGACTTACTCGTGAGCGGCGAGACCCTGATCGAGTTGCAGGGCTCGGATGTGGAGTATCTGCTGGGCGTAGAACAGGTGTTGGCGCAGGCGTCCCAGGTCGGAGACCGCGCCTATCTCGGTGAGGACCAGTCGACCGCCACGTACCACCAGCTCATCCTCGAGGAGCCGGAGTTGCTCGACGCCAGTATCGGCGTGTTGAGCCTAAACCTGTGCGCGGCGCAACCCAACGGGTTGGCTGCGGCGACGACGCTTTGGGCTGACGTCGGAGGCCGTGTGGCGCGCCACATCGGCGATCCGCTGCCTCTCGCGCGGCTTTACGAAGTCATCACGCTGAACGCGGCCCGCGCGGCCTAGTCTTCGAAGAAGGGCGTAACCTGCGCCACGATCACGGCATTCTCGGCCAAGGCGCGATCCATCAGCGCGCGCTCTTCATCGGGGATATCGTGACCTTCCTTGAGCCGCTCCTCTAGCGTCCCGTAGCCTGAGACATCGAGCGGCGCCATTTCTGCCTGTTTGAGGATCGCCACGCTTTCGCGCACGGCCTCTGCCTCGTCCACGCCAGAGGCGTAGAGCATCAGAGCTGCGCCGGTCGCCTTCTCGGGGAGGCCATCACCGGCCTTGCGGCCCACTTCGACGAGCAGCGTGTATACTTGATGGGGCTTCTTCGGCTTTTTCTCGGTCATGGCGTTTCATCGGAGATGACCGCGCCCTTGGCAAGCCCTCAGCCGCGTCGAGGTGGCGGAGGGCCGTGGCGCCCGTCCGGACGACCCCCCTCCCTGCCGCGTCCGATGAAGCCGGAACTGACGGTGCCTTTGAAGCAGCGCGGAAAGAACGGATAAGTGTCGGTGGCAAAGTACATGTACTGGCCGTTGACCATGGCGCCGTTGCATTCATCCAAACTGCCGGAACCGGCGACGTATTCGTAATCCTCCTCATAAGTGCCGTCATGCGCGCCACCGGGGCCAGAGGCGCGTTTCCCAGATTTCAGCTGCCAGGAGGATTGAGCCCGATCGTATGCGTAGTGAATTTCAAAGCCGTCGGCGGTGTACCTGGTCAGTGTCGCACCACCCTGTTCCGCAAGCGCCGAGGGCACTGCGTGATAGTGATACATGCCGCGTTCATCGACATGGGCATTCTGGGGATCCATACGCAGCAAACCGCCCATGCCCTCTACCCGCCAACCGGAACTCCTGTCCCTCGAAAAGCCGTTCCGGCCAGACGGGCCATAGTACTCAGCCGTGCCCGGGCGGAACGGGATGCCCGCCAGCGATACCTCCGACGTTTGAACATTGCGCGTCACTTTGCCGGTCCGGATCGGGGTCGCATCGATGCAAAAGCTATGGTTGTGTTCTTGCAGGGAGGCACGAGCGCGAAACGGGCCGTAGCTGTGGTTCGGTACCCGTCCGAGGTAATGCAGCGCTCGTCGCCCTTGATGGTGATCTCGGCGTCAGCCTGCGCGGCACTTGCTGCAATCAGCGTGAGAGTGACAGCGGCGGCGATGGTCTTCCTGGCAAGGCTCCCTAGGCTCAGGACTCATAGCCAGTAAATTACGAGAGCTGCGAGGGCGATGGCGGACAGGAAGACCTTCGGGCATCTG
>JAKVCO010000017.1 GCA_022448245.1 Paracoccaceae bacterium
GCCCATGCTGGTCGCTGTTCGGTGGGCCTTCAGATACTTGCGCCTGCGCGCTCGAACCGGTGGCGCTTGCGCAGGCTCACATCGATCATCACAGTCTTCTTTTCGCCGTGTTCGGCGGCCAGGCCGGCCATCATCCGGGCGAAGACACCCTTGTCGCTCCACCGTTTCCAACGGTTGTACAGCGTCTTATGCGGCCCATAGCATCAGGGGCATCGCGCCACCGTAACCCATTGCGATTGATGAAGATAATGCCGCTCAAGACCCGCTTGTCATCTACGCGAGGCTTGCCATGGGACTTCGGGAAGAAGGGCTCAAGGCGCGCCATCTGCGCATCTGTCAGCCAGAAAAGATCAGACATGGTCACCGCTCGTTTTCGAACCGTGAATCTCGCCCATAAGCGGAAATCAATGGGTCCTGAGCCTAAGCCCGACCTCTATGATGCCCGATTGCCCCAACCCTGTCCGCCGGTTAACACTTCCGGTGGGAGGAAAAGGTGCCGCATTTTCAGATCGACTATTCGGGCAACCTCGAGGATGCCGTAGACATCGGCGCCTTGTGTGAGGCAATCCGCGGAACCGCTGCATCGTTGCCCACTTTTCCTATGCCCGGCATCCGCGTCCGCGCTGTGCGGGTTGATCACGTCGCGATTGCAGATGGTGATCCCAAGCACGGCTTCATCGACATTTCGGTGCGCTTGCGCGCCGGGCGCGCGCCCGAAGTGAAAGCGGAAGCGACAGCCATCATCTTTGACGCGGCCAAAGCTTTCTTGGCCCCGGTGATGGCCGAGCGGTCCATCGCGCTTTCCCTCGAAATGCGTGACATCGATCCAGATCTTTCGCCGAAAACCGGCACAATCCGCGACCACCTAGGAACTTGATATGGCAAGCCTCGAAGAAAACCTCAGCAGCTTGCAAAAGCACCTCGCGTCGTTTCGCGAAAAAGGCGTGATGCATCGTATCGCGGGCGTCGATGAAAGCGGAACTAAGACCTTTCCAACCCTCACCCCAATTGATGAGAGCGAGATCTGCCAGGTCGCATGCGGAACGGCTGCCGATATCAACAAAGCAGCCGATGCTGCCCACGCAGCCTTTCCCGCCTGGCGAGACATGCCCGCAAAAGAACGCCGCGCCATCCTGATCCGGATCGCGGAAGGGATCGAAGCGCGGGCTGAGGAAATCGCCCTGCTCGAGTGCTATGACACAGGTCAGGCCTTCAAGTTCATGTCCAAGGCCGCGCTGCGGGGTGCCGAGAACTTTCGCTACTTCGCAGATCAAGTGACAAGCGCGCGCGACGGCCAGCACTTGCGCTCGCCCACGCTCATGAACATCACAACGCGCGTGCCGATCGGCCCCGTGGGCGTCATCACGCCTTGGAACACGCCTTTCATGCTCTCGACCTGGAAGATCGCGCCAGCGCTCGCGGCGGGCTGCACAGTGGTCCACAAACCGGCGGAGAACTCTCCCCTGACCGCGCGCCTGTTGGTGGAGATCGCTGAAGAAGCGGGGCTACCGCCCGGCGTCCTCAACACAGTGAACGGCTTCGGCGAAGAAGCCGGCCGCGCGTTGACGGAGCACCCGAAGATCCGCGCCATCGCTTTTGTCGGCGAAAGCCGCACCGGGTCCATCATCACCAAGCAAGGTGCAGACACGCTTAAGCGGATGCACCTGGAGCTCGGCGGGAAAAACCCCGTCATCGTCTTTGATGACGCCGATCTCGACCGCGCACTCGATGCGGTGATCTTCATGATCTATTCGATCAACGGGGAACGCTGCACCTCCTCCTCGCGTCTCCTCGTGCAGGACAGCATCCGCGAGGAATTCGAACGCAGGCTTGTAGAGCGCGTGAACAACATTCGCGTGGGCCACCCTCTCGACCCCAAGACCGAAATTGGCCCCCTGATCTCGCAGGAACACTTCGACAAGGTCACCTCGTACTTCGCCAAGGCCACCGCCGAGGGCGCCACAATCGCTGCGGGCGGCACCTCTGAGAGCCCGGGCTACTTCGTGCGCCCGACCCTCTTCACCGGCGCCAACAACGACATGACCATCGCGCGGGAGGAGATTTTCGGACCAGTCCTGACCTCGATCCCCTTCTCCACCGAAGAAGAAGCGCTCCAGATCGCCAATGACACCTCCTACGGCCTCACCGGCTATGTCTGGACAAACGACCTCACCCGCGCGCTGCGTTTTACCGACAAGCTCGAGGCCGGGATGATCTGGGTAAACTCAGAGAACGTGCGGCACCTGCCCACCCCTTTCGGCGGCGTCAAAGCCTCCGGCATCGGCCGCGATGGCGGGGATTGGAGTTTTGAGTTTTACATGGAGCAAAAGCACGTGGGCTTTGCGACCGGTCAGCACAAAATCACTAAACTAGGGGCCTCCTGATGCCAGTACCCGCACCCGTTCTCGCCCCCGCCTTCAACACCGTGCGCCTGAGCCATGTGACGCTGAACGTGGGCGACCTTGCGGCCTCGAAAGCCTTCTACGCCGAGACGCTCGGCCTTCAGGTCACAGACGAAGATGCGGAGCACGTTTGGCTGCGCGCCATGGAAGAACGTGGCCACCACTGCATAACGCTGCAGAAAGGTGCGCCCGGCACGGTCGACGTCATGGGCTTCAAAGTGTTCTCCGAGGAAGACCTCGACCAAGCGCACGCGCATTTCTCAGCGCTTGGGCATCGCGTGGATTGGGTGGAGCGGCCCTATCAGGGGCGCACGCTGCTCACTCACGACAACATTGGCATCCCGATCGAGTTCTATCACAAGATGGATCGCCTAGAGCCCATCCACCAGAAATACGCGCTCTACCGCGGGGTGAAACCGCTCCGCATCGACCACTTCAATTGCTTCTCGCCCGACGTGGATGCCTCTGTCGCGTTCTGGAACTCTATCGGCTTCCGCACGACCGAATACACCGAGGATGAGGCTTCAGGCAGGCTTTGGGCCGCATGGATGCATCGCAAAGGCGGCGTGCATGACATGGCCTTCACAAATGGCACGGGGCCGCGCATGCATCACGCGGCCTTCTGGGTGCCGACGCCGCTCAACATCATCGACCTGCTCGACCTCATGGCCACGACCGGCCATGTCGACAAGATCGAGCGTGGGCCCGGGCGGCACGGCATCTCCAACGCATTCTTCCTCTACATCCGCGACCCGGACGGCCACCGGATCGAGATATATTGCTCCGATTATCAAACCGTCGATCCCGATCACGAGCCCCTAAAATGGGATCTCAAAGACCCTCAGCGGCAGACCCTGTGGGGTGCGCCTGCGCCGGAGAGCTGGTTTCAGGAGGGTTCACTCTACACCGGTGTCGACGCACGCGAGGCGACGCTCAATGCAACTCCAATCGTGGCCCCCTAATGGAATGGTCTGAGTTTGAAGGCTGGGGCGCGAAGATCAGCGCCTGGGCAGCCGAGTATCACCGCACTCTCCGTGACCGGCCCGTCCGCGCCCAGACCGCGCCGGGAGAAATCGCGGCGCAGATCGGCCTTATCGCCCCTGAGACAGGCCAGCCGATGGAGCAACTGCTTGATGATTTCGAGCAGATCATCATGCCGGGCATCACCCATTGGCAGCACCCCCGCTTCTTTGCTTACTTCCCCGCCAATGCAGCCCCACCGTCGATGCTTGCGGAGTTCCTCGTCACCACAATCGCTGCGCAATGCATGCTCTGGCAAACCTCCCCCGCCGCGACGGAGCTTGAGGGCAAGATGATCGACTGGCTGGCCCAAGCACTCGGGCTACCGGGTATGACGGGCGTCATCCAGGACAGCGCGTCGTCGGCTACGCTTTCGGCCGTGCTGACCATGCGCGAACGGGCAACCGGCTTCACAGGCAACCGCGACGGGCTGAACGCCAAAGGCAATCTGCGCATCTACTGCTCGCAGGAGTGCCACAGCTCCATCGACCGGGCCTGCTGGGTCGCAGGCATTGGGCAAGAGAACCTCGTGAAGATCCCGACAGAGGGCCCCACCTTCGCGATGCGCGCGGACGCGTTGCAAAGCGCCATCGATGCCGATCGCGCGGCAGGCCACGTGCCCGCAGGCATCATCGCCATCACCGGCGGCACCGGCATCGGCGCCTGCGATAATTTGAACGCGGTGGCCGACATCGCGGCCAAAGAGGACCTCTACACCCATCTAGATGCCGCCTGGGCTGGCGCAGCGATGATCTGCGAAGACCTGCGCGATCCCATCTGGCGAGGCGCCGAGCGCTACGATTCCATCGTCTTCAACCCGCACAAATGGCTGGGCGCACAGTTCGATTGCTCCGTCCAATTCCTGCGCGACCCTACGGCCCAGCTCAACACCCTGAAGATCGAACCGGAGTATCTAAAGACCTCGCAAGAGGTCACGAACTACAGCGAATGGACAATCCCCCTTGGGCGCCGCTTCCGTGCGCTGAAGCTTTGGTTTCTCCTGCGATCCTATGGACTTGAGTCTCTTCGCTCACGCATTCGAAACCATGTGATCTGGGCCGGAGAAGCCTGCGAAGCCCTGCGCGCAGCCGGCTACGAGATCGTCACCGAGCCACAGCTCTCACTCTTCACTTTCCGCGCACCGGGCGACGACGCAGCGCAACAGCAGCTCGTGGACCGCATCAATGACGACGGCCGGATCTATGTCACCCAGGGCTCATTCCGCGGCCGTAAGGTCATCCGTTTCACCGTCGGCCAGTTCGACTGCACACGCGCAGATGTCATGATGGCACCCGCCGTCATTCAGGAGCTCACAGAATGAAATTCGCCACCTATATAGCTGACGGAGACGAGTTTTATGGTGCGATCACCGACGACGGCGCCATAAATCTCAAGACCCACTTCCAGCGCTGCCCGTCCCTTTATGACGTCATCGCCCGCGGTGGGTTTGAGGAGCTGGAAGAAGCCGCGAGGGGCTTCCACGTCAGCCACCGTGATTTCACATATCTCCCACCGCTTCCGAACGCCCGGCGCATCCTGTGTGTTGGCGTGAACTTTCCGAACCGCAACGCGGAGTACAAGGACGGCTCTGACCAGCCGCAATACATGTCACTGTTCCCTCGCTTCGTGAGCGGGTTCACGGGGCACGAACAACCGCTTGTGCGGCCACCGGAGAGCCACAAGCTCGACTACGAAGGCGAGATGGCGATCGTCATCGGCAAATCTGGCCGACGCATCACTGAGGCCGACGCTTATGATCATATATGCGCTCTAACCCTATGTAACGAAGGTACAATTCGGGATTGGGTGCGGCACGCAAAGTTCAATGTCACTCAAGGCAAGAACTGGGATCGCTCCGCTGCTATGGGCCCGTGGCTCGTGCCCTTCACCGATCCAAAACAGATCGACGAGGCGCGCATCACCACCCATGTGAACGGAGGGCTGCGCCAAGAAGATGAGCTTTCGCGGATGATGTTTCCGATCCGCAAGCAGATCGCCTACATCTCCACATTCATGACGCTTCAGCCCGGCGACATTATCGTCACCGGCACGCCAACGGGTGCGGGCGCGCGCCTTGATCCACCGCAATTCCTGAAACCGGGCGACACCGTTGAAGTCACAATCGAAGGCATCGGCACCCTCCGCAACGGCGTGATAGACGAATGACCCCGGAGGAACACTACGCCGCCGCTCGCGAGCTGCTGACAGCGGAGAAGACAGGGACCCAGATCCCTCTTCTGTCGCGCCGCTATGCTATGGAGATGGACGACGCCTACGCGGTGCAAAGCCGCCTGATGGCTGCAAAAATCGCCGAAGGCCGCCGCGTCGTCGGGTGGAAGATCGGCCTCACCAGCCGCGCGATGCAGGAGGCGCTCGGCATCGACATCCCCGACAGCGGCATCCTTTTCGATGATATGGATTTCGCGAATGGCAGCACCGTGCCCGCCGGGCGTTTCATCCAACCGCGCGTCGAGGCCGAGATCACTTTTGTTATGAAGGACGCCCTCTCCGGGGACGTCACCCGCGAGGATGTTCTTGCCGCGACGGATTATGTGTGTCCGTCGCTCGAAATCCTCGACACGCGCATCATCCGCAAGGACGCTGAAGGACATATCCGAACCGTCCATGACACGATCTCAGACAATGCTGCAAACGGCGGCTTTGTTTTGGGCGCGCCGGCCCCTGCCCAAGATCTGCGCTGGGTGGGCGCCATTGTCAGCCGCGATGGGACTGTGGAAGAAACCGGGCTGGGTGCAGGGGTTTTGAACGATCCGGCGGAAAGTGTCGTTTGGCTCGCACGCCGTATGGCTCAATACGGCCAAGCCATTGAACCGGGACACATCATCCTGTCAGGCAGCTTTATCCGCCCGGTCGAATGCCCGCCGGGCACCTTGATCGAGGCAGACTACGGCGCCTTCGGATCGGTTTCGGTGTCTTTCGCATAGCTTTGAAAGAACTGTGCGATCTGTTCGGCCCAGGCCGCCTGATCCGGCGTGATCGCCATCGAGGCGCGCGCCGTCTCAACGACCTCCTTAGGTAGCGCAGGCCCATATTCGTCAAGCAGCGCTGAGAAGAATTCTGGCGTCATTTCAGGGTGATACTGTGTGGTCTCAATCTTGTTCCCGACCCGGAAGCCCGCAATATCGCAGCCGGGAGCACTGGCAATGGGATCCATACCAGACGGCAGCTCCAACACCTGCTCGGTGTGAGACGCGTAGCCCGGCAATGCCCCCTCCGGCGTCACCACACCCTTGACCCATCCTGTCGGATTATCGCCCACCACGCCACCGAAGGCCTTCGCGATGATCTGATGCCCGAAGCACGCCCCATAGAGGGGTTTCCCGCCATGGTAGACCTCCCGCACGAGCCCTTCGAGCCGGATCATCCACCACATCTCTTCATTCACCGAGGCAGGCGATCCGGTGATGAGCGCGCCGTCAAAATCATCGAGGTTGGGAAACTCCGCATCCTTCACGGACCAAACCGGATAGTCCCACTCTGGCCGCGCGAGCGACATCAGCGCGCGGAACTTCTCGCTATCCTTGGGATGGCGGTCTGCAAACGCGCTTTCGTCTGTGTTGGCCATGAGGATCGCAATGCGCATGATCTGACCCTACGCGGGATCGATGCAAATGCAATGATATGCTTGAACCTGTCCCTTGAGCCGCCCATGATCGGTCGAGGAAGGATGGCCCTGATGACGATTTGGACCCCCACCGACGACGGTCACGCGGATCTCAGCTCTCACGACGCTTTTGTGGACGGTGCGCCGCACAACACGTTCGCACGTCTCAGACGCGACGACCCGATGCACTGGACGACCTATGAGGGCGGCGAGGATTTCTGGTCTGTCACACGCCATGCCGATATTCTCGAGCTTAATCTTCAGTTCAAACGCCTAAGCTCAGCCAAAGGCATCCGGATGGAAGACCAGACGGAGGAGGAATACCTCGCCCGTCGCACTTTCCAGGAAACTGACCCGCCGGAGCATTCACAGAACCGCAAGAAGGTGAGCCGCGCGTTCTCCCGCGGGGCGGTGGCGGGCTTTGATGCGCAAATCCGAGACATCGTGAATGATATCCTCGACCGGGCGCTTGATACCCGCGAATTCGATGCCACGCGCCTCATCGCCCGAGAGCTGCCCATGCGCATGCTCGGCACCATCATCGGCACGCCCGAGGAAGACCTGCCGTGGCTCGTAGAAAAGGGCGACGCGCTGATGGCCAATACCGATCCGGACTTCACGGATTTCGTGGCGGACCAGATGGATACGGACGAATTCCGACTGATGCCGTTCAATTCGCCTGCGGGGGCGGAGCTTTACGTCTATGCCCGCGAGCTCATGCAAAAGAAGGCAGAGGCTGGGGATACAGATGGCGTGCTGCACATGATCCTGCAGCCCGACAAAGAGGGCAATGTCATGCCCGAGAGGGAGTTTCAGAACTTCTTCTGCCTCCTCGTAGCTGCGGGTAACGACACAACGCGCTATTCCATCGCCGCAGGTATTCAGGCCATGTGTCACCAGCCAGAGCTGCTGGAGCAGATGCGCGGCGATGTATGGGAAACGGCGGCCGACGAGATTATCCGATGGGCCTCCCCCGCGAGCTATTTCCGCCGCACAGCGACTGAAGATTTTTCTTTTCATAGCAAGAAGATACGCGAAGGAGAGAAAGTGCTTCTGTGGTTCGCATCGGGCAACCGTGACGAAGCCGCGTTCGACGATCCTTTCCGGGTTCGGCTGGACCGGCCGGCGAACCACGTGAGCTTTGGCCAAGGCGGCCCCCACATGTGTCTCGGAATGTGGCTCGCACGGCTAGAGGTGCGCATCCTCTTTCAGGAACTGGCGCGGCGCATCTCGCGCATCGAGCAAGTGGGCGATCATGCCTTCGTACGATCCAACTTCATGGGCGGCATCAAACGTCTGCCAGTGCGGATCACACCAGCCTGAGCCTCACACGAACGGCAAATAGTAGTCGCGAACCTCGCCCACGCTTTTGCCGTCGAGACGCTTCGCCTCGTCCCGCTTGAGGTAGAGGATCGCGTCACAAAGCTCTGTTCCTACTGCGTTTCTCAGCACAGGATCCTTATCCAAAGCGTCCATAGCGCGAACCAGCGTCGGCGGCACATGGCGCTGAGCGCGCACGTTCTCAAGACCGTCGAGATCCTCCGGCGGCGGGCAATCAAGACCCTCTTCAAGGCCCAGGAACGCGGCCTGAAGCACGGCCGCCACGGCGATGTAAGGCGAGGTTGCGCAATCGGCGCTGCGATGTTCGAGCCGCGCCGATTTAGGTGAGGCCACGGAAGAGCGGATTGTCGTCAGGCGGTGGTCATCCGCCCAATTGGCCCAATAGCCCGACATCGAAGCAGCCGTCAGCCGGTCGTAGGAATTGATCGTCATCGCGAGCAGCCCTGCGAGGCTCTCATGGTGCCGCATAAGGCCAGCGATGCAGTGCTGTGCCGTTTTCGAGAGCCGTCCGTCTGGCCCGATGACATTCAGGCCCGCCTCGTCTGCCATCGAGAAGTTCACGTGGAGACCGGAGCCGCCCCTCTCAGGGATTGGCTTCGCCATATACGTCAGGAGCATACCGTGCTTTGCGGCAACTTCGCGTGCCATCGTGCGGAAGAGGAAGGCATCGTCGCAGGCCTTCAGGGCGTCTGTGAAGCCGAGGGTAAGCTCGAACTGTCCGTTATCGTATTCTGCATTCTGGCTCTCAAGGGGAAGGCCCGCGCGATATGCGGTCTCCCAGATCTCGTCCATTACGCCGCGTGGGTCATTCAGCGTCCCGCAGCCGTAGACGAAAGCACCGGGCGTATCGTAGGGGCGCCAGACCCCGTCTTCATCGCGTTGGAAAAGGTACGCTTCGGTCTCAAGTCCCACCATGGGCTTCAAACCATGGGCTTCCCACGCGGCCACAGCGCGCTTCAGCGCCCCTCGTGGGCAAAGACCAAAGGGGTCACCATCCGCGTAAAGATCGCCAAGCGCGACCTCAGTACCGGCCTGCCAGCTCGTCCGACGTTCTTCATCGAGCACGAGTTCCATATCCGGCAGCCCATCAAAGAGCCCGGCACCCGGCACTGGGATAAGGTCGCGGTCAAAAGTCGTCCCAAAGACGCCCCGCGCGAAGCCGATCTTGCCCCCAGCCGCCAGCGACGGTGGCACGTACTTCCCGCGTGGCAGGTTCAGCAGATCACAGAACATGGCGCGGGTACGGATGATATCAGTCATAGCGGTTGGGGCCGGCGGAACCGGCCCCCTCCTGTCTTAGTTCAGCATGTCGTTGAACTTGGCGTCGGTTGCGCGGTCCGTAGCGATGCGAGCCTCTGCTTCGGCCTGACCTTGCCAGTAGACCTTGGCACCGGTCTCGGCCATCAGAGCCTGAGCCTCGTCGCTCGTCATCGTCTTCTCAGCGATCTCAGCGATCGTATCAATGACGTTTTGCGGCGTGCCTTTGGTGACAAACAGGCCGTTCCAGAGCTCCAGGCTGTCGATGCCAGCCTGAGACGCCAACGTGCCGACACCGTCGAGCTTGGCGATAGGCTCGTTGCCGATATTGGCCAGAACGTTCACCTCGTCGAGGCAGGGCTCGATGAGCGCGAGCGTCGTATTGATGACGTCAGCATCGCCGGAGCTCAGCGTGTTGCAATCGAGAAGGTCGAACGCGCTCTCGTCGGCGAATTCAAAGCCCATCTCTTGAGCCGCCACGAAGCTGACCTTCGTCGGCGTCAGGCCCGCACCGAAGTGGCCAAGGACCACATCGTTGTCCTGAGCGTGTGCGGCGAGCTCCGCCATGTTGCTGTAGGGCGCGTCACCCGCTGCGGCGAGCACGAAGGGATACGTGAGGAAGATGCCCACGGGCACAAAGCTGTCCTCTTCGATGCCGATGTCAATCTTTGGGCCGACAATCGGCACGCCGATCACGAAGGAGCCCACAACGGAGCCATCCGCAGGCGCTTCCAGCACCTCAAGCGCGCCCGGGAACGGGCCGTCGCCGCCACCGGGGCGGTTCACGACGCTCACCGCCTGCCCCGTGGCCTCGGCCATGTCGGCGGCAATCATGCGCGTAAGGATGTCTTCAAAGTCGCCTGGAGGCCACGGCACGATCATCTGCACCGGACCAGATGGATAGGCATGGCCATCGGCCATCGCCAGCGAACCGGAAAGCGCCAGCGCGGTTCCCAAGAGTAGCTTCTTCATCATTTTCTCCCTGTGATTATGGTTGAAGAGTGTTGCGGCGTCTAAGCGCCGAGACAAGCGTGGCGATTAACACGAGGCAGATCACCGCGAAGAGCGTGCCCGAGACGGGCCGATTTACGAGGTCGAAGACAGTCTTGATCTGGCTGGACCCTGCGGAAAGTTTCTCGATCATGATCGAGCCCAGCACGAGGCCAAGCACGATGGGCACAAGCGGCCAATCGAGGCGGCGCAGGATGTAGCCTAGATAGCCAAAGCCCACCGCAAACATGCAGTCCGTGAAGGAATTGCGGATGGAGAAGACGCCCACGAAGCTAAGGAGCAGGATGAAACAGCCGAGCAGCCGGTTCGGGATGTAGATGATCTTGGCGATCCAGCGCGTGGAGAAGAGCAGCGCGATCACCACGATCACGTTGATGATCAGGAGCGCGATGAAGAGCGAGAAGAGGAAATCAGGGTTGTTCTCGAAAATATCGGGCCCCGGTTTGATGCCAGCATCGAAGAAGACGACCATCATCATCGCTGTCAGCGCCTCCCCCGGCACGCCCAGCGCGAGAAGCGGGATCATAGCGGCGGCGGGGACAGCGTTGTTGGCGGTTTCCGAGGCCACGAGGCCCTCAGGTGAGCCATGGCCGAAGCGCGCAGGCTCCTTCGACAGGGCCCGTGCCGTTGAGTAGCTGAAGAACTGGGCCACGAACTCCCCCACGCCGGGGATGATGCCCATAATGGTGCCGTAGCAGGCGGAGATGCCCGCCACGATCTTGTGGCGCCAAAGCTCCGCAAAGCCGCGGAAGAGCGTGCCTTTAAGGCGCGCCTCGGGTGGATCATCGTCCTTGCCTGTGAGCAGGAAAAGCGCCTGCGAGATAGCAAAGACACCCACGATCACCACGATCAGATTGAAGCCCGCATAGAGGTAATCGATCCCGAAGGTGAAACGGTCGATCTGGCGCATGCTCTGGCGGCCCACCATGGCAATGAGGAACCCCAGCGCGAAAAGAAGAGTCGCGATCCCCATCGTCCGTCGGTGCGCCACGATGAGCAGCACCGCGCCGAGGGCCGCGGCCATAAAGATATCGCGCTGCCCGAAGAGCGCGCCCAGATTGCGCAGATAGGGCCCGAAGATCATGAGCGCGATGAGCGCCAGACAGATGGAGAAACACCCGCCCACGAAGCTCGCTGAATAGGCCAGCGAGAGCGCTCGCGCCGCCTCGCCCCGCCGGGTCATGGCGTGCCCGTCGTAGGTCGTCAGGGCGTTTACAGGGGTGCCGGGCGTGTTGATCAGAATGGCCGGGATCGCGCCGCCGTACATAGATGAACCATAGACGCCGAGAAGTAGAACGAGGCTCACCAGATCATCGAGGAAGACCGTTGCGGGCAGTAGGATCGCGATGGCGATTGCCGGACCAATGCCGGGGACTGCTCCGATAGCCAGCCCACCGATGGAGCCAATCAGGATCGCCACCAGCACCGAGGGCTGTGCGATCGCATCCAGGCCGGTCCAGAACGCCTCCATTGCCTCAGAACCACGTCAGCATGAAGCCGCGCGCCCCGTCAGGCAGCAGAGAATAAAGCCAGATGTTCACCGGCGTTTTGATCTGAAGCCCAGTCCGGAAAAGGAGCACGATCGCAAATGAAGCAGCCAGGCAGATGCTAAACCAGCGCCAGCCCCGGTAGCCCATCCGCCACGGCAGTGCGGTTCCAAAGACGAGCGTGCTGACCAGATACCCAAAGATCGGCACAGCCAGTGTGTAGGCAATGAACCAGCCCACGAACTCCAGCGCCGAGAGCCATTTGGAGGCCTCATAGGACATCTCCACCGGCTGCTTGAAACGCCTGCGCCAATTGTGCGTGATCCGGCTTTTGCGCAGGTTCAGCACCGCTGCTGGCACGAGAATTGCCATGCAGATCGCCGGTGCGACCCAGCCCTGCTTGAGGATACGACCAAGCCGCTCAAGGCGCCCTTCCCCTTCGATGATCCCGAACTGGCGCAGCAGATAAGTGCCCATTTCATCAGGCAGCTTTCGCCCGTCCCACCCGGAGGCAAAGAAGAACGAGACAAAGAAAAAGAGCGCGACCAAAGCGATGAAGATCGAGAAAGCGAGGTCGCCACGGCCCCGCCGAAAGGCAAGAAGGTCGTCCACCTTGAACTTGCGATCAGGTGGAGTCTCCGATTTAAACCGGCGCACTTTGAGCGGGCCGGTCGTCATACGGCCGAAGTCGTTAAGCGGAACATTGCACTCTCCCTCCTCGCATAGAGGCGGAAAATCGATGTTCGTGCAACGATTCCGTCTAAGGGAGTGCTTTCTTCAAAGGCCCCGCGGGGGCAGCGGTCAGTGCGACACCGGGCACAATCTCGGCGTCAGGCAGGCCTCTTGTGCTAACCTCGCCTGCTTGAAGCTGCACCACACGGGCGCCCTTGCGGGCCTCAGAGAGCATTCGAGCGGCGAGCGCAGGCCATGGCTCGGCCCCCTCAAAGGGCCCGGTGAAGACGCGCTCAGCGTCACGGCGGGCCAGTTCCAAAACTTCTTCCCCGACCATGGCATCGTAGAAGATGACGTCGGCCTCCTGCAGGCGCTGGACCCCGCGCATGGTGATGAGGTCTCGCGCCTCGGCGACACCCGGGCCCACGCCCACGACGCAAACCCCGCCATCAGCGCGGTCAGGCGCGCCGCCTGCGGCGATGGCCGTCTTAATAGCTTGAGCAGCATGCACCTCAGCGCCCCGCGTCCACATCTGCATGGGAGCCTCGGCAAAAACCCAACGCCAGAAAGCACGTCTGTCAGATCGCTTCACTTTGGCAGAGACCGCTCCCCGCAGACGCCCTGCGAGTGCAGCGAGACCTCCCAATGATTGAGGCAGTTCTTCTTCCATGCGCGTCTTGATCTGGCGGGCGAGCACGGGTGCTGTGCCTTCCGTGCCGCTTGCAATCACCACGGGATCACGATCGACGAGCGACGGCGTGGTCATGTCGCAAAGGGCGGGCTGATCCACCACGTTCACCGCGCAATGCGCTTCTTTGGCCAAACCATGCGCGCAGATATCCACGCCAAAGCAGCCCGATGCCACAAACACCATGGCTGCGCCTTGAAAGAAGCCGGGCGTGAGAGGGCCGCGGTATTGCTCGGCCCGTCCCTCCTCCACGAGGCCTGCGATTTCGTCCTCGAGCTCAGGAGCCGCGAACACGGTCCGCGCGTCCGTCTTGAGCATGAGACGCGCTTTTTGTGCTGCCTGTTCGCCGCCGCCCACAATGATGACGCGGCGCCCCGTCGTCTTGATGAACATGGGGAAAGATTTCATTGCGCGGTCTCCTATTCGGCGGCTTGCTTGTGGCGCAACGCGGCCAAGAGCGCCTTGATCTCTGGCCTGCACGATCCGCAGTTCGTACCTGCTCTCAACGCGGCGCCGACGTCATCGACATCTGCTAGGCCTTGCTCTTCGATCGCGCGCGCGATGGTGTTCACCCCGACGTTGAAGCACGAACACACCGTGGGCCCGGGGTCGGGCACATCCGTCGGTGTGCGCCTCAGTAGTACACCTGAAGCCGCCTCCCCCGGTCGCGTGGCGAGGTAGTCGCGCATGACGGCGACAGGTTCACGCGCCACAAAGATCGCAGCCAAAAGCCGTCCACCGCTGTGAAAGGCAAAGCGCGCGATGCCGCCGATCGTGTCGGTAAAGCTCGTGACTTCAGCGGCGGGCAAATCAAAGAGGCGGCGTGCTTCAGCCTCCCAATCTGCAGGCTCTTTCGCCCCTGCGAGCTCCATCCGGTAGCCCGTTTGCGTTTTGGCGAGCGCCCAGTAGTCAGCCCGCGCTTCTGGCGCCTAGAGAGAGACGGCAAAGCCGTACCACGCGGCCTCGAACTTCCTCACATCGACCACAGCAGCCTTGCTTTCGGGCTGCCCTGAAACTGGGTCCACCGAACCCGCCACAAGCGCATCAATCCGCGCAGACGGCGCCGTTTCCCCAGTCCAATGCATTGGCGCAAAGACCTGTCCAGTCGTGACATCATCCGTGATCCGCGACCGCAAGATCGCGCTGCCCTGAGGACTTTTGACACTCACCAGATCCGCAGGCGCGAGGCCTAGTGAACGCGCATCGTCGGGATGAATATCGAGGAATGGCTCGGCTAGGTGAGACGACAGGCGCGCCGACAGCGCCGTGCGCGTCATCGTATGCCACTGGTCGCGGAGGCAGCCCGTATTGAAGCGAAACGGATACCGCGGACCGGTTTTGGCCGCCGGGGGCCGCCAACGCACCGGCACCAACTTCACTTTGCCGGTCGCGTGGAAAAAGTCGCCCTCGCTGAAGAAACGCCCGCCCTGCCGGGTGGCGCTCACAGGCCATCGCAGCGGCTTGAGGGCCCCATATTCATCGCGGGAAAGCTCGGCGAGGCCCGAGATATCGAAGTCGCGCCCCATCTGGCCAGCAATGCCTGAGAGTGCGGCGTGCTCACGGAAAATCTCCGCGGGGTGCTGGTAGTTGAAAACGTCCTTCCAGCCCATCCGGCGGCCCACCTCAGCGAGGATGTCCCAATCCGCGCGCGCGCCGGCGAATGACGGCAGCACCGCGCGTTGCCGCGAAATGGTGCGATCCGAATTGGTGACCGTGCCGTCTTTCTCTGCCCAGGCGGCGGCGGGTAGCAAGACATCGGCCAAGCGCGCCGTATCGGTGCGGCCTGTCACGTCGCTGACGGCCACAAAATCGCACCCCGCGATGGCTTCGCGCACGGCATCGGCCTCGGGCATTGAAACGGCTGGGTTCGTATGAATGATCCAGAGGGCTTTGATCTTGCCCGCGCCCACGGCGCGAAACATGTCCACGGCTTTGAGACCCGCGGCCTCAGGCATCTCTGGTGCATCCCAGAACGTCTTTACTGCCGCGCGGTGATCCGCGTTTTCAAGGTCGAGGTGACAGGCCAGCATATTGGCCAAGCCGCCGACCTCGCGCCCGCCCATGGCGTTGGGCTGACCAGTGACAGAAAGCGGACCCAAGCCAGGGCGGCCGATGCGACCTGTGGCGAGGTGGCAATTCAGAATGGCGTTCACCTTGTCAGCGCCCGACGTCGACTGGTTCACCCCTTGGGAGAAGACCGTGACGACCTTCTCGGTCCCAATCCACTCGGCAGCAAACGCATCCAGCTCCTCAGAGGTCAGACCCGTCTCAGTAGGGTTGTTCTCCCGCGCCGCGGCCATCGCTTCAGCGATCCCATCGGTCTGTGCGATATAGTCGGCGTCGACCGCGCCTGCGTCCTCAATGCGAGCCAACAGATCGTTGAAAAGCGCCACGTCGCTGCCCAGCACCAGCTTGAGGTGCAGATCAGCAGCATCGCAGGACGCGGTGCGCCTCGGATCTACGACGATAATCCGCGCTCCGCGCTTTTCACGCGCGGCCAGCACCCGCTGGAAAAGCACGGGATGGCACCACGCGAGGTTCGAGCCCACGAGCACAATGAGGTCTGCCTCATCAAGGTCCTCATAAGTTCCGGGCACTGTATCGGTCCCAAAGGCCCTCTTATGGCCCGCCACCGTCGAGGCCATGCACAGGCGCGAATTCGTGTCTATGTTCGCCGTACCGATGAAGCCTTTGATGAGCTTGTTGGCGACGTAGTAATCCTCGGTCAGGAGCTGACCGGAGACATAGAAGGCGCAGGCATCGGGGCCGTATTCCTGCTGCGCGGCGCGGAACTTGTCCGCTACGGTTTGCAGCGCGTCGTCCCAGCTCGCAGGCTTTCCGTCGACCAGCGGGGTGCGAAGGCGGTAGCCGCGGTTCACCTCTTCTCCCACAGTTTCGCCCAGCGCAGACCCTTTGGAGCAAAGCTTGCCGAAGTTCGCTGGGTGGCCAGGGTCACCTTTGACGAGCAGCCCGCCATTGCCATCTGGGGTTAGCAACACGCCGCACCCCACCCCACAATAAGGACAGGTGGACCGTGTCGTAGGGAGGCCTGATCCGTCCATCATGCCGCCAACGAACAACGGGAGAGCTCGGTGCTCTCATAACCCGGACCAAAGAGGAGGGTATCGCGAAGCGCCGTGACATCCTCACCGCTTTCGATCAGGTCGAAGTACCAACTGCTGTCTGTCGTCTCACCGTAGAGAACTGCGCCGATGAGGCGGCCTTGTTCGAGGATGAGCCGCTTGTAAACCTGGGCGCTCGGGTCGCGCAGTAGCAGGTTCTGTCTGCCCTCGCCCTCCGCAAAATCCCCCGCTGAAAAGAGATCGCATCCCGTGACCTTCAGCTTGGTCGATAGCGGCTTCGGCGCGAAGGTCGCTGTACCGCCCCGCAGCACATTTGCCAGAACCGCGGCTTGTTCGTAAAGCGGCGCCACAAGGCCAAAGAGCTGTCCGTGATGCTCCACGCACTCCCCCAGGCCGAAGATGGCCGGATCAGAGGTCCGCATGTGATCGTCGACCACAAGACCGCGCGCCACATCGAGCTCAGCGGCCTGCGCCACGGCGACAGAGGGACGAATGCCCACCGCCATGACCAACAGATCGCAGGGCAGCTCACGCCCGTCCTTCAGGCGCAGCGCCTCGACCTGCCCGTCGCCAAGGATCGCCTCAGAATGCGCTTCACTGAGAACCTCGATCCCCTTCGCCTCAAGAAACGCCTGTAGGAGCCCAGCAGCCTCGGGATCAAGCTGCCGCTCCATTAAGTGGCCCATGAGATGCACGACCGTCACCTGGACACCGCGAGCGGCCATACCCGCTGCTGCCTCAAGCCCAAGCAGCCCACCCCCGATCACCACCGCGCGGGACCCGGGCTTGAGCGACATCATACACTTTGTATCCTCGAGGTCGCGGTATGCGATAACGCCGGCAAGGTCATGGCCAGGCAGCGGGATCATGAACGGGTCAGAGCCTGTCGCGATAACGAGCTTGTCATAGGCCACTGGCCCCTTCGCGCCGTGAACCACGCGTGCGTCGCGATCAATGAGCTCCACGCGCTCCCCAAGGCGCGTGGTGATCCCCCGCGCGCCGTACCAGGCATCGTCATGGGTGATGATCTCACCATAGGTCTTCTCTCCCGCCAGAACGGGAGAGAGCATCAGGCGATTGTAGGTCCCGCGCGGCTCGGCATTGAAGAGCGTAATGTCGAAATCCGCGCTCCCCAGATGTTCGAGCAGCCGACCGGCAGCCATGCCCGCGCCTATGACGACAAGGCGTTCCATCACTCAGCCGCAATCGCCTCAGCAGGCTTCGCTTTGGACTTGGGTTTCGCGCCGTGCTCGTATTCCTCAAGGAAATCGAGCACTTCCTGCCGGTATTTGTAGTAATCCGGGTGCTCGAGCAGCGCCTTACGCGTCCGCGGTCGTGGCAGATCGACATTGGTGATCTTGCCGATGGTGGCCTGTGGCCCATTCGTCATCATCACAACGCGGTCGGCCAGAAGGATCGCTTCGTCGACGTCATGCGTTACACAGATCGCGGTCACCTTGGTGCGGGACCACACCTCCATCAGAACTTCTTGCAGTTCCCACCGGGTGAGGCTGTCGAGCATCCCGAAAGGCTCATCCAGAAGCAGGAGCTTGGGCGAGAGCGCAAAGGCCTGTGCGATGCCCACGCGCTGCTGCATGCCGTTGGAAAGGGACGACGCAGGCTTATCCATCGCATCAGCCAACCCCACCCGTTCAAGGTAGTATTCGACGACGTCCTGCCGCTCCGCTTGCGAGGCCTTGGGGTAGACGCGGTCTGCGCCGATCGCGACGTTCTCTTTGGCAGAAAGCCACGGGAAGAGCGACGGCGCTTGGAAAACCACCGCGCGCTCGGGATCAGCCCCTTCAACGTGACGGCCATCAAGCTTGATCGCGCCCTTGGAGATCTCGTTGAGCCCTGCCGCCATTGTCAAAACGGTCGACTTACCGCAGCCAGAATGCCCGATAAGAGAGATGAACTCCCCCTTGTTGATCTTGAGATCGAAGTCCTCGACGACGGTCAGCGGTTCCTTGGGCGCCGGATACACTTTGTGGAGTTGTGAGAAATCGAGGAACCGGTTCTCGATCATACCTTCCTGCGCCTTAGCGACAGCACTTGGCACGCCGTGGATCGGGGTCACATCCGGCAGCTGTTTGGTGCCTTCAACCTTCGAGGCGATGCCCACGTCCATCAGGTACTTGGTGACGTCCGCGCGCAGCTTCTTGAAGCCTTCGTGCGTGTTCATCGCCATGCGTTCGCGCGGGCGTGGGATATCGACTTTGAATTCCTCGCCCAGCTTCCCATCAGGGTTCAGCGCGATGATGCGGTCGGCGAGGACGATGGCTTCGTCCACGTCGTTGGTGATCAGCACACAAGTCTTGCGGTCCGCCTGCCAGATCGCCTCAATCTCATCCGCGAGGTTTGCGCGCGTCAAAGCGTCCAGCGCGCTGAGCGGCTCGTCCAGCAACAGCACTTCTGGGTCCATCGCCAAGGCGCGGGCCACGTTCACTCGCTGGCGCATCCCGCCCGAAAGTTCCGCCGGGCGACGACCTGCGGCGTGCCCAAGCCCCACCATTTTCACGTATTTCGAGACCTTCTCCGCCTTTTCGGTCCTCGATGCCTTCGGAAACATCGCGTCTACCGCGAGCTGCACATTCCCGTTCACTGTGAGCCAGGGCATCAGAGAGTAGCTCTGAAAGATCACCCCGCGCTCAGGCCCGGGCCCGGAGATCGGCGCGCCTTTAAAAGCGCGCCTCCCCCTTCGATGGCTTCTCAAGGCCGGCCAGCAGGTTGATCAACGTCGTCTTGCCTGTGCCGGAGAAGCCGAGGAGAACGAGGAGCTCGCCCTCCTCCACGCTCAGGTTGATCTCCTTGAGAACTTCCGTGCGGCTCGCGCCTTCGCCGAAGCTCTTTGAGACATTGTCGAGTTCAATGAGAGCCATGGGACTTACCTATGGTTCGAGAAGGTGAAGAGCGACTGGATCGCGTACATCAGGCGGTCGAGCAGAAAGCCGATGATGCCGATGGTGAAGACCGCGACCATGATGCGGGCCAGCGACTGGGAGGAGCCGTTTTGGAATTCATCCCAGACGAACTTTCCGAGGCCGGGGTTCTGCGCGAGCATTTCGGCCGCGATAAGAACCATCCAGCCTACACCGAGCGACAGTCGCAGACCGGTGAAGATGAGCGGCAGCGCGGAGGGCAGCACGAGCTTCGTGATCTTCGTCCAGGTGTTCATCTTCAGAACTTTGGAGACGTTCACGAGGTCCTTGTCGATGGAGCTCACCCCGAGCGACGTGTTGATGAGCGTAGGCCAGAGCGAACAGAGCGTCACGGTGATGGCGGAGTTCAGGAAGGACTTCGCGAAAAGGCCGTCATTGGTGACGTAGACGGCCGAGACGACCATCGTGACGATGGGCAGCCACGCGAGGGGCGAGACCGGCTTGAAGATCTGAATAATCGGGTTCAGTGCCGCATTCGCCGTGGGCGACAGGCCTGCCGCAATGCCAAGCGGGATGGCGATGGCGGAGGCGATGAGGAAGCCAAAGAAGACCGTCTTAAGGGAGGTCCAAATCTGCTGGTAGTAGCTGGGCGCGCCCGTGTAGGCCCGTTCAACCGGCTCTCGACCCTGCTCAACGCGACGCTCGTTCAGCGAAGCAACCTGAGCTTCAAACTTGACGCGGCTCTCCGCCTTGGCCTGCGCGTCCTCGTGGAGCGCGATGGCCTGCTCCCAAACCTGAGAAGGCCCCGGAATAGCGCCAAGCGAGGTCTGCACCGTAGGCGCAAGCGTGCCCCCGAGCGTCAGAAATGCGAGGATGGCGAGCATTGGAACGCCAAGAAGGCGCCAGATCTCACCGGCTTGTGCCTTGGGGTTATCACCAGCCGCAGCCTTCAGAACGGGGGTAAGCCAGGAAAGGCCCAGCACCTGAAACCACTTATCGGCGGCGTTGATCTTGGTGAACAGCCGCTCCTTGCGCGCCTCACGGGCGGCCTCCGGGGTCAAGCAGTCTGGGTCGATGGCGGTCATTTCAGGATCCTCGAGATGCACGCGGCGGAGAAAGAATGAAGGGACGGTGGGCGGGGCGTCTTTGCCGAAGGCAAACAGCGTCCGCCCACCGTCAGAGACGATTTAGCCTTGGACTTCGTTACCCACGACAGTCTGGCCGAACTTCAGACCGATCGGCAGGCTTTCAAGGTAGGCGTTGGGCGCTTTGCCGTCGTAGCCAATGCCATCGATGATGTCGGCCGCAGGCGTCGGCTCCTTGAAGCCATCGCTGTCCCAGGGAAAGTCAGCTTCATTGGCGAGACCCTCGTCCACCAACAGACACGCGGCTTCGAGATAGATGTCCGGGCGATACACGCTCTCGGCCAGTTCGAAATACCACTCATCGGGCTTCGTATCGGCGATCTGACCCCAGCGGCGCATCTGAGTCAGGTACCAGATGGCGTCCGAGTAGTAGGGATAGGTCGCGTTGTAGCGGAAGAACACGTTGAAGTCGGGGATGTCGCGCTTGTCGCCCTTCTCGAACTCGAAGAAGCCCGTCATGGAGTTGGCGATGACATCGTAATCCGCACCCACGTATTCAGGACGGCTCAGCATCTCCACCGCTACGTGGCGGTTCGCGTTGTCGTTTTCATCGAGCCAGATCGCCGCGCGGATCAGCGCCTTGACGATGGCCTTCGTGGTGTTCGGGTTCTCGTCCGCGAATTCCTTGGTGATCCCAAAGACTTTCTCTGGGTTATTCTTCCACATCTGGTAGTCGGTGATGACCGGCACACCGATGCCTTTGAAGACGGCCTGCTGGTTCCACGGCTCACCCACGGCATAGCCATAGATCGTGCCCGCTTGCATCGTCGCAGGCATCTGCGGGGGAGGCGTCACGCTGAGAAGCGCCTCAGCACCAATCTGGCCGGAGATGTTCTCGGGCGAATAAAAGCCCGGCTCAATCCCGCCTGCGGCCAGCCAATAGCGCAGCTCGTAATTGTGCGTAGAGACCGGGAAAACCATGCCCATATTAAAGGGTAGCCCGCGCGCGTTGTAATCCTCAATCACCGGCTTCAGCGCGGAGGAGCTGATCGGGTGCTGAGGCCGACCGTCATCCATGAGCGGCACGTTCGGCTTCATCTGCTCCCAGATCTCGTTGGAGACGGTAATGCCGTTGCCGTTAAAATCCATGGAGAAAGGCGTGATGATATGCGCCTCGGTGCCGTAACCGATGGTGGCTGCAAGCGGCTGACCAGCCAGCATATGCGCCCCATCAAGCGTGCCGTCGATGACACCGTCGAGCAGAACCTTCCAGTTCGCCTGCGCCTCAAGCGTCACGAACAGGCCTTCGTCGAGGAAGTATCCGTTCTCATAGGCCACCGCGAGCGGCGCCATATCGGTAAGTTTGATGAAGCCGAACGTCAGTTCGTCCTTCTCAAGATCGAGCAATTCCGCCGTGGCGGAACCAGCGGCCATAAGGCCGAAAGCTGCGATGGCGAGGGCTTTCCTTGTGATCATGTCCAGTATTCCTTCGTCTGCGGCGCGGGAGGATACGCCATGAAAAAAGCCGCTTCGAAACCCATGGCTGTGCCATGCGGTCCGGGTAGCGGCTTTGCTTAAACGGGAGGCCCGTTCAGTCGGGCGTATGTGCGTGAGCACCGTTGCTCGAGAAGAAGAATGCGGCGCCCCTTCCCCTCAAACCAGCAAAACAGCCGCAAAAACGCGTTTATTTCGCAGTTGCAGCATGCACCCGGATATCGTTGCTTAAAGTTTGAGCATCACTCCCCGGAGGGCTCGAAAATGCGTCCATCGAAAAAACGGTCGCGGGGCAGAAGCAGGCGCCCGCCCATGGAGCCAACAGCCAAGGGCGTCTCGATTGCCCCCTCAACCTTCGCGCCGGCCGAGGGCAGATCATGGGCAACGCCCGCCAGCGCCGCGCGATAAAGGTCGCTGCGATAGGTGGCTTTCGCCGCCTCCCCGCTCGCGTCACGGTCCAGACCTGTGCGTTGTGCCAGCTGCTGCCCGATCCATTCAGCCTGACTGCGCCAAGGGAAACCTACCGCCCCTGCATGGAACTCAACGAAGTCTGGCACGTCGCGGCGATCCCCACGGGCATTGATGACGAAATTTCCCGTCAGGGCCCGCTCCAGCAGCTCGGGCGGCAACCCGAGATAATGCGGCTTGCTGAGGATCTCGGTCGCCAGCCCCACAGATTCCGGCGCAGCCAGCCAACGCGCCGCACGCCAAACAGCCCGGATCAACCGCATCGAGAGCTCGCGATTATCATCCGCCCAGTCCGAGCGCACCGCGAGCACCTTTTCGGGCGCCATCGACCAGATCGCCGTACCGGGCAAAAGGAGCTCGGCAACCCCGTTCTCTACCGACCGCGACCCCCAAGGTTCGCCCACACAAAAGGCGTCGATCTCGCCTGCACCGATCGCTTCCGCCATCTGCGGCGGCGGCACTGTGCGCACATCAATTCCCTGAGGCGCGGGCAATCCCAAGGCGGAAAGCCAGTAGTACACAAGCTCTGCATGCATCGAGAACGGGAAAGGCACCCCCACGCGCAGCCCGTCGCGCGCCGCAATCAGCGCCTCACCGGCCGCGCGCGCGTCGTTGAAGCCAAAATCGTGCCCGGCGTCCCGCATAGTGGCGGCCACCTCAGGGCTAATCCCAATGACATTGCCGTTCACTGAAAGAACCGAAAGCGCATGGAACATTGCCCCACCGCCGCCCAGCCCGAGAGCCCCGGCAACCGGAACCGGCGACAGCATATGCGCGGCCTCAAGCTGGCCAAAACACAGCTTATCGCGCAGCGCTGCCCAAGACCGCGAGAGACAAGGGCGATCTTCAGCCCCTCCTCGTCCGCAAATCCCATCTCAGCCGCAACAATGAGTGGCGCTGCGTCCACCAGCGGCACAAATCCAACGCGGAGCGCTTCGGGCGTCATGACAGTAGTCCTGCCGACGCCACCAAGGCCCCCGCCACATCAGCGAGCCGCTTGCCCTGGTCCATGGCGGCCTTGCGCAGCAATGCGTAGGCCTCGTCCTCTTCCACCCCACGCGCCTTCATGACCATCCCCTTAGCACGGTCGATGACTTTCCTCTCTTCGAGAGCGCGTTTTGTCTCGGCAAGCTCGGTGCGCATGCGCTGCAACATCCGGAACCGCGCAACGGCGGCATCGATCACGGGCTTTACACTCTCAGGGCGCAGACCGTCGACCACATAGGCCGACACACCGGCCTCGATCGCAGCGCTCGTCAGTTTGTCGTTGGAGCGATCCACAAACATTGCCACCGGACGCTCCAGCGGCCCCGAGGCCAAAGCCATTTCCTCGAGCATATCTCGCGAGGGGCTCTCCATGTCGATCAGGACAACGTCCGGATTAAACGCTGCAATCTGCCTGCGCAGTGAAGACGCCTCGGCGATGGCCTGGATGCGGCCAAAGCCCGCTTCGCTCAGGCTATCGACGATCTAGAGGGCACGGTCCCGGTCTGGCTCGACGACGATGATGGAAAGATCTGATCCCATGGCCGGTGAGCTAGGCGAGGCACGGTCCGGCGGAAAGCGCAGGAGCTTGGCAAGATGTTGCGCGTGCGCGCTTTGCTCAATTCTTGAGCGCTCTCAACGGCGTTTGCCTGCGTTCAATACACATCGCGCTGGTAGCGATGGGCAGCCGCCATGCCATCGAGATAGGCCCGAGCCGCCTCTTCGTCGGCGTTCAATCCCTTTGCAATAATGCGCAGCAGGGCCTTTTCGACATCAACAGCCATGCGAGACGCATCACCGCAAATGTAGATTGCCGCGCCCTCTTCAAGCCAGGCGAAGACGTCCTCGCCACGTTCTTCAAGCAGGGTCTGCACATAGACCTTCGACGCACCGTCGCGCGACCAAGCAAGGGAAAGATCGACGTGATCCTTTGCCGCCCACCCTTCCAACTCGTCCTGATAGAGGTAGTCGCATGACGCGTGTTGATCGCCGAAGAAGAGCCAGTTTTTCCCTGTCGCGCCGCGAGCCTCACGCTCCTCCAAAAAAGCGCGGAACGGGGCGATGCCGGTGCCCGGCCCGATCATGATGAGGGGCTGGGTGTCGTCCGACGGCGGATGGAAATGGGCACTCTTTTGGACGTAAACCCCGAGCATCCCGCCTTCTGCGAGACGGTCGCCCAGATAGGTCGAGGCTACGCCCTTGCAGTCGCGCCCGTCGAGGTCATAGCGCACCTCGCCCACGGTCAGATGCACCTCACCTGGATGGGCTTTGGGGGAGGAGGAAATCGAATAGAGCCGCGGTTGCAGCGGGCGCAGCGCGTCCGCAAGTTGTTGAGGGCCCACGTTTTCTGCGGCCTGCACCACCTCAAGGACCTGCCCTTCAGCCGCCTCAAGTCCGAAGTCCTCAAGCGTTTTCGGGGTGACCGTTTGGATGTCGAGCCGTGTGGCGAGCGCGGCCTTCAACGTGCTCTGCCCTGTCTTCAGAGTCACGATCTCCTTACCCGTCAGCCCCGCTGCCGCAAGAAGCGCACGCACCTCATCCGGGCAATTCAGCGGCCAGACGCCTAGCGCGTCACCAGCGGCATATTCTAAATCAGCGCCGCCACCCGCGAGAGAGATTGCAATGTGATCGACACATTTCGCGCTGGCTTCTCCGCTGAGACGATCTGAGGTGAGGAGCTGCGCCATAAAGGGGCGGTTCTTGTCGAACATCGCCTGCGGTTCGGCATCGACAACGGGCGCCGCGGCGGTGCCACCGGCGGACACGAAAGACTCCGACGCAAAGAGCGTAGTCTTCCATTCGGCGTAGTCGTCATCGAAGTCGACATCACATTTGACGAGCTCGGCCACTCGCGTCGCGCCAAGTTCAGCCATGCGCGCGTCGATGTCAGCGGCGCATTTGTTGAAATCCGCATAGCTCGTGTCGCCGAGCCCACAGACGGAGAAGTTGAGGCTCGCCGGGAGCGGCGGGCAATCGTCTGCCATCAGAGCAGCATAGAACTTCGCCGCGTTGTCAGGCGGTTCGCCTTCGCCAAACGTGCTGACGACGATCGCCACGTGCTGCATCTCGGCCAGATCGGCAGGCGTGATGTCGTCAAGCGCGCTAACATCGGCGCCAAACCCGTGCCCTGCCCCAGCCTTCTTGAGATCCTTCGATAGAACCTCGCAATTGCCCGACTGCGAGCCGTAGAGAACGCGCATCGGTGTCAGCACTTCCCCGCCCTGCTGCGCGCCGGCTGCGATCGCTGAAATGCCTGCGAGCAAGCCGTTCAGAAAGTCGCGCTGCGAAGCATCAAAGGGCGCATCCTCGCCGATAAGGTCCACGCTTGGCTCCTTTGCGGAGATCGCGGCGGTGATGCTGTCAGTGATGAGGGGCGTTTGAGCGTTCATGGCGTATCTCCGGGTGAGATCAGGCGGCAGCCTGCAGTGGCTGCGGAAGCAGGGTTTGAAGATCGGCGTCGCTGAGGCTGCGTGCGAATTCGAGGAAGGAAGCACCGGGGTCGCGGCGCTTGAGATATTCGCCCACCACGTGTTCGAGGATGGCGTTGATGTCCTCTGCGGCCACGGCGCCAACGAGGGGGCGGGCAAGACCTTGGTCGAGGTCTGAGCCGCCGCCGATGACGATCTGGTAGCCCTCGCCGCCGCTGGGTGCAGCAGCGCCCATCAGACCGATATCGCCGATGTAGTGCTGAGCGCAGCTGTTGTTGCAGCCGGTGAGATGAATGTTGATGGGCCGGTCGAGCGTGAAGTGTGCCTCGAGATGGCGGGTCAGCGCCAAGGCGTCCTGCTTGGTGTAGGCGGCGGCGAGCTTGCATCCCCATTTGCCAGTGCAGGCCACAACGCCCGCCGCAAAGGCCGAGGCGCTTACATGCATGCCAGCGACCTCGATCAGCGCGCAGGCGGCCTCGATATCTTCGTTCTTGATGAAGGGGATGATCGGGTTTTGCCAAACTGTGAGGCGGATGTCGCCTTCCCCGTAAGTCTCTGCCACCTCAGCCAAAACGCGCATCTGGTCAGGCGATAACCGCCCAAGCTCCAGCGCCACGCCAATATAAGACATGCCGAACTGCTTTTGCGGGTGAACGCCGATGTGCGCTTACCGGTCGATGGGCGTGCGGGGGCGCTCGTACTTCGCATCAAGGCGTGTGAGCGTCACGCCTGAGCCGAACTCATCCAACTTCTTCTGCGCGCGGTCGAGGAACCATGCGACTCCTTCTTTCTCCAACAGATACTTGAGACGCGCCTTCTTGCGGTTCGTGCGGTCGCCGTGCGCGACGAACACACGCAACATTGCCTCGGAGACGTCCACCGTCTCCTCCGGGCGGCACAGGAGGCCGGTGTCGCGCGCGAAATCCTTGTGGCCGGTGATCCCGCCAAGCGCGATGCGGCACCAAAGGCCGGGCTCCACGCTGTCGGGGTTCTCCTCCACGATGGTCGCGAGGAAGCCAATGTCGTTGGTGTCCGATAAACAGCTCAGACGGCCGGCGTTGTCGAACGAGATATTGAATTTGCGCGGAATGCCCTGAAGCTCGCGCGTGCGCAGGATGCGCATGGAAAGGCGCCGCGCCTGGGGCCGCATGTCGACGAGTTCATCGAGATCAAAGCCCGCAGAGGGCGTAACCGTGAGGTTACGTGTGGAATCCGCGCCGGTGCCCTGCGCAGTAAGGTTCACCGTCTCCATTGTCTGGATGAGGTCGATGACGGAACGCGGCTGGATCTCCCGCAGCTGTGGCGACCCGCGCGTGGTGACGTGGGAATATCCCCCCGCATAATCCTCAGCGCATTACGCCAGAACACGCATCTGATCGGCGCGTAGCTGACAAGCGGGCACGCGCAGGCGCATCATGTACCCTTGAGAATTCGGCGTCACGTTGAAGAACCCGAGGTGACGAAGCATGAACTGGTCGAGCCCCTCGGCCATCACGTCATTTTCTGTCCACTCCTCCAGCTGGCGCCAGATATCGAGCGGGTGCTGAGCGTGCTTGCGCGCTTCTTCCTTGCAAAGATCATCAAGCGGCGTGCCGTAGACTTCCTTCGGTGCGGCGGGTCCCGCGCCGCCTGCAGGCGCGAACGCCTTATGGAGACCCAGCTTCATGATCACACCGGCGAGGTATTCTTGCTGTTCGCGGGTAAAGCCCTGGTTGTCTGGCATCCGTCTCACCTTGCTGCCCCCGACGGCGTATGGCCGTGGAGAGAATGACTTGGAAGATGGAAGCTCTGCATCGGGCTTCGGAGCGCTAGCGCGCGCGGCATCGTTGCCGTGGGCCGACCAAACGGGAAGATTGCTGCAACTGCAACCTTGGGCCCTCACCTACCAGCCGAGTGAAGAGCGCAATGCTCATGAAATTGGCAACTAGCGCGGCCTGTGGGCGCCCGACAAAGCGATCAGAGCGAAACGAGCGCGCCTTTGCCCTGCACGACGTGGCGCGCAAGCGAACAGCCTTGCTGGATCGCGGAAGGCAGATCGGCGCCTTTCGCGAGGCCCGCGAAGACTCCAGCATTAAAGCTGTCACCGGCTGCAGTGGTGTCGACAACAGAGGCCAGCGCCTCGACCGCGACTTCCCCGCGTTCGCCATCGGCAAGGTATTCTACCGCTTCTGCGCCGTTTTTCACGACGATGGTCGAGACACCAACTGCCGCGTAACGATCGGTCGTGGCGCTTGGGGAGGTGTCCCCGAACCAATCAGCCTCATCCTCGTAGGATGGTAGAACCACATCGCTCACCGCTGCCCCATCCATGATGGCTTGCATCATTTCATCGGTAGACGCCCAAAGGCGGGGCCGCAGATTGGGATCAAAAGCGATCGTCGCCCCAGCAGCACGCGCCGCGCCAAGACGGGCAAAGAGACGCCCCCGCGCGGCGGCATCAAGAATGCCCAGCGTGATTCCAGAGAAGAAGATGAAGTCGGATCCGGCGACGGCTGCCTCAAGCGCGTCTTCATCATCAGCAAGGCACCGCGCCGCAGACTGACCGCGCCAATAGGCAAAGCTGCGTTCGCCATCGACCAGCGAGATCATGTAGAGGCCAAGAGTCCGGTCAGGCACCTCAAGAAGCGCGCTTGCATCGATGCCTGCCTCTTCCATGAAGCCGCGCAAATCAGCGCTGATCTGGTCGCTGCCCACGCCGGAGAAGAAGGCCACAGGCACCTCTGGCGCCAATTGGCGCAGATACCAAGCGGTGTTGAAAGTGTCGCCTGCAAAACCCAGACGGTATTCGCGTGCCGCCACCGCAGGTGCGAGTTCGGCCATACATTCGCCGATTGCCATAAATCGCATGATGCTTACCCCAGTTTGGCTTCGTAATCGCTCACCAGAAGACGGGTCGGCGCCACGTCTTCGTCGATGTTCGAAAAGCGCCCGATGGGTTCGCGGAAAATGTTGTCGGTCTCGTCGTCATTGACCGTAGAGACTTCGCCGATCAGCACATCGCCGCCCTCGCCCCAGAAGGCGTGCCAGTCGCCGGGACGCAGCGTGACGCTTTCACCGGGCGCAAGCGACAGCTTTTCGCCTGGGCCGTAGTCGCGCACGAGCCCGTCGACCATGACCGAGCCGCCGCGGCCCTCAG
This sequence comes from Paracoccaceae bacterium, assembly GCA_022448245.1. Lineage (GTDB taxonomy): Bacteria > Pseudomonadota > Alphaproteobacteria > Rhodobacterales > Rhodobacteraceae > Shimia_B. The sequence continues at coordinate 29,062 of JAKVCO010000017.1, forward strand.
CAAAGGCACCTTCGTCGTCGGAACCATAAAGCTCCACCACCAGCGTCGCTCCGCCTCGATTGATGATGTCTTCGGCTTTGATGACGTGCGTGTGCATCGGCGACAGCTGATCTTGCCGCGAAATCAGAAGCTTCTCGGCGTAGCACATGCCGCGCCCCGCTGTGAGGTCAGACAAAAGGCCATTGCGCAGCGTGAAGAGAGACAGGCCCATCTCGTCAAAGCGCCCTGCCCCGTAATCCGTAATGTCCCAGCCGCAACGGCTCTCTACCACATGGGGGGCCTCTGCCGCCTTTGCCGCGAACTCCTCGGGTGCCCAATCCGCAAAAGGCGGCAGCGTGAAGCCGTGGCGTCGGATCATCTCGTCAGCATCGGCGATGATCTGGTTGATGGTGGAACGTTTCATGAGGCGGGTCCTGCGGGAGACAAAAAGGAGGGGCGATTTCTCGCCCCTCCCTTATCATCCGTTGTCGGCCAGATAAAAGTGCCCGGCTTTACCCACCGGAAATCTGTTTTGCCTTTTCGACAAGAACTTCTGCCTGACGAATGGAGGCATAGTCGATCAGACGACCGTCAAGGCTGACTGCGCCTTTGCCGGCGGCCTCCGCCTCAGCCATGGCAGCGAGGATGCGCTGTGCTTTGTCAATTTCGGCGTCTGAGGGGCTCATGACCTCGTTGGCCAGTGCAATCTGGCTGGGGTGGATGGCCCACTTGCCTTCGCAGCCCAGAACAGCCGCGCGGTAGGCGGCGGCTTTGTAGCCGTCTGGATCTTGGAAGTCACCAAACGGCCCGTCGATCGGGCGCAGTCCATTGGCACGGGCTGCGACCACCATGCGCGCCAGCGCATAGTGCCACATGTCACCCCAGTGGGTGGCGCGGTTGCCGTTGGCATCGGGGTCGGTGAGGACCGAATAATCCTCATTCACGCCGCCGATGATCGTCGTACGGGCCCGTGTCGAAGCGGCGTAATCGGCCACCCCGAAATGAAGGCTCTCGTTGCGCTGGGAGGCGCCCGCGATCTCGGTGATGTTCTGCATGCCGAGTGCGGTTTCGATGATGTGCTCGAACCCGACGCGGGATTTGTAGCCCTTCGCATCTTCGATCTGAGTGACCATCATATCGACGGCATAGACGTCCGCCGCAGTGCCCACTTTGGGGATCATAATAAGGTCGAGCCGCTCGCCCGCCTGCTCCACCACGTCGACGACGTCGCGATACATGTAGTGCGTGTCGAGGCCGTTGATGCGCACCGACATGCTCTTCTTACCCCAGTCGATTTCGTTCAGCGCCTTGATGATATTCTTGCGCGCCTGCTCTTTCTCATCGGGCGCCACGGCGTCCTCTAGGTCCAAAAAGATGACATCTACGTCGGAATCTGCAGCTTTTTTGAACATTTGGGGCTGGGAGCCCGGCACAGCAAGTTCTGACCGATTGAGGCGTCCGGGGGCTTGGGACACAGGATGAAACGACATGGGAGAGCCTTTCGCAGAGTCATAATATTGCGCACAAAAGGGTGACGACGCATTATTAAGTCAAGCGAAGTTTCGGTCTATTTGGGTATACGATCGGGATCCACCGGCATCCGCGACGCGTAATAGAACGCGATCGCCTGGGCCCTGTTTTTGACCGAGAGCTTGTCGTAAAGGTTCGACAAATGGAACTTCACCGTGTTGATGGTGATGCCCAGCTCCTTCGATAACTCACGATTGGTGAGGCCCTTGGACAGCGCCTCCAGCATCGCCCTCTCCTTCCGGGACAGCGACTGGATCGGGTCGCTCTGCAGCTTGCGCACGTCGAGGAAGGGGAAAACCATTTTGCCCTGCGCCACGTCCATGCAGGTCTCCAGCAACGTCGCCGCATCGCTGGAGCGTGGCGCAAAGGCTGCCGCCCCTGACGTCATGGCAAGTTGAGGGATGTCGCCCGTGTCTTCGGCATAGACCACGATCTTCGGCGCGTTCTCCTGATCGCGCAGAACCTCGATCAGCTTGGCCCCACCCAGCGCCGGCAGAGACCAATCGATAATGCCCACCTGCACCGGGACCCGCATCACCGTGCCCAGAAAGCCCTCCGCCGTGGCCGCTGTCGCCACAAGGGAGAATCGCGGATCGCGATCGATGAGTTCGCTCAAAGCCGACAACACGAGCGGATTGTTGTCGGCGAGCATGATGTCGATCGGCGCGTCCATTTTGGTTAACCCTTTCGTTTCAAGAGCGTATTTCGAACAAACTACCCGTATGGGCAGTAATGTTTTCGGTATACACAGGTATATTTACACCTATGGATAGTTTTTTTACCACTCATTTAGCTACCCAATAGTAGGACTAAGGGGCGTTTTGATCTCACGCAACGACTTTACACAGGGCTCAACTACGAGTTTTGAACAACAACGCGGCGAGATCTATGACAGTCACCCCATTCCCCCAGCTTGACATCCCGAACACGCTTGCGGCGGGCCCCGGCCCTGGAAACACTGACAGCCGCGTGCTTGCACGCTACGCGGCCTCAGGCGTTGCCGACCACATGCACGGCGACGTTCTACGCGGCATGGTGGAGTGCAAAGACATGCTGCGCATCGTCATGGGCACCAAGAACACGCACACGTTTGGAGTCGCTGGCACGGGGTGGAGCGGCCTCGACATGATGTTTGCGCCGGTCATGCCGCGCGACAAAGTGGTGATGTTCGTGAACGGCACCTTCTCCGGCATCGACGGCCTGACGGTTCGCATGAAGGCTGCGACGGCCGAAGAACTCGCCGAAAACTCCCTGAACCCTACCGCGGCCAGCGTGACCCTCATCGACGTGCCCCACGGGCAAAGCGTCACCGGTGAAATCGTGGAGGCTGCGCTGGCCGAACATAAGCCCAAGTGGGCCGCCATGGCGCATTGGGAAACGGGCTCGGGCCGCGTGAACGACATTGAGGGCTTCTCCGCTGCTTGCGAAAAGCATGACGTGATGGGCCTCGTGGATGCCGTCTCCTCCCTCGGTGTGGGCGACTTCAGCATCGACGATTACCCGGGCGTACACGGCTGGGCCTCCTGCCCCCAGAAAGGCATCAACTGCTTGCCGCTGACCTACGCGCCGGTGTCCTTCACTGACCGCTACATCGAAGAGCTGCGCGCCACCGGCACCCGCACTTTCTGCCACCACCCGATCCTCGAGGCACGTCACTGGGGCATCATTGACGGCAAGGACGTCGAGAAAGGCACCTACCACCGCACGCATTCGGCCTACGCGGTGTCCGCCTTCCACGAAGCGTTGCGCATCTGCATTGAAGAGACGATCGCCAAGCGCGCCGCCGACTACACCTTCCATGAAAGCGCTCTGCGCGCCGCTGTCGAGGCGATGGGTTGCGAGGTCACCTCGAACATGCCGTCGCTCATCGTACTGAACCTGCCCGGTGCCCTCGCCGGTCGCGAGATGGAGCTTGTCCAGCATTGCCGCGCACAGAACTTCGGCATCTGGCCTACCCTTTCCGAGCCCGTGCAAGTGCGCATTGGGATCCTGAACCTGCTCACCGCAGCGACCATTACCGACATCGTCACGCGCTTCGGCCAGGCGATCCGGGATCTGGGCGGTGACTTTGACCAGACGGCAGTCGATGCGGCCCTCGCAGGCCACTACGACCGGGCTGTCGCAGCGGAGTAAGCCCGATGGACATCCACGAATATCAAGCCAAGGAAGTTCTTTCCGGTTTCGGCGTCACCGTCCCTGACGGGGCGCTGGCCTACTCCCCCGAGCAAGCCGCCTACCGGGCCCGTGAACTCGGCGGGGACAAATGGGTCGTCAAAGCGCAGGTCCATGCGGGCGGGCGGGGCAAAGCCGGGGGCGTGAAGGTCTGCGCCTCCGACACCGAGATCCAGGAAGCTTCCGAGAAGATGTTCGGGATGAAGCTAGTCACGCATCAGACGGGGCCAGAGGGTAAAGGGGTCTACCGCGTGTACGTTGAGGCCGCCGTCCCTATCGCACGCGAAATCTACCTTGGTTTCGTGCTCGACCGCACCAGCCAGCGCGTGATGATCGTAGCCTCTGCCGAAGGCGGTATGGAGATCGAGGATATCTCCGCCGAAAAGCCTGACAGCATCGTCCGCGCCACCGTGGAGCCCGCCGTGGGCCTGCGCGAATTCCAGTGCCGCCAGATCGCCTTCAAGCTGGGCATCGACGCATCCCTTGTTCAACAGACGGTACGCACCCTGCAGGGATGCTACCGCGCCTTCACAGAACTCGATGCGACGATGGTGGAGATCAACCCCCTCGTCATCACCGAAGACAGCCGTGTCGTGGCGCTCGACGCCAAGATGACGTTCGACGACAACGCCCTCTTCCGCCACCCGCAGATCAGTGAGCTGCGTGACAAATCCCAAGAAGACCCACGTGAAAGCCGCGCGGCGGACCGTGGTCTGAACTACGTCGGCCTCGATGGCAACATCGGCTGCATCGTCAACGGTGCAGGCCTCGCCATGGCCACGATGGATACGATCAAGCTCGCCGGGGGGGAGCCTGCGAACTTCCTCGATATCGGCGGCGGCGCGACGCCAGAGCGGGTTGCCAAAGCCTTCCGCCTCGTAATGTCGGACAAGAATGTGCAGGCCGTGCTTGTGAACATCTTTGCGGGCATCAACCGCTGCGACTGGGTCGCCGAAGGTGTCGTTCAGGCACTCAGGGAAGTTGACGTGGACGTCCCCGTCATCGTCCGCCTTGCAGGCACGAATGTGGAGGCGGGTCAAAAGATCCTCGCCCAGTCGGGCCTTCCCATCATCCGCGCAGCTACGTTGAGTGAAGCTGCCGAGCGCGCCGTGGGCGCATGGAAAAACGACCTCTCTCAGGGCGTTAAGCTGAGGGCCATCTCATGAGCATTCTTCTCGATCAGAACACGCGCGTCATCGTCCAGGGGATCACGGGCAAGATGGCTCGTTTCCACACCCGCGATATGCTGGACTACGGCACGAACGTTGTGGGCGGCGTCGTCCCCGGCAAAGGCGGTGAAGAAGTCGAAGGTGTCCCGGTGTTTGACACGGTGGAGGAAGCCATGGCGGCCACCGGTGCAGAGGCGAGCCTTGTTTTCGTCCCCCCACCCTTCGCCGCAGACAGCATTATGGAGGCCGCAGATGCAGGCATCCGCTACTGCGTCTGCATCACCGACGGCATCCCCGCGCAGGATATGATCCGCGTGAAACGCTACATGTACCGCTATCCGAAGGAAAAGCGCATGATCCTAACGGGCCCAAACTGCGCGGGCACGATCTCGCCTGGCAAAGCGCTCCTCGGTATTATGCCAGGCCACATCTACCTCAAAGGCAATGTGGGCATCGTGGGACGCTCGGGGACGCTCGGCTATGAAGCCGCGAGCCAGCTCAAAGCGCTGGGTCTTGGCGTATCGACCTCGGTGGGCATCGGCGGGGACCCAATCAACGGCTCCTCCTTCAAAGACATCCTCGAGCAGTTCGAGGCAGACCCAGAGACCCATGTGATCGCGCTGATCGGTGAAATCGGCGGCCCGCAGGAGGCCGAAGCCGCAGAATACATCCGCGATCACGTCACCAAGCCCGTAGTGGCCTATGTGGCCGGTCTCACGGCGCCGAAAGGCCGCACGATGGGCCATGCAGGCGCGATCATCTCTGCCTTTGGCGAAAGTGCCTCGGAGAAGGTCGAAATCCTGAGCGCAGCTGGCGTTACCGTGGCGGAGCACCCCTCCGCGATCGGGGAAACCATCGCCAGCGTCATGGCAGAGGCCGCGTGATGACGCGCCCATCACTCCTTGTGACCCGCCGCCTGCCGCAAGTCGTGGAGGCGCAGCTAGCGGCCTCCTACGACGTGGCTCTGAACCGCAGCGATACCCCACTGACGCCCGCAGAGTTCCGCGAGGCAATCCAGAGGTTTGACGCGGTTCTGCCTACCGTCACGGACAAAATCGGGCCGGAGGTGCTCGATGTGCCAAAGGCGCAGACGAAGATCCTGGCGAACTACGGCGTGGGCTACAGCCACATCGATATCGAGCAGGCCAAAACCCACGGCATCGCCATCACCAACACGCCTGATGTGCTGTCTGAATGTACTGCAGACCTCGCGCTGACGCTGATGCTCATGGTCGCGCGTCGCGCGGGTGAAGGCGAACGCGAGATCCGCTCCGGTGTCTGGGACGGCTGGCGCCCGACGCATCTGATGGGCACGAAAGTCACGGGTAAGACGCTCGGCCTCGTGGGCTTCGGGCGCATTGGCCAAGAAGTCGCCAAGCGTGCGCATTTCGGGTTCGACATGGAGATCGTGGTCTACAACCGCTCCCCCGTCGCGCCTGAGATTTTGGCCCGCTTCAACGCCCGGCAAGTGAGGACCATCGAAGAGCTTCTGCCGCTTTCCGATTTCGTCTCGCTCCACTGCCCCGGTGGCGCGGGCACGACGGCGCTCATCGACGGGCCACGGCTCGACCTGATGAAAGAGGATGCCTTCCTCATCAACACCGCCCGCGGTGAGGTGATCGATGAAGCCGCCCTCGCCCAAGCGCTCATGTTCGACACGATCGCCGGCGCGGGCCTAGATGTGTTCGAGCGCGAACCCCGCGTGAACCCCCTTCTCGCACAATGCGACAACCTCGTGATGTTGCCCCATCTTGGCAGCGCCACGCAGGAGGCGCGCCGCGCCATGGGGCTGCGCGTGCTGGCAAACCTCAACGATTTCTTTGAGGGCAAAACCCCACGCGACCGCGTGGCTTGATGGAAGTCAGGGTCACTGAGTCCAGAAACCGGAAATCCGCATCTGCGACTTGTCCCAACCAGCAGCGCGGGCCTTTTCACGAAGAGATGCGGCCTGCGCTCGCTCGCCCGCGAACCAAAGGGTAGCACCTTCGTACTCAGGCAACAGCGCTTCGGTCGATTGCCCTAAGCTCTCCCCTTTCGAACGAGATAGCCAACATAGTGTGATCCCCTCGGGCACCTCGATTGGATAAGCACAATCTGCACCGTTCTCGGCTTCAAGAAGAACCATCCCGGTCACCCCGGGCTCCATATTCTCCAAAAGACGAGCTGCAGCCGGAAATCCGGTCTCGTCGGCGGCCATAAGCACGCGCTGTGCATGAAGCAAGCCACCGCCCGCGGGCCCGACGAGGCCAACCACACGCCGATTTCGACCACCGTTCATCAGTGTTTGAGCCCAGGTCGTGATGCGCCCGCCATCGTGGATAAAGACATCCGTCACGAGTGTCCCCGCGCCCTGGTCAATGTATCGCGTAGTATAGACTGGTTTGTGCGGAGCACCCGGCCCGTCGGGCCACTTGGTGGACCCATTGGGTGCAACCGTCGGCCATTCTGGCGTCTCTCCCTCTGGCGGCAAGACGAAGCGAAAATGAATGCTGTGATCGCCATGAGTGTCGAGGCCCTCGCACTTAAGCGTGAGCCTAAGGAACACAGCCCCAAGCGGGGCAACGTCCCTCACCTCAAGAAAGGCAAAATTTGGAGGCAGAGATCCTGCCTGAGGCCCCGATGACCAGCGCATGTCGCTGGCAGTATCAGGCATCAGATGCTGCATTTGCCGGATCACGGCATTTTTCATCATGAAGAGCCAGTGTTCATCGGCAGCGGCTACGTAAGCAGTCGCATCAGAACCTTCACACGAACGCAGACCAATCAAGCCATGAGCTGTCTCCACTGTCAGACGTTGGTCTACATCTTCGATAATCCTAAGAGATGATCGTTCAGCCTGCCTAAAAATGACCTGCCGCATCGCTAGAAAGGACACGCCCGGAAGCTGGGATGATGCTTCGTGCGGGAAATCTTCAAACGTCATCTTCGCACCTCGCAGAGATCACTTTGACCAAAGCCTTGCGGCGAGGGTCAGGAATATAGTGGCTCCGCGGCAAGAATGAGCTCTGCGTGGCTGACCGGAAGAAGCTATCAGCGTCTTCGTCTTGCGACGATATATTGAGTTGGCCGGGCAAAACAAGTTGTACGGATGTAAGAGCACTAGCGAGGCAAAGCTCCCCGGCCAGTGACTTTCACTAACCTTTCGCACCGCGACTATACTTTCGAGACCCCAGCTATACCCCTGCCAGCGCTGCGTTGCGGCGAGCATGCGATAATCACGATCAACCGAAATGGAGACCCGGTTAGTGAAAATTCGTCACGAACGCCCAATGTCTGACCTGTCGTTTCAGGTTCGCGCGCCTCTGGGCCTTGAGCTCAGCACTGGCGAGCGCCTGACGATATCGGATTGGTCGCTCAAGGGTTTCGACTTCCCCAATAAGAGTGATGTTCTGCCCAAGGAAGCGGTCCTTTCTATCCCCTTCCAAGGCGTCGACATTCGCTTCCCCATCAAGCTCAAGCGCGATGGCGACACGCGATTTTTGTCCTTTGACCGTTTGTCGGGCCGCCAGCGCGAAACGCTCGCCGTCTTTTACCGATCCATCCTTTCTGGCCGCATGGCGTCGACCGAGGACGTCATCACGAGCCTCGACACCCCCGTTGACCTCGTCCCCATGGAAGAGACTGAGGAAGAAAAGGCCGTGGGAACGGCGGGGACAGCGCCTCGTTCGCTGCGCGCGGCTTTCTCCGTGCTCCTGTATCTTTGCATTGGCGCTGTCGTTTTCTGGACGCTGGGCTCTGGCATTTGGGGCAAGCTTGCGACCGTCGACATTCATAACGCGCGGATCGAGGCGCAGATGCTGGATCACACGACGGCCGACCGTGGCTTCGTGAAGCAGGTACTTGTCGCCGAGGGAGATCGTGTCGAGCGTGGCGATATCCTTGTGCGCCTGACCGACCCGGGGGGCGAAGCAGCGCTCACCGATGTGCGCAGCCGGATCGACCTGATCGAAAACCGTCTCGCACAGGCAGAGCTAACCGAGAGGCAGCTGGCCCTGCGTATCGACGCCATTCGGGCGCAGATCGTGGCCGCGCTTCAGCCGACCTTCCCGCAGGTGCGCGCGCTGCTCGACGCGTTTGATGCGCGTCTTGCGCGGGACTACGCAGACCTTTTCTCCGCCCATGACGTGGCACTTCAGCAGATGGACATGCTCGGGGACGAGCTGCGGCGCCTGCGCCGGGAACGCGGCCGGCTGCGCGAAGCGGGCGACGCTTTGCACGTGACAGCGCTCGACGATGGATTTGTGACGCATGTCTTTGTTCTGAAGGGCCAGATGGTTGGCCGCGCAGCTTTGGTTGCGATCGTTGAGGCTGACACTGCGCGCCAAGCCCGCGGTTGGCTCGACCAATCTATGGCCGCCGCGATCTACCCGGGCATGAGTGTCAACGCCGAGATCGCCAGCGCCACCGGGCCCGAGCGCCTGGTCGGTGTGGTCGACAGCATTGAGGCGGGGATCGACCCAGATATCTCACCCGAATTCGGCATGCTCGTGCGTGTAAGTTTCCCGAATCTGACGAGCGAAGAAACCCGTGCCCGACTGCCGCATCTTTCGCCGACATCGCTTGAGGCGGAACGTCCCTGGGCGCGCGCTCAAGCCGACCTTTGGGCGACGCTCAAGGCCAAGGTCGGCCTCTGATGCAGGCGCCAGAGACAGAGTACGCCTTTGACAAGGATCTCACAACGCGCCTGCGTGGACTGCGTGCGCCTGTCAAACGAGGCCTCGCGAAGTGGAGCGCCCTGCAGCTCCTTGGCCTTTTCACGATCGCAGGCATCCTATTGTTGCTGCTCACAAACACGCAAAACCGCTTCTTTCAGCCTGATACGCTCCATGTAACGTTGGTCCTGGGCTCGCTGGGCATCTGGCGCTTTGGCTGGTGGTTCACCCACGCCGTCCGCGCAGAAAAGTACCGCCGCTTGCGCTGGCCGGGCATGCGCAAGGCCGCCGATGAAGTCTGGCAATCAGGTTGGCGCCCTCGCCGCCTGCACATCCAGATGACCACGTATTACGAGGAGCCGGCGATCACGAAGCGCGTCATCGGCTCGATCCTTGCCCAGATCCGCCGCGAACGTATCCCGACCACGATTTATATCGGCACAGGCTCAGCCTATGATGAACTTATCATCCGCTCCTTTGTGGAGACCCACGCCCAAGACATTCCCGACGATCTGGCCGACCTCGTTTTCCTGCGCCAAAACCAGCCGGGCAAGCGAATGGCCATCGGGATGATCCTGCGCGCCATCAACCGCAACGGCGTCGATAAAGACGACCTCGTGATCTTCATGGATGGTGATGCGCTCTACGGCAACGACGTGCTTGAAAAGACGCTGAGCATGTTCGGCGCGGACCCCGAGCTTCAGGCACTGACGACCGATGAAGAGGTCATCTGCTACGGGCCCAAGTGGATCGCCAATTGGCTCGACATGCGCTTTGCCCAGCGCCGGCTGGCGATGCAGTCCCACGCGATGTCAGGCAAGGTGCTGACGCTGACTGGCCGGATGTCGGTCTTCCGCGCTCAGCACATGGTGTCCGAGCGCTTTATCCGCACGATCGAGTCCGATCATCTCGACCACTGGCTCTGGGGGCGTTTCCGCTTCCTATCGGGCGACGACAAATCCACGTGGTACTACATGCTCACCAAGGGCGCGAAGATGACCTATGTGCCGGACGCCACCGTCTACACGATCGAGGTGATCAAGGAGAACGGGCTCGAGCGGATGGTCCAGAACTTCCGCCGCTGGTCGGGCAACATGCTGCGCAACGGCTCCCGCGCCATCGCGCTAGGTCCGCGCCAGGTAAAGCCCTTCATCTGGTGGTGCGTCGTCGATCAGCGGATCGCGATGTGGACGATGATGGTCTCCCCCACTCTGGCGATTTTGGCTGCGATGGTGGACCCGCTCTACCTCTGGTCCTGCCTGATCTGGGTCCTCTTCAGCCGCCTGGTGCTGTGCATCGTCCTCTACTCCTACAGCCGCCGCATAGACCTGAGCTGGCCGTTCATTCTCTACCTCAACCAGGTGATCAACGCGTCGGTGAAGATCTTCATGATCTTTCACCTCTCGAAGCAAAAATGGTCGAACCGCGGCAACCAAAGCTCGGGCGGTGGTGAGGGCTGGTTTGCCCGGCTCCAGAACTTCACAGCCAAAGCGCAGCTCGTCGTGGCCGTGGCCACATTTGTCACCCTGCTCGCCATCTATATCGGCGCCCTGCCGGCACCGATCTGATGACTAGATCGCACCTATCCTTTTGGACATCGCGCGAGGCTTTTGCGCATCAATCCTGTCCTCCCGCTCAGAAGATCGAGCGTTTTGGGCCCGCTAAGAAGTCTCAAGATAAGTAGTGGAGACAACGACATGATTACCCCAGTTATCCTCGCAGGAGGTTCCGGCACGCGCCTTTGGCCCGCTTCCCGGCAGAGCTTCCCCAAGCAGTTCACTGACATGGTGGGTGATGAGAGCCTCTTCCAAGCCACACTGCGCCGTCTGTCCGGCGAAGGGTTCACTGCACCAACCGTGGTGACGGGCGGTGAATACCGCTTCATCACGGCTGAGCAGATCGATCAGGCGGGCATCAAAGGTGCCACCATCCTGCTAGAGCCCATGGGCCGCAACACGGCACCGGCCATCCTCGCCGCCGCCCTGCACCACGAAGCAAACCCTGATGCGATCATGCTGGTCGCACCGAGCGATCACCAGATCAACGACACCGCCGCCTTTGCAGGCGCCCTCGAAGCTGGAGCCGTTGCCGCCGCCCGCGGCGAGATCGTCACCTTCGGCATCACCCCTACTTCTTCCGAGACGGGCTATGGCTATCTCGAGCTAACATCCGAGCCCGAGCTTGCCACGCCACAGCACCTCAAGTCCTTCGTTGAAAAACCGGCGGAGGAAATGGCGGAAGCGCTGGTCAAAGGGGGCAAGCACCTCTGGAACGCCGGAATCTTCATGTTCCGCGTTGGCACCATCATCGAGGCCTTTGAGGCCCTCGTACCCAAGATGATGATGCCCTGCCGGGCGGCTGTTGCCACCGGCGCAGAGGATCTTTGCTTCTTCCGCCTGGGCGCCGATGCCTACGCTCGCTGCGAAAACATCTCGATCGACTACAGCATCATGGAAGCCGCAGATGCGCTGACCGTCATACCGGTGAGCTGCGGCTGGTCAGACCTCGGCTCCTGGCGCGCGGTACACGGCGCAGGAGAGCGCGACGAAAACGGCAACGCGTTGAGCGGTACAGCCACTCAGATCGATTGCAAGGACACGCTTCTGCGATCGGATCGTGAAGACACCCGTATCGTGGGCCTCGGCCTTGAGAACATCGCAGCCATCGCCACCGGCGACGCGATCCTCGTGGCCAACATGGACGACAGCGAGCGAGTCAAAGATGTCGTCGCCGAGCTCAAGATCCAAAACGCGCCGCAGGCCACGGGCTTCCAGCAGTGCCACCGTCCCTGGGGCCACTACGAGACCCTGTCGCTGGGAGAGCGGTTCCAGGTGAAGCGCATCATGGTCAAGCCCGGCGGGCGCCTGTCGCTGCAATCCCACCTCCACCGCTCCGAGCACTGGGTTGTGGTTGCCGGGACCGCGACTGTGACCGTCGACGAAGACGTGCGCATGCTCGCAGAAAACCAATCCGTCTACATCCCGCTCGGCGCCGTTCACCGGCTCGAGAACAACGGGAAAGTGCCGCTCACGCTGATCGAAGTTCAGAGCGGCCCGTATCTCGGGGAAGATGACATCATCCGCTACGAAGATGTCTACGCCCGAGCCCCCGAAGGTGCATTTGAGGCGGCATAAGTCTCCACTCACGGCCACTCCAATGCACTTTTGAGACCCCGCGCTTTAACGCGGGGTCTTTTTCTTTACCGCGTACAAGAAAGTGCACACGACTATCCTTTCGAATGGCAGGAATCTCGAACGCGCCAATTCTTAGCCTTCCGCGCAATATAATACGTAATTTCATCAAGTTAGACAGTCCTTAACGAAATTGAACACTCTGCTTTAAGGACCGTAACTATGCTTGATCTGAGCCCCTTGAACCTCGCAGCTGCGCTGCCGGTTGAGCTGATTGACGTTACCGAAAAACCCGCCATTTCCATCGTCGGACTGGGCTATGTGGGCGCCGTTTCCACCGCCTGCCTGGCAAGCCTTGGCCACCGCGTTGTGGGGGTCGATATCGATCAGGAAAAGATCGCCGACATTGCTGCTGGCCGCTCCCCCATCCATGAAAAGCACCTCGGTCGCCTTCTGTCCGAGGGTGTCGAGGCTGAGCTGGTGACTGCAACTGACGACCTCGCCTTTGCCGTCCGCGACACAGACGTCACCTTCGTCTCCGTGGGAACCCCGACGGCGGCCGACGGCGGCTGCGATTACCGCTTCATTGAAGCTGCGGCACGTTCCATGGCTGTGGGCCTCGCGCAAAAAGAGAGCTTCCATGTCTTCGTCATGCGCTGCTCCATCCCGCCGGGCACGACCATGCGCGTCATGACGCCGATCCTCGAGAAGATGAGCGGCAAGAAACTGGGCGCCGATTTCGGCGTGGCCTTTAACCCCGAATTCCTGCGCGAAGGCGTGGCCGTGGAGGACTTCTACGCCCCACCCAAGACCGTCATTGGCGCCACATGCGCCCGTACTGGCAACATCCTGCGTCAGATCTACACGCCTGTGGATGAAGCGCCGATCATCACCTCCATCGAGACTGCCGAAATGGTCAAGTATGTCGACAACGTCTGGCATGCCACGAAGGTGACTTTTGCCAATGAAGTTGGCCGCCTCGCCAAAAGCCAAGGCGTCGACAGCCACGAAGTGATGGAAGTGTTCTGCCAGGATCAGAAACTGAACCTGTCGCCCTACTACTTGAAGCCCGGCTTCGCCTATGGCGGCTCCTGCCTGCCCAAAGAAGTCCGCGCCGTGGCGCACATCGCTCAAGGCGCAGGTGTCTCGCTGCCGATGATCGAGAATCTCAACACATCGAACCGCGAGCAGATCGATCAGGCCGTGAAGCTCGTCAAAGAAAGTGGCGCCCGCCGCGTGGCCGTCCTTGGCCTCGCATTCAAGCCCGGGACCGACGATCTGCGCGAAAGCCCCACCCTTGAGTTGATCGCTGCCCTGCGCGGCGAAGGTATCGAGGTAAGCGCCCACGACCCGGCCGTGACCCGCGAGACCAACATCGAAGGCCAGCTTGGCTATGTGAAGCACGGCGCACCAGGCCTCGCAGCCCTCGCCGAAGAGCTCGGTGAGCTGATCGCTGACGATGTGGAAAGTGCAACACGCAGGGCGCAGGCCGTCATCGTCAGCCAGAAGAACGACGCCTACACGCTCGCCGCGGGCATGGCTCTCGAAAAGGGCAAGCCGGTGATCGACGTGGTCCGCACCTTCAAAAAGATCCCCGCCTCCGCCGATTACCACGGCATCGGCTGGTGAACTGAACGTAACGAGGAGCTAGATTATGAACACCATTACCGGAACCGATCTCAGTGAAGAGATCAACGGCGATGGCGGCAATGACGTCATCGTCGGTCTGGGCGGCGACGACCAGATCAGCGGCGCCGCAGGCGAAGATGTTCTCGTCGGCGACTACGACGACAACCTCCTCTCCGGCACCGAGGGCGCTATCACCTTCTCCGGCTACGCCGACACAAGTTTCTGGGATGTCACCGACCTCCCCGGCGGGCATTCTCAGATGTCACAGACCGTGGATACCGCAGACGGCGCTGAGTACCAGCTGACCTTCGAGGTCGCCGCCAACATTGGAGCGGGCGTTGCCCAAGGCGGCGTCGAGGTGCTCTGGAACGGCACCTCAATCGGGCGCTATGACGCTGAAGGTGGTCTCTTTGAGCCAATCACGGTGAGCTTCTTCGGCACTGGCGAGCCGGGCACATTGACCTTCCAGTCCGTTGATCCCGAAGGCGCATCTGCCATCGACACGAGCGGCCCGATTTTCTCCTACGACAAGGTCATGGAAGTTGGCGGACAGCAAGTTACAGTTGCCGGGTTCGCCGAAGGTCAGCCAAACCTCTATCAGGTGCTCAACGGCACGCTCGTTGTCTTTGACCTCGAAACGCAGAGTTACACCCAAGCCGGCGCTGACGCGACGGTTGTCGTGAACGCCATCGGCTTTAACGCCGAAGACGACATGATCTATGGCATCGCCGTGCGCAATGGCGTGGATGCCTTGGGCAACCCGGTGAACCAACGTGACCTCGTTATGATCGACGCCAATGGTCTTAGCTACGGGATGGGCCCGACCCCGTACCGTTCCTGGACCGGTGACTTCGACGACCAAGGGAACCTCTGGGCTTTCGAGGCGGACATGGATTACTTCATGCGCATCGACGTTTCTGAAACCGATGAAAACGGCCACCCTGTCGTCGAACGTTTCAACATCCCGGACGAGCTGGTCACGGCGCGCGTTTGGGACGTGGCCTATGACGCGGCCACGCAAACTTTTAGCGGCGTTGTGCGCCCGAGCTATGAAGGCGGCGACGGCATCCTCATGATCGTGGACGTCTCCGGCAGCGAACCTCAGTTCGAGCTGATCCCTGTGACCTCCACGATCATCGACGGTGAAGTCCTCGATGGCTTGCCCGCAATGACCTTCGGCGCGGCGATCATTGACACCAACGGCACGCTCTATGTCGGCGGCAACAGCGGCGACCATGACATGGACAACTCGACCGGCTCGTCGGGCGGCTTCTACCGCGTAGATACCGACCCTGAAACTGGTGAGGCCCAGCTTGTGCTGGTGGCTGACGCGCCGCGCTCGTCATCCAACGACGGCGCCGCAGACCCACGCTCCCTCGATCCTTTCGCGCCCATTGATGTGGAATCCAGCATCCTCATCCAAGGCATTGAAATGGTGCAGGATCCTTCCAGCGCTACGAGCTTCAACGACACGATCGATGGAAACGGCGGGTCGGATACGATCGAAGGCAACTTGGGCGATGACCTCCTCATCGGCAGCTCGCTGGGCGACGAAATCCGCGGCGGGGTGGGTGACGACTACATCACCGGCGGCGCGGCACCAGGATCACTGCCTACCGGCATCATCTCAATCTATGACGAAGACGGGCTGCGCTATGACCAGTTCGGCAACCTCCTGCCCGAGGATGATGACGTCCTTTACGGCGGCCAGGGCAATGACGCCATGCATGGCTCGGCCGGGCACGACTGGCTGGCTGGCGGCATTGGGGGTGACCTCCTCAACGGCGGCTCAGGATCCGACACTCTTGCCGGTGGCGACGGTGACGACGAGCTGAACGGCGGCGGTCAAAGTGATGTGCTGAACGGCGGCGTGGGCAACGACTCCATGCACGGCGGTTCTGGTGGCGACACCATGGAAGGTGGTCTTGGCGACGACACCCTCAAAGGCGCGTCCGACAACGACTTCCTCGATGGCGGCGATGGCAATGACAGCCTGCGCGGCGACCAAGGTGACGACACGCTGGAAGGCGGCGTTGGCAACGACAAGCTCAACGGCGGCTCTGGCAACGACGAGCTGAGCGGCGGCGATGGTCGTGACAACCTCAATGGCAGCTCGGGCGACGACATCCTCTCCGGTGGGGCTGACAATGACAGCATCTACCTAGGCGCTGGCACCGACATCGCCACCGGCGGCCTTGGCAGCGACCGTTTCGTCTTCCGCAGCGAGGACCTCGACGGCAGCACCGATCGCATCACCGACTTCCGACGCGATGGGAACGAGAACGACCGCATCGACCTCACACAGCTCGATGTGCTAGGCGACGCGACCGTCGAAGAGTGGTTGGCTGCGAATGTCACGCTTAACTCTAACGGGTCGGTCACGGTCGATCTGGGCGGGGCTGCGCTGCTCTTTGACAGCCGCAACGATGGCAACGGCCAGTCCTACTACGACGAGATCTGCGACGGATTCATGTTCTGAGCCCCCGCAGTATTGGGGGAGCAGCGTAACGAGTGAATGCGTATGGTTACGCGCAGCAAGCAGGGGAGGCGGGTTTCAGAAGAGGCCCGCCTCTTTGCCGATCATGGCTGCATGCGTGCGGTTCTTGGCATCAAGCTTGCGGCACAGCGTTTTGACGTGAAGCTTGATCGTCACTTCCTGTAGATCGAGCTCGCGCGCGAGTTCCTTGTTGGACAAACCACGGCAAAGCCCGCCGAGCACCTGTTGCTCCCGCTCCGTCAAAAGCTTGGTGAGCGGTGTCTCCGGGCTTTCTTCCTCTGCGTTCAGGAAGTCGAGCGGCACATAGGTTTCCCCCATGGCCATGAAGCGCACAGCATTCACCAGTGATTTTGCGGCCATGGTCTTTGGCAGAAAACCGATGGCACCTTTGTCGATTGCTTCCTGGGCCACAGCCTTGGTCGCAGTACCTGACATGAGCGCCACGGGCCTACCAAACGAGGCCTCGATCGCTTTCTCGAGGCCTGCAATGCCATCCATGCCGGGCATGGAGTAGTCAAGTAGCACGAGCTCGTAGGCCGTGTCGTTGCCGATCTTCTCGAGGGCGGCTTCTAGCGAGCCGCAGGTTTCCACCTCGAACTCTCCTTGCGCACTTAGAAATGCGCCCAGGGTTTCGAGAACAAGGTCGTGGTCATCAGCAAGTAACAGTCTCATATCGTGAAGCTTAACCTTTGAAAGGCAAGGCGGCTAGCGCTTGCGACAATTGGAGCAAATCGATGGGTTTCGCGAAGGTCCCGTTCACCTGATCGCTGCCCAAACGGGGGTCCGAGAGGCGCTTGGCGAGCGCCGTCACAACGAAGACTGGCAGATCGGGTGCCACCGGTTTTACCCGCGCGACAAGAGCACCACCGTTGAGATGAGGCATGTCGTAATCTGTCACCAGCGCCGACCAACCGGAGGGATCTTCCTCGATTGCCTCGGCCGCATCGCGGGGGTCTTCACAGCAAGCAACTTCTGCGCCAAGTGTCTCAAGAAATGACGCGACAACCGCGCTTACACTCGGATCATCGTCCACGACGAGGACAGTCATACCGCTCAGATCATTACCCTCTGCGGCGCCGAACTCAGGCAGTTTCACGTCGATCTTGGCCAGCGGCCAGTAGAGCGTGATGCGTGTGCCCTGCCCCACAGACGTGTTGACGTCGATGCCGCCCCCGAGGGACCTTACCTGCAGGGCCGCCGTTGCGAGGCCCAGCCCCGTGCCCTGCCGTCCCTTCGTGGTGAAATAGGGGTTAAAGGCGTTAGCGGCGGTCTCCATGCTCATACCACTGCCGGTATCGCTGACGGTGAGCGCGAGGTAATCCTGACCCGCCTTGATCGCTCCAACCTGGAGCGGGCTATCGGCCGAACAACTCAATAGCGCACTGGTAAGCGAGATCGTCCCGCCAGAGTCAGGCAACGCGTCGCGCGCATTGAGGATCAGGTTGATCAGAATCTGGCCCAACGTGCCGGGATTGCCGCGCAATGCAGCCGCAAGCGGGGTATCTGGCATGGCAAGCGTCACGGAGGCAGGCAAGCTCGCCCCCACCAAAGACGGAAGATCACCCAGCACAGAGGCCAATTCGAAGACAGAGTCGGCCTCGTTATCGGCGCCGACATCCAAAAGCTTTGCGACGAGCTTTGCTGACTGCGCGCCCGCCGTCGAAATCCTCTCAAGATGTGGCGCGACTTCGTCGGGCAGGTCCTTTGTCATCCCGATCAGCAGCACCGAGCCGTTGATTGCCGAGAGCAAGTTGTTGAAATCATGGGCAACGCCCGCGGTTAGCTGAGCAATCGCCTCTTGCCGCTGCAAACGGAACAGCTCGCGCGTGAGGCCCTCTTCGCGGGCCGCTGTCTCTAACGTGTCGGTCACATCGCGGATGATGACGACGCTGCCGCCATTGCCCAACGGCGATCCAATGAGCTCGTGCGTGCGCTCTTCCTGGTCGATGTGGCAGTTGAGCGTCAGTTCGAATGCGTTTTGGTTCGGTGTTTGCGGCGCCTCTGAATAGCGCTTGCGCCAGCACTCCCCCAAAGCCGCCTCCTGCGAGGCAAAGGACAAATGCCCGACCCCTGCGGAGTTCAGATAGGTGAGCTTGCCTTCCGCATCTTCGATAGCAATGCCATCAGGCGCAGCCTCAATCGCTGCCAAACGCTGGGACAGCAGGTTCTGCGCGGCCTTCATCTCGGTCACATCGGTGGCCGATAGGACCATAGAGCCATCTTCGAGGCGGCTGGCGCGGATCAGCATCCGGCGCCCGGACGGCAAGTTCACTTCCTGTCCGCTGCGAAGCTTGCTGAGCAGTTCGATATCAGCGCCCCTCACCATCTGAGTGACGCGTTCGCTTTGCGACGGCGTATCGCCCAAGAATGCGTCCCAGTTGTCAGTAAAGGAAGTGCCCAGCGCCCACGCCTGTCCGGGCGCAGGGAAATAGCTGTTCACCGCGGCGTTGGCGAAGGCCACGCTGCCATCTGCATCGAGCACCAGAAAGGCGTCCGCTGTCGCGGCCAACGCGCTGTCCATCCGGTTGCGGACCTGATCACGCTCCGCAGCAGCGTTCACACGCTCGGTCACGTCGGCCTGCGTGGCGACGAGATTCTTCACCTCCCCCGCCGTGTCACGAACCGGCGACAAGGTCAGCTCGTTCCAGAAGAGCTCCCCCGATTTACGGCGATTGCGCAGCAGGAATTTACCGCCACTCTTGTAATGAACCGCTTCGCGCAGCCTTTCCCGCTCCGGTGAATCTTCCGGCTCTGCTGACAGGAACCTGCAGTTTTCGCCGAGCACTTCGGCCGCGCTATAGCCCGAAATCCGCTCAAAAGCTTCGTTCACATAGATCAGCGGCTGGCGACGGTCCGTCGCATCAGAGATCGCAAAGCCCGATGAAGACGCCGCGATGGTCGCGGCCAAAAGCTCGTTCTCGGCAGCAATCTCACTGTTGCGCAGCGCCTGTGCCGCGAGGCCTGAGAGACGCTGCACCAAATTGAAGTCTGTTTTCCGGAAGGTGGCCGGCGCCTCGCGGAACGTCAGCAGCGCCAGCCCCTCGGCCGCTGGCGTCGCGATCATCCCCATGTAGCCCTCAGGCGAAAATCCCTCGACCCATTGACCAAGCATGCTCACATCAAGGATGTTTCGGGCCCGTGCAAAAGGATCGAAGGGCGGCGTAATCATCAAACCAAGGCAAGCGGGATCATCGCTCGCCACGATCCACAATCCACCTTCGTCACGCTGAGCAACCAGGAGAGAAAGGCTCGCCCCGACCTTTTTAGCCAACGAAAAGAAGATTGACGCCAGCGCGTCGCCGGCATGGGGCGCGCTAGTGAACGCCTCGAGACAATCGAGAAGCGCCTTTGTTTCTTCTAGTGTGCGTGCCTCCCGGTCCCGAAGAAACTGTAGTTCGAGAAGGGCCTCACGCAGACGTTCGTCTTCAGCCATGGCTTGCCTTCGGTCTGTGTCAGCCGAAGATTATGCAGGAAATCATTAGGTTTCCATGACGGTTTCCGGCCTTCAGCAGGGCGCCTTGTTCGCCAAATGTGAAAGCACCAAGGAATGGTGCCCCGTCGAGGGCGTTGTTTACGCCGCCCACAACCTCGCCAATCTGGTCCTGCACGGACAGCATGCAGCCACCGCAATAGATCATGAGCGCGCCTGCCACAGGCGCGTCGCTGAGGCGCCCTGTTTCGCGAGCAAGACCCGCCACGCGACCGGCACGTTCGATCAAGCTTTCCTTCGTACCGTTCATCAGGGTGAGCTCTTCGCCCTCCTCGACAGTGGCAAAAAGCTCAATATCGCCGCTGTCATGGGCAACAGCTGGGTGGGCGAGAAGGTAGAATGGCACCTGCCCCACTTGATTGATCTCACGACCCAAGGGCCAAAGGGTGCTGGCTCCAAGGATCGCCTCAGACCCTCTTCCTTCAGCGACAGCAGGCACGGCATGCCCCGTCCAGTCGGCGTATACGTCCATCGCCGGGCGCCCGTCGATTTCATGCACCACGCGCCCTTCGGCTTTGGTGACAAGACCGGTGTTGCGGCGGGGCGAGTATCCGTTCTGATAGGCAAAGGATATGGGGCGAGACGGGAACATCACCGAGATGATCACACCTTCTTTCAGGCTGTCCTGGCCGTCGAAAATGAACCAGTCGCCACTGACGGAATTGTCCGCCGCGCTGCCGCCGATGACAGGAATGTCGGCGCCAACAACGTCTTCGATCCCATGGACCACATCTTCTTCGGTGCCCGGTGTGGCAGAGACCCAAACAAGCTCAGGCTGTTCGCCCATTCGGTCCGCGTCAGCCAGCGCTCTGCGCGTTGCGTCAGCTGCTGCCGCGCGGGAGCCGGCGGAAAAATCACTCATGCCTGTGCCGTACGCTCCATCCGGGTCCGAGATGCAAAAGACCGCCACGCCATCCGTTTTGCCGGCATCCGTCATCGCACCCAGGCAAGATGTCGAGCCGTGAAGCAACTGGGGCAAACCCGCGTTATCTCCGCGTTCTAAGGGAGCCGCGCAATTAGCGTGAACAGAAACAAAGTGGAATGGGCCCGCACTCAGATCTTGGGTTGCTTCAGCAAGCGATGCGCCACTTCCAACACGAATTTCCATGACCTTCTCCTAGACGTTCATCAGTATAATATACTGATAGGCATAGGGTCGCGATCGTCTATGCGTATAGCCGACTATCCTAAAGGATAGCTCATCCAGTGGCGGAAACAGACCACCTTAGGGCGCCACACCCGCTGAGCCCCGCAATTAAAGGGCGTTGATGGCCTCGATCCCCTTGTGAACAGCCGCTTCTGTAAGGGCCAAATCGGCCTCAGTGATCGCGAGCGAGGGGTAGAGTTTGGCAGGCGCCTTGAAGATACCGTGGTCGCGCAGCGCCGCGTTGTAGGTCTCGTTCACGCCGGGGGAGTCGTGTGACGCGGTGCGATAATCGAGGCAGGCGCGATCGGTGAAGTAGATGTCAAAGAGCGTCTCATCCCCGCAGATTTGATGCGCAATGCCAGCCTTGTTGAAAGCGTCGGACTGCATGGTCTGGAGCCTTTTGCCGATGACGCGGAGTTGGTCATAAGCACCGTCGCGCTTGAGCACCTCCATCGTCTTCAAACCAGCGACCGAGGCCACCGGGTTGCCCGAAAGCGTCCCGAGCTGCATGAGCCATTTGTCCCCGCCGACGACCGCCTTGTCGAAATGCTTCATGATCTCAACGCTCGCGCCCAAGGCTGCGAGGGGGAAGCCGCCGCCGATGATTTTGCCCAGCGTGCAGATGTCAGGCGTCACGCCATAGCGCTCCTGTGCGCCGCCATATGCGACGCGAAAGCCCGTGACGATCTCGTCGAAGATGAGCAGCACGTGATACTTATCGCAGAGGTCGCGCAGCCCCTGTAGGTAGCCCGGTGCCGCCGGGATGATGCGCTGCAGCGGCTCGGCGATGATGGCCGCAATGTCGTTGTGCTCGTTCAGCAGCGCCTCGACGGCGGCGAGGTCATTGTAGGGCGCGATCAGCATCTCGTCGGCCACGCCCTGCGGAATACCTGCGCTATCGGGCACGGCTTGCGGAAAGTTCACGCGGGCCGCGGGCGCAAGGCTCATCTGCGCCTCGGCGCTCATGCCGTGATAGCCACCCTCGAATTTCAGGATCTTGGAGCGTCCAGTGTAGGCCCGTGCGAGGCGAATGGCGTACATGTCCGCCTCCCCGCCTGAGGCCACGAAGCGGACCTGCTCGCAACAAGGGACGGCCTCGACGATGGCCTCGGCCAGTTCCACACCTTTGGCGTTGTTGGCAAAGAAGGTCATCCCGCGCGGCAGTTGTTCGAGCACAGCCTCCATGACCTCTGGATGCCCATGGCCCAGTAGCATGGGACCAGAGCCGATCAGGTAGTCGACATATTCGTTGCCATCTTCATCCCAAACGCGGCTCCCCTCCCCGTGGGAGATGATGATGCCAGGATCAAAGTTGCCGAAACCACCTGCAGGCAGAACGGCCTGAGCGCGGGCGATCCATTCGGATTGTGAGGTCAGCTTTTGCATGGGTCAGTCCAGTTCCAGAAACGGGGGCGCCAGGGACGCTGAGGTCAGGGGTGACACCGAGGCCAGGGCCTTCGGGCGTATCGATGCGGCCATCTTTACGCGTGGGGCAGTCCGACGCAACGCGCCGGCCCACATAGGAGGAAAGATGCAGGTGTTCAGAAGCGAGCCTTGCGGCGTCGAGGCTGCAAAATGCAGCGATGCGGCGGTGACGATATCTGATCCCCAAGTGCATTCCGCGCAGATCTCCGCGCCCAGATGCACCGTGAGGTCTCGCGCCCGGCGCATCGCCGAGAGCCCGCCGAATTTCGACAACTTCAGCGCCACGGCATCGAGCACGCCAAGCTACTGCGCGCGCGTGAGGGACGCCAGATCGTAAGCGCCCTCGTCAATTTTTATCGCAAAACCCGTGGCTTGCCGAACTGCCGCGCAATCTTCGAGCGTCTTTCAGGGTTGCTCCAACATCACATCAAGATGGGCCACCGCGCGGCCCGTACGCGTGGCCTGCAGCTTGGTCGCGCCGCGGTTCCAATCGCCATAGACCAGCGGCCCATCCCCCACCGCCTCACGCACTTTGATCAGGCGTTCCGCATCTATGGCCGAATCCGCATCGGCGCCGAGCTTGACTTGGAACTGACGGATGCCCGTCGCGTAAGCCTCCTTCGCGATACGCGCCATCTCATCAGGCTCAATGCAGATAATGGAGTGATAGAGCGGCATGTCTTTGCGGGTTCGCCCGCCGAGGAGAGTGTAAAGCGGCAGCTCTGTGGCCTTCCCGAAAAGATCCCACAGCGCCATATCCACGATCGATTTCGCGTGCAGATGTCCTTGCAAGAACTCATCGTGCTTAAGCATCGGCGCATCCACCCCAAGAGGTGACATGCCGAGGATTTCCGGCGCCATTTCCGTCACAGCGCTAGGCACGCCATCCGCAAAAGCAGGCAGATAATGCGGGATCGGGCAGACCTCGCCCCACCCTTTCAGCCCAGTATCCGTCTCAAGGCAAAGGATATGGCTTTTGACCGTGTCGCAGGTCTTTCCCTCGGCCATGTAGTAGGTCTCGTGACTGGTGAGGTCGACGGACCAGAGCGTGATGCGCGTGATCTTCATGAGTAGACCGCCACTGGATCGCCTAGCGCCTCTTCATCTGGGTGCACGCCGAGGCCCGGTTCTTCGGGCAGGTGCAGATGTCCTTTGATATTGCGTGGCCCTCGCCCGCCCGCGATGTCGACGGTGAGCATGTCTTGGCAGGCCCAAACCGCATGGCAATTGGCATCCGGGATCGTCGCCGCGAGGTGGAGTGCCTCGGTATCGGCTAGAACCGAGCCGCCCGTGGCCATCACAAACATGTCGATGCCGTGCGCCAGCGCGATGTCACGCATGCGCGCGGCTTTGGTCAGCCCGCCCACGCGGTTGAGCTTGATACCAAAGACCTCCGCTAGACCGTCGCGCGCAATGCGGGCGGCGTCCTGCAAGGTCACGAGCGTCTCATCCACCGACACGGGTGCCGCGTGTTTTCCCGCAATGGCCGCGATATCATCGAACGTTTCGCAGGGTTGTTCGAACATCACATTGAAGTCTTCGGTGGCTGACATCACGCGCAGCGCCTGCTGGCGCGTCCAGCCGCGATTGACGTCGTAAAGGACGATTTCGCCCTCGCGACGGATGCTCTCCACATCGCGGATGCGGGAGATTTCGCGCACCACGTCGCCGCCGATCTTAACGGAATGCGCGCCGTAGCCCCGCGCGCGGTAGCGCTCCATGACCTCGCGGGTTTCCTCCACCGTATTGGCCCCCACCGACGACGCAATGGGCCGCGGTGTGCGGGAGCCGCCGCCAATGAGGTCCGCGATGGGCATGCCCGCCGCTTGCCCGGCGATGTCCCAGCACGCCATATCAATGGGGCTCTTGGCGTAGAGGTGACCCGGCAAAGCGAGGTCCATCGCACGCTCCACAACCAGCACCCGGCGCGGATCGAGGCCCATGATGAACGGCGCCATCGTCGCAATCCCTGCGCGGATGCCCGGACCGTGAGCTGGCACGTAGGTGTGGCCCCATGGCGTCCCCTGGCCCCAACCGGTGATGCCAGCGTCGGTCTCAACCTTCACGAGCGTGGCGTCGAGCACTTCGAACTTCAGCCGCCCACCTGAAAGCCAATACGGATGCTCCAGCGGCAAATCCACCTGGAACACGGTGATGCATGTGATCTTCATTCTGCGCCCCTCCCCGACACGAACTCAGCGCTTTTTAGGCCGCCCGTGAGAGGCTGTCTGACGCGCGGAGCGCCACCGGAGGGCATAAAGGCGAAATCATAGGGCATAGCTGGCAACCAGCGCACCAAGGCCCTCGAAGGCAGGCGTCGTACCAAGGCCGGGCACATCAGGGGCATAGAGCTTGCCGCCCTCGGCCCGAGCTCCGCCGAGCCCTGTCGAGCGCGTGTTGTAGTTCATTAGATCGGACGTGTTTTGGAGGTATTCCTCTGGCGTCAAGGTTGCGAAATTGGAGAGCTTGGCCGAGGCAATTTCCCCTCCCCAGCTGTCTTCGGCTACCACCGGCAGCCGGTTGTCGACGAGGAAATCGCGCACACGGCGCGTCTTGGACAGGCCACACAGATTCAAGATCTTGAGGCAACAGATCTCCGCCCCGCGATCGGCCACGATGCGCTGCGCAGCCACCATCCCCGTCACGCATTCGTCGAGCTTCATGGGCTGTGTCGCCACGCGGCGCACCTGCTGGCATTCCTCGTAGGTCTGGCGCGGCTGCTCGAGGATGTAATCGAGCCCCGCCGTCGCCCGCGCCACGCGGATCGCGTTATCCAAGCGCCAGCCCTGATTGGCATCGGCCATGGCTTTCTCACCGGGCTTTAGCAGGGCCACGTCCGCCTCGATCCGCGCGATATCGGCGGCCCAATCCGAGCCGACCTTGATCTGGAACTGACGATAGCCTGCCTCGCGGTAGCGCTGGATCTCCGCCAAGGTCTCGTCCGTCGCCTTCTGCGGGGCCACACGGTACATCGGCGCCCCGTCGGTGAGCTTGCCGCCAAGAAGCATCCAGACAAGCTGGCCAGAGGCCTGCCCCAAGATATCCCAGCATGCCGCATCAATGGGCGCCTTGGCATAGCCGTGGCCTTGGATCGTGGCATCCATAATGCGTTCAATCCGGGCCACCTGGCGGGGGTACTCTCCAAGGAGCTTTGGCGCGATGAGCAGTGCGGCGGCCTCCCCCCCTCGGAATGGGCCACCATGTAGTTCTCCCCGCAGCCTTGCAGGCCCGCGTCCATGTCGATGACAACGACGGAGGCGCGCGCCGTCTCGATGGCATTGCCTGCGCCCCAGCCGTAGCTGCCACCGACGTAAGGCAGGTCCGTTTTGTAGACGCGGATCTTGGTGATCTTCACTCCGCAGGCTCCATCACGGCGTCGGTGCGGGGAAGACGGCTTTCGGGGTCATAGGCAGGCTCACCCAGCACACTGGCCGCGCGCGGCTCCCCGTGAATGACGACCTCAAGCGCCTGCCCCGCGGTCGCGGCCTTTGGCTTGATGTAGGCAAAGGCGAGGATTTTGCCGACGGTGGGCCCGAATGCAACGGACGCGGTGGAGCCCATAACTTCCCCGTCCATCAGCACGGCCTGACCACCGTGGCCATCCGCCTTCCCGTCGGGTTCAATCTCCAGATACGCGCAGACCCAAGGCAGATCTTCGGTCAGCGTCTTGTCGCGGCCGAGGTACTCCTTATCGGTGCGCGCAAAACGCAGCACGTCCGCCTCAGCGAGCGCGACTTCGTTGGTCAGCTCGCCTGCACCTTTGAAGCCCTTTTCTATCCGCGTGACGTTCATCGCGAAGGAGCCATAATCGGCAATGCCATGGGCCTCACCTGCCGCCCAAAGCGCGTTGTAGACATCAAAGCAGGCCTCACGCGGCATGTGGAATTCCCAGCCGAGCTCACCCGCGTAAGACATCCGGAAGGCCCAGATATTGTGACCAGCCACCGTGATCTCCTGCGTGGATTGCCAGCGGAAGCCCGCGTTCGACAGATCCGCCTCGGTGCAGGCGCCAAGCACATCGCGCGAGCGAGGGCCGTTGAGCGAGAGCGCCGTCCATGCCTCAGAGAGCGCCGTGATCGTCGCGTCCTCCCCATCCTGATGCTGGGTCAGGTGGTCGAGCAGTCGCTGCTCGAAGAAGGCCGCGCAGACGAGGTAGAACTTGTCCACGGCCATGCCCACGATGGTCATCTCCACCTCGATGCGCCCTGCCCGGTTGAGCATATGGGTCAGCGTCATGGAGCCGACTTCCTGTGGCATCCGGTTGGCCGTCAGGCGATCTAGCATCGCGTAGGCGTCAGGCCCTTCGACGAGCACTTTGGTGAACGCCGTCACATCCATGATGCCCACGGCCTCCCGCACCGCTTTCACCTCGGCGGCGACCATGTCGTCCACCGGCGTGCGGTTGAAGCTGTAGTGATCTTCCTGCGCGATGCCCTTGGCAAAGAAGCGGGGGCGTTCGAAACCGTAGACCTCTTCGTGCACAGCGCCCTTCTCCTTGAGGAGATCTTGGAGCGGCGACGGCTTGATAGGGCGGCCGACGAGGCGGTTGAAATGCGGGAACGGGATCTCTTGACGCAGGCAGTAATCTGCCTCCGCCTTGATGACCTGCCACTCCTTATTGGCCTAGCTGCCGAAGCGGCGCGGGTCGTACTCGCGCATGGAGATATCGGCCGCCCTATACACCACCCAACGCACCAATTCGCGCGTGAGGCCCGGGCCCCAGCCGATCCCGATCTGTGTCCCGCAGCAGCACCAGTAATTCCGCAGAACCGGAGCCGGACCAATGAGCGGGTTGCCATCGGGCGGGTGGCTGATTGCGCCATGGACCTCTCGCTGAATACCGAGCTCCGCAAAGATCGGCATACGGTTCAGGCTCTCCTCCAGATAGGACATGATGCGGTCGTAGTCGGCATCGAAGAGCCAATTCTCGTAGTCCCACGGGCAGTGGTCGTGCCAGACGGAGTTCGGGGTCACTTTCTCGTAAATCCCGATAAGGCCACGCTTTTGCTCCATCCGGATGTAACCGGAGACCTTCTTGTCATCGCGGATGACGGGCAGCTCTTTGTCGAGGTTTTCGAACTCCGGTACAGGCTCCGTCACGAAGTAATGGTGCGTCATGGAGGTCATAGGCAGCTGGAGGCCTGACCATTCGCCCATCTGGCGCGCATAGGTGCCGCCCGCGTTGACGACGTGTTCACAGGTTATGGTGCCCTTCTCGGTCTCCACCTGCCATTCGCTCGAAGGCAATTGAGTGATGTTGGTCGCGCGGCAGTGGCGGATGATGCAGACGCCCTTCTGGCGGGCGCCAGCAGCCATGGCCATCGTGACGTTGGTTGGGTCAACGTGGCCGTCGTCGGGCGTGTGAAACGCACCCAAAACGCCGTCGAGATTGTAGAACGGATGCTCTTTGGCGATCGCAGCCGTGTCAACGAGCTCGATATTGAAGCCTAGCGAACGGCCCACCGACAGCATGTGGCGCAGCCAGTCCATTTCGTCCTCGGTATAGGCCAAACGGAATGAGCCACAGCCGTGCCACGTGACGGGCTGGCCGGTCTCAGCCTCCGGCCCCTTGGAGTAGAGCCCGATGTTGTAATCCACGCCTTTGCCGAGACCGAAGCTCGAGGTCGAATGCGTGATCTGTCCCGCAGCGTGCCAGGTGCTGCCAGAGGTCAGCTCCGCCTGTTCGAGCAGCACGGTCTCCGCGCCCCACCCTTCGTGACCCTGGTGATAGGCAAGGTCCACCCCCATGACGCCCCCACCGATAATGACGACGCGGGCTGTGCTTGGAAAATCTGACACTGAACTTGTCCTCTGAGGCGCTT
The DNA here is from genome assembly GCA_022448245.1 of Paracoccaceae bacterium. Taxonomy (GTDB): domain Bacteria; phylum Pseudomonadota; class Alphaproteobacteria; order Rhodobacterales; family Rhodobacteraceae; genus Shimia_B. The sequence continues at coordinate 57,705 of JAKVCO010000017.1, forward strand.
TTCGCTCGACAAGCTGAGCGCACAAAAGTACCATAATAAATAATGAATGGGATAAATGTATCAAAAGAGATTCTGGGGCGTCTCGCCGACGAATTGCCAGACCTCACCCCCGAAGCGCGCAAGGCCGCGACCTACGTGCTAGAGAACCCGCGCGCAAGGCCGCGACCTACGTGCTAGAGAACCCGCGCGACGTGGGCGTCTCCACCGTGCGCGAGATGGCCGACGCCGCGAACGTAAAGCCCAACACGCTTGTGCGCATGGCGCGACAGGTGGGCTTTGAAGGGTACGAGGACTTCCGCACCCCCTTCCGCGAAGCCATCCGAAATGGCGCCGCAAACTTCAGCGACCGCGCGAAATGGCTTCAGGGCATCCGCAAATCCGGTGACCTCGGCGGGCTCTTTGCCGACATGGTGCAAGAGACCATGCGCAACCTTGATGAGACTTTCGCGGCCATCAGCCCTGACAAGCTCGAAGCGGCGGCCCACGATGTTTGGAACTCGCGTAACGTCTACGTGCTGGGTATGGGCATCCACAATTCGAACGCCCGCAATTTCACCTACCTCGCCTCGACCGGGATAGTGCAGATCCACGCGATCCCCCACCCCGGCTCCACCCCGGCCGATGACCTCGCATGGGCGGATGAGCGTGACGTGTTTATCGCCATCACCTGCAAACCCTATCGGACCGAGGTCGTGGAGGCGGTGAGCCTCGCCAAAGAGCAAGGCATGACAGTCGTGGCCCTGTCAGACAGCCCGGCGAGCCCGATCCTGCGCGAGGCCGACCACGGGTTTACGGTGTCCGTCAACACGCCGCAGTTCTTTCCATCTTCGGTCAGCATCATCGCCCTGCTCGAGACGCTTTTGTCCTTCGTCGTCGCTGTCGCAAGTGATGAAGTCCCCGAGCGCGTCGCCAAGTTCCACGCCCGGCGCCATCAGTTGGGCCTTTACCATGAGGAGCAATGAGCAACGAGGACTGAGTCTCTACGCTCCCTCGATGCCCGCTACTACACCGACCCGCAGGTCTTTGGGATCGAGAAAGCGGGCCTTCTGGCGAAGACGTGGCAGTTTGGCTGTCACCTCTCCAAGCTCGAACAGACGGGCGCCTTCACTACCTTCGAGATTGCGGGCGAAAGCCTCTTTGCCATCGGGGCCGCGATGGTGAGGTGCGGGTGTTCGACAACGTCTGCCAACACCGCGCGCACCAGCTGGTGCAGGGATCAGGTCGCAAAACCACCGTCACCTGCCCCTATCATGCTTGGACCTATGACCTCACAGGCCAGCTCCGCGCTGGGCCCAACATCAAGTCCGTCCCAGATTTTGACCCCTCCTGCATCCGCCTGACGCAGGTGAGGTCGGAGGCGTTCCTGAGCTTCCTTTTCGTCAAGCTCGACCCCGAGGCCGCCCCCATGGACGAATGGTTCTCCAATGCCCGCAAGGAGCTTGAGAAATGGGTGCCGAACTGAAGCCGCTCCAGTGGGTGGAAATCCCCGCGAACTGCAACTGGAAGGTCACGGTCGAGAACTATTCGGAGTGCTATCACTGCTCGCTCCGCCACCCGACCTTCGCCAACGGCGTGGTCAAACCGTCGACCTACGACATCCAGCCCCACGGCAAATGCCTGCGGCACACGACCGAATGTCAGAGCCTCGAGGACATGACCTATGACATCAACTCGGGCTTTGAGCATTACGACGAGTACTCGAGCTGGTTCCTCTTCCCGATGTTCTCCGCGCAGGTCTATCCGGGTAACGTGCTCAACACCTATCACTGGCGCGTGATCGATGACGCCCATGCGGTCGTCTGGCGCGGCTGGTACTCGGCTGGCGGCGTCGAAGACGCGAAAGTCCGCGCGCTGGCGATCCAGGACCGCGAGACAACGGTGGAGAAAGACATCCACCTCGTTGAAAGCGTACAGCGCGGGCTGAAATCGCGCGGCTACGTGCCCGGGCCTCTGGTTGTTGATCACAAGAGCGGGGTGAACGCCGAGCATCCGGTCATGCATTTGCAACGCTGGTTCAAGGAAGCTGTCGATGGCTGAATTTGCGATGCCCGCCAAGTGGACGGCGGAACAGACGCATTTTTTCCGCATCAGGTGGGCTTCACCTGCCCCCCGTTCGACAACGACGCAGCCCCTTCCGATTTCCTGCGCATGAGCCCTGAGAGCGTGGGCGGGCGTGGCTGGATGCTCCATGTGCCTGACTACGCGCATGGGCTCAACCAGCGGAAACAGAACTTCGGGATGATGGACGACTTCGTCCACTGCATGGCGCGCAACGGCGTCGATGTCTGCGGGCAAGTGGGGTCGAACTGGGTCCATGCCAGCGGGCGCGGCGTCGAAGGCATCCGCCAGCACTGCGCAGACCTGTCCAACAAACACGAAGCCTCGTACCATATGGCGGGCTACGCGATGATCGAGGCCCTGCGCGCCATGAACATCGAAAAGGTCGCTCTGAACGGTGCCTACCATTGGCCCGACTGGTGGCAGGGCACGGCGGGCTTCCTGCGCGAGACGGGCTTTGACGTGCTCTGGGCCGGGAACTTCGTCGATCAAGGTTGGTTCCCCGAACAGGAAACCGTCAACGCCAAACGCTGGATCTTTGACGGCGACCTTTTCGCCAAGAGCTTTGAGTACGTAGCCGAACAAGCGCCCGGGGCCGATGGCTACCTCATCAACGGGATGTGCAACTTTCGCAGCGGCCCGGGCGATCTGCCCCAACGCCCCCTCCACCTCTCACGCGGGGTGGAAGAGACACGCGGCAAACCGGTCATCGGCCACGACACCGCGCACTATTGGCGGATCATGAGAGAGCTTGGCATCGCCCCCACCACCCCTCAGAGTCAGCTGTTTGAGAGCCTCCATGCAGAAGATCATTGCGCTTTGGGCTGTGCCCCGTTTTGCCTCCACAGCTTTCGAGTGGATGATGCGCCAGCGCGGCGATCTGGATTGCCTGCACGAGCCCTTTGGCGAGGCTTGGTATCAGGGTGAAGACCCGCTTTGGCCCCGCTTCAAGGATGGTGAGAAGACGACGCCCGGCCTCACGATCGAGAGCGTTTGGGACGATATCCAGCGCCGTGCAGGAGACGGGCCGGTCTTCCTGAAAGACTTCCCCCACTACATCAACCACATGTGGACGCCCGCGTTCCTTGCGAATTTCACGCACGCCTTTCTGATCCGCGACCCAGCCAAGACAATCTCGTCAATGTACAACAAATACAATCTCGTCAATGTACAACAAATGGCCTGATTTCGATGAGCTCGAAGTGGGCTTTCCCGAACAACGTGCGCTGTTTGATCTGCTGACGGCCCTGAACGGCGCGCTGCCCCCCCGTGATCGACAGCGACGATCTGCTGGAGGATCCCAAGGCCATGGTCGAGTCATTCTGCGATGCCGTGGGTATCCCCTTCCTGCCCGAGACCATGAGCTGAGAGCCCGGCGGCGACCCCTCAGCGCATAGCTGGTGGGACGGCGGGTCGTTTCACGCAAGCCTTGCGAAATCGACAGGTCTCACGCCCCAGGTGCGCAAATATATCGAGGTGGCCGACGCGCCAGAACGCGTGCGCCGCGCGCATCGCCGCATGAAACCGCACTACGATCACCTCTACGCGCACCGCATCAAACCAAACTGACATCGGCGCCGGACGCCAAAGAAACGGACGCACCATGAGCGCATTTGATGAAGGCCTCTTCCTGCAGGGCCTCGAGCAGCGCGAAGCCACGCTCGGCGCTGAATACGTCGAAATGAACCTGGCCGCCGCCGACGACTTCACCCGCCCTTTCCAAGAAGCCATGACCGCGTGGTGCTGGGGCTTTGGCTGAAGCGATGACGTGATCGAGCCCAAAACGCGTTCGATGATGAACCTCGCCATGATCGGCGCGCTCGGCAAAATGCCCGAGTGGGAAATCCACTGCCGCGGCGCGATCAATAACGGCGTCACCCAGGAAGAGATCAGGGCTATCATCCACGTGATCGGCATTTATTGCGGCGTGCCCCAAGCGCTGGAGTGCTTTCGTGTGGCGAAGGCCGTCTTGGCCGACCATTAGGCGGCCCCTCAATGCTTTGGACAAGTACGCGGGGCCCTCAGGACCCCGGTCTTTCATCGCTATCTGGTGATGTACTGGTGGGTTCTCGGAGGACCGTTCTGAGTCAGAAAGCCGTTGCGCGCGGCAATCTATTTCCATATTTCATGCATTATGGAAATAGTGATTCCCAATAGACTTACGATCCTCGGCCACCCGCAGCGGCTCGCCCTCTTTCGGCTGCTGATGCGCCGATATCCCGACCGCGTCCCGGCGAGTGACCTCGCGCGGGCTCTCGAGCTGAAGGCCAACACCCTCTCGACCTATGTGGGCGCCCTGATGAAGGCGGATCTCGTGACCCAAGAGCGTGTGGGCACGTCCCTGCGCTACGCAATCAACATGGACACGGTCCGTGACACCTTCGACTACCTTTTGCGCGATTGCTGCCGCGGTCGACCGGAGGTTTGCGCCCCCCTCGACACTCTTTTCGCGGAAAACGACCGCGCAGAGCGAATGTACAAGGTGCTCTTCATCTGCACCGGCAACTCGGCCCGGTCGATCTTTGCGGAATCGATCCTGCGCAAGGTCGCTGGAGACCGCTTCATTGCCTACTCCGCGGGCACCAAACCCAAGTCGGAATTGAACCCCTTCGCCCTCGACGTACTCGCGCAAAAGGGCCACGACATCTCGGTTCTGGAGGCAAAGAACATCGCGGTCTTTCAAGGCGACGATGCACCTGACTTCGACTTCGTCTTCACGGTCTGCGACGAGGCCGCGAACGAGGAATGTCCGGCATGGAGGGGGCAACCCGTCAGCGCCCATTGGGGGCTGCCTGACCCAGGGAAAGCAACGGGGTCTTCCAGCGAGAAAAGCCTCGTTTTTCAAGAAACTTACGACGCGCTCCTGAACCGGACTAGGAGCTTTAGCTCGCTCCCTGTCACCTCCCTCGATCGCTTGGCGCTGCAACAGGCTGTCGACGAAATTGCGACCCAAAACCAAGGAACTTCCTAGTGACTACTTACGCCCTGAACGGCATTGGCCGGATCGGAAAGCTCGCCCTGAAGCCGCTGCTCGAGCGCGGGGCCAAAATCGCTTGGATCAACGACGCCGTGGGCGATCCCGAGATGCACGCTCATCTTCTGGAATTCGACACTGTCCACGGCCGCTGGCAGGCAGAGTTTTCATATGACGCAGACAGCGTCACGATCGATGGCACACGCCTGCCGTTCATCGGGACAAGGGACATCAACGACCTGCCCTTGGACGGCGTAGACGTCGTGATCGACTGCACGGGCGTCTTTAAATCTGAGGCCAAACTCGCACCCTACTTCGAGGCTGGTGTGAAGAAAGTCGTCGTCTCGGCCCCCGTTAAGGATGGCGGTGCGGCAAACATCGTCTACGGCGTAAATGACGGCATCTACGAGCCTGAGAACCACCACATTGTCACGGCTGCCAGCTGCACGACAAACTGCCTCGCACCGGTCGTAAAGGTCATCCACGAGAACCTTGGCATCCGCCATGGGTCGATCACCACGATCCACGACGTGACGAACACGCAAACCATCGTAGATCGCCCCGCCAAGGACCTGCGGCGCGCGCGGTCAGCACTCAATTCCCTGATCCCGACCACCACAGGCAGCGCCACGGCCATCACCTTGATCTACCCAGAGCTCAAGGGCCGACTGAACGGCCATGCTGTGCGTGTGCCGCTACTGAATGCCTCGCTGACCGACTGCGTCTTCGAGGTGGAGCGCCCCACGACCATTGAAGAAGTGAACGCGCTTTTTGAGGCCGCAGCGGGCAATGAACTAGAGGGACTTCTCGGATACGAGACACGTCCTTTGGTCTCCACGGACTATACCAACGACGAACGATCAAGCATCGTGGACGCCCTTTCGACCATGGTGATCAACGGCACGCAGGTGAAGATCTACGCGTGGTACGACAACGAGATGGGCTACGCGCATCGCCTCGTAGACGTAGCCTTCATGGTGGGAGCATCGGTGTGACCGATACCCCTGCCCGGCCAGAGGGTTTGTCGGCCTATATCGCCGTCACGGCGGCCTATTGGGCTTTCATGCTGACGGACGGCGCGCTGCGGATGCTGGTGCTTTTGCACTTCCATACGCTGGGCTTTAGCCCCGTCCAGCTCGCCTACCTCTTCGTCCTCTACGAGGTTGCGGGCATGGTCACAAACCTCTGCGCGGGTTGGATCGCCGCACGTTTCGGGCTGATGTCGACGCTCTATGCTGGCTTGGGGATCCAGGTTTTGGCCCTTTTGGCGCTGACCCAGCTTGATCCTTCATGGGCCATCGGCGCCTCAGTCGCCTTTGTGATGCTCGTTCAGGGCGCCAGCGGCGTCGCCAAAGACCTCGCGAAGATGTCCTCGAAATCTGCCGTAAAGCTGCTGGCTCCTTCCGATGACGGCGGCCTTTTCCGCTGGGTGGCGCTGCTGACGGGATCGAAGAATGCAGTGAAGGGCCTCGGGTTCCTGCTAGGCGCGGCCCTCCTTGCGACGGTTGGGTTCACAGGGGCCGTGCTTGGCATGGCCGCGATCCTCGCTCTGATCTTGGTTGCGGTGCTCATCGCCATGCCGCCCGGCCTGCCCAAGGGCCGCAAAGGGGCGAAATTCTCGGAGGTTTTCTCAAAGTCCTCCAACGTCAACTGGCTCTCGGCGGCCCGCGTCTTCCTCTTCGGGGCGCGCGACGTGTGGTTCGTGGTCGGTATCCCGATCTACTTCTATGCGGTCTTGTCGGACGGCACGGTCGCCGGAAACCGCTCGACCTTTTTCATGATCGGCACGTTCATGGCCGTTTGGGTGATCCTCTACGGGTTCGTCCAAGCCTCCGCCCCTCGCCTCTTGCGTGCGAAAACCCGACCAGAGATTGAACTGGTGAGCGTGGCACGAGGATGGGCATGGTCACTTGCGGCCGTGCCCGCCGCGCTGACCCTCGCAGCATGGGCGGCCAATGGCCCTCAGGGCTGGCTCACCGCAGTCTTGGTGGCGGGGTTGCTCGCCTTCGGTGCCATCTTCGCGGTGAATTCGGCGCTTCACTCCTACCTAATCTTGTCCTTTACGAAGGTCGAAAGGGTCACGATGGACGTGGGATTTTACTACATGGCCAACGCGGGCGGACGCCTGCTTGGCACGCTGCTCTCGGGCCTGACTTACCAGGTGGGAGGGCTCCCGCTCATGTTGGGAACGGCGACTGCGATGGTCGCCGCTGCTGCCGTCGCCGCCGGTTTTCTACACGAGGACCGGAGCGAAGCGGCGCAGTAGTCGCGCTAGTTCGCCCTGTCTGACCATTTTACGTCATGGTGGGTGCCGTCGCAGAAGGGTTTGTTCTTGGACTGGCCACAGCGACACAGCGACACAGCGACACAGGATTTATTCCTTTTCGCTGGCGCCTGCGCCGTTGAACTCAGCCTCGATCTCCACGTTTTTGACGACGTAAGGCCCGTTCTTGTTGATCCGGATAGAGGTAGCATCGCTGTCGATGTGATGCTCGGCCTCGCCATCGACCGACACCCGCAGAGCCCCAGACGGGCAAGCCTTCACCACCGATGTATCCCGTCCAGCGTGCCTTTTTCCGGCTGAGCCCATGGCCGTTGCGCGGGATCGAAGACCTGCTTGTGAAGCACCTGACATGCCGCGATGTGCCCACAGAGTACGGGCGTGAAGGAGATCGTGACCTGCTTGCCCTCGACCTCGCCTGAGTAAGACACCGGAGTGTTCCGGATCTTCGCGCCCCCGTTGTCAGAGGTGAAGCCCGCCTTCATATGCGCCCCGTCGCAATACGGCTTGCTCGTGGACACGCCACAACGACACAGCGCATAGACCGGCTTTTCAGCTTCGATATCATCGCCGCGCTGCCGCAGGACCGGGACACCCTGTACGATCAACGGTCCGTCTTGCTTTGGTGTGATCTTAGACATTGGTCTCCTCCCTATCCGTCTTTGTCTGGCATGGCGCGACGACCTCGCGCCGCACCATTTGAGCCACCTTAACGCAACATTTCTGTTCTGCTTATTCGCTGTTCAGAGCCCTTGGCCGCCCTATTCTTCGCGATGCAAACTCACGCTCCCCCCGGAAGCGACAAATGAACTTTTCGCTTAAAATCAGTATTTTATCTCACATATACCCCTAAATGAGGTGCGTACATCAAATTTTGATGGACTTGAGGTGCGTACCTCAACTAGCGTGAAGGGAGGCCGCGATTCGACGAAAGAAAAGCGCGGTGCTCACATGGGAGGATTGAATGTCTTATTCGAAATTGGCGACTGCTAGCGCCATTGCGATCGCCGCGACCGGCGTCGCAAACTCCGCACAGGCAGAGGACTTGACCCTCTGCTGGGCGGCTTGGGACCCAGCGAACGCGCTGGTGGAGCTCAGCAAGGAATTTGAAGCGCAGTCCGGCCACTCCATGAACTTCGAGTTCGTGCCCTGGCCGAACTTCGCGGACCGTATGCTCAACGAATTGAACTCGGGCGGCCAGCTCTGCGACCTGCTCATTGGCGACAGCCAGTGGATCGGCGGCGGCGCCGAGAATGGTCACTACGTGAAGCTCAACGATTTCTTCGACAACGAAGGGATCTCAATGGACGATTTCGCGCCTGCGACCGTCTACGCCTACTCCACGTGGCCGAAGGGCACGCCGAACTACTACGCTCTCCCCGCTATGGGTGACGCAAATGGATGGTTCTACCGTAAGGACTGGTTTGAGCGTAAGGATATCCAGGCGGCCTATAAAGAGGCGACCGGCCAAGACCTTCGCGAGCCGCAGTCCCAGACCGAGCTTTTGCAGATCGCGCAGTTCTTCCAAGAGCGTGAGATCGACGGCAAGACAGTCTATGGTGCAGCGATCTTCACCGAGCGTGGTTCCGAAGGGATCACGATGGGTGTGACGTCGGCGCTCTACCCCTGGGGCTTCAAGTACGAGAACGAGCCAGGCACCTACGACATGGAAGGCGCCGTGAACTCAGCCGCAGCCGTTGAGGGCCTAGAGTTCTACAAGACCTTTTACGAGACCGCGACGCCTCCGGGCTACACGAACTCCTACATGGGTGAGAGCCTCGACGCGTTTAAGTCTGGTCAGGTGGCCATGGCCATGAACTGGTTTGCCTTCTTCCCCGGCCTTGCCGCTGACCCCGTAACGGGCGGTGACAAGATCGACTTCTTCGTCAACCCACCGCAGAACATCGCGGCGTCCACGCTGGGTGGCCAGGGCATCTCGGTGGTTAGCTATTCTGACAAGCAGGACGCGGCACTTGAGTACATCAAGTGGTTCGCACAGCCCGATGTGCAGGCGAAATGGTGGGCCCTTGGTGGCTATTCCGCCCACAACTCGGTCCTTCAAGACCCGAGCTTTGTGGACAGCCAGCCCTTCGCCGGCGACTTCCTCGAGGCCATGGATGGCGTGCAGGACTTCTGGCAGGAGCCTGCCTATGCCGAGCTTCTGCTGGCCATGCAAAAGCGCGTCCATGACTACGTGGTTGCCGACCAAGGCACCGCTCAGGAAGCCCTCGACAAGCTGATCGAGGACTGGACTGAAGTCTTCGAAGACGAAGGCAAACTGTAACCTCCCTGTTTGGTCTGCAATCTCTCCTGCAGACCAGAACGACACGCGCCGGGCTCTTTGGTCCCGGCGCGCTTCCAACACCATCGAGCTGAGCAAATGTCTGACCGGACAATAGACCGCGTTGCGGCGGCAACGCCCGCCCTAGTTGCGCACAAAATCAAGGGCCTCTCTGACCGGGCCATCGCCTGGATCTTCGTAGCCCCAACGATCTTCCTGCTGCTGGCGATCAACATCTTTCCGCTGATCTGGACGATCCGGCTCAGCTTCACGAACTACAAGGCGAACCGGATCAACCGGGAGCCGGAGTGGATCGGCCTGCGCAACTACGAGCGCATCCTGACCGACAGCGACATTTGGCTGAACATGCAGGCCACGGCGCACTTCCTGATCTGGACCATCTTCTTTCAGGTTTTGATCGGCTTTGCCCTCGCTTGGTTCATCAACAAGAAATTCAGAGGCAACGACCTTTGGACCACGATCATCGTGCTGCCGATGATGCTCTCCCCCGCTGTGGTCGGTAACTTCTGGAAGTTCCTCTACCAGCCGCAAATCGGGCTCTTTAACTACATCATCGCGTTCTTCTCGGGGAAGGAGCCGTCGAGCTTTGAGATGCTTGGGCAGGTAAACCTCGCGCCCTGGTCAATCGTCATCGTCGACACCTGGATGTGGACGCCTTTCGTGATGCTCATCTGCCTCGCAGGTCTGCGCAGCATTCCCGACTACATCTACGAGGCCGCCGAGGTCGACCGCGCCTCCAAGCTCCGCCAGTTCTTCACGATCACCGTGCCCATGGTCCTGCCCTTCTTGATGCTGGCCGTGCTTTTCCGCGGGATCGAGAACTTCAAAATGTTCGACCTCGTTGTACAGCTAACCGGCGGTGGCCCCGGCTCAACAACCGAACTGACGTCGATCAACCTTAAGCGTGAAGCCTTTGAGAAATGGCGCACCGGCTACGCCTCGGCCTACGCGATCATCCTTTTCGTGACGGTCTTTGGACTCGCCAGCATCTACGTGAAGGCACTCAACAAGGTAAAGGAGCGATGAGCAGTTTTTCCGTCACCGAGCCTTCCAACCGCACCAAGTGGTTCGCCGGAACGCTCGTCATCCTCTACGCGCTGATCACCATGATCCCGCTGGTCTGGATCGCGCTGACGGGCTTCAAAAGCCCTGCCGATGCGATCAGCTATCCCCCGAAGTACATCATCGGGGGCGAGAGCGAGGCAGGCTTTGAGCCGACGCTCGAGGGCTATGTGAACCTCTTCACGACGCGGACGCGTCAGACCCAAGAGTTCCTCCATGCCAACCCGCCGGAAAACTGGGCCGACGAGATCGTGCGCCAGTACGACATGGTCATCGTGGGCCCCTCCAAGTTTGGTCAGCGGTTCCTGAACTCTGTGATCATCGGCTTCGGTTCAACTTTCCTGAGCGTCTTCTTGGGAACCTTGGCCGCTTACGCCTTCAGCCGCTTCAAAATCCCTCTCGCCGATGACCTGCTGTTCTTCATCTTGAGTACGCGGATGATGCCGCCCATCGCGGTCGCGATCCCGATCTTCCTGATGTACCGGCAGCTTGGTCTCAGCGACACGCATCTGGGCATGATCTTGCTCTATACCGGCGTGAACATCTCGCTCGCAGTCTGGCTGCTGAAGAGCTTTATCGACGGCATTCCGACAGAATACGAAGAAGCGGCGTTGATCGACGGCTACACGCGGTTCCAGGCTTTCTACAAAGTGGTCCTTCCGCAAGCCGCTACGGGCATCGCCTCGACCGCGATCTTCTGCCTGATCTTTGCTTGGAACGAATACGCCTTCGCTGTGCTTCTCACCACGGCCAACGCTCAGACCGCCCCACCCTTTATCCCGACGATCATCGGCGTCGGAGGCCTCGATTGGCCTGCCATTGCGGCAGGCGTCACCATCTTCCTCCTGCCAGTCATGATCTTCACCATCCTGCTGCGTAAGCACCTTCTGCGCGGGATCACATTCGGAGCCGTACGCAAATGAGTTCTTTCTTCAACGGCCTCGTTCGCCTGCGCCGCGGACCTTGGGAAATGGTGGCGACCATCCTCATCGCCATCGGGGTCTTCATGCTCATGCAGCCCTTTGTGATCTGGGCCTTCACCTATTCCTTCATTGTCACGCTGATTGGCACGGTGATGTTTATCATCGTCAGCCACTTCCCGGAGTAATCATGGCGCAGATCGTCATCAAAAACCTGAAGAAAGAGTTCGGCGACTTCACGGCCGTCCGCGAAAGTTCTTTCACCATCGAAGACGGTGAGTTTTTCATGCTGCTGGGCCCCTCGGGCTGCGGCAAGACCACGACGCTTCGCATGATCGCCGGGCTCGAGCTACCCACCTCGGGCGAGATCCTCCTCGACGGGGAGGAGATCAGCCAACGCCCGCCCAGCCAACGTGATATCGCCTTCGTCTTTCAGATGTTCGCGCTCTACCCGCACATGAATGTGCGCAAGAACATTAGCTATCCTCTGGTCAGCCAGGGCATGCCGCGCGCTCAGGTGAAAGCGAAGGTGGCCGAAGTCGCACAAATTCTCGGGATTGAGGGCATCCTTGATCGGCCTGTCGGCGGGTTGTCTGGCGGCGACCGTCAAAGGGTGGCGCTTGGCCGTGCGATCGTGCGCGAGCCTAAAGCCTTCATGATGGACGAACCTCTCGGCGCGCTCGACGCAGAGTTCCGGGAGCATATGGCCGAGGAGCTCCGCGCCCTGCACGACCGCATGGGTGCCACCACCGTCTACGTCACGCACGACCAGCTGGAGGCGATGCAGATGGGCGACAAGATCGTCGTCATGAACAACGCTGTTGTGGAGCAATTCGGCACCCCGCAAGAAATCTACGACAAGCCCGCCACCATGTTCGTGGCCAGCTTCATCGGCTCGCCGTGCATGAATTTCGTGAACTTCAACGGGCAGTTAGGCCTCAACGCGCATGAGCTTGAGATGCTCGGCAGCCGCTTCGGCGTGCCGCAAACCCGCGAGCCCTTCGAAGGCGAAATGGCCTTCGGTGTCCGCCCTGAACACGTGACGCTTTCTGATGCGGCGCCTTTCCGGGGCGAGGTCCTCGCAACTGAGTACCTCGGCACGACCCAGATCGTGACGCTGAAGACCGCAGGCGGCGAGGTGAAAGCCCGGATCCCGTCAAATCAGACGGCCAAGACCGGTGAAAGTGTCGGTATGACCTTTGATCCCAAGACGGTCACGCTGTTTGACCGGCAAACGGGCCGCGCGCTTAAATCTGAACTGAACGAGGGTGTGCTCCATGGCTGAGGTCTCACTCAACAATGTCTCCAAAGCCTTCGGCGCCACGCAGGCCGTCGAAGACATCACCATGACCATCGAGGATGGCGCCTTCGTGGTGCTGCTTGGGCCTACGGGCGCCGGCAAAACCACCACGTTGCGCCTGATCTCGGGGCTTGAGAAGCTCGACAGCGGCAGCGTGCATATCGAGGGCCGCGACGTGGGTCAGTACACGCCTGCCCAGCGCGATGTGGCGATGGTTTTCCAGCAATACTCGCTCTACCCCCACCTCACCGTGCGGGAGAATTTGGCCTTCCCGCTGCGCTCCCCCATCCTGAAGACGCCTGAGAATGTGATTGCGAAGAAGGTGCAAGAGATCGCAGAGATTTTGCAGATTCCCCACAAGCTCGACAACAAGGCGACGGCCCTGTCGGGGGGAGAGATGCAGCGTGTATCGATCGGGCGGGCGCTAGTGCGCGACCCGCAGATCTACCTGATGGATGAACCGCTCAGCTCCCTTGATGCCAAGCTGCGCGCCGATCTCAGGGTGCAGCTGAAACGCATTCAGGCAGATCTTGGCTCGACGCTCCTTTACGTCACCCACGACCAGATCGAAGCCATGACAATGGCCACGCATATCGGCGTGCTCGAAGACGGCAAACTCGTCCAATACGGCACGCCGAAGGACATCTACGAGAACCCAAAAAGCGTCTATGTCGCGAGCCGCCTCGGCCTGCCCCGGATCAACATTCTGCCCGCCGACCTCTTTCCAGGCTCGCACAAGGGCACCCAGATTGGGCTGAGGCCTGAAAACATCCTACAAGCGGACGCAAGCGGCGATGGCATTGAGGCCAAAGTGCTCCGGTCCGAGCATCTGGGCGATCAGATCCGTTTGCACCTCGACGTCCGGGGGCACGCGATCACGACGCTGAGCGACCCACAACAGGACTACACCGCCAACGAAACTATAAAAATCACCCCGCAAAGCCCGCTCTATTTCGATGCGTCGGGCATGCGCGTGGCCTAAGGGAGGACAGACATGGCTCAATTTATCAACGCCAAAGAGGACTTGGTCACCGAGGCCATAGACGGCCTGCTCGCTGCATCCGGTGGAACCCTGTCACGGCTTGATGGCTACCCGCATATCAAGGTCGTGTTCCGCTCTGATTGGGACAAATCCAAAGTCGCGCTCGTCTCAGGCGGCGGATCGGGGCACGAGCCCGCCCACGCGGGCTTTGTTGGCAAAGGCATGCTGACCGCAGCGGTCTGCGGCGAAGTCTTCGCCTCCCCCTCCGTTGAGGCGGTGCTGGCAGGCATCCTGGCTGTCACGGGCGATGCGGGCTGCCTTTTGATTGTGAAGAACTATACCGGCGACCGGCTGAACTTTGGCCTCGCCGCTGAGCGCGCCCGCGCCCTTGGCCGCAAGGTGGAAATGGTGGTCGTGGATGACGATATCGCCCTTCCCCACCTGCCCCAGCCACGCGGGGTTGCGGGCACCCTCTTTGTGCACAAAATCGCGGGCGCCATGGCCGAAAGCGGCGCCGACCTCTCAACGGTCACCGCCGCCGCCCAGTCCGTCATTGGCAAAGTCGCCTCCATCGGGATGAGCCTTGATACCTGCACCGTCCCCGGCTCCCAGAAGGAAGCCCGCATTGGCGCGGGAAAGGCGGAGCTTGGCCTTGGCATCCACGGTGAACCGGGCATCGAGCAGGTCGACTTCTCCAGCGCTGCAGGCGCGATGGAGACGGTGGTGGACAAGCTAAAAGGCCATGCCGAGGGCGAAGTGATCGCCATCGTAAACAACCTTGGCTCCACTACCCCGCTCGAGATGTCGGTGCTGACGCATACGCTAACGAGCTCGGGCCTCGCGCACCACATGGTGGGCCCAGCGCTACTGATGACCTCCCTCGACATGCACGGCTTTTCGGTCTCGATCATGGCCGTGACCCCTGCGGAGAAGGCAGCCCTCGCCGAACCGGTCTCCTTGGCTGCGTGGCCGGGCATGATGGCGGTGGTTGAGCCACCTGTAGTGGGCCTGCCAGATGGGCTGACCCCGATTGAGCCCATCCCCTCGATGAACGAACGCACCCGCGGCATCATCGAAAACGTGGCCGATCTTTTGATCTCTGCTGAAAGCCAGCTGAACACACTCGATGCGAAGTCTGGCGATGGGGATACGGGCAGCACGCTTGCCACGGCGGCACGCTCCCTCAAAGGCAGCCTCGATCGCATGCCGCTGGCCGATCTGACCCAGCTCTTCCCTGCCCTTGGGAACGAACTGAGCCAGACGATGGGTGGCTCATCCGGGGTGATCCTCGCCATATACTTCAACGCGACAGGAGACGCATGCTCCAACGGTGCGAGCGTCCAAGGTGCTCTTGCCGAAGGGCTCAACCGTGTGAGCCAGGTCGGCGGCGCGCAAGTGGGCGACCGCACCATGATCGACGCGCTTTCGCCCGCTCTGGCGGCCCTCCCGAATGGGATATCGGCGGCCGCCGCAGCGGCCCGAACAGGTGCCGATAGTACAGCCGCAATTCACCGTGCTAAGGCGGGCCGCGCGGCGTACGTCCCCGAGGAGAACCTCAAAGGCCACAATGACCCCGGTGCAGAGGCTGTGGCACTCCTTTTTGAAGCACTTGCCAAGGAGATGGAGGCTTAAGCTGGCTGAACCACGTCTAACAGTCGTCGCGAAACCAACGGTCAACGATGTTGCCCGCGTGGCAGGTGTAAGCCTGGCGACCGTGGACCGGGTGCTGAACGAGCGCCCGGGCGTCCGCTCGGTGACCATTCAAAAGGTCCAGGAGGCGATCGAGACGCTGGGCTTTGTCCGCGACACCGCCGCCGCAAATCTCGCGCGGAAAAAGACGTACCGTTTTGTGTTTGTGCTGCCCGATTGGAAGGGCCAGTTCCTCGCGAGCCTTGAACAAGGCATCTCAGAGGTCATCACAAGCGCCCCCCAGAACCGGACCGAAGTGCGCACAATCCGCGTGCCAAACCACGACCACACGGAGCTTGCCGCCACACTAGCCCGCCTCGACCCAGCCGAGGTCGACGGGCTTGCGATCATGGCTAAGGAAACGCCTCTGGTGCGCGACGCGATTGCTGATCTGCGCAAGCGTGGCATTCCGGTGGTTTCGGTGGTCTCGGACCAGCCGAACTCCGACCGAGATCACTTTGTGGGGATCGACAACGTCGCCGCAGGTCGCACCGCGGGCACCTTGCTTGGGCGTTTCACGGGCGGGCGACGCGGCAAGGTCGTTGTCGTCATCACCAACAAGCAGTCCCGCGACATGATCGAACGACGCCACGGCTTCGATCAGGTGGTGAGCGCCGATTACACCCATCTTGAGCCGCTCCCCAGTGTGGAGGGCCAGGAAGACCCGGCCCATACCGAGAAAGTCACCCTGCGCGCGCTACAGCAAAACCGGGACGCGATCGGCGTCTATTCGGTGGGCGCAAGCGTGCAAGGCATTGCCCGGGCGATCGCTGCAGCGGACCTGCCCACGCGTCCCGTACTGATCGACCACGAATTGACCGAGAACTCGGCCGCGCTGCTGCGCGACGGGGTGATCGACGCCGTCATTACCCAAAACACCGGTCATCTGGCCCGAAGCGCGCTGCGCGTGATGCGCGCCAAATGCGACAAAACACCAGTC
Source organism: Paracoccaceae bacterium (assembly GCA_022448245.1). Lineage (GTDB taxonomy): Bacteria > Pseudomonadota > Alphaproteobacteria > Rhodobacterales > Rhodobacteraceae > Shimia_B. Next base: position 74,213 of record JAKVCO010000017.1, read on the forward strand.
ATACAAAGCCAGGAGAACATCCGGATCGACATCGTGCTCCGGGAAAACCTGACATCAATGAAGTGAGACTTTTGGGAGGATGACATGCAATCGATTAAAGGCCCGGCGCTCTTTCTAGCGCAATTTGCGGGTGACGAGGCGCCCTTCAACTCATGGGACAGCATCACAAAATGGGCAGCCGATTGCGGCTATGTCGGCGTGCAGGTCCCCAGCTGGGACGGGCGACTTATCCACCTCGCGAAAGCCGCTGAAAGCAAAGATTACTGCGACGAATTCAAAGGGGTTGCCCGGGAAAACGGCGTCGAAGTGACGGAGCTTTCGACGCACCTCCAAGGTCAGCTCGTGGCCATGCACCCGGCCTACGACACGGCCTTTGATGGCTTTGCAGCAGAAGCCGTCCGGGGTAACCCTGCAGCGCGCCAAGAATGGGCAGTCGATCAGGTCAAAAAGGCTCTGTCTGCCTCGAAGAACATGGGCCTCACGGCCCATGCGACCTTCTCAGGCGCCCTCGCCTGGCCCTACGTATACCCGTGGCCCCAGCGTCCGGCGGGCCTCGTCGAAGCGGCCTTTGACGAACTCGCCGCTCGGTGGAAGCCAATCCTTGACCACGCCGAGGATTGCGGCGTCAACGTCTGTTACGAGATCCACCCGGGCGAAGATCTCCATGACGGCGTGACCTACGAGATGTTCCTAGAGCGGACGGGCAGCCACAACCGCGCGCGGATGCTCTATGACCCGTCGCACTACGTGCTTCAGTGCCTCGATTACCTCGATCACATCGATATCTATGCCGACCGCATCGGCATGTTCCACGTCAAGGATGCCGAGTTCAATCCGACGGGCCGGCAAGGTGTCTATGGGGGCTTCCAATCGTGGATCAATCGCGCGGGCCGGTTCCGGTCGCTCGGCGATGGGCAGGTCGATTTTAAGGCCATCTTCTCCAAACTTGCGGCTATCGGCTTTGACGGCTGGGCGGTCGTGGAATGGGAATGCGCGATCAAGCATCCCGAGGACGGCGCCCGCGAAGGCGCGGCCTTTGTGCGCGATCACATCATCCGCCCCACCGAGGTCGCGTTCGACGATTTTGCCGACGGCGGCACGGACGAAGCGGCCAACCGTAAGATGCTGGGGATCGGATAAGATGGCACGTATCAAACTAGGCATGGTCGGTGGCGGCAATGACGCCTTCATCGGCGGAGTTCATCGCATCGCGAGCCGGATCGACGACCACTTTGAACTGGTGGCCGGCGCGCTTTCCTCGACGCCCGAAAAGTCCCGCGCGAGCGGTGAGGCCCTCGGCCTGCCGCGCGTCTATGACGACTTCAAATCCATGGCGATCCGCGAAGCGCGGCTCAAAGAAGGGATCGAGGCGGTGTCGATCGTGACGCCCAACCACGTCCACTACAAGGCCGCGCGGGAGTTTCTAAAGCGCGGCATCCACGTGATCTGCGACAAGCCCCTGACCTCGACGCTGGCCGATGCCAAAAAGCTGGTGAAGGCGGCCGAAAGCTCGGACGCGCTCTTCGTGCTCACACACAATTACACGGGCTATCCTATGGTCCGCCAAGCGCGTGAGATGGTGGAGAGCGGTGACATTGGCAAAGTGCGCGTCGTGCAGGTGGAATATCCGCAGGATTGGCTCACCGTTCAGCAGGACTTCAAACAAGCCGAATGGCGCACCGACCCTGCCCGCTCTGGCGCGGGCGGATCAACGGGCGACATTGGCACGCACGCCTATAACCTCGCCTGCTTCATCACGGGGCTGGAGGCGGAGGAGCTTGCCGCAGACCTGCAAACCTTCGTGCAGGGGCGCCAAGTCGATGACAATGCTCATGTAATGCTGCGTTTCTCAGGTGGGGCGCGCGGGATGCTGTGGTCGAGCCAAGTGGCCCCGGGCAACGAGAACGCACTGCGCATCCGTGTTTATGGCGAGACCGGCGGGCTGGAATGGGCGCAAGAAGATCCCAACTACCTCTGGCATACGCCCTTTGGCGAACCCAAGCGGCTGATCACCCGCGGTGGCCCAGGCTCCGGCGCTGCAGCGGAGCGGGTCAGCAGGATCCCTCCGGGCCATCCCGAGGGGTATATTGAGGGTTTCGCGAACATCTACTCCGAGGCCGCCGCGGCAATCCGCGCGCATCAAAGCGGTCAGGCAGCGGACGCGGCTGTGACCTTCCCCACCGTCGGCGACGGGCTCAAGGGCGTGGCATTCGTCGATGCCTGCGTCCGCAGCTCAAATCGGAATGCAGCATGGGTAAAACTCTAAGGCTGGTCTAGCGCGTTATCGGAACGCCCAAACCCACCTTGTGGGGGCGCATCACGACCGACGTTCTGAAACGCCGGACGTTCGAGTTGTCAAAGAACAGCCGCTTGGTGAGATCCTCGAAATCATCCATGTCGCGCGCCGTGCAGATCAAGCAAAAGTCGGCGTCTCCAGTGATGTAGTAGCATTGCTGAACCATAGGCTCAGCCTGCACCTGTCTGGCAAAGGCATCGATCTGGTCTTGGCGCTCTCGCTCGAGCTCGACCATCACAACAAAGCGCATGGCCACCCCCGCCTTGCGCGGCTCCACGATCGCAACTTCGGCCGAAATCGTACCGTGGTCCCTCAACGCTTTGAGCCGCCTTTGCACTGAGGCCACTGATAACCCTGTCTCCCCTGCCAAGGCTTCAAGTCCCATCCGCGCATCGACTTGGACGAGCTCCAAGAGCTTGCGATCGGCTGCGTCCATAGTTTTGGTCAAGAAATGCTCCCTCGTGAGAAATTTTCCCACATTCTAGCCCTGCATGAGCGAAAACTACAGTCCAGGCAGGTTAGTGTTGAGCCCATGTTGGATATTGCAACCCTAGACCCCGCTGAACCGCTTGCTCTGCTGCAAGCTTGTCCGATGCACCGTGCGACGCCACTCGAAACGCGCGAATTTGAAGGCCGCAGTCTTCTCATCAAGGATGAGACGCAACGCATGGGCCTCGGCGCATTCAAAGCGCTCGGCGGCATCTACGCAGTGGCCAAGTTGATTGAAGCGGAATTGGGACGCGCACTCGATCCGAAGGGGTTCGCAGACCCGGTCGTGCAAGAGGTCGCCAAGGCCATGACCTTTGTCTGCGCCAGCGCAGGCAACCACGGCTTGTCAGTCGCCGTGGGTGCAACGCACTTTGGGGCAAAGGCGCGCATCTACTTGTCCGAAGCCGTGCCTGAACACTTTGCCAAACAGTTGCGGGCAAAAGGCGCGGAAGTAGTGCGCGAGGGTGAGCATTATGAGGCCAGCGTTGAAGCTGCAATCGCAGACGCTGAGAGAACGGGAGCCATCCACCTCGCGGACGGATCCTGGCCCGGCTATACCGAGCCGCCCCGCCTTGTGATGGAGGGCTACACCGTCATGGCAGAAGAGATGCGGGCCGAATTCGAAGCGTCCGGACGCTGGCCAACCCACGTCTATCTCCAAGCGGGCGTTGGCGGGCTCGCGGCAGGGATCGCACATGCAATCAGAGCACGTTGGTCGGTCCAACCCAAGATCATCGTCGTCGAACCCGAAGCGGCCCAGTGCTTGTCCGCTAGTCACGAGGCAGGAAAGATCGTCACCGTCCAGGGGCCGGTGTCCAACATGGGCCGGCTAGACTGCAAAACACCCTCGATGCTCGCGCTCGATATCCTGGGCAGCCACGCAGACCAGTGGAGCGCGATCTCCGATAAGGAGGCCGAAAAAGCCGTTTATCGTGCGGCAGAAATGGGCTTTTCGACCACCCCTTCAGGGGCAGCGGGGCTCGCCGTTGCATTGCAGGAAGACGCCCCCCTTCCCTTGGTCATCCTATCGGAAGTGGGCGTCCCCCCGGCTTGAACCCGATCCCCTTTGCCTGGAAGAGCAATAGAAAGGGCACGTCCGACATAGCAATGAGCACAATGAGCGAACCGAGAACCCCTAGCAGTGCCCGGGGCGTAAGTTCGAAAGCGCTCCGCAATCGAGAAAGCTGAACAGCGGTTACGAGAACAGCATGCCGCCGTTGATGTCGATGTTCGTGCCGGTCATGAACCCGCTATCATCAGACGCCAAGAACAGGACGAGGTTGGCGGCTTCTTCGACGTGACCCTGGCGTTTCACCGGGGCGCTCGCCTCGAAGCTGCGACGCCCTGCGTCCGTGGTGTGGATGTTATGGGAATCGGTGTCGATCATGCCCGGGCAAAGCGCGTTAACGCGAATGTCCGGGCCAAGCTCTTTCGCCAAACCACGTGTCATGGTCATCACCGCGCCCTTTCATGTCGCATAGGCCACAGCCCCAGCACCGCCGCCATCGCGGCCTGCTTGGCTGGCGATGTTCACGATGGCGCCGCGCCCCATATGCGCAAGGTACGCCTTCGTCATCATGAATGTCGAGGTGAGGTTCAGATCCATCACGTGCTGCCAATTTGCGAGGTCCATCTCGGCAATGGTTTTGCGCGCAACAAGGCCGCCTGCGTTGTTGACCAGTATGTCCACGCCACCAAAGGCATCCACGGTCGTCGCAACCAATGCGTTGACAACAGCTTGAATGTTCAGATCCGCTTGCACAGCGACGGCGTTCCCGCCCGCCTCCTCGATTTCAGAGACGACCGCATCAGCACCGCTGGCGCTTTGAAAGTGGCTGATCGCAACCGATGCGCCTTCGCGCGCCAAGGTTTTGGCCAGGGCCGCCCCAATATCACGGCCGCCCCCTGTGACGATCGCGCTTTTGCCTGGAAGTTTCATCTTCACTCCGACTATTGAAGGGTGCCTCGGTGCGCAGCGCGCTACCGGTCAAGCGTCATAAAATTTTCGAATATCTCAGGCACGTTGCCATCGCCGAGACCTGCCGAAACAGCTGCCTGAAGAGTGTGGGATGTGCCTTCTGCGATCTCAGCCCGGGTACCCAAGTCTTCCGCTAATTGCAGGAAGTACCCAAGATCCTTGTTGGCATTGTGGATCGAAAAGCCGAGGTCGCTGACGCCGTCGACCGCGTAGTTCTTACAAAAGCCCATCATCGGGGAATTCGAAGGTTCTGCAGACATGATATCTTAGAGAAGCCCGCGGTCGATGTGAAGTGGTCCCAGGAAACTGGACAGTCATCTAAGGTGTATCCCAAACCTTTGAAGGGATACGAGAATGGCGAAA
>JAKVCO010000018.1 GCA_022448245.1 Paracoccaceae bacterium
GACTTCTGTGTCGAAGCCCTGAACGAGGCTATTGCCAAACATGGCCCGCCGGAGATCATGAATACAGATCAGGGCAGCCAGTTCACCGGATCGGCCTGGATCACAACGCTGACCGAAGCTGGCGTACGCATCTCGATGGACGGTCGAGGCCGATACCTCGATAACATCTTCATCGAAAGGTTGTGGCGATCCCTGAAGCAGGAGGCGATCTACCTCGAAGAGATCACCGATGGCTTCCAGGCCAGACGTGTCATCAAGAAATGGATGGCATTCTACAATACAGAGCGGCCCCATTCTGCGCTTGATCGGCAAACGCCCGAAGATGCATATTGGGCAGGCTTGGAAGAGCACAAAGCAGCATGAAACCTAAACCCGATACACCTTAGAAAAGCTGCAAAACTGTCCAAAAAGGTGGGACCACTTCATGCAGTTCAGCGAAACGGGCGCGCTGAACGAGCGCGATCAGATAACTTGGTTGCAACATGCAACAACGCAGCAGCCAAAAAGCGCTTCGCCCGACTGCCTTGCGATTGAAAGAAAGCAAGATGGTCGAATGATTGGTTATGTCAGCTTGACCCGGGATCTTTCGAGAGTTCAATCGGGTGAAGTCGAAATCGGTTTTCGATTGGTGAAGAGCGTAAGGGGTCCAGGATACGCAACTGAAGCCGCGTACAGACTGATCTGCGCAACACAGCTGTTATGACGTGTGCAAGTCTCAGATTGAAGAAAAGGCGTTTCTCAATCTTTCAGAGCTGATGCCAAACGAAATCAGCTCTCCCAAGTAGATGTATGCTCAGCATTTGTGCGAGAACTTGATGAACGGATTGCCGAGTTGAAGATACCTCAGAGGGTGAGCAAGGCCTAATATCGCCGTATAACAAATAACGGAATCTCAACGGTCTTGTAAGAGGAACTTTGCTTGAGCGGGGCAGGGCGGTTGCATAGCCTTCGGACACGACCAAACCTGCCTCCTTCAAGTACTTCAAGACCAGTCCTGAGATAATCCGCCTCGCGGTGATGCTGTATATTCGGTTTCCGCTCTCACTGCGGAATGTGGAAGACCTGCTGTACGAGCGAGGCATCGATGTGAGTCACGAAACTATGCGATATTGGTGGAACAGGTTTGGCCCTATGTTTGCCTCTGAGATCCAAAGAAGGCGGGTGCAACAGCTTCGTGCATTCTCGAAATGGAAGTGGCACGTAGACGAGGTTTTTGTGAAGGTGAATGGCAAGCGGCATTATTTGTGGCGGGCTGTGGATCATCAAGGTGAAGTGCTGTGAGCAGTTGTCACCAAACGTCGAAACTAAGCTGCAGCGCTGAAATTCCTCAAGAAATTGATGAAGCGGCACGGTTGTGCTCAGGAGATCGGGACGGATCGTTACGCATCCTACAAGGCAGCGCTCAGAGAATTGGCTGCGATCGAAAAACAAAAGAAGGACAGGTGGCTGAACAACCGGGTTGAGAATTCACCCCTACTGTTTCGACGAAGAGAAGGTGCGATGCAACGCTTCAGGCGAATGCGAAGTCTTCAGAAATTCGCCTCCGTCCATTCCTCCATCTACAACCATTTCAACCGAGAAAGATCGCTCGCCAGCAGAGACACCCTCAAGCTGACACGCACCGCCGCTCTTGCCGAGTGGCGCGAACTTGGCGCGGGATGAACGACAGCGTCACTGGCCTAACAGAGACGAGTGCGAATTTGTCTGACAGCGCCCTACTGGACGTCTTCAGACTAGGAAAGTCACCGACGCCCTGTCTAGCCATCTATGGGGAAGTCGATCGAGGATTTCGGGGGATCTTGTCGCGCAGATGGAAACGGATGCTGAAAAGTGGGGCCATGGCGGATTCAAATCCCGAGCATTTGTCGCGGACTACTGATCGTCTGATTTGTTCGGTATAAGGGTCTATTGCGACGCTACAAACATTCGTTCTCTCTGTTTTCGGAGTAGCGGCTAAGGGACAGCCGTACTGCCCTGGGTGAGACTGGTTCGAATTGGTCTGACAGCACCGCCACCCACACATCCTATGGGGTTTTCTGAACTGCGATGAGCAGGTTCACGGACCTTTGACGAGCAAAACCTGAAGCTTTTCGAGCGTGCTGCCTCTCAGGCGCAGGATGCACCGAACGAACCATCGCGTCGGCCTAGGCAACTTCTCCAATGCGAGCAGAGTCGAGCAGACGGGCTGCGTCGTCTCGGGTCAAAGGCTTCGCTAAAAGTTCGTTCATCCCGGCGTGAAGCGCTTTCTCCCGCTCGGCGAACGAGGCATTCGCGGTAAGCCCGAAGATTGGCGTGCGGGATCTATTGGAATCTCTTTCTGCTCGGCGAATTTCCAGAGTTGCCGTCAGACCGTCCATCACGGGCATGCGCCAATCCATGATGACGAGGTCGAACCTTTCCTTTTGCAGTCTCGACACAGCCTCTTGGCCGTTGGCGGCACAGGTGACGTCGGAATACTGGCGGAGGATTGAAGACGCGAGCTCAAGGTTGAAAACGTCGTCATCCACCACGAGGACTTTCGGTCTGCCAGAGTAAGAACGCTGAGCGTCTTTGGCATCGTTGTCTTTGCCGACAACGCTCAGTACCTCGCAAGGGATGACAACCTTAAAGACCGTGAAACGACTTAGCTCACTTTCCACAGTTATTGTGCCTCCCAACAGCTTCGTGAACTTAGCAACAAGAGATAGGCCGAGTCCTAATCCGTTGATTGCAAAATGGTTCTTGGCCCGTTCAAACTTGCGGAAGATCTCTGAGATTTGGTCTTTCGGGATCCCGATGCCAGTGTCACGGACCTCGATCACCAGGTCTGAAAGCCCGTCAACTGTCGGTTGGTTTGCGATCTTGAGTGTGACGGCTCCGGTATTCGTATACTTGATGGCGTTGTCGACGAGATTGGCCGCAATGCGTTGAATGCGGCGTTCATCCTGAACGATTGTGCCCACAGAGAGCTCGTTGACGAGCTTCAGTTTTAAGCCCTTCGTTTCGGCCGTGAAAAGGAACGAGATGATGAGTTCTTCAAACGTGCGGGCTGGCTGGAAGGCACCCAAGACCGCTTGCTCCGCAGCGCCATCGCGGTCTGAGAGATCGAGTACATCTTGAATCAAGCCGCCGAGCCGGCGCGAGGCTGCCTTTGCCATAAGGATTTCGCGAGGGCGGTGCTGGCCAGCAGGCAACTGGTCCTCCAGTAGGGTCAAAAGGCCTGCGATCTGGCTCGCGGGCGTCCGCAGATCATGGGTGAGGTTGGCGATTGCCTCCTCGTAGACTTCCGCCCTCAGTTGGTTTTCAGCGGCTTTGTTCTTCGCGTCCGCCAGCTCGCGGCTCTCGTTTATGAAGTGAAGGACACGCTCCCCGATTTCTGAAAACTCGTCCTGCGTACGGAAGAAGCGCGCTGAAAAATCTGCCTGTGTTTGCCTGAGGACACCGCCCAACTCTGCAAGCCCGCGGCGAACGCGCAAAACGGTACTGGAAGCAATGATCGCCGCACTGGCGAATGCGGCAAGCAGGATTCCGAATATCAACTGCCGGTCGGCCGCAGTACGTGTCTTCAACTGCAGCAGTCCTTCATGGGTGGAGACGAGAGCATCACTTCTGTTGACGATCGCATATGTCCTAAGCTCTTCGAGATCGTTCACGAACACCAAGCGGTTAAGGGCGATCTGGCTGCGAAGCTGTCGAGCTTTCTCTACCGACGACTGCGAGAAGGCGGCGCTTTTGAGGGCAAGCGTTGTGTTTAGAGAGTGCTTCAAGCCTTCGACCAGGCGGTTCAGTTTCAGACTAGAGAAGGCATTCATTTGGCTCCCTTGCACGGAAGTCATAGCCTCTAGCACCACGATATCTGCAAGAATGCTTGTGTAAGCTTGTTGCAGATCATCCTCGGTTTGGGCCGCTCCGAACTTTCCCGAGTGGGAGATGATGGAATAGGACAGATCCTCTAACGCATATGCCGATTCCAACCGTGGAAGCATGCTTTGCTGGAAGTTGGCCACATGCCGATCAAAGCGGTTGAGGTTGAGACTATAGAGCGCCACAAGAAGCAAAATTGCAGCGATCAGGGCGCCCACGAGGACCAAGATGCGGCTACGCAGAGTGACGAGGTGCTTCGAAAACATTGCGAAACCGGGCTAGTCGGTGCTGAGCCAGGTTTGGCGATATCGGTCTCGATAACCGTTGTCAGGATCGAAGAGGTTCTTTTGCCCGCCCTCTTCGTCGACATTCGCTTTGATTACGAGCTTGGTCGGCGCAACAAACCCGCTGGGCTCTTCGTCTGATATGGCGCGGTTTAGCTCATCTATCAGTTGCCAGCCTTGAAAGTTGAGAGGCTCTGGCACGGTGGCGGCCTGATAGTTTGCAAGCCTGATGCGGCGATAGGCCGTCAGACTGCCGTCGCCAGCAGAGATGTTCATAATCTGGCCTGAGGGCGCGATGCCGCCCAAGCTAAATGCAACCACCGCGTCATCAAAGTAGAGGTCATTGATGCCAAGCGACACTGTCCAAGCATCTCCGTGCTTCTGCAGAAGCTCTTCCACGACTGCGGGCATGCGGGTCGCCGTTTCGTCGAGCCTAACGTTTACCACCTCAAGAAGCGTGCACGTATCGCAGGCGTCCACGAGGTCTCGCATCGCATTTGATTTCTCAAGCGCGATGCCGAAGCGGTCATCGGTGAAGATCACGGCGCCAAACGACTGCCCTGCCTGCGCGATGGCGTGCATCGTCGCCACGCAGGCAACTCCGCGTGGGTCGGTGCTGACGTTGAAGAACACGCTGGCGTCTAGGATTGGGCCGGGCTGCGGTCCCGCGTGCCACCCGACGATCTCGGTCCCGGCGGTTGCCAATCGCCTTAATCGATCGGCGTAGGATGCAGCGTCGAACCCACCAACGACCAGACCATCCGGCGGCGCTGCGAGCGCTTCATCGAGCGCCGCGGCGATCATCTCCGCGGAGCCTCTTGCGTCGGTAACAGTGAGTCCCCAGCCAATGGCCTCGCTTGCCTCAACCACACCTTCGACCACACCCAAAATGCCTGAATTTCGCAAGCTCGCCGCGACAAAAACAACGGACTTCTCCGGAGCTGCAGCCGGACCATCCGCAGGCAATTCCCAGTTTTCAGATGTCCCAAGACTGCTGATGTATTCGTCGTCGAGGGAGTGGGCAAAAGCAGTCCCGGGAATGAAGATCGCACTCAGGATTGCTGCACCTAGAAAGCCATATGCTGTTGATGAGTGTGTCATTCGGCCAGTTACAGAGCGCGCGCTGAACCGAACAATATACAGAGAAGTATAGTCTGCACGGCAAGCGGATACCCTATGCTAGTGCGCTGGCCCGAATGATGCGGTGAAAAGCTACAGGATGGGACGGAGAATCCGACGGCTTTCTATACTTATCAATGTCTTAATCGGCCACTTCATATCCGGTATTTTGATTAAAGGGGGGCGGTTTAGAAGAGGCTCGGCTATGTCGGCAGCAGTCCAGGAAGCGCACCGGGGAATACATCGAGAGGCGCTTGATGAAGCGATCCGCGCATTCGGCATTGAAGGCAGCAGGGAGCTCCTGAGGGTCACCAGTGCCGATATTCGTGCCCTGACTTTCCAGGAGCTAGAGCTTGAACACCAGGAACGAGCCTTCAGGTTGCATAAGGCTTGCGGCCGACTTTCGTTGCTTGGCGTTGAAGCCCCGCGACAGCTGTCTCGAGAAATCCGTGTGAGCCTCGAAGCAGGTCGCAAGATCAACATCCCTTACCCCTCGCGCATGAGGCTTCTTGAGCAGGTTCAAGCCGCAGAGGCCGAAGTAGGCCGTATCCTCGATGGATACGAAGACGCCGACGTCATTGAGCGCGAGCGTAAGTCCAATGTTATGGCCACGCTCTTCACCCTTACGCTGTGTGGGTACGGCGGTGCAGCCGCTGTCTTCTTCCTGACAGGGACGCTCTGGGGGGCATTGGGCGGTGCATTCGCAGGAACCGCGTTTTGGATGCTCGCAGTATTTGTCTTACTGACCGATTGAACCGAGAAATGACCTAGGGTGCGACTAAGTCTCGATCGGTTTCAGACGAGACCGTTCACGTAGTTTGCCGCGCCCAGACGGTTGGGCACCCCAATGTACCGATAGATCTTTCGGAGCCGGTTCTCGATCCGGACACGCTTCACGCCAAGCGCCTGAGCGATCTCGGAGTTTCGTGCGCCGCGCGCCAGCATTTCGAGGATCACCCAATCTTCGTCCCCTAGCTGGCTAGGAACGCCGGTGGGGCGTTGGAGCGAGGATCCGAAGGCCACATCATGGGGCAGGTCGTCAGGGTTCTTCACCACAGTCGCTACGATCTCGACCACCTGCTTGGCCGACATGCTTTTACGGACGAGGCCCGCGACACCGGCGCGCCGCGCCGCATAGACATCGATGTAAGTTGCAGCGCCTGAGAACAGCATTGTTGGGTTTGGGCTATTTGCGTCGACCAATGGTTTGAGATCGAATGCGCCGCTTACGCCCGGCATCCTCAGATCGGCCAGCACACAAGAAAAGCCACCGTGCTCTTTGACCTTCTTTAGCCCGTCATCGATCGATTCAGCGGCGACGAGCTCCATCTTCGTGGACGAGTTGATGTAGTGCATCATCGCATCCCGGATGAGTTGGTGGTCATCGACCAACAGAACTTTCATGCTTCATCCTCCTGTACAGGAACCGATTCACATGTGGGACCTGTCCATATCAACGCCTAAGGACCCCAGCTATACGAATGAGCCGGACCACAAGAATTCCTGTACTTTTTGATACTTGATGACTTCGAACCTGCCGCTTTACTTTTGTCCCTGCACAGCGTTGAGATGAGGAAGCAAGCGTGATCAACGCAGAACAGTTCAATTCCGCTGCTGATATTTTGGGAGCTGAGCGTGCCGAGCAGTACCTGCGCGGGGCGCTGCAAGGCATTCCCCCGCTGCTGGAGGCTGTACGGCTGAAGCTAAGACTAGACTCAGAAGATCTTGAGGGTTTGCACCACCATCTCAATACCTTGGCGGCGCTCGGCGCTCATGTCTTGGCTGACCAAGTGGCTTCCATCGAGACCCTGCTCAGGGAGAAAAGGCCCGTCGACGAAGGCGCTCTGACCTCAGCTGTGGCAATCCATGCATCGACTAGCACGGCGTTCGTTGAGCTGACCGGCCAAACCTTGTAGGGCCTCCATCCCCGTAAGAGGCACCTGCTCCGGACACGTCACCTCACAGAAAAGGGTATCTGAAACCCGCCCGCGCTACCCGCATCAGTGCCTGTTCCAAATAACCTGCCGATGTAAATCATTAGAAGGGATTGTGTTCCTTTGGGGGGAGGTGCGCGGTGTTTAACGCATATCTACGGATTGACAGTAAGGCGAAGGGTCTGAGGCTGGCTTTGGTAGTGACGATTGCGTCGGTTCTGGTGTCGGTCGTAATCGTTGGCTTTATTTTTCGGCTCAGTGTTCAACCGGCCGTCGTTGTTTCGTCCATAGTCGCGCCGATGATGGCGATCGGCTGGGGCCTTTGCCAGCTGAGGACAAACGACCTGATTGCGCAAGAAGCGCTTAGAGCGAGGGAGCTTGAGGTTCGGTCAGAAGCCTATGAGATCGCTATCGAGAACCTTACCCACGACCTCAGAACACCTATTGCCCAGGTTGCCGCCGTGTTGGATCAGGCATCTGAGGGGGCAAAAAATGGGCGCGACATCGCAAGGCAACTCAAGATCGCAGAGACGGCGACGCTCCGGCTCTCAAGCACAGTCAACGATGTCTTAGACCTGACACGCAACGAGATGGATCAGTCCGATCCTGTTCTAACCGTTTTCGAGCCACGCCGTTGGATCAACGACCTTGTTGAGCCCTATGAGTTTATGGCCAAGGCCAAAGGGTTGAAACTGGTTGTTGTTGATCGGCTCACTGTGGGTAAGATCGCCCAAGATCAACATCGTTTGGATCGCGTCATTGCCAACCTGATCGACAATGCAGTGAAGTACACAAACCGTGGCTCGGTAACGGTTGAGATCTCGAACACGGAACCACGCGATGGGGCCTTTCAGCTGCTGCTGAGTGTCATAGACACAGGCATAGGTATTCCGCCTGACGAGATGGACGGAATTTTCGCAAAGTTCGGGCGCGCGGGAAATCACTTCGCTATTGATGGGATCGGATTGGGGCTTTCACTTGTCAGCAAATTTGCTTCGCAGCTTGGAGCAAGTTGCAAAGTGGAGAGTGAGCTGGATGTTGGCTCGCGCTTCAGTGTCGAATTCCCATGCACGGTCGTGGAGAGCTCAGTCAGCTACGCCGTTGCTGCTGATGTGCGTTACTTCTCGTCCCCGCGCATCCTGTTGGTGGAAGATGATCCAATTTATCGGGAGCTTGCTACCGCAGTTTTGGACCCAGTCGCACAGGTCTCTGTCGCCTGCGACGGCGAGGAAGCCATTGAGGTTTTCAGGGACAAGACCTTTGACATGGTTCTAATGGATATCCGCATGCCCAATGTCGATGGCATCTTTGCAACCCGCAAGATCCGCGAGTTCGAGAAACAGCGCAATGCACGGAGAACGCCGATCTGGGGCGTTTCGGCAAACGCGGATATCGACACTTGTAGGACGGCCAAGTTGGCTGGGATGGACGACTTGTTTTCCAAACCACTGACCGTGAGCCTTGTACGCGATCTTGTAACTGCGGCGCGTCCGGTCGAACCGATAAGGCGCAGACATGCGGTTTATAAAGCCAGCTATCATTCCGAACTTTCTTAGAGGTTCTCTTAGCCTGTGACGCTGTAATTCCGCCCTCGGGTCAAAGAAACACGGTAAGTGTGGTTCATTAGAGTGTTGGCGTGGTGGAGCGCGTCTCCATGACGCTGCATAGCAAATGCGGCCGAACTCGATCGCTTTTTTCGTCGACCTCTCCTTCTCATCTGCTTTCACACACTTCGTTTGAGCTTTGGTTTTCTGCCGTGTTCGCCCGTAGGCGCCGGGGGCTTTCTGTCCTGGAGAATCCTGACTGAAATTATCAGGTTGACAAAGATGACTGATTTACTAAGAAATTTGCGCGCGGTTGGGACGCCTCCGGTAATCAAGAATTCGCGTGAAGGAGCCTTCTTATGCACCACTATTCTTTGCCGCGCGGAGGCGCCCCGGTTGGTTTGCTATCCGAACTAGACTGCGTTGAAGCGGGAGCTGTCATCTACCTGCGCCTTTGGAGCGAAGGGCCAGATGAACAAGCGATGGTGTGTCAGGAGTTTGACGCGTTGCTTGGCTATGAGAAGGGCCGCAACGCCACTGAAAGTTTCGGAAAGCTCTGTGAGATCTGTGCGCGGCACTGCCGTCGCCCTCTGTTGCGCCATGGCTTGAACTGCAAGTGCTTGGGCGCCGATGAAGCGTGTTTTGCCAACTTCGTCGGCTACGCAACCGACGGTGAGAGAGAAGATGCGTTCCTCCTAGCAGCGACGATGGTGCGACCCAACATGGCCAGCGCGCTCGTCACGCTCGCGCAGGATTTTGGCCTTGCTTTGAAGAGCATGGCCCGATCGCACGGCCGCCCCATAGAGGCGTTGGATGCCGATCAACCCCAAACAAGAACACTGCATTAATCTAACGAAGGACAGCTAATGAAAAATCTGATGCTTGCGACTACTGCTCTTGCCCTCGTCGGGACGGCCGGAATGGCGGAAACCTCCCGCGACGCCGTACTGAAAACGTATTCGGACATTGCGCATGCCAAATACGAGGACAGTCTGACCACGGCTCAGACCCTTGCGGCCGCCGTTGATGCGTTGTTGGCGGCGCCGTCCGCCGAAGCTCTGCAGACTGCGAAAGAAGCTTGGCTAGCCGCCCGCGTACCTTACCAGCAAACCGAAGTTTTCCGTTTCGGCAACGCCATAGTCGATGACTGGGAAGGCAAAGTGAATGCCTGGCCGCTCGATGAAGGTCTGATCGACTACGTGGACGCATCCTACGGCGGCCCAACGGATGAAAACGAAGCTGCGGTTCTCAATGTTGTCGCGAACGCATCGTTCACGCTGGGTGGGGTAGAGGTTGATGCCTCCGCGATCACGCCGGCTCTGCTCGAAGAGACGCTGCAGGAAGCCGACGGTGTCGAGGCCAACGTGGCGACCGGCTATCACGCGATCGAGTTTCTCCTCTGGGGCCAAGACCTCAACGGTACCGAGGCCGGCGCGGGCAACCGCCCCTGGACGGACTACGCGATGGGCGACGACTGCACGAACGGCAACTGTGACCGTCGGGGCGAGTACCTGAAAGCGGCGACAGATCTGCTTATCACGGATCTCGAGTTCATCGTCGCACAGTGGGCCGATGATGGTGCAGCACGCGCGGAACTGACGGCCGATGCCGACGTTGGCGTCTCTGCGATCCTCACGGGGATGGGCTCACTTTCCTATGGTGAGACCGCCGGTGAGCGTATGCGCCTTGGCGTGATGCTCAATGACCCCGAGGAAGAGCACTCGTGCTTCGCAGACAACACCCATAACGACCATTTCTACAACGGCGTGGGCATCCAGTCTGTCTATCTGGGCTCTTATACCCGCACCGATGGCTCGATCGTCGAAGGCCCTTCGCTCTCTGACCTCGTTGCCGAGACGGATGCATCGCTCGACATGGAGATGCAGCAGAAGCTCTCCGCTGCGGTTCTCGCTCTCGGGCGTATCAAGACCGCCGCAGAATCTGGCTTCACCTACGACATGATGCTCGCCCGTGGAAATGCGGCTGGCGAAGCGCTCATCATGGGTGGCGTGAACGGTCTTGTAGACCAGACGCGCTCCATCGAACGTGTCGTGGCTGCGCTTGGCACCGAGATCGAGATCGAAGGGTCTGACTCGCTCGATAATCCTGAGGCAGTGTTCGAATAAAGCCCTTCTCCCCGGAGCAGGCGCGGCATTTTTGCGCCGCGCCTGCTTTGTTTCTGGATGCTAGCAATTCGCCATGCAACGTCTCGCACTCGCGACACTTTCCATTTTTTTTGCGGTCTCGGCCTTTGCGTCTGAGGGGCTCCCGCCTGTGGATGCTGATCTGCTGTCAGAGCCGCATCTCGATATCATTCCCCGCACGGACGAAGAGGCGGCGCGCATCGCAGCAGTGACGGCAGCGCCCACCGATTTTACCAAGCCGCAGTCCTTCGAGGCAAATAGCGCCGGCGCCGCAACTGTGCGAGCAATGGGCAACACCAACGCCTTCTCGAGCGTTTCTGCGAATGCCTCCTTTGAAGACGAGCTTACGTTCAAAGTCGGCAACGGCTTGTTCAAAAAGCTCTGGGTGTCTTCGCCTGCGTCTACAATGGCCTCTGACGGGCTCGGCCCCCTTTATAACGCGCGTTCATGCCAGCGCTGTCACATAAAAGACGGTCGCGGCCACCCGCCTGAGATCGGCGATGAAAACGCGATTTCAATGTTTCTGCGGGTCTCGATCCCCGACCTTGCCCGGCAAACCGAAGACTACCTCGCCACGCTACCGGAGCCGACTTACGGCACGCAGCTTCAGGATTTCGGGACGGCGGGTCAGCGCGCCGAATACGTGCTTGAGATCGATTATGAAGAGATCGAGGTGCCGCTGTCCGGCGGTGAAACGGCTTACCTTCGCAAGCCAACATACCGTGCCGCGGATCTGGGGTATGGTGATCTGCACCCCGACGCGATGCTGAGCCCGCGCGTGGCGCCGCAAATGATCGGCCTTGGTTTGCTCGAGGCAATCCCTGCCGCCGACATCCTTGCACTGGCTGACGCGCACGACGCCGATGGGGATGGGATTTCAGGCCGACCGAACGTGGTTTGGTCGCGTGAATACGATCAATGGATGCTGGGCCGCTTTGGCCTAAAGGCGATGAACCCCACGCTCAATCAGCAGAACGCCGACGCCTTCTCGGGCGATATCGGCGTCTCAAGCCCGCTCTTCCCCGATCCTTGGGGGTCGTGCACCGCGGCCCAGGCAGACTGCCGCGCCGCGCCCCATGGGGATGGCGATGACCGGGTATTCGAGATCGACAATGCGGGGCTGGAGTTGGTGCTCTTTTACTCCCGAAACCTCGCCGTGCCTGCCCGTCGCGACGTGGACGCCCCGCAGGTCTTGCGCGGCAAACAGGTCTTCCACCAGGTGGGTTGTGCGTCCTGCCACCAACCAAACTTCGTCACGCACCGACTGGCAGAACAGCCAGAACAGAGCTTTCAGCTCATTTGGCCCTACACCGACATGCTGCTCCACGACATGGGGGAGGGGCTTGCCGACAACAGGCCAGAAGCGGGCGCAAACGGGCGGGAATGGCGCACGCCACCGCTCTGGGGCATTGGCATGACCGAACAGGTCTCGGGCCACACATACTTCCTCCACGACGGGCGCGCCCGGAACCTGCTTGAAGCGGTGCTTTGGCACGGCGGCGAGGCAGCTGCGCAGCGCGATGCTGTGACCGTGCTGCCCCCTCAGGATCGTGCCGCCCTCATTTCATTCTTGGAGAGCCTTTGATGCGCCTTGCTGCCGCTTTCATCTTCCTCGCAACGCCGCTTGCTGCACAGGACGTCGACGGGGCAGTCAACGAACATATTCTGCCGGGCTATTCAGCCCTGGCCGAAGAGACGACCCTCCTTGCGGATGCAGCCTGCGCGGCAGAGGATTTGAAGCCTGCTTTCAGTTCGGCGTTCGATGCCTGGGTGCGTGTCAGCCACTTGCGGTTCGGCCCGTCAGAAGCAGATGACCGTGCCTTCGCGTTGGCCTTCTGGCCCGACCCCCGTGGTTCGACGCCCAAGACGCTCGCTGCGCTAATCAGTGACGCGGACCCAGTTGTCGAAGACGCGGCCGCTTTTGGCACGGTCTCAGTGGCAGGGCGGGGCTTTTACGCGCTCGAGTTCCTGCTTTTTGATCCGCAGTTCGCGGAGCAATCCTCGTCCCCTTATCTGTGCACACTGACCCAAGCGATCACGCGCGACATCGCTGCGAATGCCGCAGCTATCGAGGCGGGATGGCAAAACCATGCTGCCCTGATGACCGCGCCCGGAAATGACGCCTACCGGACCGAGGAAGAGGCCATCCGCCAGCTCTTCACCGCCCTCGCCACAGGTCTTGAGTTCACCTCTCAAGCGCGGCTCGGGCGGCCCATGGGCACCTTCGAGCGACCTCGACCGAACCGCGCCGAAGCGCGAAGGTCAGATCGGTCGCTGCGCCACGTGGTTCTGTCGCTCGAAGCCACGCGCGCGCTCGCGGGACATATCGCTACCCGGGATGATGCGCTCGATGCGCTTTTTGAGAAGGCGATCTCCCAGGCTGAAGCGCTCGATGATCCGGTCTTTGCGAATGTCGCGACCCCGCAAGGGCGCATCCGTGTGGAGGCGTTGCAATCCTCGGTGGAGGAAATCCGTCGCTACCTCGGCGGCACAGTAGCGCCACGCCTTGGGATAGAGGCCGGGTTCAACGCATTGGATGGTGATTGATGCCCGCGCGCCGGTCCTTTCTTGTTGGCCTGCTGTCAGCCGGTCTTGCCCCGCGGCTTAGCTGGGCTGATGCGGGCAGCCCCGCCTTCCTGTCAGCGGCGCGCACACCTGCTGGCCGCTATGTGCTCTGCGGCTTGTCTGAGGCCGGAAGCATCAGCTTTCAAATCCCGATCCCGGATCGAGGTCATGCCGCCGCAGCCCATCCAACCAAGCCCCAAGCCGTGGCCTTCGCGCGCCGCCCGGGTACGTTTGCCTTGGTCGTCAACTGCGCAACGGGCGAGGTCGATCAGAGATTGTACGCTCCCGAGGGCCGGCATTTCTATGGTCACGGCGCCTTTGCTGAGGGCGGCGACATCCTTCTAACGACCGAGAATGACTATGAGGCCGGTCGTGGCATGCTTGGCCTTTGGGACGCCCGGAACGGCTACGCGCGCATGGGCGAGATCACCTCTGGCGGAGTTGGCCCCCATGACATGAAGCTCATGTCAGATGGCAGGCTCGCGGTGGCGAACGGGGGCATCGAAACCCATCCTGAGACGGGGCGTACCAAGCTGAACCTGGCGACGATGCAGCCGAACCTGAGTTACGTTTCTCTCGATGGAGTGGTGTCTGAGGTGGTGGAGCTCAATCCTGCGCTAAGGCGAAACTCCATCCGGCATCTTGCCGTCGACGGCCGCGACAGGGTCGGCATGGCGATGCAATGGCAGGGCGACGTGGCGGATTCAGTGCCGCTCGTGGCTGTTCATGATGCCCGTACTGGCAAGCTGATGCTTGGCGCGGCCCAAGATCAAAGGTCGCTGCTGGGCTATGCAGGTAGCATTGCCATGGCTGGCGAGACGGTCGCGGTGACCTCCCCTAAGGGCGGGATTGCTCAGACATATTCGCTGGAAGACTTCGGCCTCCTCAATCAAGTCGAGCGGCCTGACATTTGCGGCGTTGCAGCCATCGGGGCAGAGTACGTCACCACCACGGGGAGTGGGCTTTTCGAGAACCACTCGGGCCGGCCCAAGCGAACCCAAACCCGTTTGAATTGGGACAACCACCTCGTCAGCCTCGTGTCCTAGCGCGGCCTATTCGATGGGGCAGGGTGCCATCGGGCCGAGCAGCACCCGAAGCTAAGTCTCAAGATCTTTGCCGAAGACGACTTCGTAGGTCACAGCAGATTTGCGCGTAACTACTTCATCCGTGTGGCGCCTAAGTTTGAAAGCGGCAGCGATCTCAGGACAATCTGGAAGGCAAAGGCCCATGCCATCCTCGTGGCCTGTCCGAACCTTGTCTCACCGCAGGACGCCGCGGATGCGCGGGTAGTTTCCGGCTTTCCCGCGATTGTCGGCACCAAAAGTAGGGTGCCTTCTGGCTATCCTCTCGCCAATCCCAAAGGGCGCTTGACTTTCAAGTGCACAATCGCGGCCTCTCAACCGTCGACGCAGTTGACGATCGCGATGCAGAGGCACGGTGTGACCGGTTGTCTGGATATCTGCGCCGCTCCCGCCATCAAGACGGGCTCTTTGATGCCAATTCTGGAGGAACGATTTCGCATCCCGCTAGAGATCAGATTGATGACCCCGCATCGGCGCAAGACGTCTTCTGACAAGCCCCTGATCGAGGCCATGAGCAAAATGATGGACGCGCACGACAGACTGACGGGCAGTCAGTCAGCCAAATAGCTGTTGAGGGTCGCCTCAACGCCCATCGCCTGCAGGGACCTGTGCGCCTGCGAGAACGCGGTTGCGAAGGCCTCATCATCTGCAATCGCGCCATAGAACTGACGCTGCTCAAGCCAGGCAATCGGATCAGACAAGGCGTCTGACGCAGCCTTGGTCAACGCACGCCACTCGGGATCGTTCGGCTCAATCTTGCTGCCATCTGCCCGCACCCCAAGGCACATGAAGGACCAGAGAGCTTGGCTAAGCGCCAGCCCCTTGATGTCCGAACCAGCAGCCAGAGCATCGCGGATCACAGGGATGATGGCCCCCGTGTGGCGCGATGATCCGTCAAAGGCGACGCGACGCACGGTGTCGTAGATCGCAGGGTTCGCAAATCTACCATCGATCAGATCGACGTAGTCACTGGGGCCCATGCCGGGCACCGAAGGGACAAGAGGCGCGATTTCTGTCAGGGCGACCTTGCGGAAAAGCCCCTTGATGAGGGGGTGAACCATGGCTTCTGCGATGGTTTGTAGCCCCAACAGCTCAGCAGGGGCGGCGATGATCTGGTGGCCGCCGTTCAGCAGCCTCAGCTTCATGGCCTCGTAGCTATGCACATTGTCGGAAACGATTGCGCCCACGGTCTCCCACGCAGGACGACCGGCGCAGAAATCTTCCTCCAGCACCCACTGGCGGAAGTTCTCGTGCGTCACCGGCGCTTCATCGGCCACGCCAAACGTGTTCGCCAGCGCGCGTTCCTTGGGGCCGGTCGCGGGTACGATGCAGTCGACCATGGAATTGGGGAAGCTAACGTTCTCATTGATCCAACGCGCAAGGTCGAGATCCACCATCTCAGCCAAGCCGCGCACGACCTCGCCAAGGATTGCGCCATTGCCCGGCAGGTTGTCACAGCTTTGACAGGTGAACGGGCCGTGACTCGCTGTGCGCCGGAGCGCCAGCGCGGACACGATCGCGCCGAAAGCCGTCCGAGGCGTGTCGAGATGCGATGCATCGTGCTGGATATCGGGGTGGCGCGGATCGAAGCGCTTGGTGGCCGGGTCGAGGAAATACCCGCCCTCGGTCACGGTAAGCGAGACGATCCTGATGGCCGGATCGCTTAGCTGGCGGATCAGCGGTCCATGACCCTCTTCAATGGGCAGGTAGCCGATCATGGAGCCCACGACTTCGGCCGAGGTGCCCGCCGGGTCGAGTTCGATCAAGGTGGTCAGGCAATCCTGTGCAAGAAGGCGGGCGCGTTGCTCGGCATCTTCATGGCGCACGCTGGCGCCGATGATGGCCCAGTCCATCGCTTTGCCCTGCTGCATGAGCCGGTGCACATACCAGGCCTGATGCGCTCGATGAAAGTTTCCGACCCCGATGTGAACGATTCCCGGTGTCAAAGCCGATCGGTCGTAGGTGGGGCGCAGTATCTTCTCGGGCAAGGTATCCAGAGACGCGTTGTTGAGGCGGCAGAGGGTTTGATCGTGGTCCGTCATCAGCTCATCCATTGGCCACCGTCCACGTTGTAAGTCTGTGCGACAATGTAGTTGGCTTCACTACTGGCGAGGAAGACTGCCATCCCCACCAAATCTTTGGATGTGCCCATGCGCCCGAACGGGACGCCGGCGCCCACTTCGGCCTTCTTCTGGCCGGGGGCTTTGTTCTCGTATTTCGCGAAAAAGACGTCGACCCCGTCCCAATGCTCGCCATCGACGACGCCGGGCGAGATGGCATTCACGTTGATGCCGTGTTCGATGAGGTTGAGGCCCGCGCTCTGAGTAAGGCTGATGACGGCGGCTTTGGTCGCGCAATAGACCGCTACAAGCGGCTCGCCCCGGCGCCCTGCTTGAGACGCCATGTTGATGATGCGGCCCTTGATGCCGCGATCGATCATATGCCGCGCCACGGCTTGCAGCGTGAAGAGGGTGCCTTTGACGTTGATGTCAAAGGTCGTGGCAAAGTCGTCTTCCGTGATCTCAGAGATCGGCGCAGCCGTGAATACAGCGGCGTTGTTCACCAAAATGTCGATCTGGCCGAAGGTGTCGACCGTCTGCGCAACGGCGGCGTCAATGCTGGCTTGGTCCGTAACGTCGAGAGCAACCGCCTCGGCCCCGATCCGCGAGGCGGCGGCCTGTGCGCGCGTGATATCGATGTCCCCGATCATCACGCGGGCACCTTCGGCGATATAAGCCTCTGCGAAGGCCAGCCCGATTCCCCGTGCGGCCCCCGTTATCAAAGCGTTCTTGCCTGCCAGGCGTGTCATGCGATACGCAGCTCCGCCTGATCAAATCTGTGCACCTCGGCGGCGCGTGGGTTGAGTTCAATCTTGTCGCCGTGCTTGAGCGCCACGTTGCCCACAGCGCGCACAGTCAGCGTTTCTGCGAGGCCGGTGCCGTGCACGTGAAAGAACGTGTCCGAGCCCAAATGCTCTGCCACACCCACGGTTCCTTTCCATTGGCCGCCGCTTTCAACGACGTCGATGTGCTCTGGACGAATGCCGATGGTCTTGGCGCTGTGCTTGGCCGCTTCTTCGCCCTCGATAAAGTTCATCTTGGGTGAGCCAATGAAGCCCGCCACAAAGAGGTTCTTCGGTGCCTCATAAAGCTCGATAGGGGAGCCTACCTGTTCGATGACGCCAGCCTGCAGTACGACGATCTTGTCGGCCATGGTCATGGCTTCGACCTGATCGTGCGTCACGTAGATCATCGTCGTCTTCATGCGCTCGTGCATCTCGGTGATCTCGAGGCGCATGCCCACACGCAGTGCGGCATCGAGGTTCGACAGAGGCTCGTCAAAGAGGAAGGCCTTCGGGTCCCGAACGATGGCGCGGCCAATGGCGACGCGCTGACGCTGACCACCAGAGAGCTGACCGGGCTTGCGATCTAGGTAATCCGTGAGGTTCAGGCTTTCGGCCGCTGCCGCAATGCGCTTTTTCTGCTCGTCATCGGACAAGCCCGCCATCCGCATCGGGAAAGCGATGTTCTTGCGCACCGTCATGTGTGGGTAGAGAGCGTAGGTTTGGAAGACCATCGACAGGCCGCGCTTGGAGGGCGACACCTGCGTGACATCCTCGCCGTCGATCGCAACGGTGCCGGACGTGGTGTCCTCGAGGCCCGCAATCAGCCGCAAGAGGGTGGATTTACCGCAACCCGATGGGCCCACGAAGACCGCAAATTCACCGTCTTCGATGGTCAGGTCCAACGGCGGGATGACCTGGACGTCGCCGAAGCTCTTGGTGACGCTAGTCAGTTCAATCTGTCCCATTTTCGTTTTCCTTACTTAACGGCGCCGAAGGTGAGGCCCTGGACGAGTTGTTTCTGGCAGAACCACCCCAGGACCACGATTGGGCCAACGGCGGCGGCGGATACGGCAGAGAGGCGGCCGAAGAAGAGACCTTCAGGTGCCCGGTTGCCCTCGATGAGCTTGGAGAGCGTGGCCGCGTCGGTCGTCGTCAGACGCACCGTCCAGTAGGCCTCGTTCCAGCAGAAGATGAAGCAAAGGAGCGCGGTCGATGCTATGCCGCCCCAAGCGAGAGGGATCAGGATCTCCTTGATCTCGCCCCATGTGTTCACGCCGTCCATCTGGCCCGCTTCGATGATCTCTTTCGGGATCTCTTTGAAGTAGGTGAAGAGCATCCAGACCACGACCGGCAGGTTGATCAGCATCAGCACGACGATGATCAGGAAGTGCGTGTCAAAGAGGCCGAGGCTCTTGGTGAGGAACGTCATCGGG
This sequence comes from Paracoccaceae bacterium, assembly GCA_022448245.1. GTDB lineage: Bacteria > Pseudomonadota > Alphaproteobacteria > Rhodobacterales > Rhodobacteraceae > Shimia_B. Next base: position 18,794 of record JAKVCO010000018.1, read on the forward strand.
TACAGCACGGCCGCCGCTGGAAGCATCTTCGTAGAGAGCATCCACATCAGAACGTCCTTGGTCGCGCGGCTCGGGTTGAACGCCATGGCGTAGGCGCAGGGGATCCCCACGGCGAGTGCGAAGATCGTCGCGAAGACCGAAGTGATCATCGAGTTACGGGCAAAGCGCCAGTAATCGTAGTTCTCGGTCATGTTCAGATAGTTCTCCAGCGTGGGCTGGAAGAAGATCAGGAACTCGGGCTTCACCGCGTCTGCGTCGGTCTTGAAGCTTGTCAGGATCATCCAGAAGATCGGGAAGAAGAACAGCAGTCCGACGATCCAGGCGAGGGTGGCGCGAGAGACGCGGCCAGCTTTCGATGATTGTGCGACGATGGCCATGGGTTACTCCATGAGTGTCTTGCCGATCATCCGAAGCAGGAAGATGGCAACGATGTTGGCGAGGATGACGGCGAAGATGCCCGTGGCGCTGGCTGCACCGATGTTGTTGTTGGCGAATTCGCCAATCAGGTAGGGCAGGTTCTTGTTGCCATTACCGCGGCTGACGATCTCGATCTCGGCGTAGAGGCTGAGGTGGAAAATGGCCTGGATCATCACCACAATGGCGATGGGACGCCCGAGGTGGGGCAGGATGAGGAAGCGGAACTGGCTCCAGGCACCTGCACCATCGAGGATTGCGGCCTCTTTCTGCTGTTGGTCCTCGGACTGCAGCGAGGTCATGAAAATGAGCACGGCGAAGGGTGTCCACTGCCACGTCACCATGATGATCACGGCCCAGGCTGAGGTCTGCGTGGCACGGAAGGAGATCGGTTCAAGCTCTGGCCAGAGGGAGAAGAAGCCCCCCACAACCGGTGCAGCGCGCATCCCGTCGATGAACTCGTTGATGCCGGCGACGGCGATGCCCTGCAGGCCAAGAACCGGATCAAGGATCATGTTGATCCAAAGGACCGCATTCACCGCAGGCATCACGAAGAAGGGCGAGATCAAGAGGACCCGGACAATGCCGCGGCCCGCAAAAGCCTTGTTGATCAGGACTGCGATCGCGACACCGAGGATCACGGTGGCAAAAAGGATCGAGCAGACAATCAAGAGGCTGTTCTGGATCGCAAAGAAGAAGTCTTTGTTATTCAGAACAAATTCGTAGTTTCCGAACCCCCGCCAGTTTGACAGCGATGGCGATGTCCATTCCGGGCGCCGCAGGCTGTTGAGAACGTAGCGGATGAAGGAGAAGTAAAGCGTCATCCCCAGTGGGATAAGCATCCAGATCAAGAGCAGGATTACTGCGGGGGTCTGGAGCAGTCGCGGAAGCCGTCTATCTGACATGAGCCTATCCTCTGGGCAAAACGGGTTTCACCGTTATGCCGCGCCTGTGGAGCTTTGCATATTAAGGGTTTTCTTAGGGTGGGTCTGGCCTGTGGCGGCCAGACTCCTGGGAGGAGAAGGGCTTAGTAGTAGCCCGCTTCCCGCATGATTGCGTCAGCTGCGGACTGTGCTGCAGCAAGCGCATCTTCGACGGACTTTGCGCCGGACAGTGCAGCGGCCATTTCCTGTGCCACGGCAGAGCCAACTTCCGGGAATTCCGGGATGGCTGCGAACTGAACGCCCACGTAAGGCTTCAGGTCGGACGCTTCCGGTGCAGCGGAGTCGATGGCTGCGAGCTCAGCAGATGCGAAACCTGCAGCGGCCTGGAACTCCGGAATGGAGTACGTGGAGGTACGCTGGCCGGTTGGGACGGAGCCCCAGCCGAACTCAGGGTGGTTACCCACGGCCTGCACGTAGTCCTTGGACGTCGCCCACTCGATGAAGTCCTTGGCGGCGTCAGCGTTCGGCGACCCTGCCGGAACTGCCATTGCCCATGCCCAGAGCCAGTTGGCGCCAGCGGCGGCACCTGCGTTCGGGGACTGAGCATATGCCACACCGTCCACCTCGAGAAAGGAGGCTGCGATCGTTGCATCGATCCACATGCCGCACTTGCCTTCATTGTAGAGGGCGAGGATTTCGTTGAAGGAGTTACCTTCTGAGCCCGGAGGGCCGTAGTTGCCGAGGAGATCAACGTAGAAGTTGATCGCTTCGTTCCACATGGCGCTGTCGAGCTGCGGACGGCCGTCCGCGTCGAACCAGGAACCACCGAAGGAGTTCACGACGGTCGTGATGAACGCCATGTTGTCACCCCAGCCGGGCTTGCCGCGAAGGCAGGCGCCGTAGACGCCGTTGTCAGGGTCGTGCATCGCAGCTGCTGCATCTTTGATGCGTGCCCAGCTGTCGTTGTCGTTGACCGTGACGCCAGCTGCGTCCGCGAGGTCCTTGCGGTACATGACCATGGAGCTCTCACCGTAGAACGGTGCAGCGTACAGGGTGCCCTCGTGGGACAGGCCTGCGCGGATTGCCGGCAGAATGTCGTCCATGTCGTAGTCGGCGCCGAAGTTCAGCGGCTCGATCCAACCAGCAGCACCCCAAATCGGCGCTTCCTGCATGCCGATGTTGATGATGTCGTACTGGCCACCACCGGTTGCGGTGTCGGAGGTGACCTGCTCACGCAGAACGCCCTCTTCCAGCGAAACCCAGTTCAGCTTGACGCCGGTTTCTTCAGTGTATGCTTCGGCCACGGTTTGCATGTTGATCATGTGGCCGTTGTTGACGATCGCGATCGTCAGTTCAGCGGCATGGCCGTCAGCATGAGCGCCGAGCGTGCCCGCCATCGTCAGCGCTGTGGCGCCGAACAAGGCTTTCTTCAAAGACATCATCATCCTCCCTGATGTGTTATGTCAGCTCAGGCTAGTTAATATGTAATCGCGCCGTCAATAAAAACTTATCGCGAGTAAAGATTTGATTGAGTGATTTTTTTAAAACAGAGTCTTAGGCTGAGCCTCTCATGACCAATCTGCCCTCAAAAAGCGTCACTTCACGTTTAACGCCGCGTTTTCCGTTCTCTACGAGGGCGAGAATCGTCTCAACACTGCGGGCGCCGATGGCGCCGTAGTCCTGCGAGATCGTCGTCAGGCTTGGGCATGTATAGCGGGCAAAAGGGTGGTCATCGTGACCTGCGACGCGCAGATCATATTCGTCACCCAACCCGACTTTGATCCCGCTATCAAAGGCCGCCGACAAAATACCGATTGCTAAGCGGTCGTTCGAGCAAAGCAGTGTGTTGGTCGGCAGGTTGCCGCTTTTGATGGCGTGTTTGCCTTCGCGATAGCCGATCTCTTCGAAGTCCCAGCCATTACCGTCGACGCGGAGGAACTGGGGTGTGTGCCCGAGAAGCTTCATCGTCTCCTCGTAGGCTGCGCGGCGGCGGTATGCGTTCGGGTTGATCGGGTCTTTCATCTCAAAGAACGTCGGCGGTTCGCCGGACCGACACAGATACTCGACAATGAGGCCGATACTGTGGGCGTTGTCCGACCCAAAGAACGCTTCACCCACGCCCTCCAAGTTCGCATCAAAGAGAACGGTGGGAATTTCATCGGCAAACTCGGCAACCTTGTCCGCATGCGAGGCCCGCCCAAGTGGCGCGAGCAGCACGCCCGCAGGTTTGATCGCCCGCAAACTGTCGAGGTTCGAGATCTCTCGATCGGGGCCGCCGTGCGAGCTCAGCAAAAGCGGGTTGTAGCCAGCCTCGAGGATGAGACCTTCGATCGTGCGCGCGATAGCCGCAAAGAACGGGTCGATCAGGTTGGGGACGACAAGTCCAATATTCTTGGTTCGCTGACGGTTCTGGTTGATCGCGTAAATGTTGGGCCGGTAGTCGTACTTCTTGAGCGCAACTTCGATCTTGGCGCGGGTCGAAGGTCGGACACTATCAGGATCGTTGAAGTACTTGGAAACTGTCGGGCGAGAGATCCCGCTGACGGCAGCGAAGTCCTCCATATTCTTGATTTTCTGACCCGACATCCGGTCTTCCTTCCTTCCTTCCAGAAATCTGACACTCAGACGACCCGTCAGATTCACACAATAGTATTTGACGCGCGCCAAATTACCAATTGCAAGCGTAAAGATGTGATTTTCGGATTTTTCCCGATGATTGTACCCGACCTTGGGAGGCGCCGTGGGGCAGACGTCGGAAATACCTGAATTTCTGGGTGAAAGCGCGGCATATCCGAGCAGCGTGCACCTCTTATTAGGTAAAATAGAAGATGAATTCTTTGTATGCGCGGTTCTCGAGTCGCGTGGCCAAAACGACGACCACTCAAAGACCTCGGTTCATCCCAATGAAGATTCTGCTCCTAGAAAAGACACCAAAGTCGGCCCGCGAGACGCTGGAGACCCTCAGGAAGCTTGATGTTTCCGCGACAGTGGAATGGTGCAGTTCCGTAGACGATGCGCTTGCCTCTTTACGCGCATCGAAGGGGGCGCCGTTCTCGGCACTGCTTTTTGATCTGTCGACGGATGTAGAAGGGGCAGGCGGCATCATCGCGCGCGCCACGCGGCTTGATGTGCTGGGGAAAACGGCGGTCATCGCCATCTCGGACAGCAACTCTAACCAGTGTCGTGCGACGGCGTTGGCGCGGGATGCCCAGGGATTTCTGCCTAAGCCGCTGGATCCCAAGCGGCTTCAGGAAATGCTCACCAAACGCCGCCTCTATTGGGAGCTGCGAGAGCTTCCCACAAGGTTGGATGAATACTAGCGGCAGCGCGAAACCCCCGCTGCCACGTTTAAGGATCATGAGCCTGCATAGGCGCGCGACGTGGATGCCTGTCGGACTCTTCGGAGCAAGGCATCCTGACTGCCGCAGGGGGGACTACGCGACTAGTGCCTGCTCGGACAAGGCGTCTGCGTTTTCGAGAACGAACTCCACCAGATCCCAAGGGTCAGCCGACTTGATATCGAGTTTGCCGTCCCGCATCCCGACAACGTCGATCAGCGAAAGCTGTTCGCCGTTCACGAAACCCATCTGCCAGTCTGGCAGCTGACGTGCCTCAAGTGGCCCTTCGATGGCGACTTGGACGTCTGTGTGTCGAGGGTCTTTCGAAATCCTCTGCATGGCGTTATTCAATTGATCTTCAGGGCCTTCGAGATACTGCACGAAGAAATCGCCTTCCCGATGAAGAAACCCCGTCAATCCGATGGGCACGTTCCGCTTGTGGCAGGCCTGCAGGATTTTGTTGTGCTCATGGGGATCGTCGTCGATCAGAGCGTGGCTGAAGTAGAGTAGAAATTTAAGGTCCATTGCTCTTCCCTTTTTCGTGCCTTTCTCGGCTAGGGCGCGGTGCTTAACACTTCCTTAAGCTGCGAAAGCATGGACAGGGGGACGCGACAGGCATCAAGGGCGAGTCTCGTGCGCCGGGACAGGATGCTTGCGGACGGCCCTCAGATTCCGCCGCAGCGCATAGTCTGGCTGAGTTTCAACAGCTTGCGTGGTCTGTCATCAAGAGGGGCCTCAACCTTTGAGCGCAAAGAAAGACAAATCTCGCAGCGGTTGGAGGGGCGCTTAGCAGCGCGTTGCTTCTTTCCTGAGAATTCGATGTCTCTTTTCTTGAAAATGGGCCCAATGCGGTGAGCGGTTTTGCTAAATCCATGCATTTGGTGCGCACGCTCGAAACACTGGGCCGGGGCCACTGTTCGGCCCGCTCATTTGCCTCAAACGCGACCGACATCCCTGCCTGATTTAACTGATAGTTAAGACAGCTATGACACCTCTTGGCCTCGGTGATGTGGGGTGCCGACGTGGCGGTCCTCTTTGTGTAACTGATTGTCTATGGGTCGATCATATGAATTCCAACGTGCGTGCTCTCCACAAATTGCGGATGTGGATTTCTGAACGTTCCGGAGTAGGTGGCTGGCAGGTGAACCTTGAGACCCAACAGGTCACTTGGACCGAGGAAACCCGGAAAATCCATGGGGTCGGACCTGACTTCGTTCCCAGCGTCGAGGAGGCGATCAACTTTTACCCCGAAGAAGCCCGGGGAACGGTCACATCTGCGATTGAAGAAGCCTTGCAAACGGGAAGTCCTTGGGAATTCGAACTTCCCTTCAATCGCGCCTGCGGCACTCAAATCTGGGTCAGGGCCAAGGGCGAAGCCATTTTCGAAGACGGCGTCCCACGTCAATTGATGGGAACGTTTCAGGATATCACGCACATCGTGAGACGTCGAGAAGAGCTCGAGCAGGCGCAAAAGGCAGCCCAAACCGCGAAGGAGCGGCTGTGGCGCGCGATTGAGGCGCTGCCGGAAGCTTTTGTTCTCTACGATACGGACGATAAGGTTGCCCTCTTCAACACACGCTACCGCGCGCTTTACGCGCATTCTGCACGAGCGATCAAAACGGGCGCGACCTTTGAAAGTATCCTGCGCTACGGGCTGGATAACCGGCAATACCCCGAGGCCTTTGGGCGCGAGGAAGAATGGCTCGAAGAACGCTTGGAGCGACATCGCAATCCCGTCGGGCAGATCACCCAGGAACTGCCGGGCGACAAGCATCTGCAAATCCATGAAGTAATCCTCCCCAGTGGTGACACAGTCGGCTTCCGGGTCGATGTGACCCAGCTCACCCGGCAGCAACGCGAACTGGCTGAAAAGGCGGTTGCGCTGGAGGAGGCCGCGGTCACCGATCCGCTGACGGAACTCGGCAATCGACGCGCGCTGGACATGCATGTGCGGTCGCTGCGCCATACGTCGGTGGCCACCGATACCTTTGGCTTGCTTCATCTGGACCTTGATCGCTTTAAACCGATCAATGACGTTTTCGGTCATGCCGCCGGTGACTTCATCCTGCGCCAGGTCGCAGAAACCCTGCGGCGCAGCGTGAAGCACAATGATTTCATTGCGCGCGTCGGCGGGGACGAATTCGTCGTGGTCCTCGGCGCGCCCTGCAACGAGGAGGACGCCTCGCGCGTCGCTCAGCGCATCATCAAGACATGCCAACAGCCGCTTGAGTGGGAAGGAAAGCCACTTCTCTACGGCGCGAGCGTCGGGATTTCGATTGGGCCTGCCAGCCAACTGCCTGCGATGATCAATGACGCCGACATCGCGCTCTATGAAGCAAAGAACTCTGGCCGGAATCGGCACTTTGTTTTCAACGCGGATCTGCGCCGCCGCGTGGAGGACAAGAAGAGGCTGTCCGACGATCTGTTCCGCGCGATCGAGCAAAAAGAAATCGTGGGCTTTTATCAGCCGCAGTTCAGGGCCTCTGATCATGCGTTTTGCGGGATGGAAGCGCTGGCGCGGTGGGAGCATCCTGAAGACGGCACGCTGTCACCGGGTGTGTTCCTCCCCATTGCTGACGAGGTTGGGCTCCTTTCACAGATCGACAAGTTGGTCTTTGAGCATGCCGTCGAAACGGGCATGGCCTTGGCAGAGCAGGGCACGATGTGCCCCAAAATGGCCGTCAACATCGACCTGAAACAACTGGTTCAGTCCAAGTCAGAGATTTGGCTGCCACGCAAAGAGGATCTGCCGTTCTCGCTCGCGATTGAGATCCTTGAGACGCTCGATGTGGACCGCGATCTTGAGCTTGTGTCCTGGGCGATTGATGATCTGCGCGAGCGAGGGCTGTTGATCGAGGTCGACGACTTTGGCAGCGGACACGCGTCGCTAACCTCCCTCCTCAAAATCAAACCGGACCGCGTTAAGCTCGACCTGGGGCTGGTCCATGCCTCCCGCATTGATCCTCAAGGCGCGGGTAAAATGGTGAAATCGATCTGCAACATGTGCCTGGATCTTGGGATCAAGGTGACGGCCGAAGGCATCGAGACAGAGCTTGATGCAGATGCCATGACCGATTTGGGGTGCGATACGCTGCAGGGCTACATGTTCTCTAAGCCACTATCACGTAGCGATCTGCTGGTCTGGTCGCGGACGGCCAACATCAGTGAGGCCGCGCCAACACCCTTGCTGAAGCGTGCCTAAGTCGGCGATATCGCGCAAAGGTCTGACCACCTAAAGCAGGACGTCGATCTGTAGGTGGTCGCTCATCTCAAGCACGGTTTGCGCGTTGACCAGATCGTTCTTTGTGGTGCGTTGTTTGGCTTCTTCGGCGGTGTGACCAAGGTCGAGCCAGCGCTGTATCAAACGGTCCTCCAGAACCCCGAGTGACGGGCGCAAAAAGACCCCCAGCGACCAGAGCTCCCTCAATTCGCGCCAACCGGGAAGATTGAGGAAAAGGTAATTGCCTTCCACCACGACATGGCGCTGCTCAGGTTCGATCAGCGCGGCATTTTGCTCCACCCGGTCGTTTTCGCGATCAAAGAGGGGGATTGGCAACTGATCTTCGTTCAATAGCGCCTGCACCAACTTGCTGAACCCCGCGATATCGAAAGTGTCCGGCGCCCCTTTGTGCTCGAGCGCCCCCATCTCGGCGAGCATGGAGTTATCGAGGTGGAAGCCGTCCATTGGCACAAGCCCACAAGGCTTTCCATCCGCAATCAGCCTTTGCTGGACAAGCTCAGCGAGCGTTGATTTCCCCGAGGCTGGCGGCCCGGCAATTGCAATTAGGTGCCTTGTCTCGGACCCTTCGAGGCGGTCAACCGCCGAGGCGATCGCCTCCACCATCCCTTTCAGGTCTAGGGCCGTCACGCTGCGGCTTCTTCCGGCTGTTTGGCCCCCGTCATGAATGCCACAGCATCCGACATCTCGTACTCGCGCGGGTCGATGACCGTCAGACGTTTGCCGAGACGATGGACATGGATTCGGTCACAGATTTCAAAGACGTGGGGCATATTGTGGCTGATCAGAATGATCGGGATACCGCGCGCCTTCACGTCCTGAATGAGGTCGAGAACGCGCCGGCTTTCCTTCACGCCAAGCGCAGCCGTCGGTTCGTCCAGGATGATGACCTTGGATCCGAAGGCCGCCGCCCGCGCCACTGCAACGCCCTGTCGTTGGCCGCCGGACAGGGTTTCAACGGCTTGGTTAATATTCTGGATCGTCATGAGGCCAAGCTCGGACAGCTTCTGTCGCGCAAAGTTCTGCATTTGCTTTTTGTCGAGCTGCCCGAAGACTTTGCCCATGATCCCGGGTTTGCGCAGTTCGCGCCCCATGAACATGTTGTCTGCGATCGAGAGCGCAGGGCTCATCGCCAACGTCTGATAGACGGTTTCGATCCCCTCTTCGCGCGCCTCGATAGGTGAGGAAAAGGAGACCTTCTTGCCATCCAGAAAGACATCGCCCTGATCCGGGATTACCGCGCCGCAGAGCGCTTTGATGAGCGTCGATTTACCTGCGCCGTTATCCCCGATCACGCCAAGGATTTCGCCGGGCATCAGATCAAAGTCGCAGTGATCCAGCGCGGTCACCCGACCATAGCGCTTCACCAGATTTCGGGCTTTGAGGATCGGTTCCATTATGCAGACACCTTTCTGATCCACTGGTCGACGGCGACAGCCGCGATGATGAGCAGGCCGATCAGGAGGAACGTCCACTGGGCGTCCGCCCCGAGAAGCCTCAGCCCGAGGGTGAAGACACCCACAATCAGAGCTCCAAAAAGCGCGCCAAGGATCGATCCTCTGCCGCCAAAGAGCGAGATGCCCCCGATCACCACAGCCGTGATGCTTTCGATATTGGCGAGCTGACCCACCGTGGGCGAGATCGACCCGATGCGACCGACCATGGCCCAGCCCGCGAAGGCGCAGATCAGGCCCGACAGGAGGTAGACTGAAATGAGTGTCTTCTTGACGTTCACGCCCGCAAGTTCCGCCGCGTCCGGATCGTCCCCGACGGCATAGACGTGTCGTCCCCAAGCGGTTTGTTTGAGCGCATAGGCAAGCGTGAAAACAAGGGCGAGCATGAAGATCACACCCAGCGTCAGCTGCGCATCGCCCACTTTGAATTTCGTGCCAAAGATCTGCAGCAGCGGCGCCATCTCTTCGATGTCAGCACTGCGGATGGTTTCATTGGCGGAGTAGAGGAAGTTGGCGGCCAGAACGATCTGCCAGGTGCCGAGCGTCACGATGAAGGGCGGCAGCTTCATGTAGGCGACGAGCCAGCCGTTGATCAGCCCGCATATCATGCCGACTGAGAGGCCGCAGAGCACGGCAACCTCGACAGGTAGCCCGTAGCGGAACGTGAATTGCCCCATCACAACGGACGACAACACCATGATGGCGCCGACGCTTAGGTCGATGCCGGCTGTCAGGATGACGAGGCTTTGCGCGGCTGCGACGATGCCCACGATCTGAACCTGTTGCAGGATCAGTGTCATCGCGAAGGGCGAGAAGAAGCGCTGCCCAATCAGCATGCCGAACAAGATGACAGAGGCGATCAGAACGATTAGCGGGACAAGGGCGGGATTGACGTGCAGTGCATGTTGCACGCGGCCAAGGATGCCTTTTCGCGTATCCTCGAATTCGGCGAAGGTGTCTTGAGCACCATCCAAGCCTGCTTCGAATTCCTTTGATGCGTTGGTGTCTGACATGGCCCCCTCGTGACGCGCTTGTTCCGCGTATTGTCTGCTTCGTCGATTTGATGCCGAGTATGCTCAGCTCTGACGAGCTGGCCAAGAGTGGAGGGCGCACAAGGCGCCCTCCTTGGTCGTAAGGCGTGAGCTGATTAGCCCCAGCAGAGCTGCAGCCCCTCCGCGGAAGAGATTGAGGGGACGCCGTCGACCGGGTTGTCGGTGACAAGCGCCACACCGGTGTCGAAGAAGTCCTTGCCGGGGGTGTTCTCAGGCTTGGCGCCGGTTTCGGCCCATGCCTTGACCGCCTCAACACCAAGCGAGGCCATCAGCAGCGGGTACTGCTGGGAGGTCGCGCCGATGGCACCGTCAGCCACGGCCTGAACGCCGGGGCACCCGCCGTCGACGGATACAACGATCACGTCATCGACTTTACCGAAGTCTTTCAGCGTTTCATGTGCGCCTGCGGCTGCTGGCTCGTTGATGGTGTAGAGAACGTTGGTGCCTGCATCCATGGTGAGGAGGTTCTCCATGGATTTGCGGCCGCCTTCCTCGTTGGCGTTCGTGACTTCGTTGTTCACGATGCGCCCGTCGCTTTCGTCACCCCATTTCGCAGGATCTGCGAGGTCGATGCCGAAGCCTTGCAGGAAGCCTTGGTTGCGAAGAACGCCAACTGTGGGCTGCGACACGTTGATATTCATCATGCCGATCTTAGCGGTCGACAGATCAGAGCCATAGGTGCCAGCCGCCCATTTGCCGATCAGCTCACCGGCAAGGAAGTTGTCGGTCGCGAACGTGGCGTCCGCTGCGTCGATGGGGGAGAGGGGTGTGTCGAGCGCGATAACCAGAAGACCTGCGTCGCGCGCTTGCTGCACAGCGGGCACGATGGATGATGTGTCAGACGCGGTCAGCAAGATGCCGGAAGCACCATCGAGGATGCAGGTCTCGATGGCCTGAACCTGGGTCTCGTGGTCGCCGTCGATCTTACCGGCGAAGGACTTCAGCGTCATGCCGAGCTCGGCCGCCTTGGCCTCTGCGCCTTCGCGCATCTTCACGAAGAACGGGTTCGTGTCAGTTTTGGTAATCAAGCAAACGCTTGTGTCAGCGAACGCCGCTCCGGACGTCATAACGGTCGCCGCGATTGCGGCTGGCAGTAGTTTTTTCATGGTATCCTCCCAAGGGTTCGGTCGACATTTGCCGACCACGCAGCTTGTTTGCGCTGCGCCAAGCGTAGTAACGATTCGGGCGGGGCGTCAATAAATAAATCAGATTGATTTAATATTGACGGAGGTGCGCGATCAGGACCATGTTGGTGTGAAGGGGAGTGCGAAAGAGTGAGTGCTGTAACGGATAAAGTATCTGATAAGGCAGGGAAATTCGAGGCTTCGGGCTCGAACCAGGTCGGCATGCGCGAGCGGAATGAGCGCTTGGTTCTGACCATCCTCAGACGCCAAGGTGCGCTCCCAAAGGCAGATATTGCCCGTATCACCGGCCTCTCGGCACAGACAGTTTCAGTGATTATGCGCGCGCTGGAGCGTGACGGCTTGCTGGAAAAGGGTGAGAAGATCAGGGGCAAGGTGGGCCAACCTTCGGTTCCAATGCGGCTCGCGCCTGACGGCACATATTTCCTGGGTCTCAAAGTCGGACGCCGTTCGGCGGAGCTGACGCTGGTGAATTTTGTGGGCGAGGAATTGGGCCATATTGAAGAGGCCTATGCATACCCAACGCCGGAAAAGGCGCTCAGCTTTGTGCAGAAATCCGTGCCCAAGCTCTGTGAGGTTCTGCCCGCAGGCCAGCGCAGCCGGATTGCCGGGATGGGCATCGCGTCACCTTACTTTCTGTGGGAATGGGCCAACGTCATCGGGGTGGACCCGGCCAAGATGTCTGGCTGGAAGGATTTTGATCTTCAAAAGGAGGTCGGAGCGCTCGTGGATTTCCCGGTGTTCCTCGGCAACGATGCGACCAGCGCTTGCGGCGCCGAGCTGACCTTCGGAACGACCAAGGCGCCGGCGGACTTTCTGTACATCTACATTGGATACTTCGTGGGTGGCGGTGTGGTGCTGAATGGGGCTGTTTATGCCGGTCGAACCGGCAACGCAGGGGCTGTTGGCCCCTTTCCTGTGGCGTCTCATGATGGTTCCTCCTCCCAGCTGGTGGACAAGGCCTCGCTCATCGGGTTGGAGCGCCGCCTTGCAACGCAGGCTGATGGCAACGTTCCATTGTCGCGATTGGTCAGCGAATACACGGATGCGACCAACGAGGTTGTGGAGGCATGGCTGGACGAAGCCGTCAAATCGCTCGCTCAGCTGATCCTCGGAGCGTGTTCGATCATCGATTTCCCCGCCGTGCTTGTGGATGGAAACATGCCAGCCGCGCTGCGCGAAAGGATCGTCGCGCGTGTCACGGAAGAGCTGGACGAGATGCCCTTGTCGGGCCTGATCCGCCCCGACCTGATCGAGGGTAGCCTCGGAGCAAAGGCGCGTCCGCTGGGTGCGGCGAGCCTTCCCCTGTCGAACCGCTTCATGCTCCAGACTTAATCACTGTTTTTGCGGGATTTCTCTGCGACCGTTCCAAGCGGTCTTATGCGCAGGCGCGGGCACGTTTGCTGCGCGGGCGCGCCCCAGTGCCAATCCGTTTGATTAAAACCTGACTGGAACTCCAAACCTGCGCCACAATTCAAACACAACTCAGCACCGGCATCACGCGAGAAGAAACCTCGGAAAGCTGCCCTTTCCAATAAAGCAAAACCGAGGAAATGAGCGTGACCTTGCAGGCCAAGATAGAGCCAAAACAAGCGGATGCAGCGGCGCCCGTCCCTGCCAATGCGGATGCACTGCCGCCGCAGACGCCGCTGTGCAACGGTCAGTATGTCATCGACGATTTTCTGAACTCGGGCGGCTTCGGGATGACCTACAAAGCGCGCGACAGTCTGGGCCGTCAGGTTGTGGTCAAGGAATGCTTCCCCGGCGTGCTGTGCCAGCGTCACGGCCTCGACGTCAGGCTGCGCGCCCCGCAGTACAACAACGATTTCGATTACATCGTCGGGCTCTTCAAGCGCGAGGCGCAGGCCTTGGCCAAGCTGCGCCATCCGGGTGTCGTGAGTGTTCACCAGATATTTGAGGAGAACGGCACAGCTTACATGGCCCTCGATTTTATCGCTGGGCCTGACCTCTTTGAGGTGATTGAAAACCACCCCCATTATCTGACGCCCGAAGTGGTTCAGGCATTGGCCGAACAAATCCTACTCGCATTGGATTATGTGCATGAGAACGGCATTCTCCACCGGGACATCTCGCCCGACAACATCCTTCTCGATCCCAACAAGACACCCGTATTGATCGATTTCGGTGCCTCCCGCGTGGGCCAGTCGCGGTCCAGCCGGGTTCTAAGCCGGGTCTTCACCGTCAAGGACGGCTACTCCCCGCAGGAGTTCTATTTCGAAGGCCGCTTCCAATCGCCGGCCTCTGATCTCTATGCGCTGGGCGCCACGCTTTATCACCTCGTCACCGGCAGCTGCCCGCCCAACAGTTCAGAACGGCTTGCAGCGGTCGCGGCCAAGCAGCCGGATCCCTACGAGCCGCTGGGCAGCCGGTATTCCGCCTATCCCAAGGCATTCACGGCGATGATTGATGCCTGCATGGCGCCTTTCGCCAAAGACAGGATCCAAAGCGCCTCTCAATGTCTCGTGAAGATCGGCGCGAAGAAACCTGAAACGGGCGCAACCCCGCAAGGCTCTGCCTTGCCCGCCGCCATGGAGCCGCGGACTCGCGCAGACAACGAAACACGCAAACAAATCTCGCGCCTCGTGGAATCGAGCCTTCTTCAACCCGAAGCCGAACCCGCACCCGAGGTGGAACCCACCATGAGCGAGGAGGACCGCCGCCGCGCGGAACGCAAGGCAAAGGAAATCGAATACTGGGCCATCCTCAACGAGGACCCCGATGAGCTTAGGCGCGCAGTCGAAGAAGAGACCGCCGCCGAAGAGCAAGAGGAAGCCGCTCCAGAAGAACCAAAGCGCCGAAGCTCACTCTCTATGCTGTTGCCATGGCGCAAGAAGAAACACGCCGCAGGTGAGGAAGTCAGTCGTCAACACTAACGTGAGGATCACGCATGAAAGGTCTAGAAAATCTCGTCCTAGCACGCAGAACTGCACCGCCTAAGGGGGCTGGGGCAGAGACGGAGGCACAAAACCCGCAGGAAGCCAGCGCCGTACCGGCAGTGGATATCCTGAACGAGAAACAGGTCAGCGAGCCTTTGTCTTCTGAGCTGGTCCGTCGCTCTGCGCAGAACACGCGGATGAACGGATCTCCGAGCGCGGATGCCGGCCCGGCTGATCTGCCGCCGGCACGCGGCTGGGCACCTGACATGCCGGAGGGCTGGGCGCCGCAAGAAGCCCAGGGCCAGGAGCCTACACCGCAGCACGAGATGGAGCCTTCGCGCGGCGGCTACAGGGCGCCAGCGCATAGCGAAAACATGTTTGTCGACGATCGTCAGACACCGGCGCCGCTCGCTCAGGAAGCGATGCAGCTGATGGATGGGGCCCCTCAAATGCCCCAGCCCACCGCGCAGACACATGCGCCTGCGCCCGCGGCCCCTGTGCCAGAGATGGCGCCAATGACCCCGGCGCAGCCCGCCGCCCCGCAACAGGCCGGCAGTGCCAAAAGACGCAGCACGCGCCTGTTGGGTTTTTCTTCAGTGGAACCCACACCGGACCCGTTTGCGGCGTCTCCCGCTGCCGCCCCGGCTGCCCCAAACCAGCAAGAGAACCGCTATCCCATTGGCTGGCTCGTGGTTCTGGAAGGGCCCGGTCTTGGCATGTCCTATACCCTGACTTCGGGGCTCACGACCGTCGGTCGGGCTGAGAACCAGACCGTGTCGCTTGACTTCGGGGATGACAGCATCTCCCGCGAACAGCACGTGGCGATCGCCTATGACGAGGATGAGAACCGCACCTACGTGGGGCACGGAGGCAAACGCAACATCGTGCGCCTGAACGGGAAACCGCTGCTGACGACGGAAGAACTCTCCGACGGGGATCATCTGCGTATCGGCAAGACGACGCTCTACTTTGTGTCGTTGTGTGGTGGCGAGTTCTCGTGGAAGGCGGTCACCGATGCTGAAAACCAAGCAGCAGGTCACGATGGCTAGTCTCACGGCAGACACCGCCCTCGCACAAGATATCGGCAGCCGCGCCCGTCAGGAGGACGCGGTCGTCGCCTATTGCTCGAAGGGGACGGAGCTTACCATAGCGGTGCTGTCAGACGGAATGGGTGGGCATAAGGACGGCGATCTGGCGAGCCGGATCATCGCGCGGGAGATGTTTGGCGAACTTTATGTGGCCGCTGCACGTCCCAAAGCACTCCGTCACAATAGTTCTTTGATGATGCGTGCGGCGCTGAGCTGCGCAAACAACCGGTTGGCCGAACATGTGCATTCGGGTCGTATCAGCAATGACACCGGCGGCACCGTGGTTTGCGTCGAGATCCAAGACGGCCAGATGCGGTGGCTGTCCGTGGGTGACAGCTTGCTCTACCTCCTGCGCGGCGGACGGCTGAAGCGGTTGAACCAGCTCCATCTGGTGGCCGCACAGCTCGACATGATGGTGGCGTTTGATCAGATCGATATCGAAACGGCGCTCAATCATCCGGATCGCTACTGCCTGACGTCCGCGGTGACGGGGCAGGGGATCCCGTCCATCGATTGCCCGGACACGACGCTTGATATGCAAGAAGGCGATGTGGTGCTCATCGCTAGCGATGGGATCGACGTGCTTGAGGAGCAGGAGATCGCCCGCATCATCCAAAAGAACCTCCATTCCAAGAGCAGCGACATCGCAGACGAAATACTGGGGTCGGTGCGGGATGTTGGTTTCGCGGACCAAGACAACACCTCCGTGATCGTCATCAAGATCGACAATGGTCTCCAGCCCAATGTCGGGCCGCTCAGAAAGCTCAAGAGACAGCTCGGCACGCTGATGTCGTCGCGCCCGGGTGCGCGCATGGTAGCGAGGGCGCGCGCATGATGCAGTTTCAACGCGAAAGAACAGACGTTGTGATGCAGCTGTCCCGCCTTGCGCAGTCGGATGTTTTGTCAGGAAAGTCTCGCCAACGGTGCCAAGAGATTTCCGAGCGTTTGGACACGCCCGTTGTCATTGGTTTCTTTGGCCCCTCGGGCAGTGGCAAGCGCACGTTGCTGAACGAGTTCCTGGGCGAGCAGGTCGTGCCGGTCAATGGCCCTAGCGTCACCATAGAGGTGCTCGCTGGACCAAAAGCCACCTGCACGGTGCGCCAAGACGGGGACACCGTGGCCGAGGTTCAGGGCTATCCAACTGGGTCATTCTTGGATCAGGATTCAGCGTTTGCCACCATCACCGCGCCGCCCTGCGACTCGTTGCATTGTGCAGTGCTCCTTTTTGAATGCGGAGATGATGCGCACGCGACGCAGGAAGCGCTCGCTTGGGCGGCGGACCGCGTCGACATGGTGATCTGGTGTAGTCAGTCATGGAGCGAAGCGGAACAGATCTCGTGGTCAACAGCGCCTGATCGTCTGCGCGATCACGCAATTCTCGCCCTGAGCAACAAAAGTGCAGCGATACCCGGCCACGAGCAGGAGGCTGGTTTTGCCTCAGTCCTAGACCGACGGACTGACGGGGGCGTTGCCTCTCACATTCGCGAAATGCTTGTCGAAGCGATGGAGCAAGAGCTTGCAAATGCTGAGCTTTTCTTGCGCCGCTACGGCTCTGATGAGATCGCGGTCGCTCCGGTTGCACCCGTAGAGGTCGACACCAAATCTGAGGCCGCGCTGCCGCATCTGGGCAAGTTGTTTCTTCAGCTCAGGCAATCCGCGCAGGGCATGTTGATGCAGTTGGATAGCGGACCCATCGATATTCAAGACACGCTCTTGGCTGTTGAAGAGGCGCTGGAACGTTCGGCTGATCTCGTCATCGCCCATCCCGAAATTGGTACCGCCTGGCCCGCGTTGGAGCGTACGATTTTCGAAGCCGGGGACCTTGCCGTTCTGCTGCGATACGAAGGGCGCGAGGAGCAGGTCAGCCAAGGCGTGCGTTTGGTGGCGCAGCTCAGGACTGAAATCGAACGCACCTACCTTAAAGCACATCCCGTGGACCGCTTGTCCCAAGGGAGGCCGCAATGAACATGACCTCGCATATCGAACCTGACGGCGGCCCCGCGCCGCTGGCTCAGACCATGCCGCCTTCGCCGTTCCAAGGCCTTGATGGCTTGGCCGCTGAATTTCACCGCCTGAGGGAATCGGTCGGGGATTTCCCCGAAGCAGGGCACGGCGCAATGGCGGCCCGCGCTAAACGCGTCTTCAAAAAGCTTGAGGAGTTTGAGCCCAAGGTCACTTTCATCGGTCAGGTGAAGGCAGGCAAAACGACCCTGCTGAACGCGCTCATTGGGCAGGGGGATGTGCTTCCGACTGACATCAACCCGTGGACTTCCGTCGTCACCTCCGTACATCTCGGCCCCAAACGCGCCGATCGTGGCCAGGGCTGCACGTTCCGCTTCTTCTCTAATGATGAATGGGAAAACCTTGTTCGCCACGGCGGACGGCTCGGCGAGATGGCCAACCGTGCGGGCGCCTCGAGCGAGATCGAGAAAGTCCGATCGCAGCTCGATCAGATGCGTGAGAAATCGCGATGCAGGCTGGGCGACCGCTTCGAGCTTTTGCTGGGCCAAACCCACCGATACGACACGTTCAGCCCCGAGCTCGTGCGCCGTTATGTCTGCCTTGGTGACGACTTCGCCGGGGCTGAGGGAGAAGGCGAGAAGCAGGGGCATTTCGCAGATATCACGAAGGCCGCAGATATCTGGCTCAACGACGATGCGTTTGCTGTGCCGCTTTGCCTGCAGGACACGCCGGGCATCAATGATACCTTCTTGGTGCGCGAGCAGATCACCCTGAACGGCCTGCGCGGCAGCAACGTTTGCGTCGTCGTTTTGTCGGCCCAGCAGGCGTTGTCGACTGTTGATCTCGGATTGATCCGGCTGGTGTCGAGTGTTCAAGCCCGAGGCATCGTGATCTTCGTGAACCGCATTGACGAGCTTGCCGATCCCACCAATGACGTCCCCAAGATCCGCAAAGGTATTGTCGACACTTTGGCGCGTTTCGGTGGTCCTCAGGACGCAGAGATTATCTTTGGCAGTGCCAATTGGGCGCTTAGTGCCATGGCGGAAAACTTCAATAATCTGAGTGAGGCGAGCACGAAGACGCTCCTCGACTGGGCGAGCGCCCATATCGATGACGATCTGGTTGCAGCGACCCCTCAACAAGTTGTCTGGTCGATGTCCGGTGTGCCTCAGTTGGGCGCTGCTTTGACGAGGCGTATTGAGGAGGGTGCTGCGCGCCAGTTGTTGGAGCGTGCTGAAACCTCGCTCAAGAACATGAATGCGACGGGCACGCTCTTCCGCGCTGATGATACCGGATCGGGCGCGGGCGCTGTTTCAAGCGCGGTCGCGACGCCGGAACTCGCGGCTGAGGTCGCTCAGTTGAAGGCGCGCTGTGCCGAGACGCTCGACGCAGATCTCGCGAAGGCGACGGAGGCGTTTGACCGGCGTGTAGAGAGCTCAGTGCGCACTTTCGTGAGCCGCGCACTGACCGACATGGCCGAACACATCCAGGCCAACAGCTCGGACAAGGTGTGGTCCTACGACCCGGCAGGCCTGCGCATTCTCTTGCGTGGATCGTATCAGTCGTTCGTGTCTACTGCGGGTCGCGCGGCGGAGCGTCAAATGGCCGAAGCCGCGGACGCGCTGTCCCAACTCCTCGCGCAGGCGTCCGGTCAGGAGGGGCAGTCTATCGAGTTACTGCCGGAACCCATTCCGCCCGCGCCCGCAGCGGTGGAACTCGGCAGTGTGATTGCCCTCGACCTCAAAGGTAGCTGGTGGACGCGGTTCTGGCGCAAACGCAATCCTGAGGCCTACGCCGAGGACTTCGCGAGCCTGCTGGAGGAGGAGGCGCGCGGCCTCGTGGCCCAGCTGCGCAGTGAATGCGTGGCGCCCTATACCGACGCGTTGAGGCGCAAACCCTCAGAGTTTCTCGCCGATCAGCTCCATGGTGTTGTTCCCACGGAGCCTGCGAGTGTAGCGGCCGCGCCCGCGGCGCAGCCTGATGGTCCGGTGCACCCGCGCCGCGTCCGACGTCGCCCGATGCTCCGAGAGCATCACACCTAGTTCCTTATCCAAGTTCGTTAGCAGCATGCAGACATCACATCATGAAGTTCCACCAAAGGGCCCGCCGCGCATCGCTCTGATGGGCGAGTTCAGCGCCGGAAAGAGCACGCTGGCTAACCTGCTCTTGGGCTGTTCGGCCTCGCCCGTCATGGCGACACCCACCCAGCTCCCGCCGATCTGGTATCGCGCAGGGCAAGGGTGCCGCTACATCAATGCGGACAACAAAGAAGTGCCTCTCGATTTCGCGCGGATCAACGAGCTCGGGCCGGACGACGCGAAGGTCGTGTTTTCCCATCTGGACGCGCGCATTCTCAACGTGGCCGAGGTCATCGACTTTCCCGGCAGCTCTGATCCCAACATGAATTTTGACAGCTGGGAGATGTTGTTCCCACAGATCGACATGGTCTTTTGGTGTACGCCTGCAAACCAAGCATGGCGCCAGTCGGAGGCCGCGCTTTGGCAAGAGATGCCTGAAAAGCTTCGGACACGCAGTGCATTGCTTGTCACTCGGATGGATCAGGTCACCTCGGAGACCGAGCGGATGCGCTTGCTGCGCCGGATCGAATGCGAAGCCGCGCCCGAGTTTGGATCGGTTGTGCCTGTCTCGCTGGTTGGAAATGCGGATGGCTCCGACGGTGGATACGAGGGGCTTTCCGGCGTTCTCGAGCTGATCCAGCGATGGTGCACCGAGATTGAAGCAGAAGCCCGGATGGAGGAGCGCGCGCCGCTAGACTTCACGCCTGTTCCGCGACCACCTGCGCGCACGCCATCGCGGCCTTTGCGCCCGCTCGAGCCCGGGACCATCGTTCCACGGCGGGTCTTTCCCGCCAGTGGCGGCAGGAGCTAGCGCCGAACAACCGGTGGTTTTATCGCCCGAATAAATACATGGTAGCAGTTGCTTAACTCTGGATGCGCATAGTCGCGACGTGAGTGAATCACCTGAGATATCTGGACTGTGTCCGCTGCGTCGCGACCTTGTGGGCTGCGAACTGGCAGTCTTGGCCGATTTGTCGTCCGAGACGTGCCTGTTGACGTCTGCTGAAATCGCGGTCGGTCAGGAACGTTTTGACACCCTCTGCAAAGAGGCCGCTGAGCTTTTGCGATCAGGCGAGGGCAACGAAGAAACCTTGGCTGTGACCGTGTCTCCCATGGGCACGCGGCTTTTTATTCGCGACACTGTAAAACGGTCAGAGGCGCTGTGTTTGCTGTTCTCGCCAACAGCTTCTTTGGACGGTGTGGAGGAGCGTGGACGCGCCTACCTTCAAGCCTCGGAATAGGGGGCGCAGATGGCCTCTTTCCCCTCTGATGTCGGCACTGAAGACTTTCGCGCTGTGTTGCAGCGCGCGGCATCATCTGGCCCGTTTGCGCTGAATCACTTGCGCGTGGACACGCGCCTCGAACGGCTATGCTTCGTCGCCGATTGCGTGAACCAAACCATTCTGCCGCGCCGGATCGAGTTCACAATCGCCGGTCGCCGGGTTCTGTCCCTTGGCGCCAGGGATAGCCGCCTGATCTGCATGGCCATGACGAACGAACCGTCCCACACTGGCGAAGACAAGATGGAGCCATGCCCACCCGAAGAGCTCGCAAAAATCTGTGACAGGATTGATGCGGCGTTGAAGGTGGGTGGAGAGGTTTCCTTTAGGACGTCTGCTTTTGAAGCCTCTGCGGACACGCGCGGCATCGGGATCGCAGCGACGGATCTCTTTGCGGCCGCTGAGAGTAGCCCGGTTCCCTTAAGCCCTATTGAGGCGCTGGAAGAGTTAGTTGCCCGGCACTCAGCCGAATTGGTCGGGGTGTACTACGGCCCGCAAAGCCCAGCCGAAACGAAGGTCGCAGAAGAGGTACCTGACGATGTCGCGCGTTGGGTAGAACATCGGCTGAGTGACGCCGACACGGAGATCGCGCGTGCGCAGCACGATGAGCTGTCTCTTCTAATCCACCCGAGCGGTCACTGCCTCGCCCTCGTCGGGCATATCGCAGAGCCTTTGGCGCTCCTCTTCGAGGGTGGGACATTGGTCCCCTTCGTCGAAGGGTGGAATGCGCTTCGTTCTACCCCGCGGATTTCTCCTCAGGCCGCCACCACCGCCTAAGCAGCGCGCGCGCAGTAGAGGGCTTCACCCGCCGCGTGAACCGGGGCGCTTGAGGGTCGCCTTCGCTACTACTGCGCAAGGTAACTGCACAACCGACCGCGCGTTATTCGTTGACGCGGCAAGCGTCGCGGGCGACGGTTCGGCCATGGCAATCACGCTCAAAGACGTCGCGGAACGCGCTGGTGTATCGAGATCCGCTGTCTCGCGCACCTTTACCGAGGGCGCGTCGGTGTCCGAGGAGACGCGGGCGAAAGTCCGTCAGGCGGCAGATGAACTGGGCTATTCGCCCAACTTTCTCGCGTCGTCGCTGACGACCGGCCGCACAAAGCTCATCGGGTTGGTGTCTGATAACTTCCGCAACCCGATCTTTCTGAATGTCTTCGATTTGCTGACCCGCAGCCTGCAAGCCCGCGGGCTACGGCCGCTCCTCGTGAACCTGACGGATGAAACCGACCCGGCGCGATCCCTCGCGCTGCTGCAGCAGTACTCTGTCGATGCCGTCATCGTGGCGTCTTCGACCCTGCCTGAGAGCTTTGCGCATTCGTTCCAGGACGCGGGCGTGCCGGTTGTGCACTCCTTCGGGCGGCATCGCCCCAACCCGCGCGTCCATGTCGTGGGTATCGACAATGTCGCGGCGGGGCGACTTGCCGCGCAGACGCTGCTGTCGCGCGGATATGAAAGCATCGCCATGATGGCGGGGCCAGCAGGGGCCACGTCCACGCAGGACCGTCTGGCTGGTTTCATGCAGGTAATGGCCGAACATCCTGGCCGATTGGCCGGAACGACCTTTGCCGAGGCCTATTCGTTTCAGGCCGGTCGCGAGGAGATGGCCCGCTTGCTGTCCGGCGAGCGCGCCGAAGCCTATTTCTGCGGCGACGATGTCCTCTCTATCGGCGCGCTGTCTGCCGCGACCTCTGCCGGGCTGCGCGTGCCCGATGATGTTGGCTTTATTGGCGTCAACGACATGGAGATGGCTGGGTGGGAAAGTAACAACCTGACTACGCTCAGAAACCCGATTGAAGAGATCGTCGCCGCCTCGACCTCTCTCGTGGATGATATGCTCGCCGGGGTAAGGCCGCCGGAAGCGCATCTTTTCCCTTGCGCACTTGTGGAGCGCGGCACGCTTCGGCCTGTGGCGGCTGATATGGACTCGCCGCTCTGAATATGTAATCTTCTCAAACGTTTACGTTTGTTGATTGAGTTCAAGGGTTAGGGGTATGGAACTGGCAGCTTTGTTCCTGCTGTTTGGCGGCAGCCTTGTCGGGCTGCTTTTTAGTGGCGCTAGCGCAAGCGCCGAGGCCGATGAAATCACTGTTGATGAAGACGGGGTCGTTCTTGGCACGGCGGGCGATGATCTGATCACAGTTGGAGATGGCGAGGTTTCGACCGAGGTTGAAGCCGGGGCCGGTGACGACACGATCCTTGATCTAGACCCATCGACGGATCTTGGAAACTACGATGGCGGAAGCGGCGATGATATCATCGCAGTTGCAGCCGGGTCCGGCGTCATCAGCGGCGGTGAGGGCAACGATACGATCAGTGTGCTCGCGACGGGGCTTGTCGCCGTCGATGCCGGCGAGGGCGATGACTTCATCGAGGCCATTACGCAAGGCGTGGTCTTCGGTGGCGAAGGCAATGACACGCTGAGCGACGGCGTAGAGATCGACCAACCCAGTGGCACCCTCTTTGGCCCCGCAGGTGCTTTTAGCGGCGGTGCCGGGGACGATCTGATTTACGTGCAGGGTCTTGGCGACGCCTCTCAAGAGGTCGTGCAAAGCGCGGTTGGCGGGGCAGGTGACGATGTCATCGTGATCGATACGCGCGTGGCATCCGACCTCGCAGGGTACCAGAACGGCTTGGCTCCGCGCGTCGCAGGCGGCGAAGGTATCGACATGTTCACCATCCAGACCGAAGATGTGATCCTTGAGGATGTCGATGATTTCATTGCGTTAACTGGGGGCGACGATCATTTTACCGTTGATGTCTACCGCGATCAGATCGCCGAGATTGCGGATTTTGAGCCCGGCGTGGACGTCCTGACGGTCGATGCGGACGCTGTCACGCAAAACGGGGTCTTGAGCGAAGCACGCATTGAAGAGGTCAGCTCTGGCGCGGACACGATGACCGTGCTGACGCTGGTCTATGAGAACGCCGATCAGCGGACCATCGAAGCCCAGATCGTCCTGTTGGGGACGACCGGGGTTTCTTGGTCAGATGTCGTTTTCCTTGGCGAACAGATGCCCGAACTCGCTGCTGCTTAGCCTTTCGCGAGGAGCGGTGGCACCGCATTGACCCATGCGCCATCGGCCTTGGCAGAGGCCACAGCCTGATGCACCGCCATCATGGAACGCAGGCCGTCTTCGGCCGTGGGAAGCGCGCCATAGGCCTCGCCACGGATGGCCGCTGCGAGATCCACGTAGATGTTGGCCACGGCCAACGGGAAGCCTTCGGGATGCGCAATGGCGACGCGCGAGAGGCGCGTGGCCTCGTCTGAGAGCCCGCCTTCGCCCTTTTCCATGATCTGCGTCCGGCCCCCCACGGGGGTGTAGTAGACTTGGTTCGGCTCCTCCGAGCGCCAGCGCATGCCGCCCGTTTCGCCAAAGACCTGGATGTCAAAGCCGTGCTGACGTCCGATCGCCACCGAGGAGGTCCAAAGACGCCCAACCGTGCCGCCTTCCATGCGGAAGTTGATCATTGCGTCGTCTTCGAGCGTGCGCGAGGAGATGGTGGAGGCGAAGTCAGCCGAGAGGGACGCGACCTCGTCGCAGGCGATGAAGCTCGCCATGTGCAGCGCGTGGATGCCGCAGTCGGCGAATTGGCCGGATACGCCCGCCATGGCCGGGTCATAGCGCCAGCGGACGCGCGGGTTGTCGGCGTCCGTCGCGTCGCCGTGGTGGCCGTGCGAAAAGTTCGTCACCACGAGGCGCACCTTGCCGATCTGGCCCGATTGCACGATCTGGCGCATCTCGCGGACCATCGGATAGGCGGAGTAGCAGTAGTTCACCGCGCAGATCTTGCCGGAGGCGCGGGCGACCTTCACGATCTCCTCACCCTCTTCAACGGTCATCGTCATGGGCTTTTCGCAGAGCACGTGGAAGCCGGCCTCGAGGAAGGCCTTGGTGATCTCGAAATGTGTGGAGTTCGGCGTGGCCACGGTGACAAGATCGATCCGATCTTCACGGTCTTTCTCGCCCGCGAGCATTTCCTGCCAATCGGCATAAGCGCGGTCAGGCGCGATGCCGAGCTCATCCGCGAAAGCGCGGCCTTTTTCGGCGTCGATGTCGAGCGCGCCTGCAGCGAGCACAAAATTCCCATCGGCTTGGGCGCCAAGACGGTGGGCCGGGCCAATCTGGCTCCCCTTGCCGCCGCCGATCATGCCCCAGTTGAGCTTTGCCATTCTTGGTCTCCCGCTCTTAGAAATCAGTTACTTTGACCCAGCTCCGGGTCTCTGACGATACGTGTGAGGCGTGAACCACCCGGTTGACCTCCATCCCCTCATGGAAGGTGGGCCAGCGCGGTTCGCCCGCAGCGATGGCCTCTAGGAAGTCCTTTGCCTCGATGATGATTTGGTCTTGGTAGCCTGTACCGTGTCCCGGCCCCTGACAGAAGGGCAGGTAGTCGGGATGGGCAGGCCCAGTGAGGATTTTGCGGAAGCCCTGTTCGGCCTCCGGTCCATCACGCAGGTAGAGCCTAATTGCGTTTTGATCTTCGCCATCAAAGCGGATGGCGCCTTTGGTGCCGTCGATCTGATAGCAATAGCCCATCTTACGGCCAGTCGCGACGCGCGAGCAGAAGAGGCTGCCGCTCACGCCACTGGCGAATTTCAGCAGCAGCGTTGCCTGATCGTCGTTTTTTACCGCAACGCCGCCACGCTCCGCATGGACGGTTTCGACCATGGCGTGGAGCTCCTCGATCGGGCCCATGAGCCGCTGCGCGCAGTTGATCGGATGAGGGGAGAGATCGCCCATCGTGCCTGCCGCGCGGGTTTCCGTGCGCCAGTTGGCGGGCTCGTCCGGGTCGGCAAGGAAATCTTCGGTGTGTTCGCCCCGGAAGGAGGTAACCTTTCCGATCCGCCCTTCCTGCAGTAGCTGGTAGGCGAACTGCGACGCGGGCGTGCGGATGTAGTTAAAGCCCACCATGTGCACGAGGCCGGAGGCCTCAGCGGCGGCTACCATCGCGCGGCTGTCTTCGAGTGATTCCCCCAAGGGCTTCTCGCAGAAGACGTGCTTGCCGCTCGCGAAGGCCGCCTCAGCGATGGCGCGGTGATGCGCTTGAGGAGAGGCGATGATGACGGCCTCTACCTCAGGGTCGGCAACGAGGGCCTCCCAGTTGTCTGCGGCTTTCCGGAAGCCGAACTCCTTTGCATAGCGGGCGGCGCTCGCGGGCGAAGATGCCGCAACGGACGTCAATTCAGGCCGGAGCTCCGTGTTAAAGACCGCTCCAACCGCCGCGTGGGCCACGGCATGCGCCTTGCCCATATAGCCGCCTCCTACGATGCCGATGCCAATTTTTGCCATGGGAGCTCCTCCACTCTTGCAACCGGTTGCAGTGCTCTGGCAGAGTGCTATCGTCAGGCGCGCAGCCGGGTCAACAACCGATTGCGTCATTAGGGAGGATGACATGGCCAAGGAAACCGTCACGCTGACGACAGCGCAGGCTATCGTTCGATGGCTCGATGCGCAGATGATCGAGATCGATGGTGAGGAGATGCGGGTCTGCGGCGGCGGCTTTGGCATCTTTGGCCATGGCAACGTCACGTGTCTGGGTGAGGCGCTGCAAGACGTCAAAGATACGCTCCCGCTTTTTCGCGGTCAAAACGAGCAGGGCATGGGTTTTGCGGCCGCCGGCTACGCCAAGGCATGGCTGCGTCGGCGCTTTATGTTCTGCACAGCGTCTGCAGGTCCGGGCACAGCGAACTTGCTGACCTCCGCCGCTCTCGCCCATGCGAACCGTTTGCCCGTTCTGATGCTCTGCGGCGATACCTTCTTGACGCGCCTGCCTGATCCTGTCCTGCAGCAGTTGGAGCATTTCGGGAACCCGGCCTTCGGCCTCAACGACGGCTTCAAGGCGGTGAGCCGATTCTGGGATCGCATCACGCATCCCGCGCAAATTATCCAATCTTTGCCGCTGGCGCTGTCAACGATGCTCGACCCCGCCGACTGCGGCCCGGCCTTCATTGCGCTTCCCCAAGATGTGCAGGGCTGGACCTATGATTATCCGCTGAGCTTCTTTGAAAAGCGCGTGCACCGCATCCGCTCCCAAGCGGCAGACCCTGCGGAGATCGCTGATGCCAAGGCGCTGCTCGCAGGGGCCGAGCGCCCGATGATCATTGCAGGCGGCGGCGTGCAGTATGGTGACGCGGTGGCAGAGCTCACGGCCTTTGCCGAAGCCTCAAACATCCCGGTGGTGGAGACGATCGCGGGGCGTGCGAACCTTGTCCATGATCACCCGCTCAACATCGGGCCGCTTGGCGTGACGGGATCTGATTCCGCCAACAACATAGCGAAAAAGGCTGATGTGATCCTCGCCGTGGGCACACGCCTGCAGGACTTTACGACCGGTTCATGGACGGCCTTTGCGCCGGATGCCAAGTTCATCGGCCTCAACGTGGGCCGCCATGACGCGGGCAAGCATATGGCGTTGGCCGTCGTAGGTGACTGCAAACAAACTCTGCCCATGCTCACGGGCTACCAAGCGCCTGCAGATTGGACTGCGAAGGCTCAGGCTGAGCGTAAAGCGTGGGATGCCTATGTGGCGGACAACACACGGGTCGGAAACCGCCCGAACTCCTACGCGCAGGCGATCGGTGTGGTGAACGACCTCTGCCACGCCGAGGACCGCGTGGTCGCGGCGGCGGGCGGCTTACCTGCCGAGGTGACAGCCAACTGGAAGACGCTCTCCACCGGTTCCGTCGATGTCGAATTCGGGTTCTCCTGCATGGGCTACGAGATCGCAGGCGCTTGGGGCGCGGCCATCGCGCAGGCCCAGCTGAAGCCCGGGCGCGAGGTGATCAGCTTCTGCGGCGACGGCTCCTATCTTTTGATGAACTCCGACATCTACTCCTCCGTGCTGACGCAGAAGAAGATGATTGTGATGGTGCTCGATAACGGTGGCTTTGCGGTGATCAACAAGCTGCAAAACAACGTGGGCCAAGAGAGTTTTAACAACCTCATCGCCGACACGCCGACCGCCACGCACCAAGTGGGCGTCGATTTCGAGGCCCACGCCCGCGCCATGGGCGCTGAGGCTGAAACGGTGGAGCATGCCAAGGATCTGGGCGACGCGGTCAAACGCGCGTTCGAGGCGGATCAGACCTACGTCATCGTCATGAAGGTCGACCCCTATGAGGGCTGGACGACCGAGGGCCACACCTGGTGGGAGGTGGGCACGCCGCACGTGACCGACAAAGCCTCCGTCCGGGAAAAGCACGAGGAGATCGAGGCCGAGCGCGCCAACCAGAGGCGCGGCGTCTGATGCTTCGCGACGGGATCAAACAGAACAACTTCATCATCGTGGGCCGCGCGGGGATCGACTTCTTCACCGATGCGGGCGTGGCGGCGGAAGATGCCGACCGCGTGACGGTGGGCCTCGGTGGATCGTCCGCTAACATCGCCGCGGGCATCTGCAAGCTGGGCGGGCAGGCAGCGCTCGTGACGCGGGTGAGCGACGACAGTGTCGGCAGCTACTGTGTGGGCCAGCTGAAGCGCTACGGCGTCGATGCGCGCTACGTGACGCCGGTGGGCGGGGAGTATCGCAACTCGCTGGCCTTCTATGAAAGCCGCGTCGAAGGCCACCGCAATGTCATCTACCGCAACGGCGCGGCGGATTTTCAGATGTCCGAAGAAGACGTCGCCGCCGTGGATTATGGCGCGTACGGCGCGCTCATCACCGCGGGCACGGTTTTCGCGGCCGAACCCTCCCGGTCGGCCACTTTCAGCGCCTTCTCGCGGGCCAAGGCGGCGGGGCTGCCCATTATCTTTGACGTCGACTACCGCCCCTATTCCTGGCCCTCGGCGGAGGTCGCCTCTGACGTGCTGAGCCGCGCGGCGGCCGAATGCGGCATGATCGTCGGCAATGACGAGGAATTCGGCTTCATGGCCGGGGACTACGACAGAGGCCTCGACAAAGCGCGGGAGCTTGCCGCCCAAGGCGTGCTGATCATCTACAAGATGGGCGAAAAGGGCGCGATCACCTTCGCGAACGGCGAAGAGATCCGCACCGGCATCTACCCCGTCGAGGCCCTGAAACCCACAGGTGCGGGCGACAGCTTTATGGCCGGTCTGATGACCTCGCTTGCGGGCGGTCACGACCTCAAGACAGCGATCCTGCGCGGGTCGGCCTGCGCCTCGATCACCGTGTCCAAACCCGGATGCGCGCCCGCCATGGCTGACACGCCCACCCTTGAGACATTCTTGGCCGCACACCCCGGCCCGACGGAGCCCTGACCCATGCATATCGCCCCTTATGACAACCAGAACAAACCCATCGTCGACGTTGGCGACGCCACGGTTCCGCTGAACTATTTCAACATCGTCAAGCTCGAGGCTGGGCAGGCGTTTGAGTACACCGTGCCGGGGTTCGAGACCTGCATCGTGCCTGCCACCGGCACCGTCGATGTGGAGGTCCAAGGCTTCAAGGCAGACGACCTTGGCGGACGGGGCGAAGATGTCTGGGATGGGGAGCCTGAGGGCGTCTATGTCCCCTCTGGCGCGAAGGCGTTGATGATCGCAAAAGACAGCTGCGAGGTCTTCGTTGCGGGGGCCAAGTATGACGAGGTGCTGGAGCCTTTCGCGGTGCGTGCGGACGGGCTCGACCTTGTGCAATACGGCTCTGACGATACGAAAACCCATCGTAAAATCAAGCATATCCTGGGTCAGAAGCAGCATGACAAAGTCGGGCGTCTGTTGGTGAGTGAGCTCTTCACCGTGGGGGCGGGCGGTTGGTCCGGCTTCCCCAGCCACAAACACGACACCGACCGTCTGCCGACCGAAACCCGCCATGATGAGACCTATAACTTCCGCTTCCGCCCGAACCACGGATCGGGCGTGCAGATGCTGCAGCGCGAGGACGGCAAGCCGGGGGATGCCTATCACATCGTCGATGGCTCCACGATTTGTCTCGATAACGGCTATCACCCTTGCTGCGTGTTGCCGGGCTACGAGATGTACTATTTCACGATCCTGGGCGGCCTGTCGCAGCGGTCACTGGTGCAGTTCTTCCAGCCGTCGCACGCCTACCAGATCGAGACGATCCCCGGCATCAAAGACATGATCGCGAAGTTCAAATGACGCTCGCCACGCTCTCCGAGGTTTTGCAGCCCGCGCTGAAAGGCGGCTACGCCGTGGGCGGGCTGGTGACGCTGGGATGGGAGGACATGCGCGCCTTCGTGCGTGCGGCCGAGGCGGAGGACTGCCCAGTGATCCTGCAGGCGGGCCCATCCTGTCGCGCGCACACGCCATTGCCGGTATTGGGGAAGATGTTCCGGTATTTGGCCGAGGATGCCAGCGTGCCAGTCGTGGCGCATCTGGATCACGGGTACGAGGCCGAAGACTGCCGGATCGCGCTCGAAAGCGGGTTCACCTCGCTGATGTTCGACGGCTCCCGCAAGCCGATCGAGCAGAACATCGATGAGACCGCCGCCATCGCTGAGATGGCCCATGCGGCGGGGATCTCCTGCGAGGGGGAGATCGGCTTTGTGGGCTATGACAATGGCGAGGCTTCCGCCGGGACCGCCCCGGAAGAAGCCGCTCGTTTCGCTCGGGAGAGCGGCGTGGACGCCATGGCGATCTCCGTCGGCAATGTGCACCTTCAGCAGGATCAGTCGGGCGGCCTCGATGAGGCACGCATCGACGCGATCGAGGCTGTGACAGACGTCCCTCTGGTGATCCACGGCGGCTCCGGCGTGCCTACGGCGCAGCGGCGGCGCCTCGCGCAGACCACGGCGATCTGCAAATACAACATCGGGACTGAACTGCGCATGGCCTTTGGCGCGGCGCTGCGCGACGCTGTCGCCGCTGATCCGGAGCGGTTCGACCGGGTGCAAATCCTCAAGGATATCGAAGACCCGGTGGAAGAAGCTGCCCGCCGCGTACTCAGGGAGCTCAAGGCATGATGAACATCGGAATTCTGGGGTGCGGGCGCATCGGGCAGGTCCATGCCCGGTCGCTGGCAGGGATGAACAACGCGCGCGTCGCGGCAGTCTCCGACGCGGTGCCGGAAGCTGCGGATGCCCTTGCGGCGGCCACGGGCGGCAAGGCCATGACGAGCGAGGCGATCATTGCTGACGCAGGCATTGATGCCGTCATCATCGGCACGCCCACAAGCACGCACCACGATCTGATCCATGAGGCTGCTGCGGCTGGTAAGGCGATTTTCTGCGAGAAACCTGTAGATTTATCTGCTGATCGCACCCGTGCGTGCATCGCAGCAGTCGAAAAGGCGGGCGTTCCCATGCTCGTGGCCTTCAACCGCCGTTTCGATCCCAACTTCGCGCATCTGCAGTCCCGCATCGAGGCGGGCGACCTCGGTGATGTGGAGATGGTGACGATCCTGTCCCGCGATCCGTCGCCACCCCCGGTGAGCTATATCAAACAGTCCGGTGGGCTCTTCCGCGATATGATGATCCACGATTTCGACATGGCGCGTTTCTTGCTGGATGAGGAGCCGGTTGAGGTTTTCGCGCAGGGTTCTTGCCTCGTCGATCCTGAGATTGGTGAGGCAGGCGATGTCGATACGGCGATGGTGACGCTCAAGACGGCGTCAGGGAAGATCGCGCAGATCTCAAACTCCCGCCGCGCGTCATACGGCTATGATCAACGCATCGAAGTGCACGGGTCAAAAGCGCTCGCCCGGGCGGATAACCTGCATGAGAATTCGGTCGAAATCGCAGGCGCCTCAGGCTTCACAAGGGCACCGGCGCAGCACTTCTTCCTCGAGCGTTATGCTGCGGCATACTCTATCGAGATGGCGCATTTTGTTAATTCTGTGACGAATAATATTCTTATAAAGCCCAGTGGAAAGGACGGCCTCAAAGCGCAGCTCCTCGCGGATGCGGCGGATGCGTCTTGCAGAGACGGCAAAATGTACCGGGTCGGCGACTAGCAAAAGACCTCTAGTCCGCCGGAACACCTTCCATGATCTGGCGGACTTCCTCTTGCACCACCTCGATGAAGGCGAAAGACAGCGCGCGGAATGGCTTGCGCTCGTCCGTCATCGCCCAAAGCAGGTTCGACATGTCGTTAAGCATCTCGGACGTGCTCGCCCTCTCCTGATCGGTCTGCGCGGCTTTGCGGGCGTTTGCGTATTTGATGATCAGATTTCGATAGAGCTGCATTTGCAGCAGATGCGTGCGGCGATGCTCTTCAAGCCAACGACGGTTGAGGCCTAGAATCCGAATGCTTGCTTCGCCCGCCAAACTGTCGTCTCGCGGTCGCACAACGCTGGCCACGCCGTCAAAGATCACCCATTCGAGGTGATCCTCGGGATCTTCTTCGCCAGTCGGGTCGAGGATCAAAGGTTTTTCGGCGCTCAGATCGCCGGGCGCGGTGATCCAGAAGTCATCTTCAGTGGGGAAGTAATTCGCTTTGCCCGACGATTGCCCGTCCGCCGTTTCGAGGAAGTTAATGAACTCCGCTTCAGAGGCGAGGCCGGAGGGGATGTGCAGGTGGTTTGAGCGCATTTGGTTGCAATGCGCGCAGGACGGCACGAGGTTTTCCCAAACCATGGCCAGCCACCAATATCCGGGGTGGTCGACCCCTGCCTCGTCAGCTTCGGTAACGCCTGCCTTGGGGCGGTAGTGCTCCACATCCGTGTCGATGCCGCCGCTGACCTTCATCTCGCAATAGGCGCATTTGCCGTGGAACATCTCCTTGAGGGCGTTGCGGACGTCGTCGTGGCCATAGGCTTTGAAGTCTTTTGAGGCGGGCTTTTGGCCGAGAGCAATTTTTGCCTTCACCTTCTCAAGCTCGCGCGCGCCAACGCGGGATCGTTTGTCAGGCTCGCCCGGCTTCAGCGGCTCGGGGCATTCTGTCCGTTGAACCCAAATCATCAGCGGCGCCTCCGGTAGAGGGAGGAGAACTCCTCCTCGTAGTCCACCCGGGAAGGGGCCGGGCCGCGGGACGGCGTAACCTGAGTCCGTTTGACCTCCTTCTGCAACGCGCGCGCATAGGCTTGTTCGGCAATGGTGGAGCCGAGCACCATGTTGTCTTGCAGCTCGTCATGGAGTCGGTCGCGGTCTTTCTCTTCGCTTTCGCTGAGCGGTTCGGTTTTCGCAACGAGCTGGTTGAAGCGCATGAGCTTGGCGTCGGTTTCGGGATCGGTGGAGCCGAGGCCAAAGAATTCCGATGTCAGGATTTGCTCCGCGCGCATGCCTCGGATCGAGGGAAGATCGTCGACCTTTTCCACCTTGGCGTCAAACGCGTCACGGCGCAGGACGAACACCTCGCCGTTGTACATGCCCCGCAGGCACAGCGGGTCGTGGGTCGTCACGACGAACTGAACCTTCGGGAACGCGCGCCTGAGAAGCTGCATGATCTGCATTTTCCAGCGCGGATGCAGGTGTGTTTCGATCTCGTCGATGAAGACGACGGCATGGGCGAATTCGAGGTTGTCGTATTGGTAGAGGAGCTCTCGGATGATGTCGCAGACCATGGCGATGACGCTCTTGTATCCCACGCTCATGTCTTTGAGGGCCGTGCGTTCGCCATTGGCTGTGATGAAAATCCGGCCGCCGCCATCGCTTTCGAGTTCGCGCTCAAAATCGTCTTCTTTGGCGAGCATGAGAACCTCGCGCAGCGCGCGTGCGGCGGCATCGAAGTCCTGAGGTTTCAGGCTGGTGAGCCAGTCGATCGGGTTGGCGATCATGGCCATTGGATCAAAAAGCGATCGTACGCGGTAAGCAGGGGCGCGGAAGCGTCGGCCGCTTTTCTTGAAGAAACGGCGAGGGCCGTAGGCGAGGATGATTTTTGAGGGTTCAGCCGCTCCTTCAAAGCTATCGGCGGACCTATGAGCGGTGATATCAACCGGTTCCTCGGCCTCAAGGAAGCCCAGCGAGACACCCATGAATTCTTCTGTCTGCGTGGGATCGCTGGCGTCGCTCCAATGGATGAGGTCCCTTGGCGCCAGCTCTTCCTCCGCCAGCATGTCATCGAGCTCTGCCGCTTCTCGGGTGCCGATCAGGGCCAGCGTCATCGCCTCCAGAACCGAGGACTTACCGGTCGCGTTTTCACCCAAGAGCAACATGCAGGGCACTTGTTCGATGTCGTCGACCGCTTCAGGCAGCGTGAATTCGATCCCCTTCAGCGCCTTGAAGTTCGAGATCGAGACGCTCTGCAAACGGTCGCTGTAGAGCGGCATTTTCTTGATCGACGGCGTGCGGGAAGGGCGCCGGAACTTCGGTGCGGAAGGCTTGGAGCTCGGGGTGGCCTTCATTGCCGGTTCGGCTGATGAAGTCGCGCTCTGCCCAAGAGCTTCGTCGAGCGCCCGTTCGACCACGTGGTTCCTTTGAACCTCGGGAAGTGCCGAGAACCGTTCAAGAAAATCTGAAGGCGATGTTGCATCGACTGATTGGCCAAGCCTGGACCGCAAAATCGCTATGGTTGCGGCGCCCATATAGGTCGTTGGCGGCCAGATTTCGTCACCGGGTTCCGTGTGGTTATCAGCATCGAGCAAAAAGAACGTTTCTGCCGCGGGATTGCTGCCAGACATCGTGCCGACGAGCCCACCCGTCCCGCCGTCTCGCCATATGGCGCGCAGCACGTTCTCGATCACTCGGCGCCGGTCCCGCGCAAGTTTGCCTCGGTTTAGGGCCAGCCAGCCAATCGTCGTTTCGCCGCGCAGAGATCCTTCCATGGGAAAGACGCCGCCATCGAGGCGGAAATCGAGATGCTCCCACGGGTGCATCTCGCTGGGGTCGAGCATCAGCGCATCTTCAACCTCGCGGCATTCCGCGACGGGCGCGCCCACGCTCGCCCGGCGGGCCACGTAGAAGTAGTTTTCCTTCCGTCGGGCGCATTCTGGGCAGACCCAGAAAAGGTTCTCCCAGTCGTAGGTCAGCCAGGCGTAGGAAATGAAATCAGAGGACCCATCTTGGTTGCGCGCATTAGAGGAGGGGCGGTGCTGGGTGATGCTGCCGCGCCTCGATCCACCCTTCTGCGATGGGAGTGCTGGGCTCTCGCAATAGGCGCAGACATGGCCGAAAAGCTCGGCCATTTCTTCTTGGGCGTCAGGATTGTTTCTGAGGACAAAATCGTCGGGGACGCGGCGGGTCTGGCCCCCTTTCGTCGTCAGCTCAAGAAACTCGGAAAGCTCGTTGCGCGCGAAGTCCATGTCCTTGGAAGACAGGAATTTCGGCTCATAGATGGCGGATCGATCGATGTATCGCATGCTAATCTGGTGCTTAAATTAGGTCAGCTTACGGCCCTCATGGTGATCCGTCAAAGTCGAGCGAGGAACCCTCCCAACCGTTCGAGGCCTTCTTCGACGATCAAGGGGGTGTTGGCGTAGCCGATGCGGGCGTAGCACTCCATGTCGAAGGCATCTCCGGGGGTCATCATGACGCCGGTCTCTTTGAGCAGCGCGATGCAGAACTCCCGCGAGGACATGGGCACGTCCAGTTTCAGCATCGCCGTGGTGCCTGCACGGGGTTTGACCCAGCTGACGCGGTCTTGGCTGTCCACCCAGTCGCTCACAAGCGCGAGGTTGCCGCGCGTGATGGCGCGGGCGCGGGAGAGCACCGCATCGCTGTTTTCCAGCGCCAGCGTCGCGAAATGGTCGTTAATCATCCCGATGGAGATCGTGTCGTAGTCGCGGTGGAGGGCTGCGGCCTCTGCCACCTCATCGGGCCCCACGACCCAGCCGAGGCGCAGACCAGCCAGGGAATAGGCCTTCGACACCGAACACGCCGCCAGCCCTTTCTCATAGACGTCGGCCATGGAAATCATGGAGCCTTCGCCCTCTTGGTTCGTGCCCCGGTAGACCTCGTCGCAGAGCACGTAGGCGCCCACTTCACGCGCGATGGCGGCGATGTCTTCGAGCATGGGGTGATCGATCAGCGCGCCTGTGGGGTTGTTCGGGTTCGTGAGCGCGATGAGCTTTGTCTCAGGCCACATCAGAGCGCGCAGCTCATCAAGGTCGGGAAGAAAATCGTTCTCCGCCCGCAGCTTGAGGAGGGACACCTCTGCCCCGATGCTCTCCGGGATCGAGTAGTGCTGCTGATAGGTCGGCACGATGGAGACCACGTGATCGCCCCGGCTCAGCAGCGTTTTGTGGGCCAGCATGTTGGCGCCAATCGTGCCGTGGGTGACGGTGATGGCATGCGGGTTGGTGTAGAGCGCAGCGATGGCGGCGCGCAGGCGTTCCGACCCTTCGATGGCCCCGTAGGTCATCTTCATGGCCAAAAGCTCCTCCAGATCGGTGGCGTTGCGGCCCGTCAGCGCCAGCAGCGCATCGATGGTCAGGCTTTCTACACAGGTCTCTGCGAGGTTGAGCTCGCAGCGCGTCTCCCACTCGTTCATCCAGATTTCGACTTTGAAAGGCTCGATATACATGCTTCCCTCTTTTTACGCAGGATGGCCCGGCTGCAAACCCACGTCCAGAGGAGGCAAAGATGCTGGATCGCACGTCTGAAAACATGACGCACTGGCAAGAACGCGTCGACATGGCTGCTGCGTTTCGCTGGACGGCCCGATTTGGGTTTCATGAGGCCGTGGCCAACCATTTCTCGCTGGCGGTGAATGAGCATGGCACGAAGTTCTTGATGAACCCGAACCAGCGTCATTTCAGCCGGATCAAGGCGTCAGATCTGCTGCTTCTCGACGCCAATGACCCGGACACGATGTCCTTGCCTGATGCGCCTGATCCGACGGCGTGGGGGCTTCATGGCGGCGTGCACCGCCATGTGCCGCATGCGCGCTGCGTGATGCATGTGCACTCGATCCACGCCACGGTCCTCGCGTGCCTCGCAGACAGCACCTTGCCGCCCATCGATCAGAACACGGCCACGTTCTACAATCGGACTGTCGTCGATGGCGAATTTGGCGGTCTTGCGTTCGAAGAAGAGGGCGAGCGCTGCGCGGGCCTTCTGTCTGACCCGAAGAAGAAAGTCATGATCATGGGCAATCATGGCATCCTCGTGCTGGGTGATGATGTCGCAGATACCTTCAACCGCCTCTACTATTTTGAGCGCGCTGCAGAGACGTATATCCGCGCGCTTCAGACCGGAAAGCCACTGCGCATTCTTAGTGATGAAATCGCCGAAAAGACGGCCAGCGAGCTCGATGATTACCCCGATCAGGCCACGCGCCACTTGGAGGAGCTGAAGGCCATTTTGGACGATGAAGGCTCAAATTACACGAAGTAGGTCTCATTATTTGCGGGTTTGGAAATAATTTGAATCCGCTGGACAGAAAATCTTACCGTTTCTACCTTGGCGAAAGCCGAGGCGTGGGGTAGTGAAAAGAAGCCTTACCTGAGGCAATTCAAGCAAGGGAAATCACTGCTCGGGAGGGAGTGTTATTTCTAGCCAGACCAAAGTGGGGCAACCCCAACTCAACCTGTCACCGAAAGTCTCTGACGAGGTGCGCAAAACCACGTGCTACATGTGCGCCTGCCGGTGCGGCATCAACGTGCACATGAAGGATGGCAAAGTTGCCTATATCGAGGGCAACCGCGACCACCCTGTGAACCAGGGCGTCCTCTGCGCCAAGGGCAGCGCGGGCATCATGCAGCACAACGCGCCGTCGCGTTTGCGCAAGCCTTTGAAGCGCGTGGGCGAGCGTGGTTCCGGTGAGTTCGAAGAGATCGAATGGGATGAGGCGCTGCAAATCGCCTGCGATTGGCTGGAGCCTATCCGCGCGGAAGACCCCTCCAAGCTCGCCTTCTTTACAGGCCGCGACCAGTCGCAGAGCTTCACGTCTTTCTGGGCGCAGAATTTCGGAACGCCGAACTACGCGGCGCACGGTGGCTTCTGCTCCGTGAACATGGCCGCTGCTGGCATCTACACGATGGGCGGCGCGTTTTGGGAGTTTGGCCAGCCTGACTGGGATCGCACGAAGCTCTTCATGCTGTTTGGCGTGGCAGAAGACCACGACAGTAACCCCATCAAGATGGGAATCGGCCGTCTGAAGAAGAACGGCGGCAAGATCATCGGCGTGAACCCGATCCGCACGGGATATAACGCTGTGGCGGACGAATGGGTGGGCATCACCCCCGGCACCGACGGTCTCTTCATCCTTGCGCTGATCCACGAGCTGCTGAAAGCGGGCAAGATCGACCTCGATTACCTCGCGCGCTTCACAAACAGCCCAGTGCTAGTGAACAGCGATCCCGCATCGCCGGAATACGGCCTCTTGATGCGCGACAAAGACGGCAAACTGCTCGTCATCGACCGCGCGACTGGAAAGCCTGCAGCCTTTGACAAGAAAGGCGTGAAACCTTCGCTTTCGGCCACTTACGAGAAAGACGGCGTCACCCATGTGCCTGTCATGCATATGCTGGCCGAGCGTTACCTGCAGCCTGAATACGCCCCTGAGGCGGTAGCAGAGCGTTGCGGTGTTTCCGCAGACCGCATCCGCGCCATCGCGGCAGAGCTCGCGCGCGTGGCATTCGAGGAGGCGTTCGAGCTTCCCATCGAATGGACCGACTTCCGCGGCGAGACGCACAAGACGATGACCGGGCGTCCGGTCTCCTTCCACTCCATGCGTGGTATCTCGGCGCACTCAAACGGCTTCCAGACCTGCCGGTCGCTGCACCTGCTGCAGATCCTTCTGGGCTCCGTCGAGGTTCCGGGTGGCTTCCGTTTCAAGCCGCCATATCCGAAGCCCGTTAGCGCGCATCCGAAGCCGCATTGCAAAGTCACGCCGGGCAAACCGCTCGACGGGCCGCATCTGGGCTTTGTGCAGGGGCCCGAGGGTCTGTGCCTGCGCGAAGACGGCACGCCCGCGAGGATCGACAAAGCATTCTCGTGGGAAAACCCCATGAGCTCCCATGGGCTCATGCATATGGTGATCTCGAACGCTTATGCGGGTGATCCTTACAAGATCGACACGCTGTTCATGTATATGGCCAACATGTCGTGGAACTCCTCCATGAACACGTCGGGCACCATGAAGATGCTGACCGACAAGGATGAGAACGGCGATTACGTCATTCCGCGGATCATCTACTCTGATGCCTACAGCTCCGAGATGGTGGCCTATGCAGACCTCGTGCTGCCGGATACGACCTATCTGGAGCGTCACGACTGTATCTCCCTCCTCGATCGTCCGATTTGTGAGGCAGATGCCGCAGCTGACGCGATCCGTTGGCCGGTTGTGGAGCCGGACCGGGATGTGCGGGGCTTCCAGACGGTGCTTGTGCAGCTGGCCAACAAGATGGGCCTGCCGGGCTTCACCAATGAAGATGGCTCGTCCAAGTACGAAGACTACGCCGATTACATCACCAACCACCAACGCAAGCCGGGCATTGGCCCGCTCGCCGGTTTCCGCGGCAACGGCGACAGCCACGGGCGGGGCGATGTGAACCCGCAGCAGATCGACCGCTACATCGAGAACGGCGGCTTCTTTGTGAGCCACATCCCGGACGAGGCGTCCTACTTCAAACCGTGGAACGCGGCTTACCAGGATTGGGCCGTGGACATGGGCCTCTATGACAGCCCGCAGCCCTACGTGTTTGATGTCTATGTGGAGACGATGCGGAAGTTCCAACTTGCCGCCGAGGGCCATGGCGACCGCCAACCACCCGATCACCTGCGCCAGCGCATCAAAGACACGCTCGATCCGCTGCCGATCTGGTATCCGCCCTTCGAAGAGGGGCTGGTCTCCGAGGAGGAGTTCCCGCTCCACGCGCTCACGCAGCGTCCTATGGCAATGTATCACAGCTGGGGCACGCAGAACGCTTGGCTGCGCCAGATCCACGGCCGCAACCCTCTGTATGTCCCCACGGACATTTGGGAGAAGAACGGCTTCAATACTGGCGACTGGGCAAAGCTGAGCTCCGCACACGGGTCGATCACCGTACCCGTGGCGCATATGGCTGCGCTGAATCCCAAGACGGTTTGGACGTGGAATGCCATCGGCAAGCGCAAAGGCGCTTGGGCGCTGGATGATGATGCGCCCGAGGCGAAGGAGGGTTTCCTCCTCAATCACCTGATTCACGAGCTGCTGCCATCGAAGGGTGACGGCATGCGTTGGGCCAATTCTGACCCGATCACGGGGCAGGCTGCCTGGTTCGACCTTCGGGTACAGATCGAAAAGGTCGATGCCCCGGACGAGGTTCAGCCTGCGATTCCGCCAATAAATTCACCTGTTGGGAAAGGGCCGCGGTCGCTCGCTTGGAAGGTCGAAAAATGACGGCGTCCCTAATGATGCCCTCGCATAGCCCCGTGCCGGTCACGGTGTTGGCGCAATGCGACGTCAAATGTGCTGACAGAACCAGTGCAATGAGGTGTCGCAGTGTTCAGCTTGAAGAAGGCAGCCATGGGCGTCGGCATAGGTCTCCGACAGGAAACCCCGAGCTACGATGGAGCCGGAATCTGGCATCACTGTCTGGAGACGGGAGAGATGCATCGCATCGAGGAAGATACCGACTTTCGCGCCTTGCTCGAACAGCAATGCTCGCAGATTTCTGCCAGCAGCCAGACGATCTATCAGGAGATCGGGCTCGCCAAGCCGAACGGGCGCTGGGATGTGGTTCCCGATCAGACACGCTTTACCTTCACCGAGGCAAGCGGCACACGGCGTCACGCGCGCTACGGTTTGGTGGGATCATACAATCCGACTTCGCATTCATGGCTTTGGTCCTGGGCTTTCCCGGACGGTTGGATGCCGGACGCGGTGACCGCGCCTGCCGCCAAGCTGCGTGCGCTGGGCGAGGAGCGCGGTTGGAAAGCGCTGACCGAGCCCAATCTGTATCTGGGCGAACAGGAAGCGTGGCATCTCACGATCCTGGGCGCGTACTTGATGGGCTATCCGCTGGTGTATCGCGGGTCGGTCAACGACATGAACGCCCACTATTTCGCAATCGATCGGCCCGTCGAGCTTACCTGATCTGTCGGGGGCGCGCATGACCCCCAAACGTACCCTTCTTTTGATCGCAGGTTTTGTGGCTGTCACCCTCGGCAGCTTCATTCTCTACTTGCGCCGCGCGATGGCCTCTGACGCCGCCGCCCTTTTGGTGGGGGGCGTGTGATGCTGTACGTTTCCCCGACCTCTGCCCCATCCTCTCCAGCCAACCGCCGAGGTGAGCCCGAATGACCACTCTTCCCGAGAGCACTGATAAGAAACTGGGCCTCGTCATCGATCTCGACACCTGCGTGGGCTGCCATGCCTGTGTGATCAGCTGCAAAGGCTGGAATACCGAGAACTATGGCGCGCCTTTGTCCGATCAGGATCCCTATGGCGCAGATCCTGTGGGCACGTTCCTGAACCGCGTACACTCCTTCGAGGTGCAGCCCGAGGACAAGCCCGCCCAGCTGATCCACTTCCCGAAGTCGTGCCTGCACTGCGATGACGCGCCTTGCGTGACGGTCTGCCCAACGGGCGCCTCCTACAAGCGCGCCGAGGACGGCATCGTTCTGGTCAACGAAGACAGCTGCATCGGCTGCGGTCTCTGCGCGTGGGCCTGCCCTTACGGCGCGCGCGAGATGGACGGCGAAGAGAAGGTGATGAAGAAGTGCACGCTCTGCGTGGACCGCATCTACAACGAAAACCTTCCCGAAGAAGATCGCGTGCCGTCCTGCGTGCGGACCTGCCCTGCAGGTGCCCGCCACTTCGGTGATCTTGGCGATCCGAACAGCGCAGTCAGCGTCCTCGTTGAGGAGCGTGGCGGCATTGATCTGATGCCAGAACAGGGCACCAAGCCCGTCAACAAGTACCTGCCGCCGCGTCTGAAGGACGACATCTTCTACCAGGCGCCTGAACCGCTCGCCCCTGTGGTGGCCGAGGCCAAAGGCTTCGTCGGTTGGCTCGACAAGATGCTAGATAAGGTCTGACCCATGCATCCAGCTCCTTCAGTTATCGTCTTTACGACCCTCTCGGGTCTCGGCTTTGGA
This sequence comes from Paracoccaceae bacterium, assembly GCA_022448245.1. Lineage (GTDB taxonomy): Bacteria > Pseudomonadota > Alphaproteobacteria > Rhodobacterales > Rhodobacteraceae > Shimia_B. The sequence goes on from JAKVCO010000018.1 coordinate 60,445, forward strand.
TTGCTTTTCTGGCTGGGCCTCGGGCTTCCCGTGGTCACCGGTTGGGCCGCATTCTTCTATTTCGCGCTCGCCTTTGGCTGCGCAGTAGGCGGGCTTTTGGCCTCCACGTTCCATCTGGGTCATCCTGAGCGGGCATGGCGCGCGTTCACGCAGTGGCGCTCCTCTTGGCTGAGCCGCGAGGGCATTTGCGCTGTCGCGTCTCTTGTGGTGTTCGGCCTCTATGCCATTGGCCTTGTTTTCATGGGGCAACAGTGGGTTGTGCTAGGACTTCTGGGATCGGTTCTCGCCATTGGCACCGTGTTCACCACGGCCATGATCTACACCCAGCTCAAGACGGTGCCGCGTTGGAACACGCCTGTGACGCCAGTCCTGTTCTTGACGCTCTCCCTAGGTGGCGGTGCGTTGCTTGCCGGTCAGGGTGTTGCGGCTCTGGTTCTTCTTCTCGCTGCAGGTGCGGCTCAGGTTGTCTGGTGGATGCAGGGCGACAAGGCCCTCCCGCAGAGCGGCACGACACTGGCCACGGCCACAGGCCTTGGGTCCATCGGCAAAGTTCGCAGCTTTGAGCCGCCGCACACCGGTACGAACTATCTGCTAAAAGAATTCGTGCACGTGGTGGGGCGCAAGCACTCCCAAAAACTGCGCCTTGTGGCGGCAGTGGCGGGCTACATCTTGCCGATCCTGATGCTGCTGATTTTGCCCTTCGGGTGGTTTGTCGCCGCCCTTGCTGCGGTGATCCACGCGCTTGGCGTGGCCGCATCGCGCTGGCTCTTCTTCGCTGAGGCAGAGCACGTTGTGGGCCTCTATTACGGCAAGCGCTGAGTTTTCAAACGTCCCTCGCCCCGTTAGTCTTCGGGGCAGGGAGGACGCTGATGGACAAGTATGAAAAGGGCATGGAGGTTCGCCGTGCCGTTTTGGGTGCCGCGCATGTAGACCGTGCCGAGGCCGCAAAGACGCCCTTCGATGCCCCGTTTCAGGATCTCATCACCGAGGGTGCTTGGGGTACGGTCTGGGCTGATGATACGATCAGCCGCCGTGAACGATCCATGCTGACGCTCGCTCTTTTGGCTGCGACCGGAAATTTCGCTGAAATTCCCATGCACATCCGCGCCACGGTCAACACGGGGGCGAGTGAAGAAGATGTCATGCAGGCCTTCATGCACGTCGCCGTCTACGCGGGCGCGCCCAAAGCAAACCATGCCATCAAACTCGCCAAAGAGACCTTCGCGGAGATGCGGGGATGAGCGGCCTCTACCCCCGCGATTGGAGCGTTCAGCCCGCCGCGAATACGCCGGACTACCGCACGACCAAATTCCGGTCGCCAACGCGTCCCCTTGTCCGGCTTGAGAATACGCCCTCAGACAGCACCGGCCCGGTCTTCAATCACGATGATCTTGGCCCGGACGATTGGAACCTTCTGACGAACTTTGCCCGGCCTGGTGAAAGCCCGATCGGCCCGAGGATTTTCGTCCATGGACGCGTACTTGATGAGAATGCGAGACCCGTGCCTAATGCGCTGGTGGAATGCTGGCAGGCCAATGCAGGCGGGCGGTATCGGCACAAGGTCGATACCTATCTGGCGCCCATCGATCCGAACTTTGGCGGGTGTGGTCGGACCCTGACCGACAGCGAAGGGCGCTACCGATTTCATACCGTGCAGCCCGGGGCCTACCCTTGGCCAAACGGGCCAAACACATGGCGCCCGGCCCACGTCCACTTCTCGGTTTTCGGTGAGGCCTTTGCCCAGCGGCTGATCACGCAGTGCTACTTTGAGGGCGACCCCTTCATCCCGCTGTGCGCGATCGTGCAAACCATTCCCAGTGCTGAGGCCGTGGATGGTGTGACGGCAAAGCTCGATATGTCCGAAACCGTGCCGCATGACATGGTGGCCTACAGGTTTGACATCATTTTGCGCGGTCGCCACCGGACGTGGCACGAGGGCGGGCTATGACGCGCCCGAACAAAGAACGAGTCGAAAGCGCGTCTCAGACAGCCGGACCGTATGTTCACATCGGTCTCGCACCGACCGCTGCTGGGTTCGAGATATACGAGGAAGCGGGCCGCGACATCGCCGGTCCCAACGCCGAGGGCGAGCGTATCCGCGTGGAAGGCGTCGTTTGGGACGGCGCCGGTGAACCGGTGCGCGATGCCCTTATCGAGGTGTGGCAACCCAACGCTGCGGGGAACTACGCCCCCGACGGTGTGGAGGCTGGCTTTCGAGGTTGGGGCCGAGTCATCTGCGATTTCGATACAGGTGAATGGGCTTTCGAAACGGTGCGACCCGGCGCCAAAGAGGGGGCTCCGCATCTCAACCTTTGGATCGTGGCACGCGGCATCAATATTGGCCTGCACACGCGCATGTATTTCCCTGATGCCACAGAAGACCCTGTTTTGACCCAGCTTGGTGCACGAGCGCACACCTTGTTGGCAACCGAACAAACTACCGGCGTTTACCGCTTTGACATACGACTACAGGGCACCCAAGAGACGGTCTTTTTCGATGTCTAATCCTTGTATCATTTGCGTGGCTATCACTGGCTCGCTCCCGACAAAGGCCAACAATCCGGCCGTGCCCATTTCGATCGCTGAGCAGGTAGAAAGCACTCACGAAGCCTTTGAGGCCGGTGCTTCCATCGTTCACGCCCATGTCCGCAACGCGGACGAAACCCCATCTTCTGATCCCGAGAAATTCGCACGCCTCAAAGAAGGGATCGAAGAACATTGTCCGGGTATGATCACTCAGTTTTCGACCGGGGGCCGGTCCGGGGCAGGGCGCGAGCGCGGGGGCATGCTGCCGCTCAAGCCGGATATGGCGTCACTGTCTGTGGGGTCCAACAACTTTCCCACACGCGTCTACGAGAACCCGCCGGACCTTGTGGAGTGGCTCGCATCCGAGATGCTCGAACATGACGTTAAGCCCGAGATCGAGGCCTTCGATCTGAGCCACATCTTGCGCGCCCGCCAAATGGCCGACGAAGGGAATCTGGCTGGCACGCCGTATGTGCAGTTTGTGATGGGCGTAAAGAACGCGATGCCCGCTGATCGTCACGTGTTTGACTACTACGTCTCGACGGTAGAACGGCTCTTTGGGGCGGACGCGCCTTGGTGTGCGGCGGGTATTGGCGCCGCTCAGCTTACGTTGAACGCATGGGCCATCGGCGCTGGGGGACATGCGCGTACGGGTCTCGAAGATAACGTCCGCCTCGATCGAGAGACGCTGGCGCCGTCGAACGCCGCACTTGTACGCCGGACGGCTGAGATCTGCGCAAAGCACGAGCGTCCTGTCGCGACTTGGCAAGAAGCGCGCGAGATATTGGGTCTTCGCACCGTCTGAGCACGACATAGGCTGCCCCCACAAAACACACCTATTTTTCGTTGCCTGGCGTGTTGGGCGACCTACCTCCCGAACTGAGAATAATTCGCAATCTCATTGACGTTGCGAACGCTTCGCATTATCTTTTCTGGCGAGGGCAGGTCCGCCCACGCAATTTCCGGAGCTTTGACATGATCCTGACGAAGAGAACTTTCCTCGCCGCAGCTCTTGCGTTGGCCACACCTTTTGCGGCGATTGCTGAAGATCGCACCAGTGTCGTTGCGACCACGGGGATGATTGCTGATGCAGCTGCCGCAGTTGGTGGTGATCTCGTCGAGGTTCGTGCTTTGATGGGGCCGGGTGTCGATCCGCATGCCTATCGCGCGACCCGCACAGATATCGTAGCCATGGCTGGCGCAGATGTCGTGTTGTGGAACGGTTTGTATCTCGAAGCTCAGATGGAGGAGTTCCTGCAGGACCTGGGCACAGAGAACGCCGTGGTTGCGGTAGCCGACGCGGTGCCTGAGACGCTCCTTTTGTCGTCCGAAGACTATGACGGTCGCTATGACCCCCATCTCTGGATGAACCCGAACCTGTGGTCGCGGGTGGTGGTTGAGGTTCGCGACGCGCTCATCGAAGTCGCGCCCGAAGACGAGGCCGCGTTCCGCGCCAACGCGGATACCTATCTCGAAGATCTCTCCGAACTCGCGCGTTACACGACGGAGGTGCTTTCGACGGTGCCCACAGAAGCGCGTGTAGTTTTGTCGTCCCATGACGCATTCAACTACTTTGGCTCCGCCTACGGTTTCGAAGTGATGGGCATTCAGGGCATTTCGACCGAATCCGAGGCTGGCTTGCAGCGCATTAGCGAGCTCGTCGACATGCTTGTGTCGCGCGACATTCGCGCGGTGTTCGTGGAAACTTCTGTGTCTGACCGCAACGTGCGCGCCCTCATTGAGGGGGCCGCAGCGCAGGGCCATGAGGTTGTCATCGGGGGCGAGCTTTACTCCGACGCCATGGGCGAGCCCGGCACATATGAAGGCACCTATGTCGGTATGATCGACGCCAACGCAACGACCATTTCCCGCGCCTTGGGCGGTCGCGCGCCTGAGGCCGGCATGCAGGGAATGCTGAACTAATGGCACCCTTCGAGCCCGAAATCGTCACCACAGATGGCCAACTTCTGCCGGCGGCTGTGCCGGCGGATGCAGCGCTGTCGATCCGTAGTGCGACGGTCTCTTACGGTGACAAACCTGCCGTGTTCTCCGTTGATGCGACTTTTCCCTCAGGGGCGATGTCGGCCATCGTAGGCCCGAACGGCGCTGGTAAGTCCACGCTCCTGAAGGCTGCACTTGGGGTGATCCCGCGTGTCTCCGGAGACGTGTTCGTCTTCGGCGAGCCTGTTGAGAAGGCCCGCGACCGCATCGCTTACGTGCCCCAACGCGCAAGCGTTGATTGGGACTTTCCAACGACCGTGCTCGATGTGGTTCAGATGGGGCTTTACCCGCGGCTTGGCCTGCTGGGCCGTCTGGGTGGAGCTATGCGCAAGGAGGCTTTGTTCTGCTTGGACCGTGTGGGCATGGCAGATTTTGCGAACCGCCAGATCGGGCAGCTTTCCGGAGGTCAGCAGCAGCGTGTCTTCCTCGCGCGCGCTCTTGCGCAAGACGCGGACCTCTACCTCCTTGATGAACCCTTCGCCGGCGTCGATGCCGCGACAGAACGGGCCATCATCGATGTGCTTCATTCCTTGAAGGCAGACGGCAAGGCCGTCGTTGCCGTGCACCATGATCTCGCAACGGTGCGCGAGTATTTTGACCATGTGTTCATGATCAATGTCCGTCGCATGGCGGAGGGCCCGGTCGACATCACCTTTACGACGGCGGCCCTTCAATCGACCTATGGTGGCCGCTTGGCGGCGACGCATCTGAGCGAGCTCGCGCTGTCCGGTGCGGGTTAAGGCGAGCTGATCCATGGCCTTGCTTGAGGCTCTCTTCCTGCAATCGGGCTACAACGCCGCCCTCGTTGCGATTGGCGCGGCGCTCCTCGGCTTTTCGGCTGGGTCGGCAGGCAGCTTCCTTTTCTTGCGCAAGCGAGCGCTGGTTTCTGACGCTGTAGCCCATGCGACGCTTCCGGGTGTGGCGTTGGCGTTCATTGTGATGGTTACCCTTGGGGGCGACGGTCGAAACCTTTTCGGGTTACTCCTCGGATCAGCGGTGACGGCGGGACTTGGCCTTTTGGCGATCGAGTGGATTTCGCGTCGCACGAGGCTCTCCGAAGATGCCGCCATCGGCGCCGTGCTTGGCGTTTTCTTCGGCTTCGGCGTGGTGCTTCTTACCGTCATTCAGACTATGAGTTCTGGGCGGCAGGCCGGGCTGGAGAGTTTTCTTCTGGGCTCGACCGCAGGGATGCTTTTTCAAGACGCGCTGGTGATCGCGGGCGGGGGGCTCTTTTCGGTTCTGGTAATTTGGCTTCTCAAGCGGCCCATGACGTTGGTGTCCTTTCATGCCGATTATGCGGCGTCGCTCGGGTACAACGTGCGCCAGATTGATCTCGCGATCATGGGTCTTGTGATGGCGGCTACGGTTGTTGGGCTGAAAATCGTTGGGCTGATTTTGATCGTGGCCATGCTGATCATTCCGTCTGTGACGGCCAGGTTCTGGACGAACCGGTCTGGGCGGCTCGTCTGGATTGCTGGAGCCCTGGGTGGCGTCGCAGGATATCTCGGTGCGGCCTTGTCGGCTTCTGTGCCCGATCTACCCACCGGGCCGATCATCGTCTTGGTTGCGGCAGCTCTCTTTACCCTGTCACTCCTCTTCGCGCCGGCGCGCGGTGTCTTTGCGGCGGCGATCCGGCATCGCCGGTTTCAGGCAAGGGTGCATCGCCGCCAAGGCCTGCTTGCGCTCGCCGCGCAGCATCCGATCCGCGAGGGCTATACGTTGCGCCTTTTGGCGCGCGAGGGGCTTGTCCGTGCGGATGGCGTGCCCACGCTCGATGGTCGGGCCGAGGCCGCAAAAGTCGTCAGAGATGAGGAGCGGTGGACCATCGCGCGTCGCATCCATCAGGACATCGGCCTCTCTGGTCAATACGACGGGCTGACCCCCATCGAGGAGGTTTTCACCCCCGATGAGATCGCCGAGTTTGATCGACGTCTCGGTGCGCCGGAGGCCGTGTGATGGGCGCGGAGTTCGTACAATTTTCCCTCACGCCGATGTTGATCGGTGTGCTCGCAGCCATCGCTTGTGCGCTGCCCGGCAACTTCTTGATCCTTAGACGGCAGGCGCTGATCGGCGACGCGATCAGCCATGTGGTGCTGCCGGGGATCGTCGTGGCTTTTCTGATTACGGGGGTCGTCGCGACGCTGCCAATGCTCGTTGGTGCGGCGGGCGCGGCCCTCTTGGCGGTGGTCCTGATCGAGGGGGTTCGGCGCCTTGGCGGGATTGAGCCCGGCGCTGCCATGGGCGTGGTCTTCACCACGATGTTTGCTGCAGGGGTGCTGATCCTCGAACAATCCGACACCTCCAGCGTCCATCTGGATGTCGAACATGCGCTGATGGGCAACTTGGAATCCCTCGTTTGGTTCCGCGCAGATGGCTGGGGATCGCTTTTTGATCCCGTCGCTTTGGCTAGTTTGCCTGAAGAGCTTCCGCGCATGGCGCTGGCCTGTGCGCTCACGATCGCGCTGACCCTGATTTTCTGGCGTTGGCTGAAAATCTCGACCTTTGATGAGGCGTTCGCGCGCGCCATGGGTATTCCTGTGCGCGCCGTTGGCTTCGGGTTGGTCACCGTGGCAGCCATCGCCGCCGTGGCCGCATTTGACGCAGTAGGCTCGATCATCGTGATCTCTATGTTCATCTGCCCGCCAGCCGCGGCGCGGTTGATGACCAATAGTCTGAGCCATCAGGTGCTTTGGTCCGTGGCCTTCGCGACACTCTCAGCCGTCGCTGGATTTGCGCTCGCAGGCTACGGTCCGCTCTGGCTTGGTGCGGTGAATGCAGTCAGCGCAGCGGGCATGATCGCCACCGTCTCCGGCGTGATCCTGGCGCTTGCCTGTGTTTTCGGCCCGCACGCCCGACGCTTGGGAGAAGCGGCCGCCAACAGCAACTAGGGCTGGACACCGGGCGCTAACGGCGCAAATGCCGTTTCATGAAACTTTCGGGCCCATTCCTCTTCATTCTCGCGACATTGATGATCGACGCGATTGGCGTGGGCATCGTCTTCCCGATCATGCCTGATCTGATGGACCGAGTGGGCGCGAGTTCGACCGCCGACGGAGCCTTCTTGAGCGGCGTGATGATGAGCGCCTATGCGGCGGCGATGTTCCTCTTTGGGCCCATTATCGGTTCTTTGTCAGACGCTTATGGCCGCCGTCCTGTGCTCATCGCCGCCCTTGTGACGCTGACGCTCGACTACGTCATCATGGCGCTCGCGCAGGAGTACTGGCTCTTGCTCGTCGGTCGCATCGTGGCCGGGCTCGCGGGCGCCACGTATATCACCGCGACGGCCTACATTTCAGACATTGCAAAACCAGAAGAGCGGGGCGCGGCTTTTGGCATGATCGGTGCGGCCTTTGGGATCGGCTTTGTCATCGGCCCCGCCTTAGGCGGCGTTGCATCAGGTTGGCACATTACTGCGCCGTTTTGGATCGCGGCTGCATTGTCCGGGGTGAACGTGATCTTCGGATTGCTTGTTCTACCCGAGTCCCTCAAATCGGAGAACCGCCGCCCCTTCGGACGGCGAGACCTGAACCCTTTTGCTTCGATCTGGCGCGCCTTCGTCATTCCGGGCCTCGCGATCCCGCTCGTGTGCATTTTTGTCTTCGAGTTCGCCAACCTCGTCTACGTCACGCTCTGGTCATTCTGGGGCAGGCAAGTCTTCGGCTGGGACGGGTTCACGATCGGTCTTACGTTGTCGGCGTACGGTGTGCTGATCGCTGCCGTGCAAGCCGGTATCCTTCCACAATTGACTAAGCGGCTGGGCGACTATCGCACGCTTCTTCTCGGCGTCATTTGCGCGCTCATTGCCTTCACCGCATTCGGGTTGGCGGCGGCAGTATGGGCCGTGGTGATATTTCTGCCCATCGCCGCGCTCTCTGACATGGCGCCACCGCTGCTGACGGCCTTTGCGGCCAATCGCGTGGGCGACGACCTCCAAGGGCTTGTGCAGGGCGTGATCGCCTCGCTCAGCTCGGTTGCGGCTGTGATCGCGCCTCTCATTTTCACAGGCGTTTTCGAGAACTTCGTGAACGGGACCTCTGTCTACCTTCCGGGCGCGCCTTTCTTGATGAGCGGGGTTCTGATCCTCGCGATTTTGCCGCTGATCTGGCGTTTGGACCCCAAAAGGTTCGGCTGAGGGAAAAAAAGGGTCTGCACTTCCTGAATTTCGCCGTTAGCCTGCGCGAAACTGAGGGAGGACTTGATGAAACGACTACTCGCACTTTCGACGGCGATTGCTCTGGGCGCATCGGGCGCCATGGCGGACACCAAGATCGGGATGATCACCACGCTGTCTGGCGGCGGCGCAGGCCTCGGCATCGACGTACGTGACGGCTTTATGCTGGCCATTGCGCAAGCGGGCCGTGACGACGTTGAGGTCGTCATCGAGGACGATCAGCGCAAGCCCGACATCGCAGTGCAACTCGCTGACAAGATGATCCAGTCCGAGAAGGTCGACATCATGACCGGTATCATCTGGTCGAACCTCGCCATGGCCGTGGTGCCGTCGGCGGTGAACCAGGGTGTCTTCTACCTGTCGCCCAACGCAGGCCCCTCGGCGTTGGCCGGGAAAGGCTGCCACGAGAACTACTTCAACGTCGCTTGGCAGAACGACAACCTGCACGAAGCTGCAGGCGCCTATGCTAACGGCACGGGCTACGAGAATTCCTTCATCCTCGCGCCGAACTACCCGGCCGGGAAAGACGCGCTCACCGGCTACAAGCGCTTCTTCGAGGGTGAGATCGCTAACGAGATCTACACGCAGCTAGGCCAGACCGACTATGCCGCTGAGATCGCACAGATCCGTGCGTCGGGCGCAGACAGCGTCTTCTTCTTCCTGCCGGGCGGCATGGGGATTTCTTTCCTCAAGCAATATGCCGACAGCGGCGTGGACCTGCCCGTCGTGGGTCCGGCGTTCTCCTTCGACCAGGGCATCCTGCAGGCCGTGGGCGGCGCCGCACTCGGCGTGGTGAACACCTCCCAGTGGTCCAAGGACATCGACAACGCCACGAACGCGGCCTTTGTTGAGAGCTTTGCTGCCGAGTATGGCCGTCTGCCGTCGCTCTATGCGAGCCAGGGTTTCGACACGGCAAACCTGATCCTCTCGGCGCTTGATAAAGCTTCGGCAGACGACGCCGGTGCTTTCCGGGACGCCCTTCGCGCCGCGGACTTTGACAGCACACGTGGCGACTTTGCCTTCGGTCCGAACAATCACCCGGTTCAGACGATCTACGCGCGCGAAGTGATCCAGGAAGGCGACGTCTTCACCAACAAGACGCTTGGTGTGGCCCTTGCAAACCACTCCGATGCATATGCGGGTAACTGCAATATGTGATCCAGCGCCCGCCCCGGCTACGCATGCCGGGGCGGGCCCTTAAGGGCACATAGATGTCTACGATCCTCATTCTCGAGCAGGTCCTGAACGGGCTCCAGTTCGGCATCATGCTGTTCTTGATGGCGGCCGGACTCACGCTGATTTTCGGCGTGATGGGGCTTATCAATCTGGCGCATGGTTCTCTTTACATGGTGGGCGCGTTTGCAGCGGCTGCCGTGGCGGGGGCGACGGGGTCCTTCCTGCTCGCGCTGGCGGCGGCCTTGGCTGCGGCTGCGGTGGCCGGGGCCATTATCGAGATCGTGGTAATCAGGCGGCTCTATCGGGCCGCCCACCTTGATCAGGTGCTCGCGACCTTCGCGCTGATTCTGATCTTCTCAGAAGGCACCCGATGGGTCTTTGGATCCTTCCCGCTCTTCCTTGACGTGCCAAGCTATCTGTCCGGCCCGGTGACGCTGCCGGGCGGCATTCAGTACCCGCTTTACCGCCTCGCTCTCATCGCTGTCGGCCTCGCGGTGGCAGTCTTCCTCTGGTGGCTCACAGCGCGCACGCGCATCGGTATCCAGATCCGCGCGGGTGAGAATGATCGGGAGATGATCGCAGCCCTCGGCGTCGATATCTCCCGCCTCTACACGCTGGTCTTCGCCCTTGGCGCGGCCCTTGCAGGTCTCGCCGGAGCACTCGTTGGCGCCATCCAATCCGTGCAGGTCGGCATGGGGGAGCCTGTGCTCATCCTCGCTTTCGTCGTCATCGTCATTGGCGGGATTGGCTCCATCAAAGGCGCCTTCATCGGTGCCGTGCTTGTGGGACTGACCGACACTTTGGGCGGCATATTTCTGCCCGAGCTCTTCAAACTCTTTATGGAGCCGGGTGCTGCTACGCAGACGGGCTCCGCCTTGGCCTCCATGGCGGTCTACATCCTTATGAGCCTTGTTCTCATCTGGCGCCCCACGGGCCTTTTCGGAGCGCGGGCATGATTGCGGAGCGCTGGATCAACTGGATCGTGCTTTTGGGCTTTGTCGTGCTCCCACTCTGGGCGCTTTTTGCCGATGAGCCCTTTACGATCACCCTGGCCACCCGCGCCGTCATCCTCGCGCTGGCTGCCGTTGGGCTCAATATCGCGCTGGGCATCGGTGGGCTTGTGAGCCTCGGGCACGCGGTCTTCTTCGGCCTCGGCGGTTACGCAATGGGCATCCTTGCCCACCACGCCCAGACCTATGCCCCGCTTGAGCTTGGCCCCCTCGTGATCGAGGGCACCAAGTCCATGCCCATCATCTGGGTGACGGCTCTTGTCACCTCCGCGCTCGCCGCGCTAGTGATCGGGCTTTTGTCGCTGAGGACGACGGGCGTCTACTTCATTATGATCACGCTCGCCTTCGGGCAGATGTTCTTCTTCTTCTCGATCTCGTGGAGCGCGTACGGCGGGGAAGACGGGCTTTCGATCTATGTGCGCAACGATTTCCCGGGACTCAACACCCTCCAGCCCATCCAGTTCTTTGGCCTGTGCTTAGCTGTCCTGTGTCTGGCGCTCGGCATCCATAGCCGCCTGCGCACGTCACCGTTTGGGCTGGCGCTGAACGCCGCGCGGCAGGCGCCGGAACGGGTCGAGACGGTGGGCCTCAACCCCATGCGCCTCAAGCTTTTGGCCTTCGTCATCTCTGGCGCGCTGACGGGCCTTTCGGGTGCGCTGTTTGCTGACCTCAACCGCTTCGTGAGCCCTACGATGTTCAGCTGGCAGCTCTCTGGCGAGCTTATCGTGCTGATCATCATTGGTGGGGTGGGGCGTTTGATGGGACCTGTCATTGGTGCCGCGCTCTTTGTGGCGCTAGAGCACCTTCTGGGCGGACTGACGGAGTTCTGGCTGGTGTGGCTGGGCGTTATCCTCCTGCTCATAGTGCTGTTCGCGCGGGGCGGGATCATCGGCATTCTGACAGGCAAGGCAGGTCCCAATGTCTGAGCCCGTCCTCGCCACCCGCAACCTCAAAAAGGCCTTCGGCGCCCTTCAGGCCACCGATGATGTGTCCATCGACCTGCGCGCGGGGGAGATCCACGCAATCATCGGACCCAATGGTGCTGGCAAGTCCACGCTTATTGCTCAGATTTGCGGTGGCTACCGGCCAGACGCGGGCACTGTCCATCTGGCCGGGGTCGATGTCACCTCGCTTTCAACGGCAGAGCGTGCCCAGCGGGGCCTCGGGCGAACCTTTCAGATTTCGGCGCTCGCGATGGAAGATACGGTGCTTGAAAACGCGCTGTTGGGTGCGGTGGGGCATGCCCGTAAGCCCTGGCGCCTGTGGGGGGCAGTAGAACGCGACCGCTCGCTCCGCGACCGCGCCATGGAGGCTTTGGCGCGCGTGGGTATTGCCGACTTAGCCGACCAGATCACCGCGAACCTTAGCCACGGTCAGCGGCGCCAATTGGAGGTCGCAGTGGCTCTCACGTTGGCGCCGAAGGCCTTCATCATGGATGAACCGATGGCCGGCCTCGGGGCCGAGGGCTCTAAGGTGATGACGACGTTCCTGGATGGGTTGCGCAGTGAGGCGCCGATCCTCCTCGTGGAGCATGATATGGACGCGGTCTTTGCGTTGGCTGACCGGATCAGCGTGCTGGTCTACGGCCGCGTCATCGCCACTGGTTCGGTCGAGGAAATCCGTAACTCCCGCGAGGTGCGTGAAGCCTATCTGGGGGAGGAAGCATGATCCTCCTGAAGGTAGAAAACCTGCATGCGTCTTATGGGCCTGTGCCAGCGCTCTTTGGTGTCAATCTCGAGCTCGCGGCGGGTGAGGTGCTCGCCTTGATGGGTCGCAATGGGATGGGCAAGACCACGACGGTGAAGGCCATCTGCCGAATGATCCCGGCGAACGGCGGGCTGTCATTCGATGGACAAGACCTGCACCGGATGCCCAGCCACGCCGTCGCCCGCCTCGGCCTTGGGCTTGTCCCAGAAGGCCGTCGCTGTTTCCGGGATCTGACGGTCGAGGAGAACCTAATCGCAGCTGCGCGTCGCGGCGAATGGACGTTGCAACGGGTCACCGCGCTCTTCCCGCCTTTGGAGGCCCGCCGGGCGCAGCGCGCGGCGTCTCTCTCGGGCGGTGAGCAGCAGATGCTCGCGATCGGCCGAGCCCTCATGACGAACCCAAGGCTCTTGATCTTGGACGAGGCGACCGAAGGGCTCGCCCCTATTGTCCGGCAAGAGATCTGGTCCGCCATCACCGCGATCAAGCAGGAAACCGGGATGGCGATCTTGCTGATAGACAAAAGCCTGCGAGAACTTGCGCAAGTGGCCGACCGGGCGGTGATCCTGGGGCGGGGCAAAACGGTTTGGTCCGGCGCTATGACATATGTGACTGCAGACGTCGCGCGCGACTACGTTGGCATCTAAGCAACGGCCATCCTGACACCCTGAGGCGCACGGCCTGACGGCTTCGTGATGTCTTTGTGGGAAGGTTTTTATTGCTTGCTTAAGGTCGCCCCGGCAGGACGCTCCAATGGAATTCATTTTCGCATATGCGGCTGGTCTGCTGACGCTCATCAATCCTTGCGTCTTGCCAGTGCTGCCCATCGTTCTGGTGTCGTCCCTGAACGCGAGCCGGATGGGGCCTGTGGCGCTTGCCGCCGGGATGAGCCTGTCCTTCGTGGTCTTCGGCGTGCTGGTGACGGCCTTTGGGTCAGCGATCGGGCTCACGCAGGATGTGTTGGCGCAGATCGGTGCCGTGGTGATGGTGCTCTTTGGGATCGTGCTTTTGCTCCCCCAGTTTGCATCCCGGTTCGAAATGGCCACGGCGGGGCTCGCTTCGGGGGCCGACCAGCGCATGAACGGCGTCAATCAGGACAGCGTGCGGGGCCAGTTCGTCGGCGGCCTGTTGCTGGGGGCCGTTTGGTCGCCGTGCATCGGCCCTACTTTGGGAGGTGCCATCGCCTTAGCCTCGCAGGGCGAAAGCCTCGGCTATGTGACGCTGATCATGGCCTTCTTTGCGCTGGGCGTCTCGACCCTGATCCTTGGCCTCGGGCGAGGCGCGCGCCAAGCGCTACGCCGTCGGGCTAATGCGCTGCGCGGCCTGGCGGAGCGTTCAAAACCCATCCTCGGAGCGACCTTTGCGCTCGTCGGCGCGATGCTCCTCTTCAAAGTTCACCATATGCTGGAGGCATGGGCGCTGCGCATGATGCCTTACTGGCTGCAAGACCTATCCGTTGCCCTTTAAGCGTGGAGACTGCCATGAACCGTCGTACCTTCTTCGCCATCACGGCCGCTGTTGCGCTGATCGCACCAGCGGCCAGTGCCGAGAATTTTGTGACCTACACCCCCGGCCTGATCGAACAGAAGCTCGCCGCTGGTGAAACGGTGTTCGTCGATTTCGGTGCTGAGTGGTGCTCCACCTGCGCCAGCCAGCAGCGGACGATCAATGCGCTTCGCGACGAGAACCCGGCCTATGACGTGGCAATGACGTTCGTGAAGGTCGATTGGGATGACTTTGGCCGCGCCCCGGTTGCGACGTCGCGCAACATCCCGCGCCGGTCGACCTTGCTTGTGCTGCGCGGAGACGATGAGCTGGGCCGCATCATTGCAGGCACGCGCCGCGGTCAAATCAAAGAGCTTATGGACCTGGGCCTCTAAGCCTCTCGGCCAGCGGGTGGGCTTTCCTGGTTCACCCGGTTCGCAAACAAGACGCGCCGCGGGCCTTAACGCCCAGGCGCGATAGGTGCTTTGCTGCAAACGGGTTCACCGCACGTTCACTTCTTCCCGATATCCAAGACGCAGAACTACGGGACGAAAAGCCTCGCACAGGGATTTGCGACTTGGACGATTTCAGCTCAACGAATGGGGGCCTGTCTCTCGAGAAAATGGGAAAGAGCGTTCATCGGTACATGAACGACGTCATTGTTATCAGCGAGGCTGAGCCTATTGATCAGCCCGGCCCGAGGATCGTCTTCGTCAATGATGCCTTCGTTGAGCACACAGGTTATTCCAAAGAAGAAGCGATCGGTCAGACACCGCTCATTTTGCAAGGTCCGAACACGGACAGCGCGACGACCGATTATATCCGGGCCCGCCTGAAGCGTTGGTTGCCTGTTCGTGAG
>JAKVCO010000019.1:0-10242 GCA_022448245.1 Paracoccaceae bacterium
AAAAGGGGGGCGTGGACGCCTGATTCACTGCCCGGCAGGGTATTTCCGAAGGAAATGTCCCGAGAGGGGCCGCACCAAGGGCGGCATGAACACCAAGCTACATGCCATCTGCGACAGCGAAGGTCGGCCCCTGAACCTGTTCGTCACAGCGGGTCAGGTCAGTGATTACATCGGCGCACGAGCATTGCTGAGCAGCCTGCCGGATGTCGACTGGCTACTCGGGGACCGCGGATACGACGCCGACTGGTTCCGGGAAGCGTTGAAAGACAAAGGGATACGCGCCTGCATCCCTGGTCGGGAGCAACGCAAGAAAACCGTCAAATACGACAAGCGCCGCTACAAACGGCGCAACCGGATCGAAATCATGTTCGGCAGACTCAAGGATTGGCGGCGTGTAGCAACACGATATGACCGCTGCCCGAAGGTCTTCCTCTCAGCCATCGCTCTCGCAGCAACCGTCATCTTGGCTATGAGTCCTGACCCTAGGAAATCTTCCTAAGCCTGTACATGCGGTTCAGCTGCGGACTCGCCTCCAATTTAAGGGAAAAGGCACCTCGATTTTTTTCGTTTCGGTTGTTTGCGACGTGCCTTTACGCCTGCGCGAGCCGGAAACAGCTCGAAATAATGTTTGGCAGCTTAGTCAGGAAACGAGGGCGTCGATCTCGACAAAAGAGTCACGCTTGGCATTGAGGCTCGCGTAACAGTCGTAAAGATCGAAGAAACCCATCTGCGCCATCGTCAAAGCCCAGCCGCCACACGCCCTCCGCTTTCTACCCTGGATGAAAGGTCAGGGCTGTGTTTCGAGGTCCCCAAGAGACTGGCCCTAGGCCAGTGCAGTTCGATTTTGGTTCCATGTAACGAAAACCCCCGACGTCGAAGTCCCCTGAACACTTTGGAAAACTAACAAGGAAATTCAATCTGTTCCAAGCTCCGCACCGAAATAGCGCAGTCATGAGGTCCAGAGAATATCGGCCCTGAGAGACCGCTTCCGGGCTTCCTGCCGCTAGGGCCAGTGCTCAGCCCCTCCCGAATAACCCTCGAATACAACGCCAAAATCCCGCCAAAGCCGGATCGGGAGAACGCTTTCGCGAGGGCAAGTGGCGGACCGTAGAGGATTCGAACCTCTGGCCTCTGCCTTCGGAGGGCAGCGCTCTATCCAGCTGAGCTAACGGTCCCGCTGAGCTGCTATAGGCATGTGTGCAGGCCCACGCAACTCCTTACGCCATCAGATCGTGGCAGAGCTCAAGCGCCTCCACAAGGGCGTCTACCTCGGCGATGGTGTTGTACATCCCGAAGGAGGCGCGCGCCGTTGCGGGCACGCCCATGTGCTCCATCAGCGGCTGGGCGCAATGATGCCCGGCCCGCACCGCGATCCCCTTCTTGTCGAGGATCGTGGAGATGTCATGGGCATGTGCCGCGCCGTTCATCGTAAAGGAGAAGATCGCGGCCTTATCCGCCGTCTGCCCCTGCACGTTGAGCCAGTTGAGCCCGCCCAACTTGGCGACCGCATAGTCGCGCAGCGTGTCCTCGTGGGCGGCGATGGCGTCCATGCCGCGCTCCATAAGGTAGTCGATCGCGGCACCGAGCCCGATCTGTTGCACGATGCCAGGCGTGCCGGCCTCGAATTTCATGGGCGGCTTGTTCCAGGTGATCTCGTCCCGGTGAACCTCGACGATCATGTCACCGCCGCCGATGAAGGGACGCATCTCAGCCATCCGCTCAGACTTGATGTAGATCGCGCCGGAACCGGAGGGGCCGTAGAGCTTGTGGCCTGTTACGGCGTAGAAATCGCAGCCGAGGTCGGTCACATCGACCGCCATGTGGGCCGCAGCTTGCGAGCCATCAACCAGAACAGGCACGCCCTTGGCATGGGCCGCCTCGACGATGGCTTTTACATCAACCTTCGTGCCCAAGACGTTGGAAAGATGTGTGATTGCCACGAGCTTGGTCTTCGGGCCGATCGCATCAATAACCGCCTGCGGGTCGAGCGCGCCGGTGGCGTCGACGTCGACCCACTTTAGCACGGCGCCTTGGCGCTCGCGCATGAAGTGCCACGGCACGATGTTGGCGTGATGCTCCATGATCGACAGCACCACCTCGTCGCCCGCCTCAAAGCGCGGCATGGCCCAGCCATAGGCCACGAGGTTGATCCCTTCGGTCGTGCCGGAGGTGAACACGATCTCATCCTCGGACCGCGCATTCAGGAACTTGGCAAGCTTACCCCGCACCGCCTCGTACTTGTCCGTCGCGAGGTTAGAAAGATAGTGCAAACCACGGTGAACATTGGCGTATTCGTAGCTGTAGCCCCGCGTCACCGCGTCGATGACCGCCTGCGGCTTTTGCGGCGAGGCGCCGTTGTCGAGATAGACCAGCGGCTTGCCGTTCACCTCGCGGGACAGGATCGGGAAATCGTTGCGGATCGCGTTCACGTCGTAGGTCACATGCCAACTCCAATGAAGCCGAGGATTAGGGTCAGGCCGAGGCCGATACCCACGATAACAAAGAGCATGAGGAGCGCCGCGCGCCCCATAGAGGCAAAGCCGTGGAGCACCTTCAGGAAGCTCGGGAAGACCCAAAAGAACAGCGCCATGCCGATCACAAAGCCCAGCATGGCCGAGAACGATACCGATATCGTTAAGGCCACCCCCTGGATCAAGAGGCCCGCGAACTGGAGCACCTGCAGCCAAGCGACCACGAGGATGGAGTTCGTCAGGTTACCCGTCCCGTCCATCGCATTGCCGGTGAAATGGATCGCATACCCCATGACGACAGAAGAGCAGCCCAGGAAAAGCGCTAGCATAAGCGGGCTAAAGGCCGGCACGCCGTGCACCACTTGGGCCGCATTCCCACCGGAAACGACAAAGGTCGCGATGACCGAAAGGACCGTTGCAGCCCCGAGCAGTAGCCACGCCACCTCCCGACTGAGGTTGAGGCCCAAAAGCTCCGCGGCGGCCTCCTGCGGGCGCGTCACAGAGAGCATCATGAGGTTGATCAACCCGTTCATCCCCGTTCCGCCTCGCGCAGGTTCAGTGTCCAGAAAAGAAGGAACACGCCCAGCCAGATGATCCCCACCAGCTCGGCCTGGAAACCGGGGCCAATGAAGCCACGGGTCATGCCCCACAGCAGGATCAGCGGTGATGTTGCCAAGAGCGACCAAAAGAGCGCGAGCCGGGCGCCAAACCACGTGCCTTTGCCACCGAAGGGCTTCACCACCAGGTGGCTCAGCGCTGCGATCCCATAGAACAGAAGCGGCATGATGAAGAGCGTCCCGAAGAGCGAGTAGGTCAACAACTGCGCGAGGTCTTCCCCCGTCAGCGCCGCCTGACGCGCGTAGCCGGGTGCAGAGGCCACAAAGAATATCAGACAGGCACCGGCAAGGATCGCAATGGCGCGATCCTCTCGCTGGCCGCCATCCAGCAGGCGTCGAAACACTTTCCGCGGACGGCGGTAGCTTTGCACGATATCCGTCGTGACAGGCATTAGCCGCGCAGCCAGTCTTCGATCTTGGCTTGCACCATCTCGGCGAGAGCCTCGTCCTCGATCTCCTCCAGCGCCTCAGCGAGGAAGGACAGCGTCAGGAGGTCTTCGGCCTCCTTCCGCGACACACCACGCGAGCGCAGGTAGAACAGCGCCTGCTCGTCAATCGCGCCCGAGGTCGAGCCGTGAGAGCACGCCACATCGTCGGCGTAGATCTCAAGCTCTGGCTTGGCTAGGAACTGGCTGTCGTCATCCAGAAGCAGCGACTGGCTGATTTGATAACCGTCCGTTTTCTGAGCGTGTGGCTGCACCAGGATCTTGCCCTGGAAGACGCCCGTGGCCCCGTTGCGCAGAACCTTCTTGAACACCTGACGGCTTTCGCAATTCACCGCGTCATGGGTGATGTAGACGGTGTCGTCGTGATGGAACGAGCCGCGCTCGTTGTCGCCCAGACAGCCGCCTGCGATATGCGCGGTGGCATTGTCGCCGGTGATCTCGATCACCGCCTCGTTGCGCGTGATAGAGCCGTTGGCGGTGAAACCAAAGGTCTTCAGCGTGCTTTCGGTGCCCGTGCGGGCGAAGAAGTTCGTCAGCGTCGCGCGGTCTTGCTCCGGGCCCTGAATGCGCAGGTGGTGAAGCGTGCCATTGTCGGCCACGTCGGCCTCCATCATCACGTTCGACTGTGCGCCGGGCATGCCCTCTTCGAGGATCGTGACCGAGGCGCCCTCTTCCACCTTCACGAGGTGATGGAGCTGCGGGCTGCCGCCTGCCGAGCGGTAAGAGATACGGATGGGCCGCGTGACCTCACCCGTGGCGTGGATCAGCACGCCCTCTTCGGCCATGGCCGTGTTCAGCGCCGCCATCGGGCGCGCCACAGGCTTGAAAAGGCGTGCGCCATCCCGACGCTCCGCCCCATTGGCCGCAGCTTCGAGCTTGCCATAGAGCCCCTTGGCCCAGTGCAGGTCCGTGTGAGCGACCCCGCTGAGGAGCTCGATCGATACGCCTTCAAGCGCAAGATCGTCAGAGGCCGCTGCATCAAAAGCGCCATCCGTGAAGACAAGCGTCAGAGGCTCTGCATCATCAAAGATCGTGGAGGCATCAGAGGCCGTCAAGAATGCCTGAGCGCCGGTCCATGACTCTGGGTTCGTGAACTTCCAATACTCATCGCGGCGGATGGGCATGCCGAGCCCGCCGAGGCGAGCGCGGGCGCCGTCACGGGCCGCTGTCAACCACGAGCCGCCCTCAGGCACAGGCTGTGCCAGCACGGCGTCCGTGAGGTCTTGTTTGATCTTGGGAAGCGCCATCTATGCGTCCTCAAGCAGGTTGGCATAGCCGTTGTTTTCAACCTCCAGCGCGAGCTCAGGTCCGCCCTGAGTGATCATGCGGCCGTTGGCCATGATGTGCACGACGTCCGGCTTAATGTGGTCGAGCAGACGCTGGTAGTGCGTGATCACGAGGAATGTGCGCTTGCCGTCACGAAGCGCGTTCACGCCCTGCGCCACCAGCTTCATAGCGTCCACGTCGAGGCCGGAATCCGTCTCGTCGAGGATGCACATCTTAGGCTCGAGCATCGCCATCTGCAGGATCTCGTTGCGCTTCTTCTCACCGCCCGAGAAGCCCACATTCACAGGGCGCTTGAGCATGTCGGCATCGATCTTGAAGCTCTTTGCCTTCTCGCGGACGACCTTGAGGAACTCACCGGCGGAGAGCTCTTCTTCGCCACGCGCTTTGCGCTGTGCGTTCACGGCGGTGCGCAGGAAGGTCATGTTGCCCACGCCGGGGATTTCGACCGGGTACTGGAATGCCAGAAAGAGGCCGGCGGCGGCACGCTCTTCGGGCTCCATCTCGAGAAGGTCTTCGCCTTCGAGCGTCGCGGAGCCATCCGTCACCTCGTAGCCATCGCGGCCCGAGAGCACATATGACAGCGTCGACTTGCCCGAGCCGTTCGGACCCATGATGGCGTGCACCTTGCCCGGTTCGAGCACCAGATCGACGCCTTTGAGGATCTTCTTTTCCTCTTCCTCGAGCTCCACGTGAAGGTTCTTGATCTCTAGCATGGTGTCCTCTCTCTGCGAGACGCACTAAGCCCCCGAGGCAGCGCGCCAAGGGAGCTTAGGTGTTGATCTTCAATGTAAGGTTTTTGACCCGCGTTCAAGCAGGCCGGGATTAGGCTTTTTCTTGCATCGCCCAGTGGACGACCGCATCGCGCACGCCAGCCAGCGTCTCCTCGTCTGACAGGAGCGTTTGCCCCATCTCGAAGAGCTCGGCCACCGTGGGCGTTTCGGGGTTCATCTGTAGCGCGAACATGTAGGCCATGATGATCATGCCGATCAGTCGCGGGAAGGTGCCCTTCACGCGCAGGATGCCCAGCGCCATCATGAAGACGAGCACGGCAATCAGCGGGTCGCCCCAGCTTTCGATCATCGGTGCATACGGTGCGAGGGCTTCCGGCAGTGGCGCGCGCGCCACAAGCTCGGCCGCTGGATCGACCACGGCCGCTACAACGCCAAGGCCCCAACCGATCATACCGCCAAGGCCCCAAGCCAAGATCCCACGGATGCCGGGCGACACTTCCCCGCGGCGCTTCAGCTGCATCGGGATCGTTCCCTCCGCATCCGAGACCTGCGTCATCGTCCGACCAGTATTGATACGTTCGAGGCGCGCGTCCCACGCGCTCTGCTTCGTCTGCGCCATCATAGCCATAAGTGGACCTCTCTCCGCCCCTTGAGGAAAAGGCTAGGTAGCGATCAAGGCGCAAATGGGGCAATATCTTGGAAAGAGCGGGCCGGATCGGCGCCTTAGCGGCGCGCACGCGCAAGGCGCTAAAAGTCAATACAGCAACCATCATGCAACCCTCATCTTTGCGGGCAATTCGTCGATAATTGCATCGATCTGAGGCACGGAAATCACGCCGCGATCCTCAAGCTCGGACAGCACCATCAGAGCAAGGTCATAGGACTGGAATGCCCCCATCGCACACAGCGCCATGCGCTTGAGCGGCTCGGTGTCCCAAGCCTCCAGCTTCTCGAGCGGGCGAATGTAGACGGCATCTCCGTCGATAAGCTGCGACCGCGCGCTGCGCGACAGCTTCTCTGCATGGCGCGATGGCAAAAGCGTGCGCGACATCGACAGGAACTTGTGAAGCACGAAGCCCTGCGCGCGCAGTTCCATGTCAAGCTGGCCCAGCGCAGGCTCGCCCCGGTAGAGCTGGTAGAACCGCATCTCGGTAATAACGGCTACGGCGCCTTTGAGCTTGCCCGCCCCGCCGCGCAGCACATCCCGTTCCGAGCCCTGCACGTCGATCTTCAGAAGATCCATCTCCGATACCTCGTCCAGATCATCGAGCGCGGACGTCTGAAGTGTCATCTCCTGGGCAGAACCCGCAAGGCCCCGGAAGCGCCCCAGATAACGCGCCGAGAGCCGCCGGATCGGATAGAGCGACGCCATCCCCGGTGAGCCTTCCCACCAATGGAGCGTCCCCTCCCCGCCGTTCCCGACAGCCGCGCGCACGAAGGTCGCATTCTCAGGCTTCTCCGCCATCAAAGCCTCATGGGCGGCCTTTTGCGGCTCAAACCCCACAACCTCGGCGCACCCTGCCGACAGAAGCTCAGCATAAGGCGGCTCCCTCAACGGGCTCGCCCCCACATCCACGATGCTAATGGGCCGCTCCGGCGCGAGCGCTTCGGTGAGATTTGCGAGCAGACCGCTCATCGGCCAAACACCGACAAGCCGAAGAAACCTACATAAATCGGCAGCGCAAGACCAATGGCAAACAGCCCACTGTTGGTTTGAAACGGCGCAAAAACGGTCGCGAAAAATCCAAAGTTGCGTCCGCGTTCGCCGACAAGCTCAACCCTGGCTTTCATTGAAAAGACACACCTCCAGCCCCAAAGGATGAGGCGCGCAAAGAGAACGGAAACCACGAGGAACCAGAGGATCAGGAAGGCGCCATGCGCCACTACGCTGAGCACAATGAAAACCGCGCCTAAGGAGAGTCCACCAAGGAACCATTTGCCCAGCCGCGCGAGATCAGCACGCGCTGCCTGCGAAGGGCTGAGTTGATCCCGATCCTCAGACATAACAATGAGTGGGCTTACCCCACTGACCCCTCAAGAGAGATCGCCACGAGCTGCTGCGCTTCCATCGCGAATTCCATCGGCAGCGCCTGCAGCACTTCCTTACAGAACCCGTTCACGACGAGCGCCACCGCCTCTTCCTCATCCATGCCGCGCTGGCGGCAGTAGAAGAGCTGGTCATCGTCGACCTTCGAGGTCGTGGCCTCGTGCTCCACCCGCGAGGAGTTATTCTTCACCTCGATATACGGCACGGTATGGGCGCCGCAGGTGTCCCCGATCAGCAGCGAGTCACACTGCGTGTAGTTGCGCCCGTTTTTGGCCTTGGGCGCCATGGAGACGAGCCCGCGATAGGTGTTCTGCGCCTGCCCCGCGCTGATCCCTTTAGAGACGATGCGCGATTTCGTATCGCGGCCCAGGTGCACCATCTTGGTGCCCGTGTCGGCCTGCTGGAGGTTGTTGGCAATAGCGATGGAGTAGAACTCCCCCTGGCTCTCGTCACCTTTCAGCACGCAAGACGGGTACTTCCAGGTCACAGCCGATCCGGTTTCGACCTGCGTCCACATGACTTTAGCGCGGTCACCACGGCACTCCGCACGCTTGGTGACGAAGTTGTAGATGCCGCCCTTGCCTTCCTCGTCGCCGGGGAACCAGTTCTGGACGGTCGAATACTTCACCTCGGCGTCTTCCATGATCACGATTTCAACGACCGCAGCGTGAAGCTGCGCCGTGTCGCGCTGCGGCGCCGTGCAGCCTTCGAGGTAGCTCACATAAGCCTTCTCGTCGCAAATGATCAGCGTGCGCTCGAACTGGCCGGTGTTCTCGGCGTTGATGCGGAAATAGGTGCTCAGCTCCATCGGGCAGCGCACGCCCGGCGGCACATAGACAAACGAGCCATCCGAGAAGACCGCACTGTTGAGCGCGGCATAGTAATTGTCTGTGACAGGCACGACAGAGCCGATGTACTTCTTCACCAGCTCCGGATGCTCTTTGATCGCCTCGGAGATGGAGCAGAAGATCACGCCCTTGGACGCGAGCTCTTTCTTGAAGGTCGTGCCCACGGAAACGGAATCGAAGACCGCGTCCACGGCCACCTTGCGCTCGGAATTGTCCTCGGGCGTGGGGCCGTCGAGCTCCTCCACGCCGGCAAGGATCTTTTGTTCCTTCAACGGGATGCCCAGCTTGTTGTAGGTCTCCAGAAGCTTGGGGTCCACGTCGTCAAGCGACTTGGGCTTTTCTTCCATGCTCTTCGGGCGGGCATAGTAATACTGATCCTGGAAGTCGATCTCGGGATACTCAACCATGGCCCAATCGGGCTCTTCCATCTTCAGCCAATAGCGAAAGGCACGCAGACGCCAGTCAGTCATCCACTCAGGCTCATCATTCTTGGCCGAGATCAGACGCACGATGTCCTCAGAGAGGCCCTTTGGCGCGTATTCCATCTCGATGTCGGTTTCCCAGCCGTGCTTGTACTTACCCGCAAGCGCGGCGACCTTTGCGACGGTATCCTCTTCAACGCCGTCCTTGGCCTTCATCGGGGCCTTAATCGTGTTGTCCAACGCTGCCATGTCTGAACCTCTCTACGCGGCTTTCGCGCGAATTTTTTCGTACTTGGCGCTCCAAGCCGTGGCGAAGCGCTCGATATCTTCCTGGGTGGTGGCCGGCCCGATGGAGACCCGGATCGCCTGCCCTGCCTGAGCCTCATCAAAGCCCATAGCCGTCAACACCCCGCTCGCTTTGACCTTGCCACTCGAACAGGCGGACCCCGCCGAGATTGCAAAGCCAGCTAAGTCCATCTGCATCACCTGCGTTTCTCCCTTCCAACCGGGAGCAATGAAACAAGATGTGTTGGGCAAACGCGGCACACCTTTCCCCACCAAAATAATCTCTTTAGCGGAAGCTTCCAGACTTGTTTCTAGAATATTTCTAAATTCCTCAACCCGGGACCATACGCCCGTTTCAAGATCCCGGCTCGCAGCCTCTGCGGCCGCGCCAAAACCTGCGATGCCGATAACATTCTCCGTCCCGGAACGGCGTCCCATCTCCTGGCCACCGCCACGGATTTGCGCGGGCACTTCAACACCTTGCTTGACGATCAAGGCACCGACACCTTTCGGGCCACCGAGCTTGTGGGCCGAAATCAACCCCATCTCCGCGCCTGACCATGCAAACGACACCGGCACCTTGCCGAAGGCCTGCGTAAAGTCACTGACCGCTATGCCGGACGGCAATTCCTGCATTACGCCGGTCTCGGAATTGGCGGCCTGCAAGGTCGACGCCTCAGGCAAGGCAACTGCAACAAGCCCGTCTCGCGACACAGGAAGGGAACTCTCGGCATATGCGCGCACCGCATCATGCTCCACAGCCGCCCCTGCAAGGCCCCGCCCGGACAGGGCGAGCGCCGCCGCCTCGGTCGCAGAGGACGTAAACACGATATCCGCCCCGGACGCCCCAATCGCCTCGGCGATCTGTGCACGCGCTTTCTCGACAATCGCTTTGGCCGCACGCCCCTCGGCGTGAACCGACGACGGATTCCCAAGGGCGTCCATAGCCGCAATCATCGCGATGCGCGCTTCAGCACGCAAAGGCGAGGTCGCGTTATAGTCCAGATAGACGCGCTGCATCAGCCGCGAGCTCCCCTATTCTTTGTGCTCCGTACTTCGGGGTCTGGGGCAGCGCCCCAGCGCGCCCT
>JAKVCO010000019.1:10252-74182 GCA_022448245.1 Paracoccaceae bacterium
GTTGGGGGTTTTTTCCTCCCCTGCCGGCGCCCCCCGCCGGGCCGGTCTCCTTTTTTGTTTGGGCTGGGTGGGGGGGGGGGGGCGCCCCCCCCCCCCCGCCGTCCACGCCACGGGCTCATTCGTCCACCAGCTCAAAAAGCGATGGCACGGCAGGGCACGGCGTCAGCTCGTTCTTCACAACATCAGCCAGTCGCGTCTGATGCAGGAACACATAGACATGGGCCGACAGTCCTTCCCAAAGCCGGTTCGTCATGGACTGCGCCCGCGACCCGGACACCGCGCCAGAGGCGCCCGCGCCCATGTGCAAGGCGCTCACCGTCTCGTCGACCGCCCCCAAAATCTCAGAGACGCGGATATCCGAGGCCGCCCGCGCAAGGCGGTACCCGCCCCCAGGGCCACGCACTGATGACACAAGCTCTGCCCGGCGCAGCTTCACGAACAACTGCTCGAGATACGGCAACGAGATGTCCTGGCGGCGCGAAATCTCACCCAATGATACCAGCGTATCGTCTGGCTGCAGCGCCAGATCAGCAAGCGCCACCATGGCGTATCGTCCTTTGGTCGAAAGCTTCATGCCAATCCTCCCCGGTATCTGCCCCCAGATGCGGGGCTTTCGAGCTACTGCATTGACGCCACTCAACATGGCGATTAACTCAGATTATCGCACATGCGTGCGATTTAGAACAGTTCTAAAAAGTCAGGCCGCCGCCGTCAAGCGCGCCCCGGCGTGCAAACAACAAGCGAGCGCCCATGCCAGAGGTGATTTTCGCGGGACCTGAGGGCCGCCTTGAAGGCCGCTACCACCCGCAAAAGCAAAAAGACGCCCCCATTGCCATTGTTCTCCACCCGCATCCGCAATTTGGCGGTACGATGAACAACAAGGTGGTCTACAACTTGCACTACGCCTTTTACGACATGGGCTTCACAGTGCTCCGCTTCAACTTCCGCGGTGTCGGCCGCAGCCAAGGCGAGTACGACCAAGGCATCGGCGAATTGTCTGACGCGGCAAGCGCTCTCGACTACCTCCAGTCGATGAACAACAACTCCAAACACTGCTGGGTTGCTGGTTTCTCGTTTGGCGCTTGGATCGGCATGCAGCTTTTGATGCGCCGCCCCGAGATCACCGGCTTCATATCGGTCTCGCCACCGGCGAACATGTACGACTTCTCGTTCCTGGCGCCCTGCCCGTCCTCGGGCCTGATCATCAACGGCACGTCTGACCGCGTCGCGCCGCCCGCTGACACCCATACTCTGGTTAACAAGCTGCACGACCAGAAGGGCATCACGATCACTCACCAAGAGATCGAGGGCGCGGGGCACTTCTTTGAAGAACCCCATATGGACACGATGATTGGCAATGTGAGCGAGTACGTTCAGCGCCGACTTACGGAAAATACCCGCTAAGTCCTCTGTGAAATCAGAGTTAACAGCCATCAAAGTCCCGTGACGTGAAACGGGCACCGGTGTACTGTGGCGCCCCAAGGCATGCGCCGTCCATATATCAGCCGTCCACGTGACGGCGTTACTTACTCTTCTTTTTGGCAGCTCCGGTTTCTGCACAGCTGCAGATCGAAACGGCCACCGACGGCTCCGCTTGGATTACGTCGGCGCCCGTGACGAGCGCTGCGACACAGGAAGCCGAAGACCTCTTCGGCGTCTCTCCCGACTGGATCGTGCAATGCCCCGACCAAGGGCGCTGCTACGTGCGTAGCAGTTTCATTGTCTTTGCACTCGACGATGCAGGCCATGCCCATGTTCACCTCGTCCCGCATCCCGAAGGCCACGTGTCATTGATGCTCGCCGACTACGCTTTCGAATTGGAACCTATCATCGGCTCCCCACTGACCCCCACCTGGGAAGATCGGCTGCGCGACCGCCGCGCCACGCTTTTGATCGAATACGATGATGCCGTAGCCGAGGAGCGAGCGCGAAGAGGTGTGGAAATGGCCCTTGACCATTTACGCGCGGTCACAGGACTTGAGCCGGAGATCGATCAAAGCGCGCCACTGACAGCCCTTACAGATTCCGCTCAGCGTGATTTGGAAGGTGGAGCCCGACTGATCCCGGACACTAAACCGCAAATCGAATTCGCAATCCGCTCGCAACTCGATGGCGTTGACCTTTTCGCAGAAACCGACCCTTTCCCAGCGTCGCCGTAGGCCCTAGAAAGCTCAGAAACAGGCAACGCAGAGGAAATCCCCATGAGCTCCATCGACAAACTCGCCGAGAAGCTCGCCGATGACGTGTTCAAGGCGCAGGATGAAACCGGTAATGACCGCCTCTTTGTCGAGATCGGCAACGTGCTGGCAGCTGCCTCGCAGACCCTAGAAGAGGCCTTCCTCACCGAATGCCGCGTCCGACTGGCCGAACAAAAGGCACGCGCCGCACTGGAGGCAAAGCTCGCCAACCACCGCGCGTCCGCCGAGGGTTAGGACAGAAGCGAGATCGCGCCGCGTGCGGCCGCCTTCACCGGCGCCAGCATCAGATCAAGCACCCACCGCAGGAACGAGGCCGTGATATCGGCCAGCGTCAGCGCGCCCTTGGCCGCGAACTGGCCCGCGATGCGCATGGCCGCGCTCATGAACCGCAGCGCCTTCTCACCGATCTCACGGGAAATCTGCGCCGCGCGGTAGACCGCATCCGCGAGCTTATCGAGCAGCGTCACACCCGCATCGATCGGAAGGCCCGTCACCAGCCGGATCGTCGGCAGCATCGCATCAAGCGCCATGCCAAGGGCGTAGAAGCCCCACTTGGACATGAAACCTTGCGAGCCTTCCGCCTGACGGAACCAGTAATCCGGCGTGCCCATCACATTGGGCTATACGGCGCCGGGCTACCCCTGCGCGGGCATGTTGGGGATGTAGAACCCGCTCATCGAATGAGCGTCTAGCGTCACGCGGCGAAAGTTGTCTGACAGACGGATCGTGCCGGGACCGGCGTGCATGTAGGGGCAAAGCGGGATCAACGGCACGGGATCAGACAGGTTATAGACCCGCTTGATCCGCTGTTGCCCGATCATCCGTTCCAGATCCTGACCCATGGCCGACCCACCAACGCGCGGGGCACCGAAGGTATAGAGATACCGGTCCGCCGTACCCGCCTTGGCGTAATCCAGCGAGGCAAGGGTTGCGAGCGCGCCGCCCAGCGAATGGCACACGAAGTGGATCGTGCGGGGGTCCGCATCTTTGATCAGATGGCGCACATCGTCAGCCATCGAGTTGTAGATCTTCGGAAAGCCGGAATGCACCAGCGCGCCCGTTGGCCCCCGCGTCGCCCCAATGGTGATGTTGCTGAGCCACTCGTACCCGGCCTGCGTGTCCCGGATCGCCAGAATGAACTCCCGGTCAAAGCCGCGCTTCAGTTCCGGAAGGACACCAAAGCCCGTCGTCTCCCGCACGATGGCGCCGGAGCTCGCAACCACGGCCTGCTGCACATCCACATCCACCTTCAGCGGATGCTTGAGCATGGGGGAATCCTTTGTGAACTGAGCGGCCCGCTTGGCGCGGCGCTTCGCATCCGCCTTGGTATGCGCGGGTGTCAGCGCGTAAGTGCCATCCGCGATAATTGCGGCGTTCATTTCGTTCATGATCGCCATAGCGACCTTCTAATCCCTTTCGCGCCCGTTCGCCCCCGACAGGCGCGCTCATCATCCATTCAGTCGGCAGTTGCCCCACAAAAAATTACCGTGCCCCGACTCCTGCCCCAGAGCGCAGGTCAAATCGAAAGGCGCACCATTCGTTGCATGCCCCGGGCCAAATCCCCGTGGCGTGGCGAAGAGGATTTCGTATTCCTCGCCATTATACGTCGCAGAGTATTCCTGCGTGATCGCGTCTTCTAACGGGAGCAGCGCCAGAAAGCCGCGCCGTGCAGGCACGCCGTCGAAAGAGAAGCGGCCATTGGCATCCGTCAGAGCCTCATCGCTGCCCGACTTGCCCCGCCATGACCACGATCGACACACCACTGCCCCAGCCGCCGGACCACCGCCTGGCTCCGTGATGACACCCGTCATCGGGGAACAGATCAGAGCGGCGGTCTTGAACATGGCTGCTCCCGCAAAGACAAACA
Source organism: Paracoccaceae bacterium (assembly GCA_022448245.1). Taxonomy (GTDB): domain Bacteria; phylum Pseudomonadota; class Alphaproteobacteria; order Rhodobacterales; family Rhodobacteraceae; genus Shimia_B. The sequence continues at coordinate 14,318 of JAKVCO010000019.1, forward strand.
AAAGGAGCGTGACGGCCAAGGCAGCCCGGCGTGTAATCGACAGCCCGCGCCCTCCTACACCCGCCTTGGGCCAAACGAGCCCGCGTGTCAGCCCAGTATAGCGCGCAATCCCTCGCCACCTGCGACGATTTTTTCGTCGCTGACGGTATACAGCCGCATACCTTCCCTTTAAGGAGCGCCCAAAGCCTTCTGAAAGGGAACACTATGTCCGCATTTTCCGGCACTGATATCGTCTACACCACCGTTGATGAGGCCCCCGAGCTGGCGAGCGCATCGCTCCTGCCTATCGTGCGCTTCTTTGCAAAAGCTGCAGGCGTGAACGTTGAGACGCGCGATATCTCCTTGGCGGGCCGTATCATCGCAACTTTCCCCGAGGCTCTGGGCGACAAAGCGCAATCTGACGACCTCGCAGCGCTTGGTCAGTGGGTTAAAACGGCTGAGGCCAATGTCATCAAGCTGCCGAACATCTCAGCGTCCGTGCCGCAGCTTGAAGCGGCCATCAAAGAACTGCAGGAGAAGGGCTTCGCCCTACCCGACTACCCTGCCGATCCGCAGACGGACGAAGAGAAAGCCGTTCGCGCCAAGTACGACACCATCAAAGGCTCGGCCGTGAACCCGGTGCTGCGCGAAGGCAACTCCGACCGCCGCGCGGCGACGGCCGTGAAGAACTATGCCAAAGCTAACCCGCACCGCATGGGCAAATGGGTGAGCGACAGCAAAACCCACGTGGCCTCCATGTCCGGCAATGATTTCTACGCCAATGAGACTTCCACGACCGTGACCGCCGCACAGGCCGGCGACGCGTCGATCAAGCTCAACGGCAACGTGCTGAAGTCCGGAGTGGCGCTTGCGGAAGGCACCGTTGTCGACGCCTCTTTCATGTCGGCGGCTGCTTTGCGCAGCTTCCTGAGGGCGGAGATCGCGGCCACCGAGGCCGGTGTCCTCTTCTCGCTGCACATGAAGGCCACCATGATGAAGGTCTCCGACCCGATCATCTTCGGGCACGCGGTATCGGTCTACCTCGAGCCGTTCTTTGCCAAGCACGGCGCAGCCCTTGAAGAGCTGGGTGCCGACCCGAATGGCGGTATCGGCTCCATCGAGGCAGCCATCGCCGGCAATGCGGAGCTTGAGGCCGACTTGAAGGCCGCTCTCGAAGCAGGCCCGGCTATGTACATGGTGAACTCTGATAAGGGGATCACGAACCTCCACGTGCCGTCCGACGTCATCATCGACGCCTCCATGCCCGCCGTGATCCGCGCGGGCGGCAAAGGCTGGGGCCCCGATGGAAACGAGGCCGACACCAAATGTGTGATTCCTGACCGCTGCTATTCCTCGGTCTATGACGAGACGATCAACTTTTTCAAAGCCAACGGCGCGCTTGATGTGACCACCTCTGGCGCTGTCCAGAACGTGGGCCTCATGGCGCAGAAGGCCGAAGAATACGGCTCCCACCCGACGACGTTCGAAATCCCCGAGGCGGGCACGATCGAAGTCGTGGCGGCGAATGGTGACATTCTGCATTCCCACGCGGTGGAGCCCGGCGACGTTTGGCGCATGTCCTCCGCGAAGAAGGCACCGATCGAGGATTGGGTAAAGCTCGCCATGGACCGTCAGGCCGCCACTGGCGCACAGGCGATCTTCTGGCTCGATAGCGCGCGCGCACACGACGCCCAGCTGATTGAGAAGGTGAAGCCCATCCTCAAAGCCGCTGGTGTTACTGAAAAATTCGATATCATGACCCCGCGTGAAGCGACGCGCCTGACGCTGGAGACGATCACCGCTGGCAAGGATTCCATTGCTATCACGGGCAACGTGCTGCGTGATTACCTCACCGACCTATTCCCGATCCTGGAGCTTGGCACCTCCGCCAAAATGCTCTCCATCGTGAAGCTGATGCAGGGCGGCGGCCTCTTTGAGACGGGCGCTGGTGGCTCGGCACCGAAGCACGTGCAGCAGCTGGTGGAAGAAAACCACCTGCGCTGGGACAGCCTTGGCGAGTTCTGCGCGCTTGGCGAGAGCTTTGACTTCCTCGCAAGCGCTACGGGCAACGCGAAGGCGGCCGTTCTCGCCAAAGGTGTTGAGGCGGCTACGCAAGGTATTCTCGACCACGAACGCTCCCCCGGGCGGAAAGTGGGCCAGCCGGACAACCGTGACAGCCACTATTGGTTCGCCCGCTACTGGGCCGAAGCACTGGCCGACGGCGAACTCGGCGACGTGTTTAAGCCCGTCGCAGAAGCCCTTGCTTCCAGTGAAGAAAAGATCGTCGGTGAACTCGCCTCCGTGCGTGGCAAGCCTGCCGATATCGGCGGCTACTACAAAGCCGATCCAGCCAAGCTGGCGAGCGTCATGCGCCCGTCCGCCACGCTGAACGCGATCTTCAACTAAAGTACCTTTGCCCGGTGGCAACACCGGGCATCGCCCGTCCGCCCCCACAGGTGGGCCATGCCCTCAGCACCCCGCAAGTCGCTAGGAGCCTGAAATGACCAAGATCAAAGTTGAAAACCCCATCGTCGAGATGGACGGTGACGAGATGACCCGCATCATGTGGGCCTTCATCAAGGAAAAGCTGATCCTGCCTTACCTCGATGTCGATCTGCTCTACTACGATCTGGGCATCGAGGCGCGCGACGACACGAACGACCAGATTACCATCGACGCCGCCGAAAAGACCAAAGAAGTGGGCGTCGCCGTCAAATGCGCGACCATCACGCCTGATGAGGCCCGCGTTGAGGAATTCGGCCTCAAGGAGATGTGGAAGAGCCCTAACGGCACCATCCGCAACATCCTGGGCGGCGTGATCTTCCGCCAGCCCATTATCTGCCAGAACGTCCCCCGTCTCGTTCCCGGCTGGACGCGGCCCATCGTCGTGGGCCGCCACGCCTATGGTGACCAGTACAAGGCCACCGATTTCACCTTCCCGGGCGCAGGCAAGATCACGATCAAGTTCGAAGGCGAAGACGGCACCCTGATAGAGCGGGAGGTTTTTGACGCCCCCGGCGCAGGCGTCAGCGTGTCGATGTATAACCTCGACGCTTCGATCTACGACTTCGCGCGCGCCTCGCTGAACTATGCGCTTAACCTCGGCTGGCCGTGTTACCTCAGCACCAAAAACACGATCATGAAGGCCTATGACGGTCGCTTCAAAGACATCTTCGAAGAGGTTTTCGAGGCCGAGTTCAAAAAGCAGTTCGACGGAAAAGGCATCTGGTACGAGCACCGCCTGATCGACGACATGGTGGCCTCTTCGCTCAAATGGTCGGGCGGCTATGTCTGGGCCTGCAAGAACTACGACGGCGACGTGCAGTCCGACACCGTGGCGCAGGGCTTTGGCTCGTTGGGCCTCATGACCTCCCAGCTGATGACACCCGACGGCAAGATCGTGGAGGCCGAGGCCGCCCACGGCACCGTCACGCGCCACTACCGCCAGCACCAAGCGGGTGAGGCAACGTCCACGAACTCCATCGCGTCGATCTATGCCTGGACCGGCGCGCTGAAGCACCGAGCCAAGCTCGACAAGAACGAAAAGCTCGCCAACTTTGCCGAGACGCTGGAACGCGTGATCGTGGAGACGGTCGAGTCCGGCTCCATGACCAAGGACCTCGCGCTTCTCGTGGGCCCGAACCAAGGCTGGCTCACCACCATGGGTTTCCTCGAGAAGATCAACGAGAACCTGCAAAAGGCCCTCCAGTGAAGCTGAGAGCGCCGGAGCCGCACGAGGCCCCGGCCCTCACCGATCTTGTGCGGCGCTCAAGGGCCTCTCATGGCTATGACGCTGAGTTCATGGCGATTTTCGCGGATGTGCTAACGGTTCACCCCGAAGCCTGGGGCGTTCCCCTACTGGCTGAGGGCGATCAGATCCTGGGCTATGTCGAACTGCAGCCAGAAACCGCGCGTATCGAACACCGCTTAATCGCGCCCGAGGCTCAAGGTCAGGGCGTGGGCCTGTGACACGGCGCGGCATATGGGCGTGACTCGGCTGACGCTTGAAGCGGACCCCGGCGCGGAGGCGTTCTACACCAAGCTCGGCGCCGTACCTTTGATCACCTCAAATCGGAACGCATCCCGGGACAGACCCTGCCCCTCATAGAAATCCACCTGAGGTAGGCCAGTTGTGCTAGGATCAGAGCCATGGCCGAGATTGTCGCCCCTGCGCGTCCCCAGACGAAAAAGAAGACCGAGCGACCGCCGCTCTGGAAAGTGATCCTCCTGAACGATGACTTCACGCCACGGGGCTTCGTGACCAAGGTGCTGATGAGCGTGTTCCGGATGACCGAAGGCGAGGCAGAGACCGTCATGCTTGCAGCCCATCTAAAGGGCGCCTGCGTAGTGGCTGTCTACACCCGCGAAGTCGCCGAGACGAAGGCCAAGATGGGCAACGATGCCGGTGCGCGGCTCGGCTATCCGCTAACCTTCACCACCGAGAAAGACACCTGAAACGCCCCGCCGATCAGCCGGTTCCCGCCGCGCGCCTTAGCCTTCGTGCACGAAGACGGCGTTGTCACCCTTGAGGATCTTGGTCGCGCGGTAGCCCATGCTTTTGAGAAGGCTCTCTGTCTCGGCGCGCTCGTCCGCGAACACCTCGCACCAGATGACCGGTTTTGCGGCCTCGATCGACGCGCGAGCGCCTTTCAGAACGTCGAGCTGTGCACTTTCGACATCGATCTTGATGAGCTTGAGCTTGCCGCGATCGGTCTTTGTCAGCGTCGCATCGATGGTCGTCATCGGCGTGCCCCCGCCTTCGAGTGCCTTGAAACTCGTCCCACCATGGTTTTGCGGCTTGAAGGCATCGATAGCACCCTCGCCCTTCTCGGCGGCGAGCATGACGCGATGGGATTTTCCGGGGATTCCGTTGAGATCGAGGTTCTTTTGAAGCGTCTCAAACACCGCCGGTTGCGGCTCGAAGCTGATGACCTTTGAGGCCTGCAAAGCGGCCGAAAAAGACTCTGTGATTGCCGATATTGGCCCCCGCATCCACGATGACGCCTCCGGGGGAGACGAGGCCAGAAGACAAGATCGCTTCGAGAAACGGCGTCTCATAGAACGAATGGATGGTGAGAATGCGCCTTTGGATGAAGTCTCGGTCTCCCTGCGGCAAATGCAGCGAGATATTCTCGCCCCGGTAATTGAAGGTGAAGTTCTTTTCGGGCCCCAAAGCAATGAGGCGCTGAATATTGAGCTGCTGTTCTGTCAGCCGCAAAAGCCGATCGAGCTTGTCGTTCAGAATCGCGGAAGAGTCAGGAGATGCCTGAATGTTCATAACTGCTGCCTCGTCTTTTGGCGGATCATGAGCGCCCGCCTTTGGCGCGAAGCATGGTTGATCGCCCGGCTTGCGTCTACGATTGCGTAACCAGCGCGGCGCGGGCACAAATGCCCCATGCCTACAGCTTACATATATCTCATCATCGCCATCGTCTTTGAGACGATCGGCACGAGCGCTTTGCAGGCCTCTCAGCAGTTCTCGAAGCTCGGACCCTCCGTGATCGTCGTGATCGCCTATGGCATCAGCTTCTTCCTCTTGGGCCTGTCGCTGAAGACGATCCCTGTGGGGATCGCCTACGCGATCTGGAGCGCGCTTGGCATTGTCATGATCGCCTGCATCGGATGGGTGATCTTCGGGCAAACGCTGGATGTGGCGGCCGTCATTGGCCTTTCCATGATCATCGGCGGCGTGGGCGTCATCCACCTCTTCTCAAACTCGGTGAGCCACTAATGGAAGCTTCTTTTTGGCATGAACGTTGGACCAGCGGGCGCATCGCCTTTCATGAAGGTGCGCCGAACGCTCTGTTGGTGAAACACTGGCCCGCCCTTGGCATGGGCCGCCGCGTATTCGTCCCGCTCTGCGGTAAGGCGGTCGATCTCATTTGGCTGGCCGCACAGGGGCACGATGTCGTGGGCGCCGAGCTCGACCCGATCGCGGTGGAGGCGTTCTACGCCGAAAACGGCCTGACGCCCACGCGGACGCAACACGGGGAGCTGACGCTCTTTGAAGCGGGTGAGATCAGCATCTGGCAGGGCGATATCTTTGCGCTGACGGCGGAAAGGCTCGGGCCCGTAGACGCCGTATTTGACCGCGCGGCGCTGGTGGCGCTGCCTGCCGAGATGCGGGTGTCCTACGCGGCCCATTGCGCGGCGCTGACGCACGCTGCGCCCCAACTTCTCATCACCTACGAATACGCCAACCCCAAGATGAAGGGCCCGCCGCATTCCGTTCCTGCCGACGAGGTTCAGGCGCATTACACTGGTGCCTACGATGTTCGGGAACTGGAGCGGTGCGATATCTCAGGGCCGCTCACCACCCGCACATCGGGCAGCGAAGCGGTCTATCACCTTGCCCGCCGGATAGATTAAGCGCACGCGGCAAATCTCTGTTTTCACGAAGAAAGAGGCCGGGGGTTCCCCCCCGGCCAGTCTCGCCACTCAGGCTCATATGTTTCACCGCTCGGTAGTTTTCTGCCTGCGGCCTGAGTTGCGTCAGGAGCGAGCGCACCCGCTCCAGAAACTTGATTTCGGCGGGGGACGTTGCCGCCCCCCTAGCGCCCCCAGCGGGAGCACCTATCTTTAGCTGCAGCCGGACGTCGCGCCGCAGGTGTTGCACTTCATGCAGGTCCCGTTGCGGACGAGCGTGTAGTTGCCACACTCGCCACAGGGGTCACCCTCGTAGCCCTGCATCTTGGCTTTCGCCGCTGCGTCCATCACAGGTGTCTCGTGCAAAGTTGCAGAACGCCCCTCAGGTGCAGTGTTGATTTGCGTCTGCGGCACCAAGGTCTGCAGCGCCTGGGTCGGATCGATCGAGCTATCGAGCGCCATGGCACCGGCACCGCCTTGGTAGACCACGAACTCCTGCGGGACGCGGTTCCGGTGGTAGCCGGTGGAGACCATCTGCTTGAGAACCTCGACGCCCTTCATCGCGCTCGCCTCGGAAGGCGACTTGATGTTGGAGACACCCTCCTCTTCGCCACGGCCTAGCTCATCGAAGGTGGAGCCTTCAGGCTTCACATGCGCAAGCTCGGTGCGGTCGAGGTAGGACACCGCCAGTTCGCGGAAGATGTAGTCGAGGATCGACGTCGCGTTCTTGATCGAGTCGTTGCCCTGCACCATGCCAGCCGGCTCGAACTTGGTGAACGTGAAGGCATCCACGAACTCCTCTAGCGGCACGCCGTACTGCAGCCCCACCGAGACCGCGATGGCGAAGTTGTTCATCATCGCCCGAAAGCCAGCGCCTTCCTTGTGCATGTCGATGAAGATCTCGCCCAGCTTGCCGTCTTGGTATTCGCCGGTCCGCAGGTAGACCTTATGGCCGCCCACGATGGCTTTCTGGGTATAACCACGGCGACGCTCGGGCATCTTTTCCCGGGCTGCCTTGGCCACTTCCTTGACCACGATCTTCTCGACGATCTTCTCGGCCAACACCTGCGCCTTCTCAGGCATCGTGCCGCTTTCAAGAACCTCTGCCGCCTCGTCATCATCTTCGACGAGGGCTGCGGCGAGCGGCTGCGAGAGCTTGGAGCCGTCGCGATAGATCGCGTTGGCCTTCACACCCATCCGCCAGGAGCGCTCGTAGCTTTCCTGCACCTCTTCGATGGTCGCATCGTTGGGCATGTTGATCGTCTTGGAGATCGCGCCCGAGATGAAGGACTGAGCCGCGGCCATCATGTCGATATGGCTGTTAACGCTCAGGAAACGCTTGCCCTTCTTGCCGCACGGGTTCGCGCAGTCGAAGACGTTGAGGTGCTCGTCCTTCAGATACGGCGCGCCTTCCAACGTCATCGTTCCGCAGACGTGATCATTAGCAGCTTCGATGTCGGCCTTCGAGAAACCCAGGTGCACGAGGAGGTCGAACGACGGGTCGTTCAGCTTCTCTGCCGGGATGCCGAGGACGTCGGTGCAAAACTCTGCGCCCAGCGTCCACTGGTTGAACACGAAGCGGATGTCGAAGGCCGATGGCAGAGCTGCCTCGATCTTGTCAATCTCGGTCTGACCGAAGCCGTGGCCGATCAGCGCCGTGTGGTTGATGCCAGGCGCGTTACCCAGCGAACCATGGCCCACTGCGTAGGAGATGATCTCGCCGATCTCGCTCTCACGGTAGCCAAGGGTGGCCAGTGCAGCAGGAACGGAGCGGTTGATGATCTTGAAGTAGCCACCGCCGGCGAGCTTTTTGAATTTCACCAAGGCGAAGTCAGGCTCAATGCCGGTCGTGTCGCAGTCCATGACGAGGCCGATCGTGCCGGTTGGCGCGACCACGGTGGCCTGTGCGTTGCGGTAGCCATGCTTCTGACCCAGCTCCAGTGCCTGATCCCAGGCTTCCATCGCGATCAGCGGCAGACGTCCGTCTGGGCAGGCGGCGTGGTCGAGGGCGACAGGTGCCACGTTCACACCGTGGTAGCCTTCCGTCTTACCGTAGGCCGCGTTGCGGTGGTTGGAGATGACGCGGAGCATGTGCTCCTTGTTCTTCTCGTAGCCTGCGAAGGCGCCGAGCTCGCCCGCTACCTCGGCGGAGGTTGCATAGGAGACGCCGGTCATGATCGCCGTCAGGGCGCCGCAAAGCGCGCGGCCCTCTTTGGAGTCGTAGCCGTAGCCCATGTTCATCAGCAGGCCGCCGATGTTTGCGTAGCCGAGACCCAGCGTCCGGAAGTCGTAGGAGCGCTGTGCGATCTCTTTCGACGGGAACTGCGCCATCATCACGGACACTTCGAGCGTCAGCGTCCAAAGACGCGTGGCATGCATGTATTCTTCGATCTGGAACTCGCCGTCCTTGTAGAAGGTCAGCAGGTTCATCGAGGCGAGGTTACATGCCGTGTCATCGAGGAACATGTATTCGGAACAAGGGTTTGAGCCACGGATCTCACCGTCTTCCGGGCAGGTGTGCCAGGCGTTGACGGTGTCGTGGTACTGGATGCCCGGGTCGGCACAAGCCCATGCGGCGTGGCCCACCTGCTCCCACAGGTCGCGCGCTTTGATCGTCTTGGCGACGGCACCATCCTTGCGGTTGATAAGGTCCCAGTCGGCGTCTTTTTCGACGGCGTACAGGAACGCATCGGTCACGCGGATCGAGTTGTTGGAGTTCTGGCCCGAGACTGAATTGTAGGCCTCAGAATCCCAATCGGTGTCGTAGGTCGGGAACTCGATCGAGGTGTGACCCTGACGGGCATAGTCGAGCACGCGCTTGACGTAGGTCTCAGGGATCGCAACCTTCTTGGCCGCGCGAACTGCTTCACCCAAGGCTTTGTTTTTCTTGGGATCATAAGCGTCAGCTTCAGCACCATCCCACTGTCCGATGGCCGCGAAGATGCCGTTGAGCTTTTCTTCGTGCATCTTGGAGCCGGCGACGATCGACGCCACTTTCTGCTCTTCGATGACCTTCCAGTTGATGAAGTCTTCGATATCCGGGTGGTCCGCGTCACAGATAACCATCTTGGCCGCGCGGCGCGTCGTGCCGCCGGACTTGATCGCGCCTGCTGCGCGGTCGCCGATCTTCAGGAAGCCCATGAGACCCGATGACTTGCCGCCGCCGGAGAGCTTCTCGCCCTCACCGCGCAGTGCGGAGAAGTTCGTGCCCGTGCCGGAGCCGTACTTGAAGAGGCGCGCTTCGCGGACCCAGAGGTCCATAATGCCGCCTTCATTCACGAGGTCATCGTCAACAGACTGGATGAAGCAGGCGTGGGGCTGCGGGTGCTCGTAGGCAGACTTCGACTTGGTGAGCTTACCCGTGAACGGATCGACATACATGTGGCCCTGGGACGGCCCATCGATGCCGTAGGCCCAATGCAGGCCGGTGTTGAACCACTGAGGGGAGTTTGGCGCGGCGCGCTGGGTGGCCAGCATGTGGCGCATCTCGTCGTAATAGGCACGTGCGTCGTCCTCGGAGGAAAAGTAGCCGCCCTTCCAGCCCCAGTATGCCCATGCGCCTGCGAGGCGGTCGAACACCTGCTTGGCGGACACCTCGCCGCCCATCTCGGCGTCGTCGGCGGGCACGTGGCGCCAAAGGAAGGAAGGAATGCCCTTCTCTTTCACGGCCTTCAACTTGCTGGGAACACCAGCCTTACGGAAGTATTTCTGAGCGATGACGTCAGAGGCCACCTGGCTCCATTCGCCGGGGACTTCGATGTCCTTGGCCTGGAAGACAATGGTGCCGTCCGGGTTGCGGATTTCGGAAGTCGTCGTCGTGAAGGGCACATTTTCATACGCGTCTTTGCCCTCGGTCGTGAAAGAACGTTCAATTTTCATTGTCTGCCTCGTGCTGTCGGCCTTGTTTGGCCCGGTTGCATCTTCCCTCTATGAAGAACGAGCGAAACCTACCCGCCAAAATGGCGGCTCCAGCGTTTGAATTGCTTTGGTCTCTCTGTCCCCACCGCAGCTGCACTATATCTTGTGCTAAGCTCTGCAGTCACTACAAGGTGGCGTATTCCTCACAGAGTCGTCAACTTCGATTTTGACCTTCTTCATACTTTTTAGACCTTGACCGGGCACAACATTTAGTGCTCCGCCGACAGCACCCTACCGCATGTATACTGCTTCCACATTGGCTTTTCCTGCCAAAGCATTGAACGGTCGTGATTTCTTGCCAGTACCCCCGAAGGCGCCCATATATCTGTGGATGACTCAGCCGCATCGCAGCATTTGGTGCCCACTCTCTATGGTGATGATTTTAGGTCTCACCGCAGGATGTGCGTCGGGAATCGCACCGAGCTCTATAGACGCGCCCGGACGGCAGTCCGCGCTCTTCCAAGAGTTCCCTGAGACACTCTTTTCAGCAATCAGCGAAGGGTGCCAAACGGACGCCGACACACTGACCCGTGTGTCGGAGACATTGCTCGTCTGCGAATCCCTTCCCTCGCCTCGAGTAGCCGCCGGGCTGATCCTGCAGTTTGAGGGGGACATCGAGGAACTGCCGACGTTCGTGACAACGCTGGAAGCCACAGAGCATCCCGCAGGCTTCATCGTCACAACAGAGTATTTTTACCGCGTCCCACAACGTAACGGCGACGTGGCCGTTGTCCGGTTCCGTCAGGCGCGCATCGAGAACACGGTGCGCCGGGTTTTTGCCACCGCAGGCGGTAGATCATTCTGAGGAGTAGTTGGTCGGGGCGGCGAGATTCGAACTCACGACCCCCTGTACCCAAAACAGGTGCGCTACCAGGCTGCGCCACACCCCGACCGTGTGCGCTTCCTTATGCGGAGTGTGAGCATTTGAAAAGCCTAATCGCAGGGTAAAATTGCGATCTCTGGCGGAATAGAGGGATGCTGGATCACAGCGCCTTCTTCGAGGCCAAGGCGACGCGACAGCCCGCCGTTGATTTCGAGGACATATTGAACCTCCTCACCGCCAAAGATGGGCGTCTCATCGAGCGGGATCGCATTCTCGTGGATCCGCGAGACGGTGCCGTCTTCGGAGATGAAAAGCATATCGAGCGGGATGAGCGTGTTGCGCATCCAGAAAGATGCCGTGGTGGGCGCCTCATAGATGAAGAGCATGCCCGCCCCCATCGGCATCTCTTCTACGAACATCAGCCCGCGGTTACGCTCCTCGGGCGTGTCGGCAACCGCAACAGAAAAGCGCGCTCGAAGCGCGCCCTCTTGAGACAGACTGACAATGTCACTTGAGCAAGCTGCTGAGAGCGTCCCGGCACAAAAGCTCAGGACACCAGTGCCGATTCCCAGCTTTGAATAGCTGCGGCCATCAGACCGCGCTTTCCGTCGAGCACCCGCAAGCATATCGCCTCTCCCGGCTGCAGATCGGCAAGGCCCGAGTTCCGCAGCACTTCAATGTGAATGAACACATCATCATCACTGCCAAAGACATTGGCAAACCCAAAGCCTTTGCCCTTGTCGAACCACTTCACGCGCGCCGGCTCGGTCGGCAGTGCGGAGATGTCTTCGGGAGTAAGTTCGCTGATGTCGGCCAGCATCGGCGTGTTGCTCACGGCAGGCCGTTCGATCGACAGAACTTCAACCGCCTGAACACCGCGCGCGGTGTCTTGCACGTTCACTTCGATGCGTACGCCGTCGGCCACAGAACTCTGCCCATAGTTGCGCAGTACATTGGCATGCAAAAGAATATCGCGGCCGGCCCCTTCGCCCACGATGAACCCAAAGCCCTTAGCTGGGTCAAACCACTTCACGACACCGTTTACGTACCGTTTTTCCGTTTCGTTTTCACGCTGCTCTCGCATTAACATTCGTCACCCGACGCTCATTTTTCTCGTTTTAACTCTTTGTTAACTTTAACCACTCTCTTGTTCCGTCAATCAAGCACCAAATACCTGTCTTTTTGTCAGTGTCCGCTTCACGTGACGTGAATATCACGGGAACAATCTAAGAACTTCCCAGTTTTCCGCCTCTTTTTTATGCAACCATTTGAAGCGATCATGCAGACGGAACTCCCCGTTGGCCCAGAATTCCATCTCAAAAGGCCGAATTCGGAAGCCTCCCCAGGAAATAGGGCGCTTTGGATCGTCGCCAAGCTCCCCTTCTAGTTGTGCAACGCGGGCTTCGAGCTCAGAACGGGCACTTAATGGGCGGGATTGCGCCGACGCGTGAGCGCCAATCCGCGAACCTAGCGCCCGGGAGCGGTAATATGCGTCGGCAACGTCGCCATCTTCACGCTCGACCGAGCCTCGAACGCGGATTTGGCGGCCCAGGCTTTTCCAGTGAATGACGAAGGCCGCGAAACCGGATGTATCGATTTCAGTGGCCTTGGCGCTCTCGTAGTTTGTGTAGAAAACGAAAGCGTCACTCTCGATGCCTTTGAGCAGAACTGTGCGCACGTTTGGGCGGCCCTCGGCATCGACCGTGGCGAGCTGCATAGCGTTGGCGTCGTTGATCTCGGTCTTCTCGGCTTCCGCCATCCAACGCTTGGTGATTTCAAACGGGTCAGTGCCCGCAAATATCCCGGTCCTGTCGCTCATCTTGTCGTGCCTTTGCCTTTCACCTAAACGAGCCGCCAAAGCTGGGCGTCTAAGGGAGAATGTCAATGGAGATCATGGCGGGCAAACGTGGGCTCATTATGGGTTTGGCCAACGACAAATCCATTGCATGGGGAATTGCGCAGACGTTGCGCGAAGCAGGCGCTGAGATCGCCGTAAGCTACCATGGCGCTGCCATGGAAAAGCGCGTGAAGCCGCTCGCGAAGGAGCTGGGCTCCCCTCTTGTGATGGAATGCGATGTCGGTGACCGCGCCTCGATCGAAGCGGCCATGGCTCAGATAAAGGACCTTTGGGGCGGGATCGACTTCATTGTCCATGCCATTGGCTTCTCAGATAAATCTGAATTGCGGGGCCGTTACCTCGACACGTCGCGCGACAATTTCTCAATGACTATGGACGTTAGCGTCTATTCCTTCACCGCGGTGATGCAGGCGGCCGAGCCCCTTCTGAACCCGGGCGCGTCTGCCCTGACGCTCTCTTACTACGGCGCTGAAAAGTGGATGCCGAACTACAACGTCATGGGTGTGGCCAAGGCCGCGCTCGAGGCGTCGGTCATGTATCTGGCCGCTGACCTCGGTCCCAAGGGGGTGCGTGTGAACGCGATCAGCGCGGGCACGATCAAGACGCTGGCGGCCTCCGGCATTGGCGATTTCCGCGCCATCATGAATTACAACGAGACGAGTGCGCCGCTTCGCCGCACGGTAACGCAGAGCGAAGTAGGTCGCTCGGCGCTGTATCTCCTCAGCGATCTGGGCAGCGCCGTCACCGGCGAAGTGCTGCACGTGGACGCGGGGTTCCACATTGTGGGCATGAAGCCCATAGAGAAAGAGGGCTAAGATGACTGACCGACTGCCTCACGAGAAAGGGTTCCACGTCAGCTGGGACCAAATCCACCGCGACAGCCGCGCGCTGGCATGGCGCCTTGATGGACGCGGCCCCGGTGACGGAAGCTGGAAGGCGATCGTGGCAATCACGCGCGGCGGCATGGCCCCGGCCATGATTGTGGCTCGCGAACTTGGCGTGCGTGTCGTGGATACGATCTCCGTCAAAAGCTACGACCATGACAAACAGTCTGAGGCGCGCGTGCTGAAGGCCCCCTCCGCCGACATCATGGGCGACGAGGGCGAAGGCATCCTGATCGTCGACGATCTCGTGGACAGCGGCAAAACGCTGGAGCTTTGCCGCATGCACTATCCCAAGGCGCACTACGCCACGGTCTATGCAAAGCCCGCCGGCGAGCCGCAGGTCGATACGTTCATCACCGGCGTCAGCCAGGACACGTGGATCTTCTTCCCCTGGGATATGGCGCTGCAATACGTCGAGCCTTACCGCGGACGCGACTGATGAGCAGGACGGCACAGACATTTGCGCCCCCCGTAATGGAAGCGCGCCGTTGGCTCGACGGCGTGGATTTCTCTGCGCGTCCCCTCATCAACGTCAGCCAAGCGGCCCCTGTCGATCCCCCTCACCCGGACCTGCGCCGGGCCATGGCCGCGGCCCTCGAAGATAACGAGACCCATCTTTACGGCCCTGTCCTAGGCCTGCCCGGCCTGAGGCAGGAGCTCGCCGCGCAGTGGTCGACCTCCTACGGCGGCACGGTCATTGCGGATCAGGTGGCCATCACGTCCGGCTGCAATCAGGCGTTTTCGGCTGCCATCGCCTCGCTTTGTGACGAGGGAGACGAGGTTATCCTGCCGGTGCCCTACTACTTTAACCACCGCATGTGGCTAGATATGGCGGGTGTGCGCACGGTGCCCCTTCCCTGCGGCCCGGGTCTTGTGCCCGTGGCGGAGACAGCGGCCGCGCTCATCACCGATCGCACACGCGCGATTGCGCTGGTCTCCCCTAACAATCCGACAGGCGCCGAATATCCTGACGCCACGCTGCAGGCGTTCTATGCGCTGGCCAAGGAACGGGGCATTGCCCTTATCCTTGATGAGACGTACCGCGATTTCCATTCCACGGAAGGCGCACCGCACACCCTCTTCACCCATGAAGACTGGCCGGACACTTTTATCCACCTTTACTCCTTCTCGAAGTCCTACCGCCTAACGGGCCACCGGACGGGCGCGATCATCACCTCGGTGAATCGCATGGCTGAGGTGGAGAAGTTCCTCGACACTGTCTCTGTGTGTCCCTCGCAACTCGGTCAGCGCGCAGCACTTTGGGGCATGCAGAACCTAGGCGACTGGCTTGCCGGAGAACGCGAAGAGATCTTGGCGCGCCGCGCGGCCATCGAGACGGAATTCCCGCGACTTGCCGCCAAAGGCTGGGAACTTCTTGGCGCAGGCGCCTATTTTGCCTATGTGCGCTTCCCGCATGATGTCCGCTCCGACCACTTCGCCAAAGCACTTGTCGAAAAGGCAGGGATCCTGTGTCTGCCGGGCACAATGTTTGATGTCCCGGGCTCGGGCGAACGCGACCTGCGCGTGGCTTTTGCCAACATCGACAAGGACGGCATTGCCGAGCTCTTCGAAAGGTTAGAGGCGTTTGAGCTCTGACACCTTGTGAGCCCCTCTGACGCGCGCTAAACGCGTCAACAAAAGCAGGGAGCAAACAATGGCCGAATCCGTTGGAAAGAAAGCACGAGGCATTGGTGTCTGGGTCATCATGGGCCTGCTCTTTTTCGGCCTGATCGGCTTTTCGGCAGGCAGCTTTGGCGGCGGCCGCCAGACCATCGGCACCGTCGGCGAAAAGCGCATCTCGGCGCAGACCTATTTCTCTGAACTCCAGAACACGATCCGCGGCTTTGAGCAGCGTACCGGCGCCAACATCAGCTTCCCCGAAGCGCAGTCGCTTGGTTTGCAGCAACAAGCCTTGCAAAGCGTGGTCAGCCAGCGCGCGCTCGATAACGAGGCGGCACAGCTCGGCCTGTCTGTGGGAAACGCGCAAGTGGCAGAGCAAATCCGCGCCACCGGTTTCACCGGCCTTGATGGCCAGTTCGACCGCGTCCTCTACGCCGATACCCTGCGACGCAACGGCCTGACCGAGGGCATGTACGAAACCCAGATCCGCGATGACCTGTCCCGCCAGCTCCTGCAGATCGCGGTCGTCAGCGGCATTTCGACCCCGCAGACCTACACCGACACGCTGCTTGCCTTTGCTGGCGAAGAGCGGGGGTTCACCTGGGCGCTGATGGACGAACGTGACCTGATCACGGGCGTGCCCCTTCCCACGGACGAAGACCTGCAGTCCGAATACGAAGCGAACCCAGACGCCTACACCCTGCCCGAGACCAAGCGCATCACTTATGCCTGGGTCACGCCCTCGATGATCCTCGACACGATAAAGGTGGACGAAGAGCAACTCCGCGCCGTCTACGATAAACGCGGCTCCGAATTCAGCCAGCCAGAGCGCCGCATTGTTGAGCGCCTGATCTTCGGCACCGAAGAGGCCGCCGACGAAGCGCTCGCGCGTATCAACGAAGGCAGCTCCTTCGAGGGCGAGGTTGAGCGTCGCGGGCTCGTGCTGACGGACGTCGACATGGGCGATGTTCTCAAAGAAGACCTCGGGGATGCGGGCGACGCCGTCTTTGGCGTTGATGATCTGATCGTGGTGAAGGCGCCGACGTCGCTGGGACCCGCGCTTTTCCGGATCAACGCGATCCTGCCCGCGAACGAAGTGACCTTCGAAGAGGCCGCTGAGGGGCTGCGGTCGGAGCTCGCATTAGATCGCGCGGCCCGCGCCATCGCGGACCAGATTGATTTCCTCGAAAATGAACTCGCGGGCGGTGCGACACTCGAAGATCTCGCCGCGATCTCTGACATGGAAATTGGCCAGATCGACTGGTTCCCCGGCGTTGACGAAGGCCCTGCGGCCTATGCGGCGTTCCAGGATGCGGCCTCGGTCGTTTCCGAGAGTGATTTCCCGGAGATCGGCGAACTTGATGATGGCGGCCTCTTTGCCGTGCGCCTCGATGAGATCGTAGAACCACGCCTCCAGCCGCTGGACGCCGTTCGCGATCAAGTCGCCCGTGCGTGGGAACTGAACGCGATTTCGGCGGACCTCACCGCGCTCGCGGAGCGTCTTGCTCCGCAGATCGCAGCTGGCACGGATATGGCCACGCTCGGCCTGACGGCCTCCGTTGAGGAACAGATCACCCGCGCGGCCTTTGTGCCCGGAGCGCCGGATGGCTTCCTCGATATCGTCTTCGGGATGGAGCCCGGCGATGTTGAGGTCATCCAAGGCACCGGCCAGGTGGCCATGGTGCGTCTGAACAGCGTGGACGCAGCGGATCCGAGCGATCCCAACACGGCAGAGCTCATCGCCGCTTTTGAAACGCAGATCGCCCAAAGCTACGCGCAGGACCTTTACGGGGCCTACGCGCAGGGCATCCTAGACAACACGACGATCAGTCTCGACCAGCAGCAGATCAACGGCATTCACGCCCAGATGCAGTAGGGATCATGGCAACGCTCGTCCCCGAATACTCGGCCTTCGCCGACGCCTATGAAGCCGGTCAGAACGAGGTGGTCTATGCCCGCCTGCCGGCCGATCTCGACACGCCTGTTTCCGTGATGCTCAAGCTCACGGCGGCGGAAACGGACAGCTTCGTGCTGGAATCCGTGACCGGCGGCGAGGTACGCGGGCGCTACTCGATCATCGGCATGCGCCCCGATGTTGTTTGGGAATGTCATGGCGACAAAGCCCGCATCAACCGCGCCGCGCGCTTTGATGCGGACGCCTTCGAGCCTGTAGAGGGCGATCCCCTCGATGCGCTTCGCGCCCTTATCGCTGAGAGCCGGATCGAGCTGCCCCACGGGCTGCCAGCCGCAGCTGCAGGCCTTTTCGGCTTCCTCGGCTACGACATGATCCGGCTGGTGGAGCATCTGCCGAACGTGAACCCGGACCCGCTCGGCCTTCCGGACGCGCGCATGGCGCGGCCTACGATTGTAGCGGTGCTTGATGGGGTCAAAGGCGATGTAATCATTGTCTCCCCCGCATGGGCAAATTCGGGGCTATCGGCCAAGGCCGCCTATGCGCAGGCCGCAGAACGCGTGATGGACGCGGTCCGCGCTCTGGAACGTCCCGTGCCGCCCTCCGCACCTGTGGAGGCAGAGCCGTCAGAGCCCGTGTCGAATTTCACCAAGCCCGGCTATCTGGCCGCGGTCGAGAAGGCCAAGGACTACATCAAAGCAGGCGACATCTTCCAAGTGGTGCCCGCGCAGCGCTGGGTGCAGGACTTCCCTGCCCCGCCCTTCGCGTTCTACCGCGCGCTGCGTCGTACGAACCCGTCGCCTTACATGTTCTTTTTTAACTTCGGCGGCTTCCAGATCATCGGCGCCTCGCCCGAGATCCTCGTGCAGCTGAAGGACACCCAAGTCACCATCCGCCCCATTGCAGGCACCCGCCCCCGTGGCGCGACGCCGGCAGAGGATCTGGCCCTCGAAGAAGACCTGCTCGCCGACCCAAAGGAGCTGGCCGAGCATCTGATGCTGCTCGACCTCGGCCGCAATGACGTGGGCCGCGTGGCGAAGATCGGCACGGTGGCGCCTACCGAGAAGTTTGTAATCGAACGCTATAGCCATGTCATGCACATCACATCGAACGTGATTGGCGAACTGGCGGACGGCGAAGACGCCCTATCTGCGCTGCTGGCTGGTCTGCCTGCCGGGACGCTCTCCGGCGCGCCCAAAGTCCGCGCGATGGAGCTCATCGACGAGCTAGAGCCCGAAAAGCGCGGCGTTTACGGCGGTGGCTGCGGCTACTTCAGCGCAGGCGGCGATATGGACATCTGCATCGCGCTTCGCACAGCCGTCCTGAAAGAAGGCAAGCTCTACAGCCAAGCAGGCGGCGGCGTCGTCTACGACAGTGACCCCGAGGCAGAGTTCCAAGAGACCGTGAACAAAGCGAAGGCGATCTGGAGCGCGGCACGCGATGCATTGCGCTTCACGGGCGGCAATTCCTAACGTCTCTGATTACTCGCCAGCGCTGAGTTCAGCCGCGCGGCTGTGGATCGCGTAAGCCTGATAGCGGCCTTCTTGCCCAAGCAGCGTAAGCGGCGCGCGCTCCAACAGCTCAGCCGGGAGCGGCTCCATAGAGATCAGCTTGGTGAACTTGGTGGGCCAGTTCTCAAGATAGCTTTCTTGGCGGCAGAAGGTGCTGCCGTTCCCCTCGGGCTCGTGCGGTGCTTCGGCAAACAAAGCGCAGGCTGGGTTTGCATGCATCAACGGGGTCGCGTGATCCTCCCACTCTTCAAGGAGCTGCACAGCGTGCACACCTTGGAAGAGCGTTGGGATGAAAGCCTCGCTGCGCGCGGTGGCGTAGGCTTGCACATGCCACAGACGCGGATCGCCAAAGGCGCCGGGGGCACGAACCGGTAGGACACGGTCGCCCGGCTCCACATGGCCCTCCATGATCGCAACGAGATCGCGCATCTCGGCATCATGAGCGCCAAACCAATCACCCATCTGAGCCGACCGCACACCAAGCGCGCTGAGCACGACGAGGGCCAGAAGCCCCATGCGTTGCCGCGATTGTGCCTGCCATGTGCTTGCGGCGATGATGACGAGAAGGAAGACAAAGGTGAAGCGAATGCCAATCAGCGCCACGCCGCTCAGCCAGTCCGGCGCCACGATCACCAGCGCGAAGACAACGGCCACTGGGCCCCGCATCGCTGGCGCGATCCGCAGTCCCACGCGGGGAATGAGCGTCGTGATCAAGAGAAGATAAAGGCCACCAACAAGGAGCATCCCGGTGATGTTCATCATCTCCGCCCCCTCAGTCGCCCAAGAATAGATCGGCGTCACGAAGCGGCCGACACGATCGATGACGGTGCCCATCTGAGTATGGTCGCCCGCTGGGTTCTCAGGGCCTGTGGCCATATCGAAAAGGAGCCACGCCACGGGCAGAAGGAACGGCAGGGCCATCGCGGCGCCCTGCCCCAGCGCCCTTAGGCTGCGGCCCTCAATCAGTTTCTGCGCTTCACGCCCGAAGGCCAGCCCGCCGAGGATGGCGAACGCAAAAAAGTGCATCAGGAAGAGGATCGGCGTCAGCGCAAGGAAGACAACAAGGCGCAGCCAAAGCGCCCGATTCTCCAACGCCAGATAAAGCGCGAAGGCGTAAATCGCGAAGGGAAGCGAGAACGTGTAGTTCTGAAAGCCAAAGAGAAAGGTGCAGTTGAACGCGAGGAGCCCGGCCGTGAGCGACCAAAGCGTCCAACGCCCATGCACAACCCGCGCCAGCACAACGGCGGAAGCAAAGAGGTTCACCGCCGAGAATGCCATCACTCGGTGCGAGAACGTCACTGCGTCGCCGGGATAGCCCGACAGACGCCACAGAAGATCGACCGCCGAATTCGGGACGAGCACGAAGGCGGAGGTGTAGTAGGCGCTCAACGGTCCTTCATTGCCCGACGCCATGATGGTGTGGCGAGCGATGTGGTTCGGAATGTCGATGAGCGGCAGGTAAAGCGCCTGCGTGAACGGCCAAAGGATCATGGCGCCCACGATCAGCGCGCCGAAACCCACCCAGATACGATTGTCTTGCATGGTTACTCTGCCGCGATGCGAACGGGGGCTTCAGACGCCGCCTGATTTGGGCGCGTGATCTCGTCGACGATGAAGCGCGGACGGCCCTTCGTCTCCAGATAGATTTTGCCGATGTATTCACCGATCACGCCAAGCGCGATCATATGCACGCCGCCCAAGATGTAGATCGGCAGCACGATGGAGGTCCAACCAGGCACAACCGAGCCCATGGTCCACATCACAAGCGAATAGATCGCGTAGCACATCGACAGGCCCGCCACGATGAAACCGAGCCCCGTGATGATGCGCAGCGGTTTGATCGAGAAGGACGTGACCCCCTCAACCGCGAGTGAGAGCATCTTGCGTAGTGGGTACTTGGAATCGCCCGCCACACGCTCGGCGCGGTCATAGGTCACGATGGCGCTTTCAAAGCCGATCTGACGCACAAGGCCACGCAGGAAGAGATTGCGCTCCTTAAAGCTGTCGAGCGCGCGGATGGTCTTGGCGCTCATCAAGCGGAAGTCGGCGTGATCCGGAATAATGTCGACGCCCATGGCGGTCAGCATCTTGTAGTAACCGCGTGCGGTGATACGCTTGAAAGCCGTGTCCGTGTCACGTGCGGCGCGCACGCCAAAGACGATCTCGGCCCCTTCGCGGTACCGATCGAGCATCTGCTCCACGACCGTGGGGTCATCTTGCAGATCAGCGTCCATGGAGATCGTGACGTCGGCGTCAGAATTCAGCAGGCCCGCGAGGAGCGCCGCCTGATGGCCCTGGTTGCGCGACAGGCGCAGGCCCGTGACGCCATGCGTCTTGCGCGCGGCCTCGATCATTTTCCAGGTGTTGTCGCGGGAGCCATCATCGACGAGCATAGGCTCCGCCGGGGCCGCGATGCGACCGGACTTCACAAGGCGCGCGGAAAGTGTCGTCAGCGCTTCAAGGAGGGCCGGAAGCGCCTCTTCCTCGTTGTAGCACGGGATGACGAAAGAAAGCGTTGGAGCAGGATTAGTCATTGGAAAACACCATCCATTTAAGCCCTGCAAAAACAGTGACGGAGTAGATCACGGCCCCTGCGAACTGAGAACTTGGGTAGGAAATATCGGCGGACATCAGGCCCAGCGTGATTGCCAGATTGCCTGCGAAGGCGAAGGCGACGAGGCCGACATAGCGCCCGACATCACCGCTTTGGGCCTGGAAGGTCCATTTCTTGTTGAGAATATAGCTCAGCGTCCAGCCCGCGCCGTAGCCCACGAGGTTCGCCAGAACAACGGAAAAGCCCAGCACATAGACACAGGTCACGATGAGCCCGTAACCAAGAGCCGTGTTCAAAAGCCCAGTTGCGCCGTAGCGCCAAAGCTCGCCCCAGAAGGAGCGTGAAGCAAAAGTATCGGCCATGGTCCCCACCGTTAGCCATTCATGTCCCCGCTAAAACACCATGAGAATGGGGCAAAAGCGGGGCAGCGATGGGGAGTTCGAAGGGCGCGCTTACTCGGCCAAAAGGACCGCTGAGAGCGGTGCGAGGTTCACGCGGCTAGCGCGGTCCTGCTGGTGCCAGATCAGCAGTGCGGAGATCGTTTCGGCCTTGAGACGGCCAAGAAGGATCACCTGGCCCTCCTGCTGGGCACGGAACGCCGCCTGATCGAGGAACCGGCGGATGACGGAGTTGTTTTGCCCCTGGGCATCGAGGTCACGGTAGATCGTGCCGGACGGCACGCCTTCGCGGCCAGCAATCTGCGAGGCCGCGTCCAGCCCTTGCGCCACAGTCACCATGCCGTGGCCAGAAGCGCCCAGAATATCAACAACTTGCTCTGCCACACGGCGATCACCGCGAAAGCCGCTGAGCGTGCCGTCAAGCACGGCCACAGCTTCAGGCACAGCGATCATAGAGCCTTCCATGACCACCTCGATATCGCTAGGCTGCGCGGCTTCTGGGATATCGGCAATCACAACGATTTCGTGCCCCGCATTGCGGTAGCGATCGCGCGCGGCCTGGCTCGCCGTCGCAGGCAGCGCAAAGGTGAGCGGTCCATCAAAGCTACCAAGGGCGCCAAGAAGGGCTGCGTCGCCGGCCTCATCGATCAGGATGAAGGATACCAGCGGCCGGTCATCTGGGCCCGCCCAGTCGTCCGTCATCGCGTTTCGGATGATCGCACGCGGGTCTTGAGGTTCGACATCGGTGGCTGTTTCGACCTTTTCCTCGGCCTGCTGGCTGTCGGTGAGGCGATTGACGGTGACCCCGTTCGCACGGTTCCCGAACCCGCCTGCGGTGGCTTGAGGGCGCTGCGTTGGAGCAGCTTCGGTCGCCTCAGGTTCGGTCTCGGTAACGGGCTCGGTAACGGGCTCAACTGCCGCCACCTCTTCCTCAGGCGCCTCCTCTTCAGGTGCAGCTGGCACCTCGGCGGCTACGGTAGGCTCTTCTTCCTGAGGGGCTTCGTCTTCCGTCGCGGTAGTTTCTTCAGGTGCCGCTGCAAGCTCAGGCTCAGGCTCAGGTGCAGGTTTAGGCTCGGCCACCTCGATGGGGGCTGCGGGCGCCGAACTCGTCTCAGGCGCGGGTTCTGCTGTGGGCGTGCTGATGCCGGTATTCGCATCACCCACAGGTGCGGTTTCAGCACGCAAGACAACGCCACTGTCTGATGCGCCCGCGGGCGGCTGTGCGAGGACCTCCACCCCGCCAGTTTGCGGGATCGAGGCTGAAGAGGTCACGTCACCGCTCAGCGAAGGCGCAACAGGTGCTTCTGGCGCAGTTACGAGGGGCGCGGAACTCTGTGGCTCGGCTGGCGGCTGGATTGCAGGCGGTGCCACGGGCACGTCCACACCGAATTGGTCAAAGCCCGATCCAGCCGGCACCTCGAGTTGGCTGGCTTGCGGCGCGCTGCGCCCCGGTACTTCGCCCAAGAGCGACGCGACCGCCAACACGATGCCCCCGAGGAGAAACCCCCACAAAGCTCCAAAAAGTATGCCCCGACCCATGATGTGCCCGTCTCATCTAAACGCCTTTGCCCCGCTCGCCCCCCCAAGCATGCGTGGCGCCTTGCGAGTGGCATCATGGTCTTTCGCCTTGACGCCCCTTGCTGCTCGCCTGCATCTATATCGCGATCCGGGGGTACCCGGATAGCCCAATTCTCCCGTGGATGTGCTGAAGATGCTGCTCCTGATCGATAATTACGACAGTTTCACCTACAACCTCGTGCACTATCTCGGCGAACTCGGTGCCGAGATCGTCGTCAAACGCAACGATGCGCTTGATGTGCAAGAGGCCATGGCCATGAACCCGGCAGGCATTTTGCTTTCGCCTGGGCCCTGTGACCCCGATCAAGCGGGCATCTGCCTGGCCATCACCGAGGCCGCTGCCGAGACGAAGACGCCGCTGATGGGCGTGTGCCTTGGGCACCAGACGATAGGCCAAGCCTTCGGCGGCAAGGTGGAGCGTCATTCGGAGATCGTGCACGGCAAGATGGGTGAGATGCAGCACAGTGGCAAAGGCCTCTTCGCCGGGCTCCCCTCGCCGCTGAAGGCCACGCGTTACCATTCGCTCGTCGTAAATCGCGAGACCCTGCCCAACACGCTCGAGATCACCGCAGAGCTGGAGGATGGCACCATCATGGGCCTTCAACACAAGGAGCTGCCGATCCACGGCGTGCAGTTCCACCCTGAGAGCATTGCCTCTGAGCACGGCCACGCGCTGCTGCAGAATTTCCTCAACGAGATGAAGGTGCCCGCATGAGCGACGCCATGAAGCCGCTGATCTTTGCGGCATCCGAAGGTCCCTTGTCCCGCGCGCAAGCTCAAGCTGCCTTTGAAGAGATGTTCACTGGCACGGCCACGCCCGCACAGATGGGCGGCTTGCTGATGGCGTTACGGGCGCGTGGCGAAAGTGTCGCCGAATACGCCGCTGCCGCTGCTGTGATGCGTGAGAAATGCGTGCCGGTGTCTGCACCCGAAGGCGCGATGGACATCGTGGGCACGGGCGGTGACGGGATGGGCACGCTCAATATTTCTACCGCGTCGGCCTTTGTTGTAGCCGGTGCCGGTGTGCCGGTGGCCAAGCACGGCAACCGCAATCTGAGTTCAAAGAGCGGTGCCGCAGACGCGCTCGGACAGATGGGCATCGACGTGATGGTCGGCGCCGAGGTCGTCGAACGCGCTATCAACGAGGTGGGCATCGGCTTTATAATGGCCCCCATGCACCACCCAGCTGTGAAATACGTCATGCCTGTTCGCCAAGAGCTCGGCACCAAGACGATCTTCAACATCCTAGGGCCGCTGACGAACCCGGCGGGAGTAAAGCGGCAGCTCACCGGCGCCTTTGCGCCCGACCTGATCTTCCCCATGGCCGAGACTTTGCAGGAGCTTGGGTCCGAGGCCGCGTGGCTGGTGCATGGGTCCGATGGCACGGACGAGATCTCGATCTCCGGCCCGACGGCTGTGGCTGTGCTCAAGGACGACAAAATCACCTCCCGCGAGGTTCACCCTGAGGAGGCGGGCCTGCCCGTGCACCGTTTCGCGGAGATCCTGGGCGGCACGCCCGAGGAGAACGGCAAGGCTTTCGCGGCCCTGCTTGGCGGCGAGAAAAGCGCCTACCGCGATGCGGTTCTCTTGAACTCTGCCGCAGCGCTTCTCGTGGCTGATAAGGTGAGCTCCCTCACGGAGGGCGTTGAAATGGCTACAGAAAGCATCGACAGCGGCAACGCGAAAGCCAAGGTCGACGGCTTGGCCCAGATCACGAAAGGCGCGGCATGAGCACCCCGACGATCCTAGAGAAGATCAAGGCATACAAGCTCGAAGAAATCGCGGCGGCTAAGGCCGAGCGATCGCTAGAGGCGGTCGAGTCCGCTGCGCGCGAAGCCGGCCCCGTGCGCCCTTTCTCCAAAGCGGTGATGGAGGCCGCCCGAGAAGCCTACGGCCTCATCGCTGAGATCAAAAAGGCGAGCCCGTCCAAAGGCCTCATCCGCGAAGATTTCGATCCGGCAACGCTGGCGAAGGCTTACGAAGCAGGCGGCGCGACCTGCCTTTCCGTTCTCACTGACACGCCGAGCTTCCAAGGTGCCCCCGACTTCCTGACCCAAGCGCGCGAAGCATGCGCCCTGCCCGCGCTGCGCAAGGATTTCATGTACGACACCTACCAAGTCGCCGAAGCGCGCGCCTGGGGTGCCGATTGCATTCTGATCATCATGGCCTCGGTCTCCGACGCTCAGGCGCTGGAGCTTGAAGATGCGGCGACGTCCTGGGGCATGGACGCGCTGATCGAAGTGCACAACGAGGAAGAGCTGGAGCGCGCTGCGGCGCTGAAATCCCCCCTCCTTGGCGTCAACAACCGCGATCTCAACACCTTTGAGGTGTCGCTCGACACCACCAAGCGCCTCGCACGGCTGGCTGAACCGGAACGACACCTCGTGGCCGAGAGCGGGCTCTTCACGCCCGGCGACCTTGCCGACCTCGCCCGCTATGGCGCACGCACATACCTCATCGGGGAAAGCCTGATGCGGCAGGAAGACGTGACCGCCGCCACCCGCAAGATCCTCGCCAACCCGGTGACGGCATCGCCAGTATGAGCGGGCTCAGCCACTTTGACGGCGCAGGCCAGGCCCACATGGTGGATGTCTCCGATAAGGACGTCACCGACCGCCTCGCGCGGGCTGAGTGCTTTGTTCATATGGCCGCAGCCACCATGGCGCACGTGCTCGCGGGAACCGCCAAGAAAGGCGATGTGCTGGGAACGGCCCGCCTCGCCGGGATCATGGCCGCCAAACAGACGTCAGCGCTGATCCCGCTCTGCCACCCGCTACCCATCACCAAAGTGGCCATCGAGCTCACAGCGGATGAGGCGAACAGCCGGGTGCGCGTGGAGGCCACTGTCAAAACCACGGGCCAGACCGGAGTGGAAATGGAGGCGCTGACCGCGGCCTCGATCGCGGCCCTGACGCTTTATGACATGCTCAAGGCCGTCGATAAGGCCATGCAGGTGGATGGCTTGAGAGTTCTGCTGAAAGAAGGCGGCAAATCAGGCCGTTATGAGGCGACATGATCAGCGTTGAAGAAGCGCTGAACGCTCTTTTCGAGCTGACGTCCCCGCTACCACAGGAAGTGGTGTCCCTGCGCCGCGCGGCAGGCCGTGTGATGGTGGCGTCACCAAGTGCCGTGCGCGCGCAGCCGCCTTTTGCTGCCTCTTCGATGGACGGCTATGCGATCCGGGCCGAAGACGCCCAGACGGGCCTACGGTTGGACGTGATCGGGGAATCAGCGGCTGGAGGCGCCTTTGCAGGCACGGTCTCTAAGGGTCAGGCCGTTCGCATCTTTACCGGCGCACCGATCCCCGACGGGGCCAACCACGTCGAAATTCAGGAAAACGTCACGCGCAGCGGTGACCAGATCACCCTTACCGAGGCCAGCCCCTCCGGCGCCAACATCCGCAAGCGCGGTCAGGATTTCGAGGAAGGCCATACGCTGAGCACACCGCGACGGCTAACGCCCTCGGACGTGGCCCTGCTGGCGGCGATGAACGCGCCTGAGGTGCTTGTAACGCGCCGGCCGACCGTTTCGCTGATCGCGAATGGGGACGAACTGGTCATGCCCGGCGAAAGCCCTGCCGACGATCAGATCATCTCCTCAAACGGATTTGGCCTGGCCGCGCTTCTTGAAAGCGTGGGGGCCATCCCGCGCATCCTGCCGATTGCGCGCGACACGGCGGATAGTCTCAGCTCTGCCCTGCGGTTTGCGCGCGGAGCGGACCTGATCGTGACCATCGGTGGCGCCTCCGTGGGGGATCATGACATCGTGCGCGACGTCGTGGGCAACGCAGGGCTCGAGCAATCGTTCTACAAAGTCGCCATGCGACCGGGCAAACCCCTTATGGCCGGCAAGGTCGGGGACACGCCCGTCATCGGCCTCCCCGGCAATCCGGTCAGCGCCATGGTCTGCGGGGAAATCTTCCTGAAGCCTGTCGTCGCAGCCATGCAAGGCCTGCCTGCTGCGCCACGGGCGCGCCAACGCGCGCCTCTTGCCCATGACCTTCCCCAGAACGGCCCCCGCGCCCACTATATGCGCGCCCGCTTGGAAGATGGTCGCCTCACGGTTGCTCAGCGCCAAGACAGCGGTCTTCTGAATGTTCTGGCCGGCGCCAACGCCTTGGCCATCGTCGAACCCCGTAATGGGCCCTTCAAAGCTGGCGATCCCGTAGAATTTATACAACTCGCTCAGAGTTGACACGAAAAGAGAACATCTATAGAACATATGTAAAACGCCCATTAGGGAGGCCGAGCTTATGCTGACCCAAAAGCAAAAAGATCTTCTGATGTTCATCCACAAGCGGCTGCAGCGCGATGGTGTGCCGCCGAGCTTTGATGAGATGAAGGAAGCCCTTGATCTAAGGTCGAAATCTGGGATTCACCGCCTGATTACGGCGCTGGAAGAGCGTGGCTTTATTCGCCGCATGGCTCATCGGGCCCGCGCGATCGAGATTGTTCGCCTGCCTGATGGTGTGGCGCCGCCCGCCGCCCCCGCAGGTTTCAACCCTAAGGTGATTGATGGCGATCGGCCCGATAGCACGCCGTCGAATGCCATGAACGTGGAAGCAATCGGCGCGGTCGAGCTTCCGGTGATGGGCAAGATTGCGGCCGGTGTGCCGATTGAGGCGATTTCTCACGCGCATTCCCACGTCGCCGTCCCCGGCAACATGCTGGGTGGCAAAGGCGAACACTACGCGCTTGAGGTTAAGGGCGACTCGATGATCGATGTCGGGATCAACGATGGCGACATCGTCGTGATCCGCGAGACGTCGAGCGCTGACAATGGCGACATTGTCGTAGCGCTCGTCGAAGGCCAAGAGGCGACGCTTAAGCGCTACCGCCGTCGCGGCTCCACCATCGCACTTGAGGCGGCAAACCCCGCCTACGAGACGCGCATGTACTCCGAAGATCAGGTCGCCGTTCAGGGCTGCCTTGTAGGGCTCATCCGCACCTACGGGTAGCGCGCCCTCACATCACGATCATTCCAAAGCCTGCGGCCCGTGACCTCACGGGCCGTTAGCTTTTGGAGGGCTGCGTTTTGAAGCGTGAAGGCAATCGCGCCTGTCTCCCGAAGGCTGCTCGGGGTGATCGCCTCGCACTGCAGCGTGCCCTCGGGTTCATCGTTCAACACAAGAATGACCGCGCCTGCGCAGCTCGCCTCGCGCGCACGCTTGCCGGTGAGGTGAAGGAACTGATGATCGCCAAGCGTCATGCGCGGCCCGTCCCCGCGCTGAAACGCCGTACTTTGATCGGCGTCATCCGCGTCATTCTCGAGCCAGCTCCTGGCAACGAAGCCGTCACCTTTCTCCTTCGACAGATGCCTCTCGCCCGCCTCCATCAGGCCAACGAGCCCCCCCGTGGGCGAAATGAGAAGCGCCGGACGTTCCGCGATGGCCCAGAGCCCAAAGGCCAGAGCAACAGGCGCCAAGCCCACCCAACGCTCCCGCCCCCGCCAGAGAATAATCAAGAGCGCCCCCAAAGTGATCAGCGGCAATGTCTCAGGTCCGGGGGCTGAAACGCGCCCGACCGCGCCCTCGAGGGATGAGACCTCCTGCGCCACGCACAGGATCCACTTGAGGCCCTGCTCCATCAACCAGAGCGGAATAAAGGACAGGCCGAGCGGCGCAAGAACCACCGCCAGCACGGCGGCGGGCATTACGATGGCGCCCATGATCGGCACCGACAGCAGGTTCGCCACCAAGCCATAATAGGACACGATATTGAAATGAGCGGCCGCAAACGGCGCCGTCGCGGCACCAGCAATGGCAGATGAGATCACGAGGGACGCCCACGGCCTGAGCCAGCGCGGCAATCCCATCATGTCGTTCGACGACAGCCACCGAAACGTCACCACCAGCGCCGTTGTGGCCGCAAAAGACATCTGGAACCCGGGGCCGAGCAACGCCTCTGGCTGCAAGGCCAAAACGATGAGCGCTGCAAGCGCCACGGCGCGCAAGGTGAGCGCGCGACGCCCAACAATGACGGCCCCGAAAACGACGGCAGCCATGATAAACGCACGCTCCGTTGCCACGGCCCCGCCAGAGAGTGCCAGATACCCCGCCCCCGCGACCAAAGCGGCGGCCGCCGCGATCTTTCGCGTGGGCCACGTCAGCGCCACGGTGGGATGCAAAACCAACGCAAAGCGCACAAGCCCGAACACAAAGCCCGTCAGCAGCCCCATATGCAGGCCGCTGATGGCAAGGAGATGCGCAAGGTTCGATCGCCTGAGGCTAAGAACCACGTCCTCGTCCATGCCCGATCGGTCACCAGTTGTCACCGCCGCTGCCACTGCGCCTGCGTCCCCGGGAATGCGGGCCTGGATGGCCGCGCTAAGCGCCATGCGGTTCCGAAAGATAAAGAGCGCGGCCCCGCTCTCGGGCGGTGAGAAGGTCACGGCAGGGCTGCGCGCATAGCCAACCGCACCCAGCTCCTGAAACCAGGCGTGGCGTTCAAAATCAAAGCCGTGAGGCTCAGCCGGTGACGGAGGCGCAGACAGAAAGCCCGTCACCATCGCGTGAGACCCCGGCAGCGGCACGGGCATGCCCTCCTGTGCATGAAGCGAGACCCGCACCCGCGTCGGCGTTTCCCAAGGCTCCATCCGGTCAAGGCGCACCCGGTCGAGCGTCAGGCGCACCTTGTCGGAGGCGGATCGATCAATGGCGACGACCCGCCCTTCGATGCCGCCGTAGTACCGAAAATCGATGATAGGTCCGCCTAAGGTGTGCGCCCGCACGCCAGCGAGCGCAAAGCCAAGCGCGACAAGGGCTAGCGCCGCGAACGCGGGCCCAAGCGTGTGCCTGAAAACATGTGCGGCACCCGCGGCGCCGAACAAGACGGCGATCGCCACGCCATAGAGTGCGCGCGCCGGTTCCGTGTCTGCCGAGAAGTAAGCGCCGATGCCAATTGCGAGGAAAACCGGGGCAAAAGTTATCAGGTGCCCGCGCTGCCGTTGCAGCGCCTGCGCTCCCGTGTCAAATGCCGCGGCTAAGAACACACATTGCCCCCTAAGGCCTTTCGGAAAGTCTAGGCGGCAGTTGGTTAGCGAAACGTTAACTCTTTGGAAGCTTTGACGGAGCCCTCATGTCTGTTGTCACCCGGATCGCCCCTTCGCCCACGGGCTATATGCACATCGGCACGGCGCGCACTGCGCTTTTCAACTGGCTTTATGCCCGCGCCCGCGGCGGCAAGTTCTTACTGCGGATCGAGGACACGGACCGCGCGCGTTCCACGCCCGAGGCCACAGACGCGATCCTGCGCGGTATGGAGTGGTTGGGCTTTGACTATGACGACGAGGCCGTGAGCCAGTTCGAACGCGCCGGGCGCCACGCGGAGGTGGCTCACGCGCTGCTCGACGGCGGGCATGCCTACAAGTGCTTCTCCACCCAGGAGGAGATCGAAGCTTACCGTGAAGCCGCCAAGGCCGAAGGGCGCTCGACCCTGTTCCGCAGCCCATGGCGCGATGCTGATCCTTCGACGCACCCGGATGCGCCCTTCGTGGTCCGTCTGCGCATGCCGCAGGACGGTGAGACGATCATCGAAGACGAAGTTCAGGGCTCGGTCACGTTCCCGAACTCCAACCTCGATGACATGATCCTGCTGCGCTCGGACGGCACACCCGTCTACATGCTGGCCGTGGTCGTCGATGACCATGACATGGGCGTCACCCATGTGATCCGGGGCGATGACCACCTCAACAACGCCGCGCGTCAGAGCCACATCTACCACGCGATGGGCTGGCCGCTGCCCGTCTACGCTCACATCCCGCTGATCCACGGCCCCGATGGCAAGAAGCTGTCGAAGCGCCACGGCGCGCTCGGCGTCAAGGAATACCGCGACATGGGCTACCCGGCGGCCGCCATGCGCAACTACCTCGCGCGGCTCGGATGGTCCCACGGGGACGACGAGTTCTTTAGCGACGCTCAGGCGCTGAGCTGGTTTGACCTGCCTGGCATCGGCAAGTCGCCAGCCCGGTTCGACTTCAAAAAGCTCGAAAATCTCTCAGGTCAGCACATTGCCGCCGCCGAGGATGCCGCGTTGCTGCAAGAGCTCGGTGCCTTTCTTGCAACCTCAGGGCGAGAAGCGTTGACCGACGCACAACAGAGCCTCATGGCGAAAGGAATGGGATCGCTCAAAGAGCGCGCGAAGACATTCCCGGAACTGCTTGATAAAGCTCACTATATCACCGTAAGCCGCCCGATCACGCCAGATGACAAGGCCGCAAAATCGCTTGATTATGTATCCCGTCGTATACTGTCCGAATTGACGCCGCAGCTGCAAACTGGTAGCTGGACGCGAGAAAGCTTGGAGGCGCTGATGGCGGGTTTCGCCGAGGCGCAAGGCATCAAATTCGGCAAGCTGGCTGCCCCTTTGAGAGCAGCACTTGCTGGGCGCAGCGTCACTCCGAGTGTCTATGATATGATGTTGGTGCTCGGGCGGGACGAATCCATTGCCCGAATTGCGGACGCCGCCCACTGACGCTTGAGCGTCACGAGGCGGTCCGATGCTGCGCTACGCAAATGGGGAAATCGGAGAACGCCATGAAAGACGGGATCAAGACAGCCACGCTGACCATCGGTGACAAGTCGTTGGAATTGCCGGTCCACTCGCCCACAGCCGGGCCAGATGTGATCGATATTCGACGCCTCTACGCCGACGGCGGGGTTTTCACTTACGATCCCGGCTTCACGTCGACGGCCTCGTGCGATTCTACCATTACCTTCATCGATGGCGGCAAGGGCGAGCTTTTGCACCGCGGTTACCCGATCGATCAGCTCGCTGAGAAATCGCATTACCTCGAGGTCTGCTACCTGCTGCTGTACGGCTACCTGCCCTCCGCCGAGCAGCTCGAGACGTTTGAGAACACGATCACGCGTCACACGATGCTGCATGAGCAGATGCAGAACTTCTTCCGGGGTTTCCGCCGGGACGCGCACCCGATGGCGATCATGGTCGGTGTCGTGGGCGCGATGTCTGCGTTCTACCACGACTCCACCGATATCGCCGACGCGCGCCAGCGTGAGATCGCGACGCATCGCCTGATCGCAAAGATGCCCACGATCGCGGCCTGGGCCTACAAGTACCACATAGGCCAGCCCTTCGTTTATCCGCGCAACGATTGCTCCTACGCGGGCAACTTCCTGCGGATGTGCTTTGCGGTGCCTGCCGAGGACTATGTGCTCGACCCGATCCTTGAGCGCGCGATGGACCGTATCTTCACGCTGCACGCCGACCACGAACAGAACGCCTCCACCTCCACAGTGCGCCTTGCCTCGTCGTCCGGTGCGAACCCCTTCGCTTGTATCGCAGCCGGCATCGCCTGCCTCTGGGGCCCGGCCCACGGTGGCGCGAACCAGGCGTGCCTTGAGATGCTGGAAGAAATCGGCTCCGTCGATCGCATCCCGGA
This sequence comes from Paracoccaceae bacterium, assembly GCA_022448245.1. Classification (GTDB taxonomy): domain Bacteria; phylum Pseudomonadota; class Alphaproteobacteria; order Rhodobacterales; family Rhodobacteraceae; genus Shimia_B. The sequence goes on from JAKVCO010000019.1 coordinate 47,118, forward strand.
ATTCATCGCCCGCGCCAAGGACAAGAACGATCCGTTCCGCCTGATGGGCTTCGGCCACCGCGTTTACAAGAACTTCGACCCCCGCGCGAAGGTCATGAAGCAGAGCGCCGACGAAGTGCTGGAGCTTCTGGGCGTTGAGAACAACCCGAAGCTGCAGGTCGCCAAAGCGCTCGAGAAAGCCGCGCTGGAGGATCCGTATTTCGCGGAGAAGAAGCTCTTCCCGAACGTGGACTTCTATTCCGGCATCATCCTCGAGGCGATGGGCTTCCCGACCTCCATGTTCACGCCGATCTTCGCCGTGAGCCGGACGGTTGGCTGGATCTCCCAGTGGAAGGAAATGATCGCCGATCCACAGAACAAGATCGGTCGCCCGCGTCAGCTGTATCTCGGCGAAACGGTGCGCGACTACGTAGACATCGAGGACCGGTAAGCGCCGCCTCAATTACGCCTCAAATGGTGTGTTAATTGCGAATAAGGCTGGCTCACGCCGGCCTTATTTCTTTGGGGTACGTTGGGGGCAACGATGCTGGATCCACTTCTTCTCATTCCTCTTTTGGGGGCCATCGGCCTTGCCTCGCTGCTGTTTGGCGGCGCGGGGGACGAATTTGGTGAAGGCACCGAGGGCGAAGACACCATCGTTCGCGCAGGCGGCGATGACCTGATCAATGCGGGCACAGGCGCCGACAACGTGATCGCGGGCGCTGGCAATGACACCGTCAACGGTGGCCCCGGCCAAGACATCATCTTCGGCGAAGAAGGCGACGATCAGATCAACGGACAGGAATGGTCGGACGTCATCATCGGTGGCGAAGGCGACGACACGCTGATCGGCGAGGCTGGCGCAGACCAGATCGAAGCCGGTGCCGGCGATGATTCACTCGACGGCGGCACATGGGCTGATGTGCTCGTAGCAGGCGAAGGTGCTGACACTGTCGACGGCGGCATCGGCAACGACGAACTCCACGCAGGCCTCGTGCTTGAAGGCGAGTATGATTTCGAGGCGGCCATCGCGCTGGAAGAAGCCATTCGCGAAGGCCAAGACATCACGCCGAACCCGGCGGCCTTCCCAGAGCTTATGGCCGTTCATGACACGGACGTCGATATCCTGAACGGCGGCGCGGGAGCCGACACGTTGTCTCTCGGGGCCGGAGACATCGGCACCGGCGGCGATGGCTACGACACGTTCGAGCTTCACTTTGACCCGGCGCTCGGCGACAGCCCTGCCCCAACCCAAATCACCGACTACGAACCGGGCCGCGACCGGATCGAGGTGTCCTACCTCGAGGGTAATGAACGCCCCCTCGTCACCGTACTCGACGACACTGAGAGTTTCGGCGCCCTCGTTTTCGCCAATGGCATCGTGATCGCACAGATCGCGGGCGTGGCGGCCACCGACGTGACCCTCGGCAATGCTGATATCAGCTACACTCTCGGTCAGGCCACCACAGCCTGAGACCATGCGGTCTTTGAGAACGGCGGACCGCCAATGCAACCGGTGGCATAATTCAGGCGAGATTAGCGCGAAATCAAAAACAATCTGACCGTCCTCGGCGAACTAGCGACGGACTGGAAACAGAGAGTATTCGTTAATAAATTTCTTTGCAGTTTCGTTTGCCGCGCGTACTATCACGTCACAGAAAGCGAGGGCATCATGAAATACTCGTCAATCAGCGCTGCAGCGCTAGCAGTACTTCTTTCGGCAAGCTCATCTACCGCACTAACGTTCGACTTCTCTTGGACCGGTGATTCAACCGTCGACACAAATCTGACAAAAGCAGACGACAAAACAGCCAGCGCTGTTGGCACGCTCGATATCAACGTCGGCGCGGGCGAGAGCTTCGATGCACTCGATATCACGGCCGACATCACCGTCAGCGGCACCTTTGGTAGCTTCTCCTTCACGGACGTGAACTTTGCGGCTGGCACCATCGCGGCCGACGGCCTGAGCGCGTCGTTCACCGACTTCGCCTTCTTCGAAACGGATGACCTTCTTTTCTTTGGCTGCAGCTCAAACGCAGAAAACTGCTCCCTCTTTGACAGCGCCAACATCATTGTTGAGTTTGGCGACAGCTTCTTCAATTTCGTCTACAAGAGTACTGCAGACGCTCAGGGCTCTTTCAAAGCTGTAGCCTCTGCGCCTGTGCCGCTCCCAGCGGGCGGTCTGCTGTTGCTTGCCGCTCTTGGTGGCCTCGCAGCCGTGCGCCGCGCACGCAAGTAAGCGTTAGAGGCGCCGGAGCAACGGCGCCTTACAACCTGCAAGACCTTCAGCGCCCCTCAAAAATCGCGGGGCGCTTTTGCGTGAAGGCGGTCACGCCTTCCTTGAAGTCGCGGCTGTCGCCGCATTCGCCCTGAAGACGCGCTTCAAGCGTCAGCTGGTCTTCGAGCGAGTTCGCACCAGAGGCGCGCATGGCGGTCTTGATATGCTGGTAGGCGAGCGTCGGGCCCTTCGCGAGGTGCGCGGCGCGGGCCTTCCAATGCTCTACAAAGACATCGTCAGGCACGGCTTCCCAGATCATGCCCCAGTCGCTTGCCTGTTTGGCGCTAATGCGGTCAGCAAAAAGAGCCGCGCCCATGGCTTTCGCCAGCCCCATCTGACGCGGCAGGAGCCACGTGCCGCCCGCGTCTGGGATAAGCCCGATGCGCGTGAAGGCCTGCAGGAAAAAGGCACTCTCAGCCGCGATCACCACGTCAGCGGCCAGTGCGAGGTTGGCGCCCGCTCCCGCTGCTGCACCGTTCACGGCGGAAATGGTAGGCACCGGCGCGTTCACGATGGCCTCGATCATCGGCACATATTCGTCGCGCAGCGTCCGCTCCAGATCGAGGTTCGCGGCATTGCCGCCGGTCCCAAGGTCTTGGCCCGAGCAGAACGCGCGCCCGGCGCCCGTCAACACGATGACGCGCGCAGAACGGCTCGCCGTCTTTACAGCATGGGTAATCTCGGCCCGCATCTGCGCGTTGAGCGCGTTCATGACGTCGGGGCGATCCAGCGTGATCGTCACAAGCCCATCGCGATCACGATATTTGATGTTCTGATAGTCCATGGTGAGCCTTTCCGCTTTGCACCTTTCTAGGGCGCGAGATTGGTGAACGGAAGGCTCAGTCGTCCTCTAGGAGGGCCTTGAGGCGTGCTTCCTCTGCGTCACTTAAGGGCTCCTCGGTCGCCCTGCTACGTCGCGCGAAGACAAATCCTCCGAGGGCTAGGATCAAAGCCGCCGGTCCGATCCCCCACAGGAGCAGGTTAGCGCCGCCTGTGTTGGGCTGAAGCAGGACGAATTCGCCATAGCGCGCCACCACATATGCGAGGACCTCATCGTCGCTGTCGCCCGCAAGAAGCCTTTCGCGCACAAGAAGGCGCAGGTCCTTGGCGACGGGCACGCGGCTCTCGTCAATGCTCTCATTTTGGCAGACCGGGCACCTGAGCCCTTGGCTGAGATCCCGCGCGCGGGCCTCAAGCGCGGGATCTTCCAGCACCTCATCAGGCTCGATTGCAATCGCCGTGCCCGCGATTAGGCAGAAAACCAGCGCAAGCCACCTCATTCCGCAGGCACCCGCGCTGGCGCCTTGGCAGCACCAGCGGCCACCCTCAGGCGGCGATCCATAAGAGAAATCGCGCCGCCCAGTGCCATGATGATCGCACCGGCCCAGATCCAGTTGGCGTAGGGTTTGATAAAGCTGCGCACCGCCCAGCCCCCGTTCGCCTGAGGTTCGCCAATGACGAGGTAGACATCGCGCAGAACACCGTTGCGGATCGCGGCCTCGGTCGTGGGCATACCCGCGACAGGGTAGATGCGCCGCTCGGGACGCAGCTCGCCCAAATCGCGACCATTGAGCGACACGCCAAGCACGGCCTGAGTGGCGATGTAATTCGGCCCCTCAATTTCGCGGACATCTTCAAGCGTGATCTCGTAGCGTTCGACTGTGAAGGTTTCACCGACTTGTGCCACGCGGATATCTTCCACCTGCCACGCCACGAGGGCGGCCACACCGAAGGTCGTGATGCCAAGGCCGGAATGGGCGACGGCCTTGCCCCAGTCCGCGCCGGGAAGCCGTTTAAGACCGATGAAACGTTTGCCGCCCCCCTCCCAAAGCTCCTTCACAGCGCCTGCGACCAGCCAGACACCCAGCGCCACACCAAGCGGCCCCACGGCGCTGCGGCCCGTTTGCATGGCCCACACGAGCGCCCCGAGCGCCACCGCAAGGAACGCCACGTATTTCACTTTGCCCGCAACGCGCGTCAGCTTGGCCCGCTTCCACGGTAGGATCGACCCCACCGGCAAGATCAGCGCGAGGGCGATCATGAAGGGCGTGAAAGCGATGTTGAAGTACGGCGGCCCAACGGAGAGCTTCCGGTCAAAGAAGAGCTCCGCTACCAGAGGCCAGATCGTGCCCACAAAGACCACGAGGCAGGAAACCGCGAGGAGGATGTTGTTTGTGACGAGCGCGCTCTCACGGCTGACGACGCCAAAGACGCCGCGCCCCGCCATGATCGGCGCGCGTCCGGCAAAGAGCGTCAGAGCCCCGCCGGTGAAGAGACCGGTGATGGCGAGCAGGTAAACGCCACGGTCCGGGTCATTGGCGAAGGCGTGGACCGAGGTCAGCACACCAGATCGCACGATGAACGCACCGATGAGGCAAAAGCCAAATGCGAGGATCGCAAGGAGGATCGTCCAGGCTTTCAGGCTCTCGCGTTTCTCAACGACGATGGCCGAATGCAGGAGCGCCACCGCCAGAAGCCACGGCATAAAGGAGGCATTCTCCACCGGATCCCAGAACCAGAAACCGCCCCACCCGAGCTCGTAATACGCCCACCAGGAACCCAGAGCGATACCGATCGTCAGGAAGAGCCAGGCCGCAAGCGCCCATGGCCGCACCCAGCGCGCCCAAGCAGCATCCACACGCCCTTCGAGGAGCGCGGCGACCGCGAAGGAAAAGGTCAGCGAGAGGCCAACATAGCCGAGGTAGAGAAACGGCGGATGAAAGGCGAGCCCGGGGTCTTGCAGCAGCGGGTTCAGATCCGTGCCATTCAGAGGCGGGTTGGCCAAGCGCAGGAACGGGTTCGATGTGAAGATCACGAAGGCCAAGAAAGCCACGCCCACAGATCCCTGCACCCCAAGCACCCGCGCCCGCAGCGTATCGGGCAGGCCAGTGCCGAACCACGCGGCCATGGCACCAAAGAGTGACAGGATCAGGATCCACAGAAGAAGCGAGCCCTCATGGTTCCCCCAAACGCCCGTCACCTTGTAAAGCATCGGCTTCAACGTGTGGGAGTTGTCGGCCACGAGCTTGAGCGAAAAGTCAGAAGTGACAAAGGCATAGGTCAGCGCGGCAAAGGAAAAGAGAACGAGCAGGAACTGCAGCACGGCCGCAGGCTCCGCCACGGCCATCCAGCCCGGCATTCGTCGATGCGCACCGACCAAAGGCACAATACTCTGAAAGACGGCCAGCCCGAAGGCGAGGATCAGCGCGAAGTGTCCAAGCTCTACAATCATGGGGGATATATAGACCATGGCGGCGCGAGCCTCCACGCCTCGCGCACCATGTCGCAGCTTTGTCAGGTCAAAGGGATACGCCCCCGCTGAGGCGACCAGAAGCCTTAGGCGCGGGTTAGCGCCCAGTCCCGCAGGGCGGCATTCTCACTAAAGGAGGACGGCGCACCAGCCAAGAGCTCTGGCACCGCTGAGGGCTGGGTCTCGGTGGGTTCATCGATCTCGTCGGCTGCTGCAGGACCGAACTCAGGCTCTTCCAATTCGCGCAACGCGCCGATGTTTTCGACAACCACGGGCACGCGCGACAGCGTCTGGGCCAGCGATTTCTGGAACTCTTGTCCTTTTAGCTGATGGCGCGCGCCGAAGTAGAAGCTAACGATTGCGCCGAGCAGCCACCAAAGCGGTTCCGGCACCAATGCCACACCCTGCATGCGCGAGGCGAACCAGATCGGGTCGACCATCGCCGCCACGAAGAGGCCGAGTGTGCCCAAAGCCATAGCCGGACGCGGGATGCGGTTCAGCGCATCTACGATCGTGTCAAAGACCGACCGGCGTGGCCTCGAAAACTCTGCCGCGAGCTGCTGAAGCGCTGCCATCTGGGCGGATGCTTCACGCTGTGCGGAGTTCTCGGCATTGACCCGGAAGACCTCGGCCGTCTCTTTGACTACGTTGCGCCCGCTCCCGAAGAAGGCGCCAAGAAAGGTATCGATCAGCCCCATTTTGCTACCCTCGCTTTGTGTTCCTGGTCGGTGAAACGGTAGCGCGGCGAGATGAACTCCTCCGCGCGTGTGATCCAACCGCCCTTCCCGCCATCGCGACGGCGCGCGTATTTGCGGCTCTTGGCGCGGCTGTCGGCGAGCCCGTAGTAGTAGTTGCGGCGCTCGATCCCGTAGGCATCGACCAGGTGATCTGGCGCAGCCGTCATGGCGCGCGCCGCCGCAGCGAGCGTTTTGGGCCCGAGCGCGCCATCGACGCTGACCTTGATGCCCATCTTATTCAGAAGACGCTGCAGAATTTTGATCGCGTTGCCACCCGCGTTCACCTGCATGTCAAAAACGGTGGCATGAAGCGGGTGCGGCAGCTCCGCGATGCGCGGTTTCTCGAAGTAATGCTTCAGGAAGATGTCGACTGCCTGATCGCGGGACAATCGACGAACATCCGCGTTCGTCACGCGGCCGTCTCCGTCGAGGTCGAGCCCCAAACGGCGCATCGTATGGATCGTGACACCAAAGTTCGTGGCCCCGCCCGGATCGTCGGGGTCATTCACGTAGCCGCCCTCGCGGTCGACAATTTCTTCGGCGATTTGCCGGACACTCTGCATCTTGCCCTCCGTCGCATCTACGCGGCGGAAAATGGGCACGATTTGTTAACGAACTGAGGGGGATGCGTCCGCAGGCCCGTTAACGGCGTCCCCATGGAGAGGCGCATGCTTTAGGGAAAGTTTAGGGATCAGGCGTCGGGCTCTTGATAGATGCCCTGCTCCTTGAGGGCGTCGATCACTTCCTTGGGCATGTAGGTCTCATCGTGGCGCGCGAGGATCTCGGTCGCCTGGAAGACACCGTTCACGAAGCTGCCGGTGCCCACCATACCTTCGCCCTCTCGAAAGAGGTCCGGCAGGATACCCACATAGGTGACAGGCACTGACGCGCCGCCGTCTGTAACGCTGAAGGTGATGGCCTCGCCCTGCCCGCGCACTAGCGTGCCCTCTTCCACGAGGCCGCCAATGCGGAAGACCTCGTTGGGCGCCGGAGGATCCGCCACGATCTGCGACGGCGCGCGGAAGAAGTTGATCCCGTCCTGAAAGGCGTAGCCGATAAGCCACGTCGCCCCGATCAAAGACAGGAGCGCCAGCGCGATGATCTGCATCCGCCGTTTCTTTTTGAGCCCGCGCACTACGGAAAGACGGGCGCGAGCGTGAGGCCCGCCGTCTCTTCTTCACCGAGCATGAGGTTCGCGTTCTGAAGCGCTTGCCCGCTGGAGCCCTTGGTCAGGTTGTCGAGCACCGCCACAACGATCGCGCGGCCGGGCAGCCGGTCCCCCGCAACACCCAGATGGCAGAAGTTCGAGCCCCGGATGTGCTTCATCTGTGGCAGCTCGCCAAACGGCAACACCTGCAAGAAAGTCTCATCGCCATAGGCGTCGGCCAGCGTCTTGTGGATCTCGTTCGGATCGCCTTTGACATAGGCCGTCACGAGGATACCGCGATCTGCGGGGATAAGGTGTGGGGTGAATTGAACCTTCACCTCCCGACCCGCGAGCTTGGAGAACTCTTGATCGAATTCGCCCAGATGCCGGTGCTTGCCGCCTGCGGAGTAAGGTACAACGCTCTCGGAAAGCTCGGCGTGGAGCAACATCTCTTTCAGCGACCGGCCCGCGCCAGAGACGGCGGCTTTGAGGTCTATGATGATTTCGTCCAGGTCGATTACGCCGGCCTCAATCAGCGGCCTGAGCGCGTATTGGCCCGTAGCGGCATTGCAGCCCGTGCCAGCAACGAGGCGCGCGCCTTCGATTTCGTCCCGGTAGAACTCGGTGAGGCCGTAGACCGCCTCTTCCTGAAGATCGATTGCCGAATGCGGTTTGCCGTACCACGCCTCGTAGGCCTCAGGGTCCCGAAGCCGGAAGTCTGCCGAGAGATCGATGATCTTGATATCCGCGGGCAGCGTGCGGATCACGGCCTGCGACGTGGCATGGGGCAACGCGCAGAACACGATATTGGCGCGGTTGAAGTCGATCTCGTCGATCTTCTGCAGCTTTGGCAGATCGAGGTGACGCAGATGTGGGAAGACCTCCGCCATCTCCATACCCGCCTTCCGATCCGCCGACAACGCAACGATATCGATGGAGGGGTGGGTAGAGATGAGCCGGACGAGTTCTGCGCCGGTGTAACCGGACGCGCCGAGGATGATGGCTTTGTGCGACATGAGGGTGCCCTTTCAAGGCGAGCATTTAAGGAAAGATCAGGCTGGAGCGAACTCGATCTTTCGTCGCAGGAACTGCGTCGCGCGGTCAGACACGCGTTGCGCGTCGCCGGTCGTTAGGTAGCCCGTCGCCTGCCCTTGTCCCAGCATCTCGGGGTGGCGCTCTAGATAATCGGCGAGGCTTTCAGCCACGAGGTTGGCCTGAGAATAGACCTTTACGTCCGCGCCAAGCGCGGCCTGAAACTCTGCTTCCATCAGCGGATAATGCGTGCAGCCCAGGATCGCGGCACCCGGATCGGGCATCTTCCGCTTCAGCGCATCCACGTGAGACTTCACAAGCGCTTCCGCGAGGATCAGATCCCCGTCTTCGATGGCGTCCACCACACCGCCGCAGGCTTGGGCTTCGACGTCCACGCCGATGGCGCGGAAGGCCAGCTCCCGCTGGAAAGCGCGAGAGGCCACGGTCGCGGGTGTCGCAAACAAGGCCACGTGTTTCACATCGACCTCGCGCGGGGGGGAGTTATCACCCCACTGCCGTTCGGTCAGCGCCTCGATCAGGGGCACGAAGACGCCGAGAACGCGCTTGTCGCGCGGAACCCAGCCCTCTTGCATCCGGCGCAGCGCCGCCGCAGAGGCCGTGTTGCAGGCCAAAATCACGAGGTCACAGCCTTCTTCGAAAAGCCGCCCCACCGCTTTCGTCGTCAGATCATAGATGTCGTCGGCATCGCGCACCCCGTAAGGCGCATTTGCGCTGTCGGCAAAGTATTTGAACGGCACATCAGGGAGCCGCTTCGCGCAGGCATCAAGAACGGTCAGACCGCCCAGGCCAGAGTCAAAAATGCCGATAGCCATTAGCGGTGTCTTTCTTCGAACTCAAAACCCCTCTTGCCGACATCGACGGGGTCTGGGCTGAGTGCATAGGTGGAAGCCCGCAGGTATTCCATCATTGCTTTTGGATCTTTGGCGCGGGCTTCGAGATCGGCCTGTGGCAGTGGCTCACCCACAACAATCCTCACCGGCTCATCCACGCGGGATTTGAACTCCTTTATAAGGAGCGCCATCCGCAGCGTGAAATGCAGATGCGAGGCCACCTGGAAGAGCCGCGAGTTATGACCATCAAAATAGATCGGCACGACTGTCGCGCCTGATTTGGCGATCATCTTGGCCGTGAAGCTGCGCCAACCGGGATCAAGCGGACGCCCAAAGGGTTTCATCGCCGTCGAGACCGTCCCACCCGGGAAAATCCCGATGGCGCCACCCTCCTTCAGATAGTCCAAGGCTTTCTTGCGTGTCTCGAGATTGAGCTTCACCGCTTCCTTCGTCTCATCAAAAGAGACCGGCAGGATCACCCGGTTCAGCTCCTCCGCGCGCCGGAAGACGCTGTTGGCCAAAATCCGGAAATCGCCGCGAAGCGAGCTCAGGATATGCCCCAACACCAACCCATCGAGAATGCCGTAGGGATGATTTGCCACGATAACGAGCGAACCTTCTCGCGGAATATTCTCGAGGCTGCCACCCACCAGATCGAGCGAAAGCCCGTAGCGGCTGACCATCACATCCCAGAAATCCCGGCCTTGAGCGACTTCGATTTCATAGCCTTTGGCGCGCCGGATCAGGCGAAGCCTTCCGGTGGCGTTCTCCATGGCTCGGATAAGCGCACGCCCGCTCTTCGTTTCCGCAGAATGCGAATACGATATATCCCGTGCAACATGACGTTGCTTGCGGTTGCCCTCTGTAAGGATGGCACGCATGTCGAGGTCGGCTCCTTGCTTGCGCGTGTATGTAAAGGCTTGCTGCCGCTCATCCAAGTGCTATCGGAGCCCAAACCCTGATGGATTTCGGGGCTGCCTCAAATAATGGCTGACAGCGCGTTATAGGATCGTCTACTCCAACCTAGGGGAGATCACGAGGGGTCAACGCTATGGATTGGGACAAGCTGCGAATATTTCATGCCGTCGCCGACGCGGGCAGTCTGACCCATGCCGGCGATACGTTGCACCTGTCGCAATCCGCGGTCTCACGGCAGATCCGCGCGTTGGAGGAATCGCTGGCTGCGACCCTCTTTCACCGTCACGCCCGGGGGCTGATCCTCACCGAGCAGGGTGAGCTTCTGTTCGATGCCACGCGCGCCATGACCAAGCGCCTCGACGCAGCCGCCGCGCGCATCAAGGACAGCGAAGAAGGTGTGTTTGGCGAACTGCGCGTCACGACAACCACGGGGTTGGGCACGCTCTGGCTCGCCCCCCGCCTGCCCCGCTTCTACGAGAAATACCCCGGGATGAAGATCGATCTCATGCTCGAAGAACGTGTGCTTGATCTGCCCATGCGCGAGGCCGATGTTGCCATCCGCATGAAGGAACCCAGCCAAGCGGACCTGATCCGCAAGCGCCTGATGTCGATCCGCATGCGCCTTTACGCAACGCAGGCCTATCTCGATCAGGTGGGCACGCCGACAGATATCTCGGACATCTCGCGCCATCGTCTCATCTGCCAAAGCCCCAAGAGCCCGCAAGTCGCCGCTGGTGGCAGGCTGGTTCAGCACCTGATGACCCATGAAATCCCGTCGCTTCTGACGGTGAACAACTACTTTGGGGTGCTCCAAGGCGTGATCCACAACCTTGGCATCGGGCTTTTGCCTGATTATCTGGCCGTGGACGAGCTGTCGCTGGTGCAGGTCCTGCCAGAAGTCGACAGTGCTGAAGTGCCGGTCTTCCTGGCCTATCCCGAGGAGCTGCGCCAATCCCGCCGGATCGCAGCCTTCCGCGATTTCGTACAGGAAGAAATCCAGATCATGCGGCGGCAGCAAAAAGCCACTGGCTGACCCACAAAACAAGAGCCATGCACAATTTGCATATCGGGTTTGACAGGGTGCTTCTTGTCAGAATCGCCCCTCGTTCTTATGTCGCTCCCCGAAGGCGCTGGCTACGCCGCCCTTCAACCTCCCTGTTGGACTTCGGCCGGGCTTAGTCGTAAGACTAGCCCGGCTCTTTTTTTGTCTAATGCCCTGCGGCCAAGACACGTCCACTTGACCAGCGCCGCCGCTGCGGGAACCATCCATACATCGACAAAAACCCTGCCCCTATCCGTGCGCTAGGTGAAATCGCGATACGTTGTCGGGACCGCGCCCAGATGAGAGCATTCTATTCTGACATCATCGGCCTGCCGATCCTTGAGGACTTCTCGTCCTCCGGGATCACCTTCTTCAAGATCGCGGAGGGTTATGGCGGCCACACCACTGTCCTCGCCGTCTTCGATGCAAATGCAATCCAGCGCGATCACTTCCCGAAGGCCAGCGCCCCCACAGGCGGGGCAAGCTCAACGCTCCACCACCTCGCGCTCACCGTGGACTACGTCCGCTAAGACGAACTTTGCGCATTCCTTGCCGAAAAGGATGTCACTTTCACCGTCCAAGAGTTCGGCTGGATTGGCTGGCGCGGTGTTTTTGTGACCGATCCCGAAGGCAATACGGTCGAGTTCGTCGCGGGCGGCCATCCACGCACTTGAGCCCCTGCGCGGCGCCGCCTAAAAGGCCCGCCAACGGGGGATCCTATGCAAGAACCAAACATCACCAACGAGGTCATCGCCGCCCACGGGTTCACGCCCGATGAGTATCAGGAAGTGCTGCGCATCCTGAACCGCGATCCAAACTTCACCGAGCTCGGCATTTTCTCGGCAATGTGGAACGAGCATTGCTCGTACAAGTCCTCCAAGAAGTGGCTGCGGACGCTGCCCACCGACGGCCCGCAGGTCATCTGCGGCCCCGGTGAGAACGCAGGGATCGTCGATATCGGTGATGGTCAGGCGGTCGTCTTCAAGATGGAAAGCCACAACCACCCCTCCTACATCGAACCCTATCAGGGTGCCGCAACCGGCGTGGGCGGCATCTTGCGCGATGTCTTCACCATGGGCGCGCGCCCCATCGCGGCGATGAATTCGCTTTCATTTGGTGAGCCTTCGCACCCGAAAACGCGCTCGCTCGTATCCGGCGTAGTGGCCGGCGTCGGCGGCTACGGAAACTGCTTTGGCGTGCCGACGGTCGGCGGCGAAGTTCGCTTTGACGCGGCCTACAACGGCAACTGCCTTGTGAACGCCTTTGCAGCGGGCCTCGTTGATGCTGATGCGATCTTCTACTCTGCGGCCAGCGGCGTGGGCATGCCGGTTGTTTACCTCGGCGCAAAGACAGGTCGCGACGGCGTGGGCGGTGCCACCATGGCCTCTGCCGAATTCGACGACACCATCGAGGAAAAGCGCCCCACCGTTCAGGTCGGCGACCCCTTCACAGAAAAGCGCCTGATGGAAGCCACGCTCGAGCTCATGGCCACCGGCGCCGTGATCTCCATCCAGGACATGGGCGCGGCAGGCCTCACCTGTTCGGCCGTTGAGATGGGCGACAAAGGCGGCCTCGGGATCCGGCTCGACCTCGAGAAGGTGCCGCAGCGCGAAGAGAACATGACAGCCTACGAGATGATGCTCAGTGAGTCGCAGGAGCGGATGCTCATGGTCCTCAAGCCCGAGCTTGAGGCCGAGGCCCGCGCCGTCTTTGAGAAATGGGATCTGGACTTTGCCATCGTGGGCGAAACGATCGAGGAAGACCGCTTCCTGATCATGCACCACGGCGAAGTAAAGGCAGACCTGCCGCTGTCCAAACTTTCCTCGACAGCGCCGGAGTACGACCGGCCCTGGGAACCCACCCCAGCGGCAGAGCCACTCGCCGATGTGCCAAACATCGATCCGATCGACGGGCTGAAGGCACTTCTCGCCTCGCCCAACTACGCGGCCAAGAACTGGGTCTACGAGCAATACGACAGCCAGGTCATGGCCGACACGCTGCTTCCCCCCGGCGCGGGCGCGGGCGTGGTGCGCGTTCACGGCACGCAAAAGGCACTGGCATTCACGTCAGACGTGACGCCCCGCTACGTGGTGGCGAACCCGGTTGAAGGCGGCAAGCAGGCCGTGGCCGAAGCCTATCGCAACCTGACCGCCAAGGGAGCAAAGCCTTTGGCCACGACCGACAACCTCAACTTCGGGAACCCCGAGAAGCCCGCCATCATGGGCCAGTTTGTGGGCGCCATTAAGGGCATCGGCGAGGCCGTGGCCGCACTCGATATGCCCATCGTTTCAGGCAACGTCTCGCTCTACAACGAGACAGACGGCGCCGCGATCTTGCCCACGCCCACCATCGGCGCAGTTGGCTTGATCGACGACATCGAGCACATGATCGCGGGCCAGGCGCGCGAGGGCCATGTAGCGCTCGTCCTGGGCGAAACCTTGGGTCACCTTGGGCGCTCGGCGCTCTTAGCAGAGGTCTACAACCGCATCGAAGGCGACGCGCCTCCGGTCGATCTTGCCAACGAGAAAGCGCACGGCGAGTTCATCAGCGCCAACCGCGACATGATCAACGCCTGCACCGATCTCGGCGACGGCGGGCTGGCGCTCGCAGCTTTCGAGATGGCGCGCGAAGGCGATGTTGGCGTCACGCTCGATGCAGGTGACACCGCCACCCTCTTTGGCGAGGATCAGGGTCGGTATCTCATCGCTTGTTCTTTTGACAAAGCAGAGGCGCTGATGACGGCGGCGGCACAAACCGGGGTCACATTGACTACTGCGGGGCGTTTCACTGGAAGCGACGTCAAATTGGGCCGCACCAGCGCCCCGCTGGCAGAGCTCTCGGACCTCTTCAGCACGAGTTTCGAGGCCGCGATCTTTTAGTCGGCGTTCGCCAGGCAGTCTTCCAGGGCCGCTCTCGCTGCGTCACGGGCCGCAATGGAGTTCAGGTACTCGGTGTCTTCTTGCCAGCAAGGAGGGAGCACAGGCGGCTGCGCGTCGGGCAAGGCCACGACCTTGTTCTCGGCCTCCCAGGCTGCGGTTATAGCGGCTGCGTGGCACGCCGCTGCCTCGTTCTTAAGATCTTCGGTTCTGCGGACAAGCTTATCGTAATCCTTGGCCAAGCGGCGGCACGAGGCGGGGATCTTCCCCTTAAAAGTCTCTCCCCCGATCTTGTCGAGGATGTAGCCCATAAGCGTCCGCTCGAGGTGGGCCTCCGCCCGCGCCCCGGGCAGCTTCGCGATCCGGTCAGCCAAAGCAGCGACAGGACGCTCTTCCGGCACCACCTTCAGCCCAAAATGCCGCTCAATCGCCGCGTTAGGGTCCTCGGTGAGATCTCGCACCAAGGTGCGGCGGGTGCCGGCATTTTCGAGTGCAATGCGCAACGTTGCGCGCAAGTTGAAGCTGTCAAAATTATTGGTCATTACGAAATCCTTGTTAAAATGGGATCAGCTTGGAGCGGGAGCCGCCCCAATGGCAAGGCATGTTTTCCTGACCCCGGAAGACGACTTGCGGTGCTTTGGCAGCCGCACTACCTTTTCCCCAACAGACCTGCGCGGAGCACTCTATGACACCCCAAGACATCGAGGCCTTGATCCGAGAAGACTTTCCGGACGCCGACATCCGTGTGGAAGGAGACGACGGCGCGCATTTTGCGGCGACGGTGATTGATGAGAGTTTCCGGGGCAAAAACCGGGTGCAACAACAGCGTTTGGTCTATGCTGCACTGAAGGGTGCAATGGATGGCCCCAATGGCGCCCTGCATGCCCTTGCCTTGACAACTCGGGCCCCTGAATGAGCTCTTTTACCTTCATCACGCTGATTAGCGGCGCGATCGTCGTTCTTCTTGTTTGGAAGGCGATTTCCGTGGTGCGCAGCGAAGCCAGCAATGTCGAACGCGGCACCGAACCGGGCAAAGGGCACACCACCATCCACGCCGAATACAGCTCCGGCTTATCGGGCAATTCGACGAGCTACGACATTCCGAAGGACCCTCAGGCCTATGCCCGCAGGTTTGTCCCTCCAAACGCGAAAGAACCAAAATGACCGAACTGACGACCGCAGAAGATGCCATCAAGGCCGCGATTTCCTCCAACGACGTTGTGCTTTTCATGAAGGGCACCAAAGCGATGCCGCAATGCGGGTTCTCCTCGCGCGTTGCGGGCGTGCTCAACTACATGGGCGTCGAGTATCTGGATGTTAATGTGCTGGCCGATGAGACCGTGCGCCAAGGGATCAAGGACTTCTCGGATTGGCCAACGATCCCGCAGCTTTACGTCAAAGGCGAATTCGTCGGTGGCTGCGACATCATCACGGACATGACGCTGTCAGGCGAACTCGACACGCTCTTTGACGAAAACGCCGTGGGCTATGACAAAGAAGCTGCGGACAAGATCCGCGAAGCCAACGCCTAAACCAGATAAGATGCTGGGATCGCACGCCGAAGGCCGCGATTCCGGGTGAGCGAGGGCCCCACCGGGGCCCGAGCGAAGCCGCCCCTCCTCCCCAAAAGTCCTAACCGGCCTTTTCTTCGATCTCGCCAGCAAGTGCTTCAGCACGCGCGGTGAGCTCGGCCATCGTGTCTTTGATTTGTTGCGGCACCACGGCCACTTCGACCCGCTCTGGTTCTGGCATTGGGCGGTCCTGCAACTCCGAGATCAGCGCGTCGCGGCGCGACAGCTTATCTTCGGCCTCCCGCAGACGGTCCTCCACAGAGGCCGTGCGATCCGCAAGCATCAGTCCCGCCATTAACAGCATCTGAGCCTCAGGGATCCGGCCCGTCTGGGTCACAAGAGACTGCGCTTCTTTGTCGAGCATGGCAGCCGCGGCTTGAAGGAAATGCTCTTCTCCGGCCTGACAGGCCACGTCAAAGCTCTTGCCTCCGATAGAGATCGATATCTCAGGCATTTGCCACCTCCTCCTCGACGAGCGGCGCGAGTGCGGACATGATGTCGGCGATCTCAGCCGCGTCGGCGCTACGCTCAGCCCGCATGGCTTCAAGTTCAGCCATCATGGCACGATTGATCAGATGCGCGTCTACGGCCCCATCTTGGGCGGCTGCTTCAATCTCTCCCATAACCTTGCGCATTTCCTCTGAGGTCCGGCGCACCTTCTCGGTGGCTTGCTCAGCCGCTTCCGCACGCTGGAGGGCGGCCGCCAACTGCTCTTCAAGCTCGGCAACAGTCTCGCCGTGGCGGGTCTTGATCTGGCGAACGCGCTGATTGAGCTGCGCATTCGCGGTACGCTCATCTTCAAGCTCGGCGTTGAGTTTCTCGACCTCACCTACCTCGGGGGCAACCGCGACCTCGGGCTCGATATCCAGCATCTCTTGGGTCGCCTCTGCCGGTGCAGCCGCGTCCGGCCACTTGGCCATCCCGGCTGCGATACGACCGAGCGCTGACTGAAGCCGCTCCTCGTATTCTGCGATGTCGTCGGAAGTCTCTGCCATTGTGCCCTCCCCATGGGCCGCGCGCGACCGTTATGCCTTGCGCGCGAATCATTCTGCTCACCTTCCAGCCTAGGCGATGCACCTGTTGGCGCGCAAATGCCCTTCGCTTTCGTATGAAGGTGTTAGCCCCGTGCCTTGAACTTCCCCCTCACCTTGTTAGACCGCGCAGGAACAAAGCTTAAAAAGCGCCAATGAAATCGACTTCGGAGACCCCCATGGACCTGACCGCGCTCGCCGCCAAGAATCCTGATCATTGGCGCCAAGCCAGTGCCATCCGCGCACTGGCCCTCGATGCGGTTGCCGCCGCCAACTCCGGCCACTCCGGCATGGCCATGGGCATGGCAGATGTCGCCACCGTCCTCTTCAAGAACCACATGAACTTCGATCCTGCTGCGCCGAACTGGCCGGATCGGGATCGCTTCATCCTGTCGGCTGGCCACGGCTCCATGCTGATTTACGCCCTGCTCCACCTGACGGGCTACAAAGACATGACCCTCGATCAGATCAAGAACTTCCGCCAGTGGGGCGCGATCACCGCAGGTCACCCGGAATTCGGCCACGCCACGGGCGTTGAGACGACGACCGGCCCGCTGGGCCAAGGCATCGCAAACTCTGTTGGCTTCGCAATGGCCGAAGAGATGCTGCGCGCCAAATGGGGCGCCAGGATCCAAGATCACTTCACCTATGTCATCGCCGGCGACGGCTGCCTGATGGAAGGTGTAAGCCAAGAGGCAATCGCGCTTGCGGGCCGCCAAAAGCTTTCGCACCTGATCGTCTTCTGGGACAACAACAACATTACCATCGACGGCACCGTCGACATGGCCGATGCAACAAGCCAGCCTGAGCGGTTCCTCGCCTCCGGGTGGCACGTCCAAGAAATCGACGGCCATGACCCCGAGGCAATCGAGGCAGCCATCGTCGCTGCCAAGGCATCCGACAAACCCTCCATGATCGCGTGCAAGACGCATATCGCGCTTGGTCATGCCGCGCAGGACACCTCCAAGGGCCATGGCGCACTGACCGATGCCGGACAACTCGCCGATGCCAAGAAAGCCTACGGGTGGGATCACGGTGACTTTGAAATCCCGGCAGACATCAAAGCCGAGTGGGAAGGGTTCGCCGCGCGCGGCAAGCAGGCCCACGCCGATTGGGCACAGCGCTTCCTGAAGCTTTCGAATTCCAAGCAGGCGGAGTTCAACCGCACCTTTGCAGGTGAGGCCCCGAAGAAGCTCTCGGCCACCATCAAGACCCTGAAAAAGCAGGTCTCGGAAGAGCAGCCCAAGGTCGCAACGCGCAAAAGCTCCGAGATGGTGCTGGCCGCGGTGAACCCGGTGATGACCGAAACAGTGGGCGGCTCCGCCGACCTCACCGGATCCAATAACACCAAGACGGCTGATCTGGGCATCTTCGACCTCGACAACCGCACCGGTCGCTACATCCACTACGGTATCCGCGAGCACGGCATGGCTTCGGCCATGAACGGCATCCAGTTGCACGGCGGCCTGCGCCCCTACGGCGGCACCTTCATGGTATTCACCGACTATGCCCGCCCGGCCATGCGCCTGTCCGCGCTGATGGGTCTCCCTGTGACCTACGTCTACACGCACGACAGCATCGGTGTGGGCGAGGACGGCCCCACCCACCAGCCGGTTGAGCATTACGCAATCCACCGCGCGACGCCGAACACCAAGCTCTTCCGCCCTTGCGATACTGTCGAGACGGCAGAAGCCTGGGAAATCGCGCTCAGCGACAACTCCGGGCCCTCTGTGCTCGCGCTTACGCGCCAAGGCCTGCCGACGCTGCGGACGGATCACAAGAACGCCAACCTCGTCTCCAAAGGCGCCTATGTCCTCGCGGATGCCGACGGCAAGCGTCAGGTCATCCTGATGGCCACCGGCTCCGAGGTCAGCGTCGCCATGGAAGCCCGAGAGATGCTGCAGGCCCAAGGCATCGGCACCCGCGTCGTGTCCATGCCTTGCTGGGAGCTCTTCGAGGCCCAAGGCGAAGCCTACCGCCGCCGCGTTCTGCCTGGTGGTCCGGTGCGCGTGGCCATCGAAGCTGGTGTCCGCATGGGCTGGGACGCGTGGCTCTTTGGCGAGCGCGGCAAGCGTGACAAGGGCGCCTTCGTGGGTATGGACGGCTTCGGCGCATCCGCACCGGCAGGCACGCTCTTCAAGGAATTCGGCATCTCCGCCGAGGCGACCGTCGCCGCCGCAAAAGAGCTCCTGGCCTAAGGCCCAAGAGAACGAGGGGGACGCCGCCCGTCGGCGCCTCCCCCCAAGGCCACAGCACGATGCCATAAGGCACTCTTAACCTGCCACCCTCAGCTTGCACCTCCCGTATCGGGCCCAAGCATGAGGGGATAATATGGCTATTCCAAAATTCAATTTCTCAGTGAAACAAGGCAATACGGGGACCGTTGAGAACCCAGCTGGCCTTGTCATGACAATCAAAGACGAGACCGGCACCACGCGTGATCTGACCGGCGCAGAGATCATCTTCTTTGCGCAATGGGACAACGCAATCCAACTTCGCTACAGCAGCGGCGCGGGCGAGGTCATCGTGGACCCGCTGGAGGGCAAGGTGACTGTGCCCTTCGCCAGCACTGTGTTCCGCGATGTCTCCTCCCGCAAGAATGTGCGCTACGAACTCGAGCTTCGTCAGAATGGCGAGCAGCGTACCGTGCTGGAAGGCAGCATCGCCGTGGTCGCGGGGTTCAATGATGACTGAGCCCGTCATTGAGATCGTTGGCGAACAAACGATCGAGGTCATTGGCCGCGAAGATCAGGTTGTCGTCGAATTCGCCCGGGGCGAGATCGGCCCCATAGGGCCCGCGGGAGAACAAGGCCCACCTGGAAATTCTGGACTACAGGGCCCTGCCGGACCCACGGGGCCTGCTGGTCCCGCCGGCCCCGTGGGTCCGGCTGGTGCGGATGGCGCGGACGGTGCTGTTGGTCCTACAGGCCCCGCTGGCCAGGAAGGCCCGGAAGGCCCTGCCGGACCTCAAGGCCCCGCTGGTGCAACAGGCGCCACTGGTGCCACGGGCGATACTGGGCCCGAAGGCCCAATCGGTGCCACTGGCGCCACTGGGGCGACTGGGCCCGAAGGTCCTGCTGGCCCCGCTGGCCCAACTGGTCCCCAAGGGCCCGAGGGCCCGGCAGGCTCTGGCGGGACGGCGGATTGGGCGACACTCACTGGCAAACCCACGCTCTATTCCGAATTCGTCATCTGGGCGGAGGAGAATGCCGATCTCGGCAACGACGCCTATGAATGGGCATTCGGCAATGGCGCCAACACGATCAACGACTCAGGCGTCACCCTGCCCTTTGATTGTGAAATGATCGCCATGAGCCTGACCACTGCAGGCGCCGCTAGCTGCGAGGTTGAAGCACGGCGCAACACAGCCTCTGCGGGGGTAAGCGTCACGACGTCGAACAACCGAACTGGCTATACGACGTTTGAGGGCACGCCCGTGGCCTTCAACGCAGGCGACCGCATCAATTTTCGAACGATCACAGGCTCCAGCGCTTCGAACAACGGCGTGGTCTCCGCATGGTTCCGACGCGAGATCGGCTAAGCTCTTGTGTTAGGCGGGACTCTTTCGCCCAACACAGCCCGCCAGCGCCTGTTTTCAGCTTTGCAACAATATGCGCTGCGCCCAATTACAGTATACCGCCGCATCCACGTGTTAGCGCAATCAACCCATGTTTCCGCTAACATGCTGAAATCAAACACACTTTAGTCTTTCCCGATTACCACCTCACCGTTAAGACCCTGAGCGAGGGCATTGCAGTGAGAGAGGTTACGGCATGACCGTTACGGTAGGTATCAACGGATTTGGACGCATCGGCCGCTGTACGCTGGCGCATATCCACGAAGCCGCGCGCAACGACATCCAAGTCGTGAAGATGAACGCGACGGGCCCGATCGAAACCAATGCTCACCTGCTCCGCTACGACAGCGTGCACGGCCGCTTCAACGGCGACGTGACCGTCAAAGACAACGCAATCGACCTGGGCCGTGGCCCGATCGAAGTCATGTCCACCTATAACCCGGAAGAGCTTGACTGGGAGGGCTGCGATGTCGTCCTCGAATGCACGGGCAAGTTCAATGACGGCCACAAATCCAGCGTCCATCTGGAGCGCGGTGCCGGCAAAGTGCTGATCTCTGCCCCTGCCAAGAACGTGGACCGCACCGTGGTTTACGGCGTCAATCACCGCGAACTGCTTGAGAGCGAGCGCATGATCTCCAATGGATCCTGCACGACGAACTGCCTCGCACCGCTCGCCAAGGTTCTGCACGAAGCCATCGGTATCGAGCGCGGGATCATGACAACGATCCACAGCTACACAGGCGATCAGCCCACGCTCGACCGCCGCCACAGCGACCTCTACCGCGCACGCGCCGCTGCCATGGCGATGATCCCGACTTCTACGGGTGCTGCTAAAGCTCTGAAAGAAGTGCTGCCGGAGCTTGAAGGCCGGCTCGACGGCACCGCCCTTCGCGTGCCGACGCCGAACGTCTCCGCTGTCGACCTCACCTTTGAGGCTGGCAAAGACGTCTCTGTTGAGGACGTGAACGCCATCGTGTCAGAAGCTGCGGCCGGCCACATGGGCGCGGTGTTGAGTTATGACGATGAACCCAAGGTCTCCATCGACTTCAACCACACGCCGCATTCCTCCATCTTCGCGCCAGACCAGACCAAGGTCGTGGGCGGCCGCACCGTTCGCGTGCTGGCATGGTACGACAATGAGTGGGGCTTCTCCTGCCGCATGGCAGACGTGGCAGCGCTCATGGGGCGCCTCAACTAAGCCTTCGCTGGCCAATGCGCGTCACCTCAGGTTAGAGGTGACGCCATGACGAACCGTCTCGCCATCATTCTTGGTATCATGATCGTTACCGCGCTGCTCGCGGACGGTTTCCTGAATGATGGGGCGGCTACCCTCTTCTTGATGAAGCGTTTTCTCGATCTGATCGAGTGGGTTGCCTTCTGGCGATAGCGCGCCCTGTTCCCGACAACCGGTTGACGACCCTCCGGAACCCTGAGATAGCGATTAGGTTAGCGCAAACATCGCGCAGGGCTGCAAGGAACGGAGGCGACCATGGCCGTCAAGGTAGCAATCAACGGATTTGGACGGATCGGACGCAATGTGCTGCGGGCGATCATTGAATCTGGCCGCACGGATATCGAGGTTGTGGCGATCAACGATCTCGGCCCCGTCGAGACCAACGCACACCTTCTGAGGTTCGACTCGGTTCACGGCCGCTTCCCGGCCACGGTAACAACGACCGAAAGCACGATCGACGTCGGCCGCGGAGCGATGGACGTAACCGCCATCCGCAATCCCGCCGACCTCCCCTGGGGTCACGTGGACATCGTTTTGGAATGCACCGGCATCTTTACCTCGAAAGAGGCCTGCCAAGCGCACCTCGACAACGGCTCCTCGCGCGTTCTGATCTCTGCCCCCGGCAAAGACGCAGACAAGACGATCGTCTTCGGCGTCAACGACGGCTCGCTCACCAAAGATGATATCGTTGTCTCTAACGCGTCGTGCACGACGAACTGCCTGGCCCCGGTGGCCAAGGTGCTCAACGACGAAATTGGCATCGTGAAGGGCTTCATGACGACCGTGCACAGCTACACGGGCGACCAGCCAACGCTCGATACGATGCACAAGGACCTCTACCGCGCACGTGCGGCAGCGATGTCGATGATCCCAACCTCCACAGGCGCGGCCAAAGCCGTTGGTCTCGTGATGCCAGAGCTTCAGGGCAAGCTCGATGGTGTGGCGATCCGCGTTCCGACGCCGAACGTCTCTGTTGTGGACCTCACGTTCGAGGCCGCGCGCGAGACGAGCGTTGAAGAGATCAATGAGGCGATGAAGAAGGCGGCCACTGCCGGCCCGCTCAAAGGCATCCTCGGCGTGACCGACGACAAGCTCGTCAGCATGGACTTCAACCACGATCCGCATTCGTCGATCTTCGCCACCGATCAGACCAAGGTCATGGAAGGCACCATGTGCCGCATCCTGACGTGGTATGACAACGAATGGGGCTTCTCGAACCGTATGGGCGACACGGCAGTCGCAATGGGCAAGCTGATCTAATCAGCACCCCATAAGTTATGCACAAGGGGCGGTTTCGGCTGCCCCTTTTTCGTTGTTCGCTCAGAAATCGCACGATTTTTCAGCAGTTTAGAAACATGCGAGCTTTGCATTTTTTGCAAACCCGCTCTTCCGAAATGGTGCTTTTGCTGCGCTGCAGCGCGACTACGTTAGCGGTATCGAAACGCGAACAACGGAGGCGAGCTGATGACCCTTTTCGCACAACTTAAAACGAGCATCGAAAAACACCGCGAATACAACCGCACGGTCCTAGCGATCCGCTCTATGCCCCTCGACGTGGCCCTGGATCTCGACATCTATCCTGGCGACGCGAAGAAAATCGCAGCACGCGCAGTCTACGGCTACTGAAGCCGCTCATTAAGGGCTGTTTCCACGGCGGCCGGGACAAACTTCGAGACGTCACCGCCAAGCCGTGCGATTTCTTTGACGAGCTTAGAGGCGATGGCCTGGTGCTCCGCCTCAGCCATGAGGAAGACAGTTTCGACATTGTCGTTCATCTTCCGGTTCATACCGACCATCTGGAATTCATACTCAAAGTCCGCCACGGCGCGCAGGCCGCGAACGATGACCTGAGCGCCGACATCCTCGGCGCAGTCAATGAGCAGATTCTCGAAAGGATGGGCCACGAACTCGCACCCGGTGGCAGCTGTCAGCGGCGCAAACTCCGCCTCGACCATCGCCACACGTTCTTCGAGCGAGAAAAGCGGGCCCTTGTCGCGGTTGATGGCCACGCCAACGACGAGGCGGTCAACCAGAGCCGACGCACGGCGCATGATATCGAGGTGACCCAAAGTGATCGGATCAAAGGTACCCGGATAGAGACCGATACGCATGGCAAGCTCCTTTCGCTGGCTGCCTGATACTCACCTCAAAAACCTGAGCCTCGTCAACTCTCTAGAGCCAGAATTCAATTACGTCGCAGCGTCCTGAAGCGCGGCGCGCATGCCTTGCATCAGACGCGTCGCAAATCGCTGCATCCGAGGGGAGCGTCGATCGTCCGCATGACGCACCAAATAGAAGCTGCGCGTGAGGGCAATCTCGTCCGCGAGCACCAGCTGCAGCTGGGGTGCTGCGGGTAAAGCGAAGTCATGCACCATCCCTACCCCGCCCCCTAGGGATAGGAGCGCCACCTGCACGGCCACCGAGGTCGAAGCGAGGCTGACGCGGCTCAATCCAAGCGGTGCCAGGTAGTCGAGCTCCTCATCGAAAATCATATCGGGGATGTAGCCCACGATGGGATGGGGCTGCAGGTCCTCCAGCCCGGCAATGGGTTCGGCCCGCGCGAGGTAGTCCCGCGACGCTGCCAAATGCAGCCCGTAATCCGAAATCTTCTGAACCAGCAATCGCCCACCCTTTGGCGGGCTCACCGTTATGGCCATATCCGCCTCGCGCCGCGAAAGGTTGGCCACGCGCGGTAATGCGAGAATCTGAATGTCGAGGCCTGGGTTCTCCCGCGCGATTTCCGCACAGATCTTCGGCAGTAGGAAGTTCGCGCAGCCATCGGGCGCGCCGAGCCGAATGGCCCCGGTCAGCCCTTCATCTTGGCCCGTGAGGTCTTCAAGGCCCGCCCGCAGATCAGCCTCCATCGCCTCCGCCCGGGGAAGGAGGCGCGCGCCCTCCTCTGTCAGCTCATAGCCCTGCGGTGACTTCGCAAAGAGCGCTCGGTCGAGCGACGCCTCCAGCACCGTGATTCTGCGACCCACCGTGGCGGGATCAATTTTCAGCGCCCGCGCCGCCCCCGTGAGCCCGCCGTGACGGGCCACAAAGAGGAAAATGCGCAAATCATCCCATCTCATCGGCTTCTCGCACCTGCATTTTTGCAAAACCTTTTTGACCCATTGCCACTTGGGCGCAAGGCTCTGCAAGCGTAGTTTCGCGCCAAACGGATGGAGGAACCGATGCAAGAACTCTCGCACTATATCGACGGCGGCCATGTGGCTGGCAGCTCAGGCCGCTTTGCGGATGTCATGAACCCAGCAACGGGCGAAGTTCAGGCACAGGTCCCCCTGGCCAGCGCGGCTGAGCTGAACAAGGCCGTTGAGATCGCCGCTACCGCCCAGCCCGCTTGGGCCGCCACGAACCCCCAGCGCCGCGCGCGTGTGATGATGAAGTTCGTTGCCCTCTTGCAGCGCGATATGGACAAGCTCGCCGAGGCGCTGTCCCGCGAGCACGGCAAAACGCTGCCGGACGCCAAGGGCGACGTTCAGCGCGGTCTCGAGGTCGTGGAATTCTGCATCGGCGCGCCGCACCTCCTGAAGGGCGAATATACCGACAGCGCAGGCCCCGGCATCGACATGTACTCGATGAAGCAGGCCTTGGGCGTCACCGCTGGCATCACCCCGTTCAACTTCCCGGCCATGATCCCCATGTGGATGTTCGCGCCCGCGATCGTCTGCGGCAATGCCTTCATCCTGAAGCCGTCTGAGCGTGATCCGTCGGTTCCGCTGATGCTCGCGGAGCTCATGGAGGAAGCCGGTCTCCCGAAAGGCATTCTGCAGGTCGTCAACGGCGACAAGGAAGCTGTGGACGCGATCCTCGAGCACCCCGTAATCCAATCTGTGGGCTTCGTGGGCTCCACGCCGATCGCCGAATACATCTATGCTCAGGGCTGCGCGCACGGGAAACGCGTGCAGTGCTTTGGCGGTGCCAAGAACCACATGATCATCATGCCAGACGCCGACATGGACCAAGCCGCAGACGCGCTCGTGGGCGCGGGCTATGGCGCGGCCGGCGAACGCTGCATGGCGATCTCCGTCGCTGTTCCTGTGACGGACGAAGCCGCGGATCGCCTGATCGAAAAGCTCGTCCCGCGCATCGAGGCATTGAAAGTCGGCCCCTACACCTCTGGCGATGATGTGGACTACGGCCCCGTCGTGACCGCGGCAGCCAAGGCCAACATCGAGCGCCTCGTACAGTCCGGCATCAACCAAGGCGCGAAGCTCGTCGTCGACGGCCGCGATTTCCGCCTGCAGGGCTATGAGGACGGCTACTTCGTCGGTGCGCACCTCTTTGACCACGCGACGAAGGACATGGACATCTACAAGACCGAGATCTTCGGCCCGGTCCTCACCACCGTGCGTGCGCAGACCTACGAGGAAGCCATCGGCCTCGCTATGGACCACGAATACGGCAACGGCACAGCGATCTTCACCCGCGACGGTGACACGGCGCGCGACTTCGCGAACCGCATCAACATCGGCATGGTGGGTGTGAACGTGCCGATCCCTGTGCCCCTCGCCTACCACACGTTCGGCGGCTGGAAGAAATCCATGTTCGGAGACCTCAACCAGCACGGCCCGGACTCGATCAAGTTCTACACCCGCACGAAAACCATCACCTCCCGCTGGCCCTCGGGCATCAAGGAAGGCGGCGAGTTCTCGATCCCGGTGATGGAATAATAAAGAGCCTCCCCGCGCGACGCATCGCGCGGGGGCCAATCAGCCGATATCTGGGGTCGGCTTAAGCAGCAGTCTTGGTCTGTCGGCGGCGCATGACCGCCAGACCACCAAGACCCGCCAAAAGCATGAAACCAGCGGCAGGCAGCGGCACAGGTGCCATATGCGTCACCGTGATGCTGTGGATCTTGAACTCGTCCTTCTTGTCGTCGGCACCGATGCCGAATATCTGAGAGGTCAAGTCCGGGAAGCCTTTGGTCTTGGTGACGCCGTTGTCGGCCCAACCACCGTTGCAGCCCCCCCAGCAGTTCAGCTTCTTGGGATCCACGTCCGTCTCGAAATCGCCGAGATCCAGAACAGCCGTCCCGTTGCCGAAGACGAGATCGTAGGTCGCGATCGCGAGATCATCCTGCTTGTCGAAATACGAGATCTTCACCGACTCGAGCGTCACCTCTTCGCTGAACACGAAGAGAACCATCTCGTCGGGGCCTTTGCCGTCCACCTTGTGGTCATCAAATTTTCCGCTGGAGATACCCAGCCCAGTGCCCCACTTGCCGACTGTGGTCTGGTACTCGAAATCGCCCTCATCATGCACGAAGCCAAAAACACCAAGACTCAGATCGCCTTCGGTGTAGCTGTGCGTCCATTGGTTCCCGTAGCTCGTGCCCGGTTTCCAGATCAAATCGAACGTCGTGGTAATTGTCGACGCCGACGCCGATGTCACCGACATGGTGGCAGCAAACGCAGCAGAGACTGCGGCATAGACAATGCGCTTTATCATGATGTCGTTCCTAGGGTCAGGACCCATTGATTTCCGGCTGGTGACATGATTCACGGCTCGGAAAACGAGCGGTTAACATGTCTGATCT
>JAKVCO010000002.1:0-123372 GCA_022448245.1 Paracoccaceae bacterium
ACATCTAGGACAGTCTTGATACGCTGCGCCAGGCGCCGCGCCGTCTCGTGCTTCTCCGTCCAGATAGGGGACAGACACATCAAAACCTCTGGCTGGCCGATGCTATCAATCGGCATCCGCCCAATCTTCGGGAAGGCGTAATCCCGAAGCGTGTTAATCCATTGCTGGCCGTGCTTCTCGTTCTTCCATGTTGGCATCCGCTCGATATGAACCTGCTGAGCGGCCTCTTCGAAGGTGGGTATCTCGCGATCTGTGTTGAAACGCGGGTTGAGACCCTGCCGCGCCATTCGGCGATACTCCAGGGCCCTGTCGCGCGCCTGGTTGAGCGTCACCAGCTGCGCGCTTCCGAGGCCGAAATCCGTGCGGAGCGGAGCCCCGTTCGCGTTCTTCTGGCCCTTCACCGTAACCCGCACGATCCAGCGCCGGGCGCCCGAAGGATCTACCACGAGATAAAGCCCCCGCCATCACCATGACGCCCAGGACCAAGATTCTCCATCAGCCGCTTCGTTAGCTTCCCGCCAAGCGCCATACTATACCACTCTTCATACCACTTAATGCACGAAGACAAGCAGGGCCGAATGAGTGCGAGTGCAATGCAAGGGAGTGCGAAACGCCATAAAAAAAAACGCCACTCTCGCACCCAATGGTGATGTCGAACATTAGTGAAAATTGGTAAGTGGCGGAGGTTGTGGGATTCGAACCCACGGGACGCTCTCACGCCCAACGGTTTTCAAGACCGCCG
This sequence comes from Paracoccaceae bacterium, assembly GCA_022448245.1. Taxonomy (GTDB): domain Bacteria; phylum Pseudomonadota; class Alphaproteobacteria; order Rhodobacterales; family Rhodobacteraceae; genus Shimia_B. The sequence continues at coordinate 743 of JAKVCO010000002.1, forward strand.
CATTCGACCACTCTGCCAAACCTCCGGGTCAGCGCCCGCATAGCGCGACATGCGAGGGGTGGCAATCGGTAGGCGTCGCGGCATAACGCAAAGCTTTGCAAATCGGCTAAAATTGCGTATCCTGCTCGCAACGGGGAAAAATCCCCGACGACAGCAGCAGGCGCATCGCCTAAAGTGCGGAAAACCGGCACGGGGGAAACCCGTGCGACACGAGGCAGAGCAATGACCATGACCTTCTCCCTGAAGCTATGTGCCCTTGGCGCAGTTCTAGCTGTAAGCGCGTGTGACGACGCAAGCCTTCCTTTCCTTGGCGCCGCGAACCCCACTGCGGGCACCGAGGTGACGCGGTCTGCCAGCGCAACAAAGCTCGTCGAACGCGACGTGGAAGCACCCGAGGTTTTCCAGGTCGCCGAAGCCGGCCTCTGGGACGGCCGCCCCTCGCTGGGTGGTGTCTGGGTCGCACATCCCGATGTGGGTGAGCCTGAGCGGGTGATCATCCGCAACGAAACCACAGACAAATTCGTCATTGGCGCGCTCTTCCGGAAAGAGCGCGAAACCCCTGGGCCCAAGCTTCAGGTATCCTCTGACGCGGCCATGGCCCTCGGGGTGATTGCAGGATCCCCGGTTCAACTGTCCGTTGTGGCGCTCCGCAAAGAAGAAATCCAAGATCAGGTTGAAATCGCGCCCGGCGCAGAGGTTATGCCTGCTGCGATGGAAGTGGCGACAACGGCCCTAGATGGCGCCCCGTCCGCGCTTGAAGCCGATCCGATCGCGGCAGCTGCTGCGGCCATCGAAGCACCTGCCCCGAACCCACAGCCCGTGGGCGAAATCGCATCGGTGATCGAGCCTGCACAAACCGCCCCTGCCCCAAAGCCGATCCCGGCTGCTGCAGTGGCCACGCCAAAATCTTCCACCCTCGCCAAGCCATTCATTCAGGTTGGGATCTTCTCGATCGAGGGCAATGCGCAAGGAACCGCCGATCGAATGCGCGCTGAGGGTATCATCCCAACAGTGTATGAGCAGGAATCCGCGGGCAAACGCTTCTGGCGCGTGGTCGTGGGACCGATGTCATCGGAAAGTGACCGCGGCGAGGTCTTGAAAACCGTCAAATCCGCTGGTTTCACTGACGCATACTTCGTCACCAACTAAGGCGCGACGATCACGCGCCGGGAGAGCAGAGCAATGCTGGCGCGATTTTTCCTGATCTTCACGCTTATTGCGGGTCAGGCCTGGGCTCAGTCCTTTGATACCAAGGCCCGTGCGGCCTATGTCCTCGATCAGCGTACGGGCATGGTTTTGCTCAATAAAAACGGGGACGAGCCGCTTCCGCCTGCATCGATGTCGAAGCTCATGACGCTGTTCATGACGTTTGAGGCGATCCAGCGCGGCACGCTCTCCATCGATGAAAAGCTGCCTGTGTCCGCTCATGCGGCATCTTTCGGTGGCTCGACCATGTTCCTCGACACCCGCGACCGGGTGAGCGTCGAGGACCTGATCCGCGGCATCATCGTTCTCAGCGGCAATGACGCCTGCGTGGTCCTTGCAGAGGCGCTCAGCCCCGATGGCACGGAAGCAGGCTTTGCACGCATGATGACAGCCCGCGCGCGCGAGCTTGGGATGGTGAACTCCACTTTCCAGAACTCGTCGGGCTGGCCCGCCGCTGGTCACCGGATGTCCATGAAGGACCTCGCGATCCTCGCAGATCAACTGATCCGAGACTTCCCAACCTACTACCCCCTCTTCGCGGAAACCGAATTCGCTTTCGATGGTCGCGCACCGTCGAACACGCGCAACCGCAATCCGCTGCTGCGGCTCGATATCGGAGCCGATGGCCTCAAGACAGGCCACACGCAGGCTGCAGGTTACGGCCTCGTGGGCTCCGCCAAGCAGGGCAACCGCCGCATTATCTTCGTGGTGACGGGTCTCGAGACACAAGAAGACCGCGCCGAAGAGAGCGAGCGCCTTGTGAACTGGGCCTTCCGGCAATTCGCCGAAAAGGTTGTGGCCCCAGCCGGCAATCGCATCGCCGAAGCCGATGTGCATATGGGTGACGATCACCGCGTTGGCCTGACCACGGCCGAAGATGTGGTCCTGTTGATCCCAACAATTGGCGCCGAAGAAATCGAGGCGCATGTGAGCTACGACAGCCCCGTGCAAGCCCCCATTGAAGAGGGCCAGCGGATCGGAGAGCTCGTCATCAGTATCCCAGGCTTTGCCCCGACCCGCACGCCGCTGATCGCCTCGGAATCCATCGGCGTGGGCGGCTTCGTCCCACGTCTGCGCACGGCCACTGAAGCGCTCCGCCGTCAGTTCTTGTCGGGCGGTGAGACGGAGGGCGGCGCGTGAGCGCAGGCACAAGCGGGCTTTTTGTTAGCTTCGAAGGCATCGACGGATCAGGCAAATCCACCCAAGCGCGGCTTCTAGAAGAGGCGCTGGCCGCTGAGGGCCGCTCTGTGGTGCGCACGCGAGAGCCCGGCGGATCGCCGGGAGCAGAAGAGATCAGGCGCCTCCTTGTTGAAGGCGAACCAGATCGTTGGAGCGCTGAGACCGAGCTCCTTCTTTTCAACGCGGCGCGGCGCGATCACGTCGAGACGCTCATCGTACCTGCCTTGGCGCAGGGTGAGATCGTCATCACAGATCGCTTCGCGGATTCCACACGGGTCTATCAGGGCGCCACACGCGGCGACCTGCGCGAAACCGTCGACATCCTGCACGCCCTGATGATCGGGCGCGAGCCTGATGTGACGCTGATCATCGACATGGACCCTGCCCTCGCATTGGAGCGTGGCCTTGCACGACGGTCCGGCGAAGATCGGTTCGAGGATTTCGGGCTGCCCTTTCAGGAAAAGCTGCGCGATGGCTTCCAGGCGCTGGCAGCCGCCACGCCGCGCTGCCACCTCATCGACGGCAACCGTGCACCAGAGGCGATTGCACACGAGGTGATTGCGCTGATACGCACCCACCTATGAGTGCTGACGACGCCCTTCCGGAACCAGACAAGCTAGAAGGCGCCCCGCACCCGCGGGAAGCCACGCAGCTTTTCGGTCAAGAGGCCGCCGAAGCAGCGTTCCTCGACGCATTCAACACCGGTCGTTTGCATCATGGCTGGATGATCACCGGCCCAAAAGGCATAGGCAAAGCGACGCTGGCCTGGAAGCTGGCCCGTTTTCTGATCGCTACCCCGCCCCACGATGATGGCGGCCTCTTTGGCGCCCCGCCACCGCCAACGACGCTTGATATCGATCCCGAACACCCCGTCGCGCGCCGGATGATGGCGCGCGCGGAGCCGGGCCTCTTTTCCCTGACGCGCTCGGTTGTGGAGACGACAGGCCGCATGTCGCGCGAGATCAGGATTGAGGACGTGCGCAGGCTCAGGGGATTTTTCGCGATGTCGTCAGCGGATGGCGGGCGCCGCGTCGTCATCGTAGATGCCGCAGACGAGATGAACCCGAACGCCGCGAACGCGATCCTGAAGCTGTTGGAGGAGCCACCGGCGAACGCTGTGCTGCTGCTGATCGCGCATCAGCCTTCGCGGCTTTTGCCGACGATCCGGTCGCGGTGCCGTGTGCTTCGGTGCGAGCCTTTGTCGGATAGCGATCTCGACGCGGCGCTTGCGCAAGCCGAGGTAACTGCAAGCGATCCCGCAGCGCTCACCGCCCTCGCGGGAGGGTCTGCTGGCGCGGCGATCAGGCTGGAAACCGAAGAGGGAACAAAGCTTTACGCGGACTTGCTGAAGCTAATCTCCACGCTGCCGCAGCTCGACCGGGGGCTTGCGGGCAAACTCGCGGAAAGCGTTGGCGGACGCGGAAATGAGGCGCGCATGACGCTCCTTCTTGATTTGCTGGATGTGGCCTTGTCGCGCTTGGCTCGCACTGGCGTGGTTGGTCCGCCCACGCCCGAGGCGGCGCCTGGTGAGGCAGACGCCCTCCTGAAGCTGAGCCCCAACGCCCATGCGGCCCGCAATTGGGCCGCGCATGCGCAATCCCTGTCGGAGCGGGCACGCCGCGGAGCAGCCGTGAACCTTGACCCCCCCGGCCTCATCTTCGATACGCTCCTCAAGCTTGAAGAAGGCGTTCGGTAGATCAACATGCAGCCCCAAATCGTCGACAGCCACTGCCACCTCGATTTCCCTGATTTCGATGGCGAAGAAGCGGAACTCGTCGCCCGCGCGGCCGAAGCTGGCGTGACGCGCATGGTAACGATCTGCACCCGCCTGCGCTTGGTTGAGCAGGTCAAAGCCATCGCCGAGGCCTATGACGGTGTATTTTGGGCCGCCGGCACCCACCCGATGCATGCCGCGGATGAGCCTATGGCTACGGTGGAGGAGCTCGTAGCCCTTGCTGCGCATCCAAAGTTCGTGGGGATTGGCGAGACGGGTCTGGATTATCACTACACTTCTGAGAGCGCGGCCAGCCAGCAAGAGAGCCTGCGCCTCCACATCGAGGCCGCGCGCCAGACCAAGCTGCCCCTCATCATCCATTCTCGTGCCGCCGATGACGATATGGCCCGCATCCTGTCTGAGGAGCACGCAGCTGCGCCCTATACCTGCGTGATGCACTGCTTCTCGTCGACCGCCATGTTGGCACGGACGGCGCTTGATCTGGGGTTTTACCTCAGCATGTCCGGAATAGCTGCATTCCCTAAGTCTCAAGAAGTGCGCGATATTTTCGCCTCCGCCCCTGTTGACCGCGTGCTGGTGGAGACCGATGCACCCTACCTCGCGCCGCCGCCCTTCCGCGGCAAACGCAACGAACCCGCCTACACCGCCCACACTGCCAAAGTCGGCGCAGATGTCTTCGGCCTCGACTACGCAGACTTCGCCGCGCAGACCTCCGCGAATTTCGATCGCCTGTTCTGGAAGGCAGCCGCATGAGGCGTTTTACCATCCTCGGCTGCGGGTCCTCCGGCGGCGTCCCACGACTGGGCGGGCAATGGGGCGCATGTGATCCGTCGAACCCCAAGAACCGCCGCCGCCGGTGTTCCCTGCTCATCGAGCAGGAAGGACCAGATGGTGTGACGACGGTTCTCGTCGATACGTCGCCGGACATGCGCGAACAGCTGCTGGATGCGGACGTCGGGCGCATTGATGCGGTGATCTACACCCATTCCCACGCCGACCATGTGCACGGCATCGACGATCTGCGCATGATCGTCTTCAACATGCGAGCACGCCTGCCGGTCTACGCGGATGACTACACCCAAGCCGACCTGCTCAAGCGTTTCGGCTATGCCTTCAAGGCTCCCGAAGGCAGCCCCTACCCGCCGATCCTCGATCTCTATACGTTCGACGGACCGCTGACGGTCGATGGGCCTGGTGGCAGGATCGACATCACGCCTTTTGACGTCGAACACGGGTCGATCATGTCGAAGGGCATCCGGTCGGGCGACGTGGCTTATCTGCCAGACGTCTCCGAGATCCCTGACGCCTCCTGGCCCCATCTTGAGGGCCTCGACACCTGGATCGTGGACGCCCTGCGCCTCACCCCGCACCCAAGCCACGCGCATCTCGAAAAGACCCTGGGCTGGATCGAACGCGCGGTCCCACGCCGCGCGGTAATCACCAACATGCACATCGATCTCGACTATGCCGAGACCGCCGCGTCCACACCCAAGCATGTGATCCCCGCCCATGATGGCCTCACCATATCACGGCCCTGAATTTGGTGACGTCCTTGGACGTGCCTGCGCGCCAAGGAGGATGATATGGAAGCACTTCTAGAGGTTATTCTCCCCGTCTTTGTCGTTATCGGCGCGGGCTATGTGGCTGTTTGGGCGGGCTATTTCACCGACAATGCTGTCGAGACACTGACCTTGTTTTCGCAACGCTTTGCGATCCCGGTGCTGCTCTTTCAGGCGATTTCATCGCTCGATCTCGGGCAGAGCATGAACCCCGTATTGCTCTTTAGCTTCTATGCCGGCGCGACGACGGGGTTTCTGGCAGGGCTCCTTGGCGCGAGGTTCCTGTTCGGACGGCCCTGGGAAGACAGCGTGGCCATCGGCTTTATCGGCCTCTTCTCGAACTCTGTCCTTCTAGGCATCCCCATCACCGAGCGCGCCTATGGGGCGGATGTGCTCGCCTCGACCTTCACGATCATCGCGATCCACGCGCCCTTTTGCTACGGCGTAGGCACCACTGTGATGGAGATCGTGCGCGCGGACGGCAAAGGGCCCTTGGGCATCGCCCGCGCAGCCTTCTCAGCGATGTTTAGGAACGCGCTAATCCTCGCCATCGCGATGGGGTTCATCGTGAACCTGTCTGGCGTGACGCTCCCGAAACCGGTTCTCGACGCAGCCTCTATCATCGCGAGCGCTGCGCTGCCGACAGCACTCTTCGGGTTGGGCGGGGTTCTCTACACCTACCGCCCTGAAGGCGATCTGAGGATCGTGCTTTACATGTGCGCCGTGTCGCTCGTGTGGCACCCCGCGATGACTTTCGGACTGGCGCATCTATTCGAGGTCCCGCGCGATGGGTTGCGGGCAGCGGTTTTGACCGGCGCCATGGCGCCCGGCGTCAATGCCTTCATCTTTGCCAACATGTACGGCGTCGGCAAACGCATGGCCGCAACCAGCGTTTTGATGGCGACCGCGCTCTCCATTCTCTCGATCTGGCTGTGGCTCCTAATCCTGCCCTAGAACGTTGACCAAGCGTCCTTTTCACCGCACGGTCGCATCATCAGCCTTAAATTCTCCCGAGAGCAGATGAGCGACGCCGAAAGGCGCACGGCTGCGCTTCAGCTGGATGCCGCGGCGCAAGACCTGGCGGCCCGCAACAAAGGCGACTACACGGTCGCGCAGATACGTGAAGCTCTGGAACGGATGGCGGCCTACGTGATGCCCATGAGCGTGCGGCGCATGAAGTGGCTCAAGATCCTTACGCTATGGCACCTTTACCCTGCGGCCTCGCCGGATAAGGTCGTTCTCACCGCCCCTTTGACGGATACGGGCCGCCACCAAGACGACCGAATGCGCGATGCGTTGGAACTGCCCTTACCGGAAGCAGCGCGATCTTGAAGCACCTTGTAACGTTCATCACCCTTTTTCTGGGCACCGCCGCTTTCGCCTTAAGCTCCGCCCCGGAGCCGCGCACGCTGGCATATGACGTGCGCGCGCCGAAATCCTGGCCCGTCTGGCATTCGACCACCTTCAACAGGGTGAAACCGACCCCGGGCAAGGTTGCGATGGTCGATTGGACGGGCGATCGGCCTGGCACGGGTTCCACCATCAGTGCCCGAATTCCCGCCCTGCGCGGCGATGCCGATACGATTGAGATCACGAACACCTGGGCTGAGTATCAGGGGGACCACCTCTACACCGCAGCTCTTTCGCTCACGCTGCCTGAAGGTGATGACCGCACCATACTGGAATTTCAGGGTGACGGGCGGCTCGTCGTCTTCGTGCGCGGGGCAGCGCTGCGCCAAGGTGGGTTGGGGCGGCCTGCAGTGCGCTCTGACTACGACATGATTGCCGCCGTTTGCGCGACACGCCTGTCCGCCCTCGATCCGAACACTGAGGAGCTCGTTTCCGCGCGCGATGCGCTCTTCGGGATCGTACCTGCCGACGACCCGTCCCGGCAGCGAAGGCCCGCCCGCCCCCAACGCGTGTTCAGCGCGCTAGAGCGTGGAACCAATTGACCTCACCAGCGCCGTCAACGAGATGGCCGCGGACACCAGCCCTGCGCCAATTCTGAACGTCGGGATCTTTTTCGACGGCACCTACAACAACGCCTATGACCAGAGCATCCTGGCCACGAACGTATGGCGTCTGTTCAACCACTACAAAGAGCGCTCGGACGCGATCTTTTCCAGCGACGGCAGCTGTAAGATCGAAGACTTCGCGCGCACCTACATCCCCGGTATCGGATCGGAATCAGGTGGCTTTGACCGCGGCTTTGGCGGCTTCAGCGGCTATGGCGAGGACGGCATTTTCGACAAGCTCGAACAGGGCGTCACGGGACTGCGCGAGGCCATCGATGAAAGTGGCGGGCTGGATTACGTCACCGAGGTCAGGATCGATATCTTCGGCTTCTCTCGCGGCGCGGCCACGGCCCGTGTTTTCGCCAGCGCCATTGCCGCAGCCGGTGTCGCCAAGATCAAAACCCGCTTTCTGGGGCTCTATGACACGTTGGGCTCGTTCGGGATGCCGGGGGACCGCTTTCAAAGCTACCCCACGGCCCCGCGCACGATCCAAGGCAAGCCAGGTGCCCATGTGTCGTCGTCTCTTGTGCCGATGTTTAATGTCGGGATTCTCGATCTCAACATTCACGGCTCAACGGCCGAGACCGTGTTCCAGATCGCGGCCGATGACGAGTACCGCGCGTTCTTCCCGCTTTCGAGCGTTCTGCCCGGCGGCCAATGCACCGAGGTCTTTTGTCCCGGCAGCCACGGCGACATCGGCGACGCGGCTCAAGATCACGTTGTGCGCGACGAATATGCCGAGCAGGAGCGCAAAGCGCGTGCCGCGCTGGCGGCGCGCGGAAGGCAATGCACGTGCGCGCCACGATCTCCGACGTACCCATGAAGGCGCTCAATCAGGCGCGGGCTCAGGAAAGCGTCAGCATCGCTGTGCCGCCCCCCCTCCTCGTATCACTTGCCAACGCGATGGCTGGTGGGCGCACTTTTCCCGAGGTGCAGCGCGATGTGATCCGCGCCGACTATGCCAATCGGTCGTGGGCAAGGATGCGCGGCCTCAACCTTGGCGTGGCGCTTGGCCTGATTGGCACAAGTGAGGATGATCGCGACGACTTCTGATCCAAGGGGCTATACTTGCACGTACATGGACGGCTCTTTAGCGTCGCGTGGAAAACTGGGCGAGCGAGTTATCAGCCTCACACCAATTTGAACGCTAAAAGGACACTTTTATGCTGACAAAAACTAATACGACTCTTTCTTCGCTTTTTTTCTTCATCTTTCTTGCCCCGTCCGTTTCCGCGCAGAGTGAGCTCCGCTCCATATTGAGCGGCGACATTCGGAATGGTTTTGAGGCCGCCCGCGAAGTTAACGTGCGCAACAGCGACGCTATGGGTCTCGTAACTATTGACGGCACTGCAGCTCTGCGGCTGAGTCTAGAATACGCGTGGAAGGGCGGTAACTTAGACTGGCAGAGGCTAGGCGCACCAGGCTTCGCCCAACGACTGCAGTTTCGCGAGAAGCCAAGAAAGAGGATGGGCAGCGGTCAGTACTGGTACACGGTCAGTTTCTTTTTGCCATCATCAAACAAGCGAGTTCGTGGTCACACACTCTCTCTTGTAGATATGAAGCACCATCACGCAGCTCGAAAGGGATCAGTCCCAACTCTCTCATTCAATATAGCTGATGACGGAAACTTCCACGTCGTCGAAGCGTTTTCTAGTCGGTAGAACTGCGGAACTTATCGGAACGTGGATGGCGGTCAAACTGCGGCCTGTGATCGAACCGAGGGTGTAGGCGTGCTGGGGAGCCAAAGCCGATTTAGCAATCGATGGGTTCAAATGGTCGTCAATGCCAACTGGTCGCAGAATACTGACGGATGGATGCGAGTTTGGATCGATGGCCGGCCAGTCTATGGCTACAACGGTGACACACTCCAAGGTTCGAACCGAGTAGAATTCAAGTTCGGACCATATCGTCATCACATGAAGGGCGATCCCGGCCGTGTAGACGTTTTCTACAGTAGTGTTTCGCGGGCCAGCTCATGCGAAGAGCTACCTGAAGTAAATTGCACTGCTATCGAAGGAAGTGTCCCACGCAGGGGTTTTCAAAATGTCCGCCAGCGGTTCAAGTTTCAGAACAACGAACTGAGCGATTTGCGTTAAACAGCATAGGCGGGCCAACTGCGATAAGCGACATCGAAGATCACACTCGTCGGCTTCCATCAGGCAACAGGAATGAGCCGAGAACTGGCCTCTAGTGTTGACACCACGCCCGCCCCCCTACTCGCCCATTGCGCGTCTTGTCACGCGCGATGGGTTTTATGTCAGAACCCTCTCGCACAGGCAATAAGCGGCCAGGTTGTGCGCATAGGTCCGCCTGAGGCGGCATGGGTAATAACACGTGTCTTCCGCCCAAACGGAGGGCCCAAGCCGCTATATGGGCGCGCTGTGGGCCGTAGAGCCGATCTGAGGCCGACAGACTGAACCGCCCCGGGTTTACTGGAGAGTAAAACACTCAAAGGATGAGCTCTATGTCGAAGAGACGATTCACCCCCGCGCATCCGGCTGAACTTCGCGAACGCGATGTTCGGCTGTTTCAAGAGAACCGTGCCAACTACACCAGCGATAGCGCGGCGTATCGAGCGATTGCGCCGAAGTTGGGCTGTTCACCCGACAGTCTGCGCGTCTGGTGCCAGCAGGCCGAGCGCGATACCAGGCAACGTGCCGGACTGACAAGCGCCGAGAAGGATCGGATCAAGGAGTTGGAGCGGAAGAACCGTGAGCTTCGAACCACCAATGAGATCCTGAATAAGGCCAGCGCATATTTCGCGGCGGCGGAGCTCGACCGCCCGTTCAAGCGATGATCGCCTTTATTGAAGAGCTCCGGAGCGTCTTTGGTGTCGGGCCGATCTGCCGGGTTCTGGGGATCGCACCATCGACGTTCGACGCACACAAGGCGGTCGAACATGACCCTGACTTGGCGTCTTCCCGGGGAATGCGCGACAAGTTGGACGAAGCCGCGATCAAGCGTGTTCACGACGCGAGTGGCGGCCGCTACGGGCCCCGCAAAGTCTGGCACGCCCTGCGCCGGGAAGGACGCGACATCGCCCGCTGCACTGTGGAACTGTTGATGCGAACCACCGGATTAAAAGGCGTTGTCCGCGGCAAGAAGGTGATCACGACCAGCCCCATCCTGATGACAAGGTAAACCGGGCCTTCGTGGCGGCGATGCCGAACCAGCTCTGGGTGTCAGATTTCGCCTATGTCTCAAGCTGGCAAGGGATCCTTTGTGCGCACGTCTCAGATGATTTCATACATCGACCCCGAGGTGGACTATTCGGGGGACTGAAACCCCCGAACGCCATTTTACCCAATAAATACAATTGGTAATTGGTGCGGATGAAGGGACTCGAACCCCCACGCCTCGCGGCGCCAGAACCTAAATCTGGTGCGTCTACCAGTTCCGCCACATCCGCACTTGAGCGCCCTTTAGCCCAGCGCCGCACTCGATGCGAGCCGAAAGCGCAGAAAGGCTGAGAAACAGATAATTTTCTCGGGACATAAATATGCCATTAATCTATCTCAGGTCCCATAAGAGCAGAAAAACGAACAAGAGGCGCTTATGGAACCGAAAACGGTCCTGCGTCATGGTAAACCGCCCGTGCTGGCGTTGCAGACGAGAATGACCGGATTCGTATCCGGAACCGAGATCGTGACATCCGACGGTCTCTTGCCGGTTGAGCACCTCTCAAAGGGCGACCGTGTTATCACGCGCGACGGGGGCATGAAGCAGGTCAGCTGGGTCGATGCTGTCTATATCACCACCAATGCCGTTGTGATTGCCGCTGACGCGCTCGGCTTTGCCAAGCCCGCAAGCCGCGTGGTGGTGCCCGAAGGACAGCATCTCTTGATCCGTGATTGGCGCGCGAAGGCGCTTTATGGGGCCAATGTCGTGGGCGTTCCGGCCTGGCGCCTTGTAGATGGCGCATACAACAGGCGCGTAGGCGCCCGGTCCCTTCATCTTTTCCGCATAGGCTTTGAGACACAGCACACCGTCTATGCCGGTGGCCTTGAGATGCTGACGCACAACGAGGCGTTCGATCTGGCCTAGAGCCCAAGATCGCTGAACACGCCCGGCAGCATTTCCGGAATATCCTCAGCAACAAGGCCGGGCCCGTAACGGCGCGCCGCAGCACCATGGAGGTCTGCCCCCACACATGCTGCGTCAAAGGCCCCAAACCTGCGCGCGAGGAGGCCTGTTATGATCCCGGCAAGCACGTCACCCGACCCCGCTGTGGCGAGCCAGGGGGCCTCAGCCTCGACGATTGCGAAATCACCTTCGGGTGAGGCGATGACAGTGCGGGGCCCCTTCAACAGCACGACGGCGCCGCTCTTCGCTGCAGCCTCTGCCACGTCCGCGTCGCCCTGCCCCAAATCGGGGAAAAGCCGGTGATACTCCCCACCATGGGGTGTCAGCACGATGCGCCCGTGCAGGCTCTGCGGGTTAGCCGCCAGTGCTGTCAAAGCGTCAGCATCCAATACGCACCCTCCTGCCGTGCCCGATGCAAAGCGCGCGATGGCAACAGGCAGCACCTCAGCAGCACGGGACACCCCCATTCCCGGCCCAAGGCAAAGCGCGTTAATTCGGGCATCCTCTAAGAACGCTGCAAGGCCGTCAGCCCCATCGCAGCGCCTTACCATCACCGCTGTTGAATGCGCCGCGCATTCCATCATCGCTGATCCCGGCGCGCCGAGCGTTACAAGCCCTGCCCCTACTCGAAGCGCGCCCCGCGCCGCCAAGCGGCCCGCCCCTGTAGCGCCAGCCCCACCCGTTAGAACGAGCGCGTGCCCATGATCGTATTTGTGAGAGGCCTCGGTCTTAGCGAGGCGAAGCCGGTTTTCTTCGTTCAAAGCCCGATGTCCTTCACAACGACTTTCCCACACATCCTGCGCCCAGCATCGGTTAGATGAGCCGGTTTGCGACGATGAAACGTCACCGTCAGTTGAGCTGGTAGGATGTTGGTCGCGGTAAGCCCTCCAACAACCTTGCCCGTATCCGCATCAAGGCCGCTCGGAACATCGACAGCCACGACCCGCGCCTCGTTGAGATCCGGGAAGTTCGTGAGGTAGTCCCAATGCCAAGCCAGATCCCCGATCTCAGGGAGGGGTCTTTTCAATCCGATGCCAAAGAGCGCATCGACCAAAAGGAACGGCGGTGAGTCTTCGACAGAGGGATCGCACCGCAAGTGCGGATGATGCGATGCGGCGTACTTGAAGGCCTCGATCGCATCGGGCAGCCGATGGATCGCTTCCACCCGCTTATAGTTTGTGCGCGCATCAGGGGGCAGTTTGTCCGGATCGCCCCAGTAGAACACTTCGATGTCCCACCCGGCCTCCCGCAGCAACCGCGCGATCACGAAGCCGTCCCCGCCGTTGTTTCCGGGACCACACAGCACGACGCCGCGATGAGCCCCCGTGGCAAAGACCGGCCAGTGATCGCGAAGCGCTTCGACGACAGCCGCGCCGGCGCGCTCCATCAAATCGATTCCCTTCACCGCTCCAGAGGCCGTAGCAGCCTCTTCAATGCTGCGCATTTGAGCAGCGCTTATGGCTTCGTTCAAATCTTCAGCCAAAATCGATTCACTTTCGCACACTTTTTGTGCATACAGCCTAATTATTGAGCGACGCTCCCACTTATGCCCAGTGCTGCGACACACCAGATCGCTCGCGAATTGTGGGGTGCGTTTGAACATGGTCTAGGCGCAAAAAAGCCGCGAACCCCGGGAGCCCGCAAAACATGAAAAAGATCGAAGCGATCATCAAGCCTTTCAAGCTCGACGAAGTGAAAGAGGCGCTACAAGAAGTGGGTATCCAAGGTCTGTCCGTTGTCGAAGTCAAAGGCTTCGGACGCCAGAAGGGCCACACGGAACTCTACCGCGGCGCTGAATACGTCGTGGACTTCCTGCCCAAAGTAAAAATCGAGGTGGTCCTCGCTGACGACCAACTCGACACCGCCATCGACGCGATTGTCGCTGCCGCTAAGACCGACAAGATCGGCGACGGCAAGATCTTTGTCTCCGACATCGCACAGGCCATTCGTATTCGCACCGGCGAGACCGGCGAAGACGCAATCTAATCCAAAGCTCAAGACAGGGGTGACCACTACATGAGCAAAGAAGCTGTTCTCAAACTCATCGCGGATGAAGGAGCCGATTACGTCGACATCCGTTTCACGGACCCGCGCGGCAAGCTGCAGCACGTGACGGTGATGTCCACCGAAGTGGACGAAGACTTCCTCGACGAAGGCTTCATGTTCGACGGTTCCTCCATCGCTGGTTGGAAATCCATCGACCAGTCCGACATGAAACTGATGCCCGACACCGAGAGCGCCTATGTGGATCCATTCTTCGCTGAGAAGACGATCTGCATCCACTGCTCCATCGTCGAGCCAGACACCGGCGAAGCGTACGAGCGCGACCCGCGCGGCACCGCAGAGAAGGCAGAAGCCTATCTGAAAGCCTCCGGCATCGGCGACGTGGCCTACATGGGCCCGGAAGCGGAATTCTTCCTGTTCGACAACGTGCGTTATTCCACGGCGATGAACAAAGTGTCCTACGAGGTCGACGCTATCGACGCCTCCTGGAACACCGACACCGAATACGAGATGGGCAACATGGGCCATCGTCCGGGCATCAAGGGCGGCTACTTCCCCGTGCCCCCCACCGATGACGGCCAGGACATCCGTTCCGAGATGCTCTCCACCATGGCGCGCCTCGGCATGAAGGTCGACAAGCACCACCACGAGGTGGCGTCGTGCCAGCACGAGCTTGGCCTGATCTTTGACAGTCTCACCAAGCAGGGCGACGAGCTTCAGAAGTACAAGTACGTCATCCACAACGTGGCACAGGCCTACGGTAAGTCGGCAACGTTCATGCCCAAGCCCATCGCGGGCGACAATGGCACGGGCATGCATGTGAACATGTCGATCTGGAAGGACGGCAAGCCGCTCTTCGCAGGCGACAAGTACGCGGACCTGTCTCAGGAAGCGCTTTATTTCATCGGCGGCATCCTGAAGCACGCGAAAGCACTGAACGCCTTCACGAACCCGTCCACGAACTCCTACAAGCGTCTGATCCCGGGTTTTGAAGCTCCGGTTCTGCGCGCGTACTCCGCTCGCAACCGCTCCGGCTGCGTGCGTATTCCGTGGACCGAGTCCCCGAAAGCCAAGCGCGTTGAGGCACGTTTCCCGGATCCGTCCGCGAACCCGTACCTTTGCTTCGCTGCTCTGCTCATGGCAGGCCTCGACGGCATCAAGAACAAGATCGATCCCGGCGATCCGTCCGACAAGGACCTCTACGACCTTCCACCAGAAGAGCTCGCAGAGATCCCAACGGTTTGCGGCTCGCTGCGTGAAGCTCTTGAAGAGCTGGAAGCCGACATGGACTTCCTCCTCGAAGGCGACGTGTTCACCCGCGATCAGATCGAGGGCTACATGGAGCTCAAGATGGAAGAGATCACGGCTTACGAGCACACGCCTCACCCGATGGAATTTGCGCTGTACTACAGCTGCTAAGTCCACCCTCTCCCTGTGGACGAAAGGGGCGCTCTCGGGCGCCCCTTTTACTTTTTCTCGCTCATGCGACCGTCGGGTTGCGTTGGGCTTGACCGGCTCCCGGCCCCTGCCCCAGACTTGCGCCATGCGCGTGCTATGTCTGATTTTGATCTGCTTCGCCCTTCCGCTTCAGGCCATGACCCGCGAAGAGGTCACGGTGGGCTTTTCTGCTTGGCTGGAGGAGATACTTTGGCCGCAAGCGCGTGACGCAGGCGTCGCGCGGCAGACATGGGATCGCCATGCGGCCGGCCTGAAGCCCGATTGGGATATCCCCGGCCTAGTCCTGCCCGGCCAAACCGTGCCCAAACGCCAATCTCAGGCCGAGTTTCGCGCGCCGGGCCGGTACTTCCGCCACGTGGCGGGGACGGCCTCCGCCGGCAAACCCTTGGCCAACCGCCACGCGAGTGTCCTCAGGGCCCAAGAAAAGCGCACGGGCGTCCCCGGCCACATCCTTTTGGCAATCTGGGGACGTGAGAGCGGGTACGGCCGCGTCTCAATCCCCCACAACGCGCTCACCGTCCTGGCCACCAAGGGGCGGCTCTCCACCCGCGCGGAATACTTCCAGGCGGAATTCGTAGCCGCGCTCCAGCTAATCGAGACTGGCGCACCAACCCCGTTGCGATCGTCCTGGGCCGGCGCCATCGGTCAGGCGCAGTTCACCCCCTACAACGTCCTCGAATTCGGCACCGACGGGGATGGCGACGGCCTCGTCGACATGAACGACAGCGCGGGCGACACCCTGGCCTCCATCGCCACATTTCTGGGCGAGAAAGGCTGGCAGCGCGGTATGGACTGGGGCTTCGAGATCACGCCAAACATCGCCTGCACCAACACGGATGTCGCCAAACCGATCCGCGATTGGGTGGCGGAGGACAGCATCACGCGCGTCTCAGGCCGCCCCTTCCCGGCGGCGGAAATGGATACCGAAGTCCGGCTCCTCCTGCCTGCGGGCACGCAAGGACCGGCCTTCCTCGTGACGCCCAACTTCTTCGTTCTCAAACGCTACAACGTCTCAGACCTCTACGCGCTTTTCATCGGCAACACCGGCGACCGCATCGCCTATGGTTCCGGCGACTTCCGCACTGCCTGGCAGCCCGTGGACACCCTGCTTCGAAGCGAAGTCGCCCAAATCCAAAGCCGTCTCATCGAGAAAGGCTTCGACACAGGCGGTGCTGATGGTCTCCCGGGCGCTAAAACGCGCCGCGCCATCGGCGAATGGCAGATCTCAGCGGGCCTAAGCCCCACCTGTTTCCCCTCCCGCGCGGTCTTTGACGCGCTCCAATAACCCAAGAAGGAAACACCATGGCCAAAGGCTACCTCGTCGCTCGTATCAAGGTGCATGATAAAGACGCGTTTGAAGAGTTCAAATCGCTCTCAGGCGCAGCCATCAAAGCCCACGGCGGCAAAGTCCTCGTCCGCAATCCGGTCAACGACCAACGCGAAGGCGACGGCAAGGGCCTCGCGATCGTCATCGAATTCGAGAGCCTCGACGCCGCCACAGCTTTCTACGAAAGCGAGGCCTACACACAGGCCCGCCGCGTGCGCGAAAAGATCTCCGACACGGAGCTTTTCCTCGTCGAAGGCCTCTGAGGCAAAAACTGCCCCAACGTCCGACTTGCATCAAAGCACGCGCAGCGCCAAAGCTGACGCGAACGTAAGGGAGCAGCGCATGTCCGATATCCTCACGCTAGAAAAGCAAGGCAAAGTCGCCGTGCTGACCATGACGAACGGCGCCAACAAACAGAACCTCGCCTTCGCCACCGCAATGAACGAGGCCCTGGATCAGGTGCGCGAAGACAAGAATATCAAGAGCCTCGTCATCACCTCGAATGACGAGAAGAACTGGTCCCAAGGCGTGGATCTCAATTGGCTTATGGCCTCCATCCACGGCGACAAACAAGACGACGTCCGCGCATTCATGTACGGCATGAACAAGGTCTTCGGCGGGCTCCTCACGCTGCCAGTTCCCGTGATCGGTGCACTGACGGGCCACGCCTTCGGCAACGGTGCGATGCTCGCCTGCTGCTGCGACTTCCGCGTGATGCGCAGCGATCGCGGCTACTTCTGCTTCCCGGAAGTCGACATCTCGATCCCCTTCCTGCCCTCCATGATCGCGTTTTGCCGCAAAGCTGTGCCCGAACATCGTTTCAATGAGCTTAAGCTCACAGGCCGCCGCGCAACCGCCGACGATCTCCTCAAGGATCACATCATCGAGGCAGCTTATCCAGACGCCGAGACTACCCTCGCTGGTGCCATCGAGTTCGCCGAAACCTTCCAAAAGGGCCGCAACATCTTCGGCGAACACAAACGCCGCATGCATGGCTACATCCTCGAGGTCATGGAGAACCAGGACCCAACCTATATCGAGCCCCTCAACCTGACAGCATAACCGCCCCATCACGGGCCGGCGGGCGGGCGCCTTTGACGCCCGTCAGGCGTCAAACAGTCCCGGCCCAGCCACCCACATCGCGCGCGTGCACCACGTAGGTGTGGATCGTGAACATCACGCAGCCAGTGCGCGGCATCCGCACCAAACACTGGCGCTCACTGCGAAGATAAAGCTTCTCAACGCCCGCAGGCTTTTCGCGACGGTCATTGGCAGATCGCGGCTGAAAGAGCCCCGGCTCATGATACCAAAGCCGGTTCCACCGCCATAAAGGTCGCTCCACCCGCAGCCCCTCAAAAACACGCTCGATCTGGCGGTCCATGCGCGGCCCGATCTCGTCCACCGGTTCGTGGATCACAGCCATGGGCCTTCCGATCTTTTCCGACAGCAGCCAAGACGCAGGAAAACACAAAAGCGCGGCCACCATCACATGGCCCTCCGGGCGCGGTTGCAAGATGACGACATCTTCCTGAATACTCCCCGCCAGATCCTCGAAGCGCCGTGGCCCGGACCGCCCGTGAACGCGGCTCAGATGATCCGAAATCATCTCGACAGCCTCAGCCTGTGCCTCCTTAGAGCCCGGCTCAGTTGCAAGAACTTCATCACGTTTCTCGGCGAGGAGTTCCTCTCTTAGCGCCAGCTGCGCAGCCTCCGATTCATCGAACAAAAGCCAGTCCTGCAGGTCTAAAACCTGCAACGACGGCAGCGCTCGCTGCGTCAACGCAGGATAGGGAGCCCGTCTTTGAAGCACTGAATCCGACATATAATTTCGCAATTCACCCAGAAATTCCGCCACTGGCCCCTACCGTGACCTCACGACAGGGAGGTGCACCATGAACCAGCATTACCGAGATAACCGCAAGATCGACCCGCATAAAGGCTCCACGCCCCTGAAGGGCGACAACACTCCGGACGACAATGACCGCATCGAAATTGGCCCGACCGAATTGGCCTACAGCGAATGGGCTGATGCGGGGCTCCAGCTCCCTGACCTGCAGGCGATGCGCCGCTTCCGCCATAAACGCCTCGTCAATGCCATCAACGAACGTGACTACGGCGCCCTTCTCGTCTTTGACCCGCTCAACATCCGCTACGCCACCGACAGCACCAACATGCAGCTGTGGAACACCCACAACCCATTTCGGGCACTGATGGTCTGCGCGGATGGCTACATGGTCATCTGGGACTACAAGAACTCGCCCTTCCTCAGCACCTTTAACCCGCTGGTGAAGGAACAACGCTCCGGCGCCGATTTCTTCTACTTCGACCGGGGTGACAAGATCGACCCGGCCACAGACGCTTTCTCAAAGCAGGTGCGCGACCTCATCAACGAGCACGGCGGCGGCAACATGCGCCTCGCTGTCGACAAGATCATGATCCACGGCCTGCGCGCGCTCGAGGCACACGGATTTGATGTCATCCCGGGCGAGGAACTCACGGAAAAAGCCCGCTCCATCAAGGGCCCCGACGAAATCAAGGCCATGCGCTGCGCCTCAGTCGCCTGCGAGCAAGCATGCTACGCCATGGAGGATTTCGCGCGGGCCCATATGGGCGACGGCAAAACCTGCGAGGATGACATCTGGGCCGTTCTTCACGCCGAAAACATCAAGCGCGGTGGTGAATGGATCGAGACCCGGCTTCTGGCCACCGGCCCGCGCACCAATCCTTGGTTCCAGGAATGCGGCCCGCGCATCCCCAAGAGGAACGAAATCCTCGCCTTCGACACCGATCTTGTCGGATCTTATGGGATTTGCGTCGATATCTCTCGTACTTGGTGGATCGGCGAGGAAAAGCCTCGCCCCGATATGATCGAGGCCATGAAGTGCGGTATCGAGCATATTCAAACGAATATGGAGATGATCAAACCCGGCCTGAACATCGAGGAATGGATCGAGAAGAGCCACCGCCTGCCCGAAAAGTACATGGCGCGGAAATACGGTTGCTTGGCCCATGGTGTGGGGCTGTGTGATGAATGGCCGCTCGTGGCCTATCCCGACAAGATGGTCAAAGGCGCCTTTGATTATGAGCTTCAACCGGGCATGACGCTGTGCGTGGAGGCTCTGATCGGCGAAGACGGCGGCGATTTCTGCATCAAGCTCGAAGATCAAGTCTTGGTGACAGAAGACGGGTTTGAGAACCTCACGAAGTATCCCTTCGACCCCGAACTCACTGCCTAGAGCGCTCAGAACCCGCTTTTGCGGGCCATTAGGCGCTTTGTAACGCTGGACACTCTCCTGCGATGAAGTCGTAACACAGCTAGCGAGACACGCCCTGAACGCCCATGTTGGCGGCAAGGAGACCTCTGCAATGCCTACTGAACGCTTCACCTTCCAAGGCCACAATGGCGCCGAGCTCGCCGCGCGACTGGATTTGCCAGACGGCCCGCTTTTGGGCGCGGCGCTCTTTGCCCACTGCTTTACCTGCGGCAAAGACATCCCGGCTGCGCGCCGGATCGCCTCCCGCCTCGCCGCGGGTGGCATTGCAGTTCTGCGCTTTGATTTCACAGGCCTCGGTCATTCGGCAGGAGAATTCGGGAACACGACCTTCAGCTCGAACGTGGCGGACCTCCATGCCGCGCGCGGCGCGCTCATGGCGCGCGGAATGACACCAACGCTCCTCATCGGGCATTCCCTCGGTGGCGCCGCTGTCTTGAAGGCAGGGGCAGAGATGGAGGGTATCAAAGCCATCGCCACCATCGGTGCGCCGTTTGATCCCGGCCACGTCACTCACAATTTTGCCGGAGCCCTCGAAGACATCAAAGCCAATGGCAAGGCCGAGGTGAACCTCGGCGGGCGCCCCATCACCATCGGGCAGGCCTTTGTCGAAGATGTCTGCGGTGAGAGCCTCGGCGCCGCGATCAGGGCCACGAAAGCCGCGCATCTGGTGCTTCACGCCCCGACAGATTCCATTGTGGGGATCGAAAACGCCGAGGCGATCTTCAAAGCCGCGCGTCATCCCAAGAGCTTTGTCACACTCGACACTGCTGACCACCTCGTCACCAACGGTGACGATGCCGAATACGCCGCCGAAGTGATCGCCGCATGGGCGACCCGCTACCTGGAGCTGCCCAAGCTCGCTGCCCCCATCGGCG
This sequence comes from Paracoccaceae bacterium, assembly GCA_022448245.1. Classification (GTDB taxonomy): domain Bacteria; phylum Pseudomonadota; class Alphaproteobacteria; order Rhodobacterales; family Rhodobacteraceae; genus Shimia_B. Next base: position 21,459 of record JAKVCO010000002.1, read on the forward strand.
CGCCAGAAGGCGTCGTGCGCGTCGCGGAAGCTGATCCGGCCGGGTTCCTGCAAGATGTTACCCACGGCCCCACGCATCACGTGCTCGCGGACGAACCCATTGCCTATGGCGGCACGAACCGCGGGATGAGCCCCTATGGCTTCCTTTCCGCTGGCCTCGGGGCCTGCACCTCGATGACGATCCGGATGTATGCCCGCCGCAAGGGCTGGCCGCTCGATCATGTCTATGTCGACGTGACCCACGACAAGGTGCACGGCCAAGACCTTGAGCCCACCGTTGCGGGCAAAGTCGATCAATTCATGCGCCATATCTATTTGGAGGGTGCGCTGGGCGCAGAGCAGCGTCAGCGCCTGCTGGAGATCGCCGACAAGTGCCCCGTGCACCGGTCGCTGGAGGCGTCCTCTGTCGTGAAGACAAAGCTCATGGAAGGGCAAGCGGCCCGCGTCGCTTAAGCCCCTCGCGGTGCTCAAGAAAGGCCGCTAAAGAGCGGGCATGAAGATTGCCCTGGTGTGTCTTGCTGTCCTGTTTGCTGCCTCCCATGGCGGTTCTATCCACCCCGCCTTAGACAGCTTGGCTGTGGTGCAAGTTCCCATCGGGCTGGCGGTGCTTTTGCTGTGTCTGTGGCCCTTGCGCTTGTGGAAAGGGGCGCTGGCCCTCGCTACCGTGGCAAGTCTTGTTTCCAGCCAGTTCTTGTGGGACGCCGGCAACGACAAGACCGGGGATTTCACGCTCTACCAAAAGAACCTGGGTGCGTGGAACGTGATGCATGACGATATCCTCTCCGATATCGCCACGTACGACCCTGACGTGCTGACCTTTCAAGAGGTATCGTGGCTCAACCAGCCGATCCTCAACGCGCTGAAAGCCAGCCATCCGTATCAGCACCGATGCTATTTCGGGAACACGTACTCGATGGCAATTGTATCGCGCTTTCCCCCGACGGATGTGCCGCCGATCTGCTCGCAATTCCGTGGTTTGGCCGCGCAGCAGTTTGAAACGCCCTCGGGCACGGGCTGGATCGTCTCCATCCACCTCCTGTGGCCCTGGCCATTCGAACAGCCGGACCAGATCATAATGGTCCTCGATTCTTTGAGCACCCTCGACGGCTCGGTGATCGCAGCTGGTGACTTCAACCAAGTGCCGTGGAGCCATGCCGTCAAAAGCGTGAGCAAGATGATCGACGCGCCCAATCAGGGCCCGTGGGCGCAAACCTTTGAGTTCAAGCACGACATCTTCAAACACGTCGTGCAGTTGCCCATCGATCATGTCCTTGCACCGCGTGGCTCGGTGACGCGCCATGATTATCACGATTCGGATCACCGGGCGCTCGTCGCGCGCGTGGGCTTCTAACGAAAAAGGGCGCCGCAATGGGCGCCCTTTTGTCTTTCATTCCAGCGGCGCTTAGCTGCGCGCGTTGCCGATCAGCTTCCACAGACCAGGCACAAGCACGGCAGCCAGTGCCAGCTTGATCGCGTCACCCACGAGGAACGGCGTCAGGCCCCACTCGAGGATCGGCTTGTCCCAGCCATAGAGCTGACCCAGCCACAGGAGACCGGGCGCGTAGATGAGCGCGTTACCGAGGAGCATCGCGACGGCCATCATGAGGATCGAACGATCCCAGCCCTGACGGGCCGCCCAGCCCAGTGCGAGCGTGGCAAGAACGTAGCCCACCAGATAGCCGCCCGTGCCGCCCATCATATAGGTCAGGCCGTTTGCTTCAGCGGAGGAGTTGGCGAAGACGTCAAAGCCGAGCGCGCCGATGATCATGTAACCCAGGATCGTTGCGAGACCGAGGCGCGGGCCGTAGGCGGCGCCAATGGTCAGCACGGCAAAGGTGCCCATGGTGATCGGCACAGGCCACATCGGAACTTTAATCTTGGCGAATACCGCGAGGGCCAGAATGCCCGCGACGACAAGAACCGCCTGCTTGATCAGTTTTGCGGTTCCCTCGCTCGGCCCAAAGGCCTCGGTAAGGACTTTGTCGTAAGTGGTGGCCATCTGTGCCCTCCATTCTTCTTTTGCTGCGCTGCAATATCCTCACGAATGGTGTTACTGCAAGCCTGTTAGCGCACTACATCCTGAGAGACTGCATCGCACTGAACGGCGCATAGAGGCTTGTCATGGAGTAGGATTTCCTCGGCCCCTGCACGTCCCATGTCGAACGCCACTTAGGCCAGTCACTGAAATCGTAGCGGACATCGTAAATATCAGGGTCGCAATAGTGCCGCGCTGAGGGGGCATTGAAGTGCAGCTCGTGGAACGGTTTACCGTCCTCGAAGTGGATATCGAAGCCACCATCCATGGGCTTCCACCAATACCGGCGCCCAGCAGTAAAGTCGCGCCCGCGCACCTCAAGGTTTCCCCACTCAAGGTAGGTCCAGCGCCGTGTGATCCGCGCGAGCCCCTCAAATTTCCCCGGCGGTTGATCGGAATGCGTGATCTCCCGCTTCAGAAGCCAGACGCGTTTGAAATCAGCATGTTCGAGTTTAGTCACGGATCGTCCCTGCAGAAATGTGGCCACGTTCGGTGATGAGTCTTAGGACGTTTCCAGCGCGGTCCATGGCGTAGCAGTCCCAAACGCTCGCCGGCAGCCCTTTCCGAGCAATACGCATCGCCCCGCACCATCCACGATCCCCAGGACGGCTGACCGTTGTCATAGGCCGTTCGGCCCGAGGCAAAGAAAGTCCGCTCCTCCCCTGTCTCGTTGTCTAGGGTGGTGTCGTTTAGCGCTGCCTCGATTTCTGTCCCCGTGAGCGCCACGAACTCCTGCGACACCACGGCTGTGGGTAAGCAGGCAAGAAGTATCAAAAGGCGCATGCGGTTTCCTTGTGTCTTCTGCGGGCCTCACCTAAACCGCGCGCGCACGCAACCCAGAAAGGCTCTGATATGATCCTACGTTACTCCCGGCCGGAGATGGTCGCCATCTGGAGCCCCGAGACAAAGTTTCGCATCTGGTACGAGATCGAAGCCCATGCGTGTGACGCCATGGCCAATCTGGGCGTAATCCCCAAGGGAAACGCCGAAGCCGTGTGGAAAGCCAAAGACGTCGAATTCGACGTCGCTCGCATTGATGAGATCGAAGCCGTCACCAAGCACGACGTTATCGCCTTCCTCACTCACCTCGCCGAACATGTGGGATCGGAAGAGGCGCGCTTCGTGCATCAGGGCATGACAAGCTCCGACGTGCTCGACACCTGCCTGAACGTGCAACTCGTACGCGCCGCCGACATCCTGATCGCTGACCTCGAGAGCCTGCTTGCCGCCCTCAAACGGCGCGCGATCGAACACAAGCATACCGTCCGCATTGGTCGCTCGCACGGGATCCACGCGGAGCCGACCACCATGGGCCTCACCTTCGCGCGTTTCTACGCCGAGATGGACCGCAACCTGTCCCGCATGCGCGATGCCCGCGCCGAGATCGCGACCGGCGCGATTTCAGGCGCCGTCGGTACCTTCGCCAACATCGATCCTGCGGTGGAGGAGCATGTGTGTGAGCAACTCGGCCTCGTGCCTGAGCCGATCTCCACCCAGGTCATCCCGCGCGATCGTCATGCGGCCTTCTTCGCGACGCTCGGCGTCATCGCCTCGAGCATCGAAAACATCGCCGTCGAGATCCGCCACATGCAGCGCACCGAGGTGCTCGAAGGGGCGGAGTTTTTCTCCATGGGCCAAAAGGGCTCCAGCGCGATGCCGCACAAGAAGAACCCTGTGCTGACCGAGAACCTGACGGGCCTTGCGCGCATGGTCCGCTCCGCGGTGATCCCAGCGATGGAGAACGTAGCCCTCTGGCACGAGCGCGATATCTCCCACTCCTCCGTGGAGCGTATGATCGGGCCGGACGCGACGATCACGCTCGATTTCGCGCTCGCGCGCCTCACCGGTGTCGTCGACAAAATGCTGATCTTCCCTGAGAACATGCTCGAAAACATGAACAAGTTCCCCGGGCTCGTTATGTCGCAGCGTGTGCTTCTGGCGCTTACGCAAGCGGGTGTGAGCCGCGAAGACGCATACACCTACGTCCAGCGCAATGCGCTGAAGGTTTGGGAACATCGGACGGACTTCAAGGAAGAGCTTCTGGCAGATCCGGACGTGACCGCGGCGCTCAGCGTGGAAGAGATCGAAGACAAGTTCGACCTCGGCTACCACACCAAACACGTCGACACGATCTTCGCGCGCGTCTTCAACGAATGACGACAACCTCCTAAAACGGGTCCCATGTCTTCACCGACGATCAAGACCGTTCGAAAACAGCTGCGCCCGCTCAAGCGGACGTGGCTCGCCGAAAAGCTGCGCGTCTTCCAAGATCGCAACGTAGTGGCTGCCGCGCCGGATACCGTCAGCACCGTCCTTTATGAGGATGCCGCATCGCGCGCGGCCCCTCAGGCGACCTATGTGGTCGGTGGCATCGCTCGCGGCGGCACGAGCTCCATCGCGAGTATCTGCCATGATCTTGGCCTCTTCATGGGCCCGAGGATGCTGTCGAATTTCGAAGATCGCGCATTTCACGGGGCGCCCGATGTGCAGATCGAAACGATCAAGATGCGCAACGCCAGCCATTCCTTCTGGGGCTGGAAGCACCCGGCGGCACTGAGGCGTTTGGACCCTTTGATGGACCATATCCGAAATCCGCGTTTCATTCTGGTGATGCGCGATCCCGTGGCCGTGGGGCTGTCCTATGACAAGCGCACCAAGCTGGGCATCAACGCGGCTGAGGGCATGGACCGCGCCCTGGACGCTCTCGAAGGGAACATGGCGGTAATCCGGGCGCTTCAGCGCCCCACCCTCGTCGTCAGCTACGAAAAACTGATCCTCGCCCCCCGCGTGGGAGTAGAAGAGATTGCCGACTTCATTGGAATGAGGCCCAGCGCGGCGGACCTTAAGCGGGTGGCATCATTCGTGAAGCCCGGTCGCTACCGCGCAAGCAAGCCTGTGCCGGTCACATAAGTATAATCGCAAATCGGCACTTTCCCTCACCGGTTGGCCGACTAATTTCCTGAGGTGACGTGGTTCTCTATGACACAACACAGGAAAGCCCATGACCCGCACAATTGCTCTTATTTTCTTTGCCGCTGCCCCCTCTTTCGCGCTGGCGGCAGGGGGTTCAGACTCCAATCCGCCCAAGCCCACCTCCACGACGACCCAGTGCAAGGATGGTCAGGTCTATGACGAGGAGCTTGAGGCCTGCGTCATGATCGAAGACAGCTCCATGAACATGGAAGATGCCTATAACGCCGTGCGCGAGCTTGCTTATGCAGGCCGCTACAACGATGCGCAGATGGTTCTGGCCACCATGGATCAAGCTGACGACCGCACACAGACGTACTGGGGCTTCACGCACCGCAAGATGGGCAACATGGATCTCGCCATGGCCGCCTACTACGGCGCGCTGGCGACGAACCCTGACAACATCCTCGTCCGGTCCTACATGGGTCAGGCCTATGTGGAGATGGGTGCGCTGAACCTCGCACAGGCGCAACTGACCGAAATCAAGGCCCGTGGCGGGCGCGAGACATGGGCCGAACGGTCGCTGGCATTGGCAATCCAGTCGGGCACCTCGGCCACCTACTAAGTAGACGCCCCCCAGCGATCATCCTAAAAGGCCCCCATACGGGGCCTTTTTTCATGTCTGAGCGACGCTTTTCCTTAAAATACTGGATCGAGAACGCCTTGTTTGTTGGCGTAATCGGCGCATTGAAGCTGCTTCCCTACGAGCGGCGCCTCAATGCGATGAGCTGGGCCACACGTAAATTCATCGGCCCATTGGTGAATTACCGCCGACGCGCATTGAACAATCTGGCGATGATCTATCCCGATTGGCCGCTTGAGAATCGACAAGCCGTGGCTAACCAAGTGCTCGATACGCTCGCGCGCACTATCATCGAAAACTACAGCCAGGCAGAGTTCCGAAAGCGCATCGAAAGCCACGAGATCGAGGGCCCGGGACTTGCAGCCGCGCTCGAGGCAAAAGCGAACGGACGCGCGATCATCTTCTCGTCTGGACATTGGTCAAACCACGAAGCCACACGCACAGCGCTCGATCAGCGCGGCTTCAAGGTCGGTGGCCTCTATAACCCGATGAAGAACCCATACTTCAACGAACACTACGTGGATTCCATCGCTCACGTTTCTGGCCCGATTTTCCCACGGGGCAAGGACGGTGTGCGCGCCTTCCTGGACTTTCTGCGCGGTGGCGGCCACGGCTTCCTGCTGCACGACGTCTACTATCACAAAGGCGAGTGGATGGACTTTCTCGGCAAACCTGCACGGACGGCGTTCTCAGCCGCCGACATGGCGATGAAGTTCGATGCGCTCCTCATCCCCTATTTCAACACGCGCAATGCCGATGGGGTGACCTTCACGATCGAGCTTCTTGAGCCCATCGAACACACAGACCCGCGCCAGATGACGCGGGAGCTGATGGACCACTTGGAGAGAAAGATTGAGAGCGACCCAGGCCAGTGGCTCTGGGTGCACAAACGCTGGAAGACCGGGCTTTAACGCAGCTCGATCGCGCCGAGGATTTCACCCATATCGGGACGCTGGAAGATCACGACCGAAGGATGCGCGTCGGGCAGCGATGCCTTGAGCTCGTAGGAGCCGCGGCCCGTCCATGGGCGCGCTTCGGTCAACGACACCACGACATTTGCGTAATCGAGCGTGCGGCCCGCGTTCTCACCACGGCGAATTTCGACCGTGGAGGATGGGCGGTATGTCACCACGTAGACGGCCACGCCGCCTTGAATGCGGTTCCCGCCTGCGGGTTCGGCACGCACGGTGATAGCGTTACCGCTCCGGTCGCCGATCACCTCCACCAGAGGCGCCTTTTGGGCGTGGTTGGCCAGATGGGCGGTCACTTCGGAGGGTTTCGTGCCCACCACATGATCCATCCCGCCAATAACCATCTGAGGCGTGTAGATCGAACGCGCACCAGCAGCGCGGGCGTAAGCCTTCTGGCGCTCAGTGTACTGAGGATCAGCGAATTCGTCTTTCCAGCCGATGTAGTCCCAGTAGTCGACATGCAGCGCCAGCGCGATCACGTTGTCGCGTTTGGCAATCTCGTGCAGCAGCTTGTCGGCCGGTGGACACGAGGAACACCCTTGAGAGGTGTAGAGTTCCACCACGGTGGTATTCTGCGCCTGAACCGCCGCCGGTGCCGCGCCAAAAAGAGCAATCGTCAGTGCTGCAAAGAGCTGTCGCATGTATCGTGCCTCGCTTTCGACTTCAGCAGTTAGTCGAAGGTTGCTCACTTGGCCAATCAAGGAAATGCGATGGATTGTCATGGGGGCGTTCAGAGCACAGCTTTGCCCGCTTCAATCGTGACCAACGCGAGCTTGAATACCTTGGTGTGCTGCTTATCCTGAAACTTAACAGCCCCCATATTTTAGGCAGAGGTACACCCAGATGACCATCCAGGTAAGCTCCGATACCGCTAAGACGCGGCGCGAACTGAGCGTTGGCGATGCAACGCTGGCATATTACTCCATCCCGGCCGCCGAGGCTGCAGGGCTTGGTAGCTTCTCGCGCCTGCCCGCCGCGCTGAAAGTCGTACTCGAAAACATGCTGCGCTTCGAAGACGGGGGCCGCACGGTCAGTGTTGATGACATCAAAGCCTTTGCCGAATGGGGTGCCAGCGGCGGCAAGAACCCTCGGGAGATCGCCTACCGCCCTGCCCGCGTTCTGATGCAGGATTTCACAGGCGTGCCCGCTGTGGTCGACCTCGCCGCCATGCGCGACGGGATCAAAGCGCTTGGCGGTGACCCGCAGAAGATCAATCCACTGAACCCCGTGGACCTCGTCATCGACCACTCGGTGATGATCGACGAATTCGGCAATCCACGCGCGTTCCAGATGAACGTAGACCGCGAGTACGAGCGCAATCTGGAGCGCTACACCTTCCTCAAGTGGGGCCAGTCCGCGTTCAATAACTTCCGCGTGGTGCCGCCGGGCACCGGCATCTGTCACCAGGTGAACCTGGAATACCTGGCGCAGACCGTCTGGACTGACGAGGATCAGAGCGGCGCCATGGTCGCCTATCCCGACACCCTCGTGGGCACGGATTCGCACACGACGATGGTCAATGGCGCGGCTGTACTCGGCTGGGGTGTTGGCGGGATCGAGGCTGAGGCCGCGATGCTGGGGCAGCCCATCTCCATGCTCATCCCTGAGGTTATCGGCTTCGAGCTGACAGGAGAAATGGTGGAAGGCACCACCGGCACAGACCTCGTGCTCAAGGTCGTCGAGATGTTGCGCGCCAAGGGCGTCGTGTCGAAATTTGTTGAGTTCTATGGCGACGGCCTCGACCGTTTGCCCCTCGCCGACCGCGCCACCATCGCCAACATGGCGCCTGAGTACGGCGCGACCTGCGGTTTCTTCCCGATCGACGATGAAACGCTCCGCTACCTGCGCACCACGGGTCGCGACGAAGACCGCATCGCGCTGGTGGAGGCCTACGCTAAGGAGAACGGCTTCTGGCGCGACGTAAACTACGCGCCGATCTACACAGACACGCTCCACCTCGACATGGGCACCATTGTGCCCGCGATCTCGGGCCCGAAGCGCCCGCAGGATTTCGTGGCCCTCACAGACGCCAAAGCGGCCTTCATCAAGGAGATGGAGGAGACCTTCAAGCGCCCCATGGGCAAGAAGGTTGATGTGGCAGGCGAAGACTATGACCTCGAATCCGGCCGCGTGGTGATCGCCTCGATCACGTCGTGCACCAACACCTCGAACCCTTACGTGATGATCGGCGCGGGCCTCGTGGCGCGCAAAGCCAATGAGCTGGGGCTGAACCGAAAGCCATGGGTGAAGACATCGCTCGCGCCCGGCTCTCAGGTGGTGAGCGCTTACCTTGAGGCCGCAGAATTGCAGGACGACCTCGATGCAATCGGCTTCAACCTCGTGGGCTACGGCTGCACGACCTGCATCGGCAACTCCGGACCTCTGCAGAAAGAGATCAGCGATGCCATCGCAGAAGGTGATCTCGTGGCCACTGCCGTCCTCTCCGGCAACCGCAACTTCGAGGGCCGCATCAGCCCCGACGTCCGCGCCAACTATCTGGCCTCCCCGCCCCTCGTGGTGGCTTATGCGCTGGCGGGCACCATGGATATTGATCTGGCCAACGACCCCATCGCGCAAACGCCGGACGGCCGCGATGTCTATCTGAAAGACCTCTGGCCAAGCCAGCAGGAGATCGCGGAGCTCGTCGAAAAGACGGTCACCCGCGCCGCCTTCCGGGAGAAATACGCCGAGGTCTTCACGGGCGACGAGAAATGGCAGGGCGTGAGCGTGCCGGATCAGGAAACCTACGACTGGCCAGCCGCCTCGACCTACGTGCAAAACCCGCCCTACTTCCGCGACATGACGATGGAAACGAAGGCCATCGAGAACATCGCCGGCGCCCGCGTTATGGCGATCCTCGGCGACATGATCACGACGGACCACATCTCCCCCGCGGGCTCCTTCAAGGAGTCGACACCCGCAGGCCAGTACCTCACCGACCGCCAGGTGACGCCTCGGGAGTTCAACTCCTACGGCTCGCGCCGCGGCAACCACGAGGTCATGATGCGCGGCACCTTCGCCAACATCCGCATCAAGAACGAGATGCTCGACGGCGTGGAAGGCGGCTACACGCTCGACCCCGAGGGCAACCAGACCTCCATCTACGAGGCCTGCATGGCTTTCCAGGAGCAAGGCATCCCTCTCGTCGTCTTCGGCGGGAAACAATACGGCGCCGGATCCTCCCGCGACTGGGCAGCGAAAGGCTCCGCGCTTCTGGGGGTAAAGGCCGTCATTGCAGAGAGCTTTGAGCGCATCCACCGCTCCAACCTCGTGGGCATGGGCGTCATCCCCTTTGAATTCACAGGCGGCGACACGCGCAAAACGCTGGGCCTCGTGGGTGACGAGACCGTCGACATCAAAGGTCTTGAGGGCGTCGAGCCCCTGCAGATCGTGCCTGCCACGATCACCCGTGCGAACGGCGAAACCGTCGACATCGAGCTCAAGTGCCGGATCGATACCGGCGTGGAGATCGAATACATCGAGAACGGCGGCGTGCTGCACTACGTGCTCCGCAACCTCGCGAAGGAGCCTGTGGCGGCGGAGTAAACCACTCGTCCCGGCGAAAAGGATCGCATTCGCCCTAAAATCGCCTTGGCGGCGCGCTAGTGAGCCGCCAAGGAGTGCTAAATGACCGACCATACCGCTCACATCGAGAACGAGCTGGAATACGCCAGCAAGTCCAAAATCGTAGCTTACACGCTGTGGTTCGGGCTCTTCGGATGCGGGGCGCATCGTATGTATCTGGGACGGGTTTTCAGCGGCCTCGTGCAGCTGGCGCTCTTTGTGACATGGATGGGCGCGATGATCCTCGCGCCGTTCTATTTCGCGTTGATGGACCCGCCTGCCGCGTCCTCAGCTGACGCGCCAACCGGTCTTTGGGCTGCGGCACTGATATCGGTTGCGATCCTCGTCGTGTGGATCGTCTGGGCCGTAATCGATGCGTTCTTCATCCCGCGATGGGTGCGCAACGATACCGACCAGAAACGCACGGCGATCGAAGCGCGCTACCGTGCTTGAGCTCTCTCGAGTTCGGGCCGGAACTGTTGTTCAAACTGACTGCCGACAAGCGGGCCGATGTAGCGGTACAGAATGGTGCCATCCGCTGCCAGAATGAAGGTCTCCGGCGGCGCAGCCACCCCCCAATCGAGTGAAGCACGCCCGCTTTCATCAAGCGAGGTGGCTGCGAATGGATTGTCATCGTCACGCAGATAGGCTGCGGCGTCGTCAGGATCATCGCGGAAATTCACCCCAACGATCCGTATCCCTTGGGCTTCGAGCGCCAAAAGGTTGGGATGCTCGGCCCGGCACGGAGGGCACCAAGAGGCCCAAAAGTTGACCAGCGTCACCTCCCCTTCGGTGAGATCGCTCAGGGCTTCGGTGCCCGCCACACGCTCCTGCGGCAAGCCCGGCGCGGTCTGTCCGATCAAAGCTGACCGCAACGCGCTGGGGTCGGTCGTCATCATGCCGACGTAAAAGACCCCAGCCAATGCACCAAAGATCAGCACCGGAAGAAGCATCAGCCAACGCATCAGCCGCGATCCTCCAGCTCAACGAGCTTGCGTTTCACCGCCCTCGCCCGGCGCCATGTGGCGAAGATCAGAAGGCCAATCAGCGCGAGTGTCGCCGCGTATGAGCCCAGCACTTCGCCAGTGTATTGGCCCAGATCGATCATCCTTTGGCCTCCAGCACTTTCACGCGGCGGGCGCGCACCTCGGTCCGGGCACGCACCAGCGTGATCGCAACAAATAGGAAGAAGAAGCCAACCATCGAAATGGCGAGCGGTATGAAGAAAACATCATCCACCGTTCGATTGCCTGTCGCTACGGGCACCGACGTGCCCTGGTGCAGGCCTTGGTTCCAGAACCGCGCGGCATAGCGCGACAGGACGGCAAAGACCGATCCCACGATGGCCAGCATCGACGTCAGGTCCGCGGCAAGCTCAGGGTCCGAGATCGCCTCCCACAGCGCGATGTAGCCAAGGTAGAAGAGCGCAAGGACCAGGAAGGACGTCAGGCGCGGATCCCAGGCCCACCACGTGCCCCACATGGGCTGGCCCCAGATCGCGCCTGTGACAAGCCCGATGACCGTCATCGTAAGGCCAACAGGCGCCGCCGCGCGACCCACGAGGGCCGTCACAGGTTGCCTGCGGATCAGCCAAATAAGTGCAGCCACGAACATCAAGAAGTAGCCATTAATGGCCATCAGCGCGGCCGGCACGTGGATGTAGATGATCTTGACGGTGCTTCCCATGCGGAAGTCGTCACCGGTGAAGAAGAACCCCCACACCAGTCCAAGCCCCGTGAGACCAAGGCCCAGAACCCATAGCCACGGCAGGGCTTTGCCTGTCCAGTTCATGAACAGGCGCGGGTTGGCATATTCCCAAAGTGATCTCATAGGCGTCTAGATATCCCCTGCCCGTCCGCTGAAAAAGGCCTACCGCAGGCTCGCGCGCAATGCCGCAGCGGCGGCAAAGGGCATGGCGGCCACGCAGCCTAGGCTGAGTGCGCTGAGCAGCGCCAGCGGTTGTGTGTAATCGAGCCCCGCCGCACCACGGCTGGCCACCGAGGCCCCGAAGATGAGCGTCGGGATGTAGAGCGGCAAAACCAAGAGAGACAAAAGCAACCCACCTCGTTTCACCGCCACCGTCAGCGAGGCCCCGAATGCGCCAATGAACGACAACGCAGGCGTGCCCAGAAGGAGCGCGAGAAAGAGCGGCAGCATGCCAGAAACAGGCAGCGACAAGAGGATCCCAAGAAGTGGCCCAAGCAGCGCAAGAACAGCCCCTGTGGTCAGCCAATGCGACAGGCTCTTGGCAAAGATGACGGCCTCCAGAGGCAGCGTCAGTGCGAGCTGTTCTAGCGTGCCGTCCTCAGCATCAAGCGCAAAGAGCCGGTCGAGCGTGAGCAGAACCGCCAAGAGCGCCGCCAACCACAATATCCCCGGCGCCAGCGCCGAAAGCTCTGCAGGCGATGGCCCCACGGCAAAGGGGGTCATGATCACGATGACTGCAAAGAATGCGAGCCCAAGGCCAAACCCGCCCCCGGTCCGGATGGCCAAGCGCAAATCTCTCAGCAGGAGGGCAATCATTCGATGGCCTCTGCGAAGGCATCATCCGAAGACCCGGCCCGCGCGCGGTAGACTTCAAGATCAAGCGAGGCGCATTCAATCGGCAAGGAACCATGCGTGACGAGGAGCGCGCTCCCGCCCTCGGAAAGATGGGTCGTCAAAACGGCGCCAAGCTCTGCCTTCCCCTCGGTGTCCAGCGCGGCCGTGGGCTCGTCCAAGAGCCACAGCGGGCGGCCGGACACCACGAGCCGTGCCAACGCGCAGCGACGGCGTTGCCCTGCGGAAAGCGTGCCACCCGCGCGATCCACGAGCGGCGCGAGATTGAAAGAGGAAAGCGCCAGCTCCACTCGGTCCGTGCTGTAAAGTGCCGCCCAAAAGGCCAGCGTCTCCCACACCGTGAGCGTGGGTTTTAAGGCATCGAGATGCGCGGCATAGGCCACCTGCTCGATGTCGTGCTCGAGCGCCCCCGCCACCAGCGGCATCAGTCCAGCAAGCGTTCGCAGTAGCGTCGTCTTACCCAGTCCGTTCCCACCGCGCAGCGCCAACGCCTCGCCCGCGGCGACGTCAAAAGAGACGCCTTCCAAAAGCGGCTGGTGGCTTCGCCCAATGGTGAGCTGATTTACACGGAGCCCTGACATCACCCGAACATACCATCCCAGATGGGCAGCCCCTGCAATGCCGAGGCGCCAATGATGAGATAGGCCACCGCGCGGTAAACACCCGCGCGCGCCGGATCAAAGAGCCGCTGCCCAAGCAATCCTGCCAGAGTGTAGGGCACCAGAAGAACAAGCCCGATAAGCACTAGGCCAAGGTCAAAGCGCCCAAAGGCCAAGAGCGCGACCGACATGATCACATCAAAGCCCACAAGGAAGATGAGCGTATTTGCACGGATCAACTCGGTCGCGCGGTTCGAGGCGAGGTAAAGCAGGATCACCGGGGGTCCGCCGAGCCCAGAGAGCCCACCCAAAAGGCCTGCGACGAGACCCGTCCCTCCCAGCGTGGGCAGGTTGAACGGCAGCCGGTGCCGGAACCCTCCAATGAGGGCCACCAGAAGCACAAAGACTGCAATCGACACGACCCACCGGAAAACAGCCGGATCAGAGATCGTGAGCAGCCACATCCCAACCGGCAGCGCCAGCGCCACAAAAGCCAAAAGCCAAGCAACCTCGCGGAGTGCCCCATCGCGCAGCGCTCGCGGCAAAAGCGGGATCGGTCCGAAGAAGTCGACTACCGTGAAGATCAAGATTGCCTCGAACGGGCCGACGATGCGGCCCGCCACGGGCATAAAGATCATGGCCGAGCCAAACCCTGAAAACCCTCGTACAAGCCCCGCAAGCGTCACCGCTGCCGCGAGCATCAGGGCTTCAAGGCTGCTGATCGCCAAACTGGGTGCCTGCGGAGGCGTCGGGTTTCGACCAATCGCGCTTCACGCCGAGGTAAAGCAGGATCGCCGAGGCCACAAAGATCGAGGAATAGGTGCCCACGATCACACCCCAGATCATCGCGAAGACGAAGCCACGGATCACATCGCCACCCAGCACGAAGAGAGAGATCAGCGCGAGCAGCGTCGTCACGGAGGTCATCACCGTGCGCGACAGTGTTTCGTTGATCGACAGGTTCAGCACTTCCGCCAGCGGGCGTTTCTTGTACTTCCGCAGGTTCTCCCGCACGCGGTCAAAGACGACCACGGTATCGTTGAGCGAGTATCCCACGATCGTCAGCAGCGCTGCAATGATGGCGAGATCGAACTTGATCTGAAGCTCCGAGAAGATGCCGATCGTGAGTATCACGTCGTGCACAAGAGCCGCAACAGCGCCCAGTGCGAACTGCCACTCGAACCGTAGCCAGATGTAGATAAGCACTGCCCCAATCGCGAGCAGGACAGCAATCACTGCTGTCTGGATCAGCTCGCCGGAGACCTTCGGGCCCACGGATTCCACGCTCGGGAACGGTAGTTTGAGGCCTGGGTCGACAGCGGACAGCGCATCGCCCACCTGAGAGACGATATCGGCAGAGACAGACTCCTGCCCTTCCTGGGCCTGAATGCGGATCTGGGCGACGTTCTGCTCCGGCCCAAAGGTCGGGTCGAAGACCTCAGAGATTGCGACATCGCCGAGCTCGAGCGCGGCGAGCGCCTCACGATAGGCTGCCACGTTTACGGGTTGCGTGGACTCGGTACGGATCGTCGTACCGCCCCGGAAGTCGATGCCGAAGTTCAGGCCCTGGATCGCGTAGGAGCCGAAGCCCACGATCATCAGAAAGGCCGAAATCCCCAGCCAGATCTTCCAGCGAGAGAAGAAATCAATCGAGGTTTCCTGAGGAACCAGTCTTAGACGCATGGTTTCTCCTTCCCACGAGGCAGGCCGCTCAGCGGAGCGGAAGAGATGTGTGACATGCTCATACTTCAATCGTCTTCGGGCGACGGCGCTCGAACCACATCACGATCATGATCCGGGTCACGAAGATTGCTGTGAAGACGGAGGTGATGATCCCGAGGCCAAGCGTGATCGCAAAGCCCTGCACCGGGCCCGAGCCCATGAGGTAGAGGATCGTCGCGGTGATGAACGTGGTGATGTTGGCGTCGACAATGGCGCTGAGCGCTTTCTCGTAGCCAAGCTCGATCGCGCGGGCTGGGCCCTTCGCGGTTTTGAGTTCTTCGCGAATGCGCTCGAAGATCAGAACGTTGGCGTCGACGGCCATACCGATCGTCAGCACGATCCCCGCGATCCCCGGCAACGTCAGCGTCGCCCCAAGCGACGACAAGAGGCCAAAGATCAGACCCACGTTCACGATCAGCGCGATGTTGGCGAAGATCCCGAAGAGGCCGTAGCTGAGCCCCATGAAAACCAACACGGCGATGAAGGCCACGAGGCAAGCGATCGTGCCTGCATCGATGCTGTCCTGACCGAGTTCTGGGCCCACGGTGCGCTCTTCCAAGAAGTCGAGCCCCGCCGGAAGCGAGCCTGCGCGCAGCAGGATGGCGAGGTTCGTGGATTCCTCGATGGTGAAAGAGCCCGTGATCTGACCTGAGCCACCTGTAATAGCACTTTGGATCGTCGGTGCGCTCACCACCTCAGAATCGAGCACGATGGCAAAGGGCGAGCCGATATTTGCGCTCGTGTACTCCCCAAAGGCGCGCGCGCCGGAGGTGTTAAAGCGGAAATCGACGCTCGGGTTGCCGTTCTGATCGAAGGACGGCTGGGCATTCACGAGGGTCTCGCCCGTCACAACAGGCGTGCGTTCGAGGATGTAGAAGATCCCCTCTTCGCGGCCGTCGGCGGAAGGCAGAAGCTCGTTGCCGACGCCAGGGTTCGCCTCAGGATCCGTGGTACGGCCAACCACGGGCTGGAATGTCAGAAGCGCGGGCGTGCCGATCAGTTCTTTGATCTCAGCGGCAGAGCCAATGCCCGGCACCTGGATCAGGACACGGCGTTCGCCTTGGCGCTGGATTGTGGGTTCGCGGGTGCCTGCGGCGTCGATCCGTCGGCGCACAATCTCAAGCGTTTGCGCCATGGTGCGGTCGTCGGTGGCCGCTTGCTCAGTTTCCGAGAGACGTACAACGAGCACATCACCGTCGGCAGTCACTTCAATATCGCTCTGCAGCGCACCTGAAAGGGTTTGCAGCGGCGTGGCCAGCGAGCGCGCAATCTCCATCGCGCGGGTCATGCCCTCAGGGCGCGAGATACGCACGCGCAGCGAGGAGCCATCGCTATCTTGCAGACGAATGGTGCCAACGGTCTCGCGCTCTGGGCGCAGCGCGTCGCGAAGCTCCGGCCAAAAGGCCTCAAGGCGAGTCTCGTAGACCTCCTCAAGACGTACTTCTGCGAGAAGATGCGCCCCGCCCCGCAGGTCGAGGCCAAGGTTCACAAGACCTGACGGGAGGTAGGATGGCCACTGCCCGGCGGCAGTGATCGTTTCGCTATCCTCGAAACCCGCTTCAATCCGAAGCTCGGCATCGTTGGACTGCTCAACACGGTTGTAAAAGCCATTCGGCAGGGCGAGCAACAGCCCCCCCAGCACCAATCCCCAGATAAGGAACCGTTTCCAGCCCTCGATCTTGAGCATTCTATTGATCCGCCGGTTCGGTCTTCGATATCACGCGGGCGATCGTGTCGCGGACCACGCGGACTTTTACGCCCGATGCCACTTCGACTTCGACTTCACCCTCGTCTTTGACCTTGGTCACCTTGCCGATGAGACCACCGGATGTGACGACCTGGTCTCCACGGCGGAGCTCCTCGACCATCTTGGCATGCGCCTTGATCTTCTGTTGCTGAGGCCGAAAGACCAAAAGGTAGAAGATGGCGATGATGAGAAGCGGAAAAAGCAGCGATCCAAACGCGTCCATGGGAGCCTCATAGTTGGGTTAAGCGCACCTAACGACGATGAGGCGGGATGGCAAGAAAGCCAGCGTTGAAAAAGCGCATTCAGGGCGTAGTATCCCTTCATGAGATGGATGAAACGCCGCGCCGTTTGGCTGATACTCCTTGTGGGCGTGCTAGCCGTCGCCGCTGCCCTTCAGATTCCTTGGTCCGAGGAACGCGCGCTGAAGCGCATTGACCGGATCGCCAAGAACACCGTTGAGGATGGCCATTGGCCTTCAATTTCGCTCGCATATGTCGCGCCGGGCGAGGTTCTTTGGGCGCAAAGCTACGGGATGGCCGATATCGACGGCGGCCGCGCGATGACCGCGGACACCCCGATGCCGATCGGGTCGATCTCCAAGGTGATCATTGGCCTCACCGCCGCTATCGAGGCACAGGCCGGGCGGTTTGACCCCAACGCGCCGCTCTCAAGCTATTGGCCAGATGCGCCTGGGAGCGTGGCTGACCTCACCTTCACGCAGCTCGCCACGCATACCAGCGGCCTGCGCGACACCGACCGGGGCTATGAAGAGGCCGCCTATGCGCAAGGCGTGCTCACCCACCCCACCGCGCTCGAGCCCTTTCTGCTGACCTATCTTGAACCCGAAGGCGCCCTCTTCGACGGCGCTGCCTTTGGTGAGGGTGGCGAGTACGAATACTCAAACGTCGGTGCGGCCATCGCGGCCTTGGCCCTCGAGAAAGCACAAGGCACTGACTTCGCTACTCTTTCCGAAGATCTCGCGCTGAGACCCGCTGGCCTTGCAGGCGCAACGTGGGATGCAGAGAGCCTTGCCGCAGATACACGCGCCCAGCTATATCAAGGCATAGGTGACGGCTTTGTAGCCCTTGATCCTTATGCCCTTGCGACGTGGCCAGATGGCGGTCTCAATGCATCTCTCAATGATCTTGCACGGCTTTTGTCGATCTATCTGGGTCAAGGCCGGGTCGGCGATGAGCAGCTTCTCGAAGCGGACGTCATCGCCCGACAGACAACACCTGCTTATGAAGGCGACGAGAATTCAGAGGGCCTCTTTTGGGCCTACGAGAAGATTGAGCTGCCGCTGGTGACTCTGGACGTCGAAGGCCACTCCGGTGGCGATCCAGGGCTTCTGACGATGATGTACCGCGTCGCGGGCACCGACCGCGGCTTTGTGATCATGGTCAACGGCTACCACGAAACCGAATGGACGCTCGTGCAGGCCGCACGTCTTTTTGTGCTCTTTCGGTGGGCTGCAGAGGCCGCATAGGCGCAGAGCCCCTTCCCCTCTCGCCCGGCGCGCGTTAACAGGCCGCGTCTTTAACTGAAGGAGGCTGACATGCACGATATCAAGCTCATCCGCCAGGACCCCGCCGCTTTTGATGCGGCTCTGGCGCGTCGTGGGGATTCCGCTGTCTCCTCTGACCTCCTGGCCATCGACGAAGCGCGCCGCGCAAAAATCCTCGCGGCCGAGACCGCACAGGCCGAGGCGAACAAAGCCGCCAAGGAAGTCGGCGCCGCCAAAGGGCGCGGTGACGAGGCAGAATTCGAGCGCCTCCGCGCGTTGGTAGCCGACAAAAAGGCCGAGATCGCTCAGCTCAATGAAGAGGCCAAGGCCGAGGATGCGCGCTTAACGGACGCGCTCGCCCGGATCGCGAACCTGCCTTACGACGACGTGCCTGAGGGGGCGGATGAAGACGACAATGTCGAAATCCGCCGCTGGGGCGAGCCGCGTGAGATCGAAGGCGCCAAGGAGCACTTCGACATCCCGGCCGCCGCCGCGTGCTTTGACTTCGAGCGCGCCGCGAAGATGTCCGGCTCGCGCTTTGTAATCATGCAGGGTGCGGTCGCGCGCCTGCACCGGGCACTCGCACAGTTCATGCTCGACACCCACGTGAACGATCACGGCATGACCGAGACCGCCACGCCCGTTCTTGTGCGTGATGAGGCGATGTACGGCACCGACAAGCTGCCGAAGTTTGGTGAGGACAGCTACCAGACGACGAATGGCTGGTGGCTGATCCCGACCTCGGAGGTCACGCTCACCTACTCCGTCTCCGGCGAAGTGCTGGAGGAGGCTGAGCTTCCCAAGCGTCTGACGGCCCACACGCTCTGCTTCCGCAGCGAGGCAGGCAGCGCGGGGCGCGACACGTCCGGTATGCTGCGCCAGCACCAGTTCGAGAAAGTGGAGATGGTGGCCATCACCCACCCCGACCACTCCGAAGACGAACAAAAGCGCATGTTGGGCGCGGCCCAAGCGATCCTTGAAGCGCTGGAGATCCCCTATCGCACGGTCGTGCTCTGCACCGGTGACATGGGCTTCGGCGCGCGTCGCACCTACGACATCGAGGCGTGGCTGCCCGGTCAGAACACCTATCGGGAGATCTCCTCGGTCTCGTCGACCGGTGACTTCCAGGCGCGCCGCATGAATGCACGCTTCAAGCCCATGGGCGGTGGCAAGCCTGAGTTTGTTCACACGCTGAACGGCTCCGGCGTTGCGGTGGGGCGCTGCCTGATTGCGGTGCTGGAGAACGGACAGCAGGCAGATGGCACTGTGACCTTGCCAGCGGTCCTTGCCCCCTACCTCGGTGGCAAGACCCAGATCACCGCTGAAGGCGTGCTCGCATGAAGATCGCCTCTTGGTTGACCGCGATCCTCGCGGTCACCTTCGCCGGCGCGCCCTTCGTGGCGGATCCCTTCACGGGGTTCGCCAGCGATATGCTCCCCATCCCGCAAGACAACGCCCCGATCATTCCGGCGGGCTACGCCTTCTCGATCTGGGGGATCATCTACCTCGGGCTCGTGATCTCAGGACTCTATGGCGCCTTTCGTCATGCCGAGGATCCCGAGTGGCACCGCGCGCGCCTCGTGCTCATCCCCTCCTTGGCGATCGGCACGGCTTGGCTCTTTATCGCGAATGCCAGCGTGACTTGGGCCACGGTGACGATCTGGTTGATGCTAGTGACGGCGCTTGCGGCGCTATATCTCAGCCCTCTGCAGAACCGCATCTGGCTGCGCGCGCCTGTCGGCCTCTACGCGGGGTGGCTGTCGGCAGCGTCTTTCGTGTCGCTCGCCGTTTGGCTTGCCGGGAACTTCTATCTTTATGAGGAACTCGGCTGGGCGCTAATCCTCATCCCCTGCGCAACCGCCTTGGCCACATTGGTCATGCTCACCACCCGACGCGCTCCGGAATACGGTGTCGCGGTCACCTGGGCGCTGATCGGCATCGCGGTGAAGAACTTTGGTGAGCTGAGTATCCCGAACGTTGGATACCTCGCAGCAGGGTGCGCCGCGCTTATGGCGCTGCTGACACTCAGAGCCTACCGGAAGTGAGGAAAGGCCTCACTCTCCGTGAGGTTTCTTCCCAAGGTGCTTTCTAAGGCGCGACGGCGTCGACTTCTTGCGGTTCTTGTAGGGGTTTGCTTCCCCCTGCCCGCGCATGGTCAGACGGATCGGCGTGCCCGGCATATCGAAATCTTCACGCAAGCCGTTCACAAGATAACGGGTGTAGCTCGCCGGCAGTTTTTCAGGCGCCGAGCACATTACCACGAACCCCGGCGGGCGTGTTTTGGCCTGAGTCGCATAGCGCAGCTTGATGCGGCGGCCTGCGGGCGCGGGTGGCGGGTGCGCCTCGACCATATCCGCCAGCCAGCGGTTCAGCGCAGCTGTCGGCACGCGGCGGTTCCAGACCTCATGGGCACGGATAATCGCGGCCTTTAGGCGGTCCATCCCTCGGCCTGTCTTTGCTGACACGGTGACGAGCGGCGCGCCTTTGAGCTGTGGCAGAAGGCGCTCAAAGGCCTCCTTCAAGCCAGCAAGTTTGGCCTGCTTTTCGGGCTCGATATCCCACTTGTTCACGGCTACGATCACTGCACGCCCCTCACGTTCGGCAAGGTCCGCGATGCGCAGGTCCTGCTGTTCGAACGGAATGGCTGCGTCCAAAAGAACCACAACGACTTCTGCAAATTTCACAGCCCGAAGCCCGTCCGAAACGGAGAGTTTCTCAAGCTTTTCCTGAACCTTGGCGCGTTTGCGCATGCCAGCGGTGTCAAAGAGGCGGATCGGTTGGCCATCCCAGTCCATCGTGACTGAGATCGCATCACGCGTGATGCCCGCCTCGGGGCCCGTCAGCAAACGGTCCTCGCCGAGGAGTTGGTTGATCAGCGTTGACTTCCCCGCGTTCGGGCGGCCAACAACGGCGACCTGCAGGGGGCGCTTTGGTCCGGTGTCTTCTTCATCGGCGTCGATGTCGACGTTTGTCACCGCCTCTTCTTCGCGGGCAGCGAATTCTTCCTCGAAGGGGATAAGGGCGGCGGCGAGATCCGCCATGCCTTCGCCGTGCTCAGCCGAAATCGGGATCGGATCGCCGAGACCTAGGCCATAGGCCTCCATGATACCGGCATCTGCGGCAGCGCCTTCGGCCTTGTTCGCCGCGAGCAGCACGTGTTTGGAGCGCTTGCGCAGGATATCGGCAAAGAGCTCATCCGCCGCGGTCACGCCCGCGCGCGCATCGAGGATGAAGACGCAGATATCGGCCATATCGACAGCGCGTTCCGTCAGGCGGCGCATGCGTGCAGGCAGGCTTTCGTCGGTCGCATCTTCAAGACCCGCAGTGTCAATCACTGTAAATCGCAGATCACCCAGCCGCGCCGCACCTTCTCGCAAATCGCGCGTGACCCCCGGCTGGTCATCAACCAGCGCGAGTTTCTTGCCGACGAGGCGGTTAAAGAGAGTGGATTTGCCCACATTTGGGCGCCCTACGAGGGCGACGGAGAAAGTCATGGCGACCTGCCAGTTTCGAAGAAGCCCGCCCTATAAGCGCAAAAGCGGTCAGCGGAAAGCGATAAGCTGTCCGCGTGTCGTTACGATATACATCGCGCCGCCAGCAACCACGGGCGGGGTCGCGGCCTCACCGGGCATTGCGATGCTCGCCACTTGCGTGCCGCTGGCCGGATCAAAGCCCCGCAGGTTGCCATCTGTGGAGGCAACCCAAAGGCGCCCGCCGGCGAGCACGGGGCCAAAATGGCCAATGATTGTCTTGCGACGCCGCTCACGCTCTTCCGCAAAAAGATCGAGTTCAGTCGTCCAGATGACCTCCCCCGTGTTGGCATCAAGCCGCGTAAGTGCGTTCTGATCTGATACGATAAAGACCGATCCGCCAGAGACGACCGGTGCCTTCAGGCTGCCAGAGCGCGCGGTCCAAAGACGCTCGCCATTGGCAAGATCAAGCGCCACGAGGCGACCCGCTGGGTTTGCCGCGTAGACACGACCGCCCACGATGACCGGCTCTGCCGCGACATCGGTAATGGCCGAATATGCCACGCCTGGGCGTCCGCCCAGCACTGTGGCTGTCCAACGCTGGACGCCGCCGCGACGGAAGACGGCAAGAAGCTCACCAGATGGGAATGGAAAGACAGCGAGATCGTTCGTGACAGCAGGCCCTGCGCCACCGACATAGCCAGCGCCGCTTGGTGTGCCGGACAATTGCCACTGAACGCGACCGGTTTCGGCATCGATGGCCCAGCCGACACTATCGCGTGCGGCAACATAGACGCGCCCGTCGAAATAGGTCGCAGACCCACCACCCTGTGCGTCGATATCTTGGGACCAAACCTCACCACCCGTTGCCGGATCGAGCGCTACAACTTCACCGAAGCCCGTGTTTACGTAAAGCGCGCCGCCACCGTAAGCGAGGCCATGGGACCCGCCCTGCCCGCGACCTTCGTGGGAAGGTGTCAGATCAACGGACCAAAGCGTTTGGCCTGCCGTAGAGGTGGATGTCACAGCCCCCTCAGAGTCGACCGTAAAGACACGCCCATCAGCCACGACGGGGAAGGCATTGATGCGCTTGCGCCGGTTGTCGCCCGCGCCAATGCTCGCACTCCATGCGAGTTGCGGCGCGGATGAGAATGCTGCGTGGGGTGCGGTGTGGCGTTCATTGCCGCCCGGATGCGTCCAGTTTGCGAGAGACTGTGGATCGGGCAAAGAGATCGGCACAGTACGGTCTGACTGGACCTGCTGCCCTGCGCCGCTGATCCCGAGTGCTTCCCGGTCACCTTGTAGCGTCGTGTCACGTTCGCCACATGCTGCAAGCGCTGCCAACACGCAAACGCCGAGGCCCAATCGCCCCATCGACCACAGGTTGCTCTTACCCACTGCTGCGCCCCCGTTCTTATTGCGCCACCACAGCCGTGTTCGGCTATTCGGTTGCTAGGTCTTGCGTATCACCGAGAACGGAATTTGCCAACTCGGGCGTCTCGCCCAGTGCCACCACAAGCTGCGCCACGCGCGAGCGCTGCGCATTGGTTGCTTCTGCATCCTGAAGGATGGCCTGAAGCGTACTCAAAGCTGCTGCAGTTTCGCCCTGCTCGATGGCATCGAGGGCGCGATATTCTTCGGCAATCGTACGATAAGGTGCGCCCGGCTGAGCCAGCGCAGAAAGCACGATGGCGCGTTCCTCACCGGTGATGGTCGTATCGATGCTCAGGCGCTTGATCTGCGCGAGGTCGCGGTAGAGCGCTGGCAGATCGGCCGTTTCGGCCAGTGCTGTCAGCGTGGCGACTGCGGCGTCCGTGTCGCCTGCGGCTTCTTGCTCGGACGCTGCAAGGTAGGCCTCGACCACGCCGTTCTCTGCAAGCTCGCCCAAAGCTGCGGCCCGGGTGGCGGCGTCACGCTCGGACAACGCCACCTCAATGGCATCGCCGCGCGCCTGTGCGAGCGCTTCGGCCTGGCCCTTGCGGTATTCGTTCCAAGCCGTGCCCCCTACGAGGGCCACAACTGCCACGGCGGCGATCCAGCCATAGCGCTTGAGAAGCCCATAGAGTTTGTCGCGTCGGACTTCCTCAGTCACCTCTTCGATGAAGCTGTCGGTATTGCTCATAGCGCGCCGGTCTCCCTGGGTGGCAACGTCTGCTCTGCCCGATCGGATACCCCAAAGCCTTAGGGAAGCTCAAGGCCTCCAGAGTGTCTGAGCACAAGGGATCGCTCGATTTGTATGCAATGCCCTAAAATTTGAGCGTACAAGGGGAAATGCGCCCCGCAAGTCGCTTGAAAGGCGACTAAACTGGGCGTAAGTAAACTCAATGGTCCAGTTTCTGACTTCCAGGGCACGAGGCCAGCTCCAAGTCATTGAAGGTTAAACCCAGTGCGCATTCTGCCGACCCTCACCGCGCTCATAGTCGTCGCATTCCTGTATGTGCTCGTTTTTGAACGAGATCTCCTCTTTACGGCCTCCGATCCCGCTGCAAGCGAAGCGGCGTCCGATACCGAGGTTGCCGCAGCTGAAGAGGCCGCTTCAGAACCAGAAGCCGCACCCGATGATGGCTCGATCAAAGTCGTAATTGTCGAAAGCGTCGCCCGCGAAATCGACAGCGCCGTTGAACTGCGCGGACGTACCGAGGCATCCCGCCAAGTCGAAGTACGCTCCGAGACGACCGGCCAGGTCATCAGCGAGCCCTTGCGCCGAGGCGCCTTTGTTGAGGTCGGACAGCTGGTTTGCCAGCTTGACCCGGGCATACGTGAAGCGAACCTCGCTGAAGCACGCGCCCGTCTCGCCGAAGCAACCGCAGGCGTGCCTGCCGCCGAAGGACGTGTTCTTGAAGCACGCGCAGCGCTCGATGAGGCCCTCATCAACGACAACGCCGCATCGCGTTTGTCCGAAGATGGCTTTGCGTCTGAGACGCGCGTTGCCCAGACCCGCGCAGGCGTTGAAGCCGCACGCGCGGCCACGCAGTCGGCTGAGAGCGGCCTGGCCGCAGCCCAAGCCGCCATCGAATCCGCGCAAGCAGGCGTCGCAGCCGCCGAGAAAGAGATCGAGCGTTTGGAGATCCGGGCGCCGTTCAGTGGCCTCCTAGAGACGGACGCTGCAGAACTTGGCTCCCTCCTGCAAGCGGGCTCGCCCTGTGTGACCATTCTTCAGCTCAACCCGATGAAGATCGTGGGCTTCGTGCCCGAGGTGGACGTTGACCGTGTCGAGCTCGGTGCCCTTGCCGGGGCCCGCCTCGTCTCTGGGCGCGAAGTTCAGGGTGAAGTCACCTTCATTTCCCGCCAGGCGGACATGACCACCCGCACGTTCCGCGTCGAAATCAACGTCGACAACAGCGATCTGACGCTGCGCGACGGCCAGACGGCCAACATCCTGATCACTGCTGAAGGCACGCAGGCCCACCTGCTGCCGGGATCGGCCCTGACGCTGAATGCTGAAGGCGCCCTTGGCGTGCGGATCGCTGATGACGATGACATCACGCGTTTTGTCGAGGTGCAGCTCCTGCGCGACACACCCAATGGCGTGCTCCTCAGCGGCCTGGCCGAAACGGCGCGGGTCATCGTGGTGGGCCAAGAATTTGTGACCGACGGCGTGCCCGTTGCGCCCACTGTCAGGGAGCAAGACTCATGACCGGTATCGTCGATTGGGCTGCGGGCCGCGCCCGCATGATTCTGGCCTTCATCTTCCTGTCTTTGGTTGTAGGGTCAATCTGTTACGCGCTCCTTCCCAAGGAAGGCGAGCCGGATATCGACATCCCCGCGGTTGTCATTTCGATGCCTTTCCAGGGCATTTCCGCTGAAGACAGTGAAAAGCTGCTGATCAAGCCCATGGAAGCCGAACTGGCCGACTTAGACGGGCTCGTTTCCATGAGCTCCACCGCCGTGGACGGCTACGCCAACGTTGTAATCGAATTCGAGTTCGGCTGGGACAAGTCTCAAACTTTGGCAGATGTGCGCGCGGCCATGCAAAAGGCCGAAGCGAACTTCCCGACCGGTGGCGACAACTACACGATCGAAGAAATCAACTTCTCCGAATTCCCGATCCTGATTGTCTCGCTCTCCGGCCCGGTGCCGGAACGGACCATGCTGCGCGTGGCCAAGGACCTCCAGGACCGCATCGAGGCCAACGACGCTGTACTCGAAGCAGCGCTAACCGGGCAGCGCGAAGAGATGCTCGAGGTGATCATCGATCCCCTCAAGCTCGAATCCTATAACGTCACCGCTGGCGAGCTGATCAACGTTGTCGTCAACAACAACCAGCTGGTGCCCGCAGGCGATGTCGACACGCCCACGAGCTCGTTCTCGGTCAAGATCCCGTCGTCCTTTGACGAGGCGACGGACGTGTTCGATCTGCCCGTGAAGATCAACGGAGATCGCGTGATCACGCTGGGCGACATCGCCGACATCCGCCCCACCTTCGAGGACCGCGCCGGTACCGCGCGCTTCAACGGTGAGACGACGATCGCGCTGCAGGTGGTCAAGCGTAAGGGATACAACCTGATCGATACCTCCGCGCTCGTGCGCGAGATCGTCGAAGATACGCGCCAGGCGTGGGATCCAACGCTTCGGGCCGCCATCGACGTCAAAGTTTCCAACGACCAGTCGCGCGTTGTGCAATCAATGGTCAGCCAGCTGGAGGGCTCGGTCCTGACGGCGGTGGCGCTGGTGATGATCGTGGTCCTCGCAGCGCTCGGCACGCGCCCTGCCCTGCTGGTTGGCTTCGCGATCCCGACATCATTCCTCTTGTGCTTCGCGTTCCTCGCCGTCATGGGCGTCACGGTTTCCAACATCGTGATGTTCGGCCTGATCCTCGCGGTAGGCATGCTCGTCGACGGCGCGATTGTCGTCGTGGAATATGCCGACAAACGTATCAAAGACGGCGCTGGCCCGATGGAGGCCTACACCGACGCCGCCAAGCGCATGTTCTGGCCCATCGTTTCCTCCACGGCCACGACGCTTTGTGCCTTCCTGCCAATGCTCTTCTGGCCCGGCGTTCCGGGTGAGTTCATGGGCATGCTGCCTGTGACGCTGATCTTCGTTCTGTCGGCCTCGCTCGTCGTAGCGCTGGTTTACCTGCCCGTTCTGGGCGGCGTGACAGCCGGTCTCGCGGACTGGATTGAGCGCCAGACAGTGAGCCTATCAAGCTCGAACATTCTTCAGCACTTCATACTCAACTTAGCAGCCGGTATAGCAATCGCGGGCTCGTTTCTAGGCTTCGGCGCGCTCGCGCCTCTGATCGGCGCCTTGCTGTCGGGAATCGACGGATCCGACATACTAGGATCTGTGGTCCCCTCTCTCTTCACGGTCACTGCCGTGTTACTTGGGATGATTGCACTTTTTGTTGTTGGCGTCGCGGGGGCAATTGGCATGCTTCTGTGCGTTCGCGCGTGGGTGCGCAGGGTCATCAATGCTTTTGTTTGGGTTGCAACTCTGGTGCTTCCGAAGCGAAAGCAAGAAGTAACATCCGGTGAGCGTAGAACCACTTTTGGTCTTTTCATCAAGTTCATCGCAGGCAATCCGATAATGCCCCTCGCTGTGCTTTTTACAATGGTCTCCCTTGTTGGCAGCGTTTTCTTTTACTTCGGCGCCAACAGTAATGGCGTCGAATTCTTCGTCGAAAGCGAGCCCGAGCAAGCCATCGTCTACGTCCGCGCGCGGGGGAACCTATCCCTTGAGGAGAAAGACGAGCTTCTGAGCCAGGTTGAGCAGATCCTGCTCGATCACCCTGCCGTCGAAAGCACCTTCGCCTTCGCAGGCGATGGTGGTCTCAACCAAAACACCGGTGGCGCCTCTGCCCCGCTCGACAGGATCGGCCAAGCACAGATCGAACTTATCCCGTGGGAGAACCGACCCGTCCTGCAAGAGCAGGTCCGGCTTTTCGGCTTCCTCCCCTTCACGACCAATCAAGTGGATCCCTCTTTCGACGGCGATATCGTCATCGAGGAGCTGAATGCTCAAATGGCCGAGATCCCCGGCATCTTTACCGAGGTCCTGAACCTCGCCCAAGGCCCCGCCTCCGGTAAGCCCGTGCATCTGCGCATCAAAGGCGACGACCTCGAGACGATTGAGCGCGGCATCCAAGTTGCCCGCGCGCAGTTCGACGCAACGCCCGGTCTGAAGGACGTGGAAGACACGAGCCCCCTGCCCGGCATCGACTGGCAGATCGACGTCGATGTCGAGAAAGCTGGCCGTTACGGCGCCGATGTGGCCACAGTTGGCGGCATGGTGCAGCTCGTCACGCGCGGCATCCTTCTCGACACGATGCGCGTCGATACCTCCGATGAGGAGATCGATATCCGCGTTCGCTTCCCAGCCGAGGACCGGGTGCTCTCAACCCTCGACACGCTCAAAGTGCGCACCAGCCAGGGACTCGTGCCGCTGTCTAACTTCGTGACGCGCCAGCCGGTGCCGAAGCTCGGCCAGATCAACCGCGTTGACCAGAAGCGCTACTATGATGTGAAGGCGGATGTCTTTGCAGGGCTCGTCAAAACCGTCGATGGCGACGGCAACACGGTCGATGTCTTCAAGGCAGACGAAGATCGACAGGCCGCAGCCACTGCCGATGGCCTGACCGTTGTTCCTGTGAATGCGAACGAGCGGATTGAAGAGATCTCCAAGTGGCTCGACACCAACCCCCTTCCCGCTGGACTGGATTGGGAATGGACTGGCGATCAGGAGGAGCAGGAGGAATCCGGCGCCTTCCTCAGCCAAGCCTTTGCAGGCGCGCTCGGGTTGATGTTCATTATCCTGCTCGCGCAGTTCAACAGCTTCTACAACGCAATCCTCGTCCTTCTGGCGGTGGTGCTTTCCACCACCGGGGTGCTGATCGGCATGCTCGTGATGAACCAGCCGTTCTCGATCATCATGACGGGGACAGGGATCGTGGCGCTCGCGGGGATCGTGGTGAACAACAACATTGTTTTGATCGATACCTACCAAGAATACGCGCGCTACATGCCACGGATCGAAGCCATCGTCCGCACGGCCGAGGCACGTATCCGTCCGGTTCTGCTGACGACGATCACGACTATGGCTGGCCTTGCGCCGATGATGTTTGGCCTATCGCTCGACTTCATACGCGGGGGCTACACGATTGAGAGTCCCACCGCCCTTTGGTGGATCCAGCTGGCCACGGCCGTTGTCTGGGGCTTGGGTGTGGCAACCATCCTGACGATGGTCTTCACGCCGTCGATGCTGGCGCTCAGGGTGTGGGCAACAACCTACCTCTTTTGGCTCGCACGCTTCTTCGCCAAGATCTCCTTCGGTCGCGGCAGCCGCGTGGCGCGTGACTGGGCACTCAAGCGCGAAGCGCGCCGCATCAAGGCACCGGAGATCCTGTGGGACGACGATGCTTTTGCTGTGCCCGATGATGCCGGCGTGGCGCCACTCAAAGCCGCTGAATAAGCTTTAGGCTTCCCCTGTCGTCTGCTGAGGGCGGCGGGGGCTTCACGCTCAAATGCTCCAACATGCACTGGACTGGGTGGGTGGGAGCTGCCCGAAGCAGACGGCGCACGCCTCATGCGGCGTCGTCGTTCAACTGCATATGCCAAAGCGAGGCATAGCGCCCGTCCGATGCCAAAAGCGCATCATGGCGGCCTTCCTCGACCACCTGCCCTGCCTCCAGCACGACGATGCGGTCTGCATCAACAACCGTCGACAGCCGGTGCGCGATGGTTATGACGCTGCGCCCCTCGCCCATGGCAACCAGCGCATCAAGGATCCCGTGTTCGGTCTCGGTGTCGAGCGCGGACGTGGCCTCATCCAAGAGCAAAATAGGCGGGTCCTTCAGAAGCGTGCGCGCAATGCCAACGCGCTGCTTTTCCCCCCCGGAGAGCTTCAGACCCCGCTCCCCTACCTTTGCGTCATAGCCCTCTGGCAACCCGATGATGAACTCATGGATCTGCGCGGCCTTGGCGGCGGCCTCGATCTCCTCGCGGGTCGCACCCGCGCGACCGTAGGCGATGTTGTAAAGGATCGTATCGTTAAAGAGCACGGTGTCCTGTGGCACCACACCAATGACGGCGTGGAGGCTTTCCTGCGTCACATCGCGTACGTCCTGCCCATCGATCCGCAAGGCCCCATCAAGCACGTCGTAGAACCGAAAGAGCAAACGCCCGATGGTGCTCTTTCCGGCACCCGAAGCCCCGACAATCGCCACCGTTTCACCCGGCGCCACTGTCAGGCTGAGCCCCCGCAAGATCGGACGCGCGGCCTCGTAGCCAAAATCGACCTTGTCGAACTCGATCAAACCGCCCTCGATCTTCAAAGGCTTGGCGTCAGGAGCGTCTTCCACCTCAGGCGCCTCATCGAGCAGCATGAACATCTCGCCCATATCCACGAGGCTCTGCCGAATCTCGCGATACACATAACCCAGCATATTTAGCGGCATCATGATCTGCATCATATAGCTGTTCACAAGGACGAAATCGCCAACTGTCATGGACCCGTCCCGCACCTCAAAAAGCGCCATGCACAGGACCGCGAACAAGGCGCAGTTTACGATGGCCGCCTGGCCCAGGTTCAACGCGCTCAGCGAATACGTCGTGCGGATCGCCGCATCCTCATAGCCTGCCATGGCCGTGTCGTAACGCTGAGCCTCGAACCTCTCGGCCCCGAAATACTTCACCGTCTCAAAGTTCAGCAGGCTATCGACGGCTTTCTGATTGGCGTCGGTGTCCTGCGCGTTCATCCTACGGCGGATCTTCACACGCCACTCTGTGACCATCGTGGTAAAGACAACATAAGTGACCACCGTGCCCAGCAGGACGAGCAAATACCGCACATCAAAGAACGCCCAAAGCACGCCCCCGATCAGCACCAACTCAAGGATCAGCGGCCCAATCGAGACGAGGAAGAAGCGCAAGAGGAACGCGACCCCTTTCACGCCACGCTCCATCACACGCGACAAGCCACCGGTCTTGCGGCTTATATGATAGCGCAGACTAAGCCTATGAATGTGTTGAAATGTTTTTAGTCCGAGCCGCCGCAATGCCTGCTGCGATACAGGCGCGAAAAGCACCCCGCGCAGCTCCTGAAAACCGATATTGAGCAACCGGAAGACGACATAGGCAAAGGTCAGGCCGAGCGCCCCTGCTGCCAGCATTCCGGGCGGATCAGGCCGCTCCCCTGCGAGGCTGTCGACCACATTGGCAATCAGCATCGGCGTGACAACCGACACACCCTTTGCCGCAATGAGAGAGACGATGACCAGGATCACCCTGGTCTGCATCGCCCTTTCCCCCGCAGGCCAGAGGTAGGGCAGCACCCGCCTTATGATGCTCACTTCAGCGCGGGTTTGCCCCGACGATGATTGAGGGTCCTGGGTCGTCAAAAGGATCAGTCCGGAATGTCGAAGACTTGTCCCGGGAAGATAAGATCAGGGTCTCGGATCCGGTCACGATTTGCCTCAAAGAGCTTCACGTAAAGCACCCCGTCCCCGTAGTTTTCCCGTGCAATCGCCCAAAGCGTGGCTCCAGGTTGAACGGTCATCACACTTTGACGCACAACGCCGGTCGTGGCTTCGGTCTGCTGATTTAGCTCAGCGACAACACCGGGCTCCTCCCGCTTAAACGGCGTCTCGATCCGCGACGTGACTTCGCCTTCGGGGGCGAGCTCGTCCACGCGCAGCGTATAGACTCCGGTGTCTACCTCCGGCAGACGCGTACGCCACGTGCCGTTTTCGGCAATGCGCGAGGTCGTGATGGGCCGATCATCCAGATAGATCCGCACGAACCCTTCACCAAGGGCACGACCTCCAAGGCTCACCTCTCCCTGTGCGTCGTAGGAGATTGAATCGAGGGCCACATTCGTCATGGCCTCGGGGCTTTGAAGCACGGTTATGCCTTCGTCATCGGTCAGCAGCAGACGTGGCGCCGCAGTTTCGGCTTCAGCAATCTCGGTCACCTCAGGCTCCTGCTCAGCAATCTCGGTCACCTCGGGCTCCTGCTCCGATTCAGGCTCAGTTGCCTCAGCCACAACGGTGGCAGTGTCAGTGCTCTGCGTCGCAACACTCTGCGTAACGGTGCCCGCGCCCTCTTCGCTCACCTCGGCCACAGCAGCAGGCGGCTCAGCCGTTTTGGTCGCGTCTGCCAGATCCGGTGTTTCGGGGGTTTCAACGGCTGGAAGCGGCGTTGCAGCTTGCGGCTGCGTTGGGGCCTGCTCTGCAACGATGACAGACTTCTGCTCCGGCGCGGCCTCAGGCGTTGGCTCGGTTGCGGGCTCCACTGCGGCGGTCGCCGTTTCAGTCTCCTCCGCAGCACCGCTACCCTCTTCGACAGCAGGCCCGGCGCCGGCAGGACCTGCCTCAGCTGGTTCAGCCTCAGCAACAAGAGGCGCCTCGGTTGGCGCCGTGCGCGCCACAGGTTCGATGATAACAGTGCCCGTGGACGCGGCTTCTTTTCCATCTCGGCGTGCCAGCAGCGACATGACCTGAGCCTCGCTCGATTGCGGCACCGTCAGGAAGGCCGCAAAGCGACCGGATACGTCAGCAGACACGTCCGTGATGGATGCGCCATCAATCAAAACGAATACTTTGGAGCCCGGCGCGGCAAGGCCAGCCACCAAGCCTTCGCCCTCTTCGTCGATGCGCACAACGTCAAACGCAGGTGCCTGCATCGGAGGCTCTTCGACAGCAGGCTCGGCCTCCGCTTCCGCGACAGGTTCGACTTCTGCTTCGGATGCGGGCTGCCTGCTTATTGCTTCGCCCGCGTCAGCCTGCGCGGCAGCCGCATTTGACGCCTCAGCGTCAGCCGCCTCAATTTCCAGCGGGTTCACGTCAAGATCGTCAGGGACCTGCGAGTCAAAATAGACCCCTACCCCAAAAAGCACCGCGGCCAAGACGCCCGCGCCAACAATCCAAAGCCCTGTGCCGCCTTTCGACGCTGGTTCCATATTC
Source organism: Paracoccaceae bacterium (assembly GCA_022448245.1). Taxonomy (GTDB): domain Bacteria; phylum Pseudomonadota; class Alphaproteobacteria; order Rhodobacterales; family Rhodobacteraceae; genus Shimia_B. The sequence goes on from JAKVCO010000002.1 coordinate 54,082, forward strand.
AAAGTCTCCCCAGAGCCCATCCCCATGGGCGCACGCGCTTCTGCCCGTGCATTGCTTGGCATAGACTAGACCTTCCGTTATCCAGCGTCAAAGCCCCGAAACCTAGTACCGAAAAGGTGATCCCATGTCTGAGGCCCCCCTCTCTATTTGCGTCTATTGCGGGTCCAGGCCGGGTGCCGATCCAGCCTATGTCGGCGCCGCACAAGATCTCGGGAGCGCCATCGGTGCCAAGGGGTGGCGCCTTGTCTATGGCGCAGGCGACGTGGGGCTCATGGGCGAGGTCGCCCGCACCGCGCAAAGCGCCGGGGCCGAGACATTCGGCGTGATCCCGGAGCACTTGGTCAAAATGGAAGTCGGCAAGGTGGATCTGTCGAAATACATCGTCACCGAGAACATGCACGAACGTAAGAAGGTCATGTTCATGAACGCCAACGCGATCACGGTGCTGCCCGGGGGCGCGGGCTCGCTCGACGAGTTTTTCGAGGTGCTCACCTGGGCGCAGCTTGGCCTTCACAACAAGCCCATCATCTTGCTCGATATCGCTGGCTACTGGCACCCGCTCCTGAGCTTGATTGATCACATCATCGATCAAGGCTTCGCGTCGCCCAGCTTGAAAGAACTCTTCACTACCGCCGATTCAGTGGACAGTGCGCTGTCACAGCTCGAACTGACGCTCAATTTGAAACAATAGGCCTGCCGACCTGCGATTTCAGCCGATTTAACGCGCTTTCACCGCGAAGACTCCTAAACTCACCGCTGACTCGGTAGCGGTATAGGGGCACCTGCGGAGACTGCTGCCATGGTCCTGAGATGCTTTCCCGCCTTCGATAACGAGGCGTTCACAGTTGCGCCCGGCTCGCACTTCTTGTCGGCCGGCTCGCCCATAATCAACGATTCGCACACGCCCATCGGGACCACCTTCGTGTTCACCGGCGGCTTTGACTACAAAGCGATCGAGGTCGATGACACCTCCGGCGATGATACGGTCTCTGACGATGATCTGCCCGGGCAGCACATCATCACCGACGGCATGGGCCTGATCCCCGAGGGCATCCCCGGTCGAGAGTGAAAGCTACCACTACGTCCGCGCCCTCGACGAAAACAGCGATGAAACAGGGCTCATCATTACCATCACGGTCTTTTCGGCTGACGGAAACACCACGAATATCTGGGGCACGCCACCGGAGGCTTTTGTCGCCGCAAAGTTCCTGCTGGGGAGGCCCGGCGTCGAAGTCCTCCGCGGCCCTGTCCGCTACTTCCACATCCTGTTTGATCGCCACGAGGTGGTCCTCTCAAACGACAACTGGACGGAAAGCTTCCTCCCCGGCCCTCTCGCCCTCGATGGCATGGACTTCGATCAAGCGGCCGAGATCAGGACCCTCTTCCCCGAATTGCACGATCATGATGGCCCCTTCCAGGCAGCGCGCCAAATCCTCTCCCGACGCGAAGCCCTAATCACGGCTTAGCAAACCATTGGCGCCACCCGCACCAGCATGGCGCCCACGGGCGACTAGCCCGTGGACACTTTGGTCAAAGAAAAAGGGCGCCCCAGGAGGCGCCCTTTCGCATTCGGTCTCGGAACCCGATCACATGCGCGATGCGACGTTTTCCCAGTTCACGAGGTTGTCGAGGAAGTTCGTCAGGTAGGCTGGACGCTTGTTACGGAAGTCAATGTAGTAGGAGTGCTCCCACACGTCGCAGCCCAGAAGTGCCGTCTGACCAAAGCAGAGCGGGTTCACGCCATTCTCGGTCTTCGTCACAGCGAGCGAGCCGTCAGCGTTCTTCACAAGCCACGCCCAGCCGGAGCCAAACTGGCCCGCGCCTGCTGCGGAGAATTCGGTCTTGAATTGATCGACAGAGCCAAAGGTCTCCTTCAGAGCCGCTTCCAGCTCGCCAGGCATCTTGCTCTCGCCGGGGCCCATCATTTCCCAGAACTGGTTGTGGTTCCACAGCTGGGACATGTTGTTGAAGATGCCATTCTGCGCAACGGCGCCGCCGTTGTAGGTACCGACGATGATCTCTTCGATGGACTTGCCCTCCCATTCAGTGCCCGCAATCGCCTTGTTGCCGTTGTCGACATAGGCCTTGTGGTGAAGGTCGTGGTGATACTCCAGCGTCTCAGCAGACATGCCTGCATCGGCAAGCGCGTCGTGGGCATAAGGAAGATCGGGAAGCTCGAACGCCATGGGAGGCTCCTTGAGGTCGATTAACGTCTAGGGGTGTATGTCGCTCCCCTTGATGGGAGGTCAAGGGGGGCACCCCCGCAACACCGCGCAGCGCGTCACTCAAGCGTACTATTTTTACTTTCCTTGATCAGTATGTGGGTCAGGTCCGGCGATTGCTTGCTTGCGCTTCGCAGCGGGACGCCAGCTTCGGAGAACTGCACGAACGTCATGTCCACCCTTGCTCTGAGTGGCATGCCCTGCGTGGAAAAGAGACGGCAAGCAATCGACAAACCACTCAGACGCCCCAAGAATGGGACGCGCCCTGCGCCTCGACGAATACGGCCTCGGGATCGTGCTTCTCGCCGCTATAGCCATAGACCAGATGTCGTAGTTGCTTGAGGCGCTCTGGAACCGGCCCGGAAAAACGACCAGCCGTTGCGTCCAGAATTATGCGAAAGGTCTCCATACGCGGCTCGGGGCGTCGGAGGTTCGGCAACGGCAACGCCGCTTCGGTGTCCACCAAGCGCAGGGTGGCATCGATTTGTGAAGTGGTCCCAGGAAACTGGACAGTCATCTAAGGTGTATCCCAAACCTTTGAAGGGATACGAGAATGGCGAAACGCCGGAATTTTACAGACCAGTTTAAAGCCAAGGTGGCGTTGGAAGCCCTGCGTGTGCGTGACACGTGCCCTGATTTAGCCTATCACAGATCAAAGGGCGGCGGTTAAACGCAGGGAAACCAAATTTCCCTAGCATCACAAAGATAAGCCCGAAGAGCAGGCAATTCAGGAGCGCCAGGACATCTCCATGGCACCCAAGAGCAAATATACCCTCTTCTCTATGATGAAGGATGAAGGCCATTCGCTGATAGAATGGGTCGCCTATCACCACATGATCGGCTTCGATAATATTTGCGTCTACACCAACGATTGCCAGGACGGCACAGACGAGATGCTGATACGTCTCGAAGAGATGGGCTATTGCAAGCACTTCCGAAACGATGTGCCCGAAGGCGGAAAACCACAGCCCAATGCCCTGCGGCTGGCGCGCACGAACCTGGATATCCTCGATAGCGAATGGATAATGGTGATGGACGCGGACGAATTCGTCTCCATCAAGACGGGGGACAAATCGCTCCACTCCCTCATGCGCGAGATCCCGGATGATACCTGGGCCATCGCGATGACATGGCAGTTCTTCGGCTCCAGCGACGTGCTCGATTGGCATCCCGGCCTCGTCAGCGAGGCCTACACCAAATGCGCGCCCGCAAAGTTCCGCAAAGGCTGGGGCGTAAAGACGATGTTCCGCCCCTCGCCCGACGTGGCCTTTGGCATCCACCGCCCCAAGGTGAAGGGCGGCGACAAAAACCCCGAGGCAATTTCGGCCATGCTGGAACGTCGCTGGGTGAACGGGTCGGGCAAAGACATGCCCAAGGAATTCAATCTCAGCGGCTGGCGCTCCACCTCCCCCACGATCGGGCGCGACCTGGTTGAGCTCAACCACTATGCCGTCAAATCCTACGAGGCCTATCTGCTGCGCCGGGTCCGCGGGAACGTGAACAACAAGGTCGGCAAGTATAACGCTGAGTACTTCGCCATCTTTGACCGCAACGAAGACAATGAACGCAACGTGGCCGACCTCGCGCCGCGCACCAAGCAGGTCATGGAAGTCCTCCGCGCTGATCCAAAGCTCGCGGAGCTCGAAACCAAGGCCATGGCCTTCCACGAGGCCCGCGTGAAGAAGCTGCGCGAGGCTGGTGAATACGATCCCTGGGTCGCTGAGCTGCGCGAGGCAGGCCGCGTGCCCATGGACAAGCTCGACGACGTGCTCTTCACCCACCACCTGCCCAAAGAATGGCAGGCCAAGGTGAAGGAGATGCAGAAGAACGGCGTGCCCAACAAGGAAATCGCCAAGTTCATCAACGGCTCTAAAACCGCGCGTAAAACGGAACGGCGCGCGGCGATGGCTGCCGCCGCTCAGGCAGATGTGGGCATCACCACCCACGGCGGCGACACGCTGGAAGACGCCGCAAAGCGCCACGGGGCGCAGCTTGAGCGTGCCAAGGTCGAGGCAGGCAAAGCATGAAGCACATCGTCGCCTGCACCATGAAGAACGAAGGCCCCTACTTGCTGGAATGGGTCGCCTATCACCTGTCGATTGGCTTTGACGGGTTCATCATCTGCTCGAACGATTGCAGCGATGGCACGAACCTCATGCTTAATCGCCTTGATGCGATGGGTATCGTCATTCACATCGACAATCCGCAAGGCCCGAACATGGACCCGCAGAGGTCCGCCTATTCCAAGATCAACAGCCATCCGAAGTTTAGGGAGGCGGATTGGGCCCTCGTCATCGACGCCGATGAATTTCTAAACGTGAAAACGGGCGATCATTCGGTTCACGCGCTGATCGCCGCCTGCCCAGAGGCCTCGGCCATCTCGCCCTGCTGGAAGATGATGGGATCAGCCGGCAAGCGGGAGTTCAGCCCGGAAGAGATGGTGACCGAACGCTTCACGCGCGGCTCCACGAATGAGGAGCCCGAGAACGGCCTTGTCTGGGGGTTCAAAACCCTCTTCCGGCCCGAAAAGTTCGATTATTTGGGCGTCCATCGCCCGCGCTTTCACAAGCACAAACCCACGCCCGGGCCTGAACATGTGCGCTGGTACAATGGGTCAGGCGTCGACCAAGGCACGCGGTTCTACGAGAAAGGCTGGCGCTGCAACACGGAGAGCATGGGTTACGACCTCGCCCAGATCAATCACTACGCGATCAAAAGCCGCGAGGACTTCATCCTCAAGCGCCTGCGCGGCACGGCCAATGCCGGCAGCAACAAAAACCGTATCAACGAGGAGTATTGGGGCAAATACGACCTCAACGCGACCGTCGATCAAACGATCTACACAGGCTCACTGCGGGCCGAGCTCGCGAAACTGCTGGCCGACGAAGAGCTCGCCGTTCTGCAACGCGCCTCCATCGACAGCGCGCGCCGCACGCTCGCCGATCAGATGAAAGACGACGGCGTCCGCGCCTTCGTTGAAACAGGCGCCTTCCCCAAGGACGACGGCAGTAAAAAAAAGAAGAGGAAAGCCGCATGAGCATCGCAGGCACCACGCGTCCGCGCCATGACAAGGCCCCCGTCACCCCCGGTCGCATCATCTGCGTGGGAACCCACCACAAGACCGGCACCGTCTGGATGCGTAAGGTCTTCAGAGGGATAGCCAACGACCAGGACATCCCCTTCATGCAGGTCAACCGCGCTAAGCGTATGGCTGACATCCCCAAAGCCGGCCCCTGTATCTGCGTGAACTGGCACTCCGCCTTCCCGCCAGAGATGCTTGCCCACCCTGAGGCGCGCTTCATCCACATCATCCGCGATCCCCGGGATGTGCTGTTGAGTGGCCTGCGCTATCACCGTGTGGCAGGCCTCGGGAACGAGAAGTTCTTGCGCGAGAAGCGCAAGGAATGGAACGGGCTGAACTATCAGGAACGTCTCAATACGATCACCGATGAAGGTGACGCCATGCTCTTTGAGATGGCGCACAAGCATGACGACACCATGCAAGAGATGCTGAAGTGGGATTACAGCCACCCGAACTCCATCGAGATCGCCTATGAGGACCTGATCGAGGACGAGGATTGCTCGATGTTCCGCAAAGCGCTCGAAGACATCGCGGCCCCTGGCATAGATATCGACCGTGCTGTTCAAACCTACTGGGATCGGTCCCTCTTCGGCGGTCTCGCAAAGAAGGAGGACCGCGCAGGCGCCGTGCCCGCAGCACACGTGGCTTCTGGCAAGCCCGCGCAATGGGTCAAACAGTTGCCACGGGAAATCGCGGAGGAATATGAGGCCCGCTACGGCAAAGATCTCGCCGCGCTGAAGTACGAAGTAAACCCAGATTGGGCCGCGCAGTGCACGCCCCTTGCCGGCAAAGCCGCTTAAGCGTCAGTCGACCCTGAGGATCTGAGGCATCGGGTCCCAAAAGCCTGACAGCATCTCATTGAGCGCCTTGGAGCGTACCGGGCGCCGACCGGCATTCGGCAAGAACGTCAGTTCGCCCATGAAAAGCTCATCCCCCTGCGCGTAGATATCCACGCGAACATATTGGAATGGCTTACAAATCTCTGCCGCGAGATCGCGCGCGAGGCCGGCTTGTTTCGGCAAATCATGCTCGCGCCGGTTCGGGCGGACCATGGAATAAGGCATGTAGTTCAGATCGGCATCATAGAGCGGGTTTTCCCGGTGATCGGTGCCGAGGCCTACATCATATTGCAGGAACGCCACCTTGCCGTTGATGCAGTGGAACCGCAGGTCAGCAAGAGGTTCGCTAAAGTCATCTTTGCGCAGGTCCTCTTCGATAAAGACCTTGCGATCGATGGCCTGATACCACCACTGGCACGAGCTCGTCCCGAAGGGCTTTTCACACCACTTCTCGGTCTTGCCGCTTAGCTCGTCCACGTCGACATGCGACGTCCCTTCCCGCAGATCGAGATGTTTGAGCTGTTTGCTCCCATGGTTCGACTTAATGAAGTAAGAACCCTTCGGCAGGCCTTCGAGGCTCACCTCAGACGGGTCCTCAAAGACGCGGTGCACCTCAGGTGGACGTAGTTTGTCGCGCAGATGTTGGGGGATGTAATGGCCGACGTTTAGTTTATCGGCGGGGTTCAGGTGGTGCACCGGCATGATCATGGCGTGCAGCATGTTCATGGCCATGAAATCATCGGCCTGACGGAAGTTCGGGAAGTATCCATGCGCACGGAGGTAGTTGCTCACCCCCCGATGGATAACAGACCGGAAGCCCTTATGCGGGAAAAAGTCGTACGCGCAGGTATAATCCTTCGACGGCACCGTCGGCGCCGCGCGGCGACAATCGTGATACCAATCAACGACTTCGCTCACGAAGAAGGTCACATCCGCGTAGCTGGAATCCTCGGAAGTGCGGTCTGAAAACCGCTTATAGGCATTGAAAATGCGCATATTGCTCATGGGCCGCCTCTCGATCAGGTCTTTTGACCTTTTTTCAGGAGACTACCCGAAGCCAGGGACTCTGTGAAGGTTAACCCGAGAAGTGCGCGACAGGGGTGGCGGCTGCATTCGAAAGCACGCCCCATGCGTAATCAGCAACCGACGAAAAGCAGACCAGTTCGAACGATCCGTCTTCTTTCTTCCAAAACGCGCAAGCGATTTGGGCGAGACGCGTGCGGCGGAAACGACCCGGCTCCATCCTGGCCACATCCACTGGGCAGAGCTTTGCCAGCGTCTCCCCGTCGCTGATCTCAAAGATCGCGCGTGCGTCCGAGACGTCCTCAACCAGATGATGCGTCCCAATGAGCTTCGCCCTGAGCGCGTCGATCTGAGCGCCGACCTCTTCATGAGGGCACATCACCAAAAGCTCGTCCGGGGACATCCAGGCCACGTTCCCCGCTACAGTGCCCTGCGCCGGAACCTTCACCGCCTTGGCTAGATCGGTCATATCGCCGCGAACAGTGATCATCCCGCGTTGCGGCAGTTGGCGAACCGTGGCCGCGCCTTCGAATACGCGCTCAGACATTCTGCTTCTCCCCCTCAGGGTCATAGAAGACCGGGCTGACGATCTTGGCTTTCACCTCACCGCCCCCGACTTTCGGGAAGGTTACGACTTCTCCCATCCGATCCGGGCCATTGTGCACAAGCCCCATGGCGATCCCACGGTTGAGCGTCGGCGAATGATAGGTCGACGTCACACGCCCCTGCACATTGCGCTGCCCATTGGCGTTCACGCCGTCAGCTACAGCGTAGGCGCCATCGGGGATGACCGATCCATCGAGCGTCTCAAGCCCCACGAGCTGCCAACGATCGGGGTTGTCCATGAAGGAGCGCGCTTGCGCACGTTTGCCGAGGAAGTCTTCTTTCTTCCTGGAAATCGCCCAATGCAGCCCGAGATCCTGCGGAATAACGGTGCCATCAGTCTCGTCTCCGATCATGATAAAGCCTTTCTCGGCCCGCATGATGTGGAGCGCTTCCGTGCCATAGGGCATCGCACCGAACTCTTCGCCCGCCTCGTGGAGCGCGTCCCAAAGGGCGCGTCCCTGAGCCGCCGGAACGGCGATCTCGTAGCTCAATTCTCCCGAAAAACTAATGCGGTAGGCGCGGACCTTAATGCCCGCCAACGCGCCATCAGCCCACCCCATGAATGGCAGCGCTTCGGCGCTGACGTCCATGCCGCCTAGCTTCTCGAGCACTTTGCGGGCGTTCGGGCCAACCACCGCGATCTGGGCATATTGCTCTGTCACGTTGGCGGTGAAAACCTTCCAGTCCCACCACTCGGTCTGCAGCCATTCTTCCATGTGCTGGTGAATATGGTCAGCGCCGCCGGACGTCGTATGGCAAAGCCACGTGTCATCATCGATGCGCGCGACCACGCCGTCGTCCGTGAGGAAGCCGTTTTCCGTGCACATGAGGCCATAGCGGCACCGGCCAGGCTTCAGGTTAGACATCATGTTCGTGTACATCATGTCGAGGAACTTGCCTGCGTCCGGCCCCTTCACGATGATCTTCCCCAGCGTGGAAGCATCAAGAAATCCAAGAGCTTGGCGCGTATTCTTCACCTCGCGGGAGACGGCCTCTTCAACCGTCTCTCCCTCAAGCAGGAAGGTGTACGGACGCCGCCAATGGCCAACTGGCTCCCAATGGGCGCCATTCTCTTCGTGCCAGCCGTGCATCGGCGTCTTGCGCAGCGGCTGGAATATCTCCCCACGTGCTTCACCAGCAATCGCACCCATGGAAATGGGCGTGTACGGCGGGCGGAACGTGGTGGTGCCAACCTGCGGAATGTCCGACCCAAGTGCGTTAGAAAGGACCGAGAGGCCATTGATATTGCTTAACTTACCCTGATCCGTCGCCATTCCGAGCGTCGTATAGCGCTTGGCGTGCTCAACGCTTTCAAAGCCTTCCTGTGCCGCGAGCTGCACGTCGGAGACTTTCACGTCATTCTGGAAATCGAGCCACGCCTTCGACCGCAGCTCGTAGGAAGCGCCCTGCGGCATCATCCAAACAGGCTCAATCGCAGCCATCTCAGGGTCCGAGGCCGAGGGCACATCGCCCCCGCCTGCCTTGCCGGTGGCGTCGGCCAGAACATCAGCCGTGCTCAACACGCCGGAAGCGGCACCTGCCGTGCTGACGAAGGAGGTCCCGTCCGCACCGATGGGGCCCTTTTCAGGGTCCGGCTTGAACATGACGGCGTCCGCATCCCAGGTAAGCTTACCACCGCAATGGCTCCAAAGATGCACAACAGGAGACCAGCCGCCTGACATGGCCACGACGTCGCAAGCGATCTCTTCCAGCGTTGCACCCTCGCCCGCTTGGGCGCAGATGGCGACGCCGGAGACGCGTTTGCCGCCTTTGACCTCCGCAATGCCTTTGCCGTTTTCGACGCGGATCCCGAGAGCCTTGGCCTCTTCTGCCAGAACACCGCCCCCGGCTGCGCGCGCATCAAGGATGAGTGGCACTTCAACGCCTGCCCGTTTGAGCGCGATCGCCGTGCGGTAGGCGTCATCATTGTTCGTGACGACCACGGTGCGATCGCCCAGCGACACGCCCCAGTTCACCACGTAGTCACGCACGGCCGAGGCAAGAACCACGCCCGGCACATCATTGCCCGCAAAAGACAGCGGACGCTCGATCGCGCCTGTAGCCGTCACGATATGACCTGCGCGAATGCGCCAAAGGCGGTGACGCGGACCTGCGCCCGACGAATGATCCGTTAGACGTTCGTAGCCCAGAACATAGCCGTGGTCGTAGACGCCTGCGCCCATCGTCCGCAGGCGCGTCTTGACGTTCGGCATCGAGGCAAGCTCGGCAACTGCCGCATCCACCCAATCGCCCGCCGGTTTGCCATCGATCTCGATGTCATCGACTGGCGCGCGGCCACCCCAATTCTCGGTCTGCTCGAGCAGAAGGACATCCTTGCCCGCCCGACCAGCCGTCAGTGCAGCCTGAAGCCCCGCCACACCGCCGCCCACGACCAAGAGATCGCAGAAAGCGTAGAAGTGCTCATAGGTGCTTTCATCGCGCGCTTTCGGCGCACGGCCGAGGCCCGCGGATTTGCGGATGAAGGGCTCGTAGATGTGCTTCCAGAACGGCCGCGGGTGGATGAACATCTTGTAGTAGAAACCCGCGGGCAAGAAGCGCGAGAGCTTGGCGTTGATCGCACCCACGTCGAATTCGAGCGACGGGAAGTGGTTCTGGCTCTCGGCACTCAAGCCACCAAAGAGCTCTGTCATCGTGCCGCGCGCGTTCGGCTCAAAGCTGCCCTCGCGGCCCAGATTGAACAGGGCGTTAGGCTCCGACGCGTCTGAGGTCACCACACTACGGGGGCGGTGATATTTGAAGCTCCGGCCCATCAGCATCTGATCATTGGCCAACAGCGCCGAGGCGAGCGTGTCGCCTGAGTAGCCCGCTAACTTGCGGCCATTGAACGAGAAATTCAACTTTGAGGAGCGGTCGATGAAACGACCGCCCTGTGCGAGACGCGTGCTCATGAGAGGTCCCTCCACGTCCAACCGGGTCGTTTGGCGGAAACTACATCGCGGATTTCCTGCGGCGGTTCAGTGACCTGCGCGGAATATGTTCCAAACACCTCGTTCGTCGCCGTGCAGCGGGCCGCATGGAACCACTTCCCGCAGCCAGACGAACACCGCCAGCGCTCGAAATGAACGCCTTTAGGGTTTTCACGATTGAAGAGGTAACCCTCGAAGTCGCTGTCGGATGAACCCGGGCCGAAGCGCGTCAGATGTGCTTCACCTCCAGCCGAGAGTTCTGTCTCGTCTTTCAGCTCACCGCAATTGGGACATGAAAGGATCAGCATGGCGCGCCCTCGCTTGGGCGCCACGCGCCTTTAGAAGAAGTAGATCTGCTCCGGCGGCTCAGGCTGAGTGCCAATTCCCTGACCGCTGAAAAGCACCTGGCCGAGAAGGATTGCGACGACGCCGACAAAAGCGCCCGCACCGATCGCCATGACGGCAGGAATGGAACGTGTGATGAAACCCATGGCTCGATACTCCTTGCTGTCGCAGGAGATAGGGGGGTGAAAGCAAACATCAATGCGCAACCCCCGCCGCGACGGATTCATCAATGAACCGGCCTTCACGGAAGCGGTTCAGACCGAAATCCTCGGTGAGCGGTGAGTGCCCCTTGGCCATCAGCTCAGCCATCCCCCAGCCGGAACCCGGGATCGCTTTGAAGCCGCCCGTGCCCCAGCCGCAGTTGATGAAGCACCCCTCAAGCGGGGTCTTCGACAGAATAGGCGATCGGTCGCCCGTCACATCCACAATGCCGCCCCACTGGCGCAGCATCTTTAGGCGCGAGATCATGGGGAACGTCTCGATGAGCGCGCGCACCGTCTCTTCGATGTGATGGAAGGAGCCGCGCTGGGTGTAACCGTTGTAGGCGTCCGTGCCGCCGCCGATGACCATCTCACCCTTGTCAGATTGGCTCATATAGCCATGGACGGTGTTGGCCATGACAACGACATCCATGCAGGGCTTGATCGGTTCCGACACGAGAGCCTGCAGCGGAACACTCTCAATCGGCAGTCTAAAGCCCGCCATTTCGGCCAGGACGCCCGAATGACCAGCGACGACCATGCCCAATTTCGAACATTTGATCTCGCCTTTGGTGGTCCGGACGCCGCTCACCTTTCCATTTTCCGACATCACGCCGGTAACTTCGCATTTCTGGATGATATCCATGCCCATGTCGGAACAGGCCCGCGCGTAGCCCCAAGCGACCGCGTCGTGGCGCGCGGTTCCGCCCCGTGGCTGCCAAAGCCCGCCGAGAACCGGATAGCGCGGCCCCTCGAGCGAGATGATCGGGCAAAGCTCCTTCACGCGCTGCGGGCTGATGAACTCGGTCGCCACCCCCTGCAGAGCATTGGCATGCGCCGTGCGCTGGTAGCCGCGGATCTCGTGCTCGGTCTGGGCAAGCATGATCACCCCACGCGGCGAGAACATGATGTTGTAGTTCAGGTCCTGGCTGAGGTCCTCGTAAAGGCTGCGCGCCTTCTCGTAGATCGCGGCGGAGGGGTCCTGCAGATAGTTCGAGCGAATGATCGTCGTGTTACGGCCCGTATTGCCGCCGCCGAGCCAGCCCTTCTCGATGACAGCCACGTTCTTGATCCCGTGGTTCTTGCCAAGATAGTAGGCCGTGGCGAGGCCATGCCCGCCTGCACCGACGATAATCGCGTCGTATTCGGACTTGGGTTCAGGCGAGCGCCAGGCCCGCTCCCATCCACTATGGAAACGGAACGCTTCGCGCGCGACGGCAAAGGCGGAATAACGCTTCATATCGGTGTCCCTCCAGTTGAGCCTTCCATACCGCAGCAGGGGCCCAATCCATGACTATGAGCGTCTGCCTATCGCGTGGATGCGACATGGCCGCACTCTTCCGTAGTCTGTTCAGGTGGCCTACATGGGGTCGGAGGGAAAGGACGGACCTGTGATCGCATTCTGGATCATCGCTATCGGCTTGGCGGCGGCTGTCGTTTTGGTGCTGGCACGCGCGTCGATGGATGCCGAGGCGCCGGAGGATGGCGCGCGCAAAGATGTCGAGATTTACAAGGCGCAACTCGCCGAAGTGGAACGCGATGTTGCACGTGGTGTCGTCAACGAAAGCGAAGCTAAGACGCTTCGCACCGAGATCGCGCGCCGCCTTCTCGCCGCGGACGCTGCAGCGCACACCGGAACTGCAGCCACCCGCAAAACGCCAATCTGGGCCACACTCATTGCCGGGGCCGCGGCGGTGGGTCTGGCCGTAGGCGTCTACATGACGGTAGGCGCGCCGGGGTACGGAGATATGCCCCTTGCCGCTCGGCTTGATGCGCTTGCGAACCGTGCTGAAGAACGCCCGTCGCAGGCTGTGGCACAGCGTGCGTTCCAAGCCACAATGGAGCGCCCTGCCCCCGATGCGCGTCACCTGTCGCTCGTTGAGGAGCTTCGCGCTGCCATCGCAGAACGCCCCGATGACCTCCGTGGCCTTGCGCTCCTTGCGCGCAACGAGGCGCTCCTTGGTAACTTTGATGCCGCGATCTCAGCGCAGGAGAGCATCCTGGCAAAAAAGCCAGCGCTCGACGCCTCGGACCACCGGAACCTCGCTGAACTGATGATCGTTGCGACCGGCGACTATGTTTCGCCTGAGGCAGAAGCTCAGCTTCTTGAGGCGCTGCAAAAAGCCCCCTCAGACGGTGCTTCCCTTTATTATCTAGGGCTTATGCACGATCAGGCAGGTCGCCCGGACCGCGCCTTCGCCCTCTGGCGCCCCCTGCTTGAAGAGAGCCCCACCGGGTCACCTTGGGTGCCGCTCATCGCCGATCAGATCCCTCGCGTCGCCGAACAAGCTGGTATTCGGTACGTTTTGCCTGAAGGCCGCGGCCCTAGCGCCGCCGATATCGCTGCAGCGCAAGAGATGGCGCCGGAAGACCGCGCCGAGATGATCGCGGGCATGGTTGAAGGTCTGGCCGATCGTCTCGCAACACAGGGCGGCCCGCCCGAACATTGGGCCCGTCTCATCGCCGCGCAATCCGTTCTCGGAAATAACGAAGAGGCTCAAGCGATCCTCGCTGAGGCACGCCAAGTCTTTGCGGATCGCGCCGAAGCCCTCACGCTTTTTGCCCGCGTGGCGGCCAGTCAGGGGCTCGAATGATCACCGAAGACATGGCCGAGTTCTTGGCCGCGCTACCTCGTTACATGCCCATCGCCGGGATCGACCTTGGAACGCATACGATCGGTGTGGCGCTGTCGGACGCGCTCCTGACGGTAGGCACGCCCCTTGGCACCGTCCGGCGAAAGAAATTCACCGTCGATGCGGCGGCCCTGCTCGACATGATCGGCGGGCGCGATGCCGGTGGCATCGTGCTGGGCTTGCCGCGAAATATGGACGGCACGGAAGGCCCCCGCTGCCAAGCAACTCGGGCCTTCGCGCGCAATCTCGAGCGGCTAACAGAACTGCCGATGACCTTCTGGGACGAGCGCCTGTCCACGGTCGCGGCCGAACGTGCGCTGCTTGAGGCGGATACGACACGTAAACGTCGCGCTCAGATCATTGATCAAGTCGCAGCCAGCTATATCTTGCAGGGCGCGCTGGACCGCATGCGCTATCTTTGGGATGACAATGACTGACGAGATATGGAGCCGGAAGGAAATTGAGAGCCCTTGCATCAAACTGTGCTCGATCCACCCGGTAGAGAAAATCTGCATCGGTTGCTTGCGCACGCTCGAAGAAATCGGCGGCTGGTCCTCGTTCACGCCTGAAGTGCGACGTCATTTAATTGATGAAGAGCTTCCCTCGCGCGCGCCACGGCTGCGGAAAAGACGCGGCGGCAGGCAAGATCGCACATCTCGCGCGGTCTGAACTCAAGGGGCGTTCAGCCAATCTGAGCCGTTAAACCCCGGTCTGAAATACGCGATCATCCGACCTTCGGGCGGCGCCTCTGCGTCTTCGCCCCAAGGTGCAACACCGTGCAGCGCCAAACGATGCAGGAAATATCCCTGCCCCGGCATTGCGTGGATGGGCACGCGCGGACACTCCTTAAAACAGCGTCTCCGCGCCGCTTGATAGACATCCGTCAAATCTGTCTCAGACCAAGCTTCCCGCGCCACACCGGCCAGCGCGTTCTGGAACGCCTCGCGGATGATTTCATGACTGCCTTCCCAAACGACCATGGGGCTCACGCTGGCATTGCAAGGGGTCAGTGGGATCCCCAGCACAAAGCCATGGGGTTCCTGCATCATCCTGCGCCTATCGGGCCCAACGGGGAGCAAACCGTCCACATGAGCTGCGTCCCGGTTCTTGCGGAACCGGTGTGCTGCATCGGTATCGGTCGGGTCCTGTTGCGGGTAACCCGGATAAACTACAGAGAGCTGCCCCGCATCCCAGCGCACCTCGCCACCATGCATTTCTGACGCAATTTCCGCAGCTTGCCCAGAAATCGCCTCTCCCCCCGGCAGAGCGCCAGTCGCCGTATTGGGCAGGATATTGACGCCCGCAAACCAGGTCCCGCCATGCCGCAGCCAAGCCGTCTTTGCCGCATCATCAGATGCGATTTCTTTGGCGAGGGGCAACGCATGCTGAACCCATGCTGCCAATGCCGCGTCTTCGAAACGCAGCCAGCCCCGCTCTCTAAACTGCTTCATGCCCACCAGACCTCGCGAAACATATTTGCCGCAACCAATAGCAAAAACACCCCGAACCCGCGTTTAAGGTGCTGGGCAGGCAGCCGATGAGCAAGGGCAACGCCTAAGGGCGTCGTCAACGCCGTCACCGGAATGATGATCGCCAAGGCGACCAAATTGACCGCGCCGACAGTGAGCGGCGGTATGGGGGGCTCAACCGGCACGAAAAGGAACGCTACGACCGAGGGGGCCGCGATGGCCACGCCAAAACCCGCGGCTGTCGCAACCGCGCGGTGCACAGGCACGCCGAACAACGTCATGAGCGGGACCCCGAATGACCCGCCGCCAATGCCCATCAAAACAGAAAGAAGTCCCAAGATGCTCGCGCCGAGGCGGCCGACAGTACCGGTAGGGAAGGTCTGGCCAACACGCCAAGAGCTCCGCCCCACTGCCATGTAAAGCCCCAGAAACGCGGCAAGAATTGCGAAAATGAGCTGCAGGGTCTTTGACTGAAGGTTCACTGCAACCACAACACCAACCCCCGCGCCCAGCGCCAGAAAAGGCGCCCAGCTCCGCAAGATCGGCCATTCAACCGCCCCTTTGCGATTATGCGCCACGACAGATCGCACCGAGGTCACAATCACCGTCGCCAGCGACGTAGCGAGGCAGATTTGCATGACGTCAGGCCCGTCGAAACCGGTGGCGCGGAAGGCGTAGAGAAAGGCGATCACGAGAACCACGCCGCCTCCAACGCCTAAGAGCCCTGCCAAGACGCCTGCAAACGCCCCGGTTGCGAGCAAGAGCCCCGTAATCGATGCAAGCGTCGCAATATCCATCATCGTTCCTGAACTCGGCTTTGTTTGCGCAGCGGCAATTTAAGTGGCGTTTTGCTGTTCAATCTCGGAACGGACGGCGTCGCGCGCCTCGAACAAAACATCGACGCCAGCCCCGGAACCCGTTGCCTTTTCGGAGAGAATTCGTCGCCAAGCACGGGCCCCAGGTTGCCCGGCGAAGAGGCCAAGCATGTGTCTTGTCACTTGGTGAAGATTGCCACCTGCCTGCAGGTGATTGGCGATATACGGCACCATCGCCTCCACTGCCTCAAACCGCGAAAGGGGCTCGGTCTCTGCCCCGTAGAGCCGTTGGTCCGCTTCGGCGAGTACGTCAAAGGGTTTGTGGTAGGCCGCCCGTCCGATCATGATACCGTCGACGCCAGCTGCGAGCGCGTCTTCTGCGGCGTCCAACGTCTCGAGCCCACCGTTCAAAGCAATGCTCAACGCGGGAAATTCGGAAACCATCTGATAAACGAGGTGGTAGTCAAGCGGTGGAACTTCCCGATTTTCCTTCGGGCTCAGGCCTTTAAGCCACGCCTTTCGAGCATGGATTGTGACCTGTCGAATGCCCGCCGCAGAAACTGCCTCGAGGAATGTTGGAAGAATCTCTGTTGGTTCCTGATCGTCCACACCGATGCGGCACTTCACAGTGACCGGGATATCCACGGCCGCCTGCATCTCCGCGAGGCAATCAGCCACATGGGCCGGACGTTTCATCAGCACCGCGCCAAACGTCCCCGATTGAACGCGATCAGAGGGGCAGCCTACGTTGAGATTGACCTCTTTGTAGCCTGCCTCTTGCGCCATCCGGGTCGCTTCAGCGAGCTCTTTTGCACCTTCACCACCCAATTGAAGCGCCACGGGATGTTCTTGTTCCGAGAACTCTAGCAGGTGCACCGCACCACCGCGCACCAAGGCTGCCGAGGTCACCATCTCAGTGTACAAAAGCGCGCGGCGGGACAGCTGTCGATGGAAGTACCGACAGTGCCGGTCCGTCCACGCCATCATGGGCGCCACGCTCAGCCTGCTTGCTTTGTAACTCTCAGGATTCACTGCGCAAATTCCAGTTTTCTTCGTGCCTTACGTGAGAGTCGCGATTAGCTTGCCTGCGCTCTCGTTCGACGATCCGCACTCTTCAAGGAGGACAAATCTTTTGCTTGGAGGACATAGTCGAGTCATCACACCTTGACCAAGGGGAACTAAGCCGTCCAGCCGCAGTGCATCAAGCCAGACCAAGCGTTGTGTCATATTTAGTGTTCCCCGTCCGTTCGGGGCGTGTCTGACAGCCAGTCCCTTAACAGTCTAAACGCCAAATCTCTTTTTCGAGATTTTTTCATGTTTCCAGATTGTTAGAGGCGCACAGGTACAAGCGCCGCGAATGGAGCCGATCATGCTGAAAACTCTTGATGCCTTGGGGGCCATAATTCTATTGTCAAACGCCTCAAGCGCCTACGGCGGAGGCCATTGCGAAGCAGGCGGACCAGGACAATGTCCGAGTGATGAGCGCATCGCAGCGCACAGTCAGGAACTTCGTGAGCATCACATCTTCTTCCCGCGGGGCGGCGCGAACCTCGACGAAGACGCGCGAGGACAGATCGCGCTTTTGTCGCGCGTCCTTGGCACGCAAGCCATGATGGGCACCTGCCTGAAACTGGCAGATCATTCCGACAGCTCAGGAAGCGCCACTGCAAACTTGCGGCTGAGCGAACGTCGCGCCGAGGCCGTGCGCGCAGAGCTGAGCAGCCTCATGGGCTCTTCGGCGCCAAAAATCGAAGTGACGGCTATGGGAGAAGATGAGCTTTTGGCGAGCATGCCGTCCACCCATGTCGCGCAGCGCCGCGTAACCCTCTGGGCGCGTGCCTGCCAAAAAGGTTGAGCCCCCTCACGGCGGACGCCGATTGCCCGCCGCACAAATGACTGAGGTCAATTAAGCTGGCACAGCCTCAGAGGCCTCTCCGATCATTATCGCGCGCCCTTCAAGCGCTGATTGTTGCGCTGCAAGGCCCATTTCCACGGCCTTTGCACCGTCAGTCAGGGTCACCTCCACGGTCCCCTCCCCTCTGACGACCGCGTTGAAGCGCTCATGCTGATAGAAGGTGGAGCCATTATGGTCACCGGCCTCCAAAAGGGTCGGATCGACGGGAATGGCACGTTCGACGGGCCCCTTCGGCGACCGAGGCGACAGCAAAAGCCGCGCAACCGGTTCAGGGCCTAGATCGCTCGACCAGAACCGCCCCGGTCCCGGCACGTGGCACTCAATCTTGCCGTCACGCCCGACAGCAGCAATTTCCTCCTGATAGCGTGAGCCCTCCGCAAACATGCAAAGCTCCAGCATCGCGCGCCTCCCATTTGCGAAATCGACGATGACGTAGCCATTGTCCCAGATGTCAGGGACCTCGCCGGCGTAGCTCTCACCGGTGTGATTGACGGATTGCCCAGCGCTCGCCATCACGCGCACCGGCTCGGACTTCATGGTCAGCCGCATCAGATCGAAGAAGTGGCAGCACTTCTCAACCAGCGTGCCCCCGGTGTTCCGGTTGAACCGGTTCCAATTGCCAATCTTGTGGAGGAACGGAAAGCGGTGCTCACGAATGGTGAGCATTTCGATCCCGCCCGTGGCCGACATCACTTCGTCCAAGAGCGCCGCGATCGGCGGCATATAGCGATACTCCATCGCGACCCAAACGGGCGCCTGATAGCGTTCTTCGAAAATCTTCAGGCGGCTTGCCTGATCCGCGTGCGTGTAGAGCGGCTTCTCACACAGGATCGGCAAATGCCGGATCTTTGAGATCTCGAAAAGCTGATCGACGTGCAGATGGTTCGGCGACACGATCACGAGCGCGTCCACATCGTCGGAGGCGACGAGGTCTTGCAGCGTTCGCGCAACGCGCGCGCCATTCGCCAGCTTTGAAGCATGCTCAGCAATCTCAGGCACGGGATCAAACACGCAGCTGACTTCTCCTTGAGGCAAAAGCGCGATGTTGTTGATGTGCTCCTGACCCATCATGCCGCAGCCGATGATGCCGTACCTTACCATATCCATTCCGTTCACCTCATTCGCGACACGAACTGCGCGCGATTAGCATCAAACCAAGTGGAGGACACCTCCACAACGCGCTCGCGGGACCAGCCCCGCCGCGCCACATATCCGCAAGCATCGCCGGGCGCGAGATCAAGAAGACCTGCCCCCCATTGCGGCACCTGCCCAATTCCCACGCGGTCTTCGGTACGCTCGATCGCGACCCCAAGCTCTCGCTGGTACGTCAGATAAAGGCTCTCGGAGAGATCATCCGACGTCAGATCCGCCGCCCCCTCGATATCGAGCCAGATTTCCTCGAGTGCGACAGGCTCACCATCAAGCGATCGCACGCGGCGCACGCACAAAAGGCGGTCGCATCCACCCTCGCTTGCCGCATCGGGAGGGCGCGCCATAGCGTCAGCTGAAACCACTTCCGCCGTGGGCAGACCACCCCCACCTGGGATTTCGAGCCGAAAGAATGCATAGATCGATTGGGCATCCGCGCGGTGGCGCACGTAATTGCCTGAACCTTGCACGCGCTCCAACAACCCACGGTCGGTGAGTTCGGTCAACGCGCGTCGCAAGGTGCCGACAGCAACCCCCAGCTCGCCCGCCATGTCACGTTCCGGCGGAAGACGCGCACCATCAGCCAAACGACCGGCCGCGATTTCGCGCACCAGCATCTCGCTGATCTGCATGTGTTTGGGCAGAGCGCCGCGGTCTTCCATCACAGGGGACTCAATAATTGATATACTATTGATGCACATCAAATCGGGTGCTACGCAAGAAGCAATTCCGCGACCAGAGAACAGAATCGATGACACTTGTCCCCGTAACCTCCCCTGATCTCACCGGTGCAGAAGTTAGTTGGTTTTCAGCACTTTGCTCCGATGACTACCAATTCCTGGGGGTGCCAGACGGCGCACTTCGTTCGAGCTGGTCGCACTGCCGCGACATCGTTTTGCAAGCCGAGAAGCAAGGCTTCCGCAATATCCTTTGCCCGTCGAGCTACCAGGTTGGCCAAGACACGTTGAGCTTTGTGGCCGGCTGCGCGCCGTTGACCGAGAAGATCAACATGCTCGCCGCTGTGCGCTGTGGTGAGATGCAGCCGATCATGCTGGCGCGCACGATTGCGACGCTCGATCACATGCTGGAAGGCCGGCTGACGGTGAACATCATCTCCTCGGACTTCCCGGGTGAGAAGGCCGAGTCCGGCTTCCGCTACCAGCGGTCCCGCGAGGTCGTTGAGATCCTCAAGCAAGCCTGGACGCAGGACGAGATCACCTACAAGGGCGAGATCTACGATTTCGAGGGTCTCACCACTGACCCAGCGCGCCCTTATCAGACGGGTGGTCCGCTGCTTTACTTCGGGGGCTACTCGCCCGCCGCGCTCGAACTCTGCGGTCAGCATTGCGACGTCTATCTGATGTGGCCTGAGCCCACCGAGAACATCGCCCAGCGCATGAAGGACGTGAACGCGGTGGCCGAGCGCTACAACCGCACGCTCGACTACGGCCTGCGGGTGCACATGATCGTGCGCGATAACGAGGCAGAGGCCCGCGAATACGCGGACTACATCGTCTCGAAGCTCGATGACGAATACGGCCAACTGATCCGCGACCGCGCGCTCGACTCGACCTCGCTGGGGGTAAGCCACCAAGCGAAGGCGCGCGAGTTGGCGGACAAGTTCGGCTATGTTGAGCCGAACCTTTGGACCGGCGTAGGTCGCGCGCGCTCAGGCTGCGGCGCAGCTCTCGTAGGCTCCGCCGACCAAGTCCTCAGCAAGATTGAAGAATACAAGAAGATGGGCATCCGTGCCTTCATCTTCTCCGGCTATCCCCATATCGACGAGGCCCAGCATTTCGGACGCCTTGTGATGCCCGAACTCCAAACGGTCAGCTTGCCTGAGGCCTATGGCCGTGTCCCCTCGAAAACCCCTGCCACGCCGCTCGGCGTAGGAGAGCGTAAATGATCGACAAAATCCGTCTGGCCGAAGACCTGGAACTCAGCCGCATCGTGTATGGCATGTGGCGTATGGGCGATGACCCCGACACCTCGCCGGCCCACGTCGAGGCAAAGATCGAGGCGTGCCTCGCGCAAAGCATCACCACGATGGACCAAGCCGACATCTATGGCGGCTATGAGGCTGAGGAGCTGCTTGGCGCCGCGCTGAAGGCGGCCCCTGCCCTGAAGGACAAGATCGAGATCGTCACCAAGTGCGATATCGTCGCCCCAGCCGGTCGCTACTCGGACGCACGCGTGAAGTACTACGACACGTCCCGCGCTCACATTCTGGCGTCCGTTGATCACTCGCTACGTCTGATGGATATCGACAAGATCGACCTCCTGCTGGTGCACCGTCCCGACCCGATGATGGATGCGGACGAAACCGGCGCCGCGCTGGATGAAGTCGTCGCAAGCGGCAAGGTTCGTCATGTAGGTGTCTCGAATTTCAAGCTCCATGATTGGAACCTTCTGCAGTCTTCGATGGACACGCCGCTGGTCACCAACCAGATCGAAGTCAGCCTGATGCATCATATGCCGTTCACTAACGGTGACATCGCATATCTGCAGGAGCGCCGCGTGCCGCCGATGGCATGGTCTCCGCTCGCCGGCGGTGAGCTCTTCCGCAACAAGCCGGTGATGGACGCGCTCGGTGCAGTGGCCAAAGCCCAAGGCGTCGACGAGACGGCGGTGGCTGTGGCGTGGCTGCTCGCACATCCCGCGCGGATCATTCCCGTGATGGGCACCAACAATCTGAACAGAATCAAGGCATTCTCGGACGCGGCAAAGGTCGAAATGGACCGCCAGACGTGGTTCGAGCTTTACACCGCAGCGCTCGGCAACGAGGTTCCTTAATGAGTTTCGAGGGCCCCAACACCATGACCAAGCAAGTGACTTTCCAGCCGACGCCTGACAACGCGCGTGCCTTCCGAAATGCGCTGAGCAGCTTCGCCACGGGCGTCACCGTGGTGACGTGCCAGACGGAAGAAGGCCCCATGGGCTTTACCGCGAATTCCTTCGCCTCCGTGTCGCTCGACCCACCGCTTGTGTTGTGGTGTCCGGCAAAAAGCTCGGCGCGCTTCAAGCCCTTCACCGAGTGCCGCAGCTACGCCATCCATATTCTTGGCCAGCAAGACAAATCCTTGGGCAACCAGTTTGCCAAAGAACCCCATTTCACACCCGACATCGCATGGTCCGAAGCCGCTGACGGCACGCCTCTGTTGCAGGCCGGGCTCGCGCGGTTCCACTGCACCCCGCATGCCATCCACGACGCCGGTGACCACGTCATCGCCGTGGGTCTCGTGACGGAGGTCGCCGTCGCAGAGGGCGACCCACTACTTTTCGCTTCCGGCTCATATGGAAGCTTTACGCAGAGCTAACGCCTGCACATAGTGGCGATAGAGGTTGGCCAACAACCCGCGCCGACAACTGGGAGGGAGAGCGCAATGGCGCTGCTCACGGGGCTTCTTTGGCCCTTGGAAAAGTTGAACGTGTTCCTGCTCGCCATTGGGCGTGTGTTGGCACTCGCCGCGCTCATGATCATGGTTGCGTTCATCTGCTACCAGATTTTCATGCGCCTGTTTTTTGACGCTCCAAACTGGACCGAAGAAGGTGCACGCTTTCTGATGCTCTGGATGACGGGGCTGATTGCACCTCTGGCCTACCGACAGGGCGGGTTTGTTGCCATCGACATGCTCGAACGCGCGCTTCCACGGGTGCTTGCGGCGGTTCTGACCCTCGTTCTTCTGGTGTGCGGCCTTCTCGTTATTTGGACCTGTGCGACGCTTGGGTGGGACAACGTGAACAGCTTCACCGGCCGCGGCACGTCCGCGTCGCTTCGGCTGCCGCTGGACTGGTTCGGCGGAGAGCGCATCAAGTTCAAGAACAGCTGGGCGTTCTCCTCGCTCTTCGTGGGTTTCTGCCTGCTTCTCCTGGTGAATATCGAACTGATACTGCGCCAGGTTATTACGCTCTTTGGCGGTGGCGATTATCTCAAACCACTTGAAGATGCGGGGCCAATTGACTGATGCTTATCTGGTTCCTTCCCGTCTTCTTGGTGCTCTTGCTCATCGGCCTGCCGGTCGTGTTCGGACTGTTGCTCGCCCCCGGCGCGCTTCTTGTTCTCGATGGCAGCGAGCGCGACCTCGCGGTGCTCTATCGTAACCTCTACAACGGCATCGATAGCTTCCCGCTGATGGCCCTGCCCTTCTTCATGCTCGCTGGCGAGATCATGAACCGCGGCGGCATCACCATCCGCCTTGTTGAGTTCAGCCAAGCCATCATGGGCCACCTGCGCGGCGGCCTCGCACAGGTGAACATCCTCAGCTCCATCCTATTTGCAGGCCTGTCCGGCTCTGCTGTGGCTGACACGTCGGCCTTGGGTTCCACGCTAATCCCCGCGATGGAGAAGCAGGGCTACACGCGCCGTTTTGCGGCCGCGATCACCGCGGCATCCTCGGTCATCGGGCCGATCATCCCGCCCTCCGGCATCATGATCATCTACGCATATGTCATGGGCGAAAGCGTGGCCGCGCTGTTCCTTGCAGGTATCGTACCGGGCATCCTTGTGGGCGTTGGTCTCATGGTGATGGTGCGCCTCATGGCCGATCGCTACGACCTGCCCCCGGCAGAGCGCGTGGTGATTGCGAACCAGACCATCAGCGGCGTCGAATATTGGACGTCCCTCATCCTGATCCGCGTCACGTTCGGCTTCTTCCTCTACCGTATCATCGGTGGCTTTGGTGGCTTCTTTGCCGAAGACGCCCCGGCGAGCCAGTCCTGGATCAACCTGGCCCTCTTTGTCGCCTGCGCGGTCACCGTTGACCTGCTGCTGCGCCAGTATCGCAAGTCGGTCAGCCAAGACTTCCGCTTCACCTGCAAGAAGGCCGTCGCGCCGCTTCTGACGCCAGTCATCATCCTGGGCGGTATCCTCGGCGGCTTCATGACGCCCACGGAGGCCTCGGTTATCGCGGTGGTCTACGCCCTCTTCGTCAGCTTCTTCGTATTGGGCTCCATGAAGGTCACCGACCTCACTGGCATCTTTGCCCGCGCGGCGCTGGCATCTTCGGCGGTTCTTATCCTCGTGGGCGCTGCGGTGAGCTTTAAGACAGTCGTCGCGCTGTCCGGTGCGCCTCAGATCCTTGCAGAGTTCATCCTGAGCCTGTCCGAGAACCCGCTGATCCTGCTCCTGCTGATCAACCTTCTCCTCTTCGTGGTGGGTATGTTCCTCGACGCAGGGCCCGCGATCATTATCCTTGGGCCAATCTTGGGACCGATCTTCGTCGACCTCGGCGTCCACCCGGTGCACTTCGCGATCATCATGAGCGTGAACCTCACCGTGGGCCTCGCCACACCGCCCATGGGGCTCGTCTTATTCGTCGCCGCGAGTGTCAGTCGCGAGAAGGTTGAGACGATCTCCAAGGCTATTCTGCCGTTCCTTGCTGTCGAAGTAGCCGTGATCTTCCTGATCACTTACTTCCCGGCAATTTCCATGACGATCCCGCGTCTGACCGGGTTCGTCCAATAATCCGGGCGGGTCTAGACCCACCGATCCTGACCAAAGCATAGGGAGGTATCACATGCTCAAAGGTCTCACCAAGGCGGCTCTCGCAGCCGGCTTCCTCGCCGGTTCGGCGATCACCGCCTACGCGGACGGCCATGCGCAGTTCAACATCCGCGCCACGGCAAACTCCAACGAGAACGACGAAGATTATGACGGCCTGGTGGTCTTCAAGAACTACGTCGAAGCGGCCTCCAATGGCGCGATCACCGTTGACCTGTTCATCGGCACGCAGCTTTGCGGCAACGGCACCGAGTGTCTGCAGGGTGTGTCCGACGGCTCCATCGACGTCTACATCTCCACCTCCGGCGGCGCAGCTGGCCTCTTTCCGTATGTGCAGGTTCTGGACCTGCCCTACCTGATGGCCGACGACCGCGTGGCAGAGCACGTTCTCTCCCAGACGGACTTCACGCGCACCATGCGTGGCAAGATCCTTGAGGACAGCGACGACACAATCCGCCTGATGACGATCGGTAATACCGGCGGCTGGCGCAACTTTGCCAACACCAAGCGCCGCCTTGCAGAGCCCGCCGATTTCGACGGCCTCAAGCTGCGTACGGTTGTGGCTGACCTGCCCCAGGAACTCGTCCGCGCACTGGGTGCATCGCCCACGCCGATCCCGTGGCCGGAGCTCTTCACGTCCTTCCAGACGGGCGTGGTTGACGGCTCCAAGAACGGCATCACCGACATCATGGGCATGAAGTTCCCCGACGCGGGCCTTCAGTACGTGACGCTCGACGGCCACGCCTACATGGGCGCGCTGTGGTACATGAACAACCAGAAGTTCATGGAAATGGATGAGGGCCTGCGCCGCGTTGTCGTTGACGGCTTCTATGCTCTGCAGCAGGCAACGTTCGCCTCGCCGAAGCGTAAGTCCATCCAGGCATATGCTGACTTCGTGGCCGGCGGCGGTGACCTCTACGTCCCGACGCCTGACCAGAAAGCAGCCTTTGCTGAAGCAGCTCAGCCGGTTCTCGGCTGGTTCACGGAGAACGTGGACGGCGGTGAGGAAATCCTCGGCGCACTTCAGTCCGCTGTGGCCGAAGCAGAAGCCGCACTGGGCGACGCACGCGCTTCCGACCTCCAGTAAGGTCTAGCCTGAAATTGAAAGGGCGCGTCTACTCGGCGCGCCCTTTTGCTTGTCATGGAACCGTCACTGGACGTCCCTATGTCTGTGTGATGAGTAACCCCAAATCCAACCAGCAAGCATTCCCCATGACATCTCTTCCCAACGTTCATCAGGCCGAACCCATCCCAGAAGCAGCCCGTGCGGCACTGGACGAGCTGATGCAGACCGCCGACCTTTTCCGTTACACGTCCGAGAACTCACCGGTCGCCCAGCTGGAGGAGGCTTTTTCCGCCCATATGGGGGTAAAATACGCCGTGGCCGTGGCCTCCTGCTCGGCGGCTCTTTTCCTGTCCCTCAAGGCGCTTGGATTGCCTCGTGGGGCGCGGGTCCTGATCCCCGATTTCACCTTTGCGGCGGTGCCCTCGTCGGTGGTGCACGCGTAATGTGTGCCGGTTCTCGTCGAGGTGGGCGAGAATTACCGCATCGACATGGCCGACTTCGAGGCCCAGCTTGAGGGTGCTGACGCGGTGCTGATCTCGCACATGCGCGGCCATACCTCGGACATGGATCAGATCATGGCCTTGGCCGAAGCGCGCGATATCCCCATCGTCGAAGACGCAGCCCATTCGCTGGGAACGCTTTGGAATGGTAAGAAGATTGGCACCTTGGGGCGCGTGGGCTGCTTTTCGTTTCAGTCCTACAAAATGCTCAATGCAGGCGAAGGCGGCATCCTGATCACCGACGACGCCGATCTGGCTGCGCGGGTGGTCATTATGTCCGGCGCCTACGAGCATAACTGGAAGAAACACCCGGTCCTCGCCGAACCGTTCAGCCGCTGGCAAAACAAGCTCCCGCTCTACAACACGCGCATGTCGAACCTGAGCGCGGTGGTCATCAAACCCCAACTTGCTGAGCTGGAGGACCGCTGCACGCGCGGTTTGCGCAACCACGACCACATGGTCGAGATCCTCAATGGCTCCGGCTTCTTTTACGTACCGCCGCCGCTGCCTCAGGAAACCCGCGCGCCGGACTCCATTCAGTTCAACTTGAAAGACTTCAGCGACGACGAAGCCCATGCCATCGTCATGGAACTGAAAGAACGGCACCTCGGCGCGCAGATCTTTGGCATGTCGACAGACAACGCCCGCGCCTTCTGGAATTGGCAGTTTTTGCCAGCAGAGAGCATTCCCGGCGGTGATCTTCCGCAGACACGAACGATGTTGAAACGCGCGTGTGACGTTCGCCTGCCGGTGCGCTTGACCCTAGAAGAGGTTGAAGCCGTGGGCAACGCCGTGGTCGATGCGGCCCGCGCCGCCAAAAGCGGGCCCCAAAGCGTCGCGGCCCAGTAGCGGGCCGCCCCTTTTTCCTGCCAATCGCGCCGTGCGTCAGCCCTGATCAGAGCTGCGGCAAATCTTCATGCTTTGACGTCTTGATTGCTGCGTAAGCCCCGGTAATCTCAACGAAACGGGTACATCCATACACGGTAGTCATCGATTAGGATATTGGCATGTTCGATCTGTTCCGGCGTCATTTTCTTGATCACCTCTTCCATGGAGATCGCGGCATCCGGATCGCCGCCAATGGCGCTGAGAACGTACCACATGTAAGCGCGCGTGAGGTCGGGCGCGGGCATGCCGAGGCCCACCTCGTAGTACCAGCCAACCCCCGATTGCGCGCCCGGATGTCCCTTCATGGCGCTGCGCAGATACCACTCGAAGGCACGCACAAAGTCCTGCTCGACGCCGAGACCCAGCGCGTACATGACACCGATCAGCTCTTCAGCGTCGGCGTTGCCGGAGCGCGCGGCGGGCCAAAAGGCTTCGAGCGCCTCTTCAAAGCGCCCCTCTTCCATCAGATCGCGCGCTTCCTCGATCTCGGCCATGGCTGGCGTCGCAAGGAACGAAAGTACCATCAAAAGCTTGCGCATGTGCTTGCCCTTTATGTGATCGCGTCGCCATCAGTGGCCGAGCGCATTTCCAGCGATGATTTTCTGCCTTTCGACGAAGATCAAGCCAAGATCGGGCAACTTCTGTTTTACGATAGGGTTCTGTCGGGGAATATGAACATCTCTTGCGGAACCTGCCATCACCATTCGATGCATGGCGGCGATGGATTGAGCCTTGGAATCGGCGAAGGTGGGGTCGGGCTTGGGCCGGAACGCACCGCCGGGACGGGCGATGACCGGATCAAGAAACGGGTGCCGCGATCGGCACCAACCCTTTGGAATCTTGGTCATAAAGACGTCCGCATTCTGTTCCACGATGGCCGGCTTTCGATTTCGGATATCTATGGCAATGGCTTCAACTCCCCCGCGGAGGAATGGCTGCCCCAGGGACTTGAGAACATCATCGCAGCTCAGGCCGTTTTGCCGCTGACCGCGCAGTTTGAGATGGCCGGCAACCCGAAAGAAAACGAGGTCGCTGGCGCCATTCACGATCGCATCGACGCCGCCTGGCCCATCATCGCCAAGCGCGTGCGCGTGATCCCGGAATACGGAGACATGTTCGTGGAGGCTTTTGATCACATCGACGCCGCCGAAGAGGTCACCATAGTCGAGGTCGCCAATGCTCTGGGCGCCTTTATCGGGCGCGAATGGCAAAGCTACGACAGCCCCTATGACGCGTGGCTCGATGGCACACCGCTTCCTGCCGCCGCCGAACGCGGACGCGCACTTTTCTTTGGCAAAGCTGGCTGCGTCGATTGTCACAGCGGGCCTTTGTTCTCGGATCAGGAGTTTCATGCGTTAGGCCTGCCCGCCTTCGGCCCCGGCCGCACCCGGCGCTTTGACCCGATGCCGCGCGATGTGGGCCGCATGGGCGAGACTGACAGCCTGGAGGACGCCTACCGCTTCCGCACCCCGTCCCTGCGCAACGTGGCACTGACCGCGCCCTATGGGCACAACGGCGCCTACCCAACCTTGGGGGGCATGCTGCGCCACCATCGCGACCCGATTGCGGCACGGGCCGAGTGGACACAAGACATGGCCAAGCTCCCTCAGGCTGAGTGGCTGCAAGCCATTGATTTCGTGATCCAATCCGACACGCGGGAAATGGCGCGGCAATTAGCAAAGCTCGACCTGACCGGCATCGATGTGACCGATGCAGAGCTTGATGATCTGGAGGCGTTCTTACATGCGCTGACCGGTGAAACGGCCGAGGCACGCCCCCTAGGTCGCCCCGATACGGTGCCCTCGGGCCTGCCCGTCGACTAGGCGCTAAGCGACGATCAGTATACCCAGATCGGCCACATTGGTGCCGGTCCCACCGGTCATGAGAAGCCCACCGCCGGCCTTGAGCACAGGATATGCGTCGTTATTAAGCAGCCCCGCCTCGACATCCGTTCTTGCGCGCAACTGCGCGATGATTTCAGCGTCCACGACACCGCCTGCGGCATCGGTTGGACCGTCGCGACCGTCCGTGCCGCCTTGCAAGTAGACCCACGTCCGGCGCGATTTCTCAAGGTGAAGCGCGACCCGCAGCGCAAGCTCCTGATTGCGGCCACCCTTGCCGGTGCCCTGCAGCTGCACGGTGGTTTCGCCGCCAAAGAGGTGAATCCCTACGTCCGTTGTACCCGCGACGCGGCGCGCGGCATCCTCCACATCGCCGGTCAGCGCTGGGGAGTGGATGTGCAGCGGCATGCCCGCCGCTTTCGCCGCCCCCGCCATCGCCATCACGGACTGCGTGTTGGACCCGACGAGCTCATTTTCCGCTTCAGGCGTATCACCGGTGATCGAAGGCCGGCTCAACACCTCTTGGACGGAGGATGGCAGCTGAGACCAGATGCCATAGCTCTCGCAGATCGCCTTTGCCTCCGCCGGGCTGCCAAGCGGCGCTGCCGTTGGCCCACTGGCAATGGCGCGAAGATCGTCGCCCACCACATCTGACAGGATCAACGCCCGCACCTTGGCAGGCGCTGCAGCGCGCAACATGCCCCCGCCCTTCAGGCGTGACAGACACTGACGCACCAGATTCATTTCGGTGATCTCCGCCCCTGACGCCAAGAGCGCCTCGCTGACGGCAGCCTTGTCCGCAAGGGTCAGCCCCGCGGCAGGTGCAGGCAACAACGCAGAGCCACCGCCCGAAATCAGCGCCAGCACATCTTGCTGAGCGTCCCTCAGCAGCTCCTCCACAGCGAGCCCTGCGTCCAGCCCTACCTCATCCGGCACCGGATGCGCCGAGGCAAAGACCCGCGCGCCCGCAATGTCGCGCGCATTTTCAGGGTTGGTGACGACCAGAACGGCTCCCGGCGCGTCGCTGCATTCAAGGGCAGCTTCAGCCATGCGCACAGCGGCCTTGCCCACAGCAACGATAGGCGTGCCCTTGGGCACAGACTTGCGGGTCAAAGCCGCCTTCACGGCATCATAAGGGTCAGCGGCGACAACGCCGGCATCGAAGACGGATCGCGCCAGTGCACGCATTTCAGATAGCGTCATCGGGCCTCACAACCAGTTGAGTTGGTGGGCCTTTAGCAAATCGGTCAGCAGCAAGCGAGCCCCGTCACGGTGTTGTTCATGCAAGCTGCGCGCGGCCTTGCCATCACCGGCTTTGATCGCGGCCAGAACGGCACGGTGATCTTCGTTCGATCGGGTCGGAAGCGGGCGCAAACGCAGGGTGATCATCCGCGCGCGGCGCACCTGATCGGCGTAGATTTGAGCCGCTTCTTCCATCCGCGCGTTGCCAGAGGCGACGACAAGTGCGCTGTGAAACGCATCATCAGCCGTTGCCCAAGCCTCGAGATCTTTCATCTCCAGCGCATGATCCATTGCATCGATGGCCGTTTGCAGCGGGGCGAGGTCTTGCTCGGTCAGTCCGCGCTCGGCTGCGTGGCCAGCGGCCGCCGCCTCGAGCGCTGTGAGCACTTCGTAGATTTCATTCATGTCTTCTGGGCTTAGCCCCACGATCCGCGCACCGTGGCGGGGCCGTATTGCGACGAGCCCCTGTTCCTGCAGCTTGGTCAGCGCTTCGCGCACGGGTGTCCGTGACAATCCCAGACGCTCCGCAAGCTCGGCCTCTAAGTGATCGGATCCGGGCGGTAAGGCCCCGGAGAAGATCAGTTTTCTCAGGGCCTCGGTGGCGCGCTGCGTAGCAGTCTCGGTCATAGTTCGATGCGACGCCTCTCTTTAGCCGACCGATAGATCGCCGCCTCGATATGGCGGACTGTCAGATAATCGCGCGCCGTATTCCCGAAGGAGCCCTGCTCCAACACCGCTTCCACGACGTGCGCTCGCAGAGCATATACGCAATTCCCCGCGAAGCCAGACCATGCTCGTGGCTCAAGAACGACGCGGGTCTCTTTTTCGCCAAACCGTCGGTGATGCAGGGCGCCGTCACCGGTGAGCGTAAGGGCGCCGTTCGTCCCCTCAATGAGGGCTTCGCCAAAAGTCAGCCGCGTGTTGTCCGAAGCATGATCGAGGTGGCGGTTTCCGTCAAAGAGCGCGCGCAGGCCGCCGTCAAAATCAAAGACGATATGACCGGCATCCTCACCCGCGATCACCGGATTCATGCGCCTCAAATCAGCATAGACGCCTGTGATCGGCCCAAGCAGATACCGAAACGTATCCACCCAGTGCACCCCGGTTTCATGCACCAACAGCCGAGGCATCTGCTGAAAATAGGGCTGCCTATCGAGGTAGGCATCCGGACCTTGCCCATCGCCCGTGCGCAGGCGGGACGTAAGTTGATGAAGGTCGCCCAGAATGCCTTTGTCCAAGTTCTCCTTGGCCGCCCTGTACCACGGCTGAAAGCGGAAGTTCTCGTGGATCACGAGGGGCACACCCGCCTCATCCGCTGCATCGCCAGGCCTGCGGCCTCCTCAAGAGAGCTGCCAAAGGGCTTCTGACAAATGATCGCCTTGGGCCGCGCCTCTAGGGCCTCACGAACCATCGCGTCATGGGCGCCGGGCGAGACGATCAGGTCAATGATATCGGGCGAAACTGCCTCGAGAGCCGCTGCCAACGAAGGATAGGCCGAGACGCCAACCTCTGCCGCTCGCGCCGTATCTGGGTCTGCGACGGCCACCAGTTCAGCGTCAGGGTGGCGCGCCCATGCATCGTGATGAAACCGCGCGAAGTAGCCCGCGCCGACGCATAGGACGCGCAGCATCACAGGGCGGCCTCAACAGCTGCCGCGATGTCGTCAGTTCCAGCGCTGCCCCCGAGATCGCGCGTAAGCACCTGCCCATCTGCAATCACTTGATCCACGGCGGCTTGCAGCCGTGCTGCGTCCTCGGTCGCGTCAGGCAGGCCTTTTTCGGCGCCCAGCCAGTCAAGCATCATCGCCCCAGAGAGGATCATCGCCATCGGGTTGGCGAGGCTCTGCCCCGCAATATCCGGTGCCGTCCCATGACAAGGTTGAAAGACGGCATGGTCATCACCGATGTCCGCCGACGGTGCGAGGCCCAAGCCCCCCATGAGGCCCGCGCCAAGATCGCTCAGGATATCTCCAAACATGTTCTCGGTGACCATGACATCAAAGCGTTGCGGTTGACCGACCATCCACAGCGCCACAGCGCCACAGCGTCGACATAGCCGTGATCGGTGGCGATCTCCGGATAGTCTGCGGCGACCTCGTCAAAAATACCACGAAAGAACGCGAAGGCGCGGAAGACGTTGGCCTTGTCCACGCACATGACGCGGCCCGGGCCCCGCCCGGCGGCCTTGCGTTGTTCGGCCAAGCGGAACGAGAAATTGAAGAGCTTTTCGCTTACCCCCCGCGTAATGCGCAACGTCTCTTGCGCATCGTCGTCGGTGACGGTGCCCGCGCCTTTCGTGTAAAAAAGGCCCTCCGTGCTTTCGCGGATCAGCACGAAATCGAGCGCCTCAGTCTCCGCCACCTTCAAAGGCGACGGCTGACCGGGCACGATGCGCACCGGACGGACCCCGGCATAAAGATCAAGCTCCATCCGGATGTCGATCTGAGGCACGATCTCCGTCCCGTCAGGATAGCGAATGTGCGGCAGGCCCATTGCGCTCAGCAAAATGGCATCAGCCTGGCGCGCCCACGCAAGAGAAGTAGGCGGCAGCGCCTCGCCCTTATCAGCGTAGCATTGCGCGCCAGCAGACAATTCGGTGAAGTGCAGATCGTAGCTCCAGCCTTGCGCCAAACGCGTGAGCAAGCGTAGCGTCGGGGCAGTAATCTCAGGGCCGATCCCGTCGCCTGCAAAGACAACTATGTCGAGTGTTTGCGTCGTGAAGACCTCTGTTATTGACGATGCATTAGCGCATACATTAATGCATACATTACTCAAGGTCAACCAGAGGAACGTGGTATGTTTGCAGTCGTGGTGACCTTTCAGGTGAAAGCCGGCCACATGGCCGAATTTGCGCGGCTGATGGAGACGAACGCAGCAACCTCTCTTGCACAAGAACCCGGATGCCAGCGTTTTGATGTCTGCTCCGATCCGTCGCGCCCTGACGAGATCTTTCTGTACGAGCTTTATGATGATCGCGCGGCTTTTGACGGGCATCTGCAAAGCCCGCACTTCAAGACATTTGACGCAGCCGTGGCAGATATGCTCGCGGCAAAAGATGTGCACACCTACGTGAAGGTGACCTCGTGACTTGGACCGTCCACGCAGTCAAATACGCTGAACGCAACGCTAGAACGCGGCGCGGCAGCTTCCTGTTTGATGACAACCACGATCAGCCCCACGCGCTGGACTACTTCATGTGGATGCTCGAAAAAGACGGCCGCTACAATCTCGTCGACACGGGATACGACGCCGAAGAAGGTGCAGCGCGCGGAAGGCCCATCGCAATCGACCCGCGCGAGGCGCTAAAGTCACTGGGGCCGACGGCAGAGGCAATCGACGAAGTTATCGTCACGCATCTCCACTACGACCAAGCGGGTGGCCTGCACCTTTTTCCAAACGCAAAACTGCACCTGCAAGCCGCCGAAATTGCCTACGCCACAGGGCCTTGCATGTGTCACGGGCCGCTCAAGGCACTCTTTACGGCCGACCACATCTGCGAAGCCATCAAACGGCTCTATTCGGGGCGCGTGATCTTCCACGAGGGCGAAGCCGAAGTGGCCAAGGGCGTCACCGTCCATCACATCGGGGGCCACTCGCGCGGGCTGCAAGCTGTGCGCGTGTTGACGGAAGCTGGCTGGCTTTGCCTCGCCTCAGACGCCGCGCATTACTACGAGAACGTTCTCGAAAACCGCCCCTTCCCCATCGTCGTCGACCTCGAAGACATGATGGCCGGCTTTTTCACGCTGCGCCGTCTCGCCTCGCGCCCCGGTTTGATCGTTCTTGGTCATGACCCACTGGTGCGAGAGCTCTTCCCCGAGGTCCACCCCGGAATCCATCGCCTCGATCAAGGTCCCCTTAAGGAACCAGACTGACAATGAAGCTGGGCATTATCGCCGACGATTTCACGGGCGCCTCGGATATAGCGCTGACCCTCGCAGAGGGCGGCATGCCGGTGGAACAATATGTAGGCATCCCTTCGGGCCCCGCCGGTGCGGCGGCGGCTGTGGTGTCGCTCAAATGCAGAACGATCCCTGCGGGGGAGGCCGTGGCGCAGGTGCTTGCGGCGTGTGACTGGCTCGTGGCGCAGGGGGCGGAACAGATCATCTACAAGGTCTGCTCAACTTTCGATTCGACCGCAGAGGGCAATATCGGCCCCGTCACTGAAGCATTGGCCGCCAAGCTTGGGGCCAAGCATGTTCTCGTCTGCCCCGCCTTTCCGGAGAATGGCCGGTCGGTCTACCAGGGGCACCTCTTTGTCGGCGACAAACCCCTGAACGAAAGCGGGATGCAGGATCACCCGCTGACGCCGATGACAGACAGCGATCTGCGCCGCGTTCTTGCTGCGCAAAGCGTGGGTGACGTGCACCATATCGGGGCCCAGACCGTTTGGCGCGGCTCTGAAGCGGTGCGCGAGGCGATCACCCGGCTGCCAGCCGGGCAGATCATCATCGACGCCATCCGCGACGACGATCTGCGTACTATTGGACAAGCCGCAGGCGCCCTGATGACGGGCGGGTCGGGCATCGCTCTGGGTCTGCCTGCCGTCTATGGCTATGCGCCCGGCGATACCGCGTGGGAGAGCCTCGGCGGACGCGGCGCGATCCTCTCCGGCTCATGCTCTCGCGCGACACGCGAACAAGTTTCCCGCTTCAGCGGTCCGAAGCGCGAGATCACGGCGGAGGAAGTCTTGGGCGGCCTCACGAGCGACGACATTGCGGCGTGGATCTTGGACCAGGACACGGCCGCATTGGTCTATTCCTCAGCCGATCCGGCAATCGTGGCCGCAGCCCAAGAAGCGCACGGCCGCGAACGCGTCGCCACCGCCATTGAGGGCGCCTTCGCAAAAGCCGCCGTCGCCATGGTCGACGCGGGCCTCTCACGCCTCGTGGTTGCGGGGGGCGAGACTTCGGGCGCGGTGGTGGAAGCGCTCAAGCCATCGGGTTTCGCGATTGGCCCAAGGCTTGCCGCCGGTGTTCCCTCGCTCAAGTGCCTAGACCAACCCCTTGCCCTCGCGCTGAAGAGTGGCAATTTCGGCGGGCCTGACTTCTTCGAGGAAGCACTGGAGGTGCTATGACCACCCACACGCGTTTTGCGCTCTACTATACTGCGCCGGGCTCAGAGCTCGCGCAGAGGGGCGCGGCGTGGCTGGGATGGGACATCGCCAACGGCCATAGCATTGCGCCTACAGCCGGGCCGAGCGACGCTGTGGCGACCCCTAGAAAGTACGGCTTCCACGGCACGCTAAAGCCCCCGTTCCGCCTTGCGCCTGACAAGGAGCCTGCGGCCTTGGCCGTAGCTGCGCGGGAAATTGCAAACAGCTTCGCCGCCTTCGATATTCCTGCCTTGCAGGTGACGACGCTTGGCTCCTTCTTTGCTCTCACCGCGGAACCGAACGCGCCGCTGGCAGCACTTGCGGCCGCCTGCGTCACGCGCACCGACGACTTTCGCGCGCCGCCCACGGACGCAGAGCTGGAACGACGGCGCGCCCGCCGCCTGACAGCCCCGCAAGAAACGCTGCTGGCCAAGTGGGGCTATCCATA
The DNA here is from genome assembly GCA_022448245.1 of Paracoccaceae bacterium. Lineage (GTDB taxonomy): Bacteria > Pseudomonadota > Alphaproteobacteria > Rhodobacterales > Rhodobacteraceae > Shimia_B. Next base: position 89,883 of record JAKVCO010000002.1, read on the forward strand.
TGTGCTTGAGGCGTTCCGGTTCCACCTGACACTGACGGGCCGCACCGAAAAGGCGGAGCGAGAGCACGTGTTGAACCAAGCCAAGGCGCATTTCGCCCCCTGCCTTGCGGCGCCTCATCCCATCAACGCCATCACTTTGTGCGGTGAGCGGGAAGACGGCCAGTTCGAGGAACTCGAGGTGCTTCCCCTCAAGGGATGACTACTCCGCAGGCGTGGCCGGCGCTTCACCAAAGCTCGCAACGGCGCGCCGCAGCCCCGTCGACACATGGTGGATCAGGATAAAGAACGCAGGGATCGCAAAGATGATCACCCCGGTTCCAATCAAAACGCCGTAGCCAATCGAAACTGCCAGCGGGATCAGGAACTGCGCCTGAAGCGACGTCTCCATAATCAATGGATAAACCCCAAGGAACGTCGTCACCGAAGTGAGCAGGATCGGACGGAACCTGTCCTTTGTTCCCTCAACCACAGCTGATTTCGCGTCGTATCCTTCATCCAGATACTGGTTGTAGAGGTCGATCATGACGAGGGAGTTGTTGATGACCACCCCCGCCAATCCAATGATCCCAAAGAAGCTCAGCAATCCAAGCGGGATGCTCAACAGCACATGCCCCGCCACCGCGCCGATGAGGCCGAGAGGAATAGCAATCATCACCACGATCGGCTGCACAAAGCTGCGGAAGATCAATGCGAGCAGCGCAAAGATCACAAAGAGCGCGATGGCAAGCGCCTGACCGAGCGCGGCCTGCGCGTCGCCTTGGGCTTCCTGCTCGCCCCCAAAGCTCGCGATGAGCTGGGGATTGGCGGCCTGCAGCGGCGGCAGAAGCTCCTCCCGGATGATCCGGTTGGCCTCGCCGTTAGAGATCACGCTTTCATCGACATCTGCCGTCACTGTCGTCACGCGGCGCCCGTTCTCACGGAGGATCTCGGACGGGGCGAGCGCCTCCTGCAGGCGCGCGACGGTAGAGAGCGGGATGAAATCACCGTCTGTCGTAGAAATGCGAGTATCGAGCAGGTCGGCTAAGCTGTCGCGATCCTCTGATGGGAAACGCACCATGACCGAGACGCTGTCTTGCCCGCGTTGGACCTTCGTGGCCTCGATACCGAAGAACCCGTTGCGTGTTTGCAGCGCGAGGTCTTGCAGCGTCAGCCCGTAAAGACGCGCTTCCGGTTTCAGCTCCAACGTGTATTCGAGCTTGCCGGACGAATTGTCATCAAGGATCTGGAACACGCCCGGAATGCCCGCGAGCCCGTCCCGCAATTCAGTCACGATGGGCGAGATGTCAGCGTCCCCTGGAAGCGATAGTTCGACCGAGATCGCATCGCCCGCATCCACAATCGAGGACGAGATCGTGAGCGAGCTGACCCCCGCGATTTGCCCAACTTCTTCGCGCCAGATGGCCTCGTAGTCGCGGGTTTCCCAGTCGCGTGCGGAGGCTTCAGTGACCTCGACCACCACCTGCGCCAAAGTGGGCGACGCGGGGGCTGCGGCACCGGTCGGCCCGCCTCCGCCCGCGCCGATCCCTACGACAGTGTATGTGCCAACAAGAACCGCACGCGCGTCGCTTGGCAGCTCCGCCTGGAGACGCTCACCCGCCCGGATCGCGGCAAGACGCAGGTCTTCGGCCACGTCTTCTGCGCGCTGGAACGTCGTGCCATCGGTCATCTCGACGGCGGCTGTCACGAACTCCCCCTGGATCTCCGGGAAGAAGGAGAAACGGACATAGCCATGTGCAATCAGCCCCACCGTCAAGACCATCAGGGCCACAACACCCGCAATCGGGATGAGGAAGCGGTTCACGCAAAAGCGCAGCATCGCGTCGAGAGGCACCCGGATGAACCACTTGAGCGCGCGATCGATGACACCGCGTACGGCGCCGATCAGCCGGAAGACGAGGTTCGGACGGTAGCTCGGCCCGATCTCAAGTCTCGACAGGTTGCGCGGCAGGATAAAGAGCGCCTGCAAAAGCGACAGCGAGAGCACAATCATCACCACCGTCGGAATGTCGCCGAGGAACGATCCCAAGGGCGCTGGCATCTGCAAGAGCGGCCAGAACGCCACGAGTGTCGTCAACGTCGAGAACACGACAGGCACCGCGATACGCTGGGTCCCGCGGACGGCAGCTTGGACGGGCGCGTGCCCCTCCTCCCCATTTTTGTAGATGTTCTCGGACACGACGATCGCGTTATCGACCACAATTCCGATCGCCAAGATAAACCCGAAGAGCGAGATCATGTTGATCGACATGCCCATCAGCCCCATCACGATGAAGGTGGCCGCAAAGCTGATGCCGATGCCCATCGCTGACCAGAACGCCAGGCGGATATCGAGGAAGATCGCGAGACAAAGCACCACAAGGGCCAGTCCGATCACAGCGTTCTTCGTCAAAAGATCGATGCGCGATTGCAGCTGCGTAGCCTCATTTTGCCAAACGGTCGCCTCGATCCCTTGTTCGAGCGAAGGGCGGAAAGAGCTCTCCAGATGTGCTTCGGCGGCCTCCACAATCGCGAGGATCTGCTCGTCGCCCACGCGGTAGACGTTCACGGACACCGAAGGGTCACCATTGAAGGTGGAGGACAGGTCAGCATCCTCGAACCCATCACGCACCGTCGCGATATCGCGCAGCAGAACCTGTGCCCCGCTCTCAGACGTGCGGATCACGATGTTCTCGAAGTCTGAGCGCGTGTAATTGCGCCCGATGGTACGGATCGGGATCGCGACGCTATCGGTCTCAATGGAGCCGCCCGGCAGTTCGAGCGAGTTCACGCCAACGATCTGAGCCACCCCGCCCAGTGTCAGCCCGTAGGCGCGCAGCGTATCGCGGTCGATCTCAACCGAGACTTCGTAGTCGCGCACGTTGGCGACCTCGGCGAAGGAGATGCCACTCAGGGCGACAAGCTCCTCCTTCAGGCGGCGCGCTTCTTCTTTCAGGACTTGCTCGGTCGCCTCACCATGGAGCGCGATTTCAAGCACGCGGGTCGAATTGTCGGCGCGCACGATCACGGGATCATCGGCGTCGGACGGGAAGATCGTGATGCCTTCGACTTCGGTTTTCACCTCTTCAAGCTTGGCTTCGATGTCTTCTCCATCGAGGAACGAAACGGCGACGCCGCCGCGCCCTTCGGAGATGTTGGCCGTGATATCGTCGATGCCGTCCACACCCGAAAGCTGATCTTCGATCGGTCGCACGATCGAGGCCTGGATTTCGGTCGGAGACGCGCCGTCATAGCTGATGGAGATTGAGACGCTATCGAGTGAGAACTCCGGGAACGTCTTCTGAGGCAGGTTGATCGCTGTGAAGGCCCCTGCCCCCACAAAGAGCACCATCGCAAGCCATGCGGCTACAGGGTGCTCTGCCATCCATTTGATTGCTGCGTTCATGACGGCGACCTAGCGCAGGATCAGCGAAGACGTTTCAACGTCCTCGTCAGCGATGTCACGCAGCGCCTCCCCAGGCTGTGGGGCTGCAAGCGGTGTGACGATCAAGCGATCGCCGAATTCGAGATCCGTGATGCGGACGTAAGATGTCTCCCCATCCACATGCACACGCTCTGCCGGATGAAAGACGAGCTGCCCGTCCCGGTAGAGCCAAATCTCACCCCCCCCATTGCGCAGTGCGGTTGAAGGGATGCCGTAGGTGTTCTCCGGCTGGATGCCTTCCACGACGACCCGGGCATAGGCATTGATCAACGCGGGCGGCGCGCCCGATGCCAGCACGACATTGGCTTCTTGCCGGTCGAGCAAGGCAATCGTAACGGTCAGCGTGCGGGTCCGTGGATCAAGGGCGGGGTCGATGCGCTTGAGCTCGGCCGTCCACGTCTTTTCCACGCCGGCGAAATCGATGGCGACCGTGGCAGGCGCAGTGCCGCGCTCAAAGAGACCGGGGATCAGCGCGGCATCACTTTCGCGGATGGCGATGCTCACCTCCATCCGGTCGTTGGTGTAGATCTGCGCGATGGGCGCCCCACCGGCCACGACATTCCCGATCTCGGCGTCCTTGGTCTGGACCGCCCCGTCAAATGGCGCGCGAACAATCTTGTTCTCAAGCGCAATTTCGGCGGAGACGAGCTGCGCGCGCTGGCCCTGAAGGTTTGCGCGAACCTCGTCGCGCTGACCCAGCAGGTCATCGACGGTGGCCTGCGATACCGCGTTGCGCTCCCGCAGATTCTCGGCGCGGGTCAGCTGAGTTTCAATTAGATCGAGCCGAGCCTCGGTGGCCGCGATTGAAGCGCGCGACTGCTCGATCTGGGCGCGTTCGGCTGAGGCTTCGATCTCCACGAGAACATCGCCCTCGGAGAAGCGACCACGATCTGTGATGGCGGGATGCAGCGTAACGATGCGGCCACCCGTGGGAGCAGAGACCGCCACGGTGCGGAAGGGTTCGACAAAGCCCTCGCCTCGAATTGGGAGCGGGCCAGTGATCGGCGCGAAAGCTGCCGTCTCCACCAATGTGATCGGGCGCTCAGCAGGTTCGGCCTCAACGACCTCCCGGTTTTCGCCAAGGTATTGGAAGCCAAAGAAGCCAGCCGCGATGATGGCCGCCGCGACACCCAACCAAAAAAGCTCGCGAATTGCGCGCCCAACGAATCTCAGAACCTTGCCAATCATGTCAGCTCCCGCCGCCTCGCCTGTCCTAGGGTGACCCGCCGGTCACGATTTTGAGGATATTGAAGGAGCTACGCAGTCGGGGGCCACTTGGATCGATAAAGGGCCCGCATTTCGCGGTTGCGGCGGCGCACAAGCGCTGTGCGCACAAAAAACACCCGAAAGCGCGGCTCTGAGATTGGAAAGCAAGGAGTTCCGGGGCGACGGACGCACCTCACCCGCAAATATCAGTTAGCTAATATTTCCGGGTGGTTTGGTGCGGTCGAGAGGACTCGAACCTCCACGGGAGTTACCCCACAGCGACCTCAACGCTGCGCGTCTACCAGTTCCGCCACGACCGCATCTGAGCTGGTGCGGGGCGTGTAGCGCCTCCCAACGGGGGCGGCAAGAGCCTTTTTGCACAGTTTAAAAACTAGCCCCCCAGCGGGCCCCGGAAGCGATCAGCCACTTGAAGCTGAGCCCCGCACAGGGCATCTGCACTACATGGTTGAATGGCGCATTTCCAAAGACCTCGTTTCCTACGAAGACGCGCTCGCCGAGATGGAGGCGCGCGCCGCTGCCATTCGCAATGACGGCGCTGAGGAGCTCGTCTGGTTCCTCGAACATCCGCCTCTTTATACCGCTGGCACCTCAGCCAAACGCGAAGACCTCAAAGATGCGGAGCGATTCCCAGTCTTTGATGTGAGCCGCGGCGGGCAATACACCTACCATGGCCCCGGGCAGCGCGTGATCTACACCATGCTCGATGTCGCCGCGCGCGGCCGCGATGTGCGCCGCTTTGTGCAGGACCTTGAGGCTTGGGTGATCACAACGCTCGAAGAATTCGGCCTTACCGGTCACATCCGCGACGGACGCGTGGGCGTCTGGATCGAACGCCCCGAAAAGCCAACCCTGCCCGATGGCAGCATACGCGAAGACAAGATCGCGGCCATTGGCATCCGTTTGCGCAAATGGGTCAGCTTTCACGGCATCAGCATCAACGTTGAACCTGACCTCGAACATTTCGAGGGGATCGTTCCCTGCGGCATTAGCGACCACGGGGTCACGTCACTGGTCGATTTGGGTCTGCCAGTTACGATGGTTGACCTCGACGTGGCCCTGCAGGGAACATTCGAGAGGTTTTTCCCGGACTAAGCCTTGAGGAGGCGAGCATGCTCACAAAGATCGGCCACGTCGAAGTCTGGCGCCTGCTGGACCTGCATGGGCCGTTCATGGACCCGAACCAGCTTTTCCCCAACGCGCCCGCAGATGTCGCGGAAATCATTGAAGATCTCGCCGCCGGGAGCATCTGTGCCCAGACCGGCCTCTTGATTCTTCCAGTTCAGGGCTTTCTTCTGAAAACGCCCAAGCGCACGATCTTGGTCGACAGCTGCGTCGGCAACCACAAGACAGTTCCCGCCTATCCCGATTGGCATCAGAGGGATGACAGCAGGTTCATGGCCAGTCTCACCGCGGCGGGTCTGGCGCCTGCGGACGTCGACGTATTGCTTTGCACGCATCTCCACACCGATCACGTTGGTTGGAACACAAAGCTCGAGGATGGGCGCTGGGTACCGACCTTCCCGAATGCCCGCTACGTCCTGCCCCATGCCGACGAGGCGCATCACCGCCAAAGCGAGACAGACCTGTATCAAGAGAGTGTGCTGCCGGTCATTGCGAACGGCCAAGCCGAGATGATTGAGGCACCTGCTCAGCTAAGCGACGAAGTTCACCTTATCCTAACGCCTGGACACACGCCGGGCCATGTATCCGTCCTGATCGATGATGGAGATGCGCGGGCCCTGATCACTGGCGACGCCCTGCATTCCAGCGCGCAATGCTCGCACCCCGACTGGCACTTCAAATTCGATGCCGCTCCGGAAGAAGCCGTGGCTACGCGCCGGGAGTTGCTGGAGAAATCCGCTGAGGAGCGGCGCCTTGTCATCGGCAGTCACTTTGCGCTGCCCTCTCTGGGTCATGTCGACCGCAAGGAAGATGCCTTCCGTTTCCTTCCGCTCTGACACTTGCCGGCCTGCTTTGAGCGGTCCGTCTCCAAGGTCAGTGTGCGCATCTGTCGCGCCGTATTTGCGGAATGGGCGAAGTGCCGCGTTGCACGCATTAGCATACCGACGATAGGAACCTTTCAAGGGAGAAGCGCGAGGAGAGACTCGCGCCAGTCCGCAACGTAAACTTTGGGGAGACCCCATGGCAGACGCAGCCGTTCACGGTCACGAGCACGAAGACGAACGTGACTTCTTCACCCGCTGGTTCATGTCCACCAACCACAAGGACATTGGCATCCTCTATCTTCTCGTAGGGGGCCTTACCGGCTTTATCTCAGTCGCGTTCACGATCTACATGCGTATGGAGCTCATGGAGCCCGGCGTGCAGTTCATGTGTATGGAAGGCGCGCGCCTCACGGCTGCGACTGTCGAAAACTGTACACCGAACGGCCACCTCTGGAACGTTTTGATCACGGCGCATGGCGTCCTGATGATGTTCTTTGTGGTTATTCCGGCCCTTTTCGGCGGCTTCGGGAACTACTTCATGCCGCTTCAGATCGGCGCGCCGGACATGGCGTTCCCACGTCTGAACAACCTTTCTTTCTGGATGTATGTCGCTGGTACCTCCCTCGCCGTGGCTTCGGTCTTCGCGCCGGGTGGTAACGATCAGCTTGGTTCTGGCGTGGGCTGGGTTCTTTACCCACCGCTTTCGACCAACGAAGGCGGCATGTCGATGGACCTCGCGATCTTCGCAGTTCACCTCTCTGGTGCCTCGTCAATCCTCGGCGCGATCAACATGATCACGACCTTCCTAAACATGCGCGCACCGGGCATGACGCTCTTCAAAGTGCCGCTGTTCTCCTGGTCGATCTTCGTGACGTCCTGGCTGATCCTGCTGGCTCTGCCCGTTCTCGCCGGCGCCATCACCATGCTGCTGACGGATCGTAACTTCGGCACCACGTTCTTTGATCCGTCGGGAGGCGGCGACCCGATCCTCTACCAGCACATCCTGTGGTTCTTCGGTCACCCCGAAGTTTACATCGTGATCCTGCCGGGCTTCGGCATCATCTCGCACGTCATCGCAACCTTCTCGAAGAAGCCGATCTTTGGCTACCTGCCGATGGTCTGGGCGATCATCGCGATTGGTGCCCTGGGCTTCGTAGTGTGGGCGCACCACATGTACACGGTAGGCATGTCGCTGACGCAGCAGTCCTACTTCATGCTGGCCACGATGGTGATTGCGGTTCCCACCGGCGTTAAGATTTTCTCCTGGATCGCGACGATGTGGGGCGGCTCGATCGAATTCAAAACCCCGATGCTCTGGGCCGTAGGCTTTGTCTTCATGTTCACCGTGGGTGGCGTGACCGGTATCGTTCTGTCCCAGGCGGGCGTCGACCGCGCCTATCACGATACCTATTACGTGGTGGCGCACTTTCACTACGTGATGGCGATCGCTGCGGCCTTCGCAATATTCGCGGGCTGCTACTTCTACGTCCCGAAGATGACGGGCCGCATGTACCCTGAATGGGCAGGCAAGGTTCACTTCTGGGCGTTCTTCATCGGCACGAACATCACGTTCTTCCCGCAGCACTTCCTGGGTCGTCAGGGCATGCCGCGCCGTTACATCGACTACCCCGAGGCATTCGCCTACTGGAACTACTGGTCCTCGATGGGCGCTTTCCTGAGCTTCGCGTCGTTCCTCTTCTTCATCGGCATCATGGCCTACACGGTCTTCGCCGGTCGCAAGATCAACGCCGCAAACCCCTGGAACGAGTGGGCCGATACGCTGGAGTGGACGCTGCCCTCTCCGCCGCCGGAGCACACCTTTGAAACTCTTCCAAAACAAGAAGAGTGGGATAAAGGCCCAGCGCACTAAGTACCAAAAAAGGGCCCGCATCGCCGGGCCCTTTTCTTTAGGAGACGCAGCAATGCCCTACCATTGGAATGAAGAGATAAGCGGCTCGAAAGAGCTGTCTCTTTGGCCGCATCGTTCGATGAGTGCCAAGGGCTTCGTGCTCTTCATGGGGGTAACGATGGCGCTGTGGTCCCTCCCCCTGATCAGCCTCGCGGGCACCGTCGCCTTCTGGTGGATGCTGCCCTTCGTTCTGCTGACGATCGGGCTGTTGTGGTGGCTCATTCAGCGCAACTACCGCGACGCGCAGCTCACCGAGACGTTGCGCATCAGCGCGCGCGAGACATCACTGCACCGCGAGAACCCCCGCGGACCCGCGCAAGAATGGGCCTGCAATACGCATTGGGTCAGCGTGCACATGCGTGAAGACAACAAGTACCTGCCCCACTACGTGACACTGAAAGGCGCCGGACGTGAGGTCGAGATCGGCGCCTTCCTCAGCGAGGATGAGCGCCTTGAGTTGTACGATGAGCTGATGGAGCGTTTCGCGGCGGCGAAGTCGAACCCTTAGCCGAGCTGCCCTTTGACGAGAGCGCCGACTTTCCCGAAATCGAGCTGACCGGTGTATTTGGCCTTCAGCGCGCCCATGACCTTGCCCATGTCGCGCAGCGACTCGGCACCGGTTTCGGCGATGGCAGCCTTAATCGCGGCTTCGGTCTCGGCCTCGTCGAGCTGCTTGGGGAGGTAATCCTCAAGGAAGACGATCTCGGCGCGTTCTTTTTCGGCAAGCTCGATCCGCCCGCCTTCTTCGTAGACTTTGGCGCTCTCGATCCGCTGCTTCACCATCTTGCCGAGGAGCGCGAGAATCTCTTCTTCGCCCACTTGGTCGCCGCGACCTTCGGTGCGGGCCACGATATCACGCTCCTTGAGCGCAGCATTCACCAGGCGCAGCGTCTGCAGACGCTCCTTCTCACCCGATTTCATCGCGTCTTTGACGCCGTTCGTCAGTCGTTCGCGCAGGCCCATGGGCTTCCCTCGCCTCCCATTTCTCAGAGCAGGGCATATACGCGTCGCAGAGTGCGAAAACAACGGGTCAGTGCACTTGACCCCGCCGCGCCCCTTCACTACCCCACGGAAAGTTTGCAGAGCTGGTTGCCTGCCGCGCTCGAGAGAGCCTGCTGCTCGCAGTCCCGCCGCACAAAGCCGCTCAGGCGCTGGATGAGGAGTTGAGCCATGTCAGACCTACCCAAACCAACCGCCTGTCTCGTTCTTGCCGATGGTACGATCTTCATGGGCCATGGCTTTGGCGCTAAGGGCCAGACTGAGGCAGAGCTTTGCTTCAACACGGCAATGACCGGCTATCAGGAAATCATGACGGACCCATCCTACGCAGGCCAGATCGTCACCTTCACCTTTCCGCACATCGGCAACACCGGCGTGAACGCGGAAGACGATGAAACGGCGAACCCTGTGGCCGCGGGCATGGTTGTTAAGTGGGATCCGACGGACCCCTCCAACTGGCGCGCGCAGGAAAAGCTGCAGGATTGGCTCGCCAAGCGGGGCCGGATCGGTATCGGCAGCATTGATACGCGCCGCCTGACCCGCGCCATCCGCCAGCAAGGGGCCCCACATGCGGCGATGGCCCACGATCCAGAGGGTAACTTCGATATCGAAGCGCTCGTGGCAGCAGCTCGCGCCTTCCCGGGCCTCGAAGGGCTCGACCTCGCCAAGGATGTCACCTGCGCGCAGTCCTACCGTTGGGACGAGATGCGGTGGGCCTGGCCTGAAGGTTACACGCGCCAGGAGGCGCCCAAGCACAAGGTCGTCGCCATCGACTACGGCGCCAAGCGTAACATCCTGCGCTGCCTCGCCTCGGCGGGCTGTGACGTGACGGTGCTGCCTGCGACGGCGACCGCCGCAGACGTGCTCAGCCATTCCCCGGACGGCCTTTTCCTGTCGAACGGTCCCGGTGATCCGGCGGCTACCGGCGAATACGCGGTGCCGATGATCAAGGAACTCATGGAGAAGACCGAAATGCCGATCTTCGGCATCTGCCTCGGTCACCAAATGCTCGCACTGGCGCTCGGCGCCAAGACCGTGAAGATGAACCACGGCCACCACGGCGCGAACCACCCTGTGAAGGAGGTCGAAACCGGCAAGGTGGAGATCACCTCCATGAACCACGGTTTCACTGTCGACAGCCAGACGCTGCCCGAAGGTGTGCTTGAGACGCATGTGAGCCTCTTTGACGGCTCCAACTGTGGTATTCGGGTTGCTGATCGGCCGATCTATTCGGTCCAGCACCACCCCGAAGCATCTCCCGGCCCTCAAGACAGCTTCTACCTGTTCGAGCGCTTTGCTGAGGCTATGGCCGCCCGCGAAAAGGTGTCGTAGCAGCGGGCTCCTTCGCCCGTTAACGGCCTCTTAACCAAGATCACCGAAAACTGCTCCCCTGTAGAGGGGAGTTTGACATGGCGCCACTTGCGCCCATCGAGAGTGGAGCGCTGCGCTCAGCCGTTGAGGTACGCGACACACGCGCCTTGCCGGCCAACAAGCGCGGCAAACCCCGTGATTTGCTCGACGAGCTCGTTCGGAAAGGCACGCTTTCCGTCGAGAGGGCTGCGTCTGTGCGCCGGGCTGCTGATCGCACAGAGCTCGAACCGACAGATATTCTGATCAACCGACGCCTTGTGTCGGCAAAACTGATCGCCGCGGCGCGGGCCTCCCTTGCTCATGTTCAAGCCGTTGACCTGACAGAGCACCCGCCAGAGCGTGGCCTCGCCGCCGTGCTTGGCGCGGCGCGGTGCATCGAACTCGGCGTCGCACCCTGGCGGCGCATGGGCAAAAAAACGGTGGTCGTGGCCCCGTCCCGCGCGGTTTTCGAGGCTGCAATGCCAGAGCTCGTCGCGGCCTACGGCACCCCGCAGCTCGCCATTGCGCCAAGGGCGGAGATCACGGCTGCCGTCGCGCGCCAGAACCAGCGAACCCTTGCGACCCGGGCAGAGAGCCGCGTGGCACCCATTGACAGCTGCCGGACGTTGGGTCTGCCGAACTGGCCTCAACTCGCGCTCCTTAGCGGCGCGGTTCTCGCCATCGCCACACTGGCTGCGCCAGCGGCAGCGCTTGGCTTGTTGACGGCTTGGGCGCTCCTTACGCTCTTTGCGACACTACTTCTGAAAGTCGCCGCCGCGGGCGCCACGCTGTTTCAACGCCGCCCTCCTCAGACAGATCCCCCATACAAAGCCCTCAGCACCCAGGATCTGCCGCGTATCTCGGTGCTCGTTGCGCTCTACAAAGAGACCAATATTGCCGCCCATCTGATCGCCCGGCTGCAGAGGCTGAACTATCCACGCGAGCGGCTGGAAGTTCTGCTGGTCACAGAAAGCGATGACCTCACTACGCAGGCCACGCTCAACGCCACTCATCTGCCCTTCTGGATGCAGCACGTCACCGTGCCGCCGGGACGGGTAAAGACCAAGCCAAGGGCGCTGAACTACGCGCTCGACCACTGCACGGGCGACATCATAGGGGTCTATGACGCCGAGGACGCGCCAGAACCAGACCAGCTGCTTACCGTCGCTGCGCGATTCGCGGAGGCCGGAGAGGGTGTCGCCTGCCTGCAAGGAAGGCTCGATTACTACAACCCGCGCGCCAACTGGATCGCCCGCTGCTTTGCGCTGGAATACGCCGCATGGTTCCGCGTGCTTTTGCCGGGCCTCGCGCGCCTACGGCTGCCCGTTCCTCTGGGCGGCACAACGCTCTTCTTCCGGCGCAAACCGCTCTGCGAACTTGGCGCATGGGACGCGCACAACGTCACCGAAGATGCCGACCTTGGCCTCAGGCTCACACGGCGCGGCTACCGCACGGAGCTGGTGGACACGACGACCTACGAAGAAGCGAATTGCCGGGCATGGCCCTGGGTCAGACAACGCTCGCGCTGGTTGAAAGGCTACGCGATCACCTATGCCGTCCACATGCGCAATCCGCGCGCACTTTGGCGTGATCTTGGGCTCTGGGGTTTCCTGGGGGTGCAGGTCCTCTTTGCAGGAACGCTGTCTCAGTTTCTTCTGGCGCCAGTTCTACTGTCGTTTTGGTTGGCGATCTTTGGGCTGCCCCATGCGGTGGCGGACATCATGGGCCCGGCTGCAATGATATCACTGGCCATCGCCTTCATTGGCGCAGAGCTGATAAGCTGGGCAGTGACGGCGCTCGGGATATCTCGCAGCCGCCACAAGGGCCTCTGGCCGTGGATACCCACGCTGATGATCTACTTCCCCATGGGAGCACTGGCGGCGCTGAAGGCGTTCTACGAACTCTTCGGAAAGCCCTTCTTCTGGGACAAAACAAGCCACGGCATCAGCAAGGAGGAAAGCCTCGACCTGATCTCAGGTCAGCCGGTGCAGGTTACTCCGCTGCCTCAAACTTCAGGCGCGTCACAAAAGCCACGCTGAGATGCTGTTTGAGTGCTGAGTTGGCCGTCTCGCCATCCCGATTGCGGATCGCATCAACCACGGCCTGATGCTCATCAAGCGCCACTTCGCCCCTGCCCTCAACGGCCAGCGAGGTCGTGGCCATCAACGCCATGAAGCGGTGAACGAGATCGAGCTGCTGCACGAGAAAGCGGTTGTGCGAGGCAAGATGGATGCGTTTGTGAAAGCTGCGGTTCGTGCGCACCAACGCGTCCGAATCGTGCACGAGGGCACGGTCTGCATCTACCATCCCCTGTAAAACGGCGATCTCCTCGGGCGTTGCATGCTGCGCGGCGAGCTGAGCCGCCAAGCCTTCAAGCTCCGAGCGCACGACGTAGAGCTCAGACAGCTCGTTGTGATCGAGAGATGCCACCATGAGGGAACGGCCGTCCCGCGTCAGCATGGACTGCGTTTCCAAACGTTGCAGCGCTTCGCGGATCGGGGTGCGCGACACGCCAAAACGTTCGGCAAGTTCACTCTCAACCAGGCGATCTCCGGGCTTGTAGGTGCCCACGTCGATGGCCTCAAGGATCAACGAATATGCGTCGCGGCTTGGGGGTCTAATGTCCATCTGCGCCTCAGTCTTGATGTGGGGTCAACAGTAAACCTGTCACAGGCTGTCAATCAAGACTTACATCTTGTGACGGATCTGGCCCCGCCTTAAGGGAAGAATATGCGCGAACACTTCTCTCATGTGGATGCTTGGGTCTTCGACCTGGACAATACCCTCTATGACCCCTCGGTCCGCCTTTTTGATCAGATTGAAGAGAAGATGCGCCACTACATTTGCCGTCTGCTGGGCGTTGATCTGGCCGAGGCGGATGTTCTGCGCGCGCTCTACTGGCGCGAACATGGCACAACACTGGCCGGGCTCATGGCGCATCACGAGATTGACCCGATGGACTTTCTTTATGACGTGCATGCCCTTGATTTCTCGGGCCTCTCTGAAGACCCCGCCCTTGCAGCACAGATCTCCGCACTGCCGGGCCGCAAACTCGTCTTCACCAACGGGGATGCGGCCTACGCGAGGAACGTTCTGAACGCGCGCGGGCTCGGCGATGTGTTCGAAGCCATCTACGGGATCGAGCACGTCGACTTCACCCCAAAGCCACAAAGAGCCGCCTACGGGCGCGTTTTCGAACAGGCCTCGGTCGATCCTGCCGTCGGCGCCATGTTTGAAGACGATGTGCGCAACCTGGAAGTTCCTGCTGCACTTGGCATGAAAACGATTCTCGTGCACACTGAGGCCCCTGCGCATGACCACATCGATTTTCGCACCTCAAATCTGACCCATTTTTTGTCTCAGATCGTCCGCTAAGCTTGCCCCGAACGATTGTCGCGATAGTTTATGGATATGGAGAATGAGTCCGCAGACATTCTCATCTCAGGTGGAGGGGTCGCCGGCCTCACAGCAGCTGCAGCTTTCGGCGCTGCAGGATTCAGCGTTGTGTGTGTCGACCCGGCCCCACCGGTAACCGAACGAGATGCAGAAGGTGCTGATCTACGCACCACGGCGTTTTTGCGCCCCGCCCAAGACTTCCTCAACCGCGCTGGCGTCTGGCCGATCCTCGCACCCGAAGCGACCGCATTGTCCACGATGCGCATCGTCGATGCAGGTGGCAAAGAACCTGAGGCCCGGGTGAGCCGCGATTTTGAGGCGACCGACATCACCGACGGGCCTTTTGGCTACAACTTGCCCAACTGGTTGATCCGGCGCGTCCTGCTAGAGCGCCTCGCAGAGCTCCCCAACGTCTCTTTCCGCCCCGGCGTGAGCACCAAGAGCCTACTGGCCCGCACCAAGGAAGCCCTCGTTCGGCTGTCCGATGGTGCGCGGATAAAGGCGCGCATGGTGATCGCCGCAGACGGGCGCGACAGCTTCGTGCGACATGCCCTCGACATCGGCGCCCGCCGGATGGAATTCGGCCAACGCGCGCTGACCTTCGCGGTGACCCACGAAGGCCCGCACGACAACGTCTCAACCGAGGTGCACCGCACGGGCGGGCCCTTCACGCTTGTGCCCCTGCCCGACTACGAGGGCGGACCTTGCTCCGCAGTGGTCTGGATGGAGACCGAAGCCCGCGCTCAGGCCCTTCTGGAGCTCGAGCAGTCGAACTTTGAAGCCGCCGCCACCGCGCGGTCCGCCGGACTCTACGGTTCGCTGAAGCTTGTGACGCGACGCACGTCTTGGCCCATCATCTCGCAGCTGGCTAACAGCTTTTACGGCCCCCGCACCGCACTCGTCGCAGAGGCCGCACATGTGGTGCCGCCCATCGGCGCGCAGGGCCTCAACATGAGCCTTGCCGATCTCGATACGCTTCTCGACCTGGCCACGGCCGATCCTGAAGCTTTGGGCGAGGAAGAGATGCTAAAGGCCTATGAGCGCGCGAGATACGGCGATGTCCGCACCCGTGTGCTTGGCGTGAGTGCCCTGAACAAAGCCTCTATCGCTTCGCCAACGCCGGTGCGAGACGCGCGCGCCTTGGGGCTCAAGGCGCTGCACGATATTGGGCCGCTCAGGACCTCGCTAATGAAGCTGGGGCTCGGCTCCCGTTAAAGCACTTTGTCGACGACGCGGCGCAGACGGGCGACCGTGACTTCCACGTCTCGCAACTTGTCGAGCCCGAAGAGGCCGAGGCGGAACGTGCGGAAATCTTCAGGCTCGTCACACTGAAGCGGCACGCCTGCTGCGATCTGCATGCCTTCGGCCGCAAAGCGCGATCCGTTCTGGATATCGCCATCTGCCGTATAGCTCACGACCACACCCGGGGCCTGAAAGCCTTCGGCGGCAACAGAAGGCACGCCCTTTTCAGCCATCATGGCCCGAACGGCCTGACCAAGGGCCCATTGTGCGGACTTGGCATTCTCGAACCCGAACTCTTTGGTCTCGAGCACCGCATCGCGGAAATGCACGAGGCCGTCGGTGGGCATGGTGGCATGATAAGCGTGCTTGCCCTCCTCATAAGTCTCCATGATGGAGAGCCACTTGCCCAGATCGATGGCGAAGCTGTTGGATTGGGTCGCTTTCACACGCTCCACCGCGCGCTCTGAGAGCATGACGACGCCCGCAGACGGTGTCGAAGACCAGCCCTTTTGCGGTGCGGAGATCAGGACGTCGACGCCGGTTGCGGCCAAATCAACCCAGATGCAGCCCGACGCGATGCAGTCGAGGACCATCAGCGCGCCAACTTCATGCGCCGCCGCCGCCAGGGCGGAGATGTAGTCATCAGGGAGGATGACGCCTGCGGAGGTTTCCACATGGGGGGCGAAGACGATGTCCGCCTTCACCTCGTGGATTTTGGCCACGACCTCTTCGATCGGCGCGGGCCGGAACGGCGCCTGAGACGCGTTGCCCATGCGGCGGGCTTTCATGACGTCGCAAGACGAAGTGAAGGCGCCTGATTCAAAGATCTGGGACCAGCGGTAGGAAAACCAGCCATTGCGCACGACGAGCGCGGAAGCGTCTTGCCCAAACTGGCGGGCTACAGCCTCCATGGCGTAGGTGCCGCCACCGGGAATGAGCGCGCAGCCCGCGGCGCCGTAGACCTCTTTGAGGTTGCTGGACAGATCACGCATCACGCCGCCAAAGGACGCAGACATGTGATTGAGCGAGCGGTCAGTGAACACGACCGAAAATTCTTCGAGCCCTTGCGGGTCAACAGTGTCGAGCAATGCCATGGTGTTCTCCCTTATCGGCTCAATGGCTTAGGCCCCTGCGAGGAGGCATGCAAAGTCTACTTGGGTATACATTGCCCGGTTCTTGGGCCCGTTAGCGCATTTCGCGAAAATCTCGTGGAGCGTCGTTCCGATCCGCTACGCGAGGTTCCCAAGAGGGCCTTCGCGCACCTCTTCTGAGAGGAGAACATTGGATTCGATGTCCCCCACCCCAGGCAGCGTCATGATGCGTCGTCTCAGGATGCGCTCGAAATCTGCAATGTCGCGGGCGGTGATGCGTACGCGGTAGTCATAGAGGCCAAGGACGTGATCGACGCGCTGCACCTCTGGAATGGCTGAGATCGCACGCTCGAAGTCTTCGAGGCTGACGCGGCCCCGCGTGGCAAGCTTGATGCCGAGAAAGACCGTGACGCCGAAGCCTAGAGCTTTCTCATCGAGTTCAAGCCGCGCGCCTTTGAGGATGCCCGCCGCGCGCAGTTTCTTGAGCCGCCGCCATGTGGCGGGTTGAGACATGCCAACCGCGCGGCCCAGATCAGCGGTGCCCTGGCTGGCGTCCTGATGCAGCACTTTGAGAAGCGCGATATCGATTGCGTCGATCATAGCGGCAGCCCCTCACGGCGGGAGACCTCTGCCACCTGCATGAGGGCCTCGATGTCCGCGATATGAGGCAGCGTCAGAATCTGATCGCGGTAGAGCTCCTGATAATGAGCCATGTCGCGGGCGATGACAGACAGGCGCGCGTCGACGCGGCCGAGGAACGTCTGGATTTCGATCACTTCGGGGATCGTTCGGGCCTGGGTCAGAAAGTCTTCGAAGGCACGGGGAGATTTTTCGAGCGTGATGCGAAGCGAGACCTCGACCGCGTAGCCTAAGGCGCGCCAGTCAATGACCGCACGGGTGGCTTTGAGTATCCCTTGGCTACGCAGCTTTTCGAGGCGCCGTGCGGCCGTTGCTTGCGGGATGCGCGCGCCCTCAGCCAGCGCAGACAGCGGCTGTTCGGGATCGTCTTGCAGGTAGCGCAAGAGGCGGCGATCGATGTCGTCAAGCATAATTTTTCCTATAATTATCCTATTTTCGAATAGATAGTCCGCATAATGAGTATTTTTGGAAAGATGAAGGGGCGACTCCCGTGCTTCAGGGGGATAAACTGACGCCAGTTTCTATTTGAGGGAGGACGCCATGCGCGTTTACTATGATCGCGATTGCGATGTGAACATCATCAAGGACAAGAAAGTCGCCATCCTGGGCTACGGCAGCCAAGGTCACGCGCACGCGCTGAACCTGCGCGATTCCGGCGCCAAGAACCTGTGCGTGGCGCTTCGCGAAGGTTCCCCTTCGGCGAAGAAAGCCGAAGGCGAAGGCCTGACGGTCATGGGCATCGCGGAAGCGGCCGCATGGTGCGACGTCATGATGTTCACCATGCCTGACGAACTTCAGGCACAGACCTACCGTGAGCACGTGAAGCCGAACCTGAAGCCTGGCTCCGCAATCGCATTCGCCCACGGCCTCAACGTGCACTTCGGCCTCATCGAAGCGCCTGCAGATGTCGACGTCATCATGATGGCGCCGAAGGGCCCCGGCCACACGGTGCGCGGCGAATACGTCAAAGGCGGCGGCGTGCCCTGCCTCGTGGCAGTCGACAACGACGCCTCCGGCAAAGCGCTGGAAATCGGCCTCTCCTACTGCTCCGCCATCGGTGGCGGCCGCTCCGGCATCATCGAGACGAACTTCAAAGAAGAGTGCGAAACCGACCTCTTCGGCGAGCAGGCCGTTCTTTGCGGTGGCCTCGTTGAGCTTATCCGAATGGGTTTTGAGACCCTCGTGGAAGCCGGCTACGCGCCTGAGATGGCCTATTTCGAGTGCCTGCACGAAGTGAAGCTGATCGTGGACCTGATCTACGAAGGCGGCATCGCGAACATGAACTACTCCATCTCGAACACGGCTGAGTACGGCGAATACGTCTCAGGCCCGCGCGTTCTGCCGTACGACGAGACCAAGGCCCGCATGAAAGCGATCCTCACGGACATTCAGACCGGTGCCTTCGTGCGCGACTTCATGCAGGAGAACTCGGTCGGTCAGCCGTTCTTCAAAGGCACGCGCCGCATGAACGACGCGCACCAGATCGAAGAAGTGGGCGAGAAGCTGCGCGGCATGATGCCGTGGATCTCTGCCGGCAAGCTGGTCGATCAGGAAAAGAACTAAGCTCTTTCAGAGCTTTGGTGGGGCCCCGCAGTGCAAATCGCGGGGCCCTTTTCTATGTGCTGGCCTGCCAAAGGGCGAGCGCTTGGCGCGTTTCTTCGACGTCATGCACACGCAGGATTTGCACGCCTTGCGCCACGCCCGCCAGCGCCACGGCGAGCGAGCCCGCCACGCGTTGGTCAGCCTCGTCGACCTCAGAGATCGTGCCGATGAAACGCTTGCGCGATGCGCCGAGGAGGATCGCGCATCCGAGTGAGTGCAGCAGCGACAGGCCCTTCAGGAGGGTCAGGTTGTGTTCCAGCGTTTTGCCAAAACCAATACCGGGATCGACGATAATCTGACTTCGTGCGACACCTGCGGCCTCAGCCATGGTGATCTGGGCCTCGAGCGCGTCATAGACATCCAAGAGCACGTTCTCGTAGCGCGGATCCTGCTGCATCGTCTTTGGGTCGCCCTTGGAGTGCATCACGCAAATCGGCGCGCCGGACCGGGCGGCGAGCAGTGCCATTACCGGGTCGAAGAGCAGCCCTGAGACATCGTTGAGCATCGCAGCCCCTGCCCCAAGCGCGGCCTCGGCCACGGCGGCTTTGCGCGTATCGATCGACACCAACGCATTGAGCCCTTCGATCACCGGTACGGTGCGGGCGACCTCTTCCTCGATCTCCACGAAATCCGCGCCGGGGCGCGTGCTCTCACCGCCGATGTCGAGGATATGGGCCCCTTGCGCGGCAAGTGCCTGGGCGTGCGCGATGGCCGTCTCAGTCGTGGTCAGCCGTCCACCGTCGGAAAAGCTGTCTGGCGTTGTGTTCACGATGCCCATGATGCGCGGTGCATCAAGCGACAGCCCAGCAACGTCCGCACGCGGGGACGTGAGCGCCTCCAGCACATGGCTTGGCGCGGCATCTGCCGCGATGATGCGGCTGCCGTCGCGGGTGATTTCTTCGAGCTCTCGGAAGTTCAGCCAACCGCCTGCAAGGGGCAACCCCGAGCCATGCAGCGCAATCGGGCGGTAGTAGCGCTTCACAGGGCAGTCCGGAGCGGCAGGTCGGTCGGGACATCAATCCCCAGAGTGATCACATCAGAGGCCTGCATCTCGGCGGCAAACCACGCGATGATATCCCCGGCTGCACCGGTGGGACCATCCACTGCATCCAGAACCATCTTTGAGGGTGCCCAGACGCTGATCTGACCGTGCCGGAGGCCCCAATCGAGTTCCGTCCGGGTACCAACGACCACGCAGCGTTTGTCGCGACCGGCAAGGACCCAGGCCTGCTGTTCCAATGCCAAAAGCTCAATCCGGCGCTGCGCTTGCGCGACCTCTGCTTCCGGGACGGCGATGCTCGGCAGGCCGACGCAGATCACCAGCGGTGTGTCAGACAGTTGATCCAGCCAGCGCGGCAGATCAGGCGACATCACTTCGTCCGCGCCCAAGGAAAGGATTGTGGGATGCGGCAAGTCGGAAGGGCGCGTATCGGTGGAGCCGTGAGACCGCACGATCTCCACCCCCAACGTACCGGGGCCGCGATCAAGCTTGGCGATGCGCACGAATACACGTTCGGCCTGCGGCTGCCACAGCAGCTGTTCAGCTACCCTTTCGGCAAGGGTCTCAAGGAGGTTCAGCCGTTCCTCTGAGAGCGCGGCTTCGATGGCCTCGGTGATGCGGTCATAGCTTAGGATCTTGTCGACATCGTCAGCTAGATCAGCTGGCAGCGGGGTGACCTCTACAACCACGTCAAAGCGAAGCCGCTGGGTGACGCCCCGCTCCGCCTGAAACGCGCCAATGTCGGCTTCAAGAACCAGCTCACGCACGGCAATGCGGTCACGTTCCGGCGCATCAGCGCGGGCGCGTTCCTCGGGATGGGCAAAAGCAAGCGATGTATCAGACGTCATAATCAGGCGGTACGCGTCGCGCGCGCGAACAGCAAGCCCGCGTGCGACGCCTCAGGTCTCAACCGCGCCGATAGAATTTATGATATCCGATCGTGGCCGTGTGGTCGAAAACGCGCGACCAGTTCGGGCGGACAGATTGCGTATGGTAGAACTGCGCGCCGTCCGTGAGGTTGCCCGCAGCACCAGCCATGGACAAGCGTGCCACTTTACCCACCATCTCCCATGCGAGCGGCTCAGAGATCACCTCCGCACGGCCGTCACAGGTATAGGTGAACTGACACTGATAGCGTTTGCCCGTGCCCTGGTTGATGACGGCGCAGATCGTGGACGGGAAAGACGAGCTCTCCACACGGTTCAGGATCACCTCGGCCACAGCGAACTGGCCTTTGATCGTCTCCCCCCGCGCCTCGAAGTAAAGCGCCTCTGCGAGGCAGCGCCATTCGGCACCACCCTCGATGAAAGGCTGGGTCCGCAGCCACGCCTTATCAAACTGCACCTTCGGCGCATCGCGACGCGCGCGCGGGTTCAAAAGATGCGCAGCACTACGGCTGTCAATCGCAGACAGAGACTTCGCCTCGAACGCGACGGCGCCAGAGATGGCAAGCGGCTGTTGAGCAGCAACCGGAGTTGCGAGCGTAATGGCTGCCAAAAGAACGTACAGAAGGCGCATATTCAGCCCCTTTCCAACATTAATAAATCGTTAGCTTTTACGTTGGCGGCAGCACTTAGACCATTACCCGCGCTAAGTCCAATCAATCTCAAGTTAACCATATATTGTAATTATTACAGGGCGTTAGATCCCATTTCTGCGGGCTCAGGCGCTCTCCAAAACCTCTGCGAGGGCGATCTGAGCGGCTGCAAGGCGTGCTCCGGGCACACGGAACGGCGAGCAGGAGACATAGGTAAATCCGGCGCGGCGGCACATTGCGATGGCTTCCGGATCACCGCCATGCTCGCCGCAAAGGCTCAAAACGACCTCGGGACGCGCGTCGCGTCCACGCTCTGCACCGATCTGGAGAAGCTCCCCCACCCCGTCCATATCGAGGCGGTGGAACGGATCCTCGTTGTAAACACCCTGCTGCACATAGGGCGACATGAAGCGACCGGCGTCGTCGCGCGATAGGCCATAGGTCATCTGTGTGAGGTCGTTTGTACCAAAGCTCAGGAACGCCGTGTGGGGCGCGATATCGCCTGCACGCAGCGCCGCGCGCGGCGTCTCGACCATCACGCCGATGGAATATTCCACCTCCAACCCCGTCTCGGCACGCACCGCCGCGCCCACGGCATCGATGCGCTTCTGGACGAGCTCCACTTCCTTTCGGGCCGTCACAAGCGGGATCATGATTTCGGGCATGGTGCCTTCGCTGATCGCGGCCTCCAGAATTGCACGCACCTGCATGTCGTAAATCTCGGGGATCGTGATCCCGAGGCGCACGCCCCGCATGCCGAGCATGGGGTTGTATTCCGAGAGATCCCGCACCCTCTCTGTGACGTCGCTTACGGGCAGGTTCAGTGCCGCGGCGAGGTCACGCAGGCCCTCGCGGTCTGTCGGAAGGAACTCGTGAAGCGGCGGATCGAGCAAACGCACGCAGACGGGTCGCCCTTGCATGATACGGAAAAGCTGCTTGAAATCAGCGCGTTGCATCGGCAAGAGACGCTCAAGCACGGCAGCGCGATCTTCTGCGGTATCGGCAAAGATCATCTCGCGCATCACCGTTAGGCGGTCGCCTTCGAAGAACATGTGCTCGGTCCGGCAAAGGCCCAAACCATCAGCGGCAAAGCCAATCGCAGACTCAGCCTCAGCAGCAGTGTCGGCATTGGCGCGCACGCCGATGTCACGGAACTGGTCCGCCCAGCCGAGCAGCGTGGCAACGCTGTCATCAAGTCCCGCTTTGGTCAGCGGCGCGGCACCTGCGAGCACCTCTCCCGCTGTGCCGTCGATCGTAACCATGTCGCCTTCGGCAAGGCTTCGATCCCCCACCACGAGCGTCCGCGCGCGGTCGTTCACCTCGATCTCCGAGGCGCCAACGATGCACGGAAGGCCAAAGCCACGTCCGATCACCGCCGCGTGGGAAGTGATGCCCCCTCGTTCTGTCAGCACCGCCTGAGCCACGTGCATCCCGCGAATATCCTCGGGCGACGTCTCACGCCGCACGAGGACACAAGGCTCACCCCGCGCCGCGCTGGCTTGAGCCTCAGAAGCCGTAAAGACGAGCTTGCCGCAAGCCGCACCCGGGCTCGCCGCGATACCGCTTGTGACCACATCCCGCGGGGCATCAGCCTCGACCTGGGAGTGCAGGAGCTCCGAAAGCGCTGCCGGTTCAATGCGTTGCAGCGCTGTCTTGGTATCAATGATGCCGTCTTCAGCGAGGCTTACCGCCACTTTCACCGACGCGCGCGAGTTGCGCGGGACACGTACCGCGTCGAGGATCGCAAGGGTGCCTTTCTCAATCGCGAACTTGATCTGCATTTCTTCGCGCAGCTTGGCGCGAGCGATGGTCCCATATTCGATGAGCTGCGCGAAGGCGGCGGGCTCAAGTTCTTCTAATGACGGGCCGCGCGGGTCCTTCGTCAGGTAAATCTCATCAGCCTCGCCCAGCACATCACGCGCGCCGGCACGGCT
Organism: Paracoccaceae bacterium; assembly: GCA_022448245.1. Classification (GTDB taxonomy): domain Bacteria; phylum Pseudomonadota; class Alphaproteobacteria; order Rhodobacterales; family Rhodobacteraceae; genus Shimia_B. Next base: position 113,176 of record JAKVCO010000002.1, read on the forward strand.
TTTGTAGCGTCCAGTGACCTGCGGCAGGCCGGTCTCCGTGTCGATAAAATGGATCTCGCCCGATCCACGCTCCCCCGGGCCGGGCGTTGGCGCCATCTCTTGCACAATGAGGCCTAGCCCCGCATCCGCAGGTGCCCCTTGTGCCTGGCGAAGTAGTCGCGCCGTCGTCCCGCCCCAAGCGCGCGCCATGGACCGAAGCACAGCCGCGAGCTGCACCCCACGGTCTTGCGGAAACGGCTCCTCTGCGACGTCTTCGTAGGCCGCAAGCGTGGCTTTCAGCCCTGCTGCATCGGGCTCTGCATCGGGAAAGTCATCATCGTCAAGCCGCGCAACGTGGAGCGCGTAGGATCGAATGAACTTGAGATAGAGCGCCGTCGCCGCGTCTTCGCCAATGATCTCGCAAAGTGCCGCATGGCGCGCGTCATTAATCCCGATCTGCAGGATCGCCGCCGGGCCGCCCCAATCCGCGTTCTCCGATGAAGGCCGCACCGATAGGAGGCTGTCTGCCGAGAACGGCGTCATGATCGTCGCAAGATCTACGGGCTGGCCCTCGCCAATGCCGCGCACCGTCTCAAAGCACAGCGCGGATGTGACCGGCACCGGCATGCCGAGCCGGATCAGCCTTTGCAGGCACTTGGCCCGGCCCCCGTGATAACGCGCTTTCATGTAGGCGTCGGAGGTGATGGGCGCGATGTCGGTGACGATCTCGTCGCTTAGATTTTTGCGCTGCACTGCGGCATTCCTTTCGCCGCAGATTACAATTTAGGCGATTCGGATCAAGAGCTGCCGCAAAAGTAACGGCTTTATGTCAGCCCTCGACTTTCGTGAGGTCTGCCACCTGCCCCACCGTCGTGCGGATCTGGCTGAGGAGGTTGAGACGATTGCGGCGCACCACTTCGCTGTCGGCATTGATCTTCACGGCTTCAAAGAACGCATCAATAGGCGCGCGCAGCTCTGCCATCGCAGCCATGGCCGTCACGAAATCCTCCGAACCCATCGCAGGGGCAATTTTACCCTCGGCGGTTTCCAAAGCGGCAAAGAGGGCCTTCTCCTCCTCCGCTTCCGCGAATTTCATGTCCGCGCCGTAGGAATATTCGACGCCGTCTTTCTCTTCCGCCTGGCTGAGTAGGTTGTTGGCTCGCTTAAACCCTTGGACGAGGTTCGTGCCGTCCTCGGTATTCATCACCTCTTGCAGCGCCGTGGCGCGTTTCACGAGGAGGGTCAGATCGTCGTCACCCGCCATCGCGAGACAGGCGTCGATCACGTCGTGACGGATGCCACGGTCGCGCAGGTAGACCTTCAGGCGGTCATGGAAGAAATACAGCAGGTTCTCCGACCACTCGCCGTCGAAACGGTCATTCAGCGAAAGGCGTGTGTCGTTGTCCAGCAAAAGCCGGATCACACCCAACGCCGCGCGGCGCAGGGCGTAGGGGTCCTTGGAGCCGGTGGGCTTTTCGTCGATGGCCCAGAACCCGGTGAGGATGTCGAGCTTTTCAGCGAGCGACACGGCCACGGAAACAGGCTCCGTCGGGACATCGTCCGAGGGGCCGAGCGGCGCATAGTGATCGCGCGCGGCATTGGCCACGTCAGGCGCGTGGCCAGCTTCGAGAGCATAGTAGCGGCCCATGATGCCTTGGAGTTCGGGGAACTCGTAGACCATCTCAGACGCGAGATCGGCTTTCGCGATGCGCGCGGCTTCTTCGGCCTGCGCGGGATCTGCGCCCACAATGGGGGCGAGCTCTTTGGCCAGCGCCGCGATGCGCGCGATGCGCTCGGCTTGCGTGCCGAGTTTCGCGTGGAACGTGACGTTTTCGAGCGCACCCGTCCACGCGCCCATGCCCGCCTTGGCCTCGCGCAGGTCGTTCTCCCAAAAGAACTTGGCGTCTGACAGGCGCGCCGCGAGAACCTTTTGGTTCCCCGCCAGGATCGTCGCGCCGTCATCAGCGGTCTCGCGGTTCGCCACGGTGATGAACTTCTCAATCCGGCCCGTGGCGGCGTTACGGACAGAGAAGAACTTCTGATGCTCTTTCATGGAGGTCTGCAGCACCTCCGGCGGCAGGGCGAGGAAATCCTCCCCAATGTCGCCCATCAGCACGACAGGCCATTCGACGAGGCCCGCGACCTCAGCCAAAAGCCCGCGGTCTTCGACCACCTCTAGCCCTGCGGCCTCGGCCTGTTTGACGGCGTCGGTCCAGATCATCTCCTGACGCTCAGCCGGGCGCAGGATCACGTGGGCCCCACGCAGCTGCGCCTCGTAATCCGCGAAATCGCGCACGGTGAAACGTGTGGGTGCCATGAAGCGATGCCCGCCGGTCTCGGCACCGGCCTCGAACTGATCAACGGTCACAGGCACCACCGCCCCATCGAGCACGCAGAGGATCGATTGCAGGGGGCGCACCCATTTCAGGCTCCCTGCCCCCCAGCGCATGGACTTCGGCCATGGGAAGGTGCGGATCGTCTTCTCAAGGACTTCGGCGATGATCGCAGGCGCAGGACGGCCCGCTTTCGTGATCTGGGCAAAGTAGACTTGGCCCTTCTTGTCATCCCGGATTTCGAGATCGTCTTTCGAGACGCCTGCGCCACGCAGGAAGCCTTCGAGCGCCTTGTCCGGCGCGCCGACCTTGGGGCCTTTACGCTCTTCCACGGTCGTGGGGCTCTCTGCGAGGAGGCCTTTGACGTGCAGCGTTAGGCGGCGCGGTGTCGAATAGTGTTCTGAGCTCTCATAAATTAACCCCGCTTCGAAGAGCTCGTCGGTTACCTTTCTTTCTAAGGTCGCAGATGCATCCTTTTGAAGTCTGGCAGGAATTTCCTCGGAGAAGAGTTCGATCAGAAGATCAGGCATCAATTCGTCCTTTCGGGGCAGTTTTCGCCCGCGGGGGTGCCGTCATAGAGCTTGTCGCCGCATTCGTTGAGCTGGTGCCACACGAAGCCGCGGCCATCTTGGGTGATCGCGACGACGCGGTCGATCCCGTAGGTGATGTTGCGTTCACCTGTGAAAGCGATGGCCGTGCCTGCGCGGAGCGCGTCGCCCAGCGCGAGGGCATCAAAGCAATCAAACCAAGGCGGCGCGTTGAGCGGCTCGGGGTCTTCGAACATCTCGAATGTCTCGGACGCCTCTGCGGGCGTCAGTTCGGTTTGGAAGCAAGCACGGTAGCGAATGGGCGATGACACGGCGTCGATCGCCTGCGCTCCAGAGAACGCGATGGCTTCTGGTGTGCCCGAGGCGAGCGATGTCAGCTGCACGCCGTCGGCGTCCACAGTGACTTCTTCGTAGTACCAAAAGTTGTAGGCCCAATAGATCCCGCCGCCGATCAGCGCGGCCGAGAGCAGGATGAAGATGGAGACGAGTTTGCCGGCCATGGGATCAAAGCTCAGAGAGGCGCGGCAGAGCACCCGGCGCGTATGCGCCAAGCCCGACCTCCCCCCCGGGAGGGCTTCCTGCGATGGCGACCTTCGACCGACCAAAGGCTTGGTCTGAGGCGCCGGGGAGCCAAGCTGAGAAAGCACGCCCACCCGAGGTCGGGCTTGGCGCATTCGCGCGAACAATCATCACGCTGCCTCCCAACCGCCGGCTTCGGTTTGCACGAAGGCATCAGCACACCGCTTAGCAAGGGTGCGCACGCGAAGGATATAGCTCTGCCGCTCGGTCACGGAGATCACGCCCCGCGCATCGAGCAGGTTAAAGAGGTGGCTGGCCTTGATGCACTGATCGTAGGCCGGATGCGCCATCACGATGCGCTTGCCGGTCTTGGGATCATCATAGCGCTCATCAAGGATCGCGTTGCAGGCGGCCTCTGCGTCCTCAAAGTGCTTGAGCAGCACCTCGGTATTGGCCACGTCAAAGTTCCAGCGCGAATACTCCTCTTCCGTCTGGCGGAAGACGTCACCGTATTTCAGCGGGATGGGCGACTGCGGATCGTTGTAGGGCATCTCCATGACGTGATCGACGCCGAGCACATACATTGCCAGACGCTCAAGCCCGTAAGTCAGCTCACCCGACACCGGGTAGCAATCATGCCCGCCCACCTGTTGGAAATAGGTGAATTGGCTCACCTCCATCCCGTCGCACCAGACCTCCCACCCGAGGCCCCAGGCGCCGAGCGTCGGGCTCTCCCAATCGTCCTCGACGAAGCGAATGTCGTGGAGTGACATGTCGATCCCGATCGCCTCGAGCGAGCCCAGATAGAGATCCTGAAGATCCGGCGGCGACGGCTTAATGAGCACCTGATACTGGTAATAATGCTGCAACCGGTTGGGGTTTTCGCCGTAGCGGCCATCGGTGGGACGGCGCGAAGGCTGCACGTAGGCCGCCGCCCATTGGCGCGTGCCGAGCGAGCGCAGGGTCGTGGCCGGATGGAATGTCCCCGCCCCAACTTCCATGTCGTAGGGTTGCAGCACCGCGCAACCTCGCGCACCCCAATACGCCTGTAGGCGCAAGATGATTTCCTGGAAGGATTTCGGCGTGGTGACGGTGTCGCTGGCCATGAGCATGCCCCTATAAAAGCGCGAGTTCACTAGCCCTCCCCCTGCGGACGGTCAACCTGCGGGGATGCCGCGCTGTAGCAGGTAAGTGACAGCCGCGAAAAACGCAGGCCTCTCGCAGGCGCTGCAACGGTTTTCCGCTTCAAAGCCTGCTTCCGCTGACCGATAGTGCGCCAAGTTTCTGGCTGAGGGATTTTTAGGGATGAAACAGCTCATTTTAGCGCTGTGCGTGTGGATGTTTGGGGCGGTCGCTGCCCTGGCTCAGGACAGAGTTTGGATTCAAATCGAGGCACAGCCGAACCTGCGCGAGGCGGAGAACGCATTGCGCAACTACGCAAACGTTCTGCCCGACGTGGCGGGCTTTCAGATCAACGCACGCTGGTACAGTATTGCTCTTGGCCCCTATGACCGCGCCGATGCGGAGCTTCGACTGGCGCGCCTTCGCGTCCAGGGCGTGATCCCCACAGATAGTTACCTCGCCGAACCGGCACGTTTTGTGCGTCAGTTCTGGCCCATCGGCGCCAATGATCTCGATCCTGCGCGCGGTGTGATTACGGCTCAGAACACCCCGACACCGGCCGTCGAGCCCGTAGCCGAGACCAACGAGACCCCGGCAGAGCTCGTAGTCCCCGATGAGACGCCTCAACAGGCGCGCGCGGCCGAGAATGCGCTGTCACGGGATGAAAAGCGCCTCTTGCAGACGGCTCTCGCGGCAGAAGGATTCTACAACTCCACCATCGACGGCCTTTTCGGGCGCGGCACGCGGGCCTCTATGTCAGCTTGGCAGGCTGCCAATGGCTTTGAAGAAACCGGGATCCTCACGACGGTGCAACGCGCAGCACTGATCCAAAGCTATAACTCGATCCTTGATGGCTTGGGCCTCGTCCAGACGACAGACTTCGAAGCCGGCATCTCCATGAAAATGCCCATGGAGCAGATCGCGCTGAAGGAATACGAGCCGCCCTTCGCGCACTACGAGGCGACTGGCAGCGAAGGCATCTCGATGTCGCTCATCTCCCAGGGAGGGAGCCGCGCACGGTTCCAGGGCCTCTTCAACGTGCTTCAGACGCTCGATGTTGTGCCAACGCAGGGCCCGCGCGAATTGGGCCGCAACGTGTTCACGATCACCGGAATCGATGCCACGCGCCACACCACCATCGAGGTGCGCTACGAAGAAGGCGTCATGAAAGGCTTTATGCTCGTCTGGCCTGCCAACGATGAAAAGCGCCTGCGCCGCGTGCTGCAAGAGATGCGCACCTCGTTCCAGGCGTTGCCTGGCGCACTTGATCCCGCGATTGCGGTGCCCGACGAAAACCAAAGCATCGACCTTCTGGCAGGCCTCGAAATTCGCCAGCCCCAGCTGGAGGCAACCGGCTTTTTCATTGATGCGGCAGGCACAGTTCTGACCGCGACCGAGACGCTTGGCTCTTGCGAGCGCATCTCGCTGGGCGACGGCGTGGATGCCGATGTTGTCTTTGCGGATGCCGATCTGGGCCTTGCGATGCTGCGCCCACGCCAGGCCATCGCGCCCATCGACTACGCCACGTTCCAGGCCGCTGTGCCACGCCTTCGCGGTGAAGTTGCCGCCGCTGGCTTCTCCTACGGTGGGGACCTTGGCGCACCGACGCTGACGCTGGGCACGATTGCCGATCTGCGCGGTCTCGACGGGGAAGACACGATGAAACGGCTCGAGCTTTTGGCCGAACCCGGCGACAGCGGCGGCCCGGTCTTTGATCTGGGCGGTGCTGTTCTTGGCCTCCTGCGCCCGGCGCCCGAGGCTGCCGGTCAGATCCTGCCGCAGAATGTGCGCTTTGCGCTCGACACCGACACGATCCGTAACCGCCTTGCTGCCGAAGGTGTAGCGATCCGCGAAGTGTCTGTGCCTGCGCGCATGGATCCAGTTGAGATCGCCGCCCTCGCCGACGACATCACCGTCCTCGTCCAGTGCTGGTAAGGGATAGGGGCGAGCCCCCTATCCTTCCAACACCTCAGGCGTGACATAGATGAGCGTCGGCCCATCCGCCTCTAACGCCGCGCGAGTAAGCTCTTGCATCTCGGCAAGCGACTTTGGCGCCTCACCATAGGCGCCATAGGCCTTGGCGAGGGCCACAAAGTCTGGGTTGTGCGCGATTACTGCGTTTGGCGGGATTTGCGCCCGCACCATGCTCTCTTCAATTTCCTTCAGCTTCCCATTGTCCCAAAGGATGATGGGAAGCGGCAGCCCGAGCTCCACAGCAGTGCCGAGTTCCTGCACCGTGTACTGAAAGCCGTAGTCGCCTGCGATGGCCATCGTAGGCGCGCCGCCCCGTGCCACCACACCGCCGATCGCAGCAGGCAAAGCGTAGCCTAACGTGCCAAAGCCCGTGGGGTGGTGCCAGCGGCCCTCGAACTCACACGGCCAGGTTTCCTTTGCGGCGTAGGCGAATTGGGTCATGTCCGAGAAGATCGTGCAATCCATGTCGGCGACGACCTCATAGAGCGCGTCAGCTACCTGAGTGATGCCGGGCCGTTCAGCCATAACCTGCGCCCGCCAGGTTGCCCGGGCATTCGCGACCTCTTCATCGGTCCAATCTGCAACGGCCGTGTGGCCCTCAAGCTTTTGCAGAAGCTCCTCGAAGAAAGCCCCGGCCGTGCATTGCAGGTTCAACGCCCCCTCAAAGCGGAAGCTGGCGGGATCTACATCCACATGGATCACACGTCCTTGCAGCCCGGGATCGGTACGCCAAAGGTCAGTCTCAGCCAGCTCGGTCCCCACGAGGACCACAACATCCGCTGCCCCGATCACATCAGCGCTGTCAGAGCGGGCGAGGAACGTCCCAAAGTTGCGCGCAAGCCTTTGGGCGAGGCCGCGTCCCGCGTAGGTCTCGAAGGCTGCAGCGCCAAGCTTGCTCAACGCATTCTGGATGGTGAATTGACTGTTCTTTGCGCCGCCACCCAAGATGAAAAGCGGCCGCTTGGCCGCGAGGATAGGGTCAAAGCAGGCGCTGATATCGACCGTGTTCTGGCGGCACAGCGCATAACTCCGTGGAGGCTCGGGCGCACGCCCTTCAAGGGCCGCGATAGGCACCTGAATGTGCTTGGGGCGCGGGCGCAGCGTCTCGAACTCCTGCAACGCGCGATCAATAAGGGCGTAAGCCGCCTGAGCCGTGCGCGCTTCATGTGACCAATCGCAAACCGTTTCCGCCGCCGCACGCTGGTCCTTCATCTGGTGAAGCTGCCCCTGGGTCGCAGCCGTCTCATCGAGGCATGACGAAATCGCAAGCACCGGCACACTATCCGAATAGGCCTGACCTAGCGGCGTCATCGCGTTAGTCAGGCCCGGCCCCGTGATGACGTAACACACGCCCGGTCGCCCACTGGCCCGCGCATAACCGTCCGCCATGAAACCCGCGCCTTGCTCATGGCGCGCCAACACATGGGTGATGCCGGCCTCCTCGATACCGCGATACATTTCCTGATTATGAACGCCCGGGATCCCAAAGATCGTATCGACGCCCCGCGCCGCAAGCATGTGAGAGATTTGAGCACCGAGAGGGCGAGTAGTCATCAGCTATTCCAGAAAGCACGAGTGAAGAGGACAAGGACGGCCATCAGCTCGAGCCGCCCAAGAAGCATCCCGAAGGACAACAGCCACTTGGCCGTGTCATTCAGCGAACCATAGTCTTCCGAAGGCCCGATCTCGGACCCAAGGCCCGGACCGATGTTTGCCAGTGCCGCCGCCGCGCCGGAGACCGAAGTAATCACATCAAGGCCCGTCATCGACAACAGAACAGCCAAGAGAACGAGCGCAGCGATGAACACCACGAAGAAGGACATGACGGAGTCGACGACGTCCTGCCCCACCGGGCGCCCTTCATAGCGCGGCGTGAAGACGCCTGACGGCGAATAGATCTGCCGGACCTGCGCACGCACCGACGCAAACAGCAGCTGATAGCGGAAGATCTTCACAGAACAGCTCGTTGACCCAGCGCAACCGCCCACAAGCCCAATGAAGAAAAGCGCCACGATCGCGAAGCTGCCCCACTGCATGTAGTCCGCGCTGGCATAGCCCGTGCCCGTGATGAGCGAAGTCGCGTTAAAAAGCGCCGCGCGGAAGGCCTCGAAACTCACAACATCGCTGCGCAACCAGATCCAGATCGTGACCGACAACGTCACAGCACCAAGCACGGTGAGGAGCCCGTGGACCTGGCGATCTTTAAAGAGAGGCTGAGGCTCCCCATTCACAAGCTGAACAAAGCGCACGAAGGGCAGCGCGGCCAGGATCATGAAGAAGATGCAGATGAACTGCGCAAAGGCACCAAACGCTCCGAAACTCGCATCGCGCGTGGAAAATCCACCCGTTGAAACGGTGGTCAGGGCATGGAGCACGGCGTCAAAGAACGACAACCCCGCCAACGCGTAGGCACCGGCGCAGAGCACCGTCAGCGCCACGTAAATCACGGAGATCTGCTGGGCGATCTGCGCCGCACGGGGCAAAATCTTCCCCATCGTGTCAAAGCCCTCGGATCGGAAGATCTGCATGCCGCCAACGCGAAGCTCCGGGAGAAACACCATGGCCACAACAATGATGCCCACGCCGCCCAGCCACTGCAGGATCGCCCGCCACACAAGCAGCCCCTCCGGCATATCATCAAGGCCTGAGAACACGGTCGCCCCCGTCGTCGTTAAACCCGACATTGCCTCGAAAAACGCATCCGTCGGCGTGGCGGCCGTCGACCCGATCAGAAAGGGGATCGCCCCAAAAATCGGCAACGCCACCCAGACACTCGTCGTCAGCAGAAACGTCTCCTGCAGCGAGAGCCCGCCACGGTTCACGTTATGGGTGGCCAGCGCAACAAATAGCCCCACAAGGAACGTGACCGCCGCGGATTGAAGGAACACGCCGCCGTGCCCGTTGCCGTAAAGGAAGTCCACGCCAGCCGGAATGAGCATGGTCACGCCGAGCGCCGCCACGAGCAATGCAATGACATAAGAGACCGGGCGCACATCGATCATGGGCAAAGCGTTGGCGCGGCGCCCGCGCCAAGTCAACTACTTACGCCATTTGAGATAGGGCGAAGGGTTTGGGTCTTCGAGGGCAAGAAGCACTTCTGCCACACGCTTCAAGCGCGTGGGCTCGGTCTTGGCCGAGGTCACACGATGGGCAAAGCGCCGCCGCGTCCCCGCAGCGAGCCCATCCCAAACCTCGTCCATTTCCACCTCACGCAAAGCGCACGCGAGGGCTTCAGGGACATCCACCGCGACAGGGTCATCGTATCGAAACGCGATACGCACCGGGTCCCCCTCGCCCAGACCGGTCTTCTTCCGCATATCCTTCGAAAAAATGAAATACGCACGCCCATCTGAAGTCGGATGCAACGCGCCCTTGAACGCCACACCAGAATGCTCGCCCACAACCCGCGGCCGGCCCCGCGCAGGCTCCGGCAGCGCGTTCGCAAAATCCACGGGCAACCACGCGACAGTGTAGCCCATCGGCGCGTAGCGCCCGACCTCACCTTGCGTCTCAAATGGGAAAAAGAAATCCATGGCGCACCACCTTCTCTGTGCTGCGTACTTCGGGGAGCGCGCCGGGCACCCCCCCCCCCCTCCCCCCCCCCTCTCCCCCCCCCCCCCCCCCCCCCCCCCCCCCGCCCCCCCCCCCCCCCCCGCCCCCCCCCCCCCCCCCCCCCCCCCCCCCCCCCCCCCCCCCCCCCATCCCGCCCTATCAGCCCACGT